>JBDVPM010000008.1:0-1390360 GCA_039968605.1 Alteripontixanthobacter sp.
GTAAACGGCGGCCGTAACTATAACGGTCCTAAGGTAGCGAAATTCCTTGTCGGGTAAGTTCCGACCTGCACGAATGGCGTAACGACTTCCCCACTGTCTCCAGGATATGCTCAGCGAAATTGAATTCTCCGTGAAGATGCGGAGTACCCGCGGTTAGACGGAAAGACCCCGTGCACCTTTACTGCAGCTTCAGAGTGGCATTAGGAAAGAACTGTGTAGAATAGGTGGGAGGCTTTGAAACTTGGGCGCCAGTCCGAGTGGAGCCAACCTGTGAAATACCACCCTGTTCGTTTCTGATGTCTAACCGACTACCGTTATCCGGTAGCGGGACCCTCTGTGGCGGGTAGTTTGACTGGGGCGGTCGCCTCCTAAAGAGTAACGGAGGCGCGCGATGGTAGGCTCAGGCCGGTTGGAAACCGGCTGCGAGAGTGCAATGGCATAAGCCTGCCTGACTGCGAGACCGACAGGTCGAGCAGAGACGAAAGTCGGTCATAGTGATCCGGTGGTCCCTCGTGGAAGGGCCATCGCTCAACGGATAAAAGGTACGCCGGGGATAACAGGCTGATACTGCCCAAGAGCTCATATCGACGGCAGTGTTTGGCACCTCGATGTCGGCTCATCACATCCTGGGGCTGGAGCAGGTCCCAAGGGTTTGGCTGTTCGCCAATTAAAGTGGTACGTGAGCTGGGTTCAGAACGTCGCGAGACAGTTTGGTCCCTATCTGCCGTGGGCGTCGATTGTTGAAAGGAGTTGCCCCTAGTACGAGAGGACCGGGGTGAACATGCCTCTGGTGTACCAGTCATGCCGCCAGGCGTGCCGCTGGGTAGCTATGCATGGACGGGATAACCGCTGAAAGCATCTAAGCGGGAAGCCTCCCTTGAGATAAGCAATCTTCGAGTCGTGATAGACCATCACGTTGATAGGCCGGGTGTGGAAGCGCAGTAATGCGTGAAGCTAACCGGTCCTAATAACTCTGATCGCGCTTGAGAATTCCACACCATCAACGACAGGGCTGCACTTGCAGTACCGTCAGCGATAGTGTGCGGACGATCATCGCAGCCAGAAACGACGCCTATAAAACAGCTCGCATCGATTTAGACCCTTACATTCGCTGGCCCCATTGCTTGGTGGTCATAGCGTCCGTGCCCCACCCGATCCCATCTCGAACTCGGCCGTGAAACCGGACAGCGCCGATGGTACTAGTGCTCAAGCACTGGAAGAGTAGGTCGCCGCCAGGCATTGAAGCCAGCGATTGCAAGAGATGCAAACCCATTCATTTTGTCGAAAACAGGGCTGGCCTTTTAGGTTGGCCCTGTTTTCGCATCTGCCGCGCCGATTTTTTCGTGCGCTGCAGACCATGGTGACGCGGGGTGGAGCAGTCCGGTAGCTCGTCAGGCTCATAACCTGAAGGTCGTTGGTTCAAATCCAACCCCCGCAACCATTCAAAAAGGCCCCGCAGCTTCGTGCTGCGGGGCCTTTTTGCGTTCCGGGCCGGTGGTGCCCGGCGATCCGTGGCGAAACAAAATGCATTCGACGCGGAGGCTGCGCTGGCGTAGTATTCCGGCAAAGCGAACCAACCTTTGGGAGAATGCACGATGGCAACCGATTACAAGAATCTGATCGACGGCGAGATGGTCGATAATGGCCAGTGGCTCGACGTGGTCAATCCGGCGAATGAAGAAGTGATCGGCAGGGTGCCGGCCTGCGGCAAGGAAGAGCTGGACCGCGCAGTAGCTGCCGCGCGCCGTGCCTTCCCGACTTGGTCGAAAACCCCGATCGACGAACGCCGCGCCGCGATTCAGAAAATCTCCGCCATCATCAAGGAAAACAGCGACGAGCTGTTCCGCCTGCTGACCAGCGAGCAAGGCAAACCCCACGCTCAGGCCAAGGGCGAGATCATCGGCGCATCGATGATGGCCGGCGCTCAGGCGACGCTCGATCTGGAAGAGGAGATCCTCGAGGATTCCGAACAACGACTGGTCCGTAGCCGGCGTGTGCCGGTAGGCGTGGTCGGCGGCATCGTGCCGTGGAACTTTCCGGTTATGATGGCCATGCAGAAGATCGTTCCGGCCATGCTGTCGGGCTGCACCATCGTGCTGAAGCCCAGCCCGTTCACCCCGCTCACTACGCTGCGGATTGCCGAACTGATTGCCGAAGCCGCTCCTGCTGGCGTGGTCAATATCATCACCGGTCCTGATGAGCTTGGCCCCCTGATCACGGAGCATCCCGATATCGACAAGATCACTTTCACCGGCTCGACCGAAACAGGCAAGAAGATCATGGAAGGGGCGAGCAAGGATCTCAAGCGTATTACCCTGGAACTTGGCGGAAACGATGCCTCGATCGTCCTGCCCGATGCCGATGTCGAGAAGGTTGCAGAGCAACTGTTCTGGGCCAGTTTCCAGAATGCGGGACAAATCTGCGTGGCAGCCAAGCGGATCTATATCCACGAGGATATCTATGACGATCTGAGCAAGGCGATTGCCGAATATGCCAAGGGCGTGACCGTTGGCGATGGCAGCCAGCAAGGCACCGGTGTCGGGCCGATCCAGAACAAGAAGCAGTTCGAACGGGTCAAGGAATTGATCCAGGATGCCAAGGAGCAGGGCTATAAATTCCTGGTCGGCGGCGAGGATAACGATCCCTCGGGCAGCGGCTATTACGTGCCGATCACCATCCTCGACAATCCGCCCGAAGACGCGCGCATCGTTGCCGAAGAACAATTTGGCCCGGTCATGCCACTGATGAAATTCGCCGATGAGGACGAGGCGGTGAGCCGCGCCAACGCGTCGGAATACGGCCTGGCCGGATCGGTCTGGACCAAGGATACGGACAATGGGCAGCGCATCGCCGAACGGATGGAAACCGGCACCGTATGGATCAACGAATCGCTATATCTCAATCCCTTCCAGCCTTTCGGCGGCCACAAGCAATCGGGCTTCGGCGCGGAATATGGTAAGGAAGGCCTGCAGGAATTCACCTATCCGCAGGTGATCACGGTGAAGCGCAACGCTGCCGTCTAGCTGAGCAAAATAGCTTTGATGGAAGGGGGCGGGCCGGAAGGTCCGCCCTCTTTTTGTTACGCGAAGGTGAAGTGGTTGCGGCCTTTGTCTGCGCTGGTCACAGCAATCTCTCGCCCGATCGGCTCGCGCTTATTCATTGCGGCAATTGTGTCCTTATCGCCAGGGGCAGCCACCGCCGCGATACGCGCGCCCTCGTCGGTTCGCGCCGCGACCATCGCCTTTCCGCCATGTTTGCCCGGCATCATGGTGAAGCTTTCGATCACGGCCCTGCCATCGAACATTGTCGGCACCGCGACGGATGCTTGCGCATCCGGAAGGCTCAGTCGCCGGCTGCGCGACCAGTCGGCGGGCTGCGTAGAATAAATGCCCGTCGAATATTTGCTGAGATAACCGCCATTGGCCCCCACCAGCGCCGCCGAACCGCGATCCGCGCGCAACCGGCCAACCGCCTCCGCGATGGCGTGGGCGGAGTAGTTGTTCCCCGCTCCGCCAAAATAGGGAAGCCCGCCGGTCAAGGTGAACCCGCGAGGATCGTCCGAGGCCAACCCAAAATGATCGGTCTGGTTGAACACCGCAATCGGGAAACAGCTGTAGAAATCTATATAAGCGATATCGGCCATGGTCCGTCCCGCAATATCCAGCGCGGTTTCGGCCGAAGCGATCGAGGCTGGACTTTTCGCCAGATCGGCCCGCGTCAACACCGGTGCTTCTTTCGCATCGGCGCTGGCATGGATGTGCACCCAGCGATCTTCGGGAACGCCCAGTTCGCGGGCCTTTGCGGCGGAGGCCAGGATGATCGCGGCGCCCTGGTTTACCTGGTCGCGTGCGATCACCATGCGGGGGAAGGGTTCGGCCACGATGCGGTTGCGTTCGGTGACATGAGCGAGCTGCTCTGCACTGCGGGCAGTTGGCGCAGCCGCGTAAGGGCTGGCAGCAGCGACCTGCGTGAAGGGCGCAAACAATTCGCCCATCCGCAGCCGATAATCCTCCAGCGACGCTCCCAGATGTGCGCGCCGGGCATTTTCGAACAGGGCATAGAGCGGGATCGGGGAGTTCAGCCCGTTGGCCATGGCAGCCGGATCGATCAGCCCTTCCAACGCATAGGGCCGGTCCTCTATCGATCCGCCGATCTCCTCAGACCAATCGGCGGTTTCACCCGATTTGAGCAGCGAAAGCATGGTCGAAATCGCTTCCGAACCGGCCACCACCGCGCAATCGCTGGTTCCGGCGGCAATGGCTTCGGCCAGTTCGCCGACCAGCTTTTGCGGACCCTGTCCGCCAGTATGTTCCAATATCGCACGCGCCGGGTCGGCACCGATGCGCCCGGCGATGGCGCGCGGAGGGTTGTCCGCCTTGCCGAACGGTGCCCGCGCCGACGCATAGGAAATCTCGAATTGCCGAATGGCGGCGAGCGTATCTATGGCCGCCGGCACGTCGCCGCTTGCCCGGCAATCCGCCACCGCCGCACGCAGCGCCTGGCCCGCAATGTTCATCGGCGATAGCGCGCCATAGCCTGGCTCCCCCACCCGTTCTGCATATTGCCCAACACCGATAATGACCGGCGTATTGCCCGCGATTTCGTTCAAGATAGTGCCCCCATATAGTCTGAAAGCGGAGGTGCCACTTGCGCGGCGAGCGGGCAAGAGACAGGGTGCGGCAATGGATTTCACCCTCACCGAACAGCAACGTGAACTGCAAGAAGCTGCGCGCAAATTTGCCCGGGCCGAGCTCCCCGAACTTGCCCGCCAGATGGAGCGCGATGCCGCGCCATTGCCCGATGAGATGCGCCGCCGCTATGGCGAAATGGGCTTCCTTGGCGTGAATTTGCCGGAGGAATTTGGCGGGCTGGGACTGGACCATCTGGAGGCTCTGCTGGTGCTGGAGGAATTCGCGCAGATCAGCGCGGCTGTTGCCTGGCCGGTGTTCGAAGCCCTGACCGGCCCGGTCCGCACAATCGAACATTTCGGAAGCGATCAATTGAAGGCTCGGATCATCCCCGAAGTCGTGCGAGGCGAGGCCATCGTCGCGGTGTCCATGTCCGAACCGGGGGCCGGCACGGCGCTGACCGACCTGACTACAACCGGGCGGGAAGCTGGCGAGGATATCGTACTCAACGGCCAGAAACGCTGGTGCAGCGGTGCGGGACATTCGGATTATTACATCGTCTATTGCCGGATGTCCGATGCGCCCGGAGCCAAGGGTATCGGCGCTGTGCTGGTGGAGAAGGAGCGCGCGGGGCTGAGCTTCGGCAAGCCCGAAGAGCTGATGGGCTTTCGCGGCATCCCCTCCTGCGACATTTTCCTCGACGATGTGCGTGTGCCGCGGGGTAATGTGATTGTTCCGGCAGGTGGCTTTGGCCGGTTGATGAGCGCCTTCGGGCTGGAACGCTGCGGCAATGCCACCATGGGGCTGGGCATCGCGGCGGGCGCGCTGGAAGATGCGCTGGCTTACGTGCAAGAGCGCGAGCAATTCGGCAAACCGCTGGTGGATTTCCAGGCCGTGCAATTGCGGCTGGCCGATATGGCGATGAAGGTGGAGGCATCGCGCCTGCTGATCCACCGCGCGGCGGTGAATGCGCAGGACGGCCTGCCGACCGCCCTGGAATCCTCGACGGCGAAATGCTTTTCCAACCAGATGGTGCGCGAAGTCGCTTCGGATGGGATGCAGCTGATGGGCGGCTATGGCTATTCCAAGGAATATCCCATGGAACAGCGGCTGCGCGATGCCTATGCCTGGGGCATTGCGGGCGGCACGACCGACGTGCAGAAAACAAACATCGCCGCGGCCCTGGTGGGGCGGCGGTTCGATCAGAGGCGATGATATGAGCGATGGCGCACTGATCGATCCGTTCGGACGGCAAATTACCTATCTGCGGCTGTCGGTCACCGATCGCTGCGATCTGCGCTGCACCTATTGCATGGCGGAGCGGCCCGATTTCCTGCCGAAGAAAGAGCTGCTGACGCTGGAGGAGCTGGAGCGGCTATGCGGAATCTTCATCGCGCGCGGGGTGCGAAAAATCCGCGTGACCGGCGGAGAACCGCTGGTGCGGCGCGACGTGGTCAAGCTGTTTGCCGGGCTGGGCGAGAAGTTGGGCGAGGGCCTGGACGAGTTGACGCTCACCACCAATGCGACCCAGCTGGAACATCATGCGGCAGACCTGGTCAGGGCCGGTGTGCGGCGGGTGAATATCTCGCTCGACAGCCTCGATCCGGACAATTTCGCCCGGATAACAAGGCGCGGTTCGCTGCCCGCGGTCCTGCGCGGGATCGATGCGGCGCAGGCGGCGGGGCTGTCGGTGAAAATCAACACCGTCGCCCTGAAACACGGCAATGTTCGCGAGATCCCGAGCATCATGGAATGGGCGCATGGACGGGGCATGGAACTTACGCTGATCGAGGTGATGCCGCTGGGCGAGACGGGCGAAGACCGGGTGGACCAATATATTCCGCTGCCCGCCCTGCGTGAGGAACTGGAGAACCGCTATACGTTGGTAGACGAGGCGGACAAGGATACGCTGGGCGGCCCGGCCCGCTATGCAAGCGTGGCCGAGACCGGCGGACGGATCGGTTTCATCACTCCGCTGACCAATAATTTCTGCGCCGGTTGCAACCGGCTGCGGGTAACCTGCACCGGACGGATCTATATGTGCCTGGGGCAGGACGATCACGTGGACCTGCGCGCCTTGCTGCGCGAGCATCCATCGGACAACGCGCCTATCCATGCTGCTCTCGACCAGGCACTGCTGGCCAAGCCGGAGCGACACCATTTCGCGATCGAGCGCGGCGCTGCGCCGGCTGTCGCACGGACGATGGCGCTGACGGGAGGATGATTTCGGTCGACGAGGCGCTGGCGGTGCTGGCCCGGCATCGGCTTGACCTGCCGGCCGAGTGGGTTGGGCTGGACCGGGCGCTGAACCGCGAACTTGCGGAAGATGTCAGCGCCCGCGTCACGCTTCCGCCGCACGCCAGCTCCGCGATGGATGGCTACGCCGTGCGGTTCGCCGACTTGGCTGGGCAGGGCACGCGGCTGCAGGTGATCGGAGAGGCACCGGCGGGGACCCCGTTTCCCGGTTCGGTCGGGCCGGGCGAAGCAGTGCGGATTTTCACCGGCAGCGTGGTTCCCCAGGGCGCCGACCACATCGTTATCCAGGAAGATGTAACGCGCGAGGGCGACCAGATATTGCTCGACCAGACGCAAGCGAGCCGCGCCCATATTCGCACGGCGGGCGGGGAATTCTCGGTCGGCGATGTGTTGCTGCGCGCTGGTATGCGCCTCGGCCCCGCACAGATCGCCGTGGCTGCGGCGGCCGATCATGCGGCTGTGCCCGTCCGCCGCCGAACCCGGGTGGCGATCCTTGCCAATGGCGATGAACTTCGCGCGCCGGGCAGCGATCCGGGCGGCGGGGAAATCATCGCATCGAACTATTACGGCTTGGCCGCGTTGCTGCGGAAATGGGGGGCAGAACCGATCGATCTGGGCATCGCGCGCGACACGCCGGAGGATATTGCCGAGCATATCGAGCGAGCCAGCGATGCCGATATCATCGTCCCCATCGGCGGGGCATCGGTCGGCGATCACGATCACATGTTCGCCGCATTCACCGATGCCGGGTTTGCCCCGATTTTCCGCAAGATCGCGGTCAAGCCGGGCAAGCCGACATGGTTCGCGGCCAAGGGAAGCCAGCTGGTCTTGGGTTTGCCCGGCAACCCGGCTTCCGCCTTCGTCTGCGCTCAGCTGTTCCTGCGCGCGCTGCTGTCGGGCGCGGAGCGACTGGCCGAACAGCCCGCCGTGCTGACCGACGGCCTGCGCGCCAACGGCCCACGCGAGAATTTCCTGCGAGCGCGGCTGTCGGTCGGCATCGATGGAACCCGGCAGGTCAGCGCACTGGACCGGCAAGACAGCTCGCTGATCTCGCCCTTCCTCGATGCCGATTGCTTGATCCGCCGCTTGCCCGCTTCTGCATCTGCCCAAGCAGGCGAGGTGATCCGCACCGTCTGGCTGGAGCGCTAGCCGCACTGCCATGCGGCGTTGTGACAAGGTCGGGCTTGTTCGAGCGCGCCGGCCTGTCATAAAGTCTCCGCAAAGGGAGACACTTATGAAGTTCACGGTCGCACCAATCCTCGCCAGCCTGTTTATCGCCAATGCAGCTTTTGCCCAGCCGCAGGCTCAGCCGCCGGTCGAGGAGACCGAAGCGCCCGAGGATGAGGTGCTCGCGCCGCAGCCCGATCGCGAGGAATTGCCGGTCACGAATAGCGGGCAGGATGCGGACATCGCCGCCGAGGCCGACACTGAGGAAGACAGCGATAAATGGGACGTCAACGCCCCTACCGGCGCGACGATTCGCCAGGTTCCCATCCGCACCGATGAAGGCACGTGGATGGATCTGGACCTGTCGCCCGACGGGCGGACCATCGCTTTCTCGCTGCTGGGCGACATCTACACCATGCCGGCCACCGGCGGCACGCCGACGCGGATCGCCGAGGGGCTGGCCTGGGAGGTGCAGCCGCGCTTCAGCCCCGATGGACGGCGGATCGCCTTTACCTCGGACCGGGGCGGGGGCGACAATATCTGGCTGATGAACCGCGATGGCAGCGATATGCGCCAGCTGACCAAGGAGGATTTCCGCCTGCTCAACCAGCCCAGTTGGTCGCCGGATGGACGCTACATCGTCGCCAAGAAACATTTCACCACCGGTCGTTCGCTCGGCACGGGCGAGGTCTGGCTTTACCACGTATCGGGCGGTGGCGGCGTCAAGCTGGTCGAGCGGCCCAATGAAAACCATCAGAAGGAGCTGGGCGAACCGATCTATGCCGCCGATGGCGAGGCGGTCTACTTCACCCGCAACACCACCCCCGGCCCGATCTTCGAATATGCGCAGGATTCCACGCAGGGTATCTTCGCAATCGAGCGTTACGAGTTGGCCACGGGCGAAACGACCACGGCGGTCAGCGGCTATGGCGGCGCGGTGCGCCCCACACCCTCACCCGACGGACAGAGCATCGCTTTCGTGCGGCGCGACAAGGATCAGTCGCAGCTATGGGTGAAGGATATCGCCTCGGGCCGGGAGCGGATGATCTATGGCGATCTCGATCTCGACGTGCAGGAAACCTGGGCGGTCACCGGTGTCTATCCGAATATGGACTGGACGCCCAACAGCGACGCGATCCTGTTCTGGGCGGGCGGCAAGCTGCGCCGAGTGAATGCCGATGGAACGGGCGCTGCGGAAATCCCCTTTGCGATCGACGATACACGCGGTGTGGCCGATGCACCGCATCCGGCAATCGAGGTGGCGCCGGACAGCTTCACCACGTCCATCCCGCGATTTGCCACTGTCTCGCCCGATGGGCGCACGGTCGTGTTCGAAACGCTGGGCAAGCTTTATACCAAACCTGCCGGCGGCGGCTCTGCCAAGCCTCTGACTTCGGGCGGCGGCGATACGCTGGAGCTGTGGCCCAGCTTCAGCCGCGATGGACGCAATATCGCCTTTGTCCGCTGGAGCGACGATGGACTGGGACAAATCGTGGTGACCGGCGCCAATGGCCGTAGCGAGCGCGTGGTCACCGCTCAGCCGGGCCATTACGCCGAACCGCGTTTCTCTCCCGATGGCCGCACCATCGTTTTCGAGAAACGCAGCGGCGGCTATCTGACCGCACCGGAATATAGCGAAAACCCCGGCGTTTACCGCGTGGCGGCGAGCGGCGGCACACCGGAACTGGTCGCGCGCGGGCTTGGCTCTCCGCAATTCGGCGCTGCCAATGACCGGCTGTTCATGATCGGCAGCGAGGATGGTGCGCTGCAACTGATCTCCACCGATCTTGCCGGCGAGGCACGCCGGGTCCATGCGCAGGGCGAGTTGGCAAATGATTTCCGCGTCTCGCCCAGCGGCGAATTCCTCGCCTTCCGCCAGAATTACGAGGTCTTCGCAATGCCGCTCATGCCCGGCGGACAAGCGGTCACCGTGAGCGAGAAGGGCGGGCCGCTGCCCGTTACCCGCGTTTCGCAGGGCGGAGCCGATTATATCGGCTGGTCGCGAGGCGGCGATGCGCTGCACTGGTCGATGGGGCCGACGCTCTATTCCGCACCGCTGAACGCGCTGTTCCCCGATGCCCCGCGTGAGGAGGACGATCCCGAGTTCACCCCGCCCAGCACCGGCATCTCGCTGGCGATGACGCAGCGCGCGGATAGACCCAGCGGCAAGATTGCGATAACCGGCGCGCGAATCCTGACGATGGCGGGCGAAGGAGCCGGGATAATCGAGAACGGCACCATCCTGATCGATGGTGACCGGATCACTGCAGTCGGTGCAGCCGACGATGTGATCGTGACTGGTGATCGCCGGCAGATCGACGCGGCCGGGCGCACCATCATGCCCGGCCTGGTCGATGCCCACGCCCACGGCCCGCAAGGGGTTGGCGATTTGATCCCGCAGCAGAACTGGGTGCAGGTCCAGCAGCTCGCCATGGGGACGACCACGGCGCATGATCCCTCCAGCCGGGCGAGCATGATCTTTGCCTCGGCGGAGCGGCAGCGGGCGGGACAATCGCTCGCCCCGCGCACCTTCTCGACCGGCGAGATAATTTACGGCGCGAAATCGCCGTCGGTCTATGCGCGGATCGACACTTATGAAGACGCGCTGGCCCATGTTCGCCGGATCAAGTCGCAGGGCGGTGTTTCGGTCAAGAACTACAACCAGCCCCGGCGCGAGCAGCGTCAGATGGTCGCGCGCGCTGCGGCGGCGGAAAACATGCTGGTGGTGGCCGAGGGCGGTTCGCTGTTCGGGATGGATATGAATTTGGTGGCGGATGGCAATTCCACCATCGAGCACAATGTCCCGGTCAATGTGATGTATGAAGACGTGCTGCAATTCTTCGGCCAGTCGCAGTCCAATTACACTCCAACGCTGGCGGTCACCTATGGCGGGCTGGCGGGCGATCCCTATTGGCGACAGGCGACCGACGTGTTCGACAACCCGCTGCTGGTCCACACCCCGCCGCAGCAATTGCTGGCTGCAACCGCGCGCCGGACCAAGGCGCCGGAATGGGCCTTCGTCGATGACGATGCCGCGCGGGAGGCGGCCAAGCTGGCCGAGCGAGGCGTGAAAGTGTCCATCGGTGCGCATGGCCAGCAGCCCGGCATCGCCGCACATTGGGAACTGTGGAGCTTCGTGCGCGGCGGCATGACCCCGGTTCAGGCACTGCGCGCGGGCACGATAGAGGCGGCCGGATCGCTCGGGATGCAGCGCGATATCGGCAGCCTGGAAGTCGGCAAGCTGGCCGATCTGATCGTGCTCACCGCGGATCCGACCGCCGATATTCGCAATTCCGACGATATCGCGCAGGTGATGCTCGGCGGCAGGCTCTACGATGCCGCGACAATGAACGAGGTGGAAACCGGCGACGCGAAGCGCGCACCATATTGGTGGGAATGATCCGGCGGTCCGGGCCTTTTCCATCACAGAAAAGGACCCGGACGGACCGCCTTGCTTGCTTCCGGCGAGTTCTGGTCTCTTTGCCGTGTCCCGTGGGGGATCCGCAATTGGGGCGTTATCGTCCGCCCGGATCACGGTGACGCACGGAGCCTTGTCCGTCACCGATTTTCGTGTCGGCGCACCGGGATTGCGGGGGGCAATCAAGTGCGACCCTTAGAATGCGCGCCGACACGAAGCTTATGGCGCAATCGCGCCTAAAAGTGGCGTAAACTGGTGTAAATACCTCAGCCCCATACGTGGCGAGCGGTTCGGCCTTGCGCTAGAAAAGCGGTGAAATCGGCAGGAGACGGCATCGCCCTACCTCGCCGAACGCAGTAACAGCGCAACTGGGGCGCAATGGGAGGATAGCCATGAAACAGCAAACCGGAACACAGAGCCGGCTGGGCATTGCCGGTTGGGCGATCATCCTGATGGCTCTCGCGCTGGGCATCTGGTCCGGCCCCCTTGCCGCCCAGTCGCAGGATGCCGATGAGCGGATCGCATATCGGGTAAAGCCGGGCGACACGCTGATCGGCCTCTCGCGTACCTATTTTCGCAAGGCGGACGACTGGCGCGAGGTGCAGCGGATCAACCGCATCGCCAATCCCAACCGTCTGCGGATCGCCAGCACTATGGCCATTCCCGTGCGCCTGCTGCGCAGCACGCCGGTAGAATTGCGGGTGGACAGCTTTACCGGACCGGTCCGTATAGAGGGATTTGGCGCGCCGAAGGGGGCGAGCGTGGGGCTGGTGGTCGATGAAGGATCGACCGTGCGGACCGGCCCGCGAGGCTTCGTGACGCTGGCCGCCACGGGCGGAGATACGGTCAGCCTGCCATCGCAAACCGCCGTCCGGCTGGTCCGGGCCAGGCGTTATCTGATCAATGACCGGCTGGATGTGCTGTTCGCGCTGGCCAATGGGCGCGCAACTTTCAGCCCCACGCCCAAGCGCGATGGCGACCGCTGGCGGGTGCGCACTCCGGTGGCGGTTACCGCTGTGCGCGGAACAACCTTCCGTATTTTCCACGTTGCCGATGAGATCACTTCGGGCACCGAAGTGGTGGAAGGCACAGTTCAGCTGGCCGGCGGCGAAACCTCCCGGCCGCTGGAAGAAGGTTTCGGCAACGTGGCCAAACCATCGGGCCTGCTTCCGCCCGAACAATTATTGCCTGCGCCAACTATCGTCGATCCCGGCCGGGTCCAGACCGATACCGAAGTGACTTTCGCCATCGCACCGGTGTCCGGCGCCAGCGGATACCGCGTCCAAGTTGCCCGCGATGCCGGTTTCCTCGACGTGGTGGCACAGGATGTGACCGACCGGCCCGAAGCCAGTTTCGAAGATATCGGCAACGGGACGTATTTCGTGCGCAGCATGGCGATTGCCGAAAGCGGTCTGGAAGGGTTTGCCGAGGCTTACTCGTTCCGCCGCCAGCGCGTCGGCGTGGTGGCCAGCGTGGAGGAAAGCCCGCTCGGCAACGGCTTCAAATTCGCCTGGCGTCCGCAAGGCGAGGACACGGCCCTGTATGACTTCAAGCTGTGGCGGGAGGACCGCGAAGACCGGCCTCTGGTGGCAGAGCTGGGTATGCGTCAGCGCGAATTGGTGCTGACCGATCTGCCGCCCGGCACATATTTCTGGCAAGTTACCGCGCTGCGTATCGCTCCTGAAGGCATCGTTTCCGCCGCCGCTTCCCCGCAAAAGCTGACCGTCTCGCCTTGAGCAGCTCGGCGTCCGCCAGCGGACCGGCGGCAGCATCGGTGGGGGCAGTGCAAAAGGGGGATCGCGGTATCCAGCTGCGGCTGTTCACCGAATGGCTGATCGCGCTGCTGCTGGCCGCCTCGCTGGCCGCATGGGCGGCGAGCGAGGAGCTTACCGAGCGGGTCGATCTGCAATTGCTTGATATTGCGACCGGCTGGATGGTGGCGGACGAGCCGGACCCGCGCATCGTCATCGTAGCGATAGACGATGCCAGCCTGGCGACGATCGGTTCCTGGCCTTGGCCGCGCGAGCGGCATGCGCGCATGGTCGAAACGCTGTCGAATGCTGGGGCAAAGCTGGCCGTGCTCGACATATTGTTTACCGAACCGTCCGATCCGGCGAGCGATGCGGCGCTGGCAGGAGCGCTCGCATCGGCGGGCAATGCCGTACTTCCCTTTACCTTCGTGCCCGCCCCCAATGCCGATAGCGGTTCGGTGCCCATTTTCCCGATCCCGGAACTTGCCGATGCGGCAGGCACGCTCGGCCATGTGGCGGCGGAATTCGACAATGACGGTGCGGTGCGGCGGCTGGAACTTGCGCGCGAGGCAGCCGGTAGCGATTACCCGCATCTGATGGTGGCCTCCTATCGTCAGGCTTTCGGCGAAGATCCCGCTGCGATCGCGATCGGCAGGCATCAGGTACCGATCATCCCGCTGCGCCCGGCCGGTGCCTATCCGACCATTCCCGCCGCAGCCTTGGTCGATGGGTCGTTTCCGGGCGAGCTATTGCAGGGAAAACTGGTTCTGATCGGGGCAAGCGCGCAAGGGCTGGGCGATAGCTACCCCGTGCCGGAGCGAGCCGGGGGCGCGATGTCCGGGGTGGAAATCCAGGCCAATCTGCTGGGCGCGCTGATTGCCGATCGCTTTGTCACGCCGCTCGGCCCGTCGATGTCGGGACTGATCGCGATGGCGGTGGTGATCGCGCTGTTCCTCGGTTTCTGGGCGCTGCGGCCGCGCTATACGCTGCTATATGCGGCCTCGCTGGCGGCACTGGTGCTGGGCGCGGCCCTGGCCCTGCCGATCACCATCGGAGTGTGGTTCGCGCCGGGTGCAGCCTTGCTTGCGATCGCACTGTCTTACCCGCTGTGGAGTTGGCGGCGGCTGGTGTCCATGATGGCGTTCCTGCGACGCGAAGGCGAACGGTTGGGCGCTTTGGCCCCGCGTAGCAAGCCCGCCGACATTGGGGGGTTCGATGCAGCAGACCGCCAGATGAACCGCGTTTCCTGGCTGATTGCGGCGATCCGCCGGGCGGAGGTCGAGCGCCGCCAGATGCTCGAATTCCTCAGTCACGACATGCGTAGCCCGCAAGTCGCGATTATCGGCATGACAGGTGAGAATGCGCCGCCCATGCCGGAAAAGGAACGCTTGTCGCGGGTGCGCGGCCAGGCGGAGCAGACGCTGAAACTGGCCGACGATTTCGTCCAGCTCGCGCGGGTAACGCAGGCCAAGCTCAAATTGCAGGAAATCGACCTCGCATCCCTCGCGCTGGAAGCGGCCGACCGGGCCTATCCGGCGGCCAGCGCACGGGGCATTTCCATCGCGCAGGACGTGGGCGAGGAGCCTGCCTTCATCAATGGCGATCCAAGCATTTTGTCGCGCACGGTCGATAATCTGATCAGCAATGCCATCAAATATTCGCCCGAGGGTGCGCAGATCGAAGTCACGGTAGAAGCCGATCCAAAGGCTCAGCTGGCGTGGCTGTCGGTGGCCGATAGTGGGCCGGGCCTGCCGCCATCGCGGGCACGAAATCCGTTTGCGCGCTTCGGGGTGGAAGCGCAGGCGGGCGCGGGGCCAAGTGTGGGACTGGGGCTCGCATTCGTGGGCGAAGCGATGGAGCGCCATGGCGCTCCCATCCACGTCGAAACCGCGCCGCAGGAAGGCACGCGCTTTACGCTGGAATTTCCGCTGGTCTGAAGGGTTAGCGCGCTGCGCGCTGGGCAATCTCTTGCGCCAGCTCGTCGAACTGCGTGCGCTCGAAATTGCAGTCGTTGAATTCCGCCGCGCCCCGGTAAGCGGCAGTGCTCTCCGCCAGATCGTAGGCCACCACATTGACCCGCAGCCGCTGTGCCTCGCAGCGGTCGAGCAGCAGGCCTGTGCGCGCATAGGATACGTAATCCACGCTGCCGAATTCGTTTTCCCGCGCCAGCGCGACCCGCGCAGGCCGCTCGGCAAGCGAATAGCGGATGACGTAGCCTGCCTGGTCCGCCACGCGGAAGCCGCGCTCGGTCAGGGCGCGCTCCAATGCGGAGGCCAGCTGCGGTTCCAGCGGGCTGGCACTGCCCGAACCTTCGATCATTACCAGCGCGCCTTCGGGAAGCCCTGCGCCTTCATTGGAGAAACGCGGCGGCCCGGACACGGCGCAGCCTGCCAGCAAAGCCGCTGCAGCGCCCCCGGAAACCGATTGCACCAATATCTGCGTCATGCGTTTGCGTGTCATTCCAGTGCCTTCCCCTCGAAACCCTCCAGCCGGTAGCCGAAGCCGAACACCGACTGGATGACATAGCCATTTTCCGGCCTGAGCGACAATTTGGAGCGCACCCGGCTGACATGCATGTCCAGCGTGCGTGTTTCCACCTGATCGCTGCTGCCCCAGACTTCGCCAAGCAGGTAGCTGCGCGAAAGGGGGCGGTCGCGGTTGTCGAACAGGATCAGGGCGAGCGCAAATTCCTTGGCCGTCAGCTTGATCTGATCGCCGGCCAACGTTGCGGTCTGTTCCAGCCGGTCGAACCGGTACTGGCCGAATTCGACCATGCGGTCCTTCTCCGGACCCTTACCGCGCCGGGCGGCGGATTTCAGCCGGGCCACGACAACAGCGGTATTTTCCGGCTTGACGATGTAATCGGCAGCGCCTGCTTCCAACGCGGAAACGATATCGTCGGGATCGGACCGGCTGGTCATCATGATGAAGGGCGGGGGCGCGTCCATCGACTCATGCGCCCAGCGGATCACTTCGATCCCGGTGGGCGGCGGCATGTTCCAATCGACCAGTACCGCATCGTAAGTGGTGCGTTTCAGCCCGGTTTGCAGCGCCTTGCCATCGATAAACAGGTCGCAAACGATCCCGGTCTGCGCGATGGCAGACTGCATGTGCTCGGCAATGTCGGCATCGTCTTCGGCCAAGGCTACGCGCATTTTCGAGGGCTCCGAGTTCTCTTGCAGAACCGCCCATAACCCAGCCTCGTTAACAGGGCTATAGCGTGGCGCGATACGATTCCGTAATCATGGAGGCACAGAAGCAAATGCGTCGCTCTGGTCAGGCAGCAGGTTCCGCCGGGGGCGAGGGTTGGGCCTGCTGCGGTTTTCGCCGCAGCACTCGCCATACGATCAATGCTGCCGCCGTGCCTCCGAGTACATTAGCCGCGAGTTCGGCGGCGTAGATCGCTTCGGCTCCCCAAGTCCCGCGCGCAAGCCACGCGAAGGGCATCATCACCAGGAACACCCGGGCAAAGCTCTGGAACAAGGCCCAGCCCGATTTATCGACCGCGTTCAGCGCGCCATTGGCGACGATCAGCACGCCGTAACCGGCATATCCCCAAGCAGCGATCCGCAGATAGCTGGCAAACTGGCCGATCACGGCAGGATCCTGGCTGAAGAAGCCTGCAAACCATTCCGCGCTGAAAAACAGTACCACTGCCAGCAGCAATCCATAGGTCACTGCGAACCCGCCGGCCTCCAGCATGGCTAGCCGCGATCGGTCCGGCGCGCCTGCGCCCCAATTCTGGCCGACGATCGCGCCGATTGCACCCGACAGGCCGAGCAGCGGGACCACCGCAAAGCTTTGCAGCCGTCCGGCCGCGCCGAACCCCGCCACGGCGTCCTGTCCCTCCACCGCAACCAGCGCAGTCAGCACCGAAAGACCGATCGGGTTGATCGCGTTGGAAAACGCCGCAGGCCCGGCAACCCGCGAAATCGCCTTGAGCGATCCGGCCCATTCGGTGCGCATCGCCTTGCCCAGATTGAAAGGGATGGCGGTTTTCGACAGCAGCCAGAATCCCAGCGTAAGCCCCACGGCCCACCCGGCAAGCGTGGCATAGGCCGCGCCGACAATACCCAGCCCCTCGAACCCGAACGCCCCGGTGATCAGGATCGGATCGAGCACCCAATTGGCGGCGGCATAGGTGATCGAGACGAGCGAGGTTCGCTTCGCCTCTCCCTGGCCGCGCAGCACGCCGTTCACGCCCATGATCACCATCAGCAGCGGAAAGCCGAGTGCGAAAGGCTGCATATAGGTTCGGATCAGCGGCAGCATCCGCGCGTCGGCCTGCATAAGCGTAAATAGCGGGTCCAGCGCCAGAAATAGCAGGGCGCCCATCGCCAGGCCGAGCAGCGTGGCAAGCACGATCCCGAAACTGCCGCGCCGTTTTGCCCGGTCGGCTTCGCCCGCACCCAGCGCCCGCGCCACGACCGAATTGATCCCGACCGAAACACCCACCCCAAGGCTGGTCAGCGCCACGCTGATCGGGAAGATGAAGCTGATCGCCGCCAGCTCTTCACTGCCCAGCTGGCCGATGAAATAGGCATCGACCAATCCGATCGACATGATCGCGGCAACGCCCACGATCATCGGCGCGGTCTGCTGGATCAGGTGCCCGCGGATCGACCCGCGCGTTAATTTGGCACCCTTGCTCATGGCGATGCGCCCTAGCTGCGAGAGGAGGCGCTGCATAGCGGCTTGTGCGCGCCCCGCCGCCTATGCGATAATGCCGGTCAAACGAAGACGATGGAGAGTTTTGCGATGGCCACCCAGATCAAGCAGCCCGAAAATGTGAAGGACAATTGCAGCGAAGCCGAATGGCAGGCCCGGCTGGATTTGGCGGCGTGTTATCGGATATTCGATCATCTTGGCTGGTCGGAAGCGATCTACAACCACATCTCGCTTAAAATCCCGGACGAGGACAACACCTTCCTGATCAATCCGTTCGGGCTGATGTATGACGAGGTGACCGCCAGCAATCTGGTGAAGATCGATGTCGAGGGCAACAATGTCGGCGGGTCGCCCTATATGGTGAACAAGGCGGGCTTCACCCAGCACGCCTATTTCCACGAACATGCGGGGGAGCGGGCGAATGCGATCTGCCACGTCCACACCACCGAAACGATGGCGGTGTGCAGCCACAAGGACGGGCTGATCCCGTCCAATTTCTATGCCTGCAATTTTGTCGGCAATATCGGCTATCACGATTTCGAGGGCGTCACTGTGCGCTCGGAGGAGGGCGAGCGGTTGCTGGAAAATCTCGGCAATCACACCATCCTGATGCTCCGCAATCACGGCCCGGTCGTGATGGACAAGACCATCCAAGGCATGTTCCTGAAAATGTGGGCCTTGCAGCGCGCCTGCGAAATTCAGGTCGCCACGCTAAGCCAGGGCTCGGCCAATATCGTCACGCAGGACGTGGTCGATGTGCATCAGCGCGACCTCAGCGTGATGCAGGGGCAGGGCGGTGCCGGGCTGTTCGATTTCGAGGCATGGAAGCGCAAGATCGACCGGATCGACGATAGCTGGCGCAGCTGAGCATCTGCCGGGAACCAAGCTGAATGTCGCGCCTGACGGTCAATGATCGGCCGGTCGAATTCGACATGGAGCCGGAGACCCCGCTGCTGTGGGCTCTGCGCGATGCGGCCAACCTTACCGGAACCAAATATGGCTGCGGCGTGGGCGACTGCGGCGCGTGCATGGTGCTGGTCGATGGCGAAGCGCTGCGATCCTGCCTGATCACCTTGGCCGAGGCGGAGGGCCGCTTCGTCACCACGATCGAGGGGCTCGCACGCGACCGCTCGCACCCGGTGCAACAGGCGCTGGTGGCGGAACAAGCCATCCAGTGCGGCTTTTGCACGCCGGGCATAGCGATGGCCGCTGCCGCGCTGATCGCGAAGAACGCCAATCCTACCAAGCAGCAGATCGAGGAAGCGATCCCCAATCTGTGCCGCTGCGGCGTCTATCCCCGGCTGGTAAACGCCATCCAGCGCGCCGGACGCGCCGCGCGGCGGGTGGAAACCATCGGCGCCGCCCCCGCACCGGGGATCAGCGTCGAGGACGCGGCGCGCGAGGTTCCGGCGATCCGCGAGGTCGAGGAATAGTCCGGACTGTCCTTCGAGACATTCAGTGTTCGGCTTCACTCCTCAGTACGAACGAGTGACTTGATAGTGATCCGTTCGATTTGAGGAGCGAGAGCATAAAACGAGCGTTTTGCAGGGCTAGAACCCGATCCGCACTCCGAAGCGCGCATGAAACGGCTCGGCCGGCTGGATATTGTTGTCGCCATGTGCGGACGGGTAATATTCCTCGTCGAACAGGTTTTCGATATTCACCTGCAACGCGATCCGATCGCTCACTTCGTAAAACACCGCCGCATCGACCCGGAAGTAATCGGGCAGCACCACATCGTTGCTGAAGCTGGCGAATTGCTCGTCGCGGTAGAGCAGGCCGAGACCCACGCCGAGCTTGTCGGTCAGTTCGACATGGTTCCATGCGGTAAATTGGTGTTCGGGCAATTGCTGCAACCGCGTGCCTGCAGCGGCGAAATTGCTGTCGGAGGTGATCTCTCCATCGAGATAGGTGTAGCCGATATTGGCCTGCCATCCCGGCACGATGGTGCCGACCACGTTCAGCTCGATCCCCTCGGCACGGCTTTCGCCGGTCAGCACGGTCAGCCCGGTGTTATTGGGGTCCGCAGCACGGGTGTTCGAACGATCGAGCCGGAAGATGGCGGCGGTGGCAAACAGGTCCGGGCGGGGCGACCATTTTGCGCCTACTTCGTAATTGGTGAACTTCTCCGGTGCAAAGGCGCTGTCGGTCGGCGAAACGATCAGGAACTGGTCGCCCGCCTGCGGCAGGAAGCTTTCCGCATAGCTGGCATAGAGCGACACGGTAGGCACGGGCTTGACCACCAGGCCGAAGCGCGGGCTGACTTCCTCGTCCACCCGGCTGCCGGGCGTGCCGGTCAGCAGGTCCACCGTATCGAGATCGAACCGGTCGAAGCGCAGGCCGCCAATGATCTGCACCATGTCATCGGCAAAAGATATCTGGTCCTGCAAATAGGCCGAAAACACGTTCAGCTCGCTATCGCGGGCACGCACCGGTGCGGTCAGCGAGACTGCGGGCAGGGTGATCACTTCGGCCAGTGGGACGGTCGCGCGGCTGGTGAAGCCGCCCATACCGTCGGCAAACTGCGCGTTGCTACGCCCATTGCTGGTATCCTGCGTGCTGAATTCCACCCCTGCCAGTAACGTGTGGCCCACCGCGCCCGTTTCTATCTCACCCACAAGATTGGCCTGGCCAATCAGGTTCTGGCGCTGGGTGAAGTCCTGATAGCCGGAAAATTCGACCGTGCTGCCATCGGTCCCTCGCGGCAGGATATTGGCGTAAAGCTTGTCGTAATCGGCATATTGGACCGAGGCGTTGGCCGACCATTCGGCGGAGAATTCATGATCGATCCGCGTGCGGCCGATATGTACCTTGGCGCGGGAATCGTTGAAGTCGGGATCGCCGAAGAAAGTATCGTCGAAACCCATCAGCGGCTCGCCGCCGAAGGACGGCACGCCGCGATCGGTCACACGGCTATCGTCATCATAGCTGTAAGTTGCGGTCAACCGGGTTGCGGGGCCGAGATCGGCGGTGATCGTCGGCGAAATACCGATGAAGCGCCCTTCGTAAAAGTCGCGGTGATTATCGAATTCCTCGTAAGTGGCGTTGATCCGGGCGCCGACCGCATCGCCCAGCGGCGCGTTCACATCGCCGCTTAGCGCAAACGCGCCAAACGTATCGACCGAGGCATCGAAATTGCCGAATTGCTGGGTCAGGTCGGCGCGCTTGGAGACGCGGTTGATCACCCCGCCACCGCCGCCGCGCCCGAAAATCAGCGCATTGGCGCCCTTTAGCACTTCGACCCGTGCGATATTGTAGAGCGAGCGGTAATATTGCGCATCGTCGCGCAGCCCGTCGAGATAGAAATCGGCGGTGGTTTCCTGCCCGCGAATGAACACTTCGTCGCGGTGTCCTTCGCCGGTTTCGATCGAAATGCCGGGGACATAGCGCAGCGCATCCTGCAACTGGCGGATCGACTGGTCTTCCAGCTGGTCTTCGGTGATCACCGAGACGGTTTGGGGAACATCGATCAGCGCAGTGGGCGTCTTGGTGGCGGTGGAGCCGTCTTCGGCATTGTACCCATCGGCACGCTGCCCGGTCACAATAATATCGGTCGGCAGATATTCACGCTGCAGGTCGCCATCGGCAGCGATTTCCTCGGCAGCGAAGGCTGGGGCGGCGAAGGACATCGCAGCGCTGGCAAGCAGGGCAGCGTGGAGGGATTTGCGGGTCATAAATATCCTAATTGAGAATCGTTCGCGACAGTGATTTTCGTGCTATTGCGAATTATTCTCACTTGCAACCCTGCTTTCGCGCTTTCGGGAAATTTCTTGGCCAGCTAAAGGCCGGTGTGACATTTTTATCTGCGGAGACGAGTTATGAAGGCGACCATCTGGCACAACCCGAAATGCGGCACATCGCGCAACACGCTGGCGATATTGGAAGAGCACGATGATGTGGAGCTTGAGGTGGTGCAATATCTCAAGACCCCGCCGAGCCGTGAGAAGCTGGCGCAGCTTTACAAAGATGCCGGGATGACCCCTGCCGAGGGACTACGTCTGCGGGGCACCGATGCCGAAGAGCGCGGCCTGCCCAATGCCGATGCCGACACGGTACTGGCCGCGATGATGGCCGATCCGATCCTGATAAACCGGCCGCTGGTGGAAACCGACAAGGGCGTGCGCCTGTGCCGTCCCGAGGAAACGGTCGAGGAAATCCTTTAGCCGGCTTGCTGCGTCAGCGCCTCGTCGCTCTGTAATCCGCGCCAGCCGATCACCGCCACCGCCAGCAGCAGCGCCACGATGATCACCCAGCCGGTCAGGTCGGTGGCATTATACAGCCATACGCCGATGGCCGGTGCGAAGATGAAGGCGGCGCCATTGATCGACGCGACCACGCCGGAAATCTGCCCTTGTTCGGCGCGGGATACCGCCAAAGAGGCTCCGGCAACAAAGCCGGGGCGGAACAGGCCAAAGCCGAGCGATGCGATGGCGAAGCCGAGCGCAATGCCGTGCAGTTCCCCGGCAATGGCGAACAACACCACCCCGGCAGCCGCGATGAAAATGCCCCACAGCGTGCTCGCGCGCGGCCCCATATGGAATGTCGGGATCAGGCCCCATTGCGCCAGCAGCGTGGCGAATGCGCCGCTCATCAACACGATGCCGACCGGGCCAGCGCCCAGCGCAGGATCGTCGCGCAGCCCCAGCCGGTCCAGCACCAGGAAGCCCGCAATCCCCAGGATCATCGCATGGGCATGGCCGCCCAGCAATCCGGCCACCAGCCACGGGCGGATCCGCTTGTCCGTCCAGCGCAGCTTGTCCAGCGCGGGCTCATTGTCTTCTGCATCGTCGCCCCCTTGCTCATTATTATGGCGCGCGCTCGAACCGCTGCCGAAGGGTGCATCATAGGCCATTCCGCGCGCGGCAAATTGCGGCTCGTCATTGGGCAGGAACCACCACAGCACAGCCAGCGCGGCGATGGCGAACAGGGCGAAGGCGACGAACGGGCCAACCAGCCCGAGCAGCGGAAACACCAGCAGCGGCGCCAGCGCCGGGCCGATCACCGTGCCGAGCCCGAAGCTGGACGATATCAGAGAAAGCGCCTGTGTCCGTTCGCTGCGCGCCGTGCGGCTGGCAACATAGGCCTGCACGGCGGGCGGTGCCGCGCTGCCCAGCAATCCGTAAAGCGAACGTGCCGCAGCGAACAATCCCAGCGTCAGCCCGGCGGTGATCAATCCGCGCAGGCCGAACCACAGCACCGCTCCGCACAGTGCCATCGACACCGCAAAACCGATCATGCCCAGCGCCATCATCTGCTTGCGTCCGCGCCGGTCGCTCCGCCGTGCCCAGATCGGCGCGCAGGCAACCCACAATAGCGCCGACCAGCTATAGGCGAGCGAAATCCACACATCGTTTACGCCGAGCGCGGTGCCGATGGAGGGCATCACCGATTGCATCGCCGTATTGCCAGCCGCCGTCACCAGCATCACGGTAAACAGCAAGCTCATCCGACCGCGCGAGATGTTGGACGAAATAGAGGTAGAGCTGCCTGGTGCCGGCTCGGTTTCGGGGGCGATTGCCGGGCGGGAGGGATCGGCGTCAGCCATGGCAAAACGCGCTACGCCTAGAGCGCGATGCTTGCAACACGTGGCTGAATTTGCGAAGCCCTGCGTCCAACTCCTCCTCCCGCCGCGCCCGGCGCGGCAGCCGATCAGGGCCATAATCTTGACCAATCCTAACGAGTTAGCCGCCGGTTCGCGGCCCGCCCCGCGCCGCAGCCTGGGCCGTTACCTCGACCAGTGGAGCGTTTTCTTCCGCGGGTTCCTGCAGCATCCCAAGATGGTCGGATCGATCATCCCCTCCTCCCGCTTCACCATCGCCAAGATGCTGGAGCCGGTGAACTGGGCCGAGTGCAAACTGTTCGTGGAATATGGGCCGGGCGTGGGCACATTCTGTTACCCGGTGCTGGAAAGACTGCGCGGGGATGGCGCGCTGATCGTGATCGATACCAACCCGCTTTACGTGGACTACCTCAACCGCACCATTGCAGACAGCCGCTTCACAGCGGTGCTCGGTTCGGCGGAGGACGTGGAGCGGATCGTCGCCGCACACGGCCACGGCCATGCCGATTACGTGCTGTCGGGCTTGCCATTCTCGACCCTGCCCGAAGGAGTCGGCCCGGAGATTGCCGCCGCAACGCACCGCGTGCTGCGCCCTGGCGGTGCATTCCTGGTCTATCAGTTCAGCGCCAAGGCACGCGATTATATGGCGAAGCACTTCGCCCGGATCGAGCAGGGGTTCGAGGCGCTCAACGTGCTGCCCTGCCGCCTGTTCTGGGGCTGGAAGGACGAGGCTGGCTGAACCTCGCCCCGGCTCACTCGAACGTTTCGCTGACCGTCTGCGGCGTCGGTCCTGCCAATTGACGATGGACCGCCGACAGTATCCCGACCCCCAGCACGGCGAAGGCCGCGCTGATCACGCCGTTCAAAATCCCCGCCACCAGCAATCCGGCGGTGCCTTCGCCCAGCAAGGCGATAAACAGGCTGGAGAACATGGCGAACACGGCCATCACCACGAAAATACAGATCAGCAGAATGAAATAGAAGCCGAACAGGCGCAGGCTGTTGCCCTTCGTCAGCCGCCAGCTGCGCTGCAATGCGGCGATGGGGTTGCGAACCCCTTCGATCACGATCACCGGCGATGTCAGCGTTAGTTTCACGATGATATAGATCAGCAGCACCGCGAAAATCGGAATGGTCAGCACTGCCAATGCGGGAAGGCCGATAACGAATGGCAGCCCGATCAGCACCGCGCCAACCACGCCCACTGCGACCCCCATCAAGATCTGTGCGAGGATTGCGGGAATGAAGGCCAGCAGCCCGGTTTTCAGCGCCTCCCCCACAGTTGGCCGCGCGGTCGTGACCAGCGCATACATCGCCAGCGATCCGATCAGGCCGATGATCGACAGGGCCAACATCCACGGTCCGACCTCGCCATAGAATCCGCCCATGATCTCCATCATCTGTTCGGGTGTCTCATCGCCTTCCATCGGCGGGCCGGACATGGTTGCCGGCGCGAGCATGGTCATCGCCAGATTGGGCAGGAAAACGAACAACCCCGCGATTACCGCCATCAGCCCGCCATTGGCGCGCAGGATGGCCATCGCTTCGTTCCACGCGCGGCTCATATCGAATTTCATGTGCTTGCTCCCCCGGAGTAGATATCTGCCCCTTGATAAGCCTGTGGGGGTGCGCCACGCAATGCAGATGGTCGATAGCCTACCGGATTCCGTCGAATTGCGCGTGAGCGAGGGGCAAGTGCCCTATCGCGAGGCGCTGGCCGAAATGGACGCGCGCAACAGCGCGATCCAGGCGGGCGAGCAGCGTGAATTGCTGTGGCTGCTGGAACACCCGCCGGTCTATACGGCCGGCACCAGCGCGGGGCAGGGCGAGCTGCTCGATCCGCGTTTCGAAGTGGTCGAGGCCGGGCGCGGCGGGCGCTACACCTATCATGGGCCGGGACAGCGGGTTGGCTATGTCCTGGCGAACCTCGCCGCGCGCGGGCGCGATGTGCGCAATTTCGTCCATGCGCTGGAGGGATGGGTAATCGCGACTTTGGGTGATCTGGGTGTGGAAAGCTGGCGTGCGGATGGCCGTATCGGCATCTGGACCCGCGACATGGACGGGAAAGAAGCCAAGATCGGCGCGATCGGGGTGCGCGTGCGGCGCTGGGTCACGATGCACGGGTTTTCGGTAAATCTCTCGCCCGACCTTACGCATTTTGCTGGCATCGTGCCCTGCGGCATCGCCGAATATGGCGTCACCAGCCTTGAGAAACTGGGCAAGCCGGTTGCGCCGCAGGTCTGGGATGAGGCATTGCTCGCCCGCGCCGGAGAATTCTTCGCGGCGCTGGACAAGGTAGGCGCAAAGCCATGAACGCAAGAATTTCCGCATTGGCCGCCATTCCGGCCCTGTTGCTGCTGGCAGCATGCGGCGAAGAGCCCGAGGTGGAAGCCCCCACCGAAACAAACGATTCGCGCACCGCCAAGGGCGAAGTGCTGGGCGGCACGATCAGCGACGAGATGTTGCCGCTCGACACCATCCGCTCGCAATCCCCGCCGCTGAGCGGGCAAAGCGATAGCAATGATGATAGCGGTCCCAGCGCCGAAGAAGAGGGCAGCGAAGCGGAGTAACTACTCCGCCGCTTCGGCCTGCTCCTCCTCCAGCGTGGGATAATCGATATAGCCCGCCGGTCCCGGCAGGTACCAGCTTTTCGGCACATCGACATTGGGCGCGAACGGCGCGTCCTGCGCAATCCTTTCCGCCAGATCGGGGTTGGAGATATAGGGCCGCCCGAAGCTGACCGCATCGCATTTGCCACTGGCCACATCGGCTGCCGCGCTGGCCGCGTCGTAATCGGAATTCAGCACCAGCGGGCCGGAATAGATATCGCGAATCATCGGGCTTTGCTTGGGTACATCGGTCTGGCCAAAAGTGCCTTCCGGCCCCGGTTCGCGCAGTTCGAGGAAGCCCAGCTTGAGGTCTTCGACGACTTTAGCGGCAGCGCTGAAAGTCGCCGCCGGATCGCTATCGTCGCAGCCCTGCGTCTCGCCATTGGGTGACAGGCGCACCGATACGCGGTCCGCACCCCATTCGCCGATCAGCGCATCCAGCACTTCGCGCAGCAGCCGCGTACGGTTTTCCGGCGAGCCACCATATTCGTCTTCGCGCAGATTGGTCGAATCGCGCAGGAACTGGTCGATCAGATAACCATTCGCGCCGTGCAGCTGGACCCCGTCGAACCCCGCTTTCTTCGCATTGGCGGCGGCATGGCGATAATCCTCTATCACGCGGGGGATTTCTTCCAGCGTCAGGGCGCGCGCAGGGGAATTGTCCTTGCGCCCTTCGAAAGTATGCGCGTGACCCGGCGCGGTGGTTGCGCTGGCGGAAACAGGCGGTTTGCCGCCGAGGAAATCGGAATGCACCAAGCGGCCCATATGCCACATCTGCAGCACGATTCGGCCGCCATCGGCGTGCACCGCATCGGTCACCAGCTTCCAGCCTTCGACCTGTTCGTCGCTCCATATCCCTGGCGCTGCGGGCCAGCCGAGCCCTTCGTGGCTGATCCCGGTCGCTTCGCTGATGATCAGTCCTGCGCCGGCGCGCTGGCGGTAATAGGTCGCGTTCATCTCACCCGGGACCGAGCCGGGCATATTGGCCCGCCCGCGCGTGAGCGGTGCCATCAGGATACGGTTGGGCGCATGGATCGCGCCGAGATCAAGCGGCTGGAACAACGAATCGTGCAAGGTCTTCCCCTTCGAATTGGCGCGCGCCAGAATTGTCTTCGCGCAATGCGGCGCAGCGTCTAGCACGCCCTGCGATGGAGCGGGAGACAGCATCTGTTTCCCCCGAAAAAGGGGGTGTTGACCGAGGCTTGGCCAGCGGCCCGTCCGGCCGGCAATGGTGGCTGCTGGCCGCATTGCTGGCGGGAAACATGGCGCTCGCAACCGGGCCATATTTCGTGCGGCTGGCCGAAAGCGGACCGGTCGCAGCGGGGTTCTGGCGATTGTTCCTGGCGCTGCCCTTCCTGCTGCTGTTCGCGCGCGGCAGCGGGGAAGCGGTCTGGGCCGTGCCGCGCGCAGTGAAATGGATCGTCGCGCTGGCGGGCGCAGCTTTCGCGCTGGACCTGGCCAGCTGGCATATCGGGATCGAGATGACGCGGCTGGGCAACGCGACCCTGTTCGGCAATTCGGGCAGCCTGGTACTGTTGGTGTGGGGTTTCGTGATCGGGCGACGCTTGCCGCGCGGCGGTGAATGGCTGGCGATAATCTTCGCGTTGACCGGGGCGGCGATCCTGTTGGGCGGATCGCTGGAGATCAGCACCCACAGCCTGGTGGGCGACCTGTTCTGCCTGATGGCCGGGATGTTCTACGCCGTATATCTGCTGATCCTGCAACGCGCCCGCGCCACGCTGGGCAGCTGGAGCCTGCTGGTTTGGGTCTGTCTGGCAGGCGCGCCGATCATGCTGGCTATCGCGTTGTTGAACGGGGAGCCGGTGTGGCCGCCGATGACGCTGTCCGGGTGGACACCGCTGGTGGCATTGTTCGTGACCAGCCAGATTATCGGACAGGGTTTGCTGGTATTTTCGCTGCGCCACTTTCCTCCGCTGATTATCGGGCTCGCCTTGCTCACCCAGCCTGCGATGGCCGCGCTGATCGGGTGGAGCGCATTCGGCGAGGTGCTGAGCGTGCTCGACATATTGGGTATGATCTTGCTGGGTACCGCGCTGGCGGTCGCGCGAAGCAGGCAGGGCCGCTAACGCCTGCTATCCGCCGCGCATTTTTTGCGAGAACACCACATGTTCCGCTTCCAGTTCCTGCAGACTGGGCCCGGCCAGATGTTCGCGCGCCTGCTCCATCAACCGGTCGCCCTCGCGCAGCAAATCGGCATGGCGACTCTCGTCGTCCAGAGTGACCGAAATGTCGTACAGAACTTCCAGCTCGACGCTGGCGGCTGCCGGGCTGGTCGCAGTGCCGCTGCGCAACGTGCCGAATCCGCGCGCCACATAGTGGTCGAAATCATCGTCGAGCAGCACCAGCCGGTCGTTATTGGCATTTTCGGCCCCACCGAATTTGCGCGTGAGGTCCCGCCCGCCCAATTCGGAGGTAGCAGCGCCCAGCCAATGCATCGCGGTGATGGCGGTGAAGGGATCGTTGATGCCGGGCGACAGAGCGCGCAGGCCGATTTCGACCAGCTCGTCGATCAAGAAATGGATGTCCTGCCCCGGTGTGCGCATTCCGCCCAGCGCAAAGCAGTCGCGCACTTCATCGCCGCAATCGTCGGGTGGATCATCGCCCGCCCAATAGGCCAACGCCATGTCCGAATGGACGAACGCACCGGTGCGTACCGCCAGCTTGATCCGGTCATCCACCCGGTCGGCAATGGAATGCAGCCCCTCGTAATCGATGATCTGGATGTAGCCGTTGCCGGTAGCGCACACGGCCTTGCCTTCGGGTGACTGATGTTCCACTCGCCCGGTGTTCTTGTCCGGATAATTGTGCTGGATATGGCCGATCAGACGCTTGCCGATACCCTCCAGCACGGTGTTGATCCGGATCGAGGCGGGGATATGGTTGAGGAAGAATACCAGCACCGCGACCGAAAGGCTCATCAAAACATAGGCGATCAGCAGCGATAATTGCGGCACGAAGCCGGGGATGCCAGCCTCGTTTCCGACCGATGCGAACAGCGCCTGTTCCTCGCCCGTCCGCACGAAGCCCAGCACCGTCAGCGAGAAGACGAAGGTCGCGATGAAGGTGGCGAGCGAGAACTGGTTGCCCTTGTCCTCCATGAAATTGGTCAAAAGGCGCGGGCCGTAATTGCCGCTGGCATAGGCCACCGCAGCGATAGTGATCGAGAACACGGTGGAAGCCACCCCGATCATCGAGCCGGCCATCACCGTCAGCATGTTGGAGGCACCTTGAGGCCGCGCGAGCTCCAGCCATTTCACATCGCGCAGAAATTCCGCATGGCCCGCGCGGTCTGCCCAGACCGATCCGAAAGCCAGCACCAGCGCGATGATGCTGAACATGGCGGGATAGAACCAGTAACTGGCATTGATGGAGGCCCACAGGGCGCGCAGGCGGGTGATCATCGGCGGGTGATCATCGGCGGGGGGTTCGGTATGTTCATGTCAAGACAACGCGGCACGGACCGGATTGTTGCCGAGCGCGAAATACCCGGCACGCCGATCAGCCCAGATCGCCTTGCCCGACCGTGCCGCTGGCCAGTTCCAGCATACGGTCGAGGCTTTTCTTGGCGGCGAGCCGGAGGTCTTCCTCGATCTCGATCCGGGGCTCCAGATCGCGCAGGGCGACGTAGAGTTTTTCCATCGTGTTGAGCGCCATGTAAGGGCAGATGTTGCAGCTGCAATTGCCATCCGCACCCGGCGCGCCGATGAAGTTCTTGTTCGGCAACGCCTTTTCCATCTGGTGGATGATATGTGGCTCGGTCGCCACGATCAGCGTATCGCCCTCGAACGTCTCGGCAAATTGCAGGATACCGCTGGTCGAACCGACATAATCGGCATGGTCGATGATGGTCGGCGGACATTCGGGGTGCGCGGCGATGGGCGCATCGGGATGTTGCTGTTTCAGCTTGATCAGCTCGGTTTCGGAAAAAGCTTCATGGACGATGCACACGCCCGGCCACAGCAGCATTTCGCGGTCGAATTTGCGCGAGAGATAGCCGCCCAGATGGCGGTCGGGCCCGAAGATGATCTTCTGGTCCGCCGGGATCTGTTGCAGGATCGTCTCCGCGCTGGAACTGGTCACGATCACGTCGGACAGCGCCTTAACTTCGGTCGAGCAGTTGATATAGGTCAGCGCGATATGATCGGGATGCGCTTCGCGAAAAGCGCGGAACTTGTCGGGCGGGCAGCTGTCTTCCAGGCTGCAGCCGGCATCCATATCGGGCAGTACCACGATCTTTTCCGGGCTGAGGATCTTGGCGGTATCGGCCATGAACTTGACCCCGCAAAAGGCGATCACGTCGGCATCGGTTTCGGCCGCCATCTGGCTTAGCTGGAGCGAATCCCCGACGAAATCGGCGATGTCCTGAATATCGGGCGTCTGGTAATAATGCGCCAGGATCACCGCGTTACGCTCCTTCCGCAGGCGGTCGATTTCATGGAGCAGGTCTTCGCCCTGTGGCGGTTTGGTCTCGATAGTCATCGCGTCGCTCCCTCGCATGGTGCAGCGCTGCTTGGCAAGCCGCAGCTGTTTGCAGCATAGCTAACGATATGGGGCGAGATCGGTGCCGCGCAATCGCTCCTTTCAACCGGCAGCGAGCGACCCGGCATAGGCGGCGTAGGCTGGCACGGCTTCCAGCAGCTTGTTGATCGTGGGCAAAGCGATCAGCGCACCGAGCGTCCATAAATGTGCTCGGTGGACCGCGCCGTGCAGCCGCGCATCATGCCGCATCGCCAGCGCCAGCAACGCCAATTGCAGCGTCAGCTCCAGCAGCGGTATCCATTCGCGCATCTCCAGCAGGCTTGCCATGCCCGCTTCCGGCCCGCCCAAAGCAGGCACCAGGATCAGCGGAATCAATCGCCCGAAGGCGGGCTCTGCAATCAGCAGCAGCGATCCGAGCATCAACCGGCGGTGCCAGTCGGTCTTGCGGCGCAGCGCGATTGCAGCGGTAAATATGAGGCCGAACAGCACCGGCTGGACCGTGGTAAGCGAGAGGAAATAGGCGTCGGAGAAGAATGGCGGCGTCCGGCCAGTTGCCACGGTGGCCATGCCGGTAGCCAGTCCGGTAATCACGACCACTGCCGCCAGCCCCGCCCCGGCCCAGCCCAATGGGCGGTGCCAGCGCATGTGTCGGCCCGCGCCGAGCAAACCTTGCGCCGCAAACAGCGCTAGCCACACGATCATCACCGCTGCATGGATGTAGGTGACGCTCGGTGCGCCGCTCCAATCTGTCAGCCCGGCCATATTGAACAGGGCGAATGCCAGCAGAATCACTACCGACAGCGCGATGGTCAGGCGGTTGTAGAACCGGTTATCCCGAGCGAACGGCGTCTGTGGTTTCGGCCTTGCTTGTCCAGCGCCAGTTGCAGCAGTCGTCGCCATGCGATCCTCCCCGATCGGCAATGAGGCAACCCGAATGACGGGCGATACTATTCAACAAGGTGCGGCGGCGTCAATCCGCCTTAGGGCAGCTCGGCCGGTGCAGGCTCTCCATCGAAACGAACATCCACCGTCACATCGCCATAACCCGCCACTTCCAGCGGGATCGCGAGATTCTGGCCGATCGCGGTGCGCGCGGCGCTGCGGGCCAGGTTCATCAACACCGGATTGGCTGCCTGCTGGGTGGCCAGACGCTCGGCGGTGCGGGTGTTTTCGCGTGTGAGCTTGTCCTGCGCATCGCGGCTGATCCAGATGCCTTCGCGCAGATATTGCGCCTGCGCCTCATCCAGATTGGGGCGGCCGACTTCGAGCGCGGGCAATTGAACGCGCAGCGTTTCTTCCGCCTCGTCCCAGGTCAATCGGCTGGCATCGACAGCGCTCAGATCGACCTTGTAATCCACCCGGGCGGGGATCACCGCGATCTGGCGGCTTTCTATCGCGCCGAAGAAGCGGCTGTCGGTGCTCGATACCACCGGCGCAAGCTGCGCGCTGAAGACGGTCAGCTCGTTCTGCTCCTCGAACGCGACCAGGCTTGTCGCCAGCGGATCGCCCAGCTCGCTCGGCCCGAAGGCCCGCCAGGCGAGCCATGCGGTCGCCGCCAGCAGCAGGATCACGATCAGCCACGGCACCGCCTGAATACGGGCAAGCGGTTTTTCGGCGCGCGGAGACGGAGCCAGCGTATCGGTGCCATGCTCGGAAGTTTTCAATTCGTTTGCCATATATCCCCTGTGTCACTGGCAGAACGTGCGGCCAGCCCGCGCTGTTCCAGATCGATCAGATGTGCCTCGACGCTCATTTCGGCAGCGGGTATCAGCCGATCGTCCAGCCCTTTGTACATTGCCGGAATGAAGGCCGGAATGGCGCGCGGCTGCTCGCCCATCAGCCGCAATATCTGCGCCTCGCGCTGGCGGCGATGGCCGATCATTCCGCGCACCAGCTGGCGCGGTCTGTCCACTTGCGGCCCGTGGGCCGGGTAGAACACGCTGTCCTCGCGCTCGTAGAGTTTCTGCAGGCTCGCCATGTAATCGGACATATCGCCATCGGGCGGGACGATCACACTGGTGGACCAGCCCATGATGTGATCGCCGGTAAACAGCGCGCCCGATTCTTCCAGCGCGAAGCACAGATGGTTGGACGTGTGGCCCGGCGTGTGCACGGCCCTCAATGTCCAGCCCGGCCCGCTCATCGCCTCGCCATCCTCCATCACCCGGTCGGGGGCATAGGACTGGTCGAACGGCGCATCGGCGCGCGGCCGGTCGGTCCTGATGATCAACGGCGCGCAGCCGACGATCGGGGCGCTGTTCCTGGCGGCCAGCGGCGCTGCCGCGGGGGAATGGTCGCGGTGAGTGTGGGTACACATGATCGCCAATATCGGCGCGCCGTCCACCGCGCTCTCGATGGCAGCGACATGATCGCCCTCGTCCGGTCCCGGATCGATCACCGCCACGCCCTCGCGCCCGCCGACAATGTAGGTCTGCGTGCCGGTATAGGTATAGGGGGAGGGGTTGGGCGCGAGCACGCGGCGAACCAGCGGCTCGAGCTGCTCGGATAGGCCGGTGGGCCATGGTTTGGGCGGTGGTCCTGCCATGGCTTGCATATGGGGCCCCGCCTGGCGCATGTCCACGCGCTATGACACAAACGATCCTCGTCCTCGATGCCGGAACCACTTCGACCCGCGCCATGCTGTTCGCGCCCGATGGCAAGTTGGTGGAAGTGGCCCAGCGCGAACTGACGCAGCATTATCCCCGGCCCGGCTGGGTGGAGCACGATGCAGCCGAGATCTGGGACAAGACGCTGGCATGCGCGCGCGAAGTGGCGGAGGGCAAGGCAAGCGCCATCGCCGCTATCGGCATCACCAACCAGCGCGAAACAGTGGTGGCGTGGAACCGCGAGACGGGCCGGCCGCTCAGCCGCGCGATCGTATGGCAGGATCGGCGCACGGCGGAGTTCTGCGGCCAGTTGAAGGATGCGGGGCACGAGGAGGCGGTGCAGGCCAGCACCGGCCTGCTGCTGGACCCCTATTTCTCCGCCACCAAGATGCGCTGGATGCTGGATAACGATCCGGCCGTGGCGAATGCGGCGCGGTCGGGGGGTCTGGCATTCGGCACGGTGGAAAGCTGGCTGACCTACAAGCTTTCGGGTGCACATATCACCGATGCCAGCAATGCCAGCCGCACTCTGCTGCTGCCGCTGGACGGCGCCGGGTTCGACGAGGGGTTGTGCGAATTGTTCGGCGTGCCGCACGATGCGCTGCCGCGCGTGGTCGACAATCACGGCCAGCTGGCGGCTGCAAAGGCGGAGTGGCTGGGACGGGAGGTTCCGATTGCCGGGCTGGCGGGCGACCAGCAATCGGCGACTATCGGGCAAGGCTGCCTGTCTTTCGGGGAGACCAAGGCGACTTACGGCACCGGGGCGTTCGTGTTGACCAATAAAGGCAGCGCTATTCCGCGCTCGCAGCACCGCCTGCTCGGTACGGTACTGTATCAGGAGGAGGGGCAGCGGGTTTACGCGATCGAGGGATCGGTGTTCGTCGCGGGAAGCCTGGTCCAATGGCTGCGCGATTCCCTCGGCATTATCGGCAGCGCCGCCGAAACCGAGGCATTGGCGCGCAGTGTCGGCAGCAGCGGCGAGGTGGTGATCGTTCCCGCGCTGGCGGGCCTGGGCGCGCCGCATTGGCGCAGCGAAGCGCGCGGCGTGATCGCGGGGCTCAGCTTTGCCAGCGGCAAGCCGCAAATCGCCCGCGCTGCGCTGGAGGCGATGGCGCACCAGACGCACGATCTCGCCCAAGCGTTCGCCGCCGATGGCGCGCGGTGGGAAACGCTGCGGATCGATGGCGGGATGAGCGCGAATGACTGGATGGCGCAGGATCTCGCCGATTTCCTCGGATTGCCGGTAGAGCGGCCCGATTTCGTGGAAACCACCGCGCTGGGTGCCGCGATGCTGGCGGCAGTCGGGGCCGGCCTGCATTCCTCGCTGGAGGCTGCATCGCAGGCCATGCGCGGCGGAATTGCGCGGTTCGAACCGGATATGGAAGCTGCCGCGCGTCAAGAACGCCTGGCAAGATGGCGCAAGGCTCTGGCAGCGGCCTAGCTTTCGAACCACGGGCGATCAGCGGCGCGAGGACATTCCCTCTTCGCGCTCATGTCGCCGCCGCTCGGCAATCATGGCGAAGCCCAGCCTTTCGCGCAACCGCATGATCGCAGGCGGCTGCATTTCAAAGCGTTCGCGCCAGGCGCGGTCGAGCCGGTGGATGCGGCTGTGCATCGCTTCGGTCTCCTCGACCAGTTCCTGCGCCGTGATATCCAGCAGCATGACCATATCCGGATCGGATGGCCGGTCCTCCGGCAGCGCGCCGTGGCGGCGCAGCTGAAATTCGGTCATGTCGCCCGCCAGATAGGCGCGCTGGTTCAGCAACCAGGCGAGCACATGCATCATGCGGGTGGTGGTGCGCAGACCTTCCTCGGACCGGGCAAGCCGCAGCGGATCGTCCTGCGACACCTGCTCGCGCTCGCTGGGCGGTTGCAGCGCGAATGCGGCGCGCACCTCGTCGGCCAATATCAAAGCCTGTTCATACAGCGCCTCGATAATGGCGTGACTGATATTGGCGGTCGGCTTCATGACCTTCCTGCTAGACTGCCGGACGCCCGTCGCAAAGGTGGGTGTGGACAGTTTGACTTACCGATATGGGACTGTCCCTTTGCGAGACAAAAATCGTCCATCCGAAGGGCTGCCCAACTGTCCGGCCAGCCGCTCTATGGCGCAGCTGTCAGGCGATGATATCGGGGATTAGCTGGTCCTCGACCTCGGCAATCTGGTCGCGCAGACGCAATTTACGCTTTTTCAGCCGCGCGATCTGCAGTTGATCGCCGCTGCCGCCCAGCGTCAGCGCAGCGATTGCCGCGTCGAGGTCGCGGTGTTCCGTCAGCAGGATGGAAAGCCGTTTGCGCAATTCCTGTTCGTTCATCGCGGACCCTTCCGGAACATTCTATCGTGCAAAAACCGTTACCTACCGCTTACGCGAGAATTCGCACTTCGCAAGGCGCGCCTACTATGGTTGTATGTGTATCGAGCGGTTCGTCCGCGAAGACGAGTCGCTCCCGTTTGCAGAACAGGAGAGCTAGATGGAATCGTCCCACGTCGCCGCGCTTCAGACAAAACATGCCGGGTTGGAAAACCGACTGCATCAGGAAATGTCCCGCCCTGCGCCAGACGAAGTGACGATCAAGAAGCTCAAACGCCAGAAACTGCGATTGAAGGAAGAAATCGCCGCTCATTGAAGCCGGCTTTTTAAAACCTCAACATTTCCTGCATTCGCGGAAAGCTACATCCTGCTATAGGCTGCTCGCATGACCGCCACTGCTGCCGCCCGATCGATCCTCACGCAATTGCACGAGGTGATGGCCACCCGGATGCACGCGCAGGGCAAGCTGGACCGCGTGGTCCAGATCATCGGCGAAAGCCTCGATAGCGAGGTCTGCTCGATCTACCTCCTGCGCGAGGGGATGCTGGAATTGTTCGCCACGCGCGGCCTCAACCAGAGCGCGGTGCACGTCACCCGTCTGGCGATGGGTGAAGGGCTGACCGGCACGATCGCTGCGAATATCGAAACGCTGAACCTGGCCGAGGCCAAGGCGCATCCCGATTTCCTGTACCGGCCCGAAACCGGCGAGGACAAGTTTCACAGCTTTGCCGGCGTCCCCATCGTCTATCACGAACGGGCGGTCGGCGCGCTGTGCGTCCAGCATGTCGATCCCCGGCGATATGCGGATATCGAGATCGAGGCGCTGCAGACCACCGCGATGGTACTGTCCGAAATGATCGCCAATGCCGAGTTGGTGGACGAGGCGGAGAGCCTGGGTCTGAGCGAGGTGCTGAGCGGGCCGTATGTCGCCGAAGGGCTGACGCTGGTCAAAGGGCTGGCTTCGGGCCACGCCGTGTTTCACCAGCCGCGCATCGAAATCACCCAGGTCATGGCCGACGATATCGAGGCCGAGCGCCAGCGCGTCTATCGTGCCTTCGACCGGATGCGCGAACAGATCGACGAGATGGCCGCACAGGCCGAGTTCGGCGGCGTGGGTTCGGGCGGCGGCGAGCACGAGGAAGTGCTCAAGACCTATAAGATGTTCGCCTATGACGAGGGCTGGGGCCGCCGCATCAACGAGGCGATCGATTCCGGCCTGACTGCGGAAGCAGCGATCGAGCGGGTCCAGCAGCGCACCCGGATGCGGATGCGCGAGATCGACGATCCGCTGCTGGCCGACCGGATGCACGATCTGGAAGATCTGGCGAATCGCCTGCTGCGGATCGTCTCCGGCCAGTTGGGCACGGCGGCCACGCAGGGCCTGCGCCAGGACACCATCCTGATCGCCAAGAATCTCGGCCCGGCGGAATTGCTGGAATATGATCGCCGCCGATTGAAAGGCGTGGTGCTGGAAGAAGGCTCGCTCACCGCACATGTCGTGATCGTGGCGCGGGCGATGGGCGTGCCGGTGCTGGGCCGGGTGCGCGGCCTGCGCGGGATCGTGCGCGAGGGCGATGAAATCCTGCTCGACGCCGATAATGGGCGGGCCACCATGCGTCCTGCCGCCGCCACGATCCAGGCGTTTGAAGGGCGCTTCGCCCTTTCGCGCAAAAAACAGGCAATCTATGCCAAACTGCGCGATGTAGAGCCTTTCACTCGCTGCGGTACGCGCATTCAGGTGCTGATGAATGCGGGGCTGCGCGACGACGTGTCGCAATTGCAACTGGTCGGCGCGGATGGGATCGGCCTGTTTCGCACTGAATTCCAGTTCCTGGTTTCCGCCACCCTGCCGCAGCGCGAACGCCAGACCCGGCTTTACCGCGACGTGCTGGACGGGGCGGGCGACAAGCCGGTGATCTTCCGCACGGTGGATATCGGCGGGGACAAGGCCGTGCCCTATCTCCAGTCGGAAAACGGAGTGCAGGATGAAAATCCGGCGATGGGTTGGCGCGCACTACGTCTCGCTCTGGAACGCCAGGGGCTGCTCAAGGCGCAGGCGCGCGCCTTGCTGGAAGCATCGGCGGGGCGCGATCTCAACGTGATGTTTCCGATGGTTTCGGAAGTTTGGGAATTCGAAGCGGCCAAAGCGGTGTTCGAAAAGCAGCTCGATTTCCTCCGCACGCGCAAGAAGCTGCTGCCCGATTCCATCAGTTACGGCGCAATGGTGGAGGTTCCCTCGATTGCCGAAGTTCTCGACTTGCTGGTGCCGAAGCTGGATTTCCTGTCGGTCGGCACCAACGATCTCACGCAGTTCCTGTTCGCCGCAGACCGCGCGAATCCCAAGCTGGCGGAACGGTATGACTGGCTCAGCCCTTCGATCCTGCGGTTCCTCTCACGCATTGCGAAAGCGACCATCGGGACCAACACCGATCTCGGCGTATGCGGCGAGATGGGGGGGCGGCGCCTGGAGGCGCTGGCGCTGCTGGGGCTTGGCTATCGCCGCTTGTCGATCACGCCGGTTTCGGTCGGTCCGATCAAGGAACTGGTGCGCAAGGTCGATCTGGCCGAGATTACCGCGGCCATGGATGGCTGGTTGGTCAGCCCGCCACCCAGAATGCGGACTGCATTGCAGGCCTGGGCGGCAGAACGAGGCATCGATACCGACTAAAACTGGCTGATCCGCCCTGTTTCGGTAGGAATTGCGCCCAGCGGTGGCTGGCGGGAGATTGCGGCGCTTGACTCGAAAGCCGCCAAAGCGTTGGTTGGGGGCAATCAAAAGAATCTGATTTTCGGGACGGGATGGGTCGGGACATGGGCGCAGTGGAGCATGATTTTGAGGACGTGGACGGCGTGAGCGATAATGCCGAGCTACCGCTGGAAGGCGTGGGCGATCGTTTGCGCCGCGCGCGCGAGGCAGCTGGCCTTCGCTTGTCGCAAGTGGCCGCCGAAACCCGCATTCCGGAACGCCACCTTGCGTTGATCGACGAAGGGCGCTTCGAAGACTTGCCCGCGCGCACCTATGCCGTCGGGTTTTCACGCAATTACGCCAAGGCCGTGGGGCTGGACGAGCGAGAAATTGCCGAAGCCGTCCGCGCCGAACTGGGCACGCGCGAATATGCCGCCGCAGCGCGGGCCGACAAGTTCGAGCCGGGCGATCCGGCGCGCGTTCCCTCGCGCCGCCTGGCATGGTTCGGCCTGTTTGCCGCTTTGCTGCTGGTGGCGGGCCTGTTCGCGTTTTATCGCAGCGCTATCGCACCGGGCTCCGGCCCCGCATCGATCCTGGCGGACGAGGAAGCCGAGATGATCGCGTCGGCGACTGGCGAAGGCGCTGCGGGGCTGGATGAGCCTGCCGTAACGGCAGCTGCGCCAGTTACATTTACGGCGACGCGCGACGGGGTCTGGGTGCGCTTCTACGATGCGGACTATGCCGATACCGGCGTTCCGCTGATGGAGAAGCAGATGGATCTGGGGGAGCGGTATACGGTCCCCGCAGATGCAGATCAGCCCCAGCTTCGCACCGGCTGGCCAGCCGCGCTCGACGTGACGATCGGCGGAGAGCGGATCGGGAAGCTATCCCAAGAAGATGAGATTTTAAGCGATGTCGATCTGACCGCGCCAGCATTGCTACAGCGTATCGAAGCGAATCAGGAGGCTTCAGCGACTACCGGCGCTGCGCAGTCCGACCGGGCGGTTGCCGGCGCAGAGTAATCAGAGCGATCGCACGGCGCTGCTGAACAGGGCCAAATGGCAGGGCGCAACCGGCCGGGGCCGGCCCGTATACCCCGCAATCGCTGCCCGTGCTCTCGACAAGGAATCACGCATTTGCCACTATTGCGGGCGGGGTGTTCAGCCACCATTCGGGCCGCAGGAGGCACCAATGCACCCTATGGACAGGAAACAGGAGTTTGCGTGTGAGTAGAGCCCGGATCTGGCAGAGTATGATGGGCAGCTTTGCGCTGGTCGCCGTTGCAACGACGGCTGCGCCCGCGTTGGCGCAGGATGACAGCGAAGCGCGCGTGCGCAAGCTTGAGGCCGAAGTGCGCGCCTTGCAGCGGCGGGTATTCCCCGGCGGTTCGGGCCGGTTTTTCGAACCGGAAATTACCGGTTCGCAAGCTGCCACCACCAACCGCGCGACCCCTTCGACCACCGCAGTTACCGATATCCTCGCCCGGCTCGATGCGTTGGAAGTCTCGCTGCAATCGCTGACCGCGCAGACGGAAGAAAACTCCAATTCCTTGCGCGAATTGAACACGCGGCTGGCGGCGCTGGAAGTGACTTCGGGCGCGGCGATGGCCGAAGGGGCGGCAACGCCCGCCCCGGCAGCCTCGCAAACCAACCTGGCCGCTATGACCGGCGGTGCTTCGAACGCGGCTTCGACGCCTGCACCAACCGCGCAGACTCCGGCGCAGCCTGCCGGGCCGAGCGCCGACCGGTTGGCGGCCGTGCAGCAGATCGCCAAACCGCAGACCGATGATGCCGGTGATGACGAATATTCCTATGGTTTCCGCCTGTGGGATGCCGGGTTCTACCCCGAGGCCCAGCAGCAGTTGAGCCTGTTCGTCGAAAAATACCCGAACCACCCGCGGACCACCTATGGCCGCAACCTGCTGGGCCGCGCCTATCTGGACGATGGCAAGCCGCGTGAGGCGGCCCCGTGGTTCCTGCAGAACTACCAGTCGGACAAAACCGCTCTCCGCGCCCCGGATAGCTTGCTGTTCCTGGGTGAATCGATGATCGCGCTGGGCGATACGAGCCGCGCTTGCATCGCGCTGGCCGAATTTGGCGAAACGTACCCGGCGCTGGCCGCCGGACGCCTGTCGGACCGCTATCAGGCCAATCTCGGCAAGGTGGATTGCAATTGATAAGGGGGTCGGCCCCGCACTTGCCCGGATCGAGGGACAACTAGCCGAGCGGTTCGCCGCGGCGCTGCGGGCGCTGCGGGCGCTGCGGGCGCTGCCGATGCAGGACCCAGCGTTGCGGCTGGGTCTGGCCGTGTCGGGCGGCCCCGATTCAGTGGCCATGCTGTTGCTCGCTATGCGGGCCGAGATCGCCATCGAAGTTGCCACGGTCGATCACCGTCTGCGCGCGGCGTCGGCCGATGAATGTGCGCTGGTGGCGCGGCTTTGCGCTGATCTGGGCGTGGAATGCACAACGCTGCGGGTCGATCTGGCGGCGGGCAATTTGCAGCAAGAAGCGCGCAATGCCCGGTATCGAGCGCTGGGCGAGTGGGCCGAGGCGCGCGGATTGTGCGCGGTCGCAACGGCGCATCATGCCGATGATCAGGCAGAAACGCTGGTGATGCGCCTCAATCGCGGCAGCGGACTCTCGGGATTGGCGGGCATTCGGGGTTTTGCGACCTTCGAAGGCTGCGCCGTGCCGATCATTCGTCCGCTCCTATCGTTCAGACGCGCCGAATTGCGCGAGGTCGTCGCCAGCGCGCATGCCGAATTCGCGGACGATCCGAGCAATGCGGACGACCGGTACGACCGGGTGCGAATTCGCAAAGCACTGGCTGACGCGGATTGGCTCGATCCACTTGCCTTCGCTCAGTCCGCCGCCCATCTGGCGAGCGCCGAGCGAGCTCTCGATAGTTTGGCGGAGGATCTGTGGAGGACCAAGGCTGCGACCGAGGGCGACACAGTTAAGGTCCCGCATACGGGCACGATGGAACTGGATGGCAGGCTGGTCCAGCGCGCCATTGCCGAACTGGGCGGCAAGGCCGGCTTCGGGGAAGCGGCGATGCTGCTCGCACGGTTGGAGAGGAAGCCCGGCAAGGGCAATATCGGCGGCGTGCTGATCGAACGTTCGGGCGATCTGACGCTCTGCCGCCGCGAACCGCAGCGCAAGACGGCTTAGATAATCGCGTCCCCCATCCCCATGGTTTCGCCGCGGGTGATGATGACCTTGTCGCCCTTTTTCGCCACGCCGAATACTTTGGCGGCAAATTCGTCGGGCATGCCGATGCAGCCATGGCTGGCAAAGCCGTTCTGGACGTCCGAACCGTGCAAGGCGATCCCGTCGGTGGTCAGGAACATCGAATAGGGCATCGGCGCGTTGTTGTATTTCTCGCTGACGTTGTGGCGCATCTTGTATCGGATGGGGAAGGTGCCGAGCGGGGTGGGATGATCCTGCGTGCCGAGCAGCACGGCAGCTGCGCCGATTTCATAACCGCCCCGGAATACCGAGATAACCCGCGCGTCGAGGTCCACGGTCATCACGATCGGTCCGGCGGGAACACCTTCGGTATCCCAATGCCATTCGCCATATTTTATCGGCCCTTCGATGGGCAGGATGCGTTTGACTACGAATCTCTCGTCGCTCGCCTGCTGCATGCTGGCGGTGTCGGTATCGCCCGCCACGGCAGCTTGCAGAGTCGGTGTGTCTTGAACCGCTGCGACCTCGGCATCGGCGTCACCGCCAGCCAGCGCCGACGGGTCGACATCGATCGTGGTTGCGTCAGCGCCTGCGGCCATGCTTTCTGCTGCCGGAATGGCGTCTTCCAGCGTAAGCACAGGGCCTTGCGCCGCGCGGTCGTTCCATTGTCCGGAAACGGCGGCTGCGCCGAATGCGATTGCGATTGCGGCTGCTGCGCCGCCGAGCCATTTGATCATCGGTGCCATAATTCCTGCAATATGCCGTGCCGCCGCGCCGATTGCCAGCGCCGCGCGCGCGGCGTCCCTTTGCGAGACTGCCTGAAAGGCGAATCGTTAATTTCCGGCAATGTCCCGCCCGGGGCCGGTCTACCTAGCCGTGCGCGCCGAACTGGTTGGCGATGGCGGTGGAAATGCGTAGGCTGAGGCCGTGGGCACGGTCGATCGGTTCGATATAGTCGCGGTGGATTGCCGCATATCCTTCCCCATCGCCGTCGGGATAATCGCTCGGCTCGTCCAGCGCGAAATCGCCGGGCTGGGGGAAGCTGGTGGGAAATGCGCGCCGTAACTGCGCCAGCGCATCCTCCACGCGCAGGGTGAACACCATTTCCAGGACATCGTCGCGCGAGATATCGTTGGCCCGGCTGAACACCGGAATCGATACCACTTTGAGAAACATGTGCTGCATCAGCGCGAGTCGCAGCGCCTGTAGCGCGCCGATCTGGCGGCGGACATTCTCGCGGTCGGCGAGCGGCTCCTCCTCGGGCAGCAGCGCGAACAGCCGGTGCAGCTTCAGCGCGTCCACCCGCAGGCGGCTGGCCAGACGGCGGAAAACGCCGGTGCGATCATCCTTGGTCAGATATTCGGCCAATGTTTCGCAGGCATCGGACAGATGGCTTTCCATCCCGCGATAGGGGCGGCTGGCCCAATAGGCGGAATTGAACAGCTCGCCATAGGCAGCGACCGTCTTGATGCTGGCAAGCGAGTTGGATGCGCGGACCAGCCGCATGATCGCGCGCCCGCGCGGACTGTCGGCCAGCAGGGCTGCGATATCCTCGTAATTGCCATCCGCCGCACTGCCGATCCCGGCGATGACATTCACCGGATAGCCGAGCTGCTGGAGGATCGAATTATGCGGAATGGCGCGGATCTGGCGCAAGCTCATTTCGCGTTCGGCGGCCAGGTCGCTCTGGCGGCGCGATTTACGGCTGCCGGTTTCGTTCAGCAGGCCCAGCCCGAATGCGGTGATTGCGCGGCTATAGGTTTTCGAGTGGAGGTGGTCGCGCTGATGCGCACGCACCGCACGGTAGAAATCCAGGCTGAGATCGGTGCGGGTGTAGAACGGGTCTTTCGGCGCGTCGATCTCTACCGCAGCGGGCGATGCCTCGACGATGCGGGTCAGCGTGGCATGGGCGATGTCGGGGCTGGCGAAAAACAAATAGCCATCGCCGCCCTGGAAGCTGACTTCGGGTTCCAGCGCCACTCCGGCCCGCGCAAAACGGCGCCGCGCCCAGGGCGACATCGGCCAGTCCAGTCGATCGGCAAAGCCCGCCGGATGCGCGCCGCGGCCCATGCTTTCGCCGTGCGTGTTGAAGATCAGCGCGGCGCAATCGGTCAGGCCATTGGCGGCAATCGCCTGCGCCAGCCGGCCCTGCAGCCGTTCGATCGCGAGGCTGGCAGGGATTTGTCCCACGAACCGCCCGGCATCGGAAAAGCCGGTCTGGATCGCTATACGCCCGCGCGCCTTGGCATAGGTGCGATAGCTTTCTTCCTCGAGCAGCGCATCGAGGAAGCGGCCGCCATGTTCCAGCGCGCTTTCGGTTTCGAACAATGGCGACACGTCCACCTTGTCCGCAATGCCGAACAGCCTGGCGAAATATAGCGCCGCCAGGATTGTGGCGGGCTGTTCGCATTCGGCGATCAACATGCGGATCGGTGTGTCGCCATCCACGTGGTGCAGGATCTGCGCCATTGCGAGGAATTGGCGGATCGCAGTGCTGCTTTCGATTGCAAGCGCGCCGAAATTGGCTCGCAGCGGTTCGACTTCGGCCAGCATGGTGCGCAAGGTCGCCATCGCGCCCTTGCTTTCCAGGTCGAGCGAGTTGCCGCCTTCGATCCGGCGGCGGATCGCATTGTGCAATTGCTTGGCATTTACGCGGAAATGGATGTGGCCCATGCCCAGCCCATCGGTCCGCATGGCAGCGGCCAGCGTTTTCAGCGCGACCGCGCGGTCCGTTCCGGCGGTGCGCGCATCGTCTTCCAGCTGGCTGATCAGCGGGGATAGGGTGAGCAGCTTACGCGGATCGTTCGCCGTCAATCGGTTGGCGGCGGCGGAAAGACGGTCCGGATCGGTAAGATCGGCGCTGAAGTCCTGTGCCCGCTCATGGGTTTGCGCGGCGGCATCGCGCAGCGTCGTCACCAGCGTATGATCGGCATTGATGGCAGCTAGCTGATCGGCATAGCGGCCCAGTCGCTGGGCCTTCTCGGACAAGCGGAAACCGATCGAATCGGTCCAGCGAATGTCGGTCCGCCCGTCCATGTCGTAACCAACCCAGCTGGCGAAACGGAACGGCATGGGGGCAAGATCGTGCCATTGTTCGGGCCACGTCGTGGCTGCGTGGCCCAGCAGGCGAGTCACGATCCGGTCGCGCGCATCCTGCGCATTGGCCAACGCATCCATCGCGCGCTCATGTTCGTAACGCAGGGTGATCGCCGGGCGCTCGGCATGGGCTGGGCAGGCCACGCCGCCATCCGCGCTTTGAGCCGACGCGGTCAGCGCCTGCGTCTGGTTGGGGCCGAGCAGGAAAGTGGGATGCGCGGTAAACACCGCATGCAGCCGCGGACGTTCCCACGCCGTCTTGAATTCGGCGAAGGCAGCTGCGGGCATCTGCTCGTCCAGACTGGCCTCGTTGGTTTCGCGATCGGCCGAGCCAATCAGCCGCCGCAGCCGCCCGGCGCGCCCTTCCAGCGCGGAACATTCCAGCTCCGCGATCATCGCCTCTGCTTCGTCGAGGGACAATTCACCGCTTTCCAGGTCGCGCGACAAATCCAGCGAGAGCTGGAAGACCGGGTTGAACAGCGGCGTTTCCTGCGTTTTGGAATGCAATTGCGACAGGCGCTGCGTCAGGTCGGCGACGTTTTTCATCGGGTGAGCCCGGCGGCGCGGCGCGCGGAATTGGCGATGGCGACGTAATCGGAGGATTTGCGCGGCGCGATCCAGCTGCCGCCGACGCACAGCACCGGATCGTAGCCGAGCCATTCGGGCGCGGTTTCTTCCGATATTCCACCGGTGGGGCAGAAACGGCATTGGCCGAACGGCCCCGCCAGCGCCTTCAGCGCGGGGAGCCCACCGGCCGCCATGGCGGGGAAGAACTTGAAATGAGTGAGCCCCAAATCGAGCCCGCGCATGATGTCGCCAGCATTGGCGATGCCCGGCAGGAACGGGATATTCGAATCCACAGCTGCGCGGCCAAGCGGCTCTGTCAGGCCGGGCGAGACGATGAATTCGCTGCCGGCTTCCAGCGCCGCGTCCAGCTCTGCCGGATTGGTGACGGTGCCCGCGCCCACAATGGCGCCTTCCACCTGCTTCATCACGCGAATGGCATCCAATGCGGCATCGGTGCGCAGGGTAACTTCAAGCACGCGCAGGCCGCCGCCGACCAGCGCTTCGGCCAGCGGGCGCGCCTGCGCCACCTCGTCCACCACCAGCACGGGAATGACCGGTGCGGTCTGCATAAGATCGGCAATATTTGTCATGAGTGTTCTCTCGCAAAAGCGGCAGCCGCGCCGAACAGGCCGGGCTGCGGGTGAGTGATAAGTTTGACCGGGATGGTCGCCATCAATTCGGCAAACCGGCCCTTGTAACGGAAGCGCTCGGCAAAGCCGGAAGCGAGCAGCGTGTCGCGGATGCGGTATCCCAGCCCGCCGGCAATCACCACGCCGGCAAAGCCGCCATGGGCCAGCGCAAAATCGCCGGCTGCCGCGCCCAGTGCCAGGCAAAAGCGGTCCACTGCGGCGGCGGCGAGGCTGTCTTTTCCCGAAGTGCCGCGCGTCCAAATCTCGATATCGCTGAGTTCTATGATCGCGCGGTTTTCCATCGCAGCGAGCGTTTCGTAAATATCCACGATCGCCGGGCCCGATACCACGCGTTCCACCGATACGCGGTTATGTCGCTTGCGCAGCCGGGCAAGGATCGCGTCCTCGATCGAATCGAGTGGTGCGAAATCCACATGGCCGCCCTCGGTCGCCTGCACGTGATAGGCACAGCCGCCGCCTTCCTTCGCATCGCGCCACAATTGCGCCACGCCGAGCCCGGTGCCGGGGCCGATTACGCTGATCGTGCCGCTTTCGCCCAGCGGCCGGTCGGGTCCGGTAAGGTGAACGAACTGGTCTTCGGGCGCGCGGGCCACGGCATGGGCGACCGCTTCGAAATCGTTGACGATGGTGTAATCTCTCACGCCCAGCTTTTCGCGCACCAGGCCCGGGCGGATGATCCACGGATTGTTGGTAAAGCGGATCACATCGCCGCCGACCGGCCCGGCGATCGCCATGCTGACCGCATCGGGCAGGCTGCCGCCCTGCATCTCGCGAAAATCTTCCCACGCGGTCTGGAAACTGGCGTGGTCGCTCGTGTGGAGCGTCTCCGGCTCGCCCAGCGCCAGCGTCCCGTCATCGCCGATAGTCGCGATGGCGAAGCGTGCATGCGTACCGCCAATATCGACGCTGACGAGTTGTCTGCCCCCCATCGCCATCAAAGCCCCGCTGCGGCCAGCATTGCCGATGCGCCCTGTTCCGCGCCATCGGCCTGCGCACGCATCATGGCGAACAGTTCGCGCCCCATCCCGTCTTCCGGCGCAGGAGCCGGCGCGGGGCTGCGCGCGGCAAGATCGGCGGTGGTGGATAGCGTGCCATCCTTGGCGCAGAGCCGCACCACGTCGCCATCCTGCAACAGCGAGAGCGGACCGCCGCCCAGTGCCTCTGGCGTGCAATGGATCGCGGCTGGAACCTTGCCGCTCGCCCCGCTCATCCGGCCATCGGTGACCAGCGCCACGCGGTAACCGCGATCCTGCAGCACGCCCAGCGGCGGGGTCAGGCTGTGGAGTTCGGGCATGCCATTGGCGCGCGGCCCCTGGTGGCGCACCACCACCACCACGTCGCGGTCCAGCTCGCCAGTCTTGAACGCCTCGGTCACTGCGATCTGCGTTTCGAACACGCGGCAAGGTGCCTCGATGGTATAGCGCGAGGGTTCGACCGCGCTGGTCTTGAACGTGGCGCGGCCCAGATTGCCTTCGACCAGCCGCATCCCGCCATCCGCCTGGAACGGATCGGAGGCGCTGCGCAGCATGGTTTCGTCGCCATTGGCGCCCACATCGCGCCAGGTCAGCGCGTCGCCTTCCAGCGCAGGCTCGCGCGCATAGTCGCCCATATCGTCCCCACCCACGGTGAGCAGATCGCGGTGCGCAAGCCCTGCATCGAGCAATTCGCCGATCACGAAACCCATCCCGCCGGCATCGTGGAAATGGTTCACGTCGCCCGATCCGTTGGGGTAAACACGGGTAAGCAGCGGTACCGCGCTGCTCAGCTCTGCCAGGTCGGTCCAGTCGATCCGCACTCCGGCGGCGCGCGCCATTGCCGGGATGTGGATCGCATGGTTGGTCGATCCGCCGGTTGCCAGCAGGCCGATGGCGGCGTTGACGATCGCCTTTTCGTCCACGCATTTGCCGAGCGGGCGATAAGCATTTCCGGTTGATCCGATGGCGGCAACCCGGTGCACCGCCTCCCGGTCCAGCGCCTGGCGCAATTTCGTGCCCGGCTGGATGAACGCCGCGCCGGGAAGGTGCAGACCCATCATTTCCATCATCATCTGGTTGGAATTGGCGGTGCCGTAGAATGTGCAGGTGCCCGGCGAATGGTATGAGGCGCTTTCGCTTTCCAGCAAGTCCGCCCGGCTCGCCTTGCCCTCGGCATAAAGCTGGCGCACGCGCTGCTTTTCCTTGTTGGGCAGGCCGCTGGGCATCGGGCCGCTGGGTACAAATATTGCGGGCAAGTGCCCGAAACGCAGCGCCCCCATCAGCAGGCCGGGCACGATCTTGTCGCAAATCCCCAGCATCAGCGCGCCATCATACATCGCATGGCTCAGCGCGACCGCCGTGCTCATCGCGATGGCATCGCGGCTGAACAGGCTGAGTTCCATCCCCGCCTGCCCCTGCGTCACCCCGTCGCACATTGCCGGCGTGCCGCCCGCAACCTGCGCCGTCGCGCCGATTTCGCGAGCGTAGATTTTCAGCCGCTCGGGATAGCGGCCATAAGGCTGATGCGCGCTGAGCATGTCGTTATAGGCGGTGACGATACCGATATTCGCCCCGGCATGGGATTTCAGCGCGGCCTGGTCTTCTTCCGCACCGGCATAGGCGTGAGCCAGGTTGGAGCAGGAAATGGCACGGCGATCAGGCTGGTTGTCGACCTCGCGCGCGATCATGTCGAGATAGGCGGCGCGGGGGCTGCGCGAGTTCTCGATCACGCGCTGGGTCACGCGGTGGATGGTATCGTTGAGGTTACTCATGCCAGCTTGCTCCGTCGCGTTCGGCAAGGGCTATCGCGGCACTCGGACCCCAGCTGCCGGCAGTATAATTCTTCGGTTCGAGGCCTTGCTTGGCCCAACCGGCGCGGATGGCGTCGATCCATTCCCACTGGGCTTCCACCTCGTCACGGCGCACGAACAGGGTCTGGTCGCCTTCTACCAGATCGAGCAGCAGCCTTTCATAGGCGATCCGGCGATGGGTGCCGGTGAAGGCATCGGGCATGGCGATATCCAGCGGAACCTGGCGCATGCGAATACCCTCGCGGTCGAGCCCCGGCATCTTGGCCATCAGCGAAAGCTGGATGTTTTCCTTGGGCTGGATTTCGATCACCAGCCTGTTGGGCTGCAACCGCGGCGCAGATGGCCCGGACGCATCTGCAAAGATCGAATGCGGCACGCAGCGGAACTGCACGATGATCTCGGTCACGCGCTGGGGCAGCCGCTTGCCGGTGCGCAAGTAGAACGGCACGCCTTTCCAGCGCCAATTATCGACATGCGCCTTCAGCGCGACGAAGGTTTCGGTGGTCGAATGTTCGCCCAGTTCCTCGTCATAACCCGGCACTGCCTGTCCGCCGATGGCGCCGGCGCGGTATTGGCCGGTCACGCTTTCGCCCTCTTCCAGCGGCCGCAAGGCGCGCAGCACCTTGACCTTCTCGTCGCGCACGGCGGTCGCGCCATAGCTGGTCGGCGGTTCCATCGCGACCAGCGCCAGCAATTGCAGCATGTGATTCTGCACCATGTCGCGCAGCGCGCCCGAGCCATCGTAATAGCCGGCGCGCGATTCCAGCCCGACCGTTTCGGCAACGGTGATCTGCACATGGTCGATATGGGCCGCATTCCACAGCGGTTCGAACATCAGATTGGCAAATCGCAGGGCGAGCAGGTTCTGCACCGTCTCCTTGCCCAGATAATGGTCGATCCGGTAAATCCGGTCTTCGGGAAAGGCCGCCGCGACCGCGTCGTTAATCTCGCAGCTGCTGGCGAGATCGGTGCCGAGCGGTTTTTCCAGGCCGATGCGCACTTTCTCGCCCGCAAGCCCGGAATGGCGCAGCCCCTCGATGGTCGGTTCGAACAGGCTGGGGGCGGTGGACAGGAAGATCGCCAGCCGGTCATCCTCCCCGCCATCCGGGCCGCCGACCTTGGCGGCCAAATCGTCGAACCCTTCCAGAGTGGTCGCATCGAGCGGCTGGTAACTTAGCCGCGCCATGAATTCCGCCATGCTGCCGCGCCGTTCGGCGGGCAGGTATTTTTCCACCGCCTGCCGGGCGAAATCACGGAAACCCGCGTCGTCCATCTCTGTGCGCGCGGTGCCGACTATCTTCAGATCGGGCGCAATCAGCCCATCTGCCGCCAATGCGCAAAGCGAGGGCAGCAGCATCCGCTGGGACAGATCGCCCGTGGCGCCGAACAGCAACAGGCGATTGGCGGTAAAACTCATGAAGGACGGGTTCCCGGGATTAAGCGCAAGCCGCGCTTGCTGCGATGCAACAAACGTTACGGCATGCTCGCCCTATCGACAAGATTCGATCTGTTGGAAACCCCCGCTGCGCAAGCAAAACTTTGGCCGTGGCAAAATCACGCTTCGCGGTGAGTTACCTCGACCTTGCTTTCACGGAACTGTGTCGGGCCGAAACTGGTCAGGAAGCTGACATCGGCGGCATCGCGGCCCACGCCGATCTTCACCGTATTGGCAGGCTCGGCCATGCGCGTCGCATCGACCAATTGCCAGGTTCCACCGCCCAATTCGGGATCGGCCAGAAACACTTCGGCCACGGCGTGGAAATCGGGCGGGGTAACGCCGGGGGCATAGCAGCTGACATAGCGTGCCGGGATCGTGCTCGCGCGGGCGAGCGTGACCATCACATGGGCGTAATCGCGGCAGATCCCGCGGCGTTCGACCAGGCTGTCGAGCGCTGTCGTATCGGCGGTGCTGGAGCCGGGTTCATAGGTGAACCGCTCGGCCACCCAATCGGCCATCGCCGCGATCCGCTCGCCGCCGCGCAGATCGCCGAATTCGGCATCGGCGAAATATTGGAACTTTTGCGCGGGGCAATAGCGCGAGGCAAACAGATACGGCACCACTTCGCCGGGCATGTCGTGCGGATCGACCGCGCCCAGACTGGCCAGATCGGCCAATTGCCGTCTGATCTCGGCGGTGGCGGTATATTCCACTTCGAAACTGCCTTGTGCGCGGACCCACAGGCGGTCTCCGATTGAATCCTGCGCGGGAACCCGCGCGACATGCTCGGCTGCCGACATTTGCGTAGAGATGTCGCTCAATTGCTGTTCGGGGATCATTGCCGCTTCGAATTGCAGCAGCACGTCGGTCGGCTCTTCGAGGTCGAAGGCGAAGCTTGATTTGATATCTATTGGCATGTGGGACCAATGGGTGAGAGCGCGTTATGTTTCAGGGCAAATGCCCCTCGCCGCAAATAAATTCAGGCCGGTGCTCCGAACAGGTCGTGCTCGTCCGCATCCTCGATCCGCACATCTACAAAATCGCCGGGGGCGAGGGTGGCAGAAACACCGCGCAGGAATACCTGCCCGTCGATCTCCGGTGCGTCGGCCTGGCTGCGGCCGGTTGCGCCGATATCGCCATCCTCATCCGGTTCGCCGACCTCGTCGATGATCACGGGCAGCGTGCGGCCAACCTTGGCAGCCAGCTTCTCGGCGCTGATCCTGGCGGTCAGCTCCATCAGTCGGGCGTAGCGTTCCTCCTTTACCTCCTCGGGCACCGGATCGGGCAGGGCATTGGCCGCCGCGCCTTCGACCGGTTCGAACCGGAACGCGCCGACGCGGTCGAGCTGCGCCTCCTGCAGCCACTCCATGAGGTATTGAAAATCCTCTTCGGTCTCACCGGGAAAGCCCACCACGAAGCTGCTGCGCACCGCGATATCGGGGCAAATATCACGCCAGTTTTTCAGGCGCGCCAGCACCTTGGCCTCGTTCGCCGGGCGCCTCATGCGCTTGAGCACCGCCGGGGCGGCGTGCTGGAACGGGATGTCGAGATAGGGCGTCAGCAGCCCTTCCGCCATCAGCGGGATCACCGCATCGACGTGCGGATAGGGATAGACATAATGCAGCCGCGTCCACGGCGTTTGTCCGTCAGGCGTGCGCAGCCGGCCCAGCTCGCGGGCGAGATCGGTCATGTGCGCGCGGACCGGGTGGCCCTTCCACTCGCGTTCCTCGTGCCGCGTATCCACGCCATAGGCCGACGTATCCTGGCTGATCACCAGCAATTCGCGCGTGCCGGCCGCGACCAGCTTTTCCGCTTCGCGCAACACGGCATCGATCCGGCGGCTGGCGAGCTTCCCGCGCAAATCGGGGATGATGCAGAAGGCGCAGGAGTGATTGCAGCCTTCGGAAATCTTGAGATAGCTGTAATGGCGCGGGGTAAGCTTGATGTCGGGCTGGGGGATGAGGTCCACGAACGGGCCCTGCGTCGGCGGGGCGTGGGTATGCACCGCCTCGACGACCTGCTCGTACTGATGCGCGCCAGTCACCGCCAGCACCGCCGGATGCGCAGCGCGGATGGCCTCGGCCTCGTCGCCCATGCAGCCGGTCACGATCACGCGGCCATTTTCGGCAATTGCTTCGCCGATCGCGGCCAGGCTTTCTTCCTTGGCGGAATCGAGGAAGCCGCAAGTGTTGACCAGCACCACGTCGGCGCCCGCATAGTCGGGGCTCATCGCATAGCCATCGGCGCGCAGGCGCGTGAGGATGCGTTCTGAATCGACCAGTGCCTTGGGGCAGCCCAGGCTGACCATGCCGACGCGCTTGGCATCCTCGATCGCTCGGGGGGGAAGGGTTGTCGTGTTTTCCATGATTGCGCGCGCCCCTACACCCGATTGACGTTTTGCGCTATACTTGCCGAACGGGGCGGAAAGTCTCCGGGGGGAGGGTATCTTTATGTTCGATGTGAACTGGCTGGCCATCGTGCTGGCGGCGGCGGCAGGGTTCGTGGTCGGTGGTATCTGGTACGGGCCGATTATGGGCAAGCGCTGGATGGGTGCCGTCGGGCTGACCGAGGAGCAGGTAAAAGAGGGCTCCATGGCGCTGATCTATGGCGGTGCTTTCGCCTTCTCGTTGCTGGCCAGCTGGACCCTGGCGCATACATTCGCCAGCTATGACTATGAATTGTCGTTCTTTGCCAAGGTGATGACCGCTCTCGGCGTAGCGTTGGGGTTCATCATTCCGGCGCTGGGCACTAATTACCTGTTCAGCCAGAAGAGCAAGGCGCTGTTCTTCATTGATGCGGGTTACTGGCTGCTTTTCTATATCGCGATGGGCGTGGTGCACTCGCTGTTGCCGTAACGTGCCGGGCGCGGCGGTTCTACGCGCCGCCTCGCCCGTTCCGGCTCAAGCGTCGTCGTTCATAATGTCGTCGATAGCCCGGTCGCCATGGGTCGTACCATTGGTGGTCGGTACGATCTCGACCACCACATCGCCGGTTTGCAGGTTTTGGCATTCGGCTTCCCAGAAACCCAGCGCCCGGCCGTTGCGATAGACGCGTAGCCCGCGCCCGCCGGTGCTCAGCTCCTCGATGGAGGAGCCGCATTCCGCCTCGGTCACCTCGCGTTCGACCAGTTGCACCCGGCCCGACACGCTGGCCAGGTCCGCCATGTAATCGGCGATATGGGCGCCCTTGGCACTGCCGGCCAGCAGCAATCCGGTAAAACGGACCGGGTTGATGACATTGTTGGCCCCCGCCTGACGCGCGACCAGCTCATTATCGTCGGCGCGCACCACCACGCTGATCGGGACATGCGGGGCCAGATGGCGCACGGTCAACACGATCAGGATCGACGTATCGTCGCGCCCGCCCGAAACCAGCACATTGGTTGCCTTGTGGATGCGCACCGCGCGCAGAGTATCGTCGCGGCTGGCATCGCCCGCCAGCACGTTGCAGCCGAGCTTTTCGGCAGCGGCAACGCGCTCCTCGCTCGGGTCGATCACCACGATCTCACGCGGATCGGTGCCGCGTTCGATCAGTTCGGCCACCGCTTCGGAGCCGGAGACGCCGAAGCCGAGCACGACGATGTGATCCTTCAGCTGATCCTGTATCCGGGCCATGCGCCATTTCTCCCAGCTGCGTTTGATAATGAAATTGTAGGCCGTGCCCACGAAAATGAAGAACACGGCAAAGCGGATCGGGGTTACGATCACCGCCTCCACCAGCCGAGCCCGGTCCGATATGGGGGCGATATCGCCAAACCCGGTGGTGGTGATCGAGATCATGGTAAAATAGACGACGTCGAGGAAGCTGACTTCCCCGTCCAGATTGTCCACCAGCCCTTCGCGGTCCCACCAATGGACCATGATAACGATAAAAATCAGGAACAGCGCGAGGCCCAGCCGAATGCCAAGATCGCCCCAAACCGGCACGCGCACCGCGCGGCGCAGCGGCTGAAAACCGGGGCCGCGCACCCGCTTGCGCGGGATCTTGGGGCCGATTTTGTCCGATCGCCTGCCGCTCATTCGGAGCGGCTGCCTTGCAACAATTCGGCAGGGTCGATCTTCTTGCCGTCGCGGCGAATCTCGAAATGTAATTCGGTCCGGTTGGCCGCGCCCTCGCTGCCGGCGAGACCGATGCGCTCGCCCGCCTTCACCGCATCGCCGGTCGATACGGTCAGCCGGGCGAGATGGCCGTAAGCGCTTTGCCAGCCATTGCCGTGGTCGAGCACAACCAGCCCGCCGAACCGTTCGGATTCGGTGCCGGCATACAGCACGGTTCCGCTGGCCGAAGCGCGCACCATCTCCAGCGGATTGGCCGCATAATCGATCCCGTCATGGCCCGAGCCGTCCTCGCGCATGGCAAAGCCCATTAACTGCTCGCCATCATGCGGCGCGCGGAAATAGGGGGTTGCAGGCTGCGGCGCACGGCGCACCGGGGCGGTAACCATGGCAGGGATGATCAGCCGCTGCCCGATGCGGACATCGAAGGGTTCTTCGAGCGCATTGGCCACCGCAATTTGCGTCAGCGCGATGCCGTACCGATTGGCGATACCCAGCCCGGTTTCGCCCGATTTGACCGTATGCACGCGCTGGCGCGGGATGATCAGTTTCTGCCCCAGCCTGACCTTGTAGGGCTGCACCAGTCCGTTGGCTTCTGCGATCACGACCAGCGGAACGCCCGCGCGGTTGGCGATACCGCCCAGCGTTTCGCCTGCGGTCACCACATGTTCGGTTTCCTTGGCCGGATCGGCGAAGGCGGGCGGGGCTGCCAGCAGCAGCACCATGGAAAGGACCAGCGCGGCAGCGCGGCGAATCACTCGCCGGTCCCCTGTTCGAAACGTTCGCCCAATGCGCCGAGCGAGGCGTGATGCGTCAGGTCCAGTTGCAATGGCGTCACCGAAACATACCCCTCGTCGATCGCTTCCAGGTCGGTCCCGTGATCGAGCGTGTGTTCGATCGGGTGGAGGCCGAACCAGTAATAGCTCAGGCCGCGCGGGTCACGTCCTTCGACAACCGAACCGCGCGAGTAATCGTGAAATCCTTGCCGTACTGCGCGGATCCCTGCAACTTTATCTCCTGTAAGCGGAGGAAAATTTACATTTATGAGCGTGCGTTCGGGCAGCGGGGTATCGAGCAGCGGGCGCAGCACCTTGACCCCCCAATGCCGGGTTGCCGACCAGCGGCTGTCTTCGTCGGGCATCTCGCGATTGTAAACCTGGCTCAGCGCGATCGAGCGGATGCCCGCCAGCGCGCCTTCGATCGCGGCGGAAACCGTGCCCGAATAGGTGATGTCGTCGGCCAGGTTGGCGCCGCGGTTGACGCCGGACAGTATAACGTCGGGCGGATCGTCCATCAGGGTGCGGATCGCCAGCGTAACGGAATCGGTCGGCGTACCGGTCACCGAATAGCGCCGCTCGCCATGCTTGTGCAGACGCACGGGGCGGTTGAGCGAGAGCGAATGGCCCGCGCCCGATTGCTCCTCCGACGGCGCGCAGATCCAGATATCGTCGCTCAGTTCGCGCGCGATCTTCTCCAGTTCGACCAGGCCGGGGGCATGGATGCCATCGTCATTGGTGAGGAGGATACGCATCAGCTGACCGGCTCCAATCGCTCGGTGCCGCCCATATAGGCGCGCAGCAATTCCGGCACCTCCACCGTGCCATCCGCCTGCTGGTAATTCTCGATAACCGCGACCAGCGTGCGGCCGACGGCAAGGCCGGAGCCGTTGAGCGTATGGACAAAGGCAGTCTTCTTTTCTCCTGCCGGACGATAGCGCGCATTCATCCGCCGCGCCTGGAAATCGCCGGTGTTGGAGCAGCTGGAAATCTCGCGATAGGCGCCCTGGCCGGGTAGCCAGACTTCCAAATCATAGGTTTTGCGCGCGCCGAACCCCATGTCTCCGGTGCATAGCAGCATCTTGCGATAGGGCAGGCCTAGCGCCTGCAACACGCCCTCGGCGCACTCGGTCATCCGCTCATGCTCCGCCTCGCTGTCTTCGGGACGCACTACGGATACCAGCTCGACCTTCTCGAACTGGTGCTGGCGAATAAAGCCGCGCGTGTCCTTGCCTGCCGACCCTGCTTCGCTGCGAAAACAGGGGGTGAGCGCGGAGAGGCGCATCGGCAGAGCGCCGTCATCGAGGATACCGCCCGCGACCGATGCGGTCAGGCTGACTTCGGCGGTGGGGATCAGCCAGCGGCCATCGCTCGTCCTGAAACTATCCTCGGCAAATTTTGGCAGCTTGTCGGTGCCATACATCGCGGCATCGTTCACCAGCACCGGCGGCGCGCATTCGGTATATCCGTTTTCGGATGTCTGACGGTCCAGCATGAACTGGCCGAGCGCGCGGTGCAGACGTGCCATGTCGCCGCGCAGGAAGGTGAATCGCGCGCCCGAAAGCTTCGCGCCGGTCTCGAAATCCATGCCCAGCGCAGGCGCAAAATCGGCGTGTTCCTGCGGCTCGAAATCGAATGTCGGCTGCTCCCCCCAGCGTGCGATCTCGACATTGCCCGCCTCGTCATCGCCCTGCGGGACATCGTCTGCGGGCAGGTTGGGGATCACCGCGAGCGCATCTTGCAACGCTTCTGCCAGCTTGCGGTCCTCGTCCTCCAGCGCAGGCAGGGTCTGCTTCAACTGTCCCACCTCGGCCTTCAGCGCCTCGGCTGTTTCGGTGTCGCCCTGACCCATCGCCTTGCCGATCGCCTTGGACGCCTCGTTACGGCGGCTCTGCGCCTCCTGCATCCGCGTCGTCACCGCGCGGCGTTGTTCGTCAAGCGCCAGTATCCCGGCAGCCACCGGAGCAAGTCCGCGCCGTGCCAAGGCAGCGTCGAAAGCTGCGGGATCGTCTCTGATTAGGCGGATATCGTGCATGGCGCGCGCTATGCCCATCGCAGGCGCCTCCTGTCCAGTAGGCTGGACAAGTCGGGGGGCGATCTGGCAGCAAATGACGCTTCAATTCCGCCATTTGGGGCATCTTTCCTTGCCAAGCGAACCGATCCTGCCCCCGCGGCGCACCCCGTTCATCGATTATGTCGACCGCGGCATCCGCGCCGGGCGGCGGCTGGGGCTGGTCGAGCCGGCGCGGCTGGAGAAGGATTATCTGCTGGAATCGACCGCCCGGCGCGCGGGGCTGAGCGATTATGGCGATCCGTGGTTCGAAAAACCCTTCGCGGTATTGCTGGATTCGCTGCGCGAAGAAGCGCGGCTGAACGCGGCAGGCACATTCTCCGCCATGCAGCAATTTCGCAAGGTACTGACCGACCGCCTGTGGGCGCAAATGTGGTTTGCCCGCCATCCGGAAATTCTCGCCCGGCCGATCCCGCACCCGGTGGTCATCGTCGGCCCGATGCGATCTGGCACGACGCGGCTGCACCGCTTGCTGGCGGGCGATGCGCGGTTCTCGCACTTGCGCAGCTTCGAGACGATCAGCCCCGTGCCGCGTCCCGATTTCGAGCGGGTACTGGCCGGGGAAAAGCGCGATTTTCGCCCGGTGCTGGCAGCGCGGATCATGAAAGTGGCGCGGCTGGCCAATCCGCGCACGCTTTCGATCCACCCCACCGGGCCGTATGAGCCGGAAGAGGAGCTGGGCCTGCTGGTCAATTCGATGTGGGGCATGAAGCACGAGGCGCAGTGGCATGTGCCCGCCTATGGCCGCTGGTGCGAGGGGCAGGATGCCGCACCCGCCTATGCCCGGATGGCCGACCTGCTGCGGCTGATCGGCTGGTCGCAGCAAGCGTCCTCACTGCGCCCGTGGATTCTCAAGACGCCGCAGCACATGCTCGACCTGTCCGCCTTGCTGGAGGCTTTTCCCGATGCACGGCTGATCTTCACTCACCGCGATCCGCTGAAAGTGGTGGGCAGCGCCGCCAGCCTCGCCTGGAACCAGACGATCATCTATTCCGACCATGCCGATGCGGACGAGATCGGCGGCGAATGGCTGCGCAAGACGCGGCTGCAAATCGAACGGATGCGCGCCGCGCGCGACGGGATTCCGGCGGACCGCATGATCGACGTGCAGTATGAGGATATGGAGCGCGACTGGCGCGGAACCATGGAGCGGGTGTATGGCTTTCTGGGGCTGGAGATCGATCCGGCAGTTCCGGCGATGGAGAATTATTTGCTCCGCAGCCGCGAACTGAAACGCCATCCGCACACCTACAGCCTGGAGGAATTCGGTCTGAGCGAAGGACAGGTCATGGACCAGCTGGGCGATTACGTCAGCACGTTCGGCGTTCCGCTGGAAGGCAGCCAGGAGCCGAGCGATCCGGCATACCGTGCCGCGCGCCGATAAGCCGGTCCCACTGGTCCATTTCGTCGGGTTCCGCGACGATCGCTATATTAATGCGGTGAAGGTGTTCGGCCCGCCCGATTTCATCCACCGCAACTGGGATATCTACGCCGCCAGCGATGTCGCGCCCGGCGATGTGGTGGTCCATGCCACTGGCGAGGCGGACCGAGCGCCGCGCAGCTTTTCCAGCGAGGCGCAGGCGAACCGCGCCGCCCGCCGATCGCGAAACTCGCCAATCTCCGAACCCCAAATCTCGGAACCCCCCGATCTTGGAACCCCCCGGTCTCGGAACCCTTAGCTGGGTAAGCCGTTGTTCGAGCAAAGGAGATTGACATGATTGGTAAGGTAATCGGCGCTGCCCTGGGCAGCAAAGTAGCAAAGAACACTCGCGGTATCGGCGGCACGACCGGCGCGGCATTGGGTGCCTTCGCACCCGCAGTTCTCGCCCGGTTGAGCATACCCACAATGCTGGCCGTTGCGGCTGGCGGCTATGCCTATAAGAAGTATCAGGACAAGCAGACGGCCAAGGCAAAGACCCCGCCGAAGGTCGCGTCCTCCGCCACCTGATCGCCTCGACGATTAGAAAAAAGGCCGGCGAAGCATGATGCTTCACCGGCCTTTTTCATGGGCGCTCTCAAAAGCGAATTTCGCCGGTAACGAATACCCGGCGCGGGTCTCCGTAGAAAGCGGTCAGTGTACCTTCGAGGCCCAATGTCGGGACGAAGGGCGCCCCGCCCGTTCCGCCGGAAACGAAATTATACCCGGCTACGATATATTCCTTGTCGAGCAGGTTCTTGCCGTGCAGCCCGATCGAAAAGCGGTCGGAATCGTGGGTATAGACGATGCTCGCATCGACCAGTGCGAAGCCATCCTGATCGAGGAACGGGTTGGGCGTTTCAAACTGGCTGGCATCGGACCGCAAGCTCACCGATCCGAGCAGATCGACCATCCCGCCAGCTGCCGGAAGACCAAGATCGAACCCGGCATTGGCAGTGAATTCGGGCGTGTTCTGGAACACCCGCTCGTCCGCCACATCGTTGCCCAGCGCATCGATGAAGGTGTTATACTCCGCATCGAGATAGCCCAGGGCCCAATTCACGGAAAAGCGGCTGCCGCTGCCGGCAAAATCGCGTCCCACCAGCGCACTGCCTTCAAATTCGAAGCCGTTGACATCGGCATCGCCAGCGTTCGAGGTGATCCCGATGAAGCTGTCATTCACGCCGTCGCCGGTGGTGTCGAACCCGATCGAACCGGGGATCTGGATATCGGTATAATCCCCCTTGAACGCGGCGACCGAGATATTCAGGCGGTTATCCAGCAACGACGCTTTCCAGCCCAGTTCGTAGCTGTCGACCGTTTCCGGGGCGAAGCGAAGGAATTCGAACTGGTCGGCGAAATCCACATCCCCGTCGCCGTCCAGATCGGGTGCGGCGCTGGTCTGGCCGCGCGGATCGAACCCGCCGCCCTTGAAGCCGCGCGAATAGGTGAAGTAGATATTGTGATCCGGCGTCGGCTTGAAGCTGATCGATGCGCGGGGGGTGAATTCCCTGAACGTCTCACTACCGTCGAAATCGCTGGTGACCGCGATGGGAATGGCGGCAGAGGGGCCGAACAGGTCGGAAAACCCGCCGATAAAGGTGGTCCGCAGCACTCTGCTGGAACGCTTGTCATTGGTGTATCGCCCGCCCAGCGACACGGCGAGCCGGTCGCTGAAATCGTAAGTGAAATCGCCGAAGATCGACCAGGTTTCGGTATCGACATCGCCGAGCGTCTGGGCATTCAGGCCCGGCAGCCCGATCAGATCGCCGGTGGTGAACAGCGCCACGTCGAACGCGGTAAACGCTGCCGCGTCGAGGTAATAGGCACCGATCACCCCGTTCAGCCGGTCGCTTTCGTATAATAGCTGGAATTCCTGACTGAACTGCTCGTTCTCGTATATCGCCGGAACGTCCAGATCGGAAGCCGGCAGGCTGTCGAAATCGATCGGGGTGGTGGAGGAATCCTCACGGTAGCCGGTGATCGATTTCAGCGTGATATTGTCATTGACCTGCAACGCCACGTTGAGCGCCCCGCCATAGGCCTCGACCTCCTGCTCCACGACATTCAGGCCCGCCCTTGTGTCGAACACATCGTCCAGCACCGGCGCGCCGGTAAACAGGCCAGGGATAAGCCGGGTGCCTTGGCGCGGATCGCTTTCGTCCTTCACGTAATCGCCCGACAGGCGCACGAATAGCAGGCCATTGTCGAATTCGATGGTGCCGCGGCCGGCCCACACATCCTTGTTGTAATTCTCCACGCCCGGCAGGTTGAGATTGTCACCAAAGCCGCCGCGCGAAATCCGCGCCGCGCTGGCTCCGACGCGCAAGCTGTCCGAAATCGGCGCGGAGCCGGAGACGATCAATTCGGCCTGGTCATAGGAGCCGTAGGTCCCGCGTATCTTCAGCGAGACATCGTCGGGCAAGCGGCGCGTAACATACTTGATGGCACCGCCGATCGTGTTGCGGCCATAGAGCGTGCCTTGCGGTCCGCGCAGCACTTCGATCCGCTCGACATCGTAGATATCCAGCACCGAGGCCTGCGGACGGTTGAGATAGACATCATCGACATACAGTCCGACGCCCGCTTCGAACCCGGCGACCGGGTCCTGCTGCCCCACGCCGCGAATAAAGGCGGTGAGCGTCGTATTGGTGCCGCGGCTGACTTCCAGGGTCAGATTGGGCACTTCCTGGCCGATTTCGGTCAATTCCTGCGTGCCACTGCGCTCCAGCCGCTCGCCGCTGATCGCGGTCACGGACAGAGGCACGTCCTGCAATCGCTCCTCGCGCCGCCGGGCGGTGACCACGATGACATTGCCAGGAATCGCTTCGCTCAGCGCCTCGGCTGGCTGGGTATCTTGTGGCTCCGCATCCTGCGCGGCGGCGGGCGCGGCGAGCGCAAGCGATGCACCTGAAGCGAGCAGGGCGGCGGTATAAAGCGTACGATATTGCGGCATGGTGTCCTCTCCCAAACACTGTTCCAAACCCCCTTATTGAAACCTGAACCACCTTTCAAGTTTTAACTTGTCATGGCTTGGTCGCTCGGTTAGCGCGAGTTTGGCAGCCGCCGCCGGGCATCGCTCGAGCAGGTCGGGCTATGGGCTGGGGAGATACTATGGCGAGCGGGCAAGATCAGGTTTCGGCCAAGACACCGCGCACCGATCGCGGGCGCCGAACCATGCGCAAACTGCTCGATGCGGCGACGGGTGAGTTCGGCGAGAAAGGCTTTCACGAAGCTTCGATCAGTACGATAACCGCACGTGCCGGCGTGGCCTTGGGCAGCTTCTACACCTATTTCGACAGCAAGGATGCGATCTTCCGTGCGCTGGTACGCGATCTCAGCGACAGCGTCCGCGTGCGTGCGGGCGAGGCGCTGGAGCACCCGCAATCCGCTCTCGCAGCCGAACAGGCAGCCCTGTCGGCATTTCTCGCCTTCGCCAAGGAACACAAGGAAATCTACCGGATCATCGACGAAGCCGAATTCGTGGATCCGGAAAGCTATCGCCGCCATTACGAGACCACCGCCGCGCGCATCGCAGAGCGCCTTTCCGCAGGCAAACAGTCCGGCGAACTCCGCGCCGATCTGGGCGAGGCGGAGGCTTGGGCGATCATGGGAATGAACGTTTTCCTAGGCCTGCGCTACGCCATCTGGACACAGCCGGGTGAGGATCCCAAAGCCGTGGCCGAAACCGCCAACCGCCTGCTCGCCAAAGGCATCGCAGCAACCCAATGACCGGCAAAAATGGTGGGCACAGCAAGGATTGAAACTGCGACCCCACCCGTGTGAAGGATGGTAATAACGGAAATCTGCGGTTTTCGAAAAGCCCAAAACCCAATAAAAACACAGTTTTATGCTCGTCGATGTTCGCCGCTGCCCACCCAAGTTTTTCATGTTTCTTTTCATGGATTTTAGGATAGCGATTCCGAATGGCAGATTTGAGCCGCATCGGGGATCGTGAAAAGTTGAAACCAAAAGCGGGCGATAAACCGCATTGGCATCGTCTACGCCAAAGCGTCTACCTTGGTTATCGGCCGTCGAAGAAAACGGCTCGCGGCACGAGGTTCGCCAGGTTTTATGACGCGGATATTAATCGCAATTAGCGAAAGCGGCTTGGCGATTATGGCACCCTGTCAGGTCATGATGTTTTTAGACAGGCGAAGGCTGGCGCAGAGGTATGGGCTGCCACCGTCGAAGCTGGTGGCGAACTTGCCCGCAACATGGCGACGGTAAGGGATGCTAGCGAAGCTTACCTGGAGCGAAAGCCCGGATCGATTGCCGAATGCGTTTTTCGGCGGCATGTCTATTGCGATCCCATTGCCAAGGTGAAGCTGACAAGCTTCGGCGGCACCATTTGCGCAGCTGGCGCAAGCGACTGGAACAGGCGCCAGCATTGCTCAGCCGGAGCAAAACTGGAGAGAAGCGATGGAAGGAGCGAGCTAATTCCACCGTCAACCGGGATATGGTTCCGTTGCGGGCAGCACTTGGGCAAGTTCTGGAGCCCGGTAGACCAGGCAGTGATGCCGCTTGGCAAGAAGCGTGAAAACCCTTCAAGAGCGCCGGCAAGCCTGGTGATCTTTATCTGGACCGGGTTGAGCGCAAACGGCTGATCGATGCCGTCAGCGATGAGGCGCGACCTTTAGTGAAGGGGTTATATTGTTGCCACTTCGGCCCGGTGCGCTCGCAGCTCTGACTGGGCGCCAATTTGATGAGCGCACCTGTTCACTGATCGTTGGCTAAGACAAGAATGATTGTTCGCGCCAGATTTCCCTGCCCCAAGACACGGCAAATTTCTTCGCCGAACAAGTCGCGCAAAAGCCGCCCGCCTCTTACATCTTTGTTCGACCGAGTGGTAAGGCTTGGACTAAGGACGCATGGAAGCGCCCTATCAAAGAGGCTACCAAAGCAGCCAATCTACCGATTGCCGTTTGTGCCTATACGCTTCGACATAGCGTCATTACGGACCTGATACGCGCTCGCCTTCCTATACTCACCGATGCACAGTTATCGGGCACGAGCGTCGCCATGATCGAGAAGCATTATGGGCACTTAGTGCAGGATGATTCAGAGGACGCACTGTCTTCGCTGGCGAGGCAGAGTATGCAGTTTTCGACGTAATGCGTTCCGCCGTCTACCGGAGCGACCAGGACGATATGCGAAACTTGGGGGCTTCCTGCAGGCTGGTGAATCCAGATGAGCGGGCGGCTGGTTGCCTGGACCTGGGAAGCAAACTGCATCAGGCCGAGGGCATGGGGCGCCGTGCCGCTAAGCATGATGTCCACCTTACCTCGGAAATGCGCTTAGCGTCCGGGCTGGCCACCCAGCAGGTGAGCCAAGGCGGCAAGGTAGTTTGCAATGCGCTTCTGTTGTTCTACTTCAGTAATGCCAAGTCTCCATAGGACGCGAGGATCGCGTACCCTTTTCCGCTCTCTTCCAGAGAGCCACCTCCTTTCGTTTTGAGGAAGTCTTCACAGACGGCACAGTAGCTTGATGCCCGATTCTCGGTCCATCAATCATGCATCGAAAAGCGCCTGAAACTGGCCCTTCGCTAGGGACAAGTAGAAACCGTTTTTGCCTTGGCTCTCCGGCAAACGCGCGAATTTCTTTCGCCAGTTCTCAGCTCGGCTTGGCGGGGGATCGTACTAAACGGTTAAGCTGGATTGGTGACTATGCTAGTAGCTCACCTAGCTATCGGAAACAAAGCGCTGCTTAAGTGTCTGATTTGGCTAACATCCATCATCACTATATCGGCGGCTGTTGCAGGACAAGCCGATGAGCGGATCGCTGCACGGTGCTGCGGTACCAGCATGCCCAGCGACGCTGCAGGAAAGGCAGGCATGCTCACACTCATGACCCACTTATGTTTCAACGCGGAAAATAAGCAGCGCAACTCGTGCACCGACCGCAGTCCTGTGAAGCTGTGCGTGATGCGGACCGCTTGAGTTTTATCTCAACATCTGCTCGCCTCATCGATTTTGGTGGAACGGTTTGCCTCGCAATTCACTCCGACAGAGCGCAGCGGAGAAATCTCTATGGATCATAAGCTTAGAACTGGTGCCGGGTTAAGCGGCATTGTCCTGGGAGCGGGCGCTCTTGCGTTCGGTGCCTTCCTATCCAACCGCCATCGCAATCGCGGGCAAGATAATTCCCCCAATTACACCAAGCGCCAGCCCGAGGGTGATCATGCGCAGGTTGGACGATCGGTAACCATTCGCAAACCGCGATCCGAGTTGTTTACCTACTGGCGTGAATTTCAGAACCTGCCAGGTTTCATGGAAAATGTCGAAGCAATCGACGAATCCGGTGCAGACGGTGTGTTCACTTGGAAGATCAAGGCGCCTGCTGGCCGACATGTCGATGTGCGAACCGAGATTTCGAGCGAGAAGCAAGGCGAACATATCGCGTGGCGTTCAGTCGAAGGGTCCGACATCGCAACTTGCGGAGAGGTGCGCTTCAAGGATGCGCCAGGCGAGCGCGGCACGAGGGTAAGTCTGGTCATGTCCTACGATCCGCCCGCCGGGGCGCTCGTCAGGGCAGTGGCGAATATCTTTCTGCGCGAACCCCAAGTCCAGGCGCGGCACGACCTCAAACGGCTTAAAATGCTGATGGAAACTGGCGAGATAGCGACCTCGGTGCGGACGCGGGGCGAAACCCGGGCGGCCAAGCAGGAGACCGAATAATGCGTGCACTTACTTGGCATGGAACCGGAGATGTTCGCGTCGATACCGTCAGCGATCCGGAAATCATCAACTCGCGCGATGCGATTATCAAAATCACCAGCACCGCCATATGTGGATCCGACCTCCATTTGTACGATGGCGTCATACCCGGCGTGAAGCCGGGCGATGTGCTTGGTCACGAATTTATGGGCGAGGTGGTGGAAACCGGATTGGGCAGCAATCTTAAAAAGGGACAGCGGGTCGTCGTCCCGTTTACGATCAGCTGCGGCGGCTGCTTCCATTGCAAGCAGCAGCAATATTCGGCCTGTGACAATTCCAACCCGGTTGAAAAGCAGGATATGTCGGCCACCCTTTATGGCCAGCCAATGTCCGCGCTGTTCGGCTATTCGCACCTGACCGGCGGCTATTCCGGCGGACAGGCTGAATATGTCCGCGTGCCCTTTTCCGATGTCGGGCCGATCGTAATTCCCGACCATCTGGACGATGACCAGGTTCTGTTCCTGTCCGATATCCTCCCAACCGGATGGATGGGCGCAGAAAATGCCGACATCCAGCCGGACGATACCGTTGCTGTTTGGGGCTGCGGCCCGGTCGGATTGTTCGCTATCCAGTCAGCCATCGTCATGGGCGCATCAAAGGTAATCGCGATCGACCATTATCCGAACCGCCTGGCGCTAGCGAAGCAACTGGGCGCGCAGACTATCGATTTCCGTGAAACCGATGTGCGCGAAGCATTGATGGAAATGTCCGGCGGGATTGGCGTGGATGCCGTCATCGACGCGGTCGGTATGGAGTCCCACGGCTTTGCGATCGACAACATGATTGATGTCGTAAAGCAGAAAGTCGGGATGGGGTTTGACCGCGCCAGTGCCCTCAAACAGGCGATCCTTGCGGTCCGTTTTGGCGGGAAGGTCTCAATTCCCGGTGTCTATGGCGGGATGAGCGACAAATGGCCACTCGGTGCGATGATGGAAAAGGGCCTGCAGATCCGCGGCGGCCAGACCCATGTCCAGAAATACACCGAGGACCTTCTGGCGAAAATCGAAGACGGAACGCTCGATACGACGTTTCTGATCAGCCACCGGCTACCTCTCGAACAGGCGGCCGAAGGCTACAAGAACTTCAAGGAACAGCAGAACGAATGGACCAAGGTCATTCTGAAGCCGGGAATGGAGAACTGATCATGAGCAAAAAAATAGACAAGCTGTCAGGTCTTTGCGTGATCACTGGCGCCTCGAGCGGCATCGGACTGGAACTTGCAAAACTGGCGGCCAAAGATGGTTGCGAGCTAGTGCTAGCGGCCGACCGCGATCTTGCGGTCGCCGAAGATGCGGTGCGTCAATGCGGCGCAGCCAGCGTCGAGACTGTCCAAGCCGATCTAGCCACCCGTGACGGACTCGCCGCCCTCGTAGAGGCCCTCAAGGGGCGGACACCGGACGTTCTGCTGGCCAATGCGGGGCATGGGCTGGGCGAGGCCTTCCTAGATCAGGATTGGCAAGACATCGCCCATGTCATTCACACCAATGTAACCGGCACAACATGGTTGCTGCACCACGTCGGACAAAAAATGCGGGCGAAGAATGCAGGTCGCATACTCGTCACCGGTTCGATCGCCGGACATATCCCCGGCGCTTTCCAACTCGTCTACAACAGCACCAAAAGCTACGTCGACTATTTCTGCTTCGGCCTTCGAAATGAACTCAAGGAGACCGATGTGGTCATCTCGTGCCTGATGCCCGGAGTTACCGATACGCAGTTCTTCGACCGCGCCGGGCTGGAGAATACCAGCGTCGGCCGATCGGACAACAAGGACGATCCCGCGATGGTTGCCAAAGCAGGGTACGAGGCGCTGTTGGAAGGCGATGCGCACACGGTCAGCGGGTTCATGAACAAGGTCCAGGACGCCTTTGCCGGCGTAATCCCGGATACGGTTCTCGCCCAAATGCATCGGCGCATGGCCGAACCGCATGACCGCTAAACCTCACCCGACTCTCCAATCCATCGAGGAACACTTGCATGCCCCTTACCGCAATCGCTCTAAATTGCTCGCTCAAGAAATCTTCCGACGAAGCCAGTTCGACCGATGCCATGATCGCCGTGCTGAAGAAACATCTTGCCAATCAGGATGTCGAATTGTCCGAAACCCTCCGGATTGCGGATTACAACGTCGTACCCGGGGTGACATCGGACGAGGGCGAAGGCGATGAATGGCCCGAACTTCGCGAGAAAATTCTGAACCACGATATTCTAGTTTTTGGCGGGCCGATCTGGATGGGCCAGATTGGTTCGATTGCCAAACGGGTGCTGGAACGCATGGATGCCTTTCTCGATGAAACCGATGATAAGGACCGCATGCCGAGCTATGGCAAAGTAGCCATTGCGGCGATCGTGGGTAACGAGGACGGCGCCCATTGGAGCTCCGCCCAGCTGTTCCAGTCGCTCAACGATACCGGGTGGACCATCCCCGCCGGGGCGGCTTGTTACTGGGTTGGCGAAGCAATGGGCAGCAAGGATTTCAGGGAACTCGAACAGACGCCTGATGCCGTCACGAAAACCGCCGCAACCTGCGCGAGAAATGCCGCCCATCTGGCGGGGCTGTTAAAAGGGCAGAATTATCCTGGTTCGCAAAGCTAATACAAATTGTGCGCTCGCGCGAGGTAATCGGTGCGGCAGAAGTGCTCAGTCGACCTTCCCCGTCGCGCGCGCTACGGCAAGGGTGTCTACGTGTTGCTGATATGAGGTGATCCTGTCGTCATCGACCGTCCAGACATGAGCGATTTGCGGGTTGAAGGGTTTGCCGGTGGCCTTTCCCGTACCGGTATAACGGCCTTCCATGACCACACTCGTCTCGTTGGCGATAAAACGTTCGGGTGCGAGACCGAAATTATCGACCTCGTTGCCCAACCGCGCGAATACGCCTTCGATCACGGCCTTCGGCCCGACATAGGGATTGCGGTCGGAGAGCGTGAAATTTTCCGCCTCCATCCAGCGTACATCCTCGGCCATGAGCGAAGCAGCCTTTTGCATGTCGCCCGCGCCCACTGCAGCGTAGATTTGCTGCACGATTTCGAGTGCCTTGGTCATCGGAAGATTCCCTTCATAGTGTGAGATGAAACCCGCCATCGGCGGTCAACGTGGTGCCTGTGACGAAGCTTGCTTCGTCCGAGCACAGAAATGCGACTGCGCGTGCGATTTCCTCGGCTTCGCCGAACCGTTGCAGATGGATTCCTGCCTTGACCGCCTCAAAGGCTTCGGCGCCTAAATTACCCTTTATCTCGTGGTGCAGCGGCGTGTCAGTAACGCCGGGGCACATGAGGTTCACCCGTATCCCTTGCGAGGCCAGTTCAGCCGATGCCGAGGTGGTTAGGGCAAGCTGCCCCGCCTTCGATGCGCAATAAGCCGCAGCCATCGGGCAACCCAGCAATGAATTGACCGAGCCGACATTGACAATTGCTCCGCCATTGCCAGCGGCGAGCATGGCGCGCGCCTCGTATTTGAGGCAAAGAAAGTTGCCTCGCAGGTTGGTATTCTGAACCCGGTCCCACCATTCGTCAGGCGTATCGACAACCGGAAAGACTTCGGCACCGATCCCCGCATTGTTGACCGCAATGTCGAGCCGTCCGTGCGTTTCGGCAGCGTGCGCGACCATCGCTTCAACATCGGATGCCTCGGCGACATCGGTACAGATATGGCTGGCCTTGCCGCCGCCATCGCGAATGCTTTGCGAAAGTTCCGCGATTTCGTCCTCGCGCCGTGCTGCGCAAACGACGGTAGCACCGCGCTCTGCAAGCAATTTGGCGGTCGCCTTGCCGATACCGCTGCTCGCGCCGGTTACGATGGCGACTTTGCCTTCGAACATACTCATTCGGGAGGCATCCTTTCGAATTGCGGCAGGCCATCGGCGATTTTCACCCATGGCTGCTTGGCGCTGACGAAGATGTGCATTTCTGGCTCGACCAAGGTTGCATCGTCGAGCGCGCCTGCTTTCACAAAAACGTAATCGGGATCGGCATCGCATTCTAGGAATAAGCCGGAGCCGCATTTCGCGCAGCTTCGTCGGTGCACGCCCTGCCCGGAATCCCCTGACACGGTGTAGGTGGAAAGATCGCCCGCACTCGCAAAGCCATCGCGCGTGACCATCAATTCCACCGAGAACGGGCTTCCTGTCGTGCGTTGGCAATCCTGGCAATGGCAGAAAAATGTGGATTCCGATTTGCCCGTAAATCGCAGCGTTGCGGCACCGCAATGGCAGCGTCCTTTGTGGGTTTCAGTCATAGTTTGCTCCTCCAATGAACGGCGTCATTCCGGGCCACCGACCGCCTTGGCGAGGATGAGCGTGTCCACGTGTTGCTGAAAAGCGGCGATCTTGCCGTCTTTTACCGTCCAGAAACTGGCGATCCGCGGCGCAATCGTGACGCCGCTCCCCCTCCCTGTTCCCCGGTAACGGCCAGCCGTCACCACCAGGGCTCCCTGCGAAAGAATGGTGTCGATTTCGACTTCGAAGGTTTCAAAATCCTTCGCGAGCCTCTGGAACACCCCCTCCACCACGGCTTGCGGGCCAATATAGGGGCTACGGTCGGCGAGCTTGTTGCCTTCCGCCTCGCTCCAATGGATGTCGTCGGCCATCAACGCCGTAACCGCAGGAATGTCGCCAGCGGCGAAAGCGGCGTACAGCGCTTCGATCACTTCCTTGTTGGTCATTGTCTTTCCTCCCCCTCGTGGATCGTTCAGTTCGACACGTCCGCTGCGATAACCCAGCGGCCTCCCACCTTGCGCCACAGCAGCGAGGCGTAGCCGCCGAAGAGCCGCTCGCCCGCTTCGTCGAAAACGTCATATTTCTGGATTTCCACGAAGGCCTCAGGGCCGAGCCGTTCGATCCGCAGCACTTCGAGCGTCGCGTCATACGCTGGGCTGGCTGCGACGCTGACCCAGAAGGCTTCGACCGCCTCGGGTTTGGAAAGCAGCGTCGCATTGTCCGTCGAATAGAGCGCGCCAGGGCCATAAAGCGCCATGATCTCAGTCACATCGCCGGAGCGTATTCCTTCGAGGATGACGCGGGTGCGGTTGTCGAGGATCGGTATCAGGTTGGACGCACCGCCTGGTGCAGGCGCATCCGCTGCCCCTTCGCTTCGGACAATGCTCTTGGCGGTTTCGTCCGGACAGGTATCGGCAAGTTCGCTTCCCGCCGCCAAATCAGAGTTAAAAATGTCGTGGCTGATCAGCCAGCGCCCATCAGGCTGGCGAAGTCTCACTTCGAGAAATTTGCCTACGTCAACGCCGGTGCTACCGTCCGGAAGCGGAACGAATACGCAAGACCGACCACGAATAATTGCCCTGTCACCGCTGACAACAATCTCGTCTGGCCTGAGAGCTATCCGAAAGCCTTCCTCATTGGCGGCCTCCCAGGCGGCGATGGCCCCTCGCCCCACGATTGCCGGTGCGTTTGGCGGCAACATCACGGCATCTTGGGTGAACTGTTCGGCTAACAGCGCCCAGTCGTTGCGGTTGTAGATATCCACCCAATCGGCGATTGCCTTTTTAAGAGCGATTTGTTCGCCGCCGGTGTTCGCCTCGAAGGGGCCAGTCTCACCGTTCTCGAGCCGCACCAGCGCATCGCCGAGATTCGAGACGTAGACGGTCCCGTCGGGGGCAAGAATTACGCCCGTCACAAGCCCGGGAAGCGGCCCCCACATTGCCGGTGTGAGCAGCGGGAGCACGGGTTCGCCCGCATCCAGCCGCCGCGCGGTTTCGGCGACAATTTGCGCGTTTGTGTCGGTGGTAGGGCTGAAGATCGTTTGGCGGTCGCCGGTATCGGGATCGACCCGGTACACGGCATTGGCAAAGGGGCTTGCCACCCAGAGCATTCCATCCGGGCCGAGTTCGATATTGTCGGGGGTCGGCAGGGTCGCAAGAATCCGCTGGTCGCCGAGTTCGCCTGTCTCGGGATCGACCGCAAAGCTCAGGATACGGCTTTGCATGATCTCGGCGACATACAGCTTCTGGCGTGCTGCATCGAAGGCAATGCCATTTGCAAAGTCGAGGCCCGAAACCACTTCCACCGCGGCTGGGTTGGTCTGGCCGAGTTCTTCGGGCGCTATCCGCCAGACCGATCCATCGCCGAGCGGTTTGTCTGCGGCTGCGAACATGCGCGCCTCTGACGCTTCGCCGGCTTCGTTCCGGGTCGACTGGGTGAACCAGATCGCGCCTGAAGGATCGCGAACGGCCGAGTTTACGCCGTAGGGATGATCGTAGATCAGCGTGACCTGCTCGGTCTGCGTATCGGCGCGGTAGATGTGTCCGCCGGTAATGTCGGCGACGAGGACATGGCGGCCATCCGGTTCGAAGGCGATGCCGTTCGGACTGTTCCAGAGGGGATCGGGCTTCGTCCGGAAATCCGCCGCCGCAAAATCGCCGAACGGACGCTTTGTGCCATCGGCCGCCAGGGTCACGAGGCCGTGTTCCCAGTCTCCGACCAGCAAGCGGCCATCGGGCAACACGACGCCATCCTCGGCGTGGGTGAGCGTGCGGTCCTGGGGGAAAAGCTCGAAATTCGTGGCCCGGGGGGTCACGGATGGTTGGGACTTCAGTTCCACGCGGATGAGGCGCACTTCGACATCGTCGCTGAGGTTGACGGGTGAATGCGGCGCTTCGGGGCCTTTCCAGAGCGTCAGAGGGTAAGTCATTTCCGGCGCTTCGCGGGAGTCGAAAATGACGTTCCCCGCCGCGTCGCGATCGATCCATTGCCCTGCTTGCTGGATATGCAGAACGCTGGGCCAGCGGTGGAAATGCAGCGGCTCGACCTCTCCGGGCGCGAGCGTCACTTCGAGGACGCGGACTTGGTCGTTTTCCAGCAATACCCGGTGGTTGTCCGGTGCCGCGACAGTGGCTTCCAGTTCCTGTGGCCAGGTTGCAGGATCGCCGGTTAGGTAATTAACCGCGCCGCTCTCGGCGACTTCTTGCGCGGCCACATTCGAAACGACCAGACAGGCAGTTGTCAGCGACAGGACCGACGCCCTGGCAAGCGTAGAGACGCCGCGCATCATGCCGCTCCTCGTTCTGCCGCGATCGAGGCAGCGTCACCGCCATCAACCGCAGCATCGCCTTCAAGAGCGAGCCGTCCCTGCTCGAGCCAGGCCGCCAGATCGCCCGGTAACGAGGCTTCGATTACAGCGCGGTATTCGGCGAGATCCCCGTTGGTCAGCACACCCTTCCAGCGGTCATTGGTGCCCTTGTGGAGGAAGGTGTCTGCGCCGCCCTCGAAGGCGACGTTGATAACGCCAAGCATCTTGGCACCGTCGCGTTTCATGCTCGAAAAGCCGGCTGCATCGACGATTTGCGCCATCAGCTGTTCGGGCGTCTCGATCCCGCAAAATTCGCCGATGCGGCGTATCTCGCCTGCGAGGTCGGCTTTCAGATCGTTGTAATGGACAAGCAGGACGTTCGGGCGGTGCCGCTCGTCCCAGAAACTGCGCTCCAGCTCCAAGAACTCGGCGATGGTGAAATCATCGAAAGGGGCACAGGCAGGATCGCGCAGCCAGCGGCGAAAGGATATTCGCGCATCCGCCGGCGCTCTGGGATAGGGGCGGGCGATCTGCGGGTCGCCGAGGCCGCTCTGGTCCAGCGTCTCTTCGAACTCCGCTGCATAATGCGTCGCGTGATTGTGAAATGACATTGCCGCATCGCGCGGATCGCGTGCGACGTTGATGTAGAGGACGTCGTCGTGGAGCGGCAGCGCAGTCAGCGGCGAATGACTTTTGAGCGAACGCACTCCGGGCGTCTGGGACAAGGCTTCGGCAATCTCTGCCTGCGGCGTGAAGCGCGCATCCAGCCACGGTTGCTCATCGATGAAGGGGCGGGGCTCTGCCGATTGATGAAGCAACATGCTGACGATGCGCTGCGTCCAGGTGGTCCCGGTCTTCGGCGGCGTACAGATCAGTATGTCGTCTGCACGCAATTCGAAATCGCACCAGATCCGCGTGTCGGTATGCCAGGTGCGAATGGTGTTCTGTGGTTCTCTTACGAGCATATGGCTTCTTTCGTTTCCGGCTATCGAAGGATGAAAAACGCGGCGGACAGGGCTATCATCGTCACCACTGCGACGATGTTGAGTGCACCGATCACCGCGCCGGGGCGTGCGTGTTCAGGCATGGTCTTCCCTGCAACCGATAGGTGATTGAGTACCGCGATCACTGGTGCTGCGAGAAAAGCGAGGCTCGTCGCCAGGTCCATCAGCGTGGTGAAATCCGACATCAGCGTGAACAGCACCACGATGTCGAGCAGCACGACGATGGGAATGACCCTCCGGTAATATCGATCGAATGCAGCAATCTCGGTCCGGTCGGAAATATGCTGGAAGGCCGAAGCGGCGATCCGGCATCCGATATCGACCCCGCCCAGCAGCGTGGTCAGCATGACGCTGAGTGCTGCGATCGAAGCCAGGATTGCAGCCGAGTCACCCAGAACAACACGATACAGATCGATGACCTGCGCCGCGAATGCGGGCGCGCTGCTTTCCGGCACAATACCGCCCGGATGCATGACGCCGGCACCCATGATGCAGAAACACACTGCCAAAATCGCTGTCAGGCTATAACTCGACGCAAATGCCAGCCGCGCATCTTCGATGCGGCTCCCGCCCACCCCAAACTGTTTCGCGCCCTGTTCCCCGCCTTGCAGATTGCGTTCAACTCTTGCAGTCCACAGCGATTGTGAAACAGAGACTTCGAGCGGGTTCGGCATAAAGCCCGCCAGCGCGATCACGAACAGCACCGCAACAGGGTCCACCATCCACGAGAAATCGGTGAGCGTAGGCCAGGCAACTCGTGGCAGGACGAGCGCGGTTGCGATCACCGTCGAGATAACGAGAAAGCTGAGCAGCACACGGTTGATTTTGTCGAGCCACTCGTACCCACCGCGATACAGCAGGCCGCCGACCACCAGCAACAGGATCGCACCGACCATCGGTGTCTGCGCTTCGATCCCGGATACAGCGATGAACACTCCGGCAGTCGCCGCGGAAACAGCGCCATGAATGATCGGCGTGATCGGCAAGATTGCCAGAGCGAACAACACCACTGCCCAGCGACCGAGGTGGCGATATCCGGCAAGGATCGAGCGCCCGGTTGCGTGACCGTAATCGACCCCGAAACGAAACGCAGGATATTTGAGCAGGTTGGCGAGCAGGATAACGCCCACCAAACCCAACCCGTATACGGCCCCCGCCCGAGTCGACTGGACGAGATGCGAGGTACCGATGGCTACACCGGAGAAAAGCAACGCCGGTCCCAGCAGCTTGGAGAAACTGGCACGCCGTACCGTTCTCGATGGCTGGGGCGCTGCCGAGGTTGTCACGAAGCCGCGTCCATCAGCACTACGTCCCAACGATAGGTGGCTGGTGCGGTCGTCTTGGCGACTGTCGCAGCGGCCTGCTCGCCAAGCGGCGCGTAGACGAAGTCCCTCGCATTCTGTTCGGCTTCGTCGTCGAAATACATCTGCGTGACGAGCCGGTGGGCGGCACCTTGAATGTCGAAATGGATATGCGGAGTGCGCAGACCCAGCGGCGTATCGTAGAAGCGCGGTTTGATCGTCTTGATCCGCCATTCGCCGGATGGTCCGGTCACGAGCCGGGCAACGCCCTGAAAGTTGGGATCGAGCGCGCCTGTGCTGACGTCGTTCGCATGGGCGTAGCGTCCGGCGTCATTGGCTTGCCAAAGCTCGACCATCGCGCCGCGCATTGGGTTGCCATACCGATCTAGGACGCGCCCGCTAACCTCGATCACATCGCCCCGCGCACGTTCTGAATGACCCTCAAGATGGGTCATGTCGAAATCGTCTTCGCCAGTGTAGCCGGTGGGATAGAAGGGGCCGAGCGCCTGTTCGGGGGTCGGTGCCAACACTTGCCGGGCGCGCGCTACACCGGTTGCCGCCAAGCCGGCAGTGCAAGCAGCGCCGAGAGCGAAGCGACGGCGCGACATCGAGGTATTGAATTTGGTCATAATATTCTCCTGTCAGCCGCGCGATCAGGCGGCGGGTGAGTTGATCAAAAAACCGAATATCCGCCGTCGACCGGCAGGGTGACACCGGTCACGAAGCGGGCTGCATCGCTGGCAAGGAACACCGCGGCCCCAGCGCATTCGTCGGGTTCGCCCCAGCGCCCCATCGGCGTGCGCGCCAGCAGCATGGTCTGGAAGTCTGCCCAGCCTGGATCGTCGCGGGCGATCTGGGTCATTTCGGTGGCGATCCAGCCGGGCGCGATGGCGTTCACCTGAATGCCGTGCGGGGCCAGCTCGATGGCCATGGATTTCGTCAGCTGGACGACCGCGCCCTTGACGGCGGCATAGGATGGCAAGCCGCCCGCACCGAAAATCGCATACATGCTGGCAAGGTTGATAATCTTGCCGTGACCGCGCGCCTGCATAGATGTGGCGGCAATCTTCGAAAGCAGCATGACCGCGTCGAGATGAGTGGCCACGGCAGTATCCCAGCCGTCCTCCGACTGGCCCAGCACGCCGCCGCTAATGTCCGCGTTCCCCGCATTGTTGACGAGGATATCCACCGGCCCCAGCGCCTGTTCGACATGGTTCATTGCAGGGGCGAGCAAGTCCCGGTCGGTCACGTCGAGCGTATCCGCATAGGCAGACACGCCGATGGACTCGATCTCGTTTTCGACTGCGGCGTTGCGGTCGCCATCGCGCGCAAGGATCGCCACCGAAGCGCCGCTATGGGCGAGCCCGAGCGCGATAGAGCGTCCGATCCCGCGATTGCCGCCGGTCACGATCGCGACACGGCCAATGAGATCGAAGGACGGTTGGGCGAAGGTCATCTCACGACCCTTCCGGCAGGTCGGAGATGATCTCGCGGTAGACCTTCATCGAACCGTCGGCCTGGCGCTTGAACACCATGACCCAATTGCCCCGCTCGGTTGCCACCCCGCCGGTTTCGGGATCGCTGAACTGCCATTCGTAGGTCGCGGAGTAGAGCGCTATGTCGCCGGCTTCGGCGACATCCACTTCCTCGTTGTCGATCTCCAGATGGAGCGCGGGGTCGGTTACGTGCTGGCGGATCATGGCGAGGTTCTCGTCCCGGTCCATGTTCGGCAGGCCATGGGACATCACGCGCGTATCGGGCGCGTTCATCGCCAGCGCGCTTTCGGCATCGCGTGCATTATAGGCGGTGACGATGGCACCGACGTTCTGTCTTACTTGCGCCGCGACCTCGGCGCGATCGGGAGACGGGGCGGGCCCGGGTCCGCTACATGCGCTCAGCGCCGCCACGGCCAGCACAGCTGCGAATAATCGCTTCTTCATGGTCGCATTCCTTCTGCATGAAGTTCCGTGACAGACCCTGTTCGCCTACCGCCGCGCCCCTGCGGGTTCCCGCCACCGGAGCACGGGTCGCAATTATACTCCGGCGGCGAGACTGGTCGGCGGCGCGTGTTCAATTCACGTCCGGCAATGGCGCTCAATCGTCGTAAATATCGGCAAGGGCCTCGGCGGCCGTGGTCGGGCCGAACACCACCGTGTCCTGGTGGCCGCTCCACAGCGCGTGATTGGCGAATGGTCCCGGCAGCTCGACGCCGAGCCTCCTGGCAGCGGCTTCCATCCGCTTGTCTTCATCATCGACCGCGGGCGGATAGATCAGCAGCAGATCCCAGTTTGCGCCCTGAAAATGCATATACATCATCGCCGGCTCCAACCCGGCTTCTGCACGAACCCGCTCGATCAGCGCTTGGGCGCGCAGAGCTTCCTCGTATTTGCCCGGTGCAATCTTCGCCTGGGTTACCGTGTACATCTCGTCGATCGAGGGCGTCTGCGCCATCGCCGGTTGTACGATGAGGGCCGGCAGGGCGGCCAGTGCAAGCGAGCCCTTAAAAATCCTGGATGTCATTACTCTTCTCCCCCTTCGATCAGGCACATCTTTCCCATGGCCGAGAAGCGCAGCTTTCCGGCAGGGTTCGATTGCGACCTGTTGTTGTTTACCGGCTTCTTGATGCGCCCCGGCGGGCAACATCGTCAATCCGCCAAAGCGTCAAAAAAGCGTCAATTCGTGCGCGGATCGCTGGGGATTAGGTCCGGCCAGCCATATTTTTCCCATGCAGCGACCAGTCCGATGCGGTCCGCGAAGTCCATGAAGTCAGGGTGAGTGCGTATCTGCCGGATCGGTTCGATATCGGCCCACAGGCTCATCAGGCCGAACATATTGGCAGGGTGGATTTGCTCGCTGTAGATTTTCATCGCCAATTCGGCATGGCCCATCCAGATCGCCGGGAAGGCGACCGACGGATCGCATGGGTCGGGCATGGTCGCATGCAGCCCGCCGAGCATCTGACAGTAAAGCGCGCGATCCTCTGCCTTGCCGCTGCAGCAGCCATTTGCCGCAATTCGCCAATAGGAGTCCCGCGCCTCGTCCGTCATCGGCTGAGTACCGGCGGGCGGCAGGATCACCGTATTCATCAACAACCGGGATCGGTAATAGATTTCGGTCCCGGCCTCGTTGTCGCCCGAAAGAGCGATAGCCGTTGCCAACCACATGCCCGGCATTCCCAGATCGACCATGCGCCGGCCTGCGGCAATCGCTTCATCGATATTCCCAAGATTGAAATGCGCGGCGCAGAGCATCGCGTAATTCCGTCCGAATATGGGATCCTGGGCTATCGCGGCTTCGAGATAGGGAAGCGCTTCGCGGGTACGCCCGATATAAAGCAGGAACGACCCAAGGCGAATGGTCACATCGGCATTGTTCGGCTCCAGCCGGTATGCCTCGAAGGCAAAGTCCAGTGCCTTGACGGGGTCTTGCCGGGTCCACTCGTGAATGCCGAGCATGGCATGGGCATGGCCCTGCGTCGGATCAAGCGCGATCGCCCTGTTCGCGCATTCGACCATGCGTTCGGATTCCGCGATCCGTTCGAGGCATGGCGTATAGACGGCTGTGAAAACATGCGCCTCGGCAAGTGCAGTCCAGCATTCGGCGAAGTCGGGATCCAGCTCCAGCGCGGACTCAAGCAGTTCGATGGCCTTTTCCAGAACCCCCTCGCCTATAGCACGAAAGGTAAGCGCGCGGCCCTGAAGGTAAAGCGAATATGCCTCGCGGCTTGTGGTCATCCTGCGCCGGGGCAGCGGGGCAGGCTTTATGCCGAGCGCCTTGCACAGACCGGCGATGATGTTTCCACCGATGACTTGCCGCGATCCCAGAATTTCTTCGATGGTCCCGCCGATTTGATCGGACCAGATTTCGGCACCGGATTGTCCATCGATCAGGCGCAAGTTGATCCGGATATTTTCGGCAGAGCGGTGGACCGATCCTTCGATCAGGTTAGAGACGCTGAGCGCCGAGGCAATCTCGGGCAGCGTCTTGCCGCTACTGGCAACGGCGGCAACCGAAGTCCGCCCGGCCACAGCCATCTCGGATATTCTTCCCAGGCCTGACGAAAGCTCTTCGACCACGCCCTCGGCCAGGAAGAATTCGCCACCGATCTCATCGAGCTGCTGGAACGGCAGGACGGCGATACGTCTTTTGTCTTCGGCTCGCGGCGCCGCCGGTCGGGCTCGCGCGCGCCAAGCGTCGGAAAGAAGCTTTTGACCTTCGGCATCGCCTTCGGTTCTGAGCATAACCAGCGTGCGCTCGACTGCGATCTGCAAGCGGTGCTCTACATTTTGCCGTTGGACGGCCAGCCATTGCCGGAAGGGATCGCCGAACTCCATTTGGTCCAGCAAGGGCTTGCTCCCGGCCATCGTAAGGATTTCGCACGCGTCTTCGATGCGCCTGTCTGCCAAGGCGGTTTCGAGCCGGGCCAGGTCGCTCTGTATGGCCATTGCATCGATTGCGATCCTGCTGTGCGAGGTATGGAGCAAATCGGCACCCTGCGGTGCCAGTGCCTTGCCGAGGCTGAGCAGACATTGCCGGAGGCTAGCGCGCGCTTGCGCTTGAAATCGGCCGGGCCAGAGCAGCTTGCTGACATGATCGCGCTCTATCGCTCCGCCTTGCAAAAGGCATAGAATCGCCAACAACGCCCGGGCTTTGCGGTTGGGTGGATTAATTGCCGCACCGTCGAAGGTGTTCAGCTCAAAGCCGCCGAAAAGCGAAACCTCGAGCACATGATCTACCTGTGTAGATGCAGTGTTTGAATGTGATGCCATGCCTGTCCCCCGACACCGCCTATATGTGATGTTTTGGCCGATTTATAGGTTCTCTCTTGATGAAGGCATAGCTCAATGCCTCTCGAAAACCCCAGCAATTGCTTGGTCAACTCGTCGGCGCTGGCGTGCCATAAATTATATGCCGCAGCTCGGATTCCTTCTCGCTTGGATAGGAACCCGTAAAACCCCATCCACAAGCCGTCAGTCGTTGTAAAACGCTCCCTGCCAATGCCCATAATCCAGACGCCGTTCTCAGTAGCAGGCCTGACGTTTGTTAGTCTGCGTTGATGCAACCAAATTATCGTTGCTTCGTTAGCGCCTTGAACCAGCTAGCGAATGGAGCGAAACATATGGCCGACCAGTTCAACCTGTCCGAAGGCGGAGCCAATCATCAAAAGCCGAAGGGCAAGGACGATACGATGACCACTGCGCAGGGGCATCCCGTTGCAGACGACCAGAACTGGCTCACTGCGGGCGAGCGCGGCCCACAACTCCTTGAAGACCACATCGCCCGTGAGAAGATTTTTCATTTTGATCATGAGCGCATCCCGGAACGCGTCGTCCACGCCCGCGGTTATGGCGTGCACGGGCATTTCAAACTAACTCGCGCCATTCCTGAATACTCCAGCGCACAGATTTTCAACGAGGAAGGGGTCGAAACGCCCACCTTCACGCGCTTTTCAACAGTGGCCGGGAACAAAGGTTCGCCCGATCTGGCCCGCGATGTGCGCGGCTTCGCCACCAAATTCTATACGCCGCAAGGCAATTGGGATTTGGTTGGCAACAACATTCCGGTGTTCTTCATTCAGGATGCGATCAAGTTCCCCGACCTGATCCACGCCGCCAAGCCTGCGCCTGATCGCGGTTTCCCCCAGGCCCAGACCGCACATGACAATTTCTGGGACTTTATCTCGCTCAGCCCCGAAGCGATGCACATGGTCATGTGGATCATGTCCGACCGGGCGATCCCGCGTAGCTTCCGTTTCATGGAAGGCTTCGGCGTGCACACCTTCCGGCTCGTCAATGCGGAAGGTAAATCGCATTTCGTCAAGTTCCACTGGAAGCCGAAGCTGGGCCTGCAATCGGTCGTCTGGAACGAGGCGCTGAAGGTGAACGGGATGGATCCCGATTTCCATCGCCGCGACATGTGGGATGCAATCGATGCTGGCGACTTCCCGCAATGGGAATTGGGCATCCAGGTGTTCGACGACGATTTCGCCGAGGAGTTCGAATTCGATATCCTCGACGCAACCAAAATTATCCCTGAAGAACAGGTTCCGGTCGAGATTATTGGTACGCTGACGCTGGATGCCAATGTCGACAACTTCTTCGCTGAAACCGAACAGGTTGCCTTTTGCACGCAGAACATCGTGCCTGGCATCGATTTCACCGACGATCCGCTACTGCAGGGCCGCAATTTCTCCTATCTTGATACGCAGCTCAAGCGGCTCGGTGGCCCCAATTTCACCCATATACCAATCAACGCTCCCAAGTGTCCCGTGCGGCATTTCCAGCAGGACGGGCAGATGGCGATGCACAATCCGAAGGGCCGGGCCAATTACGAACCCAATAGCTGGGGCTCGGGCGATGGCAGTGAGGAGGATCGCGGCCCGCGCGCCAGCCAGGAACGCGGCTTCACCAGCTACGAGGCGCCGGTCGAAGGCCCCAAAATCCGCCGCCGCGGCGAAACTTTCGCCGATCATTACAGCCAGGCCCGTCAGTTCTACATCTCGCAAACGCCGATCGAGCAGACCCACATGGCGAACGCGCTGACGTTCGAGCTGTCCAAGGTCGAACGGATGGATATTCGCACGCGTATGGTTGGTCATTTGCGGCATATTGATGGCGATCTGGCTCAGGAAGTCGCCGACGGGATCGGGCTGGACAAGCTGCCCGAAAAAGTGCCGCTGGCCCGAGAGCCGATAACCGACTTGCCGGAGAGTCCCGCCCTGTCGATCCTCAAGAACGGACCTGGCAGCTTCAAGGGTCGCAAGCTGGGCATCTATATCGCCGAGGGCGGCGATGCTGAAGTCGTGTCCGCACTGAAGAGTGCCGCGAAGGACGTCGGCGCGATGGTGGAAATCATCGCGCCGCATGTGGCCGGTGCTAAATTATCCGACGGCAAGTTGATGGAAGCCGACGAGAAGATCGATGGCGGCCCCTCGGTGGTTTACGATGCGGTCGCGGTTGTGATGGGCGAAGATGCGGCCAAGAGTTTCGCCAAGGACAAGCCGAGCATCGATTTCATCAACGACGCTTTCGCCCACGCCAAGTTCATCGCCTATGTCCCGGCGGTCAGGGCTCTGCTGACGGGCGCGGGCGTATGGGACCGGCGCGATGACGGGTTCATCGATGTATCGTCGGGAAAAACAGCAGCCAAGGATTTCATCGAAACATGCGGCAAGCTGCGGTTCTGGGAACGTGAAAACGTCAAACAAGACTAACGCGATCCAGCTACCTTGATACAGGTTGTCAATGCTGGTTGTGAGCAGACATATGCATTGCATATGTCTGCTCACCGCATTTGATAACTATCCTGAAATTGAGAGCCGTGAATAGCTGCTACCGCAAGTTACTGCGCGAACAGATAGGCCATATTACATTCTCTAGGACGAAGCCTAAATTCCAGTGTGCTGCATTTCGTAATTGCAAAGGGCGCTTGATGGACTGTTCGTGGATATGATCGGTAGTCTTCGCTAGTCCAAGTCTATGAAAAGATAGTGCGCCTGACAGGCTTCGAACCTGTGGCCTTTCCCCTATTGATGCGCGAATTCCCTAAGCTTGTTCATACTCAAGGTTAACCTCCCTTGTTCAAACCGGCGGGACGCTTTGAACGGCAGGGCCTTCAGAGAACCAGTTTTAAGAGAGGAATAGGCCTTACTATGTCCTACTTCGAGTTCATCAATAGACGCAAGATCGCAAGCGAGTTCGGCCCTACTAAATCCGCCCAATCTACTGCAGATTATCTTGCCGAAATTGACCGATGCGAGGTCGGGATGTTCTGGGCCACAGATGGCGAGAACAAACTCGTTTATCTCTCTCCGGGGGCGCGCGAGACCCTAGGTAATCAGGCTGAAAGCATTCTAGGTCTCGATATCGGCCAGGTTTTTAAAGACCCGCCATTTGCCGGCGAGGACGCTCCCGCACGTCCGATAACATTCAAATTCAATTCACGATCGGAGATCAAGGAGCGTCTTGTCGAGATTGAAATTGCAGATGAGAAGATCAACTATTTAAAAACGTCTTTCTTCTGGAAGGTCTGTGCAAAGCCCTTCTTCGATGAAAAAGGAGATTTTGGCGGCTATCGCGGTGTAGCCAGCGATGTCACCCAGCAAACGAGAAAGAATAGGGACCTAGCCAAGCAATCGAGGCACGATGAGCTAACGGGTCTAGCTAATCGCCGTTTCCTTGAAGAGTTGATCGCCGGAACGCTTCGCAAGTTTGCACCAGTGAAACGTAGTTGCGCACTTCTGATGCTGGACCTGGACTACTTCAAACAAATAAATGACGTGATGGGTCATCCAGCAGGTGATGAGCTTCTGCGACAAGTTTCAGATCGGCTCACAGGATACATCAGAGAGCGCGGGACGGTGGGCCGATTGGGGGGGGACGAATTCCAGATCCTCGTCCCCGACATTGATGATCGCTCCGAACTTACCGAGTTAGCCGAGGGTCTAATTCAGATTGTGTCGCAGCCGTACAAAATTGACGGGCGGCGGGCCGTGATCGGTACATCGGTTGGCATAGCCATCGCCCCGTATGATGGCATCAATGTTGCCGAATCAGGCGGAGCGGTTGATCTCGCCCTGTATGGGGCAAAGGCGAATGGTAAGGGTACTTACTGCTTTTTCACGCCAGACATGAAGAGCGACGCGGCGGACGAAGTAATGATACAAGGTGACCTGAGAGACGCTCTGGAAAAGGGCCAATTATATCTCGCGTACCAGCCACTCGTGGACCCACGCTCTAACCGCATAAAGTGTTTGGAAGCGCTGATGCGATGGAAGCATCCAGAGAAAGGTGCCATCTCGCCGGAAAAATTCATCCCAATAGCCGAGCAGACCGACCTAATTTTAAAGATCGGTGAGTGGGCCATCCGGCAAGCCTGCGCCAATGCCGTTGAATGGCCGGGCGAACTCAACGTCGCAGTTAATGTTTCTGCCAGGCAATTCGCTGGAGCCAATTTACCGGAGCAGGTCGCGGCGGCCTTATCGTCGAGCGGACTGAGTCCGAGGCGACTAGAGCTAGAAATTACCGAAAGTGTTTTTGTAGGAAATGTGAAGGGGGTCGACAGAGCATGCGCCTCAATCGACAAGATGGGCGTAAGCCTCACAATGGATGATTTTGGCACTGGATACTCGTCTTTGGGTTATCTGAAGCGAGCGCCCTTCAAGAAAATCAAAATCGACCAGAGTTTTGTTCGTGGTTGCACGGCATCGGGGGACACCAACCCAGCCATCATTACCGCTATTGTCTCTCTCGCCAAAGCGCTCGGCATGAAAACAGTAGCCGAGGGTGTTGAAGCGATGGACGAGCTGGAATTAGTAGCCGGGCGCGGTGCAGACTTAGTACAGGGTTGGATCTACTCGAAACCGTTGACCCATGATGAATTGCTTAAGCGCTTGAAGAACGACGACTTTACATTCGTCGCTGACGGCCCGCTGCGCTACCGCGATGAGCGAACAATGGTCTACCGCAATGTCGGAGCCATCCAGGGCGACTACCACTACGATGTCGTGCTCAAAAATATTTCGAGAACTGGGGCGCGGTTGAACGGCCTTGAAGGAATTCCAGCTGGGTCTGAGGTAATAGTAGATTTGGGCGGAGGCCAATTTGTTGTCGGGAAAATTGTCTACACGGGTAAAAGTGGTCAGGGGATCGCGTTCGAAACGCCATTGGTCGACGACGGACGAGGAGGCCTGGTTACGCCTCGCAGAATTTCGCCCTACAGTTTGGCTGCGGCCGGTGTGAAACTGGAAGCCTTACAGCAGTCTAAGCGCCATTCATCTCGCGCTGGCACCGATCGATACTAGGGAATACGCAGTGCGTTGCATTTCTCGGCCAAGCCAGACCAAGAAAGGCTGGCGATAGGTTACTGAGCTAGCGGCGTAGAATTTCAGGGAGCTGAGGCGGAATGATCTGAATATGTGGGGGTGAATTGCCGAGCAACCTTGGGCAAGTGAGGGTACTATTGGGGGAATAATCTGATCTACTTATCCTTTAGGCGTTAGAAATCAGGCGTTCATGGCTTGAGTTTCGAATCCTCTAAGCGGCACCATTTTCTAAACCTTTTGAAATCGCCAGCTTTTGGCTCGACCTCGAAACAGCCTCGAGCGGTTGGACCGGGGGCGAAGACTTCACGGTCGCTGATCGCCCAATCGGGCTCCTGCGTTCGCTTCGGTCACGCCGGCCGACAGCCCGCTCCATTTCACCTGAGGCCCGGCTTCCTTCGATACTCAGCCCTGGAAAAGGGCGTGCCGGGCGAGACCGGATTTACTGTTTGTAAACCATGTTGGTCCAATTCCTTCCTCAGGGGCAAAAGGCCGATCGAGGAAGGCTGCATGAGCAAACTGATAATCCAGATTCCTTGCTTCAATGAAGCCGACCATATTGCTCAGACGCTTAAGGACCTGCCGCGCGCTATTGCGGGGGTCGATTGTATCGAGATCATGGTCATCGACGACGGGTCGAGCGATGCGACAGCCAGGGCCGCCTTGCTGGGCGGCGCGGATCACATCGTCACCCATCGCGGAAATCGCGGGCTGGCGGCGGCCTTTCAAACCGGGATCGATCATGCCCTGCGCGAAGGCGCCGACATTATCGTGAACACCGATGCCGATGGCCAATATGTCGGCGAAGATATTGCCAAGCTGGTCGAACCGATCGTCGCGCAGCAGGCCGATATCGTGGTGGGCGATCGCGGCGTAGCCAATAACGCCCATTTCGGCCCTGTAAAACGCCGTTTGCAAAGGCTCGGCAGCGCCATCGTCAGGCGCCTGTCGCGGACCGATATTACGGATGCGGTGAGCGGCTTTCGCGCGATCAGCCGCGATGCGGCGCAGCGCCTGTGCATCACCACCGAATTTTCCTATACGACCGATATGCTGATCCAGGCAGGCCGCAAGCGCCTGCGGATCGTCAGCGTGCCGATCCGCACCAACGCGGCCACGCGCCCGTCGCGCCTGTTCCGATCGATTCCCAGCTTCATCACGCAGACCGGCATCACGATTGCCCGCGCCTATACGACATATAACCCGCTGCGCGTGTTCTTCGGGTCGGGGATTTTGCTGCTGATGGCAGGGGCGTTGCCGATCTTGCGATTTGTGTGGTTCTATCTGTTGGGCGACGGTGCGGGTCACATTCAGTCGCTCGTTATCGGTGGATCGCTCATGATCCTGGGGGGACTGATTGCGGTCTTGGGAATCCTGGGCGATCTGATCGCAACCAACCGCAAGCTGATCGAGGCAACGCTGCGCCAAACGCGCCGACTGGAGGACCGGGTGGATCTCCTGCTTGATCAGGACCGGGGGCCGCGCGCCCATGTGCCACCTGCCGATGCCAAGATGTCTCGCAAGACTGGCTGACATGCTACGAACCGCACGCTTCTCTCGGCAGGCAGTTGTGGCTGCTGCACTGATTTTCGTGTTCGTTGCAGTCCAGGCATTTCTGGCGGCGCGGCTGAACATCAATTGGGACGAGTTCTGGTTTCTTGAACGCATCTATCGCGCCAATGCAGGCACGCTGGCGGATCCGTTTCAGAACTTTCACGTCCATCTGCTGGGATGGCTTGCCTCCTTGCCGCTGGGCGCGATCGACCAGATTGTTGCCGGGCGATTTTTCATGCTCGCATGCCAGCTGGTCGCGCTCGGCTGTCTCTTTTCGATTAGCCTTCGCCTGACCGACCTGAAGAGCGCGCTGCTGGTCGTCGCGCTGTGGTTCGGGAGCAGCTGGTCGCTTGTGCACGGGGCCAGCTTTCGCACCGATGCGCTGGCGGCGGCCTTGCTCATGGCAGCGCTCGCTTTGCTCTTCGCCGGCCCCCGCCGGTGGCGCAGCGTTCTGGCGGGGTGCCTGGCCGCGATAGCGTTGCTGGTCACCGTAAAAGGGGCATTCTACCTACCGGTTTTCGTGGCTGCATTCTGGCACAGTTGGCAGACATATGGCCTCGCCCAAGCGATCCGGCACTTCGCGCTTGCGGCGATTGCGCTGGCGATAGCGGGTGCGGGCCTGTGGCTGTGGCACAGTTGTGCGCTGGGCGGCTGGGTAGCGGCTGGCGAACTGAGCCAGACAGTGGCGGTCACGGGCGGTGCAGCAAGCCGGGTGCTGGGCGAGGATGAATGGTTTCCGCGCAGCCACTACGCGCTGATCTGGTTTCAGCTTGGCCTTCCGACAGCCCTGGCAATCTTTGCAGGTGTTGCCCTGGCGGGCAGGGATTTCTTTCGCCGCGAGGACCGCTCTCTTGCGATTATCGCCGCGCTGAGCGTATTGCCGCTCCTGTCGCTGCTGTTCTATCGCAACGCCTTTCCCTATTTCTTCCCTTTTATCGTCTTGCCGGTGATGATCGCCGCGCTGCCTGCTATCCGGCGGCTAACCGCATCGCAGAGGCCGCTGACAGAGCTGACTCTCGCGGCAGTCGCCTGCGCGGTAATTCTCCAGATCGTACCTTATTGGCAAAGCGATCAAGTGGCACAGCGTGCCTACACCGCAGAGATCGAGAGGATGTTCCCTGAGCCGGTCGCCTATATTTCGCGCAGTACGATGTTGCCGGGCTATCCCAAGGCCGGGTTTTTCATGAGTACATTGGAACTGGAAAACGTTCGGCGTTCGGGAAGGCCGATCCTTGCAGAAGCGATCGAACGCGAATCGCCGCCATTGCTGCTGGTGAATTCACCCGCCATCGCGGACGCTGTGGCCGATCGGGAGCCAGGCGAAATTACGCTGCTGCCCACCGACCGTGCGGCACTTCGCGAAAACTATATCGCGCATTGGGGCGATATCTGGGTCGCCGGCAAACGGCTTGAGGGCGGCTCGGGATCGTTCGCGGTGGTAATCGCCGGGCAATACACACTGGAATGCGTCGGCTCGCGCATGGTCGATGACCTGCCGACCGAGTGTGGGAGTGCAGTGTCGATCGACCGCGGTCTTCATCGATGGAGCGGGGGCGCGGCGGTGCTGCGATGGGGCCGCAGCGCTCCTCCCACTCGTGCCGCTCCTGCCAAACCGATCTATCATCCATTATGATCGATATTCTCCTGGCCACTTACAACGGTGCGGCGCATCTCTCCGAATTGCTCGCTTCGCTAACTGCGCAGACGCATCGCGACTGGCGGCTGATAGTGCGCGACGATGGTTCGGCAGACGAAACCCTGTCGCTTATTTCGCACTGGGCGCAGACCGCCCGGCAGCCCGTCCTGATTCTCGAAAAAGACGGTCCGGGTCAGGGGGCTTCGGCTAATTTTGCCGCTCTGCTGGCGCGTAGCGACGCGCCATATTTCGCATTCTGCGACCAGGACGATGTCTGGCTGCCGCATAAGCTGGAGACCATGCTGGCCGCAATACGCGGGATCGAGGCAGACCAGGGCAGCGACCATCCAGTGCTCGCACATAGCGATCTGGCAGTCGTCGACGAGACGCTGAAGCCGGCCGGCAGGACGCTGTGGGAGATGCTCCGCTACGATCCGCGCCGGCCGATAGACAAGCGAAGCGCCTTGCTGGAAAACTTCATCACCGGCTGCGCGACACTGGGCAATGCCGCATTGCGAGAACGTGCTGCGCCGGTCCCCGCCGAGGCAATGATGCATGATTGGTGGGCGGCATTGGTAGCTATCTGGTTCGGTACGCTGGTCCCGGTAGAACAGCCGACAATACTCTATCGCCAACACGGCAAGAACGTCGTCGGTGCCACCGATTGGGGTGCGGCGGGGCTGATCCATCGGTTTTTGAGAATGCCGCGGCACTCGATTGGCAGGACCATTCGCGGCGTGCGGCAATCCCAAATACAGGCGGGCGCTTTTGCTGGCCGGTTTCGCTCTGAGTTGAGCGATGGGGAGTACCGGCTCGCCCTGGATTACAGCGGGCTGCCGGACCGCTCTTTCCTCACCCGCAAGTGCTTCATGATCCGCCGCCGGTTTTTCGCCAGCTACCCGGCGCGAAATGTGTTCTACTGGATGGTTATGTAGCGTCTTCGGCGATCGTGGCCTCCACGATCTGGCGCCACCGTTCCGCCAGCGCCGCCGCCGAGAAACGCTGCGCTATCGCATCGGTTGCGGGGCGGAAGCCCGGATCCAGCGTGGCAAAGCGGTTGACGGCGTCCAGCAATGCCGCCGGATCGCCCGGCGGTACCAATTGCACGCCTTCGTCCTGCTCACCGATCAATTCGCGCATGGCGGGGCTATCGCGGGTTATCAGCGGTTTGCCCGCAGCGATTGTCTGGAACACCTTGTTGGGGATGACGCGCGCTGCCTTTTCGCTCGTGCCGAAGATTCCCAGACACAGATCGGCCTCGGTAATCTTGTTGTTAAGCTCGTGATATTCGGTCCAGTCGGTCCAGTGCAGCCATGGTAGATCGGCATCGTCCAGCGCGCTCCTAAATGAATCCGCTTCCTGTCCGGTGCCGATGATCTCCCATTCGATCGGCAGATCGCGCGCCAACTTGGCGGCCCCCAGAATGGTGAGCACGCCGTGCAGGGGTATGAACTGGCCATAGAACAGCACACGCAGCGGTTTCGCCGCAGGGCTGGGCAACTGCGCCGCCGCTGTAAATGCATTCGGTTCCGCGCCGACGAATACCGCCGCCATCTTGTGCTCGTCCAGATCGTATAGATCGCGGATCATATCGGCATGGGCATCGGTATCCAGAACGATCCTGTCCGCGCAGCGGCACGCCAGTCCTTCCCAAAGGCGAATGACCCGGGCGGCGGGATGGGCAGGGCCGATCAGGCGCCGGTCCCTCACTAGCGTGTCATACAATGACAGAAATGCATCCCAGATGAGGGGCTTGCCGCGCAATTTAGCGCATAGAGCGATCATGGGCGCATCGAAGTGCCCCATATAAGGGACAATCACCGCATCGTGGTCGCCAGCACACAGGTAGCGCCAGATCAGGCCGGGATAGCTGAATATCCAGCGCAGAGAGCGGGCTAGCCACCCGGTGGCGGTCAACTGACTTTTATCGGCCACACCGTTCCAGACGGACGCGTGAATTTCCACCACATCGTAGCCCGCATCGATCAAGGCCGCGCGCATGATACGCGTTCTGGGCTTGCCAAGATCGTAAGTCCCCCAGAGTATGACGCGCTGCGTCATATTCACGGTTTAACCCGCCGGTGGGAGGGGAGGGGCGTGAATGTCAGCGCCATCCAGCAGCCGGTCATGCTGCCGGCCTGGGGCGCGGGACCAGCCGAGCTGCGTGCAGCGGCAAGCCCAACGTCAACGGCCACAATTGTTTCTGGAAGAAATACCAGTCGCGGGCCGATCCCGCCAAAGGCCTCAGATTGTTTTCGAGTTTGCCGAACAATTCCCGGCGTTTGCCGATGTTGCCTTGCGTCCCGTCAGCAAAGGTTTCGCGGCACAGCGCTGCACAAAGCGCAAAGGTCGCGCGCATTTCCGGATCGAGCGCCTGGGCGCCGGCAAGGCCTTCCAGTTGCGCGGTGAAGTGCGCCTGCTTGCCTCTATAGCGAGCAAGCTCTGCCTTCAGATCGTCGACGCCGAACGTCCACGGCCGAAGCTTCTTCAGAACCGCGCCATTATGCGAATTTTCGCCATGCAGGCGGTGATAGGTGGCCGCCCCCGGGACATAGGCAATTCCGCCGGAGAACGCTGCCACCAGGCTGATGAGCCAATCGAACGGGCTTATCGATGCAAACAGGGATTGCTCCAATAACTCGCGCCGGCAGAGCATTGCATGGGCCGAAACACGCGAGCTGCGCAGGATGCTCAGCCGATCGTCGGGATGGTGAGATACGCCCAAGGCCTCCATCAGCGTTTTTCCCAGCGCCTCCCCATCGCCGTCGATCAGATGCGACGGCCCGAAAGCCATTGCACGATCCGCAATGCCGGTTTGCAGTGCCTTAAGTTTCTCCGCCCCCCAAATGTCGTCCTGATCGGCAAACGCGATGAGCGGCGCTTTCGCTTGTACAATCAATTCCAGCAACCGCGCGTTTTGGCCTCGGTTGTCATGCGATGGCAGGCGGATGACGCGGTCATCCGTGACGGCATAGCTATCGAGTATTGCTGCGCTTTCATCGCTCGACCCGTCATCCACCGTGATCAATTCGAAATCCTTCAGGCTCTGCGCCAGGATCGAGTCCATCTGTTCGCGCAGGTAACGCGAACCATTGTAAGTCGGCAGGAGGATGGAGATTGCAGGCATCTGATGTTTGTTTTCCCAATATCGATCGAGGCGGGGTCAGGCCGGCTGGGCGAATAACGCCTTCGCATCGGCGAATGCCCTGCGGAAGCTGCTCATGCGCAGGCCGAACCCGATCAGCGTATAGGTTGTAACGCCGAGTGCGACACTGGATGCGATATCGGCAATCAAAGGCATGTCCGTCCATTGCCGATAGGCCAGAACTACAGCCCCCATTATGCAAGAGACCAGGATTATACCGGATATGTGGCGCAGTTGATCGAGCAATCCAAATCCGATCAGCGATGCGGTGTGGCGCGTGTTCAGGAACAGCCAGACCATGCTTGCAGCCAGATAGGCCCAGGCAACCGCCTCGATCCCGTAGAAGCTGGCTGTAACCACCAGGGCGATCCCGATGGATTTCTTGGCCAGTTCGATTCTGAAGAACGTCTTGCTCATTCCCTTGGCGAGCAGCAGGTTTCCATTGGCCGATTGAAGCGGCATCAAAATTCCCGCCAGTGCCAATATGGAAACCACCGGCGCAGCTCTCTCCCATTGATCGCCATAGAGCAGTTCGACCAGTTCGGGCGCAAGCACCGCGACGCCCACGAAGGCAGGCGTACTGAAGAACATGACCCCTTCCAGACCGCGCTGCATGCCCCGGCGAAGCGCTTCTGGATCATCGGCTCTTTCGGAAAACAATGGCAGCGCGATCTTGCCTGCAAGGCCGGTAAACAGCTGGTTCGGCAGCTGCGTCAGCGCAAAGCCCCGATTGAACAGCCCAACATCGCTGGCGGAATATTGCTTGCCGACGATCAGCGCGAAACCCTGCGTATAAAGGATGTGCAGCCCCTGCGCCACGCTGACCGGCCCGGCGAAACGCAACAAGGGGGATATCGGCATGAGATCGGCGGTCAAAGCCGGCCGCCAATCGCTGAATTTCGCAATGAGGGCCGAGTTGATCAGCGCCGCAATCATCACTTGCATCACCAGCGCCCAGATACCCCACCCCGCATAGGCTGCACAGATGGCAGCGCCCCCGCCGATCAGGCTGCTGGCCCAGCCCACCTTGGCCATTAATTTAAACTGCAGTTGCTTGTGCAGCAACGCCGACTGCACCAGTCCCATGGCGACAATAACGGGCTGCAGCGCGAGTGCCGGCATCAGGACCGAAAGGTCGTCGAACCCATATATCGCCGCCAGAACAGGCCCGAGGCCGGCGATAGACAATGCGGCTATTACCGAGAGGATCAGCGCGAAAGAAAAGATGCGGTTCAAATCCGCCGATTGCAGATCATGTCGTTGCACGATCAATGTGCTCAAGCCTCCACCGATCACAGCCGCCGACAGCATTATAGCCAAAGCCGCGAATGCGAACACGCCGAAATCTTCCGGGGAAAGCAACCGGGCAAGGAAGATCACGACCAGGAAGCTGACACCTTGCCGCGAAACCAGCTCTATCGTGCTCCAGATGCCGGCACTTGCAGCTCTTTCGAAGGTCATCGTGTCATGCTCGTTGCAGCCATCAGCTACCCGATCCTATGGTGTGAAGCCGAGAGACGTTCGAATATGCGTGCAGCCTCGCGCTCCAAAGCGGGCGCGTAGTGCAGCCTGCTCGCGGAACCACGATTCCGGCCGGGTGCCTTGGCGACGGTCTCGATCGGCTTGGGCTCGAGATCGAAGCCCCATTCGGTGATCCGGTCGATAAGCGTTTTGCTGGCGGGGATGGGATCCAGAATGACCGGGCACCCGGTGAGCTCGATATGCTCAAGAAGCAGGCGATTATAATGAATCCATGCGCCCAGATAGCTGTTCTGGCTCTTGAACACGCCCGCCCGGTGCAAATGCCAGCGTTCCCGCAAGCTCATCTTGCCGCGCAGATTGCGGTCGCGCCTAATGAGAGACTCCACCACCTGATCGTAATGACGGACAAGGACGAACGAATGCGCCGCTGGTAGCAGCTCTCGATAGGTGTCCAGAAATAGGCAGGTGCGCGGGTCCTTCCAGCCAAACTGCATGGGTTTGGTACGGACTAGCTGCTCGATATGCGAACGATGATCCGGTGAAACCGTGATGTTCGCATATTGGTTCTGAGCGAAACTATCCTCCCCTTCGGCATGCAGCCCCGAAGGCGGCAAACCGTTTGCCTGAAGGATGGATTCGTGAACCGACAGGAAATCATTATCTTCGAAATGACCGAATTCATTGCCAACCCCGGCGGCCAGCAAATTCTCTCCGATATCGAGCCCGCATTCGCGCAGCCAGGCAGCGACCAGCGAAGTGTAACTGCGATGCATACCAAGGATCATTAGGCACTTTTGTCCGCCGTCAATCTCCATGATCTACAGTCACCCCTCATCGCTCAACCATGATCGACTGGTCCGAATGCCGCTCATTATGGACGAAACGTGGTTAATATTGTGTTGATCGTTGGTTCGCTGGAAGCATCCCACGCGCCGGTCGCTACGCGCTGCTTCATAAAGTTATTCCCGAGATCCTATGTAATATCGTGCACTACTTAACTTGCGTATAGTTCGCTCTGTCGCGACAATAAGTTAGTTGTGATTTAGCTCACATTTGCACAGACACTTCCGGATTAATCAGCCTAGTCGCCGTGCGGACGGCATTATTACGACATAATCGGAGGCGGTACGGTGCGGCAGATCGATCTGGTTCGCGAAAACAGCGATAAAAAAAAATTCGAGGCGGCGGTGGAAACCGCGCTCGACCGGGCCAGGCATGACCCGAGAACTGCCGAAGCCGATGTGGCGGGCGACGATCTGGAAGAAGCGACCGAGGTGCTGCGCGGCGCTTTGCCGAGCGCGCGGATCGACACACCGAAAAAGGCCGAGGCATCCTTCATGGCCGAAGCGATCATTCTGGAAGAATTGCGTCCCGCATGGTTTATCAAGGACGATGCCATAGAGATTGGCGGAAATTATGACCGAATCGATCTGGTTCGCAACAATCAGGTGGAGCTGAACGAAACGGCCCGCCGTGTCGGGCGGGTGGACCTTATTTTCCACCCCACGCTGGATTATGCCGGGACCGGCTGGCTGCTGGCGGACGATATCGCCGTGACCAATCGCCATGTGGCGCAGGTATTCGCCAGCGGTGACGGGTTTGGCCGGTGGGATTTCGCGCAAGGTGCTTTCGACCGCAAGATGGAAGCGCGGCTCGATTTCCTGCACCAGTTCGCTCAGGACGATAGCGCCAGGCGGCGCGCCGATGTGGTCGAAGTGCTGTATATCGCCGGACCGGAGGAGCCCGATTTTGCATTCTTGCGCGTGGTGCCGCCTGCCGGGATGGAGCCGGTCGAATTTTCCGATCGCCTGGTCGAACCGGGCCAGCCCATCGCTGCCATCGGCTATCCGGCATGGGACGGGCGGCGCAACGATCCCCAACTGATGGAACAGCTGTTCGGCGGAATCTACGGCGTGAAGCGGTTCTCCCCCGGTCTGGCTCGTGCATCCAGCCGCCGTCACGTGTTCGAAAGCGATTACACCTCGCTGGGCGGTAATTCGGGTTCTGCAGTGATCGATATCGCTACCGGCAAGGCGTTGGGGCTGCATTTCGCCGGGTTGTTCCGTGATACGAACTACGCGATAGAGGCTCCTATCGTGCAGGCGGCGTTGCGGCGGATCACCACGCAGGTGGCCGTGCCACTGGAAGGGCCGTCGGCGGATCCGGTCAGTTCCCCGGAAAGCCTGGCGGACCGTGAGGGATACCAAGCGGACTTCCTCGGCCCGGAGCTGGAAGTTGCGCTCCCCGGTTTCGGCGAGTGGCAGGATGATCTCGCGCCTGTATCGCCGGGCAATGGCAGCGAACTGAAATACACGCATTTCTCGGTCATACAGTCGGCCTCGCGCCAGCTTCCGCTGCTCACTGCGGTCAATATCGACGGCGACAAGGCATTCAATCTCAAGCGCAAGGGCACCTGGCGGCTCGATGGGCGACTGCAGGAAGAACACCAGATCGGCAACGCGCTGTATTTCAAGAACCCGATCGATCGCGGCCATTTGGTGCGCCGGATGGATCCAGGCTGGGGCGATACGCGCGAAGAAGCCCAGCAAGGTGAGCTCGACAGCTTCCATTACACCAACAGCGCACCGCAACACGCGCATCTGAACCAGCGCGACTGGTTGGGGCTGGAGGATTACATCCTTGGCTCGGCAACCACGCGCGGGTTCAGCGCTTGCGTGATGACCGGTCCGGTCTTCCGCGACAGCGATCCCGAACTGCGCGCGCAGCCCGGTGCCGAGGGGGTCAAGATTCCGCGCGAATATTGGAAGGTCGCGGCCATGGTCAACGACGATACGGGAGCGCTTAGCGTGACCGGATATGTGTTGAGCCAGGGCGAGATGCTGACCGGGTTGACCGAAGCGGCATTCATCCTTGGCGAATACAAGACTTACCAAGTGCGCCTGTCGCTGATCGAAAGTGCGACCGGGCTGAATTTCGGCGCGCTGAAGGATTTCGATCCGCTGGCAGGGGCCGAGGAAAGCCTGTTCGGCCAGGCAGCCTTCGAAGTGGCCGGGCCGCAGTCCTTGCAGCTTTAGCGCGGCGGGCTGAGCTCCATCGGGCGGCCCGCCAGGCTGAACATGCCTTTCACATCCTGCGCTTTATAAGGTGATTCGAGCCGCGAAATTTGCTCGCCCGACAGCTGCACATCGATCGCGCCCACCGTATCGTCCAGCTGATCGACGCTGGTTGCCCCGATGATCGGCGTGGTGACTTCCGGCTTGGCGAGCATCCAGGCAAGCGCGACCTGCGCCATGGAGGCGCCGGTTTCGCCGGCTACCGCCTGGACTTCGCCCACGATAGCCTGCTCGACTTCGCCGGCATCCTTGTAAAGCGCCTTGCCCACGCGGTCGGTCTTGTCGCGCTGGGTGGTGTCGCCCCACGGGCGTGTCAGCTTGCCGCGCGCAAGCGGGCTCCACGGCATGACCGCGATGCCCTGATCCTGGCAAAGCGGAAGCATCTCGCGCTCTTCCTCGCGGTAGAGCAAATTGAGGTAGTTCTGCATCGAGGCGAACCGTTTCAGCCCCTTCAATTCGCTGACATGCAGCATCTTCATCAGCTGCCATGCGGCCATGCTACTGGCGCCGATATAGCGCGCCTTGCCGTGCCGCACGATGGTATCGAGCGTTTCCAGCGTTTCCTCCACCGGGGTTTCCTCGTCGAAGCGGTGGATCTGGTAGAGATCGATATAGTCGGTGCCGAGCCGGGTGAGCGAATCCTCCACCGCGTGCATCAGCGATTTGGCGGACAGACCCGAAGTGTTGGGCGCACCGCGCCAGGGGAAATAGGCCTTGGTCGCGATTACGATCTCGTCTCGGCGGGCCATATCCTTGAGCAAGCGTCCGGTTATTTCCTCGCTGGTGCCGCCTGAATAGACGTTCGCAATATCAAAGAAATTGATGCCATGTTCCAGCGCCCGGCGGATAATCGGGCGACTATCATCCTCACCCATCGCCCAATCATGCCCTTCCTCTGCCGCTTCGCCGATGCTCATGCAGCCGAGGCAGAGCTTGGAAACCTTGAGGCCGGTATTGCCGAAATTGACATATTTCATAATTGGGGAGAAACCTTCGAAACAATCGGTGAGACATTCCTAGCAGGCAGAGTTCGCGCAGGAAATCGGAAGCTGCCGAGCACAAGTCGCTTGCACATATAACGATATCTTTATATCCCCATTCGCACGATGCAGATCGACACCATCATGCGCGCTTTGGCGGACCCTACCCGGCTGCGGATCATGCGGTTGCTCGGCGCGATGGAGCTTGCCGTGGGGGAACTCGCGCAGGTGCTCGGGCAAAGCCAGCCGCGCGTATCCCGCCATGTTGCGATCCTGTGCGACGCGGACCTTGCCAGCCGGCGGCGCGAGGGGAGCTGGGCGTTTCTTCGTTCTGGCGTCGGTACGGGCGGCACGCCCATCGGCGATGCGGTGGCGCGGCTGCTTGCCACGGCGGAGCGCGAGGATACCGAATTCGCCGCTGCCTGCGAGGAAGATCGCCGCCAGCTCGCCGCCATTCGCGATGCTCGCGACAGCCATGCCGCCGCCTATTTTGCGGACCATGCCGAAGAATGGGACGAGCTGCGCCGGCTCCATTCGCCCGACGAGGCGGTGGAAGCCAAGCTGTTGGGCGCACTGTCCGATACGCCGCTCGGCGCATTGCTCGATATCGGTACCGGGACCGGGCGCATGGCAGAACTGTTCGCGCCGGGCACGGATCACGGGGCCGAGCGGGTCGTGGCACTGGATAAAAGCCTCGATATGCTGCGCATGGCACGCGCCAAATTGCAGCATCTGCCGAATGACAGCGTGGAACTGGTGCAGGGCGATTTTGCTGCGCTGCCCTTCGCAGCGCACAGCTTCGACACGGTGATGCTCCACCAGGTCCTCCATTTCGCGCAAAACCCGGCCAGCGCGTTGGTCGAGGCGGCGCGGGTCACCCGCCCCGGTGGGCGCATTGCGATCGTCGATTTCGCCGCACATAATCTGGAACAATTGCGCGATCGGCACGCGCATGCCCGGCTCGGCTTTACCGATGAAACAATGGCCGGGCTGCTGGACGCGAGCGGATTTTCCGCCGCTGCACCCCTCGCGCTCGCCGATGGCGAGCTGGTCGTGAAAATCTGGCTGGGGGTGCGCGAAGGTGCGCCCGCCGCCGAACCGCGCAACACCGAATCCACACAGAAAGTCGCCCGATGAACGCCAGTTCGACTATCCCCGCACCGCTCGACCCGGCGCATGAAGAGCGCACGGCGCACGACGATCCGCTATTTGCCGGTCTGCCCGGAGATATCACTGCCAGCTTCGAATTCTTTCCGCCCAAGAGCGAAAAGATGGAGGCCAAGCTGTGGGATGCTGTGCAGGAATTGAAACCGCTGAACCCCGATTTCGTCAGCGTCACCTATGGTGCTGGGGGCTCGACGCGGGAGCGCACGCATAACACCGTCGCGCGGATCATCGGCGAAGCGGGATTGCCCGCTGCCGCGCATCTAACCTGCGTCGATGCGAGCAAGGCGGAAATCCGCGACGTTGCCGAAGCCTATTGGGAAGCGGGCGTGCGGCACATCGTCGCCCTGCGCGGCGACGCGGGCGAGCCGGGCGCGCCGTTCGTGGCGCATCCCGACGGCTATGCCAGCGCGGCGGATCTGGTGCGCGGCCTGAAGGACATCGCAGACTTCGAAATCTCGGTCGCCGCCTATCCCGAGACCCATCCCGATGCGAACTGCCCGCAAAGCGATATCGACAATTTGAAACGCAAGCTGGACGCTGGCGCAAGCCGCGCGATCAGCCAGTTTTTCTTCAGCGCCGATACGTTTTTCGACTTCCGCGACCGGGTTGCGGCGGCGGGTATCTCGCAACCGATTTTACCCGGCATCTTGCCCGTGACGAACGTGGCGCAGGCCCGTAAATTTGCGGGCGCGTGCGGCGCAGATATTCCGCAATGGATGGATGGCCTGTTCGAAGGCTTGGACGAGCGCCCGGCGAGCCGCAATTTGATCGCTGCAACCATCGCCGCCGAACTGTGTCGCAAGCTTTATGCAGGTGGCGAGCGGCACTTCCACTTCTACACCCTCAACCGCGCCGACCTTGCCTATGCCATTTGTCATTTGCTCGGAATGCGGCCTGTCGGAGAGATGAAATGACACCTCGCGAAACTCTATTGGCCGAAGCTGCCAAGCGCGTCCTGCTGACCGATGGGGCTTTCGGCACGGCGATTCAGAACTACAAGCTGACCGAGGAAGACTACGCCGGCGACCTCGATCTGGGCCACGACCAGAAGGGCAATAACGACATCCTCGCGCTGACCAAGCCGGAGGTGCCGACTGCCATTACGCGCGCCTATCTGGATGCAGGGTCGGACATCGTTTCGACCAACACCTTCTCCTCCAACCTGATCAGCCAGGCCGATTACGGTGCCGAACATCTGGTGCGTGAGATCAACGTCGAAAGCGCCAGGATCGCGCGCACCTGCGCCGATGAATATGCCGCGAAAGACGGTCGCCCGCGCTTCGTCGCCGGAGCGATCGGGCCAACCAACAAGACGCTCAGCCTGAGCCCCGATGTCGAAGATCCCGGCTTTCGCGAGATCACTTTCGAATATCTCACCGGCGTCTATCACGAACAGGCCGCGGCGCTGATCGAGGGCGGGGCTGATTTCATCCTGATCGAAACGATCTTCGACACGCTTAACGCCAAGGCGGGCATCATGGCGGTGCGTCAGCTGGAGCGCGAGTTGGACCGCGACATTCCGATCATGCTGTCCATGACGCTGACCGATTTGTCCGGCCGCAACCTGTCCGGCCACACGGTCGAGGCATTCTGGAACGCCGTGCGTCATGCCAAGCCGGTGACGGTGGGGCTCAATTGCAGCTTCGGCGCGGAACAATTGCGCCCGCACGTGAAGGTGCTGTCCGAACAGGCGGAGACGCTATTGATGGTGTATCCGAATGCGGGCCTGCCCAACGAACTCGGCGAATATGACGAGGAGCCGGAAACCACCGCCGCCCTGGTGCGCGAATGGGCGGCGAATGGCCAAGTCAACATCCTGGGCGGCTGCTGCGGCTCTACCCCTGCGCATATCGCGGCGATGTCGAAAGCCGTTGCAGGGTTGGAGCCGCGCAAGATGATCGAAGCCAAGCCAGTGATGAAACTGGCCGGCCTCGAACCGTTCGAGATTGCTGCTTAGCGCGCCGGGCCTACGAGACACTCGGCCTTCGGCCTCGCTCCGCAGGAAGAACGGGGTGGGATGCGGCCAAGAGAAATAATTCCGTTCGTCCTGAGGAGTGAAGGCTTTGCCTGAGCGTCTCGAAGGACCGTTTGAAGAGAACCCATGACCGATCAAACCACCTTGTCGCCAACGCGCACCGGCTCCCAATTCGTCAACATTGGCGAGCGCACCAATGTTACCGGCTCCGCTCGGTTCAAGAAGCTGATCATGGCGGATGACTATGCCGCCGCGGTGGAAGTCGCGCGGCAGCAGGTCGAGAACGGCGCGCAGGTGATCGATATCAACATGGATGAAGGGCTGCTCGACGCGGTTCACGCCATGACGACATTCCTTAAACTGATCGCTGCCGAGCCCGATATCGCCCGCGTGCCGCTGATGATCGATAGCTCCAAATGGGAGGTGATCGAGGCCGGTCTGCACTGCGTTTCGGGCAAGCCGATCGTGAACTCGATCTCCATGAAAGAGGGCGAGGAGCAGTTCCTCGAACACGCCCGCAAATGCATGGATTATGGCGCGGCGGTGGTCGTGATGGCCTTCGATGAGGAAGGCCAGGCCGACACCAAGGAGCGCAAGGTCGAGATCTGCAAGCGGGCCTACGATCTGCTGGTCGGGATCGGTTTCCCGCCCGAGGATATCATTTTCGATCCCAATATCTTCGCCGTGGCGACCGGGATCGAGGAACATGACCGCTATGGTCTCGATTTCCTGGAAGCGGTACGCGAGATCAAGGCGCAATGTCCGCACGCCAAGACGAGCGGCGGGCTGTCCAACCTCAGCTTCAGTTTTCGCGGTAACGAGACGGTGCGACGCGCGATGCACTCTGTTTTCCTTTACCACGCGATCCCTGCCGGCTTCGACATGGCAATCGTCAATGCGGGGCAGCTCGACATTTACGACGAAATCGATCCGGTGCTGCGCGAGGCGTGCGAGGATGTGATCCTGATGCGTCCCGTAGAGGGCGAGGAAACGGCGACCGAACGGCTGATCAACCTTGCAGAGAGCTATCGCGGGAAGTCGAAGGAAGAAGACAAGGCCACCGCCGAATGGCGCGGCTGGCCGGTCGAAAAGCGGTTGGAGCACGCTCTGGTCAAGGGCATCGATGCCGATATCGTCTCCGACACAGAGGAAATGCGCGCTGCGACCGAAGCTGCCGGTGGCCGCCCGATCGAAGTCATCGAAGGCCCGCTGATGGACGGCATGAACGTGGTCGGCGACCTGTTCGGCAGCGGCAAGATGTTCCTGCCGCAAGTCGTCAAATCAGCGCGCGTGATGAAGAAGGCCGTCGCGCATTTGATCCCCTATATCGAGGCGGAGAAGGAAGAGGGCGCCAAGGCCAAAGGCGTGATCATCATGGCCACGGTGAAGGGCGATGTGCACGATATCGGCAAGAATATCGTCGGCGTGGTGCTGCAGTGCAACGGCTATGAAGTGATCGATCTGGGTGTGATGGTGCCGTGGCCCAAAATCCTCGAAGTTGCCAAAGAACGCGATGTCGACATGATCGGCCTGTCGGGTCTTATTACCCCCTCGCTGGACGAGATGGTGACCGTGGCCGAGGAAATGCAGCGCGCTGAGATGACCATGCCGCTGCTGATCGGCGGGGCGACCACCAGCAAGGTGCACACGGCTTTGCGTATCGACGGAGCATATGAAGGCCCGGTGATCCACGTGCTCGACGCGAGCCGCGCGGTCGGGGTGGCGAGCAAGCTGCTGTCCGACACGCTGAAGGACGATTACATCACCGATGTCGCTGACGACTACGAAAAGGTCCGGCAGGCGCGCGAGGGCAAGTCGAAAAGCGTACTGCTCAGCCTCGAAGAAGCGCGGGCAAACTTCTACGACCCCGTTTATGCCGACAAGCCCGCCCCGCCGCAGCAGCCGGGTCTTCACACCTTCGAAAGCTGGCCGCTGGCCGATTTGCGCGAGTATATAGACTGGACACCGTTCTTCCGCGCGTGGGAATTGCACGGCACCTATCCGGCGATCCTGAAGGACAATGTGGTCGGCGAAACGGCCAGCCAGCTGTTCGACGATGCCAATGCCATGCTCGACCAGATCGTCGACGAGCACTGGCTGACCGCGCGCGGCGTATGCGGCTTCTGGCCATGCGCGAAAGATGGTGACGATGTGACGATCCACCGCACGGAAAGCGAGGAACATATCCTGCTGCCCTTCCTGCGCCAGCAAGTGAAGAAAAGCCGCGAGCGCGCCAATATGTGCCTCGCCGATTTCATCGATCCGGCGGGCGACTGGATCGGCGGTTTCGCGGTCGGTATCCACGGAATCGAGCCGCATTCGAAGCGGTTTCAGGACGATAAGGATGATTATTCGGACATCCTGCTGAAAGCCTTGGCCGATCGGTTCGCAGAAGCCTTTGCCGAGCGGTTGCACAAGCACGTCCGCACCGATCTGTGGGGCTATGCGCGCGGCGAACAGCTCGACAATGCCGCGCTGGTGAAGGAGCAATATCACGGCATCCGCCCGGCTCCCGGCTATCCGGCCTGCCCCGATCACAGCCTGAAACCGATGCTGTTCGATTTGCTGGATGCGCCCAAAAACGTTGGACTGGAACTGACCGAAAACTTTGCGATGTTCCCCACCGCAGCCGTCAGCGGGTTTTATTTCGGCCATCCGGAAGCGGAATATTTCGGCGTGGCAAGGGTGGGGCGCGATCAGTTGGAAGATTACGCGCAGCGGCGCGGCATCGATATGTCCACGGCAGAACGCTATTTGCGTCCTAATCTGGATTGAGGGCCAATCTCGATTGACCGCCCATAAGGAATAGGACACAGTTTTTAAGTCGCCGCAGGGTTTCGATTCTGCGGCCATGCAATCGGGAGAGTGCGGTTCCGCCAGGGATCGCCGCCGAAGGAGCAACCGCCCCGGAATCTCTCAGGCCCACGGACCGGTGCATGGCAGACACTCTGGAAAGCGCGGCCGCGGTTGATCGTGGGCGCCACCGAAGGAGCAAAGCTCTCAGGTTTCCCGACAGAGGGGGTGCCCGGCAACCGTTCGCCATCCCGGCGCGCGGGCTGAGCGCGCCCGAGGATTCTGCCGATGAGTGATACTGTCAACGAAACGGTCGATAGCGGCGATGCCGGCGATGCCGATTTCCACCCGGACGATATGCCCGAAGAGCAGGTCCTGCCGCTGGATGCGTGGCACCGCGCACATGGCGCGCGCATGGTGCCGTTCGCGGGCTATGACATGCCGATCCAATATACCGGGGAAGGCGGCGGGATCGTCGCCGAACACGACTGGACCCGCACAAGCGCCAGCCTGTTCGACGTATCGCATATGGGCCAGCTCACGCTGCGCGGCGACGATGCGGCGCAGGAGCTGGAGAAGCTGCTCCCCGGCGCGATCGCGACGCTCAAGCCGGGCAAGATGCGTTACTCTCTGCTGCTGAACGAGCAGGGCGGCGTGATCGACGATCTGATGGTGACCAATACCGGCAGCCAGTTGGCGCTGGTTGTAAACGGGGCCTGCAAATGGGACGATATCGCCCATTTGCGCGAACATCTGCCCGACGAGATCACGCTAACCCATCATGACGCTCAGGCGCTGCTCGCACTGCAGGGGCCAAAGGCGGGCGAGGTGCTGGCAGCCTTGCTGCCCAGTTCCGCGCAGCTTACCTTCATGACCGCAGCCTATTTCGAGTATGAAGGGATGCCGCTGTGGGTCAGCCGGGCAGGCTATACCGGCGAAGACGGCTTCGAGATTTCGGTACATGAGAAAGATGCCGAAAAGCTGGCCGATGCGCTGCTGGCCGATGACCGCGTGCGGCCTGCCGGCTTGGGTGCGCGGGACTCGTTGCGGCTGGAGGCGGGGCTGCCGCTTTACGGGCACGATCTCGACACCGAAACCGACCCGGTCAGCGCCGATCTGATGTTCGCGCTCACCAAGAAACGCCGCGAGACCGGCGGCTGGATGGGGCACGAAGCGCTGGTCCGGAAAATGTCGGGCGGCAGCGATACGCGCCGCGTCGGACTGGTGTTGGAAGGCCGCTTGCCAGCGCGCGAAGGCTCGCTGGTCTTCGCAGGAGAAAGCCAGGTCGGCCGCGTCACCAGCGGCGGGTTCTCGCCCACGCTCGGCCACCCCGTCGCGATGGCCTATGTCGCTGCTGAGCACGCCGCGCTGGGCACGAAATTACAGATCGAAGTTCGCAAGAAACGCCTCGACGCACATGTCGCGCCGATGCCTTTTGTCCCGCATAAATACTACCGAGGAGGATAGACCGATGGCCCGTTATTTCACCGAAGAGCACGAATGGATCGACTTGGAAGGCGATACCGCCACGGTCGGCATTACCGATTACGCGCAGGAACAGCTGGGCGATATCGTGTTCGTCGAATTGCCCGATGTCGGCACGGTGGTGGAACAGGGCGGCGATGCGGCCGTGGTCGAATCGGTCAAGGCGGCGAGTGACGTCTATGCCCCGATCGGCGGTGAAGTGACCGAAGCGAACCCGGCGCTGGAAGAGGACCCGGCGCTGGTGAACACCTCGCCCGAAGAAGATGGCTGGTTCTTCAAGCTTACCGTTGCCGACAAGGAAGAGCTGGAAGGCCTGATGGACGGCAAGGCCTACAAGGCGTTCGTGGACGGGCTATGAGCTGCGACCAAATTCGTCTGAAGAAGGCTCACTAAGTCTCACTGCCCCTCCCCTGATGGAGGAGGGGGATATAGGAACCAAATTGACCGACCGCGCCAACCCTTCGAAACTCATGATCGCGACGCCGATCTATGGCGGCGCGCAGGGGAGCTATGTCGGGTCGGTTGTGGAATTGATGGCGCTGGCGGCGAAGGAGGGGTTCGATTGCAGCTACGCGACGCTTAGCCATAACCCGTCGATCAACCGCGCGCGCAATGTGATGGCGTCGGGGTTTCTCGCCTCCGACTGCACGCATTTACTGTTCCTCGACGACGATATCGGGTTCGAGCCACCCCAGCTGATCGATCTTGTACGGCGCATGGAGTCGGACGACCGGCTGGCGATTGCGGGCGCGCCCTATCCCCGGCGCGAGATTGCCTGGGAGCAGGTCGATGCCGCGTCGCGCGCCGGGCTGGCGCAAGGGCAGCCCGGCGCGTTGGAAAGCGCGGGCGGGCAATATGCGATGGAATTGCTCGAACCCGGTGCCCCGCTGCGGATGGATGAGCCGGTGGAGCTTTCCAAGCTAGGCACGGGACTGATGGTGATCCGCCGCGATGTGCTGGAGACGCTGACCGAGCGCCACACCGATCTGCGCTATGTCATTCCGGGCCGCGAGGGGGAGCTGACGGCCTTCTTCCACCCGCTGATCGACCCCGATACGCGCCGGCTCCTCTCGGACGATTACGCCTTTTGCCACCGCGCCAGAGCCGCCGGTTTTCGCATCTGGGCCGCACCATGGATGCGCACTACCCATACCGGCCCGGCGACTTTTGCGGCCAATCTGACCGACCTCGCCAGGCTGCAATCCGCCGCGCGCGGCAAGGCGGGGGCCTAACAATATGACCAGCCAGCCCCGCACCAAGGTAATGATCGCCACACCGATCTATGGCGGGGCGGAGGCGTCCTATGTCAGCGGCATGGTGAATCTGCTGGTGCTGGCGGAAAAAAGCGGGCTGGATTGCAGCTATGTCACGATGGCGGACAATCCGTGCATCGACCGGGCGCGCAATATGCTGGCCGACATCTTCCTGCGTTCCGATTGCACGCATCTGCTGTTTATCGATGACGATATCGGGTTCGAACCGGCGCAGGTGATCGACTTTATCCAGCGCATGGCAGCGGATGAGAAACTGGCCGTGTTTGGCGGGCCGTGCCCCCGCCGCATGATCGCCTGGAAGCAGGTTCATGCGGCGGCGCGCGCCGGCTTGGCGATGGACGATCCGGAGGGGCTGGAGGTCGCCGGCGGGCAATATGCGATGGAGCCGCTCGACCCTGCCGCGCCGGTGAAGACGGACGAGCCGTTCGAATTGCTCCGGCTCGGTACGGGGATGATGGCGATCCGCCGCGATGTGCTGGAAACGCTGCGCGAGGCGCATCCCGAGCTACTGTATAATGCGCCCGAGGGCGAGCAATGTGGGGGCGCGGAAGGACGGCAGATCACCGCCTTTTTCCACCCGCTGATAGAGCCGGACACACGCAATTTCCGCTCAGACGATTTCGCCTTCTGCAACCGCGTCCGCGATGCAGGCTTTCGCATCTGGGCTGCCCCCTGGATGCGCCTCAGCCACACCGGCCCGGCCACTTTTTCCGCAACGATAACAGACCTCGCCGCATTGCAGTCGCAAGCAAGAAAGACGAATTAGACCCATGCGTTATCTCCCCCTGACCGACACCGATCGCGGTGAAATGCTGCAGAAAATCGGCGTGCCCGATGTCGATGCGCTGTTCGCCGATGTGCCCGAAGAGGCGCGGCTGGATGGGCCGATCCACGGCCTGCCGCTGCATGCCAGCGAGATGGCGGTGGAAAAACACATGCGGCGGCTGTCGAAGAAAAACCTGGCCGCAGCCGACGCGCCGTTTTTCCTCGGAGCCGGCGCCTATCGCCACCATGTCCCGGCCAGCGTCGATCACATTATCCAGCGCGGCGAGTTCCTTACGGCCTACACGCCCTACCAGCCCGAAATCGCGCAAGGCACGCTGCAGATGCTGTTCGAATTCCAGAGCCAGGTCGCGCGGCTGTATGGCTGCGCGGTGGCCAATGCGAGCATGTATGATGGCTCGACCGCGTGCTGGGAAGCGGTGGCGATGGCGGGCCGCGTGGCGCGGGGCAAGCGGCGCAAGGTCGTGCTGTCGGGCGCGCTTCATCCGCATTATGCCGAAGTCGTGCGCACCATGGCCAAGTTCACCGAGGACGAGATCGCCGATGCGCCGCCCGCATTCCAGCCTGCCCCAGATACAGAAGGCCTAATTGCGCGGATCGACGAGGATACCAGCTGCGTCGTGGTGCAATATCCCGACATCCTCGGCCGTGTCAGCGACCTCACCCCGGTGGCCGAGGCGGCCCATGCGAAAGGCGCGCTGCTGATCGTGGTCAATACCGAACCCGTCGCGCTCGGTGCGATCAAGTCTCCGGGCGAGCAGGGGGCGGATATCGTCGTGGGCGAGGGTCAGTCGATCGGTGTCGGGCTGCAGTTCGGCGGGCCGTATCTCGGCCTGTTCGCGGTGCGCGACCCGAAAAATGTGCGCATGATGCCCGGGCGGCTCTGCGGCGAGACCACCGATGCGGAGGGCAAGCGCGGTTTCGTGTTGACGCTTTCCACGCGCGAGCAACATATCCGGCGCGAGAAGGCGACCAGCAACATTTGCACCAATAGCGGCCTGTGCGCGCTGGCCTTCAGCGTCCATATGACGTTGCTGGGAGAAAAGGGACTGCGCCAGCTTGCAGCGGAAAACCACCGCCTCGCCTGCGTGGCTGCGGACCGGCTGGCCAAGGTGCCGGGGGTGAGCGTGCTGAACGACACTTTCTTCAACGAGTTCACCTTGGAATTAAGCAAGGATGCGCGTGAGATCGTGCGCAATCTGGCGGATGATGGCGTGCTGGCGGGCGTTTCGCTCGGGCGGCTTTATCCCGGCCAGGAAAACCTGTCCGGCGGGCTGCTGGTCGCCGTGACCGAAACCACCACCGAGGAAGATATCGAAGCCCTTGCGTCCGCTCTGGAAGGAGCTCTGTCATGAACGCCCCCAACACCAGCGGGTGGAAGCCCGAGGCACCCGTCCCGCATGAAGGCTCCCACGAAGGGCCGCCCACCGTCACCGGCAACCGCGCGCTAATGCTGGAAGAACCGCTGATCTTCGAGATCGGCACGGTCGAAACCACTGGCGTCGATTTGCCGGAAGCAGAAGGCGGCACCTCCAGCCGTCTCGGCGGGATGGAGCGGGGCGAGGCGATCGGCCTGCCGGGCCTGTCGGAGCCTGAAACCGTCCGCCATTACACGCGGCTGAGCCGTCAGAACTATGCCATCGACCTGGGCCTGTTCCCGCTGGGCAGCTGCACGATGAAGCACAATCCGCGGCTGAACGAGAAGGTCGCGCGCATGCCCGGCTTTGCCGATGTCCACCCGTTGCAGCCGGTTTCCACCGTGCAGGGCGCGCTGGAAGTGATCAACGAGCTGGCCTTCTGGCTGATCGACCTGACCGGGATGCACGGCGTCGCGATGAGCCCCAAGGCGGGCGCACATGGCGAGCTGTGCGGGATGCTCTGCATCCGTGCTGCACTGGAGGCGCGCGGCGATGCGCGCAAGGTGGTGCTGTGCCCCGAAAGCGCGCATGGCACCAACCCGGCCACTGCCGCCTTCGCCGGATATCAGACCGAGGATATTCCCGCCGACAAGGATGGCCGCGTCGATCTGGAAGTGCTCAAGGCGAGGCTCGGCCCCGATGTCGCAGCAGTGATGATTACCAACCCGAACACTTGCGGATTGTTCGAGCGCGACATGAAGGCGATTTCCGATGCGGTTCATGAGGCCGGCGGCTTCGTCTATTGCGATGGCGCGAATTTCAACGCGATCGTCGGCAAGGTGCGCCCGGGCGACCTCGGCGTCGATGCGATGCATATCAATTTGCACAAGACCTTCTCCACCCCGCATGGCGGCGGCGGACCGGGCAGCGGTCCGGTGGTTTTGTCGGAGGCGCTGAGCCCGTTCATGCCGCTCCCCTACACGTCGCGCACGAAAGACGGCGTGGTACATCTGGTGGAGGAGGAACAGGCAGACGCATTTTCCGAAGAACATTTCGACGGCGTCATGCAATGTTTCGGGCGGATGACCGCATTCCACGGCCAGATGGGCATGTTCACCCGCGCGCTGACCTATATGCTCAGCCACGGCGCAGACGGGCTGGCGCAAGTTGCCGAGGATGCGGTGCTCAATGCCAATTACGTGCTGCGCAGCCTGGAAGACTTGCTCCACGCTCCCTACGCCGCCAGCGGCCCCTGCATGCACGAGGCGCTGTTCGGCGATAAAGGGTTCGGCGGCGATCTCTCCACGCTCGACCTTGCCAAGGCGCTGATCGACGAGGGCTATCATCCGATGACGATGTATTTCCCGCTGGTGGTCCACGGCGCGATGCTGATCGAGCCGACCGAAACGGAAAGCAAAGCCAGCCTCGACCAGTTCATCATGGCGCTGCGCAGCGTGGCGGAGCGGGCCAATGCCGGCGATGAAAGCATGAAGAACGCTCCCTATTATGCGCCCCGCCGCAGGCTGGACGAAACGCAGGCGGCGCGCAAACCGCTGCTCAGCTGGCTGGACCCGGAGGAGGGCTGAAACGCGCCGCAGCGACGGTTCAAACCAGCACGGGTCATGCAGCGGGGTATGCTGCGGCCTTGACCGATGCGGTTTCGTGCTGTTTGACACGTTGCGTACGACGCAGAACATAATGGGGTCGCTTAAGGATTATCCGGAAGGGATGCTTTGAGCGAAGGGCGAAAAATCAATGTATTTGTCCGCGGCTGGCGCAATGTGCGCGAGGCGGGAACGAACAGGCTGGCGCTGACCGGCCTGCTGGTGCTGCTCGCGCTGCTGCTGGCACGCTACAGCTGGTATCTGCCGGTCGTTGGTGACGCCGAACGCGCGTTGTTCGATGTGCGCGCCTTTACTCTTGCCGAGCAGGTGGAGGAGCAGGACGAACGCTTGCTGATGGTCGTCTATGACGATCAGACGCTGATGGACCTGCGCAAGCGCAGCCCGCTCGACCGGGGGGTTTTGGCCACCGCGCTCGCCAATCTCGACCAGATGGGCCCCAAGGCTATCGGGATCGATATCCTGTTCGATCAGCCGCAGGATGAAGACCAGCAATTGATCGATGCGCTGAGCGCGATGGAAACGCCTGTCTCGATCGCTTTCGTCCAGACCGAGACCAATGAAGACGACATCATCTACGAACAGCAGCTTTATCTGGAGCAGTTCCTCGGCGCGCTGGAAGGCACCAATGCCCGCGCTGCCAGCGTGCGACTGGACAATGCCGACGGGGTAACGCGCAATTGGCCGAACATCGTCGAAGGCGAGCCCGATGTGCTTGGCCGGGCCATGTTGAAATCCGCCGGGCAGGGCGATCTGGCGCTGCCCGATTACGAAGGCGCGGTTCGTTACCGCCTGCCCGCTTTCGAAGAGACGCCGATTTACACCAAGCTCCCGATCGGTCTGTTCGCAGTGCCCGATGCGCCGCCCGAGCTGCTCGCCGGAATGTCAGAGATCGTGCAGGATCGCTACGTCCTGATTGGCGGCGATATCGTGGATTACGACCGGGTGGAAACATCCTTCACCTCATTGACAGGGGACTTGCCGCCGGGGCTGCAGGTGCATGCCACGATGATCGCGCAGATGCTGGACCGCGCCGCACATCCGCAAATATCCGAATTCGTGCTGTGGGCGCTCGCGCTGCTGATCGTGTTGATGGCGGTGCTGACCGGCTTGCTGGAATGGGGCAGCTGGCGCGTCTATCTCCTGCTCGCGGCGCAGTTCACAATAATTCTCGGGGTGGCGTTCGGGCTGCATTCTCGGGGTATCGACACGTTCGGCCTGCCTGCATTCGGCTGGCTTGCTGCTTGGGTTGTCGCCTTCACTGCTGTTACTTCGGCGGCGCGGGCATCGGGCGCGGTGCAGCGCAATTTCGCGCAAGGGGCGCTGGGCAAATATCTGCCGCGCGAAATGGCGCGCGAGATCATCGACAAGCCCGATCTGCTGAGCCTGCATGGTGAGAAAAAACACATCTACGTGCTGTTTTCCGACCTAGAAGGCTTCACCAAGATGTCCCACGCCCTCTCTCCCGAAATGGTGGCCAAGCTGCTGAACCGGTACCTCGAGGTGCTGAGCCAGGTCGTGCTCGACCATGGCGGAGTGATCGACAAGTTCGTGGGCGACGCGGTGGTTGCTTTCTGGGGCGCACCGATCGCGCGCGATGACGATGCAACGCGCGCCGCCAAGGCAGGCTATGCGATGTGGCGCGCGGGCGAGGATTTTCGCGAAGAGGTCGCTGCGATGGATGCAAACCTGCCCAAGATCGGCAAGACCCGCGTAGGCCTGCATTACGGCGAAGCGGTTGTCGGCAATTTCGGCGGGGAAAGCCGCATCCAGTACACCGCGCTGGGCGATTCGATGAACACTGCCGCGCGGCTGGAAGCGGCCAGCAAACCGTTGCAATCTTCGGTCATGGCATCCCGCGAATTCGCGGAACGCTCCGGCCTCGACTGGTGGCGGCAAATGGGCCGCATCGTGCTGCGCGGGCGCGCACAGCCGGTCGATCTGTTCGAGCCCGCACCCGATTTCCCGGATGAAGACCGGGCAAAACTGGCGCGCGCCATGGAGCTGCTCGAAGAAGACAGGCCCGCCGCGCTGAAACTGATCGAAGAGGTCGCAAATACGCATCCAAATGACACCGCCCTGCAAAATCTGCTAAAGCGGTCCCACGATCTGAATGGAGATAACGCCCATGTTCTCGGTTAAACCCCTCACCGCCGCGCTGGCCTTAACCGGTGCCGCCATAGTCCTCGTCGCTCCGGATGCCGCCCAAGCGGGCACCGTCGTGGCATCCAGCGGTCCTTCCGCTTCCAAATATCCGGTCGGCAAGAAGCTGGCCGACACCGATCGGATCACGCTGCGTGCGGGCGACTCGGTCACCGTGCTCGATTCCAAGGGCACCCGCGTCATCAGCGGCGCGGGTACACATGTCGTCGGCGCGCGCGGCACCAGCCGGGCCAGCACCTTCGCCTCGCTTACCCGGCGCAATTCCGGCTCACGGGCGCGTACCGGGGCGGTGCGTTCCGGCAAGCCTGCCTCGTCTGCGCCGAAGCCTAATTTGTGGAATGTGGACGTATCGCGCGGCGGCACCATGTGCGTGCCCGGCACCGAAGCGATGCAGCTCTATCGCCCCGGCGGCGAAGGCAAGGCGACGTACCGGATCGAACAATCCGATACGCCCTCCCACATCCACGTTACATTCGAAGACGGTACCAATGTCGCCGATCTCGATACGGGGCAAATGCCGATCACACCGGGTGCGAATTACATCATCAGCGGACCCAATGGCGGTTCGCCTGTTACGGTCAGCTTCACTACGCTGGACGAAGTTTCCCGCGATCCGGAAGAGCTTGCCTCGGACCTGATCGCCAATGGCTGCACCGGCCAATTGGAGCTTTTGTCCAACACAATGATGACATCGTGAAAGACAGTCGTTAGGACTGTGCAGATCAGGGGTCGCGCTTAAGGATCGGGTGAGGGGGAATAATTACTGCCCCCGCCCATAACTGTCTGTCCGAACAATTCGGGCACTCTGGCATAAACGCCGGAGGAGGGGGACGGGATGAGCGCTTTGTTCGGGGTGGCGAAAAGCCGCTCCATCACAATCGGGAAGTCTGGCGCCGGCGCGGCGGTGATTCGCTTGTCGGCCCTTGGCTTGGCCCCGGCAATGGCACTGGCCGTAATTGCTGCGCTCGTAATCTTTGCGCTGCCTTACATCGCGTCTGCCCAAGAATCCGACATCGCGCAGAACCGGACCAGCCAGCCGGGCCAATTCATGGGCGTGGCAAGCTGCGCCGGCTCCACTTGCCACGGCCGCGCCGAAGGCAATGGCGAAGTCGTGCGGCAGGACGAGATCGCTTCCTGGCAGGAACCTTCTTCCAGCACCGGCGCGCATAGCCGCGCCTATGCCGTACTGGGCGGCCGGCGGGGCAAGCAGATCGCCGCAAGTCTGGGCATCGGCGCAGCAACTTCCGCGCCGCAATGCCTTGGCTGTCATGCTACCTATGTACCTGCATCGAAGCAGGGGGCCCGCTTCCTGACGGCAGACGGGGTGGGCTGCGAAAGCTGCCACGGCCCCAGCGGTGGTTGGCTTGCGAGCCACTATGCCAAGCCCGCCACCCATGCGGCCAATATCAGCAATGGTTTAATCCCGCTCGACCGTCCGCAAGTGCGGGCGCAGAACTGCCTCGATTGCCATTACGGGGCAGCGGGCAGCAACCAGTTCGTAACGCATGAAATGATGGCGGCAGGACATCCGCGCGTGGCGTTCGAACTCGATCTGTTTTCGGCGTTGACGCAGCATTGGGATGTCGATGCGGATTATATCGCACGCAAGGGCCGCCCGGACAGCGTGCGGATGTGGGCGGTTGGCCAGGCAGAGGCGGTGCGCCGCCAGACGGATCTGTTTGCCCGGCCCGATTACGGCCAGCAGGGGATGTTCCCCGAATTCTATTTCTACGATTGCCACAGCTGCCACCGCACGATCACCGACGGTCCGCAGCGCAAGCTGACTTTCGAAACCAATCCGGGCCGCCCGATCCCGTTCGGCAATCCGCCGTTCAACGATGAGAATATCATCATGTTGAATGCCGTGGCAGGCGTGCTCGCCCCGCAGCAGGGCGCGGCCTTCGACAAGGCAAGTAAGGATTTCCACCGCGCGATGGGCACGTCGCGCCGTGCGGCGCAGGAAGCGGCGATCGAATTGCGCGGCCGGGCCGGAGCGCTCGGCAATGCGCTGGCCGGTCGGTCCTATTCCTCCGGCGCGGCATTCCAAGTGATCGCCGCGATCGCGGAAAGATCGAACAGGGCGAAGCTGACCGATTATTCGGGTGCGGCACAATCGGTGATGGCGGTGGATACGCTGCTCAATGCGCTGGTCCGCGAGGGCCGGATTTCGAGCGGCGCGGCGGCCGGCATCCGGGCAAACATCAACCGCGCCTACGCTGCTGTGCGAAGCCCCGATGAATTCCGTCCGGATCAGTTCCGCTCTTCGCTTGGGCAGGCCGCCGGCGCGATAGGAGCGCTTCGCTGATGCACGGGTTCGCAGCCAAATTGCTGGCACTTGCCGGGGCGCTTGCGCTGGCCGCTTGCGGCGGCGATGGTGGCAACCAGGGCGGCGGCGGAACGCCTCCCCCCACAGGCGGAGGTGGCGGCGCTCCTCCCCCCACCGGCGGATTGTTTACCCCTCCGCCGATAGAGGCGCTGACCACCACCGAAGTGCAGCAGATCATCGCCCAGGCCGCTGGCGAAGCGGATGCGCGCGGGCTGCCCGCCACGATTGCGGTCACAGACCGGGTCGGCAATGTGCTGGGCGTGTTCCAGATGACGGGCGCGCCTGCCACCACGCAAGTCAGCATCCAGCAAATTGGCGGTCCGGCAGCTCCTGGAGAAGAGATCGGCCTGCAAGGAGCGGTCATTCCCGCATCCGCTGCGGCCATCGCCAAGGCAATCACCGGCGCGTATCTTTCCAGTGGCGGCAACGCCTTTACCACGCGCACAGCCAGCCAGATCGTGCAGGAACATTTCCCGCCCGCGCCCAGCACTGTCGGGCTGGAAAGCGGGCCACTATTCGGCGTGCAATTCAGCCAGCTACCTTGCTCGGACCTCAGCCGCCGCTTCACCAATACAACTGGCACCGATGCGCTGATCGGACCGAAGCGCTCTCCGCTGGGGCTGGCCGCCGATCCGGGCGGTCTGCCGATCTACAAGAACGGCACGGTGGTAGGCGGCATCGGGGTCGAGGGTGACGGGGTTTACGGCGCGGATTTCAATATCCTCGATGTAGACAATCCGCCCGAGGAATTTGCCGCGCTGGCCGGGATCCAGAATTTCGCTCCGGCAACTGCAATCCGCGCGAACCGGATCAATGTGGACGGAACCGCATTGCGGTTCACCGACGCTACCGAGGCAGGGCTGAGCCCGTTGCAAACCAATTTCGGCGCCGCTCCCGGCTCACTGATAGCGGTAAGGGGGTATACGAACGGCGCGATCATCGCGGGCGCGGCCTACGGCACCGAAGCATCCGGCATCCGCGCCAGCACGGCGGCGGAATTTGCCAATCCTGACGCGTTCGTGCTGACCAACGGCAGTGGCGCAAACCGTTATCCGATCCGCGCGGGCACCGATGCCGGTGCCGTCGGCCAGCCGCTGACCGCCACGGAAGTACGCGCGGTGTTGGAAGAGGCATTCGGCGTTCTCTCTCGCGCCCGTGCGCAAATCCGCAGGCCGCTCGACAGCCGGATGCAGGCCACGATCAGCATCGTCGACACAAACGGCGTGATATTGGGCATAGTACGAAGCCCCGACGGCCCTATTTTCGGCACCGATGTCAGCTTGCAGAAGGCCCGAACCGCCACGCTGTTCTCCAATGCGGTCGCCGCGCAGCAATTGAACAGCGGCGGACCTGCTATCGCCAGATATGTCACCCGCGTGCGTAATTTCCTGAACGATCCCAACGCGCTGACCGGCCAGTTTGCCTTTGCCGACCGTTCCGGCGGAAATCTTTCGCGGCCCTATTTCCCCGATGGCGAGGTCGGCCCGATTCCGGGGCCGCTATCGGTCGAGGATCCGACGAAATTTAGCCCCTTCGCGGTTGGCCTGCAACTCGATCTGGTGGCCGGCAATATCGTCGAGCATCTGGGGTTCGTGCTTGGAGCCAATCCCGATACGCCGCAGGAATGTACCAGCCTCGATCCGGCGCCCAGCGGGACCAAGCGGGTGGCCAACGGTATCCAGATTTTCCCCGGCTCGGTGCCGATCTATCGCGGTAATGAGCTGGTGGGCGGTATCGGCGTGTCGGGCGACGGTATCGATCAGGATGACATGGTCAGCTTTCTCGGCCTACATAATGGCGGCGTGAGGACCGGCACCATCGGCAATGCGCCGAACGATATTCGCGCCGACCGGATCGTGGTTCAGGTAAACGGGCGGACATCGCGGCTGCGCTACGTCAATTGCCCCTTCGCGCCGTTCCTCGACACTGCCGAACAGAATGTGTGCGAGGGGCTGTAGCGATGGCCGTCGCCTTTATTCTTCCCGCGATCATCATGGCGCAGGCCCAGCCCGCGCCCGCCGACCGTCCTTCCGCGCTGCCACCGCAGGCAGAGCTACCGCCCGAACCAGTGGCGGCCGAAGCCGGTATCGATGGCGGTTTCGAACAGAGTGCACAGCCCGATACTCGCGAGCGCCGTATTCCAGGCGCGAATGACCCTGCCCAGGCTGGCCCGGAAGCGAGCCCCGAGGCCCAGGGCCTCGGCACGATGCAGGAAGGGGAGCCCGATCCGGTCGATCCCGAACTGATCGATGGCCGCCGCCGCCCCGGCTATACCGGCCCACTGCCCGAGCGGATCGACCAGACCAATATCGGCGCCGTTCGCGCCCCGCCGCCCACCGCTTTTCCGACCGACCAAATCCCCGTTCCCGATCGCTGGAGGCTGATCGAAACACTCGGCGTGGTGGAGGAGAAATGGTGGGACCCCTACAATCAGAACACCTATAAGGGTGATCGCCCGATCTGCATCCCGTCCGAGGACGAGCAGGATCGCCGCCGGGCCCTGCGCGAAGGGGCGATGGCGCGCGGCGAAGAAGCGCCTTACGGCAGCGCCAAGTGCCGGACGCCCAAATTCCTCGGCCTGAAGAGCCCGGGCGAGTGGTTCTTCATCGTCAACGCGATCAGCGACACGGTGATCGAACCGCGCAGCTTCCCGATCCCCGTCGGCGTGCAGACCACTGCCGATCCGGACAGGCTGGACGTGTTCGGCCAGCGTGAAAGTTTCGTGTTCGCACAAACCTTTATCGTCGGCGCAGCCTTGCTCAAGGGCAACACCGCCTACAAGCCGCCCGATGTGGAATACCGCGCGACCTTCGCGGTCAATTACAATTATGTCGACGTGCCCGAACGGCGCGTGCTGAATGTCGAGCCGAGCAAGCCGACGCATCGCCACGATCATTTCGTTGGCGTGCAGGAACTGTTTTTCGATTATCACTTCCGCAACGTGTCGGATCGCTACGACTTCGATTCCGTGCGTATCGGGATCCAGCCGTTCCAGGCCGATTTTCGCGGTTTCCTGTTTCAGGACCAGCAGCTCGGCGTGCGGTTCTTCGGCACGCGCGACAATAACCGTTTCCAGTATAATCTGGCGGCCTTCTGGCGGCTGGAAAAGGATACCAATAGCGGGCTAAACGCCATCCTGCAGACCCCGCGCGACGATTTCGTGTTCTTCGCCAATGCCTATCGGCAGGATTTCTTGATCCCGGCGCTGACCAGCCAATTCACCTTTGTCTACAACCGCAACCGCGAAGCCGACGATATCCAGATCGACGATAATGGCTTCCCGGTCAGGCCCGCATTGCTCGGAGATATCAGGGGTCGCGATTACGACGTGTTCTATCTCGGCTACAACGCCGATGGCCGGGTTGGCCGGATCAACATCACAGCCAGCGCCTATTACGCCTTCGGTGAGGACCGGAACAATTTCTTCACCAGCGAAGAGGCCGATATTAGCGCCTTCTTCGGCGCGGCGGAGCTGAGTTACGACCGGGACTGGATGCGCTTTCGCCTGTCGGGCGCCTATGCCAGCGGCGACGGCGACCCATATGACAATACCGAAACCGGCTATGACGCGATTTTCGAGAACCCGATCTTCGCCGGGGCGGACACATCATACTGGATCCGCCAGACAATCCCCTTTGCGGGCGGTGGCCGCGCGGTCAGCGTGAATAATCGCAACGGGCTGCTTAATTCGCTGCGCCCTTCGAAAGAGCAGGGACAGTCTAATTTCAACAACCCCGGCCTGATGTTGCTCGGCGCGGGCGCGGATTTCGACCTGACGCCGGAATTTCGCCTGTCCGCCAATGCCAACCATCTGTGGTTCGAAAACACCGCCACGCTGGAGGCTTTGCGCGTGGAAGGGTCCATCCCGAAAGAGATCGGCTGGGACCTCTCGGCGGCGGCGATCTGGCGGCCCAGCGCGATCCAGAACGTAGTCTTCCGCCTGTCCGGCGCGGCCTTGATCAGCGGTGACGGATTCGACGATCTGTTCGACACGCTGGGCAGCGACAGCAACCATTATTCCTTCCTGGCAAATGTGATCCTGACCTACTGATGCGTATCATCCGCCTCCTTGCCCTGTGGACCGCTTTCGCAATTTGCGCGGCGGCCATTTTCGTCTCGCAAACCCAGGCCGCCGAGAAATCGGTGAAGGTCAAACGGGATTACGAAGCCGCGGGCGTGATCGCTCCGCCGGCTCCGGTCAGCCAGACGGTCGAGCAGATGATGGCCAAGTCCGAAGGCTGCTATTCCTGCCACGTCCAGACCGACGCGCCGACCATGCATGAAAGCCCGGCCGTGCGGCTCGGCTGTATCGATTGCCATGGCGGCAATGTAAGCGTGATGGGCGATTCCAGCCTGCCGCACGATCATCCCGACTATGTCGCGGCGCGTGATGCGGCGCATGTTCTGCCCAGCTATCCCGATGATTGGCATTTCCCCAGCAGCGCCAACCCCGAACGCAGCTATTCATTGCTGAACCGCGAAGACCCCGTCTTCGTCCGTTTCAACAATCCCAGCGACTACCGCGTGGCGCGCGAGGCCTGCGGGGCCTGTCACATGCCGATTATCGAGGCATCGGAGCGGTCCATCATGGCCAGCGGCGCTATGCTGTGGGGCGGGGCGAGCTACAATAACGGTATCGTACCGTTCAAGAACTACATCTTCGGCGAAGCCTATACGCGCACCGGCGAGGCGGCCACGATCCAGAGCCCGGGCGAGCCTTATGGCACCATTACCGAAGAGCAACGGTCGCGCGGTGCCCTGGCCCAGCTCTATCCCCTGCCGACTTGGCAAGTTATCCCGCCGGGCGATATTTTCCGCGTGTTCGAACGCGGTGGCCGCAATGTTAACTCGCAATTCCCGGAAATCGGCCTGCCCAATATCGGCGGCAATATCCAGCGGCTGGAGGAGCCGGGCCGACCCGATCTGAAACAGTCCAATCGCGGCATGGGCACCGGCCTGCGCGTGGCAATTCCGGTGCTGAACATCCACAAGACCCGGCTCAACGATCCCTTCACCTGGATGATGGGCACCAATGATCAGCCGGGCGACTACCGCCATTCGGGCTGCGCCAGTTGCCACGTGGTCTACGCCAATGACCGCGAGCCGCGCCACAGCCTGATTTACGCCAAATATGGCCGCGACGGGCAAACGCAGACGGTCGATCCGACGATCAATTCCAAGCTGCAAAAGGCACATGGCGGCGGGTATGGCGATGATCACGGGAACGATCACGGGAACGACTATGGTTCGGCCAAGGCGATGGGTCACGGCGGCCTGAAGCAGCCCGGCGATCAGGGCGATGGTCACGGGAAGGTTCATGGGGATGCCGACAAGGGCGATTCCCAGAAAGAGAAGGGTCACCCTCTCCGGCACGTCTTCACCCGCGCAATTCCGACCGCGCAATGCATGAATTGCCACATGCACCAGCCCAACATCTTCCTGAATTCCTACCTCGGTTACACCATGTGGGACTACGAATCCGACGCGCCGCTGATGTGGCCGAAGGAGCAGAAATATCCCGACGCGGCCGAAGTGTTCGAAGTGCTGGACCGCAATCCGGAAGGCGCCGCGCCCAAGGGCAACTGGGCGGATCTCGATTTCCTGCGCAACGTCTACGATCTCAACGAACAGGCCGAGCATACCCAATTCGCCGATTATCATGGCCATGGCTGGAATTTCCGCGGCATTTTCAAGCGCGACCGCGATGGTAATCTGCTGGACGAAGCGGGCGAGATCGTCGCTCCCGATGATCCGGAGAAATGGCGCAAGGAAGGCGAGGGCAAGTTCGTCGAACCGGGCATCAATCCGGGCAAGTCCGTCCATTTGATGTCGATCCATGCCGAAAAGGGCATGCAATGCGCCGATTGCCACTATGCGCAGGACAGCCACGGCAACGGGCTGATCTATGGCGAGGTGGCAAATGCGATCGAGATCGGCTGCAAGGATTGCCACGGGACCGCCGATGCCTATCCCACGCTGCGCACCAGCGGCCCGGCCGCGCCTCCCAAGGGGCACGATCTGGCCCTGCTGCGCAACCCGAATGGCGAGCGCCGCTTCGAATGGACCGAGGATACGGGCGGGCGGCGCAAGCTGATCCAGCGCAGCATCATCGATCCCGACCTCGAATGGGAAGTCAGCCTGACCAGGGATAGCGTCGATCCCACTGCGCCCGGGTTCAACGCAAAATCGGCGCGGGCCAAGTTGATGAGCAAGGCCGGCGCCGAAACCGGCGGGTTCGAATTCGGCCCAGGTATCGCGCAGGAGGACCGCGCGCATCAGGATCCGGACATGGCCTGCTTCACCTGCCACCTCAGCTGGACCACCAGTTGCGGCGGGTGTCATTTGCCGATCGAGGCGAACTGGAAGACCAAGACACATAAATATGACGAGGAGACCACGCGGAACTTCGCCACTTACAACCCGCAGGTCGCGCGCGACCAGATGTTCCAGCTGGGCAAGCATCAGACCACCAAGGGCAACCAGATCGCTCCGGTCCGCTCGACCAGTGCACTGGTGTTGAGCTCCACCAACATCAACCGCGAGCGGATTTACATTCAGCAGCCGCCGATCAGTGCGGCTGGCTTCTCCAGCCAGGCTTTCGCCCCGCATTTTCCGCATACGGTGCGCAAGACGGAAACGAAGCAATGTTCCGATTGCCACCTGTCCGAAGCGGACGACAACAATGCGATCATGGCGCAGCTGCTGCTGCTGGGCACGAATTACGTCAATTTCGTCGGCATGAATGCGTGGGTCGGGCTGGATAACGGATTCGAAGCGGTTCGCGTGACCGAGTGGGACGAGCCGCAGGCCGTCCTTGGCAGCTACCTGCATAAATACGCCTATCCGGACTATTACGATATGTTCGTGCGGACAGAAGATGGCGGTCAGGGGCGCGAGCTTAAGGACTGGATCAGGGGCCAGACCTTCGACGAGGATTTCGGCGGCGAAACCAAACCGTTCGAACAATTCGCCAATGTCCATGAAGGGACCAGCGATGGTGTGGGTTGCCTGCAAATGCGCGGCGAATACATGTTCGTGGCCGAAGGCAAGGGCGGCTTCCGCGTTTACGATATCGCTGCGATTGCCAACAAAGGTTTCTCCGAACGCATCGTGACCGCGCCGTTCAGTGCGATGGGTCACGATACGCATGTCGCCTCGCCCAATGCGACCTGCATGGCACTGGCGACCAATCAGCCGATCAATCCGCTGCGCAACACGGTCGAAATGCGCGAGCAGAACCAGGAACAGCCGTTCCTGCCGATCTATAATTACGCGGTCATCACCGATAGCGAGGAAGGCCTGATCCTCGTTGATATCAACACGATGGCAGATGGCGAATTTCGCAACAACAAGCTGCGCCGCGCGGTGACATGGAATGATGGCAACGTGCTGGCCGGGGCGAACCACGTGACGCTGGCGGGCGAGATTGCCTATATAGCGGCGGATCGCGGACTGGTTGTGGTGGACCTGTCGGACCCGATGAACCCGCAGCTGGCTGCCGTGCGCGAGATGCCCGATGCGCGGGCGAGCGCGATGCAGTTCCGCTATCTATGGGTTACGGATGCCGAGGGTGTGAAGCTGTTCGACGTGACGAATCTGCGCAATCCGGTCGCCGTGCCGGGCGGAACCGTCGCGCTGGCCGATGCGCGGCGGCTATATGTCGCGCGGACCTATGCCTATGTCGCCGCAGGTGCCGATGGGTTGGTGATCCTCGACGTGAAACGTCCGGCTGCCCCGCAAATCTATATGCGCGAGACGCTGGGCGGACAGATGAACGATACGCAGGACGTGATCGTCGGCTCGACCAACGCCTCGCTCTTCGCCTATGTCGCGGATGGCCGTAACGGGATGAAAGTGCTGCAGCTGACCTCACCCGACAGCCAGCCCAACTTCTACGGCTTCAGCCCTGCGCCCAAGCCCGAGCTGATCGCGTTTGCACGGACCAAGGGCCGGGCGATGTCGATGTCGAAGGGACTGGACCGGGATCGGGCGGTGGACGAAACAGGCGGCCAGATCGCCATCTTCGGCCGCCTCGGCTCCCGCCCGTTCAACCGCAGCGAGATGGAGCAACTGTTCCTGACCGATGGCGGCGTACCGTGGAAAGTCAGCGACGAGCCCGATATGGGCAGCTGGGTCGCCGTACCGGGCGGCGGCGGCGGACGAGGGGCCGCAATGCAGCGGTGAGAGGGCATTTGTGCCCGTTCAGTGATCAAACTTCACCGTTCAGGCATCGTTACCTACATGAAAATCCTTGCAGCTATCGCGCTCGCCGCAGCATCCGCATTCGCCCCGTTTGCAGCCAGCGCTGCGCCAGCCGATATTCCGCCCGCGCTTGTCGTCCATCTTGATTCGGAAACAGAGCGGGTTGAGGATTTCGAATGGATGCGCGGCGCTTTCCCCGACGCGAGCGAGGAGGAACAGGCGGATTACGAGGCGATCAAGGCGTGGTTAGACCAGTGCCATGACCGCGACCGTGAGGAGATGAAGGCGCGGCTTGCAGCGATGGGCATCGCCGATCCAGCTCTTGAAGTGGGCGCCTATGCGGCCAGAACCTGCGGGCCGCTCGTGCCGTCAATCGACCATACCAGCTTCGATAATTACGCCGACCTCGAAGCGCATCTGGCAAGCACGCGCCCAATTTTTGACGCCATGCTGGCAACAGCCGATTTGTCTGGACGCATCGGTGGACCGGCGAGTGACGAATTGGGTGAGTTGCTGAAGCATCGCATTATCAGGGAGCAAATTTATCGCTTCGCTTATTCATGGCTATCGCGCGGTGAAAAGGCTGCGCGGATTCCTGATATGACATTGACGCAGCGCATCGTGTTCGCCGCGCTCTTGAGGCACGAACTCACCCAAGTGGATGCGGCCAACACAGCTTGGTTGAAGGACATCGTCGAAGAGAGCGGTTGGCCGACTATCTCGGCTGTCGGTAAGAAAGCGTCGTCCAGTGCATGGTTGCTCGTCCAGCATGCCGACCACGATCCAGCGTTTCAGCTAGAGATTCTTCGGATGCTCGAACCACTCGCCGAACAGGGCGAGGTGTCGCGGAGGAATTACGCCTATCTGTATGACCGGGTGACGCTGAAACTCGAAGGCAAGCAGCGCTACGCCACGCAAATGTGGTGCGTCGATGGGATGATGGAGCCGCGGCCACTGGAAGACCCAGCGCGGATCGATGAATTGCGCACTTATGCCGATTTGGAGCCCCTCAGCGAGTATCAGTAGTATTTTGGCGATTGCTAGCGCTGCGGTGAACCACTCAGCCCTGGCGCTTCTCTTCCAGCATCTCGTGGATCATGGGCTGGAGCGGGGGATCGTATTTTGCCAGCACGTCCCAATCGCTGGTTTTTTCGTAATGGGTCAGCAGGTCGGTGCCGTTCCAGCGATGCAATGCGTAAGTCGCCGGCTCGGTGGTGATCAGCTCGCGTCCATCCGCATTGTCATCCGAAATCGGGCGCAAATCCATCGCCACAAGCGGGGCGACCGAGGCTGTTACGCCCATATTCACGCCGCGAAATGTGGTGTTGATCGGGCGGTGCAAATGGCCGCAATGGATGCCCACGATATTGTCATGCCCGGCAATCGCATCGGCGAAACGGGTGATCCAGGGTTCCTCGGGTGCCGGATCCATCCAGCCGATGCCGGAAACGACGGGCGGGTGGTGCATGAAGATCAGCACCGCCTTGTCCTTATGTTCGGACAGTTCGTTTTTCAGCCAAGCCGCGCGGGTTTCGCAAAATGCGCCGCCATGCCGGCCAGGTTCCAGCGTATCGAGGCACATGATGCGCAGGTTCGATCCTGCCTCCACACCATATTGAATATAGCCATAGCCATCGGCATCCAGATCGTGATGCGGCGTATCGGGGAACGCGTGGAGTAACCCCTCTCGGCTATCGTGGTTGCCCACCATTGGCAGCAGTGGGAAGGGTAGGTCGGCCAGGAGGGCTGCGGTTTTCTCGAAGCTTTCCTTGTCGCCGTGATCGGTCAGATCGCCCGAAAGCACCATGAAATCGGGCACGTTGGGCGCGGTGGTGATCCGGTCGATCGTCTCGCGGAAGCGGATACGGTTGAGTTCTTCTGGCTTCGCATCGGGATCGAAGCCAATGTGGATATCGGTGATTTGCGCGACCAGTTTTATGGTATCGTTATTTGCCATCCGCGTGTCAGCCTGCCTCGCGACCCAACCGAGCAACTCGGTCGGCGTCCCCCCTGTTGTGGTCGCGATCATGCGGCATGTCGGGAGTGCCCGAGCCGTTATCGCCCCGTGGATGATAAGAATGGCACATCGCGCAAGAGGAAGGAACCTCATCCGCCGAGCGATCCCCTGCAACGGAACTGACCGGGGTCAGCGGGGCCTTCACCCCGCGCGCTTCGCCATAGGGCCACGCCAGCGCGGCCTGCACGCCCAGCGCATCGTCGCCGACATGGCAATCTCGGCAGACTGCTATGCCGGGCATCAGCAGATCGGCCGAAGCGTTGGACGTGTCTGCCGCGTGGCAGCTGGTACAATCTTCTTCCAGATGATCCGTGTGAGTGAAATATCCGCCGGTGAAATAGCGGTCCTGATCGCGCACCGGCATCACGTCCGGCCGGCCCCCGCTGGTGGTGGGGATATGACAATCGCCGCAAACACCGCCCGGCATCAATGCGCGGGTGATGGCGGTATAGTTGCGCACCGGCGCGCCGAAATTCTGATAATAGAGCCCGCCGCGGGCATATTGGCCGGGGCGGGTGCGCCCTGCCACCGGCGCGCGGCCAGAAGGTCTCCCGAAACTGGCCAATTCGCGCCGCAAGGTAGCCACGCTGCCATGCGATAGCGAGCCTCCGCCGGGGACCACCAGGCTGTGACACGCTTCGCAATCCTCTTCCATGTTCACATCGAGGAAGGTGCGTTTGTCACCAGTGAGCGTGTGACAATCGGCACACACCAGCGCCTCACCGTAACCGGCCTTTGCGCCCAGCCTCGAGGCCATCTGCGCCACGCCGCCGCGTTCGTCCATATGTAGACCGTGCGGGAATTTAAGCCCGGTATATTCGCGCGGATTTTCGTCCAGCGAAAGCCGCGTCATGCTGTCCTCGCCCGGTCCGGTAAACAGCACCGCCTTGAATTGCGGGTGCGAATCTTCAAAATTGCCGGCATTGGCAAATTCGGTGTCGGTCAGATGGGCATCCATCCCGTCATGGCATTCGGCGCAGAATTGCTGGCTGGTGATTTCCAGGCGCGGGGCGGCCTCATGTTCGGAATGGCACATGGTGCAGCTGCCAGGGCCTTCCTTGCCGAAGGTTTCGGCGACCGACCACAGCAGGTCTTCGCCCCAATCCATCGGCCCGGTGCTGGCGACTTGCCGCGATATGTCGGCGTGATCCATGATTTCCGTGTGGCACGATTTGCAGGTGGCATCCTGGACGGACACGAAAGCATCGACGTGACACGCCTCGCAATTATCTTCCAGATCGTGATGCGCCACGCTCAGCGCGCCGCTGGACCAGCTGGCATCCAACATCACCGCGCCCTGAGTGTCGATATCGGGATCGGTGATCTTGTCGCGAGTGAGGTGAGAGAAAACGGGGATCGTCAGGAACGCTATCAGGATTGCGGCCAGAGCGCCCCACGCCATCACGCGCTTGCTGGGCAGGGCAGAGGCGAGGGCGAAACCGCGCAGCACGTCGCCCGCACCTTCGGCCTGAGCCGCCTGCGCCACGGTGATCATCACCGGGGAATCGCCATCCTGCGACAATGTCAGGCGGAAGCTGCCAAAGCCAAGCTCCGCGCCTTGACGCGGATCGATCATTGCATCCTGCGTGACCTTGCCGTTCAGCGTAAAGCCCAGCTTGCTGGCTGCCGCGACATGGACCTGCCCGCCATCGGCTGCTTCTATCGTGGCGTGGTGCTGCTCCACCGCCAGGTCGGCCAGATGCAGTTCGTTTTCCGAAGCGCGGCCGATCCGCAGGCTGGTTTCGGCAACCTCGCGCTCGCGCACGATATCGGTGCCGTCGACCTTGCGCTGGATAGTGCGGATGAGGAAAGTCATGTCTGCTGCCTCACCAATAGTAGAACACGCTAACGACATGGGCGATCAGCGCCGCGATCAGCGCGATCGTTGCCGGGATATGGATGAACAGCCACACTTCCAACAGCGCCTTGTAGCGCATGTGGCGGCGGACCTGGCCGAGCTGTTCCTTGCGCCGTTCCAGCAGACCGCGCACCTTGGCGATCGCCTCTTCGTCGCCATAGCCCTCGAACCGCTTGAGCGCCTTGGAAGTCCTGCAATTGGGGATCCGTCCGGCAAGGCGCGACATCAGGCCGACCTTGAACACGTCCTGGTCCAGCGCGGCGATCACCAGATCGCTTTCTTCCCGGCCCAGCGGCTGCGCGGCGCTTTCCAACTGGCGGTCCAACGCGCCGAGCGATTCCACCATCTGTCCGCGCGTCATCTCGTTGCGATTATTGGAAAGTGGCGTGGGCAGGCGTGAATATACGATGATGCCGTAAATACCCGACAGGATCACCAGCATCATCAGCGCATAGGCCAGCGTATGGACATTCCAGCCTAGCTGGAAACCGGTATGCAGCGTGCCGATGATAATCAGCGCGAGCCCGAGATAGACATGGGCGGAGGTCCACGCCTTCAGGCTCCACCGCCCTTCGGTCATCGCGCGTTTGCGAATGCCGAGCAGCGACAGCCACAGGATGAGCAGCACGCCCACCGTGCCCAGTAAATAACCGTACCAGGTCCCGCCATTATGGCGCGGCTCGACATCGATCAACGCGTAACCGACTGCGAAGGCAATCGAAACCAGCAAGGCAATCCAGAGATAGCGAAACCGTTTATGGGTGAGAAAGCTCTCATGATCGGCATCGCGCCGGGCATCGCCCTTACCCGTATCGGCAACCGAGGCCATCAGCCGACATCCTCCAGCTTGGTGAAGCTGAGGAATTTCTCAGGGCTTACGCGGATCGCCGCGCCGGTGGGGCAGGCGCGCACGCAGGCCGGACCGCCATCGATGCCCAGGCACATATCGCATTTGATCGCGGTTTTTGGCGCGGCGATGCCCTGTTCCTCGGCCTTTTTCTTGCGCCAGCTATAGCTCGCCTCGCCCGGGCCGGGACCCTTGCCGAAGAACAGCCATGACAGCAGGCTGGGCTTGGGCGGCGGTTTGGCATCCATCCGGATCACGCCGTACGGACAGTTGCGCTGGCAATTGCCGCAGCCGATGCAGGTCTCGTCGATGAACACTTCGCCATCGGGGCCGCGCTTGATTGCGTTTGGCGGGCAATCGGCCATGCAATGCGGATGTTCGCAATGGCGGCAGGATGTGGGGACGTGTAGATGGGCGTAAGTGGTCCCGGCTTCGCGGTCGAGGCGGCTAAGCCCTTCGTGACTGTCGGCGCAGGCCTTCTCGCAATTGTCGCAGCCGACGCACAGGGTCTCGTCGATGAGCAACACGTCGGTCGCTTCGCCAAGCCCCTGATCGAGCAGGAATTGCGCAGTTTGCGAATACATGTCGACCGCGCCGCCGAAACTGTCCTTCTTGCTTTCGATGAAGCTGTTGATCTCGCGCCGGCCGGCCATGTCGGATAGCGCACGTTCGCGCAGGTCGGGCTTGCGATCGAGCAATCGCATGAATGCCTCGCCTGGGAAACGCACAACTTCGGACTTGATCGCGGCCTTGACCGTCGCGGTGCGGGCCGAGCCGTCGATCACCGCCATTTCGCCGACATAGGAGCCTGCGGGAAGGTAGCTGAGGAACACCGGATGATCGCCGATATTCTTTTCCACGATCATCGACCCGCGGCGGATGATATAGATATCCTTGTCGTCCGCCCCTTCCTGGATCACGACTTCGCCGGCGCGCACATCGACCACTTCGGCAGCCTCGACCAGTTCCTCCACATCGGCGGGGGTCAACCCGCTGCGGAACATCTGGAGTAGCTGACGTTCGATCGAGATCCGGTTGACCGCGCGATTGGCCGATGGTGCGGTGGCCAGCAATTTCAGCGCGGCATTACGGCTGAGCTCCAGGCACACGGTCGGCTCGGCAGCGCGAATGGTTGCGCCGCGTTTGCGGCCGGAAATCAGGCCGACCTCGCCGAAGATTGAGCCTTCCTCGATCGGCACGGTGATGCTGGGATCGTTCGGGTCGACCTGCACGGCTACCGAGCCTTGCGCGATGCAGAACATCGAACTGCCGGGCTCGTTGACGGTAAAGATCGTGTCTCCCGCCTTGTAGGCGTGAACATCGCTGTCCAGCATCAGCTCGCGCAACTGCAGCGGGCTGAGCTCCTTCAGGATGATGACGTTGCTGCCGAAGGCTTCCAGCCATTCATCCACCGATTTGGCACCGGGCAGAGCCTCGAACTTTTCGGCCAAGATGGGCTCGTCCGCCGGTTTCAGATCGGTGTTGCCGTTGAGAAATTCGACAACGTCATAGCCCTGGTTCATGCAGTGCTTGATCAGCGGATATCCGGCCAGCGCCCCGATCACGTGGACGCCGTTCTTGGTGGTCTCGAAACTGGGAGTCAGCTTCGGGAACGCATCGCGCTCCTCGCTGGAAAATTCGATCCCGATGGCTTCCACGAAACCGCGCGGGGGTTGGGAGCCGGTGCGCGCGATAATCCGGTCGCACCTGATCGTTTCTTCGCCGTCGCGCGTTTCGAGCACCAATTCGCCGGGGCGCACTTCCTTGGGACTGGTTTCGCGCAGGACATTGAGGCGGCCATCAGCCTCTGCTTCTTCCAGCAATTTGACGTTCGCACTCTTCGCACGGGCGAAATCGGCGCGGCGGTTGAGGATGGAGACGGTGTTGTTCTGCGCCGCATCGGCGCACAGGCCCAGAGCGTTTTCGATCCCCGCATCGCCCGATCCGACAACGGTAATATGCTCGTCGTAATATTCGCCCGGATCATCCAGCTGATACTGGATGAGCGGCAGATCCGCACCGGGACAGCGCAGCTTGTTCGGATTGCCCTGCGTGCCGATGCTGAGCACCACGGCTTCGGATTCGATGGTGGAGCCATCTTTCAGCTTGAGCGTGAAATTGCCGGTTTCGCCGGTAATCTCCGTCACTTCGCAATTCAGCTGGAACTTGACGCCCTGCGCGGCCACCTGCTCGTCCCAGGTGTCGAGGATGAATTCGCGCTTTCCGGCATCGAAATCGAGATCGCTGCGCAGCACCAGATTGCTGGGCGTGGCCATCACATGCTTGCCCTTCTGATACTTGTAGATCGTATCGGAAAGGTGGTCGGTCTTTTCCAGCAGGACGTGGCTCATGCCGAGCGCTGCCGCATGACCGGCAGCACTCAGCCCGGCGGGGCCCGATCCGACAATGGCTACGCGATAGCGTTCCGGCACCAGCACCCCCCTCTTAGCGTGCAAACGGTGCGACCCCGTCTCATATTATTTCTGCCTACCATAACCGTATTGTCGAATTGTGCCACCCCCAAACGATGTGATCTTGGTCACCTCGCTCTGCCGTGTTAGCGCGGCATCATGGATCAGATGAACGACACTGCAAACACCTCGAAATGGGCATGGGCGGTGCTCGCAATTGCCTTGCTGGCTGCAGCGGGCGCTATCGGCTGGTCGGTAATGCGCGGTGATCCGGCGCCGGCCGAACTTGCCGAGGCTGCACCGGAAGGCCCCGAGTCCATCGAAACCCTGCGCGAGAGAGCGCAGGCCGATCCCAAGGATGCCGATGCGTGGCAGGCGCTGGGCTTTGCCTATTTCGAACGGCGCGAATTTGCAGAAGCGGCGCGCGCCTATCGCCAGGCATTGGAGGGTGATCCCGATAGCGCGGTGCTGTGGTCCGCTTTGGGCGAAGCGCGGATCATGGAAAGCGAACGCGATCCCATGCCTGCCGCTGCGGTTGAGGCGTTTCGCAAGGCCGTTGCGCTTGATCCTTCGGATGCCCGCTCACGCTATTTCCTGGCTGTGAAGAAGGATCTCGATGGCGACTCGGCTGGGGCCATCGCAGACTGGACTGCATTGCTGGAAGATTCACCGCCGGGCGCGCCGTGGGTACCGAATCTGCGCCAGACGATCGAACAGGTCGGCAAGATCAACTCGATCGACACTTCCGCCCAGCTAGCCCAGGCCGAAGCGTCTCGGCCAGGCGCGGAATTGACCGCCGGGAACGCCATTCCCGGCCCCAGCCGCCAGCAAATTACCGCCGCCGGGAACATCCCACCGGGCGAGCAGCGCGATATGGCTGAAGGGATGGTCGCGAGCCTGGAAGGCAAGCTGCAGACCAACCCCGGCAATATCGAAGGCTGGGTGATGCTGATGCGAAGCCGCATTGCTCTTGGCCAACCGGACCGAGCTGCGAAGGCGCTGAAGGATGCGGTGGCTACCAATCCGGGCGCCGCTGCGCGGCTGCGGCAAGAGGCGGAGATACTGGGAGTGCCGGGGGCCTAACCCTGCGGCGGTATTTCCTCGCGCGGTCGCTCGACCGTGATTTTGATTTGCTGCAACGAGATAATCGCCACCCAGAACCCGATTACCGCCAGCGCGCTCGCACCCAAAACCGCGAGTGCTGCACCTTTCAGCCCGTTCCATTCCATCGCGGTGGATAGCAGCGCGAAAGCGAGCATGGTCGGCCCCAGCCGGATGAGAAATGCGCGCCCGGCCTTGCCGGCGCTGACCAGCAGCGATTCCAGGCTCGCCCCGACCAGTTCGATCGCCCCCGCAATGGCGAGGATGACCATCGCCCAGTAGAATACGCGAAATTCCTGTCCCGCAATGGCCACCAACCCCCAACGGCCAAACAGCAGAGCGAACGCCACCGCCACGATGCCCGCGACCAGCGCGATATTGGCCATTCGCCGCGCCATGTCATGCGCCGCATCCTTGGCATGGACCAGCTCGGGATAGATCGCTTTGGACACAGTCTGCGCGAGCGAGACGAGCGCCTGGCCCAATTGGCTCGCCACCCTGAAACCACCCGCAAACGCTTCGCCGCCGATCGATCCGACCAGCAGGATCATGATCTGCTTGCCCCCGATATTCAGGCTGCCGGTCATATTCGTGGACCATACGAAGCGCCAAGCGTCGGCATGATCTCGCGGGATCTGGAGCAGCGATATACGGCTGAGGTCGATCCGCTCCTGCCGTGCGGCGACGATCCATAGCGTGGCCGCCACGGCCACTTCCGCTGCTGCCCAGGCCAGGATGAAGCCCAAAACGGTCGGCATAAACAGCCATGCCAGGATCGCGCCGCCCGCGCGGATCGCGGGCTGGACCGCCTCCGCCGCCGTGGCGAGCCCGTATTGGAAGCGCAGCCGCAGCAACCCCGTCGGCGTGGTGCGAATGGATAGAAGCGAGATAATGCAGAAGCCGAAGGCGACCCACAACAACTCGTCTGGCAAAGGCAGCCATAATTGCGCGGTATAGACCAATATCGCAGCGATCACCGCGCCCATCGCGACCGACAGAATATCCAGCGCGATGGCGAACCCGGTCGCCTCTGCCGGGCCATCCTCGCCCGCGCCCCAGCGCACCACGAATTGCCAGGTCTGAAAATTGGCGATGCCGGTAACCGCCTGTCCCAGCGCCACGATGATTGCGAAATATCCGAAGCCATCCAGCCCCAGCGTGCGCGTGGCCAATGCCAGATAGATCAGGCTGAGCACCGCGTTGAAGCCGCGTCCCCCCAGCAGCCAGCCAATATTGCCCATCAAGCGGCGCATGGCTTGTTCAGCTGTGCCGTTTCTTCAAAAGCGTCTCGGCAATAGCGTAGGATCGCTCCTCATCGACATCGATCGCGAACTCGCCATTGGACACCACCACCGTGCGCAGGCGAAAGCCGAACCGCCGGGAAAGCTTCTCGAACAATTTGTGCCGGTCCGCTTTGCCGAAATAGAACCGCGCGAGGTTGAGCACGCCGAACGCCTTGGCGATCCGCCCGGGATATTTGATGAACTGCCCGCCGCCGCGAAATATCTCCGCCGCGCCCAGCGCTTGCTCGTGGCCCAGCCAATAGGTGTTGCAGTTGGAAAAGCCTCCATCGGCGAAGTTGTAGAATTTAAGCTGGCCGCGCGGGTCGGATGCCTTGACGGCTTCCTCGCTGGCCAGCGCGGCGGCAGCACCAGCATCTTCGGCCAGGCAGCCTTGGATAAATTCGTCATAGCCTTCGCTGGTGACCAGAACATTGTCTGCCGTGGTCAGCAGGATCGGGAATTGCGCCCCCTCGGCCCCGGCGAACACGCTGTCGACCAGATTGAACGCCGCGTCGATAAATTTGAGCCGCCCTTCGGCCATAAATTGGGCGGCGAGTGGAATTTGCGCGATTTCGCCCGTTTCATGCACCACGATGCGTATTTCGCCGACAAGCGCGCTGCCCGCGACCGCGGCGAGAGTGTGCTCGATCAGCGGCCTGCCGTCGATCGGCACCATGCATTTCTGCGTGACGCCAGCCCGGGCCGCCAGCGGATCGAGCGTGCCGGACCGTTTCCCGGCCATGATCAGTGCGGTTACAGTCATTCGCCGAGGCCTAATGGCTCGGCGCAAAAGCGCAAGCAGGGTAACATCTGCGGCGCCTTCGGCTATGGCGAAACGATGCGAATTATCTTCAGCAGGAAAGGCTTCGACAGCGCATCGGGCGGCGGGCCTTCGCCCATAGTGGATGGCCGGCCGCTGAGCCTGCCGATCCCGGATTCAAGACAGTTCTCGCGGACGACTTACGGCGATCTGGGGTTGGGCGATCACGCAGCGCAGGCCAGCAAGGGCAAGCTGGGCGCAGGCGATCTGTGCCATCACGATCCGATGTTTCTGGATAGCGGCGAGTGCCTGTTCGGCCAATGCGGCGCGGCGCAGACCCACCTCCTCAACCAGGGCGTGGGAAAAGGGGATGTCTTTGTGTTCTTCGGCCTGTTCCGCGAGGAGGCGACCGGCGAGCCGCATCACCGTATCTTCGGCTATCAATGGATCGAGCGCATCATCGACCTGTCCCGCAAGACACCGCCGGACCTGCTCGCAGTGAACCATCCGCACGCCATCGGGCGGCATCGTTCGAACGACGTGATCTATCGCGGGGAAGGGCGCACCGCGCGGCGGGCAAGCGAGGCGCTGCGGCTGACCGTGGCGGGCGGCCCGCCGACGCTGTGGAACCGGCCCGACTGGCTGAAGCGGGGAGGGCTGAGCTATCACGACCGCGCCGATCGCTGGTTGCCGGGCAGGCGGCTGCGGAGCGTCGCGCGGGGGCAGGAATTCGTCGCCGATATCGGGCGAAGAAGTGCTCCGAAGGAGTGGCTGGAGCGGGTGCTGGATGAGATTGCTTGCGTTTGAGACGCTCATCCAAGCTTCGGTAAATCGCTCCGCTCCTAACCTTCGCTATCCTTCTCCACGGAGATTTGGCGGCTTGCTGCCTAGTCGCAGTTGGATGAGGGGCCGCGACATTAGAAAGTCTTGATGATCGCCGAGAAATCCAGCTGGCCATTGCCCGCGCCGTTGAAATCCTCGTAGATCGAGGCAGCCCGCGCGCCCATCGGTACGGCGGCATCGGCGCTGTCGGCGGCTTCCATGGCGAGGCGCAAATCCTTCAGCATCAGCGCAGAGGCGAAGCCGCCCTGGTAGTCATTGTCCGATGGACTTTGCGGTCCCACGCCGGGGACGGGGCAATAGGAGGTCATCGACCAGTTCTGGCCGCTGGAAACGCTGGAAATATCGTAGAATGTCTGCGGATCGAGGCCAAGTTTCTCGGCCATTCTGAACGCTTCCGAAGTACCGATCATGTGTATGGCGAGCAGCATGTTGTTGCAGATCTTTGCGGCCTGTCCATTGCCTGCATCGCCCGCATGGATCACCGCCTTGCCCATCGCCTGCAGGATCGGCTCGGCGCGTTTGAAAGCCGTTTCGCTGCCGCCGACCATGAAGGTGAGCGTCCCACCATTCGCCGCCGCAATCCCGCCGCTGACGGGCGCATCGACCATGTCGTATTCATTGGCGTTTAAGTCGCTCGCTACCTCGCGCGCGGTGGCTACATCAATCGTCGAACAGTCAATCAAAATCGCTTTGCCCGGCGCTGCTCCGTCAATTTCACGATATATTTTTCGAACAATTTCTCCATTGGGCAGCATGGAGACAACCGCCTCCACGACCTCGACCGCTTCCCTGGCCGAACCGAATGTCTCGCACCCGACCTCGCGTGCCGCCGCCAGCGCATGCTCGCTTAGATCGAAAGCGCGCACCGAATGGCCCGCCTTCACAAGGTTCGCGGCCATCCCGCCGCCCATATTGCCGAGGCCGATAAATGCGATTTTCATGGGGTTTTCGCTTTCAGTTTGTTCGCCAAATAAGCAGCAAGTATCGAACCGAGAAACGCAGGAGCTGACGCTATAGCATAATAGCTCATAAGTTCTGCGAGCTCTATTGGCTCGGGTCTAGGCATCGAAAAATCCACCAGCATTAATGCGGAAAAGACAAGGAGTGTCGCGATCATAGCGCAAGCGACGATTGATAGGTACGACAGGTAACGCAAGCAGAAGCCTGTTACAGCTCCGGAAACCGTTGATAGAACGAAGAAATTAAACAGTGGCTCCATTTGAGATTCCTAACGCCCTTTCCACTTCCCGTCCCGCTTCTCGATAAACGCCGCCATACCCTCGGCTTTGTCCTCGCTCGCGGTGAGGATCTGGAAGATGCGGCGTTCCATCACCAGGCCTTGGTCCAGCGTGCTTTCGAAAGCGGCGTTGACCATTTCCTTGTTCGCAATCGCGGCCATAGGCGGCATTGAGGCGATCTTGGCGGCGGTTTTCAGCGCGCTGCCAAGCAACTCGTCATGCGGCACCACGCGCACCACCAGATTGGCGCGCTCGGCCTCTTCGGCGTCCATCATCCGGCCGGTCAGGCACATTTCCATCGATTTCGACTTGCCGATGGCGCGGGTCAGGCGCTGGCTGCCGCCCATGCCGGGGGCCACGCCCAGCGTGATTTCGGGCTGGCCGAACTTCGCACGGTCGCTGGCGATGATGAAATCCGCCATCATGGCAAGCTCGCACCCGCCGCCCAGCGCAAAGCCATTCACCGCCGCGATCCACGGCTTGCGGGTCTTCTTCACGATCTCGCTCGTCCAGGGCGAGAAGAAATCGTCCAGATAGAAATCGGCGGCGGGCTTCTCGGACATTTCCTTGATGTCGGCCCCGGCTGCAAACGCCTTGTCGCCCGACCCCGTCAGTACCGCGCAAAGCTGGCTATCATCGGCTTGATAAGCGGCGAAGGCGTCGATCAACTCTTCGAGGATTTTGGAGTTGAGCGCATTCAGCGCCTTGGGGCGGTTCAGCGTGATCAGGGTGACGCCGTCATTTCCCTGCGCACTGGTCTCGACGGTGATGGTTTCGTAAGTGGGCACGGGGACGATCTCCTGAAACAAAAATAACCCGTCATGCTGAACTCGTGTCAGCATCCATTTACGGGCTTGGCGCTGAGCCATATTGTGCAGCACCTAGTGCCAAAATGGGCCCTGAAACAAGTTCAGGGTGACGAAACAGGGGGTGGGAACCGGAGGCTGTCAACCGAGCGGCACCCACTCCTCGTCCTCTGGCAGCGGGGCAAAAATCGCGTCGATCAATTCCTCGCTCACTTCTTCCGGTACCGGGGGATCCCATTTCGGATCATTCGTCTTGTCGGTAATCACCGCACGCACACCCTCGGCGAAATCGGGGCGGGTGATCACGCGGCTGGCGATGCGATATTCCATTCGCATATTATCGGCGAAGTCGGTGAGGTTTTTGCTCTCCGCCAATTGGCGTAGCGCGACCTTGCAGGTCTGCGGGCTCTTGGTGCCGAGCGTGTCGCGCTCCTTATGCGACCAGTCGCTATCCTCCGCCTCGAGGCTGGCGAGGATATCCTCGTAGCGGTCGGAAGCGAAATGCTTGGCGATCTTGTCCGCATTGGCCTCGATCCGCGCCTTGGGCGGCGAACCCACCATTTCGGACAGCACGCCCGCGATCCGGCCCGGCTTTTCGATAATCCGCGCCTTGGCATCGGCGAGCATTTCGCTCGGCACATAATGCGTCGCGAGGCCGGCCCACAGGCACTCAGCCCCGTCCAGCCGCGCGCCCGTCAGCGCGAGAAATTGGCCCAGCCGCCCGCCAAGCCGCGAGAGGTGCCAGCCGCCGCCGACATCGGGAAACAGGCCAATACCCGTTTCCGGCATGGCGAGGCGCGTGTTCTCGGTCGCGACACGGTATTTGGATGGCAGGGCAATGCCCACGCCGCCGCCCATAGTGATGCCATCCATGAAGCACACGATCGGCTTCTCGTAAGTGAACATCTGGTGGTTGAGCTGATACTCGTCATGGAAAAACTTGCGCCCCGACACGCCGCCATCGTTCAGCGCGGAATTGCGCAGGAAAGCGATATCACCCCCCGCACAGAACCCGCGCCCTTCCGCGTGGTCGAGGATCACCGCTTCGATCGAATCGTTATCGGCCCATTCGCTCAGCGCGGCGCTCATCGCGTGGCACATTTCCAGCGTCAGCGCGTGCAGCGCCTTGGGCCGGTTCAGCGAGATATGGCCCACGCGGCCATGCGTGTGGATGTGAATCTGGTCTGTCATTTTTGAAATCCTTCGAGACGCTCGGGCATACGCCCTCGCTCCGCAGGACGAACGGTTTGGCTTGGGGGTTTCATCATTTCAATACTTCCTGTTTGCCCTGAAGAGCGAAACCTTGGCTGAAAATCTCGAAAGGTCATTGCCGCAATAAATCGCGGCCCACGATCATGCGCATCACCTGGTTGGTGCCTTCAAGGATCGAGTGCACTCGCAGGTCACGCCAGAAGCGTTCGATGGGGTAGTCTTTCAGATAGCCATAGCCGCCGAATAATTGCAGCGCGTCGTTCACGACCTTGCTACCGTTATCGGTGGCAAGGCGCTTTGCCATGGCGGAGAAGCGGGATTTGTCCGGCGCACCTTCGGTAACCTTGGCCGCGGCGAGGTAAAGCAGCGCACGAGCGCTTTCCAAATCCGTCGCCATGTCTGCCAGCATGAACTGCGTGTTCTGGAAATCCGCGACCGGCTGGCCGAATTGCTGGCGTTCCTTGGTGTAGCTCACCGCCTCGTCGAGGCAGCGCTGCGCCCCGCCCAACGAGCAAGCGCCGATGTTCAGCCGCCCGCCGTCCAGCCCCATCATGGCGAAACGGAAACCTTCGCCTTCATCGCCCACGCGGTTTGCCGCCGGAACGCGTGCATCTTCGAAGATCACTTGCGCGGTGGGGCTGGCGTTCCAACCCAGCTTCTTCTCCGGCGCACCGAAGCTGACGCCGGGGGTGTCCTTGTCGATGACGAGGCAAGTGATGCCCTTGGTCTTGTGCTCGCCGGTGCGGACCATCGTGACGTAAACATCGTTCACGCCGCCGCCGGATATGAACTGCTTTGTGCCGTTGAGGATGTAGTGATCGCCGTCCAATTTCGCTTCGGCCCGCAGCGCGGATGCATCCGATCCGCTGCCGGGTTCGGTGAGGCAGTATGAAGCGATTTTCTCCATGCTGACGAGAGCGGGCAGATAACGCGATTTTACATCGTCGCCGCCGAATTCATCGATCATCCAACTCGCCATATTGTGGATCGAGATGAACGCGCTGGTGGTCGGGCAGCCATAGGCCATCGCCTCCATAACCAGCGCCGCTTCCAAGCGCCCGAGCCCGATGCCGCCCGATTCCTCGGACACGTAAATCGCGCCGAAGCCAAGCTCTGCACTTTGCTTGATCACATCGACCGGAAAGTGCTTTTTCTCGTCCCATTCGCCGGCAAAGGGCGTGATGTTATCGGCGGTAAAACGCTGCGCCATGTCCTGGATCGCAAGCTGTTCTTCGGTAAGCTGGAATTGTCCTGTCATAAGAGTGCGCGTAGCTTTTCTTGGCGGAGGGGGGAAGGGCGCAAGGGGTGGGAATTACCCCATCGTCGGAATGATGAACGCGTCCTTATTGTCCGCGTCCGCCGTGCCGTCGGGCCAGCGCTGGGTGACCTTCTTGACCTTGGTCCAGAAACGCAGGCCCTCGGTGCCATACTGGTCCACATCGCCGAAGCCGCTGCGTTTCCAGCCGCCGAAGCTGTGATAGGCGACGGGCACCGGGATCGGCACGTTGATGCCGACCATGCCGACATTCACCCGGTGAGCGAATTCGCGCGCCGCATGGCCGTTGCGCGTGAAAATCGCGACGCCGTTCCCGTATTGGTGCTCGCTCGGCAGGCGCAACGCGTGCTCGAAATCGTCGGCGCGGACCATCTGCAGGACCGGGCCGAAAATTTCCTCTTGATAGCTCTCCATGTCCGGAGTTACCCGGTCGAGCAGCGTGGGGCCGACGAAGAAGCCTTTCTCGTGACCCTGTAGCGAGAAGCCGCGCCCGTCGATTACGACTTCCGCGCCTTCCTTTTCCGCCGTGTCGATCCAGCCTTCCACCCGCGCCTTGTGTTCGGGAGTGACGACCGGGCCGTAATGCGCATCGGGATCGTTGGACACGCCGATGCGCAGGCCGTTGATCGCCGGGATCAGCTTGTCACGCAGCCGCTCTGCCGTATCCTGCCCCACCGGGACCACCACGGGCAGCGCCATGCAACGCTCGCCAGCGGAGCCGAAAGCTGCGCCGGACAGGTCGTTCACCACCTGGTCGAGATCGGCGTCGGGCATCACGATACCGTGGTTCTTCGCGCCGCCCATCGCCTGCACGCGCTTGCCCGCTGCGACACCGCGCTTGTACACGTAATGCGCGATGTCGCTCGATCCGACGAAGCTAACAGCGGAGATATCCTCGTGGTCGAGGATTGCGTCGACCATTTCCTTGTCGCCATGGACCACTTGCAGCAGCCCTTCGGGTGCGCCGGCTTCCACGAACAATTCAGCCAGGCGCACCGGCACGGACGGATCGCGTTCGCTGGGCTTCAGGATGAACGCGTTGCCTGCGGCAATCGCCATGCCGAACATCCACATCGGGATCATCGCGGGGAAGTTGAACGGGGTTATACCCGCCCCGATACCGAGCGGCTGGCGCATGGAATAGACATCGATGCCAGGCCCGGCGCCCTGAGTATACTCGCCCTTGAGCACCTGCGGGATGCCGCAAGCATATTCGATCACTTCGAGGCCGCGCTGCACGTCGCCTTTCGCGTCGTCGATGACCTTGCCGTGCTCGCTGGAAAGCAGCTCGGCGAGCTCCTGCATATTGGCCTCGATCAGTTCCTTGTAGCGGAACATCACCCGGGCGCGCTTTTGCGGATTGGTCGCGGCCCAGCCGGGCTGGACCTCGCGCGCGGTTGCCACTGCGCGGTCGAGCAATGCAGCATCGCCCAGCGTAACCTGCGCCTGCACTTCGCCGGTGGAGGGGTTCCAGATATCGTGCGTGCGCGTGCCGGTGCTGTCCGACCCGCCCGCAAGGAAATGATGAATCTGGCGCATGTGATTTCTCCGGTAATTTTATTTCGTACTCGGCCCTAGCCGTAGCTCCGCGCGGCGCAAAGGGGGTGCGGGGAGTCTATCGTGCAAACCCGTGATTGTTCCGCCGCAATAGCTCCGCTAGGCCGCGCCAAGTGGTTTGGGGGACGGCATGAACGAAGCGATCGAGAACGAACAAGACCGGGCGGCTACCCGGCGCGAGGAAATCAAGGTCATCCTCGCCAGTTCGCTCGGCACCGTGTTCGAATGGTACGATTTCTTCCTTTACGGGCTGCTCGCCGGGTTCATCGCCGCGCAGTTCTTCTCGCAAGTAAACGAGACGACCGGCTTTATCCTCGCGCTGGCGGCGTTCGGTGCGGGTTTCATCGTTCGGCCATTCGGCGCGCTGCTGTTCGGCGCGATCGGGGACAGGATCGGGCGCAAGACGACTTTTCTTGCCACGATGATCCTGATGGGGCTGGCGACATTCGGCGTGGGTCTGCTCCCCAACTATGCCAGCATCGGGGTGGCGGCACCGCTGATCCTGGTCACTCTGCGGCTGCTGCAAGGGCTTGCCGTGGGCGGCGAATATGGCGGCGCGGCGACTTATGTGGCGGAGCATGCGCCCGAGGGGAAGCGCGGCTTCTTCACCAGCTGGATCCAGGCCACCGCGACGGTGGGATTGTTCGCCGCGCTGATCGTGGTGATCTCGCTGCGCACCGCGATGGGCGAGGAAGCCTTTGCCGATTGGGGCTGGCGTGTGCCGTTCCTGATTTCGATCCTGTTGCTGGCGATATCGGTGTGGATCCGTTTGCAGCTTTCCGAAAGCCCGGTTTTCCAGCGGATGAAGGATGAAGGCGCGGTCACCAAGACCCCGCTGCGCGAAAGCTTCGCCAAATGGACCAACCTCAAGCTGGTGCTGATCGTGCTGTTCGGCGCGGTCGCCGGGCAGGCGGTGGTCTGGTACACCGGACAATTCTACGCGATGTTCTTCCTCGAACGCGTGCTGAAGGTGGACGGGGCAACCGCCAATATCATGATCGCCGTGGCGCTGGTGATCGGCACGCCATTCTTCATCGTGTTCGGCTGGCTGAGCGACAAGATCGGGCGCAAGAAAATCATCATGGCCGGGCTGGCGCTGGCAGCGATCAGCTATTTCCCGGCATTTTACCTGCTCACTGCCGCCGCCAATCCGGCGTTGGCAGAGGCGCAGAGAAACGCGCCGATCACGGTCGAAGCCTATGCACCCGAATGCAGTTTCCAGTTCGATCCTATCGGCAAGAACAATTTCGATACGACGAGCTGCGATATCGCCAAGGCGACGCTGGCCGGTACCGGTCTCAGCTATAGGGTCACCGATGCAGCGCCCAACGCGCTCTCGCGCATCAGGGTGGGCGATGCCGTCATCGTCGCGCCCGATCCAGAGATCAACGAACCACGCGTGCGCGCCGTAGAGATAGAGGCGTTCCGCACGCTGGTCGCCGCCGAACTGAAAGCCGCAGGCTATCCGGCCGAGGCCGATCCCGCCCGCGTCGATCATTTCATGGTGGTGCTGATCCTGGTCTGGCTGGTGCTGGTCGTCACCATGACATACGGCCCGATTGCTGCGCTGCTGGTGGAAATGTTCCCCGCGCGCATCCGATATTCATCGATGAGCCTGCCCTATCATATCGGCAATGGCTGGTTCGGCGGCTTCCTGCCGACCACGGCTTTTGCGATGGTGGCATGGACCGGCGATATCTATTACGGACTGTGGTACCCGGTGCTGGTAATCGCCATGACGCTGGCGGTCGGGCTGCTGTTCTTGCCGGAAACCTTCCGCAAACGCATCGATCATTGAACGCTTCGTTGCACAAGAAGTGCGGTCGAACTGCGCAGCGCAAGGTCCTCGCGCCCGGCAAACAACTAGGCTGCGCTCTGCCGAGGTCGAGTTCCCTGGGCCAGCATCAAAACCGAAATCGACAAAATCGTTTTTATGGGGCGACAGTCACGTTCGGGGCGCGTCCGATCGTCTCTAATAGTGTCGGCGCCGGAGCAGATGGGCATTGCGATCAACCAAGTTCGAGATTTGGTAAATTTAACAACAGCCGGGCCGAGATCACATTCGGACCGAGTTTAGGAGGCTAAGGTTCGAGTCGCCAGATGGTCGCATTCTCGAAAATGCTAAAAATCAGGAGACCAATCATGGAAAAGACGATCATATTGAAAGTCGACAGGCCGATGCCTCGCGGTATCGGACCTACACCGGTTTCGACACGGTCACTTCCCTCAGGCATGGCCGAATCCGTGTCTGCCGCGGATGAACGCTCGCTGGAAACTCTCGCAGGCATGACGGTCGAGATGGCCGAGCTGAGTGAAAACGAACAGGCAGATCTCGACCGCGATCCGAATGTCGCAGGCCGTGGCAAACCCATGCCTTTGAAGCTTATAAGCCCCGTAGAAGAGGCTTCGGATTTCCCGGCAGCGAACAGCACTGGCGACGGCACTGGCGACGGCAATCCGACTTGGGGCGTCACAGCGACGGGTGCCGCAGCAAGCGATTATTCCGGACGGGGTGCCAAGGTCGCCGTTCTCGATACCGGCATCGATCGACACCACGAAGCTTTCGGGCGACTGCAAATCACCGAAGGAGGCAATTACGTCGATTTCACCGGAGAGGGATATGAAGACCGTAACGGGCACGGCACGCATTGCGCCGGAACGATCTTCGGCGGCCATGTCGATGGCACGCGTATCGGCGTGGCTCCGGGTGTCGATGATGTACTGATCGGCAAAGTGCTCGGCGAAAATGGCGGCGACACCGCTGCATTGATCAGCGCCATGCAATGGGCGATCGAACATAAGGCCAATGTGATATCGATGTCATTGGGATACGACTTCCCCGGATTGGTTGCGTATCTGGTCGAGTCGCGCGGTTATGCCGTCGACCTGGCGACCGCTCATGCCCTGGTGCGGTTCAAAGACAATCTGGACCTGTTCAACGCGACGATGAGCCATATTGAAGCGATCGCGCGCCTGTCCGGTGCCTCCACCGGGTTCGGCAAGGGCGCCATCGTGGTTGCTGCATCGGGCAATGAGAGCCGGGTAGGCCAGAATCCCCAACACCGACTTCCCGCATCGCTACCCTCGGCTAGCAATGGCGTCATGTCGGTCGGGGCGCTCCAGCAACATACGGCAGACCGGTTTCGCGTGGCTGATTTCTCGAATGGTGCGGTTACGGTTGCTGCGCCCGGGGTGGGGGTGGTTTCTGCCAAGACGGGCGGCGGCCTCACGTCCTTGAGCGGAACCAGCATGGCCACGCCGCACGTGGCCGGATTGATGGCCCTGTGGTTCCAGCAGCAAGAGAGCGAAGGCGAAACCAAAATTGTCGATCGCGTCACGGCCCAGATCGTCGCCAACGCCGATCCCTCACGAATTGAATCCTCTACGCAATCCGATTTCGGTGCAGGACTGGTGCGCGCACCCTGAGCCAACCTTTTGGCAAGCCCGTGCTTATCAAGAGAAGGCTTGCATCTTCGCGGGCGCGGTGTCTATGCGGCGCCTGCCGGGCAGTGCGAACGTGGATAATGTTCAAGCCCTTAGTGGAAATGCTCTGCGGGTGTAGCTCAATGGTAGAGCAGCAGCTTCCCAAGCTGACGACGAGGGTTCGATTCCCTTCACCCGCTCCAGCTTTCCTGTCATAGCGGCGTCACCTTACCTATATTAGGTGCAAAACCGCACACAGACGCAGGAGTCGCCCGCAATGACCAAGCCGCTTACCGCCGATCGCCGCAAGTTTCTGGCAGGGACCGGTAGCGCGTTCGCCGCGTTGGCCGCGAGCGGGTGTACGTTTCGTAATTCGGCTGGCGGCGGGATGCAGGCCCCGGTCTCCGCTGCGCCGATGCGCGAATTTGTGGATTACGGCCCGCTGGTGGAGGATCCGGCCGGATTGCTCGACCTGCCGCAAGGGTTTTCCTACCGCACCCTTTCCAGCCTCGGCGATGCGATGAGCGATGGTGGAACGGTGCCGGACAAGGCCGACGGGATGGGCTGCATCGATCTGGGCGGCGGACGTATCGCGCTGGTGCGCAACCATGAATTGATCCCGACCGACGATGCGGGCGCCACGCTGACCAGCGGATACGGCACACGCAATGGCGAGATCGTGCCGGGCGGGACTACGACCATCGTGCTCGATGCCGATACGCTGGCGGTGGAGCGGGAATTTCGCAGCCTTGCCGGAACCATCCGCAATTGTTCGGGTGGAATCACGCCTTGGGGCACCTGGTTGACCTGCGAGGAAGCGCCGACCGGGCCGGGCCAGCGTTATGGCGAGGGACTTGCCAAAAATCACGGCTGGGTGTTCGAAGTGCCCGCCGCCGCGACTTCTCAGGTAGAGGCGGTTCCGCTGACAGCCATGGGCCGTTTCAACCACGAGGCCGCTTGCGTCGATCCGCGCACCGGCATCGTCTATCTGACCGAAGACCGCGACGATTCGGTGTTCTACCGCTTCATCCCCGCTGTGCCGGGCCAGTTGGCGCGCGGTGGCAGGTTGCAGGCGATGGTGCTGAGCGATGGAATGCGCGACAGCCGGAATTGGAACGAGACCGCGATGCGTGTCGGTTCGCGCCATGCGGCGCGCTGGGTCGATATTACCGATGTCGAGGCACCGGAAGACGATCTGCGCGAGCAGGGCGCGGGCAAGGGTGCGCTGAAGATAGCCCGAGGGGAAGGGGTGCATATGGGCGAGGGCGAGCTGTATATCTGCTCGACCAGCGGCGGGGCGGCCAAGCTCGGCCAGATCTTCCGCCTTGTCCCCGGTGTGGCCGGATCGGACGATATGTTCGAGCTGTTTTTCGAAAGCACATCGCCCGACCAGTTCAATTTCGGCGACAACCTCACCACCAGCCCCAACGGCCATCTGATCGTGTGCGAGGACCAATATTCGGATCCGGTCGACAATTACCTGCGCGGAATTACCCCGGCGGGCACGGCCTATCCGCTGGGACGCTTGCGCCGCCAGACGGAACTGGCGGGCGGCTGTTGGTCGCCCGATGGCAAATGGTTCTTCGTCAATGCCTACAGCCCCACGGTCACGGTGGCGATCACCGGCCCCTGGGCTAACGCCTGACGCGCCGGGACAGCCGACATTTCGGGGTTTCTGTTCGCGCTGGTGGCAGTCGCGCTGACGAGTTTTGGCGGGCGCGATCAATTGCTGCTGGCGCGGATGGCGCAGCGGCGCGGTCAGGCAGGCACATTGCTGGCGGTAGGATGGTCCAGCGCGATTGCGACCGCTTTGTTCATGGCCTGGGCCGCACAGTTTATCGGCGGATTGATGCCGCAGGCCGCGCAAGTCATGCTGGTGGCGCTCGCATTGCTGTTCGCTGCGGTGGAACTGGCTTGGCAGGGTCGCAAAGTGGATGCTGCGCCTCAGGAGCCGACCCATTCGCTCGGTGCATTGTTCATCGTGATGCTGGCGCGGCAATTGGGGGATTCCCCGCGTTTCATTGTGTTTGCGTTGGCGATCTGGAGCAGCAATGGCTGGCTGGCCGCGATGGGCGGCGCGCTGGCGGGCGGAGCGGGGCTGACGCTGGGCTGGCTGCTTGGCGAAGAGCTGGAGAATACCGTACCGCTGCGCAAGGTGCGCCTGGTCCTTGCGTTCGTAATCGGGGTAGCTGCCATCGTGATCGGATTAAGCGCCCGCAGTATGGCCGCTTGATCGCTTTTGACGATTGAACCAATCGCTAATCGGCAGGAAACCTAAGCCGCTCGTCTCCGTTGTTTAGATATATTTACAAACAAACGGGAGAATTCTTATGGCCGAACAAGGCGATAATTCGAAAACTGCGCTTATCGGCGAGCTTAACGGGCTGCTGGCCGACCATATGGCACTGTTCTTCAAGACCAAGAATTTCCACTGGCACCTGGCCGGGCCGCGCTTTCGCGACCTGCATTTGCTGTTCGACGAACAAGCGATCGAAATTCGCGACCAGATCGACGTGATCGGCGAGCGGGTCCGCAAGCAGGGCGAAGCCACGCTGACCTCGATCGGGTCGGTCGCCAAGCATACGCAGGTGAAGGATCAGGACGATACCTCGCTCGACGCAGATGCGATGGTGCGCGAATTGCGCGACGACAACGCCGCGATGGTCAAGCGCCTGAAGGGTATGAAGCCGCTCGCCGAAGATGCGGGCGACAATGCCACCGACGGTTTGCTGGACGATTGGACCGACATGGCCGAAGAACGCGTCTGGTTCCTCACGCAAACGCTGAAATAGTCTCCGCATTCCAACGGAACGATGTAAGGTGGCGGCGATGGATAATCTTGAAATCATCGCCACCACAGGCGCGGCGCAGATCGCCGATCACATCGCTGGGCAACTGGCTGCGGCCTTGGCGGCAAGCGGGGGGCCAGTCGCGATCACCGTGCCCGGGGGCTCCACCCCGTTCCCTGTTTTCGATGAGCTGCTGATGCGCGATCTCGATTTCTCGCGGCTGCTGGTCTGGCCGGGGGATGACCGCGTAGTGCCGAGCGACCATCCCGCCAGCAACACCGGCCGCATCCGCGCGCTGTTCGAACCGGCGGGGGCGGAAGTTGTCACACTCACCACCATGGAACAGGTGCCGCATTTCACGCTCAGCTGGCTGGGGATGGGGGCCGACGGCCATATCGCCTCTTTGTTCCCCAACACCGATCCGCGCGCCGATGAGGAACGGCGGATACTCCGCCTTACCCCTGATCCCCTGCCGCCCGAAGCTCCGTTCGACCGCATCAGCCTCACCATTCCGGCCTTGCTGGACAGCGATGCGGTGATGTTCACGCTGGGGGGCAGCGAAGAAAAGCGCACCCTGTTCGAAGCAGCCGCGCGCGGAGAGATCGACTTGCCGATCGCCCGCTTATTGAGCGCGGCGCACCAGCCTGTGATATGTTTCGCCTGATCGCTGCGCGGTTGGAGCGGCTGCTTCCCAAACCGCTCCACCGACTCGCTTTGCGGGCAGCCCACCGTATCCGGCACCGTTACCGCCAGCTTGCCAAGCCCGACCTGTCGGGAGTCTGCGCAGTTCTGCGGGACGCGGAGGGACGGGTGCTGCTGGTGCGTCACCATTATGGCCCGGCCAGCTGGTCGCTGCCTGGTGGCGGATTGAAGCGGAGTGAGGATCCGGCAGCTGCGATACGCCGCGAAATTCGCGAGGAATTGGCAGTGGAGTTGGTCGATCTGGAATTGCTCTCCACGCTGGAAGAGGAGCTGTCCGGCACTCGCCACACCGCCTATGTGTTCGGCGGCATGGCGGATGGCGCAGTGCGGCCCGATGGCCGCGAAATCGCAAAGGCCCGGTACTTCGTGGCGGACGAATTGCCGCGCGATCTGGGCAGGGTCGCCCGCAGCAGGTTGAGAGCGCTGGCGTTCGACTAGAGCAAAGTTAGCTGCGCTTCTTCGGCCGCGCGTTCCTTGCGGGTTTTCTTCGTGACACCTTCCAGCGAACTCAGCGTCAGCCCCATCAGCCTGATCGGCATGGGCAGCGGCAGCACCTCTTCCAGCAATTCGCGCGAAATCCCGGCGAAGCTTTCCTTGTCCGCCACCAGCTGCGGAACCGATTTGGCCCGCGTCATCAGCGTAAAATCGTTATATTTCAGCTTTAACGTCACTGTACGCCCGCGCGCCTTGTTCCGCTCGATCCGCTCCCACACGATATCGATAATCCGCTCGCAGGTATCGCGCAGTTCTTCGGGCGCGTGCTGGTCCTCGTGAAAAGTCCGCTCTCCGCCGACCGATTTGCGCGTACGGCTGGAGCGTACCGGGCGCAGATCGATTCCCCGCGCCGCGCGGTAGAGATATTCGCCGAAGCTGCCGAAATTGCCTTTGAGCCAGGGCAGGTCTCGTTCCGCCAGATCCGCGCCGGTTTCGATGCCGAGCCGCTTGCACTTTTCCTCCGCCCTGGGCCCGATCCCGTGGAACCGGCGGATCGGCAGGCTCTGCACGAAGTCCACGCCTTCGCCGGGGCGGATCACACAGATTCCGTCTGGCTTGTTCTGGTCGCTGGCCAGCTTGGCGAGGAACTTGTTGTAGCTCACTCCCGCGCTCGCGGTCAGCTGCGTCTTGGCGCGGATTTCCTGGCGGATCAGCTGCGCGATACGAGTGGCGCTGCCGAGGCCCAGGCGGTCCTCGGTGACGTCGAGATAGGCTTCGTCGAGGCTCAGCGGCTCGACCAGATCAGTGTGGTGCAGGAACACCGCGCGGATTTGCTGGCTGGCCTCGCGGTAAGCATCGAAGCGCGATTTGCAGAAGATCAGATCGGGGCATAGCCGCTTGGCGGTGACGCTGGGCATTGCGCTGCGCACGCCGAACTTGCGCGCTTCGTAGCTTGCCGCCGCCACCACGCCGCGCCCGCTCGACCCGCCCACTGCCACCGGTTTTCCGCGCAATTCCGGGTTGTCGCGCTGTTCCACGCTGGCGAAAAACGCGTCCATATCCACATGGATGATCTTGCGCAGCCCGGCGGCTTCGCTTTCTTCATCCTGTTGCGGCGCGTCATCCATTCGCCCGATATAGCGATCCCTTGCCCGGAATCGATAAGCACTTCCCATCGCGCGCCGCATCCCCCAAAGCGCGGCATATGGCCACAGCAGCAACCCGGACCCGCGCCCCTTTGGGCGAGCGCGAGATGATCGTGTTGATGGCGCTGCTGATGAGCCTGCAGGCGTTCGGCATCGACGCGATGCTCCCTGCGCTTGGCGAGATGGCGGACGAATTCGGTACCGATGGCAACCGGCGGCAGCTGGTAATCGGCGCCTATTTCCTCGGCGCAGGGATCGGTGCGTTTTTCCCAGGAGCATTCGCCGACCGGTTCGGGCGCCGTCCGGTGCTGGCCTTTGGGCTGGTCACCTATGTGACCATTTCCATCGCTTGCACGTTCGTGCGCGATTTCGACTTGCTGATCGGCTTGCGGCTGGTTCAGGGCATTGGCTGTGCGGGCCTCTCCGTCGTCCCCGCCGCCATCGTGCGCGACCATGTCGGCGGTGACCGGATGGCGCGGTTGATGAGCCTGATCATGATGATTTTCCTGATCGTCCCCATCCTCGCCCCCGCCGTGGGGCAAGCGATCCTGTGGGTATTCGATTGGCGCGGGATTTTCTGGGCGATGGCACTGATGGGCGGTTTGGTCGCGGCTTGGGTATGGTGGCGACTGCCTGAATCGCTCACCGACGAGAACCGGCAGGAGATCGACCCGATGACGATCTTGCGCAATATGCTCGAGGCACTGAGCCTGCGCGGGGCCATCGGCTACACGATCGGCAGCGCGCTGGTGTTCGGCAGCCTGTTCGGATTCCTCAATTCCAGCCAGCAATTGATCGGCGAGGCTTTTGGCGTGGGCGACAGGTTCTTCCTGGTGTTCGGCGGCGCGGTGCTAGGCATGGTTCTGGCCAATTTCACCAATTCGCGCATTGTCGAGCGGTTCGGCGCGCGGCGTGTCAGCCATACGGCGTTGCTGGTGTTTATCGTGGTGGCGGTGGTTCAGCTGGTCAGCGCCAGCCAGCCAGACCAGCCGCTGTGGCAATTCGTGCCCTTGCTCAGCATGAGTATGGCCTGCCTGGGCTTCATCGGCGCGAATTTCGGGTCGATAGCGATGCAGCCATTCCAGCATATCGCCGGAGCCGCGAGTTCGGCGCAGACCAGCGTGCGGATGACGACCGGGGCACTGCTGGGAACGTATATAGGCTCGCTTTACGACGGGACCGCGCAGCCGCTGGCGGTGTCGATGCTCGCCTGCGCGGTGCTGGCGCTCGCAGCGGTGCTTTTTAGCGAGCGGGGGCGGTTGTTCCGGCGCAAGGTGAAGGACTTACGGGGATAGGGCTGCGAATTGCGAAGGTTGCAGCTCCTGCTATCCCGCGCCCAGCCGCCTCCAAGCCAGTTCTGCAAACTCGCACAGCAAAGGCCGTGTGTCGCGCGGGTCGATAATGTCTTCGACATTGAAGCGTTCGGCGCTGCGGAAGGGCGACGTCACCTTGCTCAGCCGCTCGCGGATTGCCGCAAGCTCCGCCTCCGGATCGTCCGCCGCTTCCAGTTCGCTCTTGTAAGCCACCTCGATCCCGCCCGCGATGGGGAGGCTCCCCCAATCCCCACTCGGCCAGCAATAGCGGTACTGGAACCGCTCCGCATTGCTCATGGCGCTCCCGGCTATGCCATAGGCCCGCCGCATCACCACGCTGGCGAGCGGCACCGTTGCGCGGTAGACGGCGTTCATTGCCTGCACGCCGTAGCGGATGGTACCCGCCATCTCCGCCTCGCGCCCGATCATGAAGCCGGGATTATCGACCATATGGACGATGGGCAGGCGGAACTGGTCGGCCAGTTTGACGAACCGTTCCACTTTTTCGCTGGTCTTGGCATCCCATGATCCGCCGAGAAAGCTTGGATCGCTCGCCAGCACCGCGACCGGCCAGCCATCGAGCCGCGCCAGCGCCGTGATCGCCGCGCGGCCCCAATTCCTACCGATCTCGAACACCGTGCCTTTGTCCATCACGATGTCGAGGCAGCGGCGCATCGAATAGACCTGTTTGTCCTCGCGCGGGACGAGGCTGAGCAGCGCTTCTTCGCGCCGGTCCACCGGGTCGTGGCATTCGGTGCGGCGCGCAGGCTGGCCGACATATTCGGGCATGAAGCCGAGGAAATGGCGCGCGCGGGCAAAGGCTTCGGCTTCGCTCGCCACCTCGTCATCGACCACGCCGTTGCGGGTGTGGATATCGCTGCCGCCGAGCTGTTCCTTGGCCTCGGCATGGTCGCGAGAGCCGCGATAGCTTTCGCCCAAGCCATCGACCACGGCGGGTCCGGCGGCGAAAATCTGGCTCAGGCCGCGCACCATCACCGAATAATGGCTTGCCGCGACCCGCGCTGCGCCGAGGCCAGCCGTGGGCCCGAGCGCCAGCGCCACCACCGGGACACTGTCGAGGTTCGCGACCACATCGCCCCAGCCGGGCACGGCGGGAATGTAAGTCGCGCCGATCTGCTCCAGCGTCTTGACCGATCCGCCACCGCCGGTCCCGTCGATCATGCGAATGATGGGTAGTTTCAGCTCATGCGCCATGCGCTCCGCCTGCACCATCTTGCGCGCGATCCCGGCATCCGCTGCACCGCCGCGAATGGTAAAATCGTCTGCCGTAGCGACGACCGGGCGGCCATGTATGGTGGCTTTGCCGAACAGGAACGGGGCGGGGGTGACGCCGATAAGTTCGCCGCCGTCGTCATAGGAGCCTTTGCCCGCAATCTTGCCGATTTCGCTGAAGGAGCCTTCATCGCACAGCGCCGCGAGCCGTGCGCGCGCATCCATCTTGCCGCGCCCATGCTGCCGCGCAACCTTATCTGCGCCGCCCATCTGCTCGGCGAGTTCCTCGCGGCGGCGGAGTTCTTCGAGTTCCGTTTTCCAAGTCATGCTCAACTCATGGCCGGAGGATCTAGGAGAGTCTATTGTCGCTTTCTCTCGTCATTGCGAGGAGCCGAAGGCGACGTGGCAATCCACGGTGGAACGGTTGCGCCAGAAAACGGCGGTAGCATTTGAGCGAAACGCTGCACCATGGATTGCCGCGCTACGCTCGCAATGACGAACTTACGGGTTCAGTCCTCCGAAACCGGGTTCACCACCGCCAACACCGCCTCGACCTGAACCTGCGCGCCTTCGCTGGCGGAGAGCTCGCTCACCGTGCCATCGAACGGAGCGGTCAACGCGTGCTCCATCTTCATCGCCTCCAACACCATCAGCCGCTGCCCGGCGGTGACGCTGTCACCCTCGGCCACATCGACCGCGATGACCTTGCCCGGCATGGGCGAGAGGATCGCGCCGTCTGAGGCTGCGGCTGCTCCGCCGCCATCGTGCCGCTCCGACCGAAAGCGCCACGTGGTACCCATCTCGGTCACAAAAACCGCATCGTCTCGCTCTTCCATAAGCGCATGGTTCGCCTGGGTGTATGAAACCCGTCCGGACCAGTCGCCCGTCACAATCCGCGACCCATCGGTCATTCTTACCAGCGTCCTGCTGGGCGAATTGAGCCGAAATCCTGTCAGCTGCCGCGTTTCGGGCACCATCTTGCGCGCTACGACATCCAATAGCCATTGCGGGGTTTCGTTCTCGAAGATGACATCATCTTCATGCTCAGCGATAAAACTTGTGTCGATTCGCGCCTTGTAGAAGTCGGGATTGACCAGCAGCGCATTCAGGAAGTTTGCATTGCTTTTAACGGGCCATACCTGCGCGTCCGCGCACATTTGCGCCAAGCCGATGCACGCCTCGCTTCGATTGTTAGCGTGGCAAACTAGTTTGGCGATCATTGGATCGTAATGCGGGCTGATGTAGTCTCCCTGCTCAACGCCAGTCTCGATACGCGCCGTATGTTCGAAGGAGCATTCGTGTAGCGCGGCCGAGTTCGTTTGTTGCCATCGTGACGGACGCGCCACCGAAGGTAGGTTGAAGTACTCCAACCGCCCCGTACTCGGCAAAAACCCTTTCGCCGGGTCTTCCGCATAGAGCCGCGCTTCTATCGCATGTCCGTTGATCGAAAGCTCAGCCTGCTCGAGTGGCAGCTTCTCTCCACTCGCCACGCGCAATTGCCATTCCACCAGATCGACGCCGGTGATTTCCTCCGTCACAGGGTGTTCCACCTGCAACCGCGTGTTCATTTCCATGAAGAAGATGCGGTCGGCGCGCAGGCCTTCGCTGGCATCAGCGATGAATTCGATGGTGCCTGCGCCCTCGTAATCGACCGCCTTGGCAGCGCGCACGGCGGCGGCGCAGATTTCTTCGCGAGTCGCCCCGTCCATGCCGGGGGCGGGAGCTTCTTCGATCACTTTTTGGTGGCGGCGCTGGAGGCTGCAATCGCGTTCGAACAGATGGACGACATTGCCGTGGCTGTCGCCGAACACCTGCACCTCGATATGGCGCGGGCTGGTGATCCATTTTTCCAGGAGCACTTCGTCGTTGGAGAAGCTGGCGCTGGCCTCGCGGCGACAGCTTTGCAGGTCGGCTTCGAAATCCGCCGCCTTCTTAACCTTACGCATTCCTTTGCCGCCGCCACCCGCGACCGCCTTGATCAGCACAGGATAGCCAATTGTGTCCGCCTCGGCTTTGAGACGCTCGACAGACTGGTCCTCTCCCAAATAGCCGGGGGTGACGGGCACGCCGGCATCCATCATTAGCTGTTTGGCGGCATCTTTCAGCCCCATCGCGCGGATGCTGTCGGGTTTGGGGCCGACCCAGATCAGCCCGGCATCGATCACGGCTTGCGCGAAATCGGCGTTTTCCGACAGAAAGCCATAACCAGGGTGGATCGCCTCCGCGCCGGTTTCCTTGGCCGCCGCGATGATCTTCTCGCCAACAAGATAGCTTTCGGCGGCGGGGGAGGGGCCGATATGGACCGCCTGGTCGGCTTGCCGTGTGTGGAGCGCCTTGGCATCCGCATCGGAATAGACCGCAACGGTAGCGATACCCATGGCGCGGGCGCTGCGGATGATACGGCAGGCGATTTCGCCTCTATTGGCGATGAGAAGTTTGGCGATCATATGCTGCGGGTTATCGCAAGTTGCGAGCGATGGCGAGTGGGGTCTTGGGTCCTACGGGACGCTCAGACTTCGTCTGCGCTCGTCAGTACGAATAGGAGGGACGAAACCTCAGAAAACCGTTCGTCCTGAGAAGCGAGGAATTGAAAGGCCTGCTATTCCTCGTCCGGCAGCGGGGTCATCGGCGCATCGGGGATCGGGCCGTGCATGCGGACATCAATCAAGATCGTCTGGCGCGAATGTTTCGGCATCGGATCGGGCAATTCATCGTCGGGGTTTACCGCTTCGAAAAAGGCGCCGAACACATGGCCCAGCTTGCGCGGGCGGCCGATGACCACGCGCCGGTCCCACGCGGCAGGGCCGCGCCGATCCACTTCCTCCGCGATCTCGCCATAGATTCGTGCAGCGGTGTGGATCGCCCAGCGCTGGCGAAATGACAGTTTGCTCGTCCCGGCCAGCCCGGCCTTGCGGTGATGGCGCGACAGGTCGACCAGTCGCTGGGCAATATCGGCCAGTTCCTCGCGGTGGTGCGGCTTCATCAGTTGGCCGGGTTCGATATCTTCTTCGGCCAGCCATTCGGCGGGGACGTAGCAGCGCCCGGCCGCATCGTCTTCCGCCAGATCGCGCGCAATATTTGCGAGCTGGAAGGACAGCCCCAGATCGCAGGCACGGTCCAGCGTGTCGCTATCTTCGCGCGGCACGCCCATCACACGCGCCATCATCACTCCGACAGCGCCCGCCACATGATAGCAATACCGCATCAGATCGGCCTCGGTCCGGGGGCGCCAGTCGCGCGCATCCAGTTCGAACCCGTCGATCACGTCGAAGGCATTGTCCAGCTTGATGCCGCATTCGCTGGCCACCTGGCCCAGCGCGTCGAATGCGATATCCGCGGTCGGCTCCCCGTCCAGTGCGCGGCGCGTGAGGATGCGGATCGCCTCTATCCGGTCGAGCGCCTTGGCCTGATCGACCTTGACGCCCAGCTCGCCGCCCAATTGCTGGCCATCGACGATATCGTCGCATTGGCGGCACCAGGCGTAGAGCATCCAGGCTCGCTCGCGAGTGGGTGTATCGAACAGGCGGCTGGCGGCGTGAAAGCTTTTCGACCCCTTGCGGATCATCTCGCCCGCGCGGTCCACCAGAGCGGGGCGATACCGTCCGCCACCGGCACTGCGATACGTCGGACGCATGACGCTCGAAGGCGCAAGCATCCGGTCGCTGACCTTTTTCGGACGTCTTCCCCCCGGATTATTCACAAATCGGCGGCTTTCATCTCGAAGATGGGCGTGTGCGGTTGGTAATCTGCCATACGGCTGAGTAGCGCAGGCAGGGCCTCTTCGGCAATCACGATGTTCTGGTGGGCCGGGCGGATGAAGCCGACCTGTGCCATGTGGCGATTGAACGCAATCAGATGGTCGAAAAACCCGAAGGCGTTGAGCAGGCCGACCGGTTTGGCGTGATAGCCCAGCTGGGCCCAGCTCACCGCTTCCCACAGCTCGTCCATCGTGCCCACGCCGCCGGGAATGGTGACGAACCCGTCGGACAGGTCGGTGAACGCTTTCTTGCGCTCATGCATTCCGGAAACGACGTGCAATTCGGTGCAATCGGTGTTGGCGACTTCCGATCCGGCGAGCGCTTCGGGTATCACCCCGATCACCTCGCCCCCATTTTCCAGCGCGCCGCAAGCCACCGCGCCCATAAGGCCCAGCCGGCCGCCGCCATACACCACGCCGATCCCGCGCTGCGCCAGCGTCTGGCCAGTTTCGCGGGCGAGTTCGATATAGCGCGGATCGGCCGGTGTGGCGGAGCCGCAATAGATGGCAAGCCGTTTCACTTGACCAGGTCCTCTATCATCAGCCCGGCCGTTGCCTTGGCGCTGCCGACCACGCCGGGAATCCCCGCGCCCGGATGGGTGCCCGCGCCGACGAGGTAGAAATTATCGATCACGTCGTCCCGGTTGTGCCCGCGCATATAGGCGCTCTGCCACAAGACCGGCTCGAGGCTGAAGGCACTGCCCAGATGGGCATTGAGGTCGCTGGCGAAATCGTTGGGTGCGTAGTGGAATTTGGTCACGATGCGGTCGTGAATATCGGGGATCAGGCGGCGGCCCACCTCGTCCAGGATACGTTTTTCCAGGATCGGGCCAACCTCGTTCCAGTCGATCGGCATCTTGCCCATATGGGCGACCGGAACCAGCGCGTAGAAGGTGCTCTTGCCCTTGGGCGCCATGCTCGGGTCGGTCACCGTGGGATGGTGCAAATAGATGCTGAAATCCTCCGGCAGGACGCCACCCGAATAGATATCGTCGAGCAAGCCCTTATAGCGCGGGCCGAACAGGATCATGTGGTGCGGAATGCCGGGCCAGGTGCCCTCAAGCCCGAAATGGACCACGAACAGGCCGGGGCTGAAGCTCTTGCGGTTCAGTGCCTTCGCGTTCTTCTTGCCGCGCGCCGAATTGGACAGCAGGTCGCGGTAGGAATGCATGATATCGGCATTGCTGGCCACCGCGTCGAAATTGCCCTGCCAGCCGCTCTTGGTTTCGACCGACCGGGCGCGGTCGTTGTCGACATGTACCTGGACCACCGGATCGCCGACGCGCATCGTGCCGCCAAGCCGTTCGAAATGGCGCACCATCCCGGCGATCAGGCGGTTGGTTCCGCCGCGCGTCCACCAGACACCGCCATCCATCTCCAGCTTGTGGATCAGCGTATAGATCGAGCTGGTCTTCATCGGATTGCCGCCGACCAGCAGCGTGTGGAAGCTGAGCGCCTGGCGCAGCTTTTCCGATTTCACATATTTTGAAACGATCGAATAGACGCTGCGCCAAGCCTGTTTCTTGGCCAGGGCGGGGGCAGCCTTGATCATGCTCTTGAAGTCGAGGAACGGGACATGGCCCAGCTTGACGTAGCCTTCCTCGTAACAGCCTTTCGAATATTCCAGGAAACGCTGATAGCCTTCCCAATCACCCGGCTCCGCCTCGCGCTCGATCTCGGCCTTCAGTTCGGCTTCGTCGTTGGAGTAATCGAAATTCTTCCCGTCGGGCCAGTTGAGCCGGTAGAACGGGTGGACCTTCATCAGCTCGACATCGTCGGCCATATCGTGGCCGGTCAGCTCCCACAGCTCGGTCAGGCAGGGCGGGTCGGTGATTACGGTGGGCCCGCCATCGAATACGAAGCCGTCCTTCTCCCAGAAATAGCCCCGGCCGCCCGGCTTGTCGCGCCCTTCGATAACGGTTGTCTGCACGCCCGCCGATTGCAGGCGAATGGCCAGTGCCAGCCCGCCGAAGCCGGCCCCCACCACGCAGGCGGTCTTGCCATCGGCATCGATCGATGCGGCGGTGGCGCTCGACAGGTCGGTAGGTGCGTTCATCGGGAGGTCTCTTATTGCGAAGTTTGCGGGACGAGCGGTTTGCCGGACGTGGCGAGTGCGCGCATGGCGCCGAGGACGGGAACGGGCGGCTTGCCCATCAGGATCCGGGCCTGATCGGCGGCGGAGGAGTTGGCGGCGTAAAACCGCTCTACCAACTTGTCATCCAGCCGGTAGAAATGTTCGAATACCTTGTAGCGCTTATCTGCTTGCGCTGCGCCGAACAGCATCCGGCCAAGCTTGCGGTAGAAAGCGGTGCTTTGCCAGTGACTGGTGGCGCTTGCTTCCAGCTTGGCGGCGAGCATTGGTCCGGTCAGGTCGGCATTGGCCGCAATATCCAGCGCGGTGCGTGCAGCGAAAGGCAGGGTATAGCTGGTCAGCGGATGAACAAAACCGCCGCGAGCGCCCGCCCGGGCCACCCCGTCGATCCGCGTCTGCGCCTGGTGAGCGGAAAAATCACCGCCCGTGATCACCGGGAGCAGGCCGGTCTCCCCGTCCAGGATCTCGCCGTCCCAGTCCATCTGTTCGCAATAGGAGTCGATCCGCCCCGACAGGGCGCTGCGGTCGAGTACCGGATCGTCCTGATAATAGGTGTCTTCCACGAACAGGTCATGCGCACCCAGCGGCAGGGTATAGACGAAGCGGTAGGCACCGTGCTGTTCCACATCGGCATCCATGATGACCGGGCATTCGATCCCGTGCGGCTGCGAAGTGCGAAAGCGGCGGCCCATGAATACCTGCCAGCCGCCTTGCAGATGCGATGTCGGCACAGCGCCCCGGCAATCGATTACCGCGCGCGCCGCGATGCGCTCTCCGTTCTCCAGATCGATGCCGTCTGCATCGAGTGCAGCGACGCTGGACCCGGTACGGATGGTTTCCGCCGGCAGTTCGCGGCGCAGTGCGGCATCGAAATCCGCGCTATCGAGCGAATTGTAATCGGTGCCCAATCGCCGCGAATAGGCGGGAAACACCACGGCATAGCCGCTATCCCAGCGCGTTGTGCGGAAGGCGGAGAACAGCGAGTGTTCTTCCGCGCCAAGATCGCTGTCGAACCAGCTCCAGCGGTGATTGCCGCCAAGCACGTCTGACGCCTCGACCAAAGCGACGCGCATGAGCGGGTGGGCGCGGTGTAGCGCGAGCGCGATCAATCCGCCCGCCAGCCCCCCGCCGGCAATTGCTACGTCGATCATGCGCCCACTCATCCGCCGTGCGATAGGGGAGCACCGGCAAACGCGCAATCGCGCCGCGCGCAACACCGGGTGCAAGCAGTGCGCCATTTGCCGCCGGGCCGGCGCGCTGCCATGAAGGGCCATGTCCGGAAAGCTCATGCCGCACCGCGCGGCGATTATCGCCACTCTCATCATCATCGCGGCCAGCGTTGCGATCCTGTTCGCGATGGACCGCCCTCCGATCTGCGACTGCGGCACGGTGAAGCTGTGGCACGGCACGGTGCAGTCATCCGAAAACAGCCAGCATATCACCGACTGGTATTCGCCCAGTCACTTCATCCACGGCATGATCATGTACGCGCTGGCCTGGGTCATGTGGGTGAGAATACCCTCGCGGAACCCTGGACTGGGCATGCTCGGCAAGTTGGCTGTATGGGCTTTGCCGATCGCCGCGGCGCTGGAGGCGGCCTGGGAGATTTCAGAGAATACGCAAACCGTGATCGACCGTTACCGCGAAGTCACCATCAGCTGGGGCTATTCGGGCGATTCCATCCTTAATTCCGCGTCGGATATCGGCTGGATGATCATCGGCTTTCTTGTCGCCGCGCGGCTGCCCTGGAAAGTCGCCGTGGGGCTGGCGATATTCCTCGAACTTCTGGCGCTTTATGCGATCCGTGATAATCTGGCGCTCAACGTGCTGATGCTGTTCTGGCCGATCGAGGCGGTGGCGCAGTGGCAGGGAATGGGCTGAGTTACCGCCGGGACGCGGAACCCACGCCGCCTCTGTCGGTTATCCTGACAACACTTTTCCAGGGGTCTTTGCATGAATTTCAAAACAGGTCTTGCCGCGTCGAGCGCGGCGTTCATCGCGTTTACCGCCGCTCCCGCATTCGCGCAGGAAGCCGAACCGGTGCCGGCGATTGCGAATGAAGCTACCGCCGTGCAGGACGGGCCGGGCGATCCGTTTGCCGATACCGTATACGATGATAATTGGGTCAGCATCGGTGTTGGCGTCGGTTATGGCGCAAGCTATGACGGGTCGGACGATTACCGCGTATTCCCGCTGCCACTGATTCAGGGCCAGCTTGGCCCGGTCGGGCTGGACCCGCGCCCCGCCGGACTGGCGCTCGACTTCATCAAGCCTGCCAAGCGCGGCGAGGTCGATTTCGATCTGGGCGTGGTCGTCACGCTCAACCGCAATCGTGCGAAATTGAGCGAGATCGACGATCCGGTCGTCGAACTTGCTGGCGAACTCGACACTGCGATAGAGGTTGGCCCGACTGTGGGGGTCAGCATGCCGGGCCTGCTCAACCCGTTCGACAGCCTGTCCTTCACGCTCGACACCAAATGGGACGTGGCGGGCGCGCACGATGGCATGACCGTATCGCCCGGCGTCACCTATTTCACGCCGCTCAGCCGCGCGGCCATTGCCTCGCTGGCGGTCAGCGCGGAATATGGTGATGACGATCACAACGCCTATTATTTCGGCGTAAACGGGGCGCAGGCGCTTGCCAGCGGCCTGCCGACCTATGCGGCCGATGGCGGGATCAACAAAGTGTCCGCCAACCTGCTGCTGGGATACGATCTGGACGGCGATGCAACCAATGGCGGCCTCGCTTTGGTGGCGATCGGCGGATATTCGCGGTTGGTCGGCGATGCCAAGAACACGCCCTATACCAGCATCCGAGGCGATGCGGATCAGTGGCTGATTGGCGCCGGGATCGGATATACGTTTTAGGGGATCGCTGGACCCTTCGAGACGTCGCTCAGGACGAACGGGAGCGTGAAGGGGACCTTCAAGCTCTTCCGTTCGTCCTGAGGAGCGAGGCCGAGGGCCGGTCGTCTCGAAGGAGCGCTTGCCTAGCAGAAGGGTTTGTTACCCCTTCGGCACCACCAGGTACTTCTCGCCCGTATGCATGGCGCGGTAATCCAGCACCGCTTCCTTGGTCAGCATTTCTTTCAAACCGACCTTGCGCTTGTAGCTGCTGGCAAAGGTGGTGGCGAGGTTGGCAAGCACTCGCTGGCGCATGCGCATCACGGTTTCCATACCCGCCTTCGCCAGGAACGGGGTGAGCAACCAGCCGCTCAGCGTCCAACCGAAGCCGTAAGACGGGGTCAGAATCGTCGGCCCGAAATCGAGTCGGCCATAGATGTACATTTTCTTCGGCTGGTCGGAGCCATAGCGGCTGAATTCGGTCATTTTCGATGCTGCGACCTGTTCCATGGCCTTGAAGCAGGAATCGACCGTCTTGCCGCCGCCGATAGGGTCGAAGCCGAAATAGGCATCGGTCGCATCGATCGCGCCGCGCAGCTGGTCCATGAAATCATCGTCCGACGAATTGACGACATGTTTCGCGCCCAGTCCGGTCAGCAGATCGACCTGCTCCTGCTTGCGGACGATATTGACTAGGTCGATCCCGTCCTCATTGCAGATTTTCAAAAGCATTTGGCCCAGGTTCGATGCGGCAGCGGCATGGATGATGGCGCTTTGCCCCTCCATCTTCGCGGTTTCCACGAAGCCCAGCGCGGTCATCGGATTGACGAAAGCCGATGCGCCCTGTTCGCTGGTGTGATCGCCCAGCGGCAGGCACATCGCCGCCTCGGCGATGCAATGGGTGGAATAGGCGTTGCCGGGGACACAGGCGACGCGCTGGCCGATCAGCGCTTGCGCCATTTCATGCTCGCCCGCCGCGATCACCGTGCCTGCGCCCTCGTTACCAACCGGCAGGCGCTGCCCGAAACGGCCTTTCTGGCCCGACAGGAACGGCTCCGGCATATCGGCAACGAATTTCCCGTCCGAATATTCCGCATTTTCAAGGTCGGATGCACCGGTCAGCAGCGCCAGATCGCTGGGATTGATAGGCGCGGCTTCGATTTGCACCAGCACCTGCGCGCCGGTGGGATCCCGGAAGGTGGTGTCGGCGACTTCGACCGTCAGCTTGCCATCTTCGGTGAGGGTGCTGAAAATCTGCTGTCCGGTAGTGGTCATTCGTACTCTCCTGAATAATATTCTTGCCTGCTACGCTGCGACGGACGGCTTGGCTAGGTTTCGATTTGATACTGGCGCCGCGCCCCCTAGCCTTCCGTCTCGGCATACTCCGCGCGCACGAAATAGAGCCCGTGCGGGGGCGCGTTCATCCCCAGCTCGCTGCGGTCGCGGGCGGCCAGAGCCGTACCTATGCGGCTTTCGGGCCAACTGCCCATGCCGACCAGCGCGAGGCAGCCGACCATCGAGCGGACCTGGTGGTGCAGGAAACTGCGCGCGGCAGTTTCGACGATCACATGCTCGCCCTCTCGCCGGACGGCGATGCTCGCCAGCGTCTTCAGCGGGCTGTCGGACTGGCAGTGGGCAGAGCGGAAGGTGGTAAAATCATGCAACCCGACCAGCGCCTGCGCGGCGCGGTGCATAGCCTCGGCATCCAGCGGCTGCGGCACCAGCCACGCGCGGTCCCGCTCCAGCGTCAGCGGCGCACGGCGGTTGACGATGCGATATTCATAGGCACGGCCGGTGCAGGAAAATCGCGCATGCCAATCATCCGGCACCTCCTCGCAAGCGATAACCGCCACCGGCAACGGGCGGAGATGGGCGTTCAGCGCACCCATCAGGCGGAACGGGGTCAGCTGCTTTTCGATATCGACATGGGCACGCATAGCCAGCGCGTGGACGCCGGCATCGGTGCGTCCGGCCGCCGCCATGACGATATCTTGCCCGCACGTGGCACGCGCGGCTTCCTCCACCGCCTGCTGCACGCTTGGCGCGTTTTTCTGGCGCTGGAGGCCGGAAAACGGCGTCCCATCGAATTCAAGAGTGAGCGCGTAGCGAGGCATCGCTCAGGGTGTCGCAGCGGCGGTCATGTCAGGACCGTCCCGGCCGCCACCGCATGACCGCGCATGAAATCTGCCCGGTCCATGGCCGGCTTGCCCGCCCGTTGCAGCCGCATGGGACGGATCGCGCCCTCTCCGCAAGCAATCGCAAAGTCGTCGCCCAGCACCGTACCAGCCGCTCCTTCGCCTTCGACCAGTTCGGCGCGCAGGAGCTTGACGCGCTCTCCATCCAGTTCGAACCATGCACCGGGAAACGGGGCCAGGCCGCGTACCATACGCTCGATTTCCACCGCAGGCCGCGCCCAGTCGATCCGCGCTTCCGCCTTGTCGATCTTGGGCGCATGGGTTGTCTCTGCATCGTCCTGTTCCACCGGGATGTGGATTGCCAGATCGCGCAACGTGCCGACCATCAGCTGCGCACCGATCTCGGCCAGTTCATCGGTCAACTCGCCGGTGGTCTTGTCTTCTATCGGCACCCGCGCGGTGGCGAGCATCGGGCCGGTATCCAGCCCGGCCTCCATCTGCATGATCGTAACCCCCGTTCCCGGATCGCCTGCCATCACCGCACGGTGGATAGGCGCGGCCCCGCGCCAGCGCGGCAGGATGGAGGCGTGGACGTTCAGGCAGCCATGCTGAGGAATGTCGAGCACCGCCTGCGGCAGGATCATGCCATAGGCGGCAACCACCGCCACATCGGGTTCCAGCGCGGCGAACTCCGCCTGCGTCTCTGCCGATTTCAGCGAGGTCGGCGTGCGCACGTCGATGCCCAGCACCTCCGCCTCGCGCTGAACGGGGCTGGGCTGCAATTTCTTGCCCCGACCCGCGCGGCGCGGCGGCTGGGTATAGACCGCCGCGATGTCATGCGCCGCGTGATGCAGCGCCCGCAATGTCGGCACTGCGAAATCGGGCGTTCCCATGAAGATGATGCGCATGCGGTTTGTGCCTTTGCGTTACGTCGGCAGCGCACCTATCTGGGGGCGCATGGCATCGCAAGAGATCGAACGGCTTTCCGCCGCGCTGGCACAGCTTCCCGGCCTTGGCCCCCGTTCGGCCCGGCGCGCGGTTTTGTGGCTGGTCAAACGGCGGGAAAGCGCGTTGCCCGGCCTGCTGGGTGCGCTGGGCGAAGTGCGCGACCGGCTGGTGGAATGCAGCATTTGCGGCAATGTCGATACGCAGGCCCCTTGCGGAATCTGCGCCGATACCAAGCGCGACCAACGCTCCATCTGCGTCGTCGAGGATGTCAGCGACCTATGGGCGCTCGACCGCGCGCGGCTGTTTACCGGGCGCTATCATGTGTTAGGCGGCAAGCTGAGCGCACTGGATGGTGTGAGGCCCGAAGACCTCGCCATCGGATCGCTGTTGGAGCGTGTCCGAGAGGGCGGGGTGGACGAAATCGTGCTCGCGATGAACGCTACTCTGGAGGGGCAGACCACCGCACACTACATCGCGGAACGGCTGGAGGATTTCCCCGTGCGGATCACCCAGCTGGCGCACGGCCTGCCGGTGGGCGGGGAGCTGGACTACCTCGACGAAGGCACGCTGGCACAGGCGCTGCGAGCGCGGCGGCCTTTGGGTTGAACGGAACGGCGCACGGCACTAAGTAAGCCGCATGGCTATCCGCGAAATCCTCGAAGTGCCGGACCCCCGGCTCAAGACCGTCTCCACCCCCGTCGAATCCTTCGATGACGAGCTCAGGACGCTCGTCGAGGACATGTTGGAGACGATGTATGATGCGCCCGGCATCGGCCTTGCCGCGATCCAGGTGGGCGTGCCCAAGCGCGTGCTGGTGATCGATTTGCAGGAACCCGACGAGGACGCGGAGCCCGAGCAATGCGACGGCGATCACGGCGACGGCGAGCACAGCCACACCCACCAACCGGTGATCAACAACCCGCGCACTTTCATCAACCCCGAGATACTCGAACCGGCGGAGGAACTGGCGACCTATCAGGAAGGCTGCCTGTCGGTGCCCGAAATCTACGCCGATGTGGACCGCCCGGCGACATGCCGCGTCCGTTACCAGGACCTGGAGGGCAATACCCACGAGGAACAGCTGGAAGGCCTGATGGCGACCTGCATTCAGCACGAGATGGACCACCTCGAAGGGATACTGTTCATCGACCATCTGAGCCGATTGAAGCGGCAAATGGCGCTGAAAAAGCTCGGCAAGTTGCGCAAGGCCGCCTGACCGGGACTTTTTGGGGCGGATCGCTCTTCGGGCAGTCTCGCCAAGGCCAGGGTGTGCTGCCGCTGGCTGGAGGCCGGATCTAGCTCGACCGATACCGAGCCGATCCGGCATCAACCTTAATGTCCGTCCGGACCGTCGCGGCCCATGCCGTGGATGGCCTTCGTCACGTCTTCGATCACTTCGCGGCACATGCGTGCGCAGCGATTGCAATGCGGATCGTCATGCTTCTCGCAATGTTCAAGACATTGCTCACAGGCGATGATTGTCGCGGCGCCCATCGCCTTGATCGCCGGGATATTCCCGCCGGTGCGGCGGCTGCCCATGCGGTAGAAGGCGGTGCAGGCGTCCGACGCGTCCAGGCAGCGGCGGATACATTCGGCGCGCTCTTTCGCATCGTCCTCTGCCAGACAAGCGTCGGCGCATGAGTTGATGATCGCTGCGCCATACATGGCGTGCTTCACCGCCTCGCCCAGCTGATCGTTATAGTCGTCGCCTACAGCGGGGTGGTCCTTGATCATTTCCTTGATCGACATTGCGTTTTCTCCTTTGCTTACGGAGCGAATGGGCCATGTGTTGGTTCCGAATGTGGATAACCATCAGGCTGGCTTGCATCTCCAGGCAATAGCGGCGAATATGATCTGTCCGGCAAAAAAGGCAGCACGGGCTGGGCATTCCGCCTAAACGATCTAAGGTTCGGGCTAACTTGCGGCCCTTTTGCTAATGTTTTCCACCCTGTAACCGAAATATCGGGCGGCGCGTTTAACTGTCAGCAACCTCGCCGCAGACCTGCCTCAACTAGGACTCGTCGATAGCCTTAGTAGGAGACAGCCCATGTTTCATTGGGGTGTTGGTCTGCGTGTAGAGAAAGGACAGCTTTTCCAAGCCGATGTCGATGAGTGCGGGAATCTGATTCTCGTTCCAGTCGACGGCGTTTGTTTGCCAATTCCGATCTCCGACTCACGTCCGCGTGAATTGGAGGATTGGGAGGCTTACATGAAGGTTCGCTACCCCTGAAGGCGCGCGGGAGGAGGAGTTGCCAGCCGTCTGGCACTCCTCCACCAACCGCGCGAATGGCAGTATGTTAGATCAAATTTACTTTATCGCCGCCGTTTCATTTGCGCTCGCATTAGGATGGTTTGCTGGTCGATTTTCGATGGCAAGCTGGAAGTTGCGCTTCGAGGAGCGCGATGGCGAAGCGAAGGACGCGTCCGAAAAGCTCTCCCGCATGACGCCCGAACTCGCCACCATGAGCGAGCGGGCGGGGCGAGCGGACGAGCTGTCCGCGAAGCTCGATGCGGCGCGCGATGAATTGACCGGGTTCAAGGCGCGAGAGGCTGGGTTTGCCGAGCAGAAACGCCTGCTGGAAGAAAGCCGCGCGGCATTGCTCAAGGAATTCGAGAATACCGGTGCGGCCGTGCTTGGCAAGGCACAGGAGCGGTTTCTGGAAAGCGCCAGCGAACGGTTCGGCCATTCGGAAAAGGCCAGCGCGGCCAAGCTGGCGGCGTTGCTCCAACCGGTCGACGAACGGCTCAAACGCTATGAAACACAGGTTGCTCAGCTGGAGGAAAAGCGCGTCGATGCGTTCGGGCAGTTGACCAAGCTGGTCGAGACGATGCGCCTGGGGCAGGAGGAGGTCCGGCGCGAGGCGGCGCGGCTTGGCAATTCGCTTACCAATGCCCCCAAGGCGCGCGGGCGCTGGGGGGAACGCGCGCTGCAAAACGTGCTCGAGCAATGCGGTTTGTCCGAACACACCGATTTCCAGCTGGAACATTCGGTCGATACCGAAGATGGCCGTTTGCGCCCCGATGCCATCGTCAATGTGCCGGGGCAAAAACGGCTTGTGATCGATGCGAAAGTCTCACTCAACGCGTATCAGGCCGCGTTCGAGGCGGATGGTGATGATGAGCGGGTGCGGCACTTGGACCTGCACGCCAAATCGATGCGCAATCATGTCCAGACGCTGGGCTCCAAAAGCTATCAGAGCCAGTTCGACGACACGCCCGATTACGTGGTGATGTTCGTGCCCGGCGAACATTTCGTCGCCGCCGCGCTGGAACACGATCCCGAGCTGTGGGATTTCGCTTTTCGCAACAAGGTATTGCTGGCGACCCCGACCAATCTCGTCGCCATTGCGCGGACGGTGGCGCAGGTCTGGCGGCAGGACAAAATGGCGGAAGAAGCGCAGGAAATCGGCCGCCTAGGGGCTGAATTATACGACCGGCTGCGCGTATCGGCCGAACATATGAAGCGTGTTGGTGGCGGGCTGGAAACCGCGGTGAACAATTACAACAAGTTCGTCGGCAGTTTCGAACGCAACGTCCTCACTTCTGGCCGGCGCATGGCCGAAAAGGGTATCGAGATCGGCAAGAAAGAAATCGAAGACGTGCCGCTGGTGGAGGCGACCCCGCGCTACAATGCCGAGGACGCCGCGCAAATCGAAGATAATAGCGAAGCGGCGCAGTAAGGCTGGCGCTGCGGCCCTGCCAATCACTGCTAACCCGGCGCGGCGCGGTTCAGCCGTGCTCGCCTTCGATCCGGTCCTCGGCAGTGTCCTGCTCGAAATCCTCGATTACTTCCTCGGCCTCGCGATTGTCTTCCCTGCTCGGCCCCTCGGCTTCTTCGTTACGCCGGTCTCCGGCCTGCGGGTCGAGGCATAGCTGCGCCAGCACGGGCCGGTGGTCCGAACCGACCGGCTTGCCCACGCTCATGTCGCGCAGCAGAAACTCCTCGGTCATGAACAGATGGTCCAGGGGCCAGCCGAGCCAAGTCATGTCGGCGGGGAAGGTCGCATAAGTTCCGCGCCCTTTACGCGGGTCGAGGAAGCTGCCCAGATCCTGGAACAGCTGCGTGGTATCGGACCAGGCGACATCGTTGAAATCGCCGATCGCCAATACCGGCATATCGAGATCGCGGCTCTGTTTTGCAGCGACAATGATCTCCGCGTCGCGCTCCTCCGTATCCTGGCTGACGGTGGGCGGGCGAGGGTGCAGGCCGATCAGCCGGAAATTATGCTTTCCCGCCGTCAAGGTGGCGAAAACAGACGGCGTGTCAGCCTGCGCGATATCCTGGATAGACGCGTCGCGCATGGGCAGGCGGGTGGCGAACATCAGGCCGTAAGTATTGTCCAGCGGGCGGTGCGCCTGCTGCGGATAATCGGCCATGATCGGTGCCATCGCGTTTGCCCAGGCCTGATCGGTTTCCGTCAGCATCAATATGTCGGGATCGAAGCTGCGGATCAGCTGCGCCGTTGTTTCGTAATCGCGGTTATCCTGCAGCACGTTCAGCGTGAGCACGGAGAAACAGCCCGACGCATCGTAATCGCCGGTATTCGCCTTCGCCACGTCGGCGCTTGCCAGGGGGGTGTAGGGATACACCCGGTAAAGCTGCCAGACGCTCAGCCCGATCAGCAGCAGAGGCAGCCACGGACGCCAGCGATCGAGGAAGTACAGGGCAGCGGCGACCAGCACCATCGCGATCAGGATCTGCACGCGCGGGAAATCCCAGATCCGGATCCACCATTGGTTGAGGTCTGTGGTGCTGAGCAGCGTTCCGGCAATCAGCAGGACTGCGATCGAGCGCAGCAGCCAGATACCCGCCATTTTCAGCCTGTGTTTAAGCGCGCGGTCCATCGAAGCTCCTCACCCGGCTTCATCCTATGCGAACCCGATATCTGCTGCGAAGCCCTAGATAGCTTTGCTTACCGTTCAAGCCCGGCAAGCACTTCATACCCCAGAACCGCCGCTGCCACTGCCGCGTTCAGACTGTCGGCCCGGCCGCGCATCGGCATGGTGACGCGCAGATCGCAGGCTGCCTCGTAATCTTCCGGCAGACCGCGCGATTCGTTGCCTACCATGACGAAGCATGGCGCTGCGTAAGGCGCGCCGCGATAGGGGACCGCGTCTCGCAAGCTGGCCGCGACGAGTTGGCCCTGACCTGCTCGCAACCAAGCGATGAATCCGTCCCATGGCGCGCGTGCGATCATTTGCGTGAACACCGCGCCCATGCTGGCACGGACGGCTTCGGCGCTGAACGGATCGGCGCAATCGTCGATCAGGATCAGCCCGCCTGCGCCCAGTGCATCGCCGGACCGCAGCATGGTGCCGAGATTGCCAGGATCGCGCAGCGACTGAGCGACCAGCCAGATCGGCGCGGCGCTGCGGTCGATCGCGTCCAGCGATGTGTTCCATTCGGCGAACACCCCCGCCACGGCCTGCGGATTGTCCTTACCCGTTATCTTGGTGAGGATGTCGGGCGTGGTCTCGATGACTTCGCCACCCGCGCCAAGCACCGCATCCTCCAGCGCATCGCAGAGCGGCCCATGGTCGCGCCCCGAAGCAAGCACCAGTATTTCCGGCACCCGCCCGCTCTCACGCGCATCAGTCAGCAGGCGCAGTCCCTCGGCCAGAAACTTCCCTTCGCGCCGGCGGTGCTTCTTGTCGCGCAAGGAGCGCAGCATTTTTACTGTCGGGTTGGAAAAGCCGGTTATTTCGCGGCGCGTGGCAGCGCCAGTTGGTTCGGGCATCAATCTTCGCCGAAGCCGTCCGCCACCAGCAGGCACAGCCGATCGAGCACCGCCTGCTTTTGCGCCTCCGGCCCGTCGACGATGATCTCTATTTCGTCGCCGCGCGCAGCGCCCAGCATCATCAGCCCCAGGATCGATCCGCCGCCCGCCTCGTGGCCGCCCTTGGCGACGCGCACTTCGATGCCCTCGGGCAGTTCGCTGACGGTGCCCACGAATTTGGCGCTGGCCCGGGCATGAAGGCCGCGTTTATTGGTGACCGTCGCAGCGCGGCGAGCGGTCATGCGCGGCGTGCTTTGGGCTCGGAACGCGAATCGCCCGAACCACCGCCCAACAGATCTGAGGCTATGGTGATGTAATTGCGCCCGGCCTCCTGCGCGGCGGCCAATGCCTCGCCAATCGGCAGTTTGGAACGCGCGCCGGCCAGGCGGATCAGCATCGGCAGATTTATTCCGGCGATGACTTCGACCCGGCCCGTGTCCATCAGCGATATAGCCAGATTGGAAGGCGTTCCGCCAAATAGGTCGGTCAATATGATGACCCCGTCGCCATCTTCCACCTGTCCGATGGCATCGGAGATTTGCTCGCGGCGCTGTTCCACATCGTCTTCGGGACCGATACAGACGGTGGCCACCGCCTTTTGTTCGCCCACGACGTGTTCCATCGCGTGGACGAACTCATCGGCCAGCCGGCCATGAGTCACCAGGATCAGGCCGATCATGCGGACGTTTGCCGGGCGAAAAATTCAGGTTGAAAGGGAATTGCGCTACCTATCATCACGATTGGGGCCCTTCGATCGCATCGGTGGCCCGCGATTCCAAATTGCGGTGCAACAAGGTGGGCGAAAACCCCGCCTCGCGCAAGGCCGCGGTGATTTGCTCTGCCGTAAAAACGGAGCGGTGACGCCCGCCGGTACAGCCGAACGCCACGGTAACATAGCTTTTTCCCTGCGCGGCATAGCGCGGCAACAGGTCGAGCAGCAGATCCCGAATACGTTCATAGGCTGGGGCAAAGCCGGGATCGGCATGGATGTGGCTCGCCACCGGCTCGTCCCGCCCGGTCAGGTCGCGCAGTTCCTCCACCCAATGCGGATTGTCGAGAAACCGCATGTCGAACACCAGATCGGCCAGCGGGGGCATGCCGCGTGCAAAACCGAAGCTGGTGACGGTGACCGTCATGGCTTCCTCGCGTCCGGCTTCGAACCGTTCGCGGATTGCCTGCTGCAACTGGTTGGCGGCCATTTCGGTGGTGTCGATCACCATTTCCGCCCAGCGGCGCAGCGGTTCGAGCAGTTCGCGTTCCGCCTTGATGCCTTCCAGCACCGGACGGCCGGCGGCCATCGGATGGCGGCGGCGGGTCTCGTTATAGCGGCGCTCCAACTCGCCACTCGCGCAGTCGAGGAACAGGGTGGTCACTTCCAGATCCTCGCGCCCGGCCAGGTCCTTGACCGTGGCGATGATCTCCGCCGGGGCAAAGCCGCGCGTGCGCGAATCATAGCCGATGGCGAGCGGGGCTTCGGGAGGGACTGCGGGCTGGACAGGCTGGCCGCCTTCCGCGCCGATCAGCCGGTCGAGCAGGCGAACCGGAAAATTGTCGATCGCTTCCCAACCAAGGTCTTCCAGCACGCGCAGCGCCGTGGTCTTGCCCGCGCCGGACAGGCCAGTCACCAGCAGGATACGCTGGCGGGTAACGGATCTGGACGAATCAACCGCCATGGCGGGCGGCTGTGCGCCTTTGGCAGGCGAAAGGGAAGGGGGCGCAGCTCAAGCGTTCCAGCTCAGGACGCAGCTGCTGCCAGGCCATGACGCTCCAGCGCATATTCGGCGCGAATGGCAGCCACCGGACTGTCAGGGTAAAAGGCGAGGCACGGGATCGCCGTGCCGCATATTTCGCTGGTGTCGGCTCGCTCGACGAAACGCGGCGGGTCACGCTCCAGCCGTAGAATCAGCGCCAGCGGTGCCGATATGTATGGCAGTTCGACCAGACCAACGCTGCGTATTTCCAACTTGCCTGTAATGTTGGGCGGCGGGCTGGCCCATACAGACCTGCCGCGCCGTTCCACCATCACGCCATCGTCGCCGACCAGCACTGCGCCGCGATCGATCAGCGCAAGTGCCAGGCTGGACTTGCCGCTGCCGGAAGGCCCCTCGATGATCAGCGCACGGCAGCCGATGGCAACGCAGCTCGCTTGCCGTAACACTGGCGGATCAGCCACGCTCGCCCTTGCGTTGCTCGGGGTCGGGCAGGGCCAGTGTGATGCACGCACCGCCCGCCCCATCTGCGCGGTTCTGGGCGGTCAAGGTGCCGTCATGCGCCTGTGCGATCGTGCGCGCTATGGCAAGACCGAGCCCACTATGATTGCCGAAATCCTCTTCCTCCGGGCGGTCGGAATGGAACCGGGTAAAGACTTTCTCGCGGTTTTCGGCGGGTATGCCGGGGCCGTTATCGCACACGCTCAGCCCGATCGTATCGTGATCGCGCCAGACGATCAGATCGATAGTCCCCCCGGGCGGATTGAACGAGACGGCGTTGTCCAGAAGATTATCCACCACCCGTTCTAGCCGGGCAGGCACGCCGAAGACAATTGCGCGCTGCCGGGGCTGTTCGATGGTAATGATCTGATTGCCATTTTCGCCGCGATGTTCGCGTCTGGCGACAATGTTCTCGACGAGTTCGCCCAAATCGATCCGCTCGAACACCGCACGCGATAGTTCCGCGTCGATCCGGCTGGCATCGGAAATTTCGGTAACGAGCCGGTCGATCCGGCGTACATCGTGGCTGGCGATGGTGATCAGCTGAGCCTTCAACTCCGGATCGTCCACCCTTGGGAAACTTTCAACCGCGCTGCGCAGGCTGGCGAGCGGGTTCTTGATCTCGTGCGCGACATCGGCGGCGAAACTTTCGACCGCGTCGATCCGGTGGCGCAGCGCCTCCGTCATATCGGATACAGCGCGGGCGAGCAGGCCGATCTCGTCCTGCCGGTCGGGCATACGCGGAACCTCGACCTCGCGCTCGCGCCCCAGCCGAACCCGCTGCGCCGCCTGGCTCAATTGCGAGAGCGGCCGGACGATCGTGCGGGCGAGGAACAGCGACAGCAGGATAGAACTAAGCAGCGCCAGCCCCATCGCGGTCGCCAGCGCGGTGCGCGCCTCGCGCACGGTTTCTGTAATATCGACCGCATTGCGGGTGGTCAGCAGGGTTGCGCCGTTCAAGCCCACCGGGGCGGCGGCGGTGATAACCGGGGTGCCATCGGGCGCATCGCGCAGCACGATTTGCGACAGGCCGGTCTCGCGCGCCCGGCGCAATTCAGGCCAACGGTCGGCATTGGTCGATTCCGGTTCGAGATAATCGGGCACCGCTTCGGCCGCCACGATGGTATCCACCGCGCGGTCCAGCCAACGGGCGAAGCGCAGGCCGAACTGGTCGTCGCTCGGATCGTCGAGGCTGAAGGTGGGCTGGTCCAGGGCAAAGCTGTCGGCCCAGAGCAGCCCTTCGGAATCGAACATGCGCAGGCGCATCTGCTGTTCCTTGGCGATCTGGATCAGCAGCGCCTCCTGCCGGTCGCGCGTCGCACCGGCCAGCGCCTCCGCCGTGATCTGCGCCTCGATCCGGGCGAGCTTGTAGCGTTCGTCCAGCAATTGCGCGCGGTAGCTGTCGAGATAGAACAATCCGCCCGCGAACAGCGCCAGCGGCAGGATATTCACCGCCAGAATGCGGCTGGTCAGCGAGAGGCGGGTGACCCAGCTCGCCGGACGCAATTCGCGCGGGTTCAGCGTGCGCCGGTGATCGGCCACGGCTCAGGCGCGCCTGTCAGCCATCGTTGAAACTGTATCCGGCCCCATACAGCGTCTCGATCGCGCCGAATTCGGGGTCCGCCTTGCGAAACTTGCGGCGAATACGCTTGATATGGCTGTCCACCGTCCGGTCGTCGACGAACATGTCGTCGGTATAGGCGGCGTCCATCAGCTGGTTGCGGCTCTTGATAACGCCTGGATGCATGGCGAGCGCCTGCAGAATCAGGAATTCGGTGACCGTAAGCGAAACCGATCTGTCGTTCCATGTGACCTGGTGGCGCGCGGGGTCCATGGACAGCCTGCCGCGAGCGATGACCTCGCCCGCATCCTGCCCGTCGCCGCCTTCGGCCCCGTCGCCATGCGTGCCGGGCAGGCGGCGCAGGATTGCGCGGATACGCGCGGTCAGCAGGCGCAGGCTGAACGGCTTGGCGATGTAATCATCCGCGCCCTGCTGCAGCCCGGCTTCCTCGTCAGCCTCATCGTCCTTGCTGGTCAGGAAAATCACCGGCAGATCGGATTTTTCGCGCAGGCGGGCGAGCAGTTCCATCCCGTCCATCTTGGGCATCTTGATATCGAACACGGCCAGGTCGGGCGGGTTCTCCAGCAAGGCTTTCAGCGCCGCTTCTCCGTCGGAATAAACGCGCGTGGCGAAACCTTCGGATTGCAGCGCGATCGATACGGTCGTCAGGATATTGCGATCGTCATCGACCAGCGCGACCACGCGCCGGCCATCCTTCGCCGGTTCGGTGCCCTTCAAGGCGCTCTCATCCACCGAAATCTCGTTCATGCCCGCCTGTCTAGCCCGAAGCGTGACGGGAAACAACGCAGCGCTTATTTGGCATCTGTGTAGTTTGCGACACTGGACGCGGCGCGAATCCGCGATTAGGCAATTGGTATGACATTTATTCCGATTCCCGGCTGTTTTGACAGTCAGGCATCGATGCTCTGCCGTTTATTTTCAGCGGCATATCAGGAGACCAGAAGTGACCGCGCTTTCGACCACCCTGTCGGATCAGGGTTTCGCCACTGATGCCACAATCCACGCCAATCTTTCTTCCGAGCAGCTGACCCAGGCCGCGCTGGACCGGGGCGAGGGCAAGCGTGCCAAGGATGGCCCGCTGGTGGTAGAAACCGGCAAGCATACGGGCCGCAGCGCCAAGTCCAAATTCATCGTCCGCAACGGCGAAACCGAAGATACCGTCTGGTGGGACAATAACGCCTCCATGACGCCCGAGCATTTTGCCGCGCTGAAAGAAGATTTCCTGGCTGCGCTGAAGGATCAGGATACGCTGTTCGTGGCCGATCTGTTCGGCGGTTCGCAGCCGGAACACCGGGTCAAGGTACGCGTCATCAACGAGCTGGCGTGGCACAACCAGTTCATCCGCACGCTGCTGGTACGGCCGACGGCGGAAGAGTTGGTCGGTTTCGATCCGGAATATACGATCATAGACCTGCCCAGCTTCTCTGCCGATCCGCAGCGTCACGGAACGCGCGATGGCACGGTGATCGCGGTCAATATGGAAGAAAAGCTGATCCTGATCGGCGGCACCAAATATGCCGGCGAGATGAAGAAAAGCGTGTTTGGCGTGCTCAACTATCTGCTGCCCCCCAAGGGTGTAATGCCGATGCATTGCAGCGCCAATATCGGTCCCGACGGCAAGAGCGCGGTGTTTTTCGGCCTGTCGGGTACCGGCAAGACAACCCTTTCGGCAGATGCCAGCCGCACGCTGATCGGCGATGACGAACATGGCTGGAGCGATACGGCGGTCTTCAATTTCGAAGGCGGTTGCTACGCAAAGATGATCCGTCTCGACCCCGAGGCCGAGCCCGAGATTTTCGCGACCACCCGCATGGAAGGCACCGTGCTGGAAAATGTTGTGATGGACGAGAACGGCGAGATCGACCTGAACGACAATTCGAAGGCCGAGAACACCCGCGGAGCCTATCCGCTCAGCTCGATTCCCAACACCTCCGAAGACAATATGGGCCCGCCGCCCAGCAACGTGATCATGCTGACCGCCGATGCGTTCGGCGTGCTGCCCCCGATCGCGCGGTTGACGCCCGATCAGGCGATGTATCACTTCCTGTCGGGCTACACCGCCAAGGTGGCCGGCACCGAGATCGGCGTGACCGAGCCAGAAGCGACCTTCTCGACCTGTTTCGGCGCGCCTTTCATGCCCCGCCACCCCAGCGTTTACGGCAATTTGCTGAAGAAGCGGATTGCCGAGGGCGGGGTGCAGTGCTGGCTGGTCAATACCGGCTGGACCGGCGGCAAATACGGCGTCGGCAACCGGATGCCGATCAAAGCCACCCGCGCGCTGCTCAACGCCGCACTCGATGGTAGCTTGAACGATGCCGATTTCCGCAAGGACGAGAATTTCGGCTTTGAGGTTCCCGTTGCGGTCCCGGGCGTCGATAGCAACATCCTCGATCCGCGCTCCACCTGGGCGGACAAGGAAGAATACGATGCCACCGCGCAGAAGCTGGTCCAACTATTCGTGGATAATTTTCAGCCATTCGCCGAACATGTGGATCAAGGCGTGCGCGATGCGGCACCTGCTGCGGCCTGACCGGGCGACAATTTACAAAAGCTGACAGGCGCGGTCCGGTTGCCGCGCTATAGGTTCGAGGAATTATAGCGAGGAGAATATCGATGAGCCTGTTCGACAGCATTCTGGGCCAAGTCACCGACAATCCCACGGTCAAGAATATGGCCGACAAGCTCGGAATCGATCCCGAACAGGCGGCGAAGGCCGTCGCGGCATTGGGCGAATCGCATCAGGAAGACGGTGATACGGTGGAACTGGCCGCACAGAAAACCGGCCTGGATGCCGGGACGCTCAGCCAGATCCGCGAACATATTGGCGGCGAGGGCAGCCTCGGCAAATTCGCCGCAATGATCGACCAGGATGGCGACGGCAATCCGCTCAACGACATTGCGGGCATGGCCAAGGGACTGTTCGGCAAACGCTGACCTTCGGCGGCGATTTGCGGCCTAGCTGAGGTCGCGGATGTTTTTCGTCATCCGCTCATCCAAATCGTCATCGCCGTGAAGCACCGATACGTCGCCGGTCGTCTCCAGAACCACGGCATGGACCTTGCTCCAATCCAGCGCGTTTGCCTCGCGCAGCTTGGCGATCAGGTCCGACCGGGCGACACGCGTCTCGGCTAGCGCCTTTTCGCTAATCTCGCCGTTTTTCATCAGCAGGATCGGTTCGTTCTGCATGACGTTTTCCAGCGTATCGGATGCGCGCCGCAGCCGGCTGGCAATGTGCTGGAATAGGAACAACGCCGCCATCGCCGCGCTCACTTGGGCGAAGGTAAGCCATTCGCTGGCCTGACCGCCCCCGGCAACCAGCGAGCCCATCGCGACGGTCATCACGAAATCGAAATTGGTCATCTTGGAGAGCGAGCGCAGCCCGTTCATACGGATCAGCACCACCACCCACAACATTGCGATCGATACGAGGATCGCCCCGCGAGCCACCGCATCCCAAATCGGCTGGTCGGCAATAAACACTGGCATTTCCCCTGCTGCTATACACGGGGTGACGGATCAACGCCGCGATAGTTCCGCCCGCCTGGGGTCAGCCGGGCCAAGAGATCAACCAGCGGTTTCGATATACCGCGTTACATTATTAGCCAGCACATCGAGCGGCGCGTTCCCACCGAGGATTACCGCGTCGTTGAACGCCTTGAAATCGTAAGCCGTGCCAAGCGCAGCTTCGGCCCGGGCGCGCTGGCGGACCACTTCGCTATGGCCGACCTTGTAGCCGCAAGCCTGGCCCGGCCAGCTGCAATAGCGATCGACTTCGCTTTCGACTTCCTGCCGCTTGGAACCATTGCGCTCTACGAAGAAATTGACCGCCCGTTCGCGGCTCCAGCGCTTATGATGGAGCCCGGTATCCACGACCATGCGGCAGGCGCGGAAAGCAAGGCTCTGGAGGTAGCCAAGGCGGCCCACCTTGAACTCGTCATAAGCGCCTAATTCGTCCGCCAATTGCTCGCCATACAGCGCCCAGCCTTCGGAGAAAGCGTTGAAGGCGAGGATGCTGCGGATCAGCGGCAGGCGGTTGGAATATTCGCCTTCCCACACATGGCCTGGAATCGTCTCGTGATAGGTCAGGTCGGCCAGGTCATATTTGCGGTGCAAGTCGGTGGTGCGCAGATTGATCCACATGCGGCCCGGTATGCTGCCATCCTTGCTGCCCGCCCCGCCATAGGCGCCGGGCGCGCCGGGTTCTTCGGCCAAGGGAAGACGGCGCACTTCCAGATTGGGGTCGACCAGCGTGTTGAAGGCGCGCGGCATCTGGCCCCTGATCCAGTCGATCCGGTCCTCGATGAACGCCATGATCTGGGCCCGGCCCGGGTCGCCTTCGGCAAATTTGTAGCGCGGATCCTGGCTTAGCCCCTGCATCCGTTCGCCGACCGTACCGGTGGTATAGCCGATGTCGCGCAGGATCGGATCCATCCGGGCGTGAAGTTCTTCAAGCTCTGCCAACCCTCGCCGATGCACCTCGTCCGGTGACAGCGTGGTAGTGGTGCTGGCGCGCAGCCCCCAGGCGTACCATTCATCGCCGCGAGGGCGGGCGGAAATGCCGGGATCCGATGTGGCGACCCCGCGCTGCAGCATCAACTCGTCCAGCTGCGCCTGCAACGCCACCGCGACCCGGCCGGTCACGATGGCCCGCGCTGCGTTCAGCGCCGGACCTGCTGCGGGCAGGCCGGATTTGGCCAAAGGCTCGGTCAGCGAGCCGCCCTTGACCGCATCTTCCAGCGTTGTCGTCATTTGCGCGATGGCCTTGTCGAGCAGGAAATCGGGCGGGACCACGCCCATTTCCCGTGCTGCGACAATCCGCTCGCGCTCGCCATCGAGCACCGATGGAAGCTGCTCCAGCCGGTCGATATAGGCATCGACATCGTCGCCATCGCTCAGCGGATGGGTGGAATCGAGGAAGCGGGGCATATCGAGATATGTTCCGACATTCTGGATCACGACATAGGGGGCATTGCGCCAGCTGCCGACCGCCACATCGCCGTAAGGCAAGGCGAAGCCGTCCAGCGCGGTGGCATAGGCACTTTCGACCACTTCCATGCTGGTGCGCGTATCCGCGTCGAGACCCTCTTTGGGATAGCGCCGGACCAGTTGCAGATCGTCACCAAGCGTCTTGGCATAGGCCGCTTGCCCGGCGGGAGACTGATCTTCCAGCCGCGAGCGAAGGAAGGCGAACTCACCCGTATCGACACCCAGCGAAGTGGCGCGCTCGGGTTCGTGCTGCAGGAGGTTGTAAGCAACCACCTCGAGCAGGCGCTCGCCGCCGATCTGGAATGCCTCGGCAATCTTTTCCGGGCGCGGCCCGGCGTTGCAGCCGGTTATCGTCAGTGAAGCGGTGGCGCCAAGGCCCGCGAGAGCCTGGCGCCGGGTGATTTCAAAGCGTTGTGCAGTCATGGCGAGCGATTTGCGCCGCCCGCCAGGCGTTTGTCAATCAGTCGAGAAATTCTGCCGGGACCTTGCCGCCATTGCGGGCCAGTTCCTGCATCGTCTTGCGGTGCAGCCAGATGTTGTCTTCCGCACTGCCCGAATAATCCTCGCGCCCGAGCTCACCCGCCAGTGCCTTGCGGTTTTCGTAGCTGGAATCGACCCCGATCAGCTTCATAAGATCGACGATCGAGGTTCGCCAGTTGAGCCTGTCGGCTCCCGGCATTGAATCGAGACTGTTTTCGACATTGACGACGGAAGTCGTGGCGCTGGCGCTGGGTTTCGGGGTGGGCGAGGAAATCCCGCCGCCGCCGATGGTGGTGTTCTTCGGGGCTTCTTTCGCCTTGGCGTCCTTGCCGAAGATCGCGTCCTTGATAGAGCTGAAAATACCCATTTGCTGTCTCCTTGCTGGACGGCAAGATGCGCGCCCCTCTTGCCATATCAACCCGCCAGACCGGCTTCGGGTTCCGCCGCCTGCGCAGCTGCGCTAGGGCGGCGCGATGATGGATGTGGTATTATCGATAATGGCGCTGGGCATGGCTGCACTGCTGCTCGGGGCACTGTATCTGTGGCGGCGCGGCGGAATGGGCAAACAGGCGGCGCTGATGGTGCTGCTGGCGGCGATCATCGCGGCCAATATCGCGATCTGGACAGTGCCCGATCCGGCAGGCACCGCCCCGATCGACCGGGTGGACGAGCTGGAGTAGCCTCCTGCAGCCTATTCGGGCAATTCCCATCGGACCGAGCCGCTATAGCTGCCCTTGACCGCTACCCGCCCCGAATTCATCGCCGCTTCGAATTTCGCGCGGCGACTGACTAGTTTGCACGTCGCATCGTCGAGCGCGCTGTGGCCGCTGGAGCGGGTGATGGAGCAGCTATCGACCTTGCCATCGGTGCCAACGCCAACTTCGAAGCGCGCCGTTCCGGTATATCCACGACGGATCCAGCTGGGGCGGTAATCACCCTGCGTCACCCATTTGGTCCGGTCATTGGAAGGTGTCGCGGCTATCGGATCGAATGTCGGAGCAGGGCTGGGCGGCTCGATGGGCGGCAAGGTGCCGGACCCGGCACCGGGTGCCGGAATAGGGACAAGCTTGCCCAGAGTTGGTTCGCTCGATCCTATGACCGGCTGCGTCGGGGCCCTTGGGCCTGGAGCCGGCGGAACGTAGATATCAGTCTTCGGCGGGGTGGTATCGCGCGGTTGGGCAGTTGGTTCAGGCACAGGTTCCGGCGGGATCGGAATGGTCACATCGGGTGTATCCGTCGCCCGGGGGTTCGGCGGATTGAGAACCTTTTCGATCGTCACGCTGAGCCCCGTGACCAGAAGCAGTCCCACGCCTGCATGGATCGCGACCACCGCGCCGATTGCTGCGGGTCGGTTGGTCTGCTGTGCAGTGTCGAGATACGCCATTGCATTCTCTCCTTGTGCGCCGCCCGGTTGAAGTGGAGCGGTCTATAAGAGGTAGCAATGTTACAACATACCATATTGTTGGCAAGCCTTATCGCGTGGCAGTTTGCAACGGTTTAGTGGGTTCAGCGGCTCGAAGTACCGGCCGCGATCACGTGATCGGGCAGTTCGGGTCCAGCCGGAAATCGAGGTAATTATCGACCGAGCTCATCAACTCTTCGGTCTCGTTTTCGAAGAAGTGGTTCGCCCGGGGTATTTCCTCGTGATGCACGGTGATGTGCTTCTGCGTGCGCAGCTTTTCCACCAGCTTGCCGACGGCCGCCGGCTGCACGACGCTGTCGGCCGCGCCGTGGATGAAGATACCGCTGGCCGGGCAGGGGGCGAGGAAGGAGAAATCGTACATCGAGGCAGGCGCACCGATGGAAATCCAGCCGCGCACCTCTGGTCGGCGCATCAGCAATTGCATCCCGATCAGCGACCCGAAGCTCACCCCGGCCACCCAGGTGGTCTGTGCTTCGGGATGGATCTGCTGCACCCAGTCCAGCGCGCTTGCCGCGTCGGACAATTCGCCGATGCCGTTATCGAAGCTGCCCTGGCTGCGGCCTACGCCGCGGAAATTGAACCGCAAGGTCGCAAATCCGCGATCGACGAAGGTCTTGAACAGACGCTGCGTGATCCGCTCGTTCATCGTGCCGCCGCCCTGCGGGTGCGGGTGCAGGATCATGGCGACCGGCGCGCGCGGGCGCGGTCCCGGGCTGAAACGACCTTCGAGGCGGCCTTCGGGGCCGGGAAAAATCACTGTGGGCATTGCGGATGTACCTGAATATGACGGTCGCGGCAGGCCGGTCTGGCGCCGCTGAAGCTGGCGGCTATATAATGATTATTCGCTTTTTCGCAATCATCTGGAATCGCCCGTTTCGAAACGTATCTATCTCGATCACGCCGCCACCACCCGGCTACGCCCCGAAGCGCGCGCGGCGATGGAGGAAGGCTTCGATCTTTGGGCCAATCCGTCCAGCCCCCATGCCGAGGGGCGCCGGGCGAAACAAGTATTGGAGGATGCAAGAGCGCGAGTGAAAGCCGCTCTGGACTGGGACGGCGAGGTGATTTTTACGAGCGGGGCGAGCGAGGCGTCGACGATGGCACTGGGTCAGGCCAAGGCTGGGGCGCGGTTGGTGAGCGCGGTAGAGCATGATGCCGTACTGCGCGCGGCACCGCAGGCCGAGCGATTGCCGGTGCTGGCGGACGGGGCGCTCGATCTGGATATTCTGGCCGAGGCAAGCGCGCGCGAAACGCCGCTGGTTGCGGTGCAGCAGCTGAATTCCGAAACCGGCAATCGGCAGGACCTGGCTGCGATTGGTGCTATCGTGCACGAGGCGGGCGGATTGCTGTTGGCCGATTGCGCACAAAGCGCGGGGAAGCTGCCCATCCCGGACGCAGCCGATATGGCGATCGTCTCGGCCCACAAATTCGGCGGCCCGATCGGGATCGGGGCGCTGCTGCTGCGCGATTTCGCTATGCTGGAGCCCGCTGGCGGGCAGGAGCGCGGCTATCGCCGAGGTACGGAGAACCTACCCGGGGCGCTCGGCATGACGGCTGCGCTGGAGGCGGCGAAGGGGCTTTATCTATCGCCCGCCGTGCTGACGGCTGACGAGGCGCTGGCGAGTGCGGTTCGCAGCGAAGATGGCGACTGGCTGGCCGACAGGCTTTCCAATCCTACCGCCTTCATTCGCGCGATGGCCAAACCGGCAATGTCGGCGCAGGCGCAGCTGATGCGGCTCGACATGCTGGGTTTTGCGGTAAGCCAGGGCAGTGCCTGCTCGTCCGGCACGATGAAGGCCAGCCCCGTTCTCCAGGCGATGGGTGTGCCCGGCGATGCCGCGCAGCGCAGCATTCGGGTGAGCTATGGCTGGGACACCGTAGCCGATGAAGTGGAACGCTTTACCGAGGCGTGGGTAGGACTGGGGCAATGATTTATCTCGATTACCAGGCCACAACGCCGCTGGCCCCCGAAGCGCGCGATGCGATGATGCAATGGCTCGACGGGCCGGATGGGCTGGGCTTCGGCAATCCGCATAGCGCGCACCGAATGGGGCGGCAGGCGGCGGCGGCGGTCGATCTGGCGCGCGACCGGGTGGCGAAACTGTTGCCGAGTGGCGGCAAGGTGATTTTTACCAGCGGCGCGACCGAAGCGATCAATACCGCGATCAAGGGCACGTCAGGCGATGTCCTGACCTGCGCGAGCGAACACGCGGCAGTGCTCGATTGCGCCGCTCCGGTCGAAGCATCAGGACGCGCCTTCGATATCGCAGATGTGCGCGAAGACGGACAGGCCAGCCTCGATAATTTGCGAGCAGCCGCCAGCAAGAAAACCGGTTTGATCGCCGCGATGGTGGTGAACAACGAAATCGGGGTGATCAACCCGATCGCGAATATCGTGCCGATCGCGCGGGAGAACGGCGCGTTGTTGCTGACCGACGCGGTGCAGGCATTCGGACGTATCGTGATCCCGGGCGGAGTCGATTTCATCGCCGTATCAGCGCACAAGATCCACGGTCCCAAGGGCATCGGCGCGCTGTGGGTGCGCGATGGGGTGGATGTCGCACCGTTGCTGCATGGCGGCGGGCAGGAAAGCGATTTGCGTTCGGGCACTCTCAGCCCGGCTTTATGCGCAGGCTTCGGCGCGGCGGCGGAAGTTGCGGCGGAGCGGATGGACGAGGATGCCGAGCATATCCAGGCATTATGGAACAGGGCCCGCGAAATCCTCGGCAAATGGACGATCAATGGTAGCGAGACCGCGCGCTGGCAGGGTAATCTGAACGTCCGGCGTGATGGGCTCGATGTGAGCCGCTTGATGAGTGATGTGCGCGACGTATGCTTTTCCGCCGGTAGCGCCTGCGCCAGCGGTTCGGGGCGCACTAGCCATGTGTTGCGGGCGCTCGGGTTGTCAGACGCCGAGGCGAAGAGCTCGATCAGGCTCGGCTTTGGCCGTTATACCGAAATGGAAGAACTGGAAGAGGCGCTCGGCAAGATCGATGCCGCAGCCGAGGCGCAGGGATTGTGAGCGTAGGCATAACCTTCAAGTTGCCGGGTGGTGAAATCGTCGAGGCCCGTGCGGACGCTGGCGACAATTTGCTGCGCGTCGGTCAGGCGGCGGGCATGCCGCTGGAGGGTACATGCGAAGGTCAGATGGCCTGTTCCACCTGCCACGTGATCGTCGCGCCCGATTGGTTTGCGCGGCTGCCCGAGGCGAGCGAGGAAGAAGAGGACATGCTCGACCTCGCCGCATTCGTCGCGCGCACCAGCCGCCTGTCCTGCCAGATCACGCTGGAAGAAGGGCTGGACGGGCTGGAAGTCGCCATCCCGGCAGAAAGCCGCGACATGCGGCGGGATTAAACTGCCGCAGCTGAATTAAGGATCGCATACAGGAAAAGGCTCCATCGACATATGTCGACGGAGCCTTCGTACTATGAAAGTCAGGCCTCGATCAGGCGGTTTCGGGCACCTTTGCGCTCTCGACCGCTTCGATCAGCGCCTTGGAGAATGCCGGGATGTCGTCCGGGTTGCGGCTGGTGATCAGGTTGCCATCGGTGGCGACTTCCTGATCCACGACCTTGCCGCCTGCATTTGCAAGATCCTTGCGCAGCGAAGGCCAGCTGGTCACCGTCTTGCCGTCTACAAGGCCGGCATCGATCAGCAGCCAGGGCGCGTGGCAGATTGCGGCGATCGGCTTACCCGCCATACCAAATTCGCGAACGATGGCCACGGCGCGGTCATTCATGCGCAGGATATCGGGGTTCATCTGGCCGCCGGGTAGCATAAGCGCATCGAAACCCTCGCAGTTTTCGATATCGTCTACCGTCTTGTCGACCGAGACGCTTTCGCCCCAATTGCCGTCGTCCCAGCCCTTGATTTCGCCGCTTTCCAGGCTCACCACGGTGGTCTTGATGCCGGCATCTTCCAGGTTGGCCTTGGGCTTCATCAGCTCGGACTGTTCGAAGCCATCGGTGGCGAGGATCATTACGTGTTTCGTCATGTGGTATTTCCTTTGTTTGCTGTTGCCCGTTCAACGGGCGGGGACAGCGCAAAGTTCCGCGTTGTTTGGTCAGCCGTGCAAGTGATAGGGCGAGCCGCATGAGCGTGACCGAAACCGATTTGCCTGCTGAAGATCCTTTCGATGCCATTGTGGATGCGCCGTTCGATAGCGCCCTGTCGGAACGCTACCTCGTCTATGCCCTGTCCACGATCACGGCCCGCTCGCTGCCCGATCTGCGCGACGGGTTGAAGCCGGTGCACCGCCGCCTGTTGTGGACGATGCGGCAATTGAAGCTGGACCCGAGCAATACCTTCAAGAAATCCGCCCGCGTGGTGGGCGAGGTGATCGGCAAGTATCACCCGCATGGCGATACCGCCGCCTATGACGCGATGGTGCGGCTCGCCCAGGATTTCGCGCTGCGCTATCCGCTGGTGGAAGGGCAGGGTAATTTCGGCAATATCGACGGGGATAATGCCGCTGCCTATCGCTATACCGAAGCGCGCCTGACCAAGACCGCGATGCAGCTGATGGAAGGGCTGGATGCGGGTACGGTCGATTTCATCCCGACCTATAATGGCGAGGAGGAAGAGCCCGAGCTGATGCCCGGCCTGTTCCCCAACTTGCTGGCCAACGGGGCGAGCGGGATTGCCGTGGGCATGGCGACCAATATTCCCAGCCATAATGTTGCGGAAATTATCGATGCCACGCTCGAGCTGATCGATAATCCCGCCGCGGAGCACGACCGCCTGATGGAGCTTTTCCACGGCCCAGACCTGCCCACCGGCGGGTTGATCGTGGACAATGCGGCCGCGATTTCGAAGGCTTATGAGACGGGGCGCGGATCGTTCCGCGTGCGTGGCCGCTTCCATGCAGCCGAGGCGGACAAGGCAGAAGACCGCGAAGCCGGGATCGAGCGGCTGGGCGGCGGGCAATATCAGCTGGTCGTTTCCGAAATCCCCTACCAAGTGCAAAAGGGCAAGCTGATCGAGCAGATCGCTGCGCTGATCGGGGACAAGAAGCTGCCGATCCTGGAAGACGTGCGCGACGAGAGCGACGAGAATATCAGGCTGGTGCTGGTCCCGCGCAACCGCAATGTCGATCCCGAATTGCTCAAGGAATCGCTCTATAAGCTGACAGATCTGGAAACGCGCTTCGGCCTCAATCTCAACGTGCTCGACGCAACGCACACCCCGATGGTGATGGGGCTGAAGGAACTGCTGGGCCATTGGGTCGCCAGCCAGATCGAGATCCTACAACGCCGCGCCACGCACCGACTGGAGAAGATCGCGAACCGGCTGGAGCTGGTCGAAGGTTATCTCAAGGCATTCCTCAACCTCGACCGTGTGATCGAGATCATCCGTACCGAGGATGAGCCGAAAGCGGTGATGATTACCGAGTTCGAACTGACCGACCGGCAGGCCGAGGCGATCCTCAACATGCGGCTGCGGTCTTTGCGCAAGCTGGAGGAGATGCAGCTGCGCGGCGAACAAGGCGATTTGCTGAAAGAACGCGAGGAGCTGGAAACCCTGCTCGGTTCGCCCGCCCGCCAGCGCACCCGTCTGAAGCGCGACCTGAAGAATCTGCGCAAGGATTATGCCAAGGACACGCCGCTGGGCGCTCGCCGTACGACGATTGCGGAGGCCGCTCCGGCGGTCGAGTTTTCGATGGATGCGATGATCGAGAAGGAGCCGGTGACGGTGCTGCTCAGCCAGAAGGGCTGGATCCGCGCGGCGAAGGGCCATGTCGATCTCGGCGATGACGGGCTGGGGTCCAGCTTCAAGTACAAGGAGGGCGATGGGCCGGCCTTCGCGCTCCATGCCCAAACCACCGACAAGTTGCTGGTGGCGGCCGACAACGGACGTTTTTACACGCTGGGCGCGGACAAGCTGCCCGGCGCGCGCGGGTTTGGCGAGCCGATTCGCACGATGGTCGATATCGATGCCGAGGCCGGGATCGCGGCGATGATCCTGCACCGTTCGAAGGGTCAACTGCTGCTGGCGGCGAGCTCGGGCAAGGGCTTCGCGGCGGAAACAGACGAACTGCTCGCCGAAACCCGAAAAGGCCGCCAGGTGGTCAATGTAAAGGATGGCAAGCTGGCGGTGGTGCATCCCATCGCGCCGGAACACGATCACATTGCGGTGGTGGGTGACAACCGCAAGCTGGTGGTATTCAATCTGGAGGAGCTGCCGCTGATGGCGCGCGGGCAGGGCGTGATGCTGCAACGGTACCGCCCGGGGGCGGAAGGGGGCGGCCTGTCCGACGCCACGACCTTCAAGCTCGAAGATGGGCTAAGCTGGCAAATGGGCGGCAAGGGTGACCGCACCCGTACCGAAACCGATATCTGGCAATGGAAAGTAGCGCGCGGCGCAGCGGGCCGTCTGCCGCCGCAAGGCTTCCCCAGGGACAACCGGTTCTAGCCATACAAAAGGGCCGGCAGCGTTTCCGCCGCCGGCCCCTCGCTCGTCATGGATAAGGGCGCGTTACTCGCTGCCCACCTCTGCCGAAGCTTCGACGATCTGCGCCATGGTCAGGCGGGCCATCAGGCCGTGATCGGAAGTGGTGAAATATTCGCGCGGCAGGGTGACGCGGTTGGTATCGTCACCACCGCGGGCGATCACGATATTATCGGCCACGACGTCCACGATCGGGCCGAGCGCCTGGTGATCGGCGGTCATCACGGCAGCGCCGGTAACCAGCGCGGCATCGCGCGTTGCGGCAGCTTCGGCCAGCTGTGCATCGACCATCGTGTCGAGTTGCACCTTGGTCACCGTGATGGTCGGACCCGCTTCGCCCACGCCGTACATGTCGGCGCCCAGCGGGATCTGGTGCTTGCCGGTATCGAGAACCGTCTGGCCGTTTTCGACCTCGACAATGGTGCCAACCATATTGCCTTCGGGGCCGGTTACGGTGGCTCCGGTCACGACACTGTCGTTTGCGAGGGCGGGCGTAGCTGCAAGGACCAGCGCCGCGACTGCCGGTTTAACGAATTTCATATAATCAACTCCAAGAACTTGTTCGGTGTAAGCGTCCCCACCCGCGGCAAGCGCGATGCGAAAATCGCAAGGTTTCTAAAAGAGCGCCGCCCGGTGGCATCACCGCGCGGCCTGCCGATCCGGCGTGCTGCGGACCAAGCGCTTGCTCTATTGCGAGGCTCACCGAAATTGGCAAGCCCGGTCCGTCACTATTGGCGGAGCGTAGCTTAAAGCTGGCTGAATTGCCCGGTCAGCCCCGGCCCGGTGAATTTTCCAGCGCCTCGTCCAGCAGCGCTTCGACCCGGCTGCGTGGGGGGAAACCTTCGGCGACCCAGCGATCCTCGACCGCGCGCAATATACGGGCGACCTCCGGCCCGGCCCCGATGCCGCGCGCGACGATCTCGCCGCCCTTGAGCGGAAGGCGCGGAACCTCCCAGCCTTTCAGGGGCGCCGTGGGTGCACTTTGCAATAACAACCGGTCGCGCGCGCATTCCAGCCCTGCGCGATAGGCCAAAGCGCGCGGCTGCTCGATATCGGATGGCCCGCGTGCCGCAGCGCATGCGAGCCGTTCGCGCTGCGCCCGCGACAACCGCAGGCGCACGGCTACCGTCTTGGCGATTTCGGGAGCAGCGGGCAGCAATGCGGCGAGGCGGCGCAGGCCGTCGGGCGAGGTCTGGTCTGCTTGCTCCGTCTCGATCAGCTGCGCGAGCGTTTGGACCTGTGCCAGTCCGGCCTCGGGAAGGATGACCGGGAGGACCCCCAGGCTGTTCATCCTCTCGATGGTCGCGCCGGGACCCGGCAGCGACAGCAGTGCAAGCAACTCGCCCGCCACCCGCTCGCGGCTGAGCCCTTTCATGGTCGCGGCCAGCTCGGCGCAGGCCTCCTCCGCCTCCTCGTCAAGCTGCGCTCCGAAGCGCGCCTGGAACCGGAAATAGCGCAGGATTCGCAAGTGATCCTCGCGGATGCGCTGGCGGGCATCGCCGATGAAACGTACCCGCCGCCCCTGCAGATCGGCCAGTCCGCCGAAATAATCGCTAATCTCCAGCGTGCCGGGATGCGCGTAGAGCGCGTTGATCGTGAAATCGCGCCGCGCGGCATCCTCGCGCCAATGCTGCGCGAAACTTATCGTGGCGCGGCGCCCATCGGTCGACACATCGTGACGCAGGGTGGTGATCTCTACCGGGCCGCCGGGCAAAATGGCAGTAACGGTGCCGTGATCGATCCCGGTGGGCACCGCGCGGATATCGGCCTTGGCGCAGGCGTCCATTACCGCCTCGGGACGAAGCGGGGTTGCGGCATCGACATCGCGCACCGGCGCATTCAGCAGCGTATCGCGCACTGCGCCGCCCACCCAGCGCAGATTGTCGGCGCCCAATGCTTCGACAAGCCTCGCCAGGTCGCTGCGCTGCGTCCATTCGGCGGCGGGCAAAGTGTCTGGGAGATTATCGCTCATCGAATACCGCCTCCACGCTCATCCGGCGCGACAGGTTGGCGATAATCGCGGCGGTCACACCCCAGATGCGAAAGCCGCTATAATCCAATTCGAGATAGCGCCGCGCCGCCCCGCGCCAGAACACCTCATGCTCCTGCCAATGCGTCCGGTCGAGCATCAGTCGTAGCGGCGCCTCGAACCATGCCTCCACTTCGCGGGGATCCGGCGCGAGGGCGAGATCGTGCGGAATCACCGCAAGAACCGGGGTTACGTCGAAGCCCGTCCCGGTCTGATATCGATCGGTCGTGCCGATCACGCGCACATCGCGCGGGCGGATCGACAGCTCCTCTTCCGCCTCGCGCAATGCGGCTTCCACCGCGCTTTCGCCGGGTTCCAGCTTGCCACCGGGAAAAGCAACCTGGCCGGGATGATCGCGCATGGTGGTGGGGCGCTGGGTCAGGATCATGCCGGGTTCGCCCTCACTGCCGGTGCGGTCGGTAACCGCGATCAACACGGCGGCATCGGCTGTGCGCTCGGCAATGGCAAAGCGTTCGTCGCTCAGCAGCCCGTCTACCGGCTCTCGGTGGCCATCCTCGAACAATCTAGCGAGCCGGGTAAATAGCGCACTGTCGGACACGGTCATGCCGGTAGCAGGGAGAATGTCTCGCCGTCGCTGGTGACGGTCCAGCGATCGCCCTGCGCCAGTTCGGCCAGCTGAAGATATGTCGATCGGTTGAGCCGGGCTTCGCAGCCATGGCGAACCTGTAGATAGAGCGCGGGCGTCTCCGCCTCGCCGCGCGCGCTCAGGCGGTGGTCCGGCCCGGCCAGCACCACCTCGTCGGTATTGAGGCGGAAGGCCAGCACGTCTCGGCCATCCTCGCAGCGCCGCGTCACATCGGTGGCGATAAAGGCGGCATCCTCCACCTCCACGGTGAGTTTCTGCACCGGGGTAACCAGCCAATGCTGGCCGCTATCGTCGCGGCTGAGCAATCCGGCAAAGGCGCGGACCATGGCGTGCCGCGTGATCTCGCTGCCCTCGTGATACCAGCGGCCATCGGCGGCGATACGCATATGGCTGTCGCCGGAATGCTCCGGTTCCCATTGTTCGACTGGAGGGAGTTTGCGCGAGGCGACCGCCTCGGCCAGTTGGGCGAGCGACAATCCGGCGATTTCAGGAGGGGGTTCGTATGGCATCGCCGTGTCGATGGCAGATCGCGCGCGGCGCCTCAACCTCGCTGCTCAATGCGGCCACGGCCCCAACATCCCCTCGGCAGGCAGGATGGCGGGATTATCGCAGCGCACCAGCAGCCGCGCCGGATCGTATGGACCGGGACAGTGCCAGCCTGCGCTAGGTTCGGCAGTAAATCCGAAGAAACGGCCGTAATATTCCGGATCGCCGATCATAACTTGCGGCAGCGGCTTGTCGCCCAGAGCATCGAGCGTGGCAATCATCAGCGCCTTGCCGAATCCCGTTCCCTGATAGGCGGGGTCCACCGCAACCGGCCCTATCATTACCAGCGGGTGCGCCCGCCCTTCCGGATCGGTCAGCGCAGCAGGCCAGGCCTGGATGGTCCCAGCCAGATAGTCTTCATCATCCAGCGCGGCAAAGCTGAGCGCGGGTAGCCAGTCCAGCCCTTCGCGAATGCGGTAGGCGGTGCGCGCGTGCCTATCTGGGCCGAAAGCACGGTCGAGCAATTGTTCGATCAGCTGCGCATCTGCCGCTGCAAGGGGAACGATGGTGGCCATAGCGCGCGGCGCATAAGTGCCGCATTCGCGTTTGTCGATCAGTTAGGCCCGTCGGTCGAGAAGGTCAGTTGGGCGCAGTCAGGCGCAGCAGCCGCCCTTCATCGCCATCCTCCAGCACCCACACGGCACCATCCGGCCCCTGCGCCACATCGCGCAGGCGGTTGTCCATGTCGTAGCGTGCCACTTCGCTGGCACTCTCGGCATCGATATGCACCTGGATGATGGCCTGGGTCTTGAGACCAGCGATCAACGCATCGCCCTTCCACGCCGGGAACATGTTACCGGAATAGAAGATGAAATCACCCGGGGCGATGACTGGCGTCCATGACAGGGCCGGTGCGGCGAATTCGGGGCGAGCCGAGTGGTCGGGAATCGCTTCGCCGCTGTAATGCTTGCCGTTGGAGACCACCGGCCAGCCATAGTTCGCACCCGCTTTCACCACGTTGAGCTCGTCTCCGCCGGCCGGACCATGTTCGAGATCCCACAACCGGCCATCGCCATCGAATTTCAAGCCCAAGACATTGCGGTGGCCATAGCTCCAGATCTGGTCGCTAGGCGCGCCGCGATCGGCGAAGGGATTTCCATCTGCCGCAGATCCATCGAGGTTCAGGCGCAAGATCGTGCCTAGATTGTTCGACAGGTCCTGCGCCGGCTCCATCTTCTGCCGGTCGCCGCTGGCCAGGAACAAATAGCGTCCGTCGGGCGAAAACTCGATCCGGTGCGAATAATGGCCGCGCCCGGTGACCTTGGGAGTCTGCCGCCAGATAACGTCCAATCCGCGAATATCGCAGCTGTCGTGATCTTCGCATACCAGCTGGCCGCGCCCCATTACCGCGCCGCGCGTATTGCCGCTGCCCGCTTCGGCCCATGTCAGATAGATAGTATTGCTGGTTGCGAAATCGGGTGCGAAAGCCATGTCGCCAAGCCCGCCCTGGCCGCCATAATCGACCTCCGGCACGCCGCTGACGAAGCCCATTTTGCCGCTGCCCGGCTGGATGAACTTGATCGCGCCTTCCTGTTGAACGACGAATATATTGCCGTTGCCCGGGTGGACCGCCAGCGCCCACGGATCGTCGAACGTGCCGAATTCGGTAACCGCAAATGGATCGCCGGACGCCGTGCTTTCCATATTGGAGGATGAGGCGGAAGGCGCGCTATCCCCAACCGCGGCCCCGTTACAACTTGCGAGCGCCATCATCGGCAGCGATAGGAGGGCGGATTTCAGGGTGCGCGTATAGATCATGCTTTCAGGAATACCCGAGCAACGCTTTTGTGCCAAGAACCCAGTAATCGGCGTGGACGAGGCCGGGCGCGGGCCGCTGGCCGGGCCGGTGGTGGCCGCCGCCGTGGTCCTGTGCAAACCGCGCCCGCCGGGGCTGGATGATTCCAAGAAACTGACCGCCAAGCGCCGTGCCAAGCTGGACCTCGACGTGCGTCGCCGCTGCGCCTGGGCTGTCGGGATCGTGGAGCCGGCAGATATCGACCGACTCAACATATTCGTCGCCACGATGGAGGCGATGACTCTGGCCGTGGGCAGGCTGTGCGAGGCGCTGCAAGGTGAACCGCACGAGGTCTTGATTGACGGCAATCTGACCCCCGCCGGGCGCTGTAAAGGCTGGCGCTGGCCCAATGGCGGGGTGACCCGCGCGATAGTGGGCGGCGATGCGCTGGAGCCGGCGATTTCCGCTGCCTCGATCATCGCCAAGGAATGGCGCGACCGGATCATGGCGGAGGCTGCGCGCGACCATCCGCATTACGGGTGGCACAGCAACAAGGGATACGGCACGCGCGAACATATGGAGGCGCTGCGCCGCCATGGTCCGACCCCGCTGCACCGCCGCAGCTTCGCCCCTGTGGCGCAGGCCGATCTGTTCGCTGCGCAGTGAGCCGCTGCCGACCACGCGCAATAATCGGGGTGCCATTTTCGCTTGGCGCGGCTAGACGCGGCTGATGCTTACCGCGATCCTGTTCGTCATTGCCGGTCTCGTCGGCCTTGCCCTCGGCGGCGAGGCTCTGGTTCGCGGCGCCGTGGGGATCGCGCAGCGCGCGGGTATCTCCAACCTCGTCACCGGGCTGGTGATCGTGGGAGCGGCCACTTCGATGCCCGAACTCGTCACCAGCGTGGGCGCGGCCTTGTCGGGCTCCCCGGAGATCGCCTGGGGCAACATCCTCGGCTCGAACATCGCGAACACCCTGCTGATCCTGGGCGGCGCGGCACTGGTCATGCCGATCGTGCTGAAAGGCAGCGGGCGACGCGATGCGGTGGTGGCGCTGCTGGCGTCGCTGCTGCTGTGGGCGCTGGCCTATCTCGGGCTGGGCGCGCGCTGGTTCGGCATAGCGCTGTTCGGAGCACTGGTGGCTTACATCTTCTGGCGCCTGTCGCACCCGCGCCCCGACCTGGAGGCAGATGAGGGCGATCCGCCCGGCTGGACCGCCTCGATCGTGTATTTCGTGATCGGGGTCGGCGTGCTGATCGCGGGCGGGCAATCGCTGGTGACGGGGGCTATCGACCTGGCCCGTCTGTTCAATGTCAGCGAAACGGTGATCGGCCTGACGATCGTGGCGGTCGGCACCTCGCTGCCCGAATTGGCCGCATCGGTAGCGGCGGCTGTGCGCGGTAAATCGGCGCTGGCACTGGGCAATGTGGTCGGATCGAACATTTTCAACCTGCTGCTGATCGGCGGAGTTACGATGACCATCGCACCGCTGCCGATCCCGCGCGAGTTGATCGATTTCGAGTTCGGTATGGTCGCGGCCACGGCGGTAATGCTGCTGGGGCTGTGCTGGCTGGGCCACAACATCTCGCGCTGGATGGGGGCCGCGATGCTGGCGGCGTTCGGGGCTATCAACGTCCTGCTGTTTATCTGAAACGCTTCAGAACGCGGCGGGAGAGAGTCTTTCGCGCCACACCCCATCATGTCGGGCGCCGAAACAGGCGGGGACTCAATATCTTGTGGGGGACTCTTTTCGTTCCGTCTTAGCTTACCTGCCATTAACCGTCTTCGGTCATAATCGCCGCTTGACGCGGACTCCGCAGCGTCACACCCTGTGGATAAGTCAGGCAGGGCCAAAGAGGGGTTGAATCGGATGGGGGTCATAGAGACCACGAAAACGCGTGCGAAACGCGGGGTAAAACTGGCAGCAGCGCCCAAGGAAACACTGCCGCTGGGGCAAATACTGCCGGGCGACTGCGTGGAAGCGATGCGCTCGCTCCCCGATGCCAGCGTAGACCTGGTTTTCGCCGATCCGCCTTATAATCTGCAGCTTGGCGGCGATCTCAACCGGCCCGATGGCAGCCATGTCGATGCGGTGACCGATGAATGGGACCGTTTCGACAGTTTCGGTACTTATGACACCTTTACAAAGGCCTGGCTTACGGAAGCGAGACGGGTTCTCAAGCCCGACGGTGCGCTGTGGGTAATCGGCAGCTATCACAATATATTTCGCGTGGGTGCAGCGCTGCAGGATCTGGGCTTCTGGATCCTCAACGATATCGTCTGGCGCAAGAGCAACCCGATGCCCAACTTTCGGGGCACGCGGTTCACCAACGCGCATGAGACGTTGATCTGGGCGAGCCAGGGCGAGAAATCGAAATACCAGTTCAACTACCGCGCCATGAAAACGCTCAACGACGAATTGCAGATGCGCAGCGACTGGGTGCTGCCGATCTGCAACGGCGCGGAGCGTTTGAAGGATGATGACGGGCACAAGGCGCATCCCACCCAAAAGCCCGAGGCGCTGCTATACCGCGTGATGCTGGCGACCAGCGAGAAGGGCGACGTCGTGCTCGACCCGTTTTTCGGCACCGGCACCACCGGCGCGGTGGCCAAGCGGCTGGGCCGCGAATGGATCGGCTGCGAGCGTGAAAGCGCTTATCGCGATGTCGCGCTGGCGCGGATCGACAAGGAATTGCCGCTCGATGAAAGCGCGCTCGCTACGATGCAAAGCCGCAGGAACGCGCCCAAGGTGGCGTTCGGTTCGCTTGTGGAGAACGGCTATATCGCGCCGGGCACGCAGGTTTTCGACAAGAAGCGCCGCTGGCTGGCGACCGTGCGCGCGGATGGTTCGCTTGCGGTCGGCAAGCAGACCGGCTCGATTCACGGGCTGGGCAAGGAATTGCAGGATGCGCCCAGCTGCAATGGCTGGACCTTCTGGCATATCGAGCGCGGCGACAAGGTGGAGCCGATCGATGCCGTGCGGCAGCTTTATCTGCTGGCGGTAGAGGATTGAGGCTGCCGGCCATTAGGCTGTAAGGCGCTGTCATGACCGACCGCATCTATATCCAGCCGCTCACGCTCGTCTCCGGCCCGCAGGCGGTGGAAGGCGATGCGCTTAGGCTGGCGGGATCGATGGTCTTCGCCCGCGAAATCGTAATCGTGCTGACGCGCGGGGGCGAGGTCGTCCAGCGCGAAGTGGTGACCCCTGCGGCAATGGACGAGGCATTTTCCCGGCTGCCCGACGCGGTGTTGGCGCAGGCGCAGGCGCAATGGTCCAACCTCAGCCGCATCCATGCGCCGCTGCAATTGGGCGAGCGGACCATCCGGCTCGACCAGCCGCAAATCATGGGTATCCTCAACGTCACGCCGGACAGTTTTTCCGATGGCGGCAAGTTCCTGGATAATCCCGCAGAGGGTCAGGCCCATGCCGCAGCCATGCTGGAGGCTGGCGCGGCGCTGCTCGATATTGGCGGCGAAAGCACCCGGCCCGGCGCGCCCGCGACCTGGGAAGGCGACGAGATCGAGCGGATTTTACCGGCCGTGGAGTATTGCGCCAAGATGGGCGCCGCTATCAGCATCGACACGCGCCGCGCGGGCACGATGGAGGCGGCGCTGAATGCAGGTGCGGCGCTGGTAAACGACGTCTCCGCCCTGCGCCACGATCCGCGCAGCGCCGAGGTGGTCGCGGCGAGCGGCGCTCCGGTGGTGCTGATGCACGCGCCTGGAACCGGCGAAGACCTGCATGACAGGCCGGGCTATACGAACGTGGTGTTCGAGGTGTTCGACTGGCTCAAATCCGCCCGCGACCGGTCAATGGCTGTAGGTATTGCGCAAGGCCGCATCATTCTCGATCCCGGTATCGGTTTCGGCAAGTCGCTGGCGGATAATCTTGCTCTGCTCAACGCGCTGCCAATGTTCCACGCGCTCGGCCAGCCGTTGCTGCTCGGTGCAAGCCGCAAGCGCATGATCGGCGCGCTCTCGAACGAGGATCCGGTGGAAGAACGGCTCGGCGGCAGCATAGCGCTGGCGCTGGCGGGGATGAATGCCGGCGTCCAACTGCTGCGCGTCCACGATGTTGCCGAGACGGTTCAGGCGCGCAATGTCTGGCGGGGCTTGCGCGATGCGGCGCTGACCGATTTTTCGGGGCTGATGGAGTAATCGGCGGACTGGCCAGCGAAAAATTGCCGAATCAGAACGAGTAACCCCCGTCGCTCACCAGTACGTGGCCGGTGATATTGGCACTGGCATCGCTGAGCAGGAAGCCGATTTCGGATGCCAACTCGTCCGGCGTGGCAAATCGCCCGCGCGGGGTGCCCACTGCCATGCCTTTCAAGGTCGCCTCGCGCCCGTTCTCGGCAACCGACTTCACGAATTCGGGTGAGCCTTCCCAGATGGCCGTGTCTACTCCGCCCGGAGCGATGGCGTTGATGCGAATACCATGCGCTGCGTTCTCTGCTGCGGCGATGCGCGCCATATGTGCAACGCCCGCCTTGGCCACGCCGTATGGGCCGATGCCGGGGACAGGCTTCACCCCGGTGATCGAGGCGGTGACCACAGCGCTCGCATGACTTGTTTGCGAGCCGGTGCGTTTCATGGCGCGGATGCCGGATCGCAGCGTCATGAATGCGCCGTCCAGATTGACCGCCATCACCCGCCGCCATTCGTCCAGCGACAGGTCGGCAATCTCTCCGCTGCCGCCGATGCCAGCATTTACAGCGACATGATCGAGCGCCAATTCGCGTGCATCGAACTGCGCCCAGAATGCCTCGTCCGCCACGCTTTCGCCGTGACATTCGGTCTCGCAATCGAGCTTCAATGCTTCCAGCCCGGCAAGGTCGGGATCGACCAGTATCAGCCGGGCTATGCCGCGTTCGGCCAGCCAGCGTGCCACCGCCGCCCCGATACCCGATGCGGCGCCGGTAACCAGCGCGGTGCGCCCTGCGAAATCCGTATTGTGTGCCATGGGTGGGCGGTTAGATCAGCACCCGGCCGATGTCGAGCGATCCGGTCAGGCAGCGTTGTCGATGCCCAGATCGCCCAGTTTGCGATATAAGGTGGAGCGCCCGATGCCGAGCCGCCGGGCCACTTCAGTCATCCGGCCCCGATAATGGCCGATGGCGAGGCGAATGACATCTGCCTCGATCTCTTCCAGCGGGCGCAGATTGCCATCCTCGGTATAGAGCATCACGCCGATGCCTTCCTGCAGCGGATTGCCGGTTTCCCCGCAATCGCCGAGCAGTTCGGACAGCTGCGGAAAATCTTCCGCCGTCAACGCTTCCTGCTCGCAGAACACCGCCGCACGGAACAAGACCGCCTGCAATTGGCGGACATTGCGTGGCCAGTCATAGGCGGCCAGCAGGCTGAGCGCGCTGTCGGTGATTGAAAGGGCGTTGAGGCCGGGTTGCTCGCCGATCCGGGCGAGGAAGTGCCGCGCCAGGGCGGCAATATCGCTTTGCCGTTCACGCAGCGGAGGCAGCGTGATGGAAGTCTGCCCGATTGCATGGTGCAATGCTGGGTCGAAATGGCCACCCATCACCAGATCACCGAGCGGCAGATTGCTCGCGGCGATCAGGCGCACATCGACCTTGAACCCGTGTTTCGCGCCGACGGGGCGGACGATTCCGCTTTCCATCATCTCGGCCAGGCGAACTTGCAATTCGGCGGGTAGGCGGTCGATTTCGTCGATAACGAGCGTTCCGCCGTCGCAATGCTGCAAGGCACCGATCTGGCGGTCGAACGCGCCGGGAAACGCATCCTGCTCATGCCCGAACAGCACCGATTCCAGCGAATTTTCAGGAATGCCGGACAGGTCCATAACGCGCAGCGTGTTTTTCGAACGCGGGCTGGCGGCGTGCATCGCGCGCACCAGCATTTCCTTGCCGGTGCCGCTTTCCCCTTCGATCAGGACGGGTCCGTGATTGCGGGCAGCCTTGGCGGCGCGGGCCAGGGCGGAGCGAAATGTCGGCGAATTGCCGATCATCGCATCGAAATCGAGCACCGTGTCCATTTTCTCGGTCAGCGGTTGCAGCTCGTCCTTGGGCGCTTCCTGCCGGGTGGCGCTGCGCAAGGCGCGCATCAGGCGGTCTGGCGCGACGGGCTTGACCAGATAGTCGGTCGCCCCGGCGCGCATCGCCTCCACCGCCAGCAACGGACTGGCGCTGGTGGTCAGCATCAGGATGGGAATTGCCGGACGGCGGGACTTCAGTTCCTCGATCAGGGTGCAGGCATCGTCCCCCGGCACCCACTGATCCAGGATTATCGCCGATAGCTGCATGCCCTGCCGCGTGCCCAGCGTGGCGATGGCGGTTTCCGAATCGGCCACCACCAACACACGCCACCCCTCGCGCGCGGCAAGCGCCGTGATGAGCCGGCTCTGCGCCGGTTCATCGTCGATCAGCATCAAGAGGCGCGTTGCGTCTTCCGACATAACAGTGGCTATCGTCCCCAAACCGTCCCGTATTGGTACGGCCGCAGTGATTACCGCCGAGGAGTAAAGACCCGATTAAGGGTGGCGAGGAAGTTCATCCGCGCCGGGGCAGTTCATACCATGCAGGCTCTGCGCACTTGAGCAGACCGCACATCCGCGATAGACAATATCGCAACACACACATTTCAATCGGGGAAATACACAATGGGCTCGGCAAATGACATGAAGGCCGCCAAAACCACCTATGAAAGCTTTATCGGGATGCTGAAATGGTCGGTCCCGCTGATCGCGGTGATCGCCGCTGTCGTCGTTATCCTGATCGCCGACTAAGCGCCCATTTTGAAAATTGCGGTCCTGAAAGAGACGGCCCCCGGCGAACGCCGCGTGGCCGCTAGCCCTGAAACGGTGAAGAAGTTCACCGCGCTGGGTGCCACTGTCGCGGTGGAGGAAGGCGCAGGCCATGCCGCTGCCATTGCCGACGAGGTCTATCGGGAAGCCGGGGCGCAAGTGTCTCCGCTGGCCGAAACCGTGCAGGGCGCCGGAATAGTCATGGGCGTGCAGGCGCCCGATGTGCTGTCGCTGGCCGGGGCCGGCGAAGGCGCGCTGGTAGCAGCCACTTTCGATCCATTCGGACAGCGCGACCGGGTGGATGCCTATGCCAAGGCCGGGTTCGAGGCGCTGGCGCTGGAATTCATGCCGCGGATCACCCGCGCGCAGAGCATGGATGTGCTGTCCAGCCAGTCGAATTTGAGCGGCTACAAGGCGGTGATGGCGGCGGCGAACGAATATGGCCGGGCCTTCCCGATGATGATGACCGCTGCAGGAACCGTGCAGGCCGCGCGGGTATTCGTGATGGGTGTGGGCGTCGCCGGCCTGCAAGCCATCGCCACGGCCAAGCGGCTGGGCGCGCAGGTCAGCGCAACCGACGTGCGGCCCGAAACTGCCGAGCAGATCGCCAGCCTTGGTGCAAAGGCCGTGTTTGCCGAGGGCCTGGAGGCTGCGGGCGAGGGCGGCTATGCTGCAGAGCTGACCGACGAGCAGAAGGCCAAGCAGGCCGAGCTGGTGTCAGGCCATATCGCCAAGCAGGACATCGTCATCACCACCGCCCTGATCCCCGGCCGCGCCGCGCCGCGTCTGGTATCGGACGAGCAGATCGCGGCAATGAAACCCGGCAGCGTGATCTTCGATCTCGCAGTGGCGCAAGGCGGCAATGTCGAAGGCTCGAAGCCCGACGAACTGGTCGAACGGCACGGCGTAACTCTGATGGGCTTTTCCAATACCCCCAGCCACCTCGCCGCCGATTCCAGCGCACTGTTCAGCCGCAACCTGTATAATTTCCTCAGCGCCTTCTGGGACGAGGAGGCAGGCGGCCCGGTGCTGGACGAGGAAATCGGCAATGCGGTGCGGCTGACGCAGGGCGGGGCCGTGGTCAGCGAGCGCCTTTTGCAGAGTTGAGAACCAAGCGTTTGCGCTGGTCGATATTAGCTAAGTTGGAACGCTATCCCGGATCCTCCGTTGTACCAAATATTCGCGATAACCGCGAGCAAGAGGAAGACCGTCCCATGAATTTGAAAACTATCGCTTCTGCCGCCGCTATCGCTCTGACCGCCGCCGCTTGCGCGCCGATGGATATGAACGACGATATGGCCATGAACGAAGTGTCCACCGTGGGCGGGGCAGAAATGTTTGCCAGCCGCAACATCATCGAAAACGCGGTCAACTCGCCGATTCATACAACGCTGGTCAGCGCGGTGAAGCAGGCACAGCTTGTCGATACGCTGAGCGGCCCCGGCCCCTTCACCGTATTCGCACCGACCGACGAAGCGTTCGGCAAGGTGCCGCAGTCGATGCTGAATTCGGTAATGATGGATGAGAACCGCGCCATGCTGCAGGGCGTGCTGACGTATCACGTCGTACCGGGCCGCGTGACCGCAGCCGATCTGATGAGCCGCATCCGGGCCGGCAACGGCCGGACGATGATCACCACCGTCAATGGCGATCAGCTAACCTTCATGATGATGAACGGCATGGTCCACCTGATGGGCAAGAATGGCACGATGGCCAATGTAACGCAGGCGGATGTGATGCAGTCGAACGGCATCATCCACGTGATCGACGGCGTTCTGCTGCCGAGCATGTAATCCCCGTACCCTTATCGGGTATTGAGCGCCCGGTCTCCTACGATGGAGGCCGGGCGTTTTTCTTGGCGCTCGACACTGGCCTGTGGCTTTGCAATAGCTTGCGGTTGCAAGATTAAGGGGAGTGACGGGCTTGGATTTCATCGCGATATTGTCGATTTTCGTTCTGGCCTGCTTCGTCGGCTATTACGTTGTGTGGTCGGTTACCCCGGCGCTGCATACGCCGCTGATGGCGGTGACCAATGCGATTTCCAGCGTCATCATCGTCGGCGCGCTGATCGCGGCGGCGGCGGCGGATGTGCCGGGGGCGAAGTGGCTGGGGCTGCTCGGCATTGTGCTTGCCAGCGTCAATATCTTCGGCGGGTTCGCAGTGACGGCGAGAATGCTCGCCATGTACAAGAAGAAGGAGAAGAGGTGATGGTTCGCCTTCTCCTCGCCGCGCCGTTCGCGGTGCTGGCCGCGCCCGCCCATGCCGCGACCGGTGAGGCGGTGAACCCGTGGGTCGCGCTCGCCTATCTCGTGGCGGGCGTGTTCTTCATCCTCGCACTGCGTGGACTGTCCTCGCCCGCGACGAGTCGGAGCGGCAATCGCTTCGGCATGATCGGAATGCTGATTGCCGTAGTGACGACGCTGGTGACGCACTTCCCTACAGTTCGAGAAGAGAAGATTGCCCCGGGTCCGAATTTTCCTGATGGTTCGGCCATATATCTACCCGATTTCGCTTCTTTCGGTGAGATAGTTGTCGCCATCGCCATCGGTGCGATCATCGGCCTCACCATTGCTCGCCGCATCGCCATGACCGCAATGCCTGAGCTGGTTGCTGCTTTCCACTCGCTGGTTGGCCTTGCCGCCGTGCTGGTGGGCTGGGCGGCCTATCTTAATCCGGGCGCTTTTGGCCTGCTGGTGGGCGACAGTATCGGCGCGGTGAGCAAGGTCGAGATGGGTCTCGGCATCGCCATCGGGGCGATCACCTTTTCCGGCTCTGTCATCGCATTCGCCAAGCTGTCCGGGCGGATGAGTGGATCGCCGATCCTGCTGCCTGCGCGGCACATCATCAACCTCGGCACGCTGGCTGCGATCATCGTGCTTGCCGCTTTGTTTGCCATGGCGAGCGGACCGGCGGAGACGCTGCCCTTTATCGTCGCGCTGACGGTGCTCGCTTTTGCGATCGGCTTCCTGCTCATCATCCCCATCGGCGGGGCGGATATGCCGGTCGTGGTGTCGATGCTGAACAGCTACTCCGGCTGGGCGGCGGCGGCGATGGGGTTCACGCTGGGCAATAGCGCTATGATCATTACCGGCGCGCTGGTCGGTTCGTCCGGCGCGATCCTGAGCTACATCATGTGCCGCGCGATGAACCGCAGTTTCATCTCCGTGATCGCGGGCGGCTTCGGCGCGGATGCGACGGCTGGCGATGGCGAACCGCGAGAGCAGCGCGCTTACAAGCAGGGTAGCGCGGCGGACGCAGCGTTCATGCTGGAACAGGCCGAAAAGGTCATCATCATTCCCGGTTACGGCATGGCGGTGGCGCAGGCTCAGCATGCGCTTCGCGAGATGGCCGATTTGCTGGAGGACAAGGGTGTCGAGGTCAAATACGCCATCCATCCCGTCGCCGGACGGATGCCGGGCCATATGAACGTACTGCTGGCCGAGGCTTCGGTGGAATATGACAAGGTGTTCGAACTGGAGGACATCAATTCCGAATTCGCCCAGGCCGATGTCGCCTTCATCATCGGCGCGAACGACGTGGTCAATCCTGCCGCCAAAACGGACAAGTCCAGCCCGATCTACGGGATGCCTGTGTTCGATGTGGAAAAGGCCAAGCAGGTATTCTTCATCAAGCGCAGCATGGGCGGCGTCGGCTATGCCGGGGTCGATAACGATGTGTTCTATATGGACCAGACTATGATGCTGCTGTCCGATGCGAAGAAGATGGTCGAGGAAATCGTGAAGTCGATCGACTGATGGATCTGGCGGTTAAGCTCACCCCGCTAGACGAGCAGATCGAAATCGACGGAGAATGCGAACCCGCATGGCAGATCGAAGTGCGGGACCTGGCGCGCGGTTTTGCCGGTGCGCTCTTCGTTTCACTGCCGCTGCTCTACACCATGGAAATGTGGGAATTCGGGCGGACGATGCCGGTCTGGAACATCATCGCGATGCTGGTGGTGGGCTATTTCTGCAATGTCGGCCTATGCGCTTATGCCGGTTTTCGCCGGACGCAGTGGGTCGAGGGATATTTCTGGGACGGGGCGGTTTGCTTGGGGATCGGCGCGGTCGCCAGCTTCGTCACGCTGCTGGTCACCGGCATCATCGACTTTGATCTGTCGGCTGAGATCGCGATCAAGATAATCGCAATCGAAACGGTCGCGACCGGCCTTGGTGCCGCGGTTGCGCGTAACCAATTGGGCAGTGGAGACAGCGCGCAAAATAAGGATCGCTCGCCATTTTCAAGAGATGTATCGGTGGTGGTCGGCACCATACTGGGCGGCGTGCTGTTTGCGTTCAATATCGCGCCAACAATCGAACCCAAAGTCATCACTCTGGCGCAGAACTGGTGGCTGTTGATCGTCACGGTGATCCTGTCTGTCGCAGTCAGTCTGCTGATTGTGAACCTGGCCGAGTTTGACGATAGGGACTATTCCGCGCGCAAAATTTTCAATTCGCCTTATATCGAAACCGTATTCTCCTATTCGCTGGCGCTGCTTGTCAGCGCCTCGCTTTTATGGAGTTTCGGCTATATCGGCATGGGCGATCCGCTATCGGTGATCGTTCCGCTGGTGGTCACGATGGCCTATGCCACCACCTTGGGCGGCGCGGCGGGGAGGTTGATCTTGTGACGGATGGTGAAGCCGACAGCCAGGGCGCCAAGGGCGAACAGGACGGCGAAAGCAAACACCGGTTCAACAGCGAGGACGGTGCCGACGACCAGTCCGAACAACAGGAAGATGGCGGCAACGATAAGAGCCCCGTTCCGCCGACCTGGATCGGCTGGACGCTGCGCATCGCGTCCACCCTGCTGATCGCCGCATTGCTGGGATACCTGTTCTACAAGGCATCCACTCCGCCAAGGGACTTTCGGCTCGTGTTGGAAGCGCAGTGGGATCAAGCCTCCACGCGCGATGGGGAATTGCTGGTACCGCTGACGCTCACCAACGATTCGACCCAGACCGTGCGCCATTTGCGGGTCGATCTGATGTCCGATAAGCCCGAGCCGGTCGAGGTGGAAATCGACCTGTTCGGTCCCGGCGAGACGGTCACCTACGTAATCCCGCTAAAGGAACGCGGACCGGTATCGCACCGGGTCCTCTCTTTCGAGCAATAAGCACAGCGCCTGGTCACCGGCGGATAATGTTTCGCGGCGTTTGGCATGTTCCCGCTTTCGGTTTAATGCGGGACTCGAAGGGAGAGTTCCATAATGAACAAGCCACTGATTACATTCGCTTCCGCTTTAATGCTCGCCAGCTCGCCAGCATTGGCCGAAACGCACAGCATCGAACCGGGCGAAGGCGCGCAGGAGCGTTTGCAGGAGGCGCTGATCCTGGCAGAGCCGGGCGATACGGTGCAGCTTGCCGCAGGGCGCTATACGCTGACCGATGGGCTCAGCCTGGATGCCGACAATGTCACCCTGCGCGGTGCGGGAATGGATGAAACGGTGCTGGATTTCACTACCCAGGCGGGCGCGGGCGAGGGGTTGCTGGTTACCTCCGACAACGTGACCCTGCGTGATTTCGGAATGGAGAACCCCAAGGGCGACGGGGTGAAGTCCAAGGGCGCCGACAATATCGTCTATTACCGCGTGCGCGTTGCTTGGACCAACGGGCCGGACAGCGGCAATGGCGCCTATGCGATCTACCCGGTCGAAAGCACCGGCGTGCTGATCGACGGGGTGCAGGTATCCGGCGCTAGCGATGCGGGCATCTATGTCGGCCAGAGCCGCGATATCACCGTGCGCAATTCGATTGCGGAGGCCAATGTGGCGGGGATCGAGATCGAGAACAGCCGCAACGCGCTGGTCGAAAACAATTTCGCCACGCGCAACACAGGCGGCATATTGGTGTTCGACCTGCCCGGCCTTCCGGTGATGGGCGGCGGCAATGTTGTGATCCGGGGCAATATCGTGGCGGCGAATGACGAGCCGAACTTCGCCCCTCCCGGCAATATCGTGGGCAGCGTGCGGCGCGGGACCGGCGTTCTGATCATGGCCAATGACGGTGTGCTGGTGGCGGGCAACAATCTGTCCGACAATCCGACAGCGGATATCATGGTGATCGGCTATCCGCTTTCCTACGATGATGAACGCTACAACCCCTATGCCCGCAACGTGGTGGTCGGGCGCAACTTCCACGCGCGCAGCGGTAGGGATCCGCAACTGCCGATGGCCGACCAGCTGGTCGCGGGTTTCGGCGGTGCATTGCCACCGGTATTGTGGGACGGATTGTCGCAGGACGAGGTGAGCGCATTGCGCGGTGTTTCCGGCACGAGCGCGTGGACGCTCAACCTGTCCCAGCCGGGTGACGAGCCTGGCTCCGCCATGCCGGGGCCGGTGATGCTGAGCGAACCCGTCGGCGAGTTCGACACCGGCAGCGTAGGTGCGCCCGCAGAACTGGAAAGCCGCTTGGCCGGATGAAACGCAGCCTGATCGCCTTGGCAGTCTCGCTCGCCGCTTTTGCGGGTGCGATTGGCGCGGGCGGCCATGGTTCGGCCGCCCGGCAAATGACGGTCAACGATGCCGTGGTGGCGGGCGAGGGGATGCCGCGTACGCTCTCCGAATTCGGCTTCTTTGCAGATGCGACTGCGCAAATTCCTTCGGCAGGTGTCACGCCCTACCGGCTGAACACGCCTTTATATTCTGACGGGGCAGACAAGCTGCGCTTTCTCTATCTTCCACCCGGCAGCCAGGCTGTGGCAGATGGCGAGAACCTGCTGCAACTGCCGTTGGGCGCGGCGCTGATCAAGACGTTCGCTTTCGGGGAAGGCGCGGATCGCCAGCTGATCGAAACGCGCGTGCTGCTCCACCGCGCGGATGGTTGGCTGGCCTTGCCCTATCGCTGGAACGAGCAGCAGACAGAGGCGCGGCTGGCTCTTGCTGGCGGGCGGCTGGATGTGGAGACCCCCGCAGGCGAAACGATCAGTTACCGCATTCCGAACAAGAATCAGTGCAAGGAATGTCACGGGCTGAACGGGTCGGTGGTGCCGATCGGCCCGAAAGCGCGCAACCTGTCGCCCGAATGGATGGACGCACTGCAATCAGGCGGCTGGCTGGATGCCGCTCCTGAACTTTCCGCCAGCCTGCCGCTATGGGAAAGCCGTGCGAATGTTCCTGCCGAGACTGCCGCGCGGGCCTATCTCGATGTGAACTGCGCTCACTGCCACAGGCCCGGGGCCACCGCTTCCAATAGCGGGCTCGACCTGCGCTGGGAGCAGACCGAGCCGCACGCGCTGGGCATTATGAAACGCCCGGTTGCCGCAGGCCGCGGATCGGCCGATCTGGCGTTCGATATCGTGCCGGGCGCGCCGGACGAATCGATTTTGCTGCACCGAATGCGCAGCGCCGAACCCGGCGTCGCCATGCCGGAGCTGGGCAAGGCGACCGTGGATGAGGAAGGCGTGTCCGCAGTAGAGCGCTGGATCGAGGAATTGCGCTGATGCTGAAATGGCTGGCGCGGATCCTGCTGGGGATTGCCGTGCTGCTGATCGCGGCATTCTTCATCTTCCGCACGCCGGACACGGACCCCGTTGCGATGCGCGCGAAATATGGCGCAGACCCCTCGCAATATGTCGCAATCGATGGCCAACTGACCGTCCATCTGCGCGACGAGGGACCGCGCGATGCGCCGGCGATTATCCTGCTCCACGGTTCCAACGCCGATTTGCATACGTGGCAGCCTTGGGTGGACGCGCTGAAACCCGATTACCGGGTCATCCGATACGATCAGATCGGCCACGGCCTGACCGGCCCCGCGCCCGACGGGAACTACGCAATCGAAGCCTTCGTGGAAGATGTGGACCGCGTGGCCGAATCGCTGGGGGTCGAGCGGTTCGTTTTGGGCGGCAATTCGATGGGCGGCGGGATTGCGATGGCCTATGCGCTGGAACATCCGGAAAAGCTGAACGGCCTGGTGCTGGTCGATGCCAGCGGAGCGCCCGTCAAACGCGAGCAAGGCGGCGGCAATATCGGTTTTGCCATCGCCCAAATGCCGCTCGTGAACAATCTGGTCACCCAGATCACTCCGCGCTCGATCATAGAGCGTAGCCTCGACCAGTCGGTATCGAACAAGGCGGTCGTCACCCCGCAGGCGGTCGACCGCTATTGGGAATTGCTGCGCTTTCCCGGCAATCGCGCGGCCACCCTTGCGCGTTTCGGCCAGTCGCGCGAGCCCTTCGTCGCGGAAACGATGAGGGACATGCATGTGCCCACCTTGATCATGTGGGGCGAGGAGGACGCCTTGATACCATTCGCCGCCGCCGCTTGGTTCGCCGAGCATATTCCCGAGGCCACCAGCGTATCCTATCCGGCCATCGGCCACTTGCCGATGGAGGAGGCTCCGTTGCGCTCTGCGCAGAATTTGCGGGACTGGTTGGCTAATTTGGAGTTAAGGACGCAGCCGAGTTAATTCGTAACTCCCTTCGACCAGCAGGGCCGCAACGCCGCGTCCTGCGCGGCGTGAGGACAGCATAGCGCGCGCTTTCGCGCCGACATCGGATATGAGGCATTTACTTGCGCAAACTGGGCATTATCGGCGGCATGAGCTGGGTTTCGACCGCCAGCTATTACGACCGGATCAACCGCGACATCCGGCGCAAAACCTCGCCGATGACTAGCGCACCATTGCTGGTCGACAGCCTGAATTTTGCAGAGCTCTACAATCTCCTGGAACAGGATGAGTGGGACCGGGCGGCCGAAGTACTGATCTCTTCTGCCAGGGGGCTGGAGACGTGCGGGGCCGACGGGCTGATCATCGCCGCCAATTCCATGCACCGCGTATATGACCGCGTGGCCGAAAGCGTGGATATCCCGGTGCTCCATATCGCCGATTGCGTGGGCCGCGACATGGCCAAGGCGAACTGCACCAGCGCCGCCTTGCTCGGCACGCGCAACGTGATGACCGAGGGGTTTTATCGCCACCGCCTGGCATCGCACGGCGTGGAACTGACTCCGCCGGACCTTGACAATGTGGAGGCGCTGGACCGCATCATCTACCAGGAACTTATGCTCGGCAAGGTCAGCCGCGATGCCGAACGCGCGCTGAAAACCATGATTACCCGCAAGGAACAGGCAGGCGCGAAAGCCATCGTACTGGCTTGTACGGAGTTGGAAATGGTGGTCGATGTGGAAGCCAACGTGCTGCCGATATTCGATTCCCTGCGCGCCCATTGCGCAGCGGCGTCCGAATGGATCCTGGGCTGGGATGAACCAGCGGTCTGATCCGCGTTCGCGCTGCATTCAGCCTGCTCGCTATATGCCGAGAATTCCAACACAGCGTCGCCGCGAATCTTTGCCGCGGCGCGTGTTCGGAGGTCCGCCATCGGACCATCACCAGTTAGGCTGGGAAGGCACTTGGGTCGCACTTTGCGCCGACCTGGCCGGGCCGCGCGCTCCTTCGGGACGCGCGGCCCAACTGTTCCAGACCAATGCCTTGCTTGTACGCGCTGCTCCATCGCGATGCCCCAACGCTTTGCCGCGCTGCAACCGATGTTGCCCGATTGTTCCCGTTGCTGCATGCACGCGCCTGCAATAGGCGTTCGGCCCAATGAACCGTGCCCCTTATGCCAGCTTTCCCGATGCCTCGCGGGGCCGCGAATTCGCTCGCCCGAACGAATTGGCGCAACCCGAAAACCGCGGCCCGCGCAGTGCATTCCAGCGCGACCGCGACCGGATCATCCATTCCATCGCATTTCGCCGATTGCGGTCGAAAACGCAGGTCTTCATCGCTCCCGATGGCGACCATTACCGCACGCGGCTGACCCACAGCCTGGAAGTGGCGCAGATCGGCCGGGTGATCGCCCGCGCGCTCGCTCTGGACGAGGATCTGACCGAAGCGCTCTGTCTGGCGCACGATATCGGCCACCCGCCCTTTGGCCATCCGGGCGAGGAGGCGCTGGGGGAGGCAACCGCCGAGCATGGCGGCTTCGATCACAACGAGCACGCGCTGCGGGTGCTGATGCGGCTGGAAAGCCCCTATCCCGGGCATGACGGGCTCAATCTCAGCTGGGAAGTGCTGGAGGGGATGGCCAAGCATAATGGCCCCGTCGCCCAGCCTGGCTGGGCGCTCTCGGCGCTCGATAGCGATTTCCCGCTGGAGCTCGATCGCTGGCCCTCATTGGAGGCGCAGGTGGCTGCGGTGGCCGACGATATCGCTTACGACAATCACGATATCGACGATGGGCTGCGCGCAGGGTTTCTCGAACTGGACCAGCTGCTGGCGCTTGATTTCGTGGCCGATCAATGGCGCGAGGTCGAGCGCAACTTTCCCTCCGCGCCGCGTGATCGCCAGTTGCGGGAGCTTGTCCGGGGCCAGATCGGCTTGATGGTCAACGATGTGCTCGCCGCCACGCGCGAAGCCGTGAACGGCATGGGCTCGGTCGTAGATATCCGCGCCGCCGACCGGGCGCTTGCCGGATTTTCCAAAGGTATGGCCGCGCAGGAGCGGGCCCTGAAAAGCTTCATGTACGAAACGCTTTACCATCATGCCGACCAGATGGCCGCGGCCAGCCGCGCGAGCGAGGTGGTCGGCAAGCTTTATCGCGCCTATTCCGGCGATCCGGGACTGCTGCCCGCAGATTGGCGCGACCGCTTGCCCGAACCGCAACCGCAGCGCAGCCGCCATCTGGCCGATTTTCTCGCCGGAATGACGGACCGTTTCGCTATCGATCAATACCGCCTGATTTTCGGCGAGCGACCGGAGGGTTTGCAGAATGTCTGACCGGCTGCGCATCGGCCTTGTCGGGGCTACCGGCCTGATCGGCGGGCGGGTTATGGAACTGGCCGTGGCCCGCGAGGATTTCAGCCTGTTCGCCGTCGCCCGGCGTGAGGCTGCGCTGCCGGAGGGCGTGCGGATGGAGCTGTTCGTGGCCGAACCTGCACTCTGGGGTGAAGTGTTCGCAGCCCAGAAACCCGAAGCAGTAATTTGCGCATTGGGAACGACCTGGCGCAAATCCGGCAAAAACGAAGCAGCCTTCCGGGCGGTCGATCAGGAGCTGGTGCTGGATGTCGCGAAGGCAGCCAAAGACCAAGGCGTGACCCGCTTCGTGGCGGTAAGCTCCGTTGGAGCCGACCCGCATTCGAAAAGTTTCTATCTGCGGGTCAAAGGCGAAACCGAGCAGCAATTGGCAAAGATCGGCTTTGGGCGGTTGGACATATTGCGCCCGGGTCTGCTGCGCGGCCCGCGCTCCGCCGATCGGCGGGTTCTGGAGCGTGCGGGCATAATCCTCAGCCCGCTGACCAACCTGTTCCTGCAAGGCAACAATGCGCGGTATCGCTCGATCGACGCGCGTGACGTCGCGCGTGCGGCGGTCGCCCTGGCGATGCGCAAGGCGAATGGACGATTCGTGCATGAAAACAGCGGTATATTGCGCGCCGCCCGCGAATTACCGGTGCCGGGGGGCGAGGGCGAATGAAGCGCCACGCGCCTGCCGTGGCGCGCAATTCCGCTGCGATCGCAAAGGTGCTGGAGCAGGAATTGCCTGCGAGCGGTACCGTGCTGGAAATTGCCAGCGGGAGCGGCGAACACGCGGTTTTCTTCGCGCGGCGCTTCGCCAATCTTCGTTGGCAACCAAGCGATGCCGATCCCGATGCGCTGGCTTCGGTTGCTGCATGGCGGGCGGAGGGCGGCTCGGCCAATCTAGCGCCGCCCATCGCCATCGATGCGAGCGCGAGCGACTGGCCCGTGACACAGGCCGCCGCCGTCCTGTGCATCAATATGGTCCATATTGCACCCTGGGAAGCTGCCGAGGGGGTGTTCCACGGCGCGGCGCGGCTGCTGGGCGCAGGAGCGCCGCTAATATTATACGGGCCATTCCTGGAAGCGCAGATGGACACCGCGCCCTCCAATCTCGCTTTCGATGAAAGCCTGCGCCGCCGCGATCCTCGCTGGGGACTTCGCTCATTGGAGGAGCTTGACCAGCTTGCCGAGCAAAACGGGTTCGAGCGAACCGCGCGTCGTGAAATGCCCGCTAACAATCTGACCGTGGTCTGGCGCTGGCGAGGCGAGGAATAGCTCGCCGCAAACGCGAACACCCGCCGGTCTCCCGGCGGGTGCTGCATGAACCCTCGAACTGGACGAGGGGCCGTAAGTGTCAGGTTTCTTCGTCGACTGCGTCGGCGGCGGACTCCAGATCGTCGCTCACGCCGCGCACGGTGTTGCACGCTGCCGCAGTGAGGGCGAGGGATGACACGCCGATGGCGATAATGATTTTGCGAACCACGATTAAGCTCCATTGCTGTGCCGCCATTGGCGGCGACCCTATCGAAACGGATGCTGCCTGCGATTGTTCCAGCCGTTGCAGCTCAGCCTGATCCCTCCCATATCGCGGCGCGACATGGATTGGCGCGATTTCCTGACCTTTGCTAGCGATGCGGAGCTGGCCGTCCTGTGGGGTGGCGGGTTTCTGGCGTTGTCGCTGTCCGCCATGCTGGCGGAACGGCGGCGAGTGCGCCGCGCGCAGATAGACCGCGTCGGCTGCATGCCGTGGATCGCGGTGTTCCTGGCCAGCGCGCTGATCGGGTCGGCGCTGGTGGTGATGGGAGTAACCGGAATGCTGCGCGGTTAGAGGCAGGCTTCAAGATAGGCCTGGTCGAAACCGAATTGGCGGGCCTTTTCCAGAGTATAGGGCCGCAGGCCGGAGGAGCGATATTCGCCCACGATCTTGCCGTCCTCGCCTTCGTCCAGATATTCGAAATTGAACAGTTCCTGCGTGACGATCACATCGCCTTCCATGCCGATCACCTCGGTAATATTGGTGGTGCGGCGCGAACCGTCGCGCAGACGCTTGACCTGGACGACCAGATCGACCGATTCCGCGATCTGGCGTGAAATGGCTTCTTTCGGGATCTTGATATCGCCCATCAGGATCATGTTTTCCATGCGGCCCAGGCATTCGCGCGGGCTGTTGGCGTGAAGTGTACACATCGAACCATCGTGGCCCGTGTTCATGGCGGCCAGAAGATCGAAACATTCCGCGCCGCGAATCTCACCAAGGATGATACGGTCAGGACGCATACGCAGGGCGTTCTTCACCAGATCGCCGATCGTAATCGCGCCCTGGCCTTCGAGGTTCGGCGGGCGGGTTTCCAGCGGCAGCCAGTGCGGCTGCTGCAAGCGAAGTTCTGCCGCATCCTCGATCGTCAGCACACGTTCGCCCGGATCGATCATTTTCGACAGCGCGTTGAGCATGGTCGTCTTGCCCGAACCGGTACCCCCTGAAATCACGATGTTCATTCGCGTGGCACCAGCTATTTTCAGCGCGGTCGCCATCTTGTCGTTCATCGAATTCCAGCCCTTGAGCATATCGATGGTGATCGGCTTTTCGGAGAATTTACGTATCGAGAGGGCCGTGCCGCGCAGCGACAGCGGCGGCACGATCACGTTGACACGGCTGCCGTCCTTCAAGCGGGCATCGGCCAGCGGCGTGGTCTGGTCGACGCGGCGGCCGACCTGGTTGACGATTCGCTGGGCGATCTGGAACAGATGTTGCTCGTCGCGGAAGCGGATAGGGGCCAGCATCAGCTTGCCGCCTTTTTCGATGTAGGTCTGGTCCGGCCCGTTGACCATGATGTCGGATACGTCGGGATCCTGCAGCAACTCTTCCAGCGGACCGAAGCCCAGCAGCTCGTCGATCAGCACCTTTTCCAGTGCGAACTGCTCGCGCCGGTTGAGCGTGACTTTCAGTTCGGCCAGCACTTCCATGATGATCGGACGAAATTCTTCGGAAAGCTCGTCCTTGGTCAAGGTGGACGCCGCTTCGGGATCGACGCGCTCCAGCAGGCGCGGCAGCACCTGTTCCTTGATCTTGTGAACGCTCTGTTCGAATCCGCCCACTTCCGAATTGGTCTCGTGAACCGCATTGGCGCGGTCCGCCAGGCGGCTCATCGCATCGTCTTTCGGTCCACCGCCGGCGCCGGGCACCCCTGCGTCGGCAGGCGCTTCGCCATCGGGCAATGGCGGGAATTGTTCACCGCCCTGCCGTGGTTCTTCTTTCGGTTTGGCCGCGCCGCCCTGCATCGGGCGGGCCACACCGAAGGAAGGCTTTGCGCCGGGGCGCATGGCCCCCGATCCGTTCTTGCGTCCGAACGCGCTCATTTACGAAACCCCCATAAGGACAACTGCTTGCAACATCACCGGCCCTCTCGTCACGAAACGAATATGACCTTGCGAAAAATGGTGAATAATCTGGAAACCTTGAGATTTTCTGAAGGTGTTTTGGCCCTTTCTTATGGCGGCTCTGGCCTACCCGACCGGTCCGCCAGCCTGCCGGGCTTTCCCAGCCGGTCGCAGTGGCCTAGGCGCAACCTCACACCAATCGAACCGGGACCACCCACAGCGCCATGCAACAAAATACACGCACCGGACTGCTTTACGCGTTGGCGGGGTTTGCGCTGCTGTCCTGCGGCGATGCGGTGATCAAGACTATCGCCGGGCAATGGTCGCCGGTGGCTGTGGCGGCGCTTCGCTTCACCTTGGGGGCGGCCGGGCTGAGCGCACTGCTGGCATGGCAGGAAGGGCCGCGTGCATTCCGCCCGTCCCATCCATGGCTGCAACTGGGGCGCGGCTTCTGCATGTCCATGGCGACCATCTTCTTCTTTTCGGGCATCTTCGTGATGCCACTGGCAGAGGCTACCGCGCTGGTATTCGTATCGCCGATCATCATCGCGGTGTTGAGCGGGCCGCTGCTGGGGGAAAAAGTGCCGCGCGCCACCTGGATCGCCTCCGCGCTCGCCTTTGTCGGGGTGATCGTGGTGCTGCGGCCCAACCTGGCAGAGGTCGGCTGGGCGGCATTGTTGCCGCTGGGTGCGGCGAGTTTCTTCGCGCTGATAGTCATCGCCAATCGAGCCTCCGCCGGGCAGGGCAGCGCGCTGTCGATGCAGGTTTTCGTGGCCGGATGGGCTGCACCGATCCTGATAGGCGCGGCGACCCTGGGCGCGGTAAGCGGGGCGGAACGGCTTGCGGTCGGCTGGCCGGAATGGAGCGTCATTGCGCGCTGCGCCGTGGTCGCCGTCACCGCCAGCACGGCGCATTGGCTGATTTATCAGGGCACCATGCGCGCCGGGGCGAGCAGCATTGCGCCGACCACCTACATTCAGTTGCTGGTGGCGGTGATTATCGGCTGGTGGTGGTTCGGCGATGCGCCCGATGCGATGACATTGGTAGGGGCGGCAATCATCATTGCTGCAGGGCTTTATCTATGGCGCGCGGGTAAGGCGAAGTCGCTGCGAACCGGACAGACCGGGGCACGATCGGCCGCCGCAGGCGATTGAGTTAGGCCGCAAAGCCGCTACACACTTTTGCAAGGGCGCCTGCCATAGGCTGCCCGCTGGATCAGATTGAAGGGTGCGCGCCAATATGTGCGGAATTATCGGAATTGTCGGCACAGCGCCGGTCGCGGACCGGCTGGTCGATGGCCTCAGGCGCATGGAATATCGCGGCTATGACAGTGCCGGCATCTGCACATTGCATGACGGCGAACTGATCCGCCGCCGCGCACAGGGCAAGCTGCTCAACCTGGTCGAGGTGTTGGCGGACGATCCTGCCCCGGGAGAACTGGGCATCGCGCACACTCGCTGGGCCACCCACGGAGCGCCGACCCGCGAAAATGCCCATCCCCACGCCACCGACCGTGTGGCGCTTGTCCACAACGGTATTATCGAGAACTTCCGTCCCTTGCGTGACGAGTTGCAGGCAGATGGCCGCAAGCTGGAAAGCGAAACCGATAGCGAGGTGGTCGCTCATCTGATTTCGCGAGAGATCGAAGGCGGCGCTTCGCCGCAGGATGCGGTCAAGACCGTTCTGCCCCGCCTGCGCGGCGCATTCGCGCTGGCCATCGTGTTCCGCGATCATCCCGGGATGCTGATCGGTGCGCGCCGCGGTTCACCACTGGTCGTGGGTTACGACGATTCGGAAATGTTCCTGGGTTCGGACGCGCTGGCGCTGGCCCCGCTGACCCAGCGGATCACCTATCTCGAAGAAGGCGATTGGGTGGTTATCACTCACGATGGCGCGCAGATTTTCGACGAGGAGAACCGACCGGCCGAGCGCGAGGTCACGATCTCCGGCGCATCGGCCTCCGCCGTGGAGAAGGGCAATTATCGCCACTTCATGCAGAAAGAAATCTTCGAGCAGCCAACTGTCGTGGCGCAGACGCTGGGCAGCTATATCCGCCAAGCTGACAATTCCATCGCACTGCCGCAGATCGATTTCGATCTGTCCGGTGTGAAACGCATCACCATCGTTGCGTGCGGCACCAGCTTTTACGCCGCAATGGTGGCGAAATACTGGTTCGAACAATTCGCCCGCGTGCCGGTCGATATCGATGTCGCCAGCGAGTTCCGGTATCGCGAACCGGTGCTGGAGGATGGCGGCCTCTCGCTGTTCATCTCGCAAAGCGGCGAAACCGCCGATACGCTGGCGGCGCTGCGCCATTGCAAGGCGGAGGGGCAAACCATCGGTGTGGTGGTCAATGTTCCGACCAGTTCCATGGCGCGCGAAGCCGATCTGTTGCTGCCTACCCATGCGGGGCCGGAAATCGGAGTCGCCAGTACCAAGGCGTTTGCTTGCCAGCTGGCCGTATTGGCGGCGTTGGCGGCACATCTGGCGGTAAAGAAAGGCGAAATGGATCGGGCAGAGGAGCAGGCAGTGGTGCGCCATCTGCTCGAAGCGCCCGCCTGCCTCAACGCGGCGCTAGGCCATGATGACGATATTGCGGCAATGGCGCATCTGATCGCACCGGCGCGCGACGTGCTTTATCTGGGGCGCGGGCCGGATTATCCGTTGGCGATGGAAGGGGCGCTAAAGCTGAAGGAAATCAGCTACATCCATGCAGAGGGCTATGCTTCGGGAGAGATGAAGCACGGTCCGATCGCGCTGATCGACGAGGATGTTCCGGTGATCGTGCTGGCACCGTCCGGGCCATTGTTCGAAAAGACCGTTTCCAACATGGAGGAAGTGCGCGCGCGGGGCGGGCAGGTGGTGCTTATCTCCGATGCGGAGGGGCTGGCCGAAGCGGGCGAGGGTTGCATGGCAACAATCGAAATGCCCAAGGTCCACCCTTTGATCGCGCCGCTCGTCTATGCCGTCCCGGTCCAGCTGCTGGCCTATCACGTCGCCGTGGTGAAGGGGACGGATGTGGATCAACCGCGCAATCTTGCCAAATCGGTGACGGTGGAATGAGGGTATTATGACGAGGCTGACGGGCGGGTGCCATTGCGGGCGGGTGCGATTTTCGGCGAACATGCCCGAAGCGCCCCGGATGCTCGATTGCAACTGCTCGATCTGCGCCAAAACCGGCCATATCCACCTGTTCGTACCGCATGAGGATTTCGATCTGGAGGCTGAAGATGGCGCCCTTACCTCCTACCGTTTCGGCAGCGAGCAGGCCGACCACCTGTTTTGCGAAACGTGCGGAATCAAGAGCTTCTATCAGCCGCGCTCCCATCCCGATTGCTGGAGCGTGAATGCACGCTGCCTCGATGGCGATTACCCTCCGGGCGCACATATCGAGAAATTCGATGGTCGGAACTGGGAGCGCAATCAAGCGCAACTTTCTGAATGATAGCAGTAATTTCTAGCTGAAAATCGTCGATTGAAACGCTCGGCTTTTACTCGCCACTAACCTTTTGCGTTTAGCGCGTTCGGCGTGACGAAGAGCGAAATCATTACAGCCGACAAACCGGCTCAGTTGACGGCCAAGCGAGTGCTGGGCCTGGACCGCACGGACCCGGACGAATGGGCGCGCCTACGGAGCTTGCAATTTGCACGGTTGCAGGGGGTTTTCGGGTTTCGGCTGGTCGCGCAAAGCATCGCGGTGGCGTTTGCGGCATATTTCTATTTCGGCCAGGTCCCGCCACTCATGCTGTTCGGCTGGGTACTGCTCATGGCCCTTTTGCTCCTTTACAGCGCTTCGAGCGACCGCAAGATGGGCGATTTCGACAAACGCCAGCTGACCTTTCGCGAGTTTACGCGACACACCTCGATCGCGGGTGTGCTGGGCCTTGGCTGGGCAGTTCCGTTGGCCTTGTTCGCCTCCTACGGTGCCTTGGCAGACCAGCTTGGCGTGTGGATTTTGGTGGCCACCCTTATCGCGGGCGGAACTCTGGTATTTGCCGCAGCTCCGCTCAGTACGATGATCTTTGCCGGCATCACCGGCGCGGCGACCGCTGGCAGTCTCGTATATCTGGGGCACCCGGTGCTTGCCGCGGCCGTGCTGATGTTCGTAGCGGTGGTCCTTCCCGGGTGTATCGCGACCGCCAGGGCATTCCTTCAATCGCGGATTGCCGAAGCGGGTGTCGCCGAAAAGAGCGAGGTCGTCTCGCTACTGCTGCGCGAATTCGAAGAAAACGAGGCGGACTGGCTGTGGCAGGTCGATACTGCGCGCCGGGTCCGCTCCGTCAGCCCGCGATTTGCGTTCGCCCTCGGCAAACAACCGGAAGAAACCGAAGGCATGCCGTTCCTGCAACTGGTGTCGGGCGATAGCTGGGAAACCGGCCAATTCCCCGCCAGCCTACACGATCTGGCCGAGCGGCTGAAGCGCCGCGAGAGTTTCTCCAACCTGCTGGTGAAGGTAACGATCGAGCGCGAGCATCGCTGGTGGGAGCTCTCGGGCACGCCGATGCTCAACGATAGCGGCCAGTATATCGGGTTTCGCGGAGTTGGATCGGATGTGACCGAGCAGCGCGAATCCTCGGAAAAGATCGCCTATCTCGCGCGGTATGACACGCTGACCGGCCTGCCCAACCGCCTGATGCTGAACGAGGCGCTGGGCGAGGCCATGCGCTATGCCCAGCAATGGCGCACGCGCTGCGCCTTCCTGATGCTGGACCTCGACCGGTTCAAGGCGGTCAATGATTCGCTCGGCCATCTGGTTGGCGACCGATTGCTTGCACAGGTATCCAACCGCCTGAAATCCCTGATGACCGACAGCGAAATGTGCGGCCGTCTGGGTGGCGACGAATTCGCGGTGGTCATTCGCGACGTTTCCGAAAAAGAACGGATCGAGCGGGTTTCCCGGCGCATCATCGAGCGGCTTTCACAGCCTTACGAGGTCGATAATCACACGCTATACGTGGGTGCCAGCGTGGGCTCTGCCATCGGTCCGCGCGACGGCGCGACGGTCGAGGAACTGATGCGCAATGCCGACCTGGCACTCTACCGCGCGAAGGATGAGGGCGGGGGCGGGCACTGCGCCTACGAACCCACCTTGCACCAACTCGCCGAAGAGCGCCGTCAGCTGGAATTCTCGCTGCGCCGGGCATTAGAAAACAAGGAGCTGGAGCTTAATTTCCAGCCTGTCGTGAACGCTAATGACGAAAGTCTGGTCAGTTTCGAGGCGCTGCTGCGCTGGAACAGCGGCGATCACGGTTTCGTATCGCCGGGCAAGTTCATCCCGCTGGCGGAGGACACTCGCCTGATCGTACCGATCGGTGCCTGGGTGCTGGAGCAGGCGTGCCGCGAGGCGACCAACTGGCCTTCCCATATCCGCATCGCGGTGAACGTATCGCCCGAACAGCTGGTCGAGCCCGGATTTACGGAAGTCGTCGTGCGCGCGCTATCGGCCAGCGGGCTGGACGCGCAACGGTTGGAAATCGAAGTAACGGAGAGCATTTTCCTGCGCGACCCGACCATTGCACGCAATGCGCTGGAACAGATCATGGCGCTGGGCTGCTCGGTCGCACTCGACGATTTCGGCACCGGCTATTCTTCGCTCGGCTATCTGCGCAAATTGCGCTTCTCGACCATCAAGGTCGATCGCAGCTTCGTCCAGGGTGCCTCGCAAGGCAGCGCCGAAAGTATTGCGATCATTCGGGCGGTTGTCGCCATGGCGGACAGCCTGGGCATGAGCACCACGGCGGAAGGTGTCGAAACCGCAGAGGAAGCGGAAATGATCCTCGAGCTGGGCTGCAAGAAAATCCAGGGCTACTATTTCGGCCGGCCGATGCAGGCGAGCGACGTGGGCGAATTGTTTCGCCGCCGCGACCGGCGCGCGAGCTGACGCTCGGGCCGGTCGCTTAGACCAGTCGCTTAGGCGCTGGCGAGCGCCTTCACCGCACTTTCGAACAGAGCCTTGCCATCGGTGCCGCCATGCGCCGGATCGACCGCGCGTTCGGGGTGGGGCATCATGCCAAGCACATTGCCGGCGGCGTTCAATATCCCGGCGATATCGCGCTGCGAACCGTTGCGATTGTCGAGATAGCGAAACGCCACCCGGCCATCGCCTTCCAGCCGGTCCAGCACATCGTCCGCGGCGAAATAATTGCCGTCGTGATGCGCAACGGGAATATGGATTACGCTGCCTGCTTCGTAGCCTTCGGTGAACCGGGTTGCGGCGTTTTCCACTCGTAGAGGTACCGTGCGGCACACGAAAGTCTGCCGGGCGTTGCGCATCAAAGCACCCGGCAGCAAGCCGCTTTCCGTCAACACCTGGAATCCGTTGCACACGCCCAGCACCGGCACGCCGCGCTCCGCGGCCTTTACCACCGCGCGCATGATCGGGCTGTTGGCGGCCATCGCTCCGGAGCGCAGATAATCGCCATAGGAAAATCCGCCGGGCAGGGCGATGAAATCCAGCCTGTCCGGCAGGTCGGCATCGCCATGCCATACGCGCATAGGCGCCGTGCCCGCCGCCTGTTCCAGCGCCACGGCCATGTCCCGGTCGCAATTGGAACCGGGAAAAGTGATAACCGCTGCGCGAAAGCTCACTGCGCAGGCTCCAGCTTTTCGATCCGGTAATTCTCGATCACCTGATTGGCCAGCAGCTTGCGGCACATCTGTTCGAGCGCATCGTCCGAAGTATCGTCCGCCACATCCATTTCGATCATCTTGCCCTGGCGGACATCGTTGACCCCGACGAAGCCCAGCCCTTCGAGCGAATGGTGGATTGCGCGGCCTTGCGGATCGAGCACGCCGGGCTTCAGGCTGACGAAAATGCGGACTTTCATGGGCGGTTCCTAGGTACGGATTTTGCGCGATCCTATGGCCGCAGCGCCGCAGCGGTGCAAGTGGCGCGCATTACTCTTCCGCCATTTCCTGCTGCGGAACCACCAGCACCTCCAGCACTTCTGCCGGGTTCAGCCAGCGGGTCGCGGCGGCCTGGATATCTGCGCCGGTCATGGCCTCCAGCAATTCGCGCCCAGCCAAGAACCGCTCGATCCGTTCGGGCCGGGTCTGCGCACGATCGGTCAGGCGCGCCCAGCCGCGGTTGGTCTTGAGGAAATTGTCGTAGGCCTCGATCAGCGGTCGCCGCGCGCGGTCCAGAGTGTCGGCATCCAGCGGCTGGCTGCGCAATCTCTCGACCACTGCAAGGATCGCCGCCCGCGCTTCGTCTACCGCGACGATATCCAACGAGGCGCTGATCGTGAAAGTCCCATAATCGTCGTAGACGGAGGACATCGCGCTGCCGGCACTGGGCGAATAGGCCTGGCCCAGCCGTTCGCGCAATTCTTCGGTCAATTCCAGCCGCACGGCGCGGGCGAGCAGGTTTGCCCGTATCTCTTCGGCCTGATCGTCATCGTCGGTGGTTGGCCAGAGCAAGCGCAACAACGCCTGATCCGCTTCGCCGCGATGGGTCAGCGTGCGTGGCTCTCGCCGGTCGGTAAAACTTCGCTGGCGGGCTTCGGAATTTTCGCGAAATTCAGCTTCGCGCGCGGGCAACGCGCCGAAAGTCCGCGCGACGAGGGCGATGGCCTGCTCCTCTTCGAAATCGCCGACCAGCGAGACTTCGATCGCGCCATTTTCCAACCGGTCGCCAATCGCATCGCGCAATCTTTCGAAATCAAGGCGTTCGTAATCGGCCTGGTCCTGCAGCGTGAAGCGCGGATCGCCATCGGAGATTATCCGGCCGATCGCACTGGAATAGGCTGCGCCCGGCGTTGCATCCAGATTGGCGAAGTAATTATCGAGGCTGCGGCGATAGCGGGCCACCGCCTCGGCGCGGTAGCCGGGATCGGTCAGCAGGGCTGCGGCCAACTGCAATTGCAGTTCCAGGTCGCGCTGCGTGGTAGTCGCGCCCATATAAAACATGTCCGCGCCGCTGCGCATGCCATAACCCACGCTGCGCCCCGCAAGGATGGTCTGTATTTCGTCCGCCGAATGTGCACCCAGCCCGCCCGCGGCAAGCGAGGATACGAGGTTGGTGGCCAGCGGGTTCTCGCGCGTGTCGAGCAGTTCGCCGCCATCCACTTCGGCGCTGAAACGGATCCGGTCGCGCGCCAGATCGGTGGGCTTGAGGTTCAGACGCACACCATTGGCGAATTGCAGCGTGCGAATACCCAGCCCTTCGATCCGGCTGTCGCTGACGATATCGCCCGGCTCACCGAAATCGGTATAGGCGAAATCAACGGCCTTGGCCTGCTGTGGCTTGGCAATCTCTTCTCGCTGAAGGCCTTCCCATGCGCCGCGCAAGGCTGCCGCGCCGCCTTCGGGCGCTCGCCTGCCGCGAAAACGGATGAGCGGATCGTCCAACGGGACGGCATGTTTCCGGAGCGCGGCCAGTACGGATTCAGGTGTGACAAGCGCAGCGGATTTCTCGAAGCGTTCCAGCCCGCTTTGCGGCGTGGTCGGAATCCGCTCGTCGCTCACCAGCGCCAGTGCTGCGCTGGCAAATGCCGCGTGGCTGCGCGTATCGGCAGAGGATACGGCGTTTTCCTGAGCGGTGCGATATTGTGCCAGCTGCTCGTCCACCTCGGCCTGGGTGAAGCCATGTTCCAACGCCTCGCGCACGATGCGCGTCGCCGCCTCTAGCCCTTGCCGCCATTCCCCATCGGTGGTCGATATGACGAGGCTGGTGCTGCGCGCATCCTCGAACGTGTCCCCCGTACCGAAGCCCGCGCCGGTAAAGGGCGCATCCTCCATCCTGGCCAGGCGCTGGAGACGACGATTGACGATGCCATAGGCAATGCGCCGGGGCAGGCCGTCGCGGCGCGTGGCGATGCTGTCCGGCTCGTCGACATAATCGCCGAATGCGAAAATACTGACCCGCTCGCTTAGCGATGGATCGAGATAGATGTCGACCTCCCCGCGCCGGGAAGTCGCGACCGGGCCGGTGACCGGTTCCTGCGGCACAGGGCGGGCCTGCCAGTCGGCGAAGCGGTCCTGGATCTTTGCTTCCACCAGCTGCGGGTCGAAATCGCCGATTACGATCAGCGCGGTATTGGCCGGGACATATTCACGCTCGTAAAACCGGCGCAGGGTTGCCGCAGGAGCGTTTTCGAGCACTTCCAGAGCGCCGATCGGCAGCCGCCGTGTAAAGCGTGCCTGAGGGCTGGCGAAATCCAGCCGATCCTCCAGCTCGCGCTGGGCATAGTTGCGGCGGTCGCGCCGCTCCGCCAGAATTACCCCGCGCTCGCGCTCGACCGCATCGGGCGCAATGGTCAGTTCGCTGGCCGTTTCGCGCATCAGCATCAGCGCAGTGTCGAGCAACGCGGGATCATTGCGCGGCAGGTCGAGCTTGTAGGTGGTCGCCTTGAACCCGGTAGAGGCGTTGGTGTCCGCGCCGAAGGCCAGCCCTTCGCGCTCCAGCAGCTTGATCATGTCACCTTCCGGAATGGCTGCGGAGCCGTTGAAAGCCATGTGCTCGACAAAATGGGCGAGGCCGCGCTCGTCCTCGCGTTCCGCCAGCGAGCCCGAACCGATCCGCATCCGGACCAGCGCCGTCCCTTCGGGCGTGGCGTTGCGGCGAATGATGTAGCGCATTCCATTGGGCAGCGCGCCGAATACATAATCGCGGTCGAGCGGCAGATCGCTCTGCTCGAAGGCCCAAACCGGCTCGTCCGCAGGCGTTGCGGCCGCATCGACGGGAAGCGGATCGTGGGCATAAGACGGGACGGCAAGACACAGCGCCGCGCCGGCAAGAAGGATGATTTTCATAAGCGTCCAGTGCCTTGGCGAAGGACGCCTGACAAGCTGCTGAACAACGGACCTAGCCGGGCTGTTCCGCATCCAGCATGGCCGGATCGTCCAGCGCAACCCGCTTCATCGTGAAGTTGACCGGGAAAGGGAAGGTGGCGATGCTGACATCCAGATTGCCATCGCCTCGCAAGGTCAGTTTCGCAGGGGCGCCGAGCAGGATGTCCTGCCCTGCGTAGAGTCCGGGTTCCTCGCGCACGATATCGAGCATCGTTACTTGCTCGGGCTCCACCCGGATGACGAGCGAGAAATTCCACCCGTCGACGGCGAAGGCGCGGCCCTTGTCGAACCGCATCCGCTTGCCATTGGTGGATAGCCGCCAGACCCCGTCGATCGGCAAGGCTTCTCCCGCTGCCACCGCATAGCGATCGGGCAATGCGGATTTGAACGATATCAGCGCTCGGGCGGAGGAATTGAGCTCTCCGCCGAGCGCCGTGGGATCGAGGATTTGAGCAATATTGGCCTCGGCAAAGCGGATATAGGCGCCGTCCGGCTGAGCGGACGCATAGGCACGGTATCCCTCGACCGTATCGAGTTCGAGCGCGGCTTTCCACGCATCGGCATCGTTCGAAATGCTCCGATCGGGGGAGGGGCGCTGCACCATCGCCGCCTCGCCACTTGTAATCGACGTGGCGGCCAGCATTTCCGAAACAGCCCCCTGCGGCCCATCCACCAGGAATAGCGGCCGTCCGGTTATCGATGCGGAGATGAAAGGGCGCTGCTGCCCCTCGGTCGCGGCCAGCACATCGTCGCGCACCATCCCGCCCAGCATCTGTACCGGCAGGCCTGGCTGAACCACCCGGCGGGCAAGCGAGGCGGCGAAGGGCGAATGTCTGCCATCGCCATCATAGGCGACCTGTCCCGGCGCAGCGGCATAGATAACCAGCACATCGTCGACTTCCACCGGCGCCAGTCCGCGCGAGACGGAACGCGTGCCGGCCGTCCAGTCCCCGGCGAACGGATTGTTGCGGCAAGCGTCGAGCACGGCGATTTTCAGCCGTGCACCTTCCAGCGCATCCATCGCGAGCTGCAGCTCGATTGCCTCAAACGGCAAGTCCGCCTCTCGCTCAAGCCCAGCATCGACCGGCACCAGCCAGTTTGCCCCGCGCCCCTCGATCCCGTGACCGGCATAATAGAGCAGCGCGGTATCGGCGGTTTGCGCCTTTTGCCGAAATTCCCGCAGTGTTTGCTGGAATGGCGCGAATGCGAGGTCGCCGGCCACGGTCACGCTATCGAACCCGGCCTCCTTCAGCGCCTGCGCCACCAGGGCGGCATCGTTGGGCGGATTGGCGAGGTCGCCTGCGACCGTATAATCGGAATTGGCGACCACCAGCGCGACCTTTTTCGCTGCGGCGCTCGCAGATATCAGCAGCAATGCAGTACACAGAATCAGAACGCGCAAGGGCAGCAGAGAGATTCTCCGACATGAATTGGCGCGCCCGGTAGAGGCTAAGTTACCTACGCAATCGCATGCTTGCAAGGCTGCGGCTCGGGCGAACTGACAGCGGCCGGGCGCTGAAATACGTGGTGTGAGGGCCAGCGGTCATGACCGCCGAGCTGCCCGCACCTATTTCTTCGGTTTGGACTTGTCGCCGCGCAATTTGCCACGGTGGGCGTTCAGGTCGAACACTTCGCCGGGCTTGTCGTCTTCATTGTTCAGCAAGCCGAGGCGGCGGGCAACTTCCTGATAAGCCTCTTCCTCCCCACCCAGATCGCGGCGGAAGCGGTCCTTGTCGAGCTTCTCGCCAGTCTTCATGTCCCACAGGCGGCAGCCATCGGGGCTGATCTCATCCGCCAGGATAATCCGGCTATAATCGCCATCGTAGATGCGGCCGAATTCCAGCTTGAAATCCACAAGCCGGATATCGATAGCGGCGAACATTCCGCACAGGAAATCATTGGTGCGGATCGCCATGCTGGAGATGTCCTGCATCTCCTCGTTGCTCGCCCAATTGAAACAGGCGATGTGTTCTTCGGCCACCAGCGGATCGCCCAGCGCATCGTCCTTCAGGCAATATTCGATCAGCGTGTGCGGCAGTGGATCGCCTTCGGTCAGGCCCAGTCGCTTGCAGATGGAGCCCGCCGCAACATTGCGAACAATCACTTCGATAGGCACGATTTCAACCTGCCGCACCAGCTGTTCGCGCATGTTCAGGCGGCGGATGAAGTGGGTCGGCATGCCGATATGGCCCAGCCGGGTGAAGATATATTCGCTGATGCGATTGTTGATCACGCCCTTGCCGTTGATCGTGCCCTTTTTCTCGGCATTGAAGGCGGTCGCATCATCCTTGAAATACTGGATGATCGTGCCCGGCTCCGGACCCTCATAGAGGATCTTGGCCTTGCCTTCGTAAATTTGGCGGCGACGGGACATGAGCGGAATCCTGTATTGCGAAGCGGCGGCTTACAGCGGGTCTGCAGGAAAGGGAAGAAAAGTGGTGCCCAGGGGCGGATTTGAACCACCGACACGACGATTTTCAGTCGTCTGCTCTACCCCTGAGCTACCCGGGCACACTCTTTACCGGCCAATCTGAAACAGCATCGCCGGTATGGGAAGCGGCCCTATGGCCAAGGGCGCGGCGGTTGGCAAGGGGTAAGTTGGCTGATGCCTAACCTGCGCTATGCGGGTCTTCGCTGGCGATCTCGTCGGGCGCAGCGGGACGGCCCGGCACGGCATAGCCATCGGAGAACCAGCGGTTCAGATCGCGGTCGCGGCAACGCGGCGAACAGAACGGCGCATGATCCTGCGCGCGTGGTTTCTTGCAGATGGGACAGGGCTTGGCAGTGGTGGTCATAGGCCCACGATCTGGGCATGGCCGCTTTCGAGCGCAAGGCCGGGATCGGTTTCGATCCGCACCTGCCGGCCCGTACGCCGGCTCAGTTCTGTCAGCCATTCCCCGCGCAATCTGGCCTTCAATGCCGGATGGCAGGTAATCAGCGTGGTCCCCGGCCCGTCGCATTGTTCCGCCCGGCGCAGCACGATGCGCGCCGCCGCGCCGACCCGTGCATGGTGGATCCGCTGGAGGATCGAGGGCCGCTCCAGCCGCGCGACGATCTGGACGAAGCCGAAACCGTTCATCGCGGTGCACTCGTGCGGCCAGCCTGGCAGAGCTTCGCCAAGCGCGTTGTCCACCGCTTTCCTGTCCGGCTTGGCCGGAAGGGTGGGGAAATCAACACCGATGGAACCGCCAATATCGAACCGCCGCAGCGCCGCGGCGAGGACGGGCACGGCAGCCAGCGCATTCGCCGGAGTGGCCGGACCGTCGATATCGACCAGCGTCATCGCGGGCGTATCGGCAAAGATCAGCGCGCCGCCGGGATAATCGACCTGTCCGCTCCAGGCCTGCGCAAACAGATCCTCCCAATCGGCCCCGGCGGGAAAGCGGTGGACGATTTTGGCACCGAGCTGCTCTGCCAGGCGAGGCGCGCCGCGCAGCGAAGCATCGCTTGGCCGTGCCTGGGCGCGCTTCAATCGCCCCCGTTCGGCAATTGCAGCCCGCGTGATTTCGAGGCGGATGGGGGCACCTTCATTCGCATCTTTCGGCAGGCGGTCCACCAGCGCCTCTTCGCCGCTGGGGAATGTGGCAGTACCGCGCGCGCTGCCGCTGCTTCGGTGGGCGAGGGTTGCCTCGACTACTTGTCCGGCGGTCAGGCGGCCCGGCCAGTGCAGCCGCGCCTCTACGATCCCGTCATTATGCAGACGGATGGCGCGCTGCTCGCCGATTCCGTCCTCGACCAGCCATTCAGCCGACATCGAAGCCTGCCGCTTTCAGCACCAGCCTCGTTTCGTAAAGCGGCAGCCCGACCACGCCGGAATGCGATCCGCTGATGGACAGGATGAGCCCTTCCGCCGCGCCCTGTATGGCATAGCCGCCCGCCTTGCCTTCCCACTCGCTGCCAGCGAGATAGGTGCGCAGTTCCTCGTCCGACAGACGCTTGAACTTGACGATGGTCTCGGACAGCTTTTCACGCAGGGTTCCGTCGGGCGCGCGCAGGGCGATGGCGGACAGCACCCGGTGACGGCGGCCGGATAGTAGCTCCAGGCAGCGCCTCGCCGTGGCCTCATCCTCCGCCTTGGGCAGTATGCGCCGCCCGGCAGCAACCACCGTATCACCCGCCAGCACGTGATCCGCCGCATCGATGGCGAGCGCTTTTTCGCGCGCCATGCGCACGGCATAATCGCGTGGAAGCTCGCCGCTTTGCGGTGTCTCATCGATATCGGCAGGCGCGATATGCGCAGGCTCGATCCCCAACCGCGCGAGCAATTCGCGGCGGCGCGGACTGGCGGATGCTAGAGTAAGGCTGGGCGCGCTCACGCCATATTATGCGGGGCCCGGACCCTGTCCCGGTCCGCCGCGCCCCGGCATGAAGCGATAGGTGATGCGCGCCTTGGTGAGATCGTAAGGCGTCAATTCGCACAGGACCTCATCACCCGTCAGCACGCGAATACGGTTCTTGCGCATCTTGCCGGCAGTGTGGCCGAGCACTTCGTGACCGTTTTCAAGCTCAACCCGGAACATCGCATTGGGCAGCAGCTCAACCACGCGCCCGCGCATTTCGAGGAGTTCTTCTTTGGCCATGTACTCGCAGTTCCGTTTCAATGAAGGTTGGCGCGCCCATAGCGGCGGGGGGTACAAAAGGAAAGCCCGCCGGGGTGTGCGGCGCTATATATGGTGTTTGCGACAAAGCATTACAATCATGGCCTTTGCCGGCTCGGAGCGGCATCCTAAATGAAGGCCATGCGTTGCTCCCCCCACATCGCCGCCCGATCGATCCTGATTCTCGGCACCATCACCCTTGGCCCACCCACGATGCTGTCCGCCCAGGAGGCTCCCGACGAGAGCGTCGACATCGCGAATGACGATACTATCGTCGTGCGCGGAGAGCGGCTGCGCGGGCAGCTATTGGTGGAACAGCCACCGATTGCCGAGCTGGACGAGGCGGATATCGAAGCGCTGGGCGCAGGTTCGATCGAGGAAGTGCTGGAGGCGATCGCCCCGCAAACCGGGTCTGCGCGCGGCAGAAATTCGGGCGGCCGCCCGATCTTCCTGGTCAACGGGATCCGTGTTGCCAGCTTCCGCGAATTCCGGTCCTACCCTCCCGAAGCCATCGCCAAGGTCGAGGTATTCGCCGAAGAAGTCGCCCAGCGTTTCGGCTTTTCGCCAGACCGCCGCGTAGTCAATTTTATCCTCAAGAACGATTATTCCAGCCGCGAGGTCGAGGCGGAATATGAACAGCCAGCCAGCGGCGGATATGCCCGGCACGAACAGGAATTCACGCTGCTCAAGATCACCGATGGTGGGCGCATCAATGTCAATCTGGAGGCCGAAAACCGCTCGATACTGACAGAAAGCGAGCGCGGGCTCGAATTGGCGGCGGGCAGCGAAAGCAGCGTTATCGGCGATCCGCTGCAAACCGATTTTCGCAGCCTGGTATCCGAATTCTCGCAATATCAGGGCGAGCTGAATTATGTGAAAGCCTTCATCGATAGCGGCGCATCGCTCAGCACGAACCTGACGGCCAGCTTCGCGGAAACGCGCAGCCTGTCCGGGTTGGACAGTGTGGTCCTGACCGGCCCCGATGATGTGTCGGCGCTGCGGACATTCAATGCCGCCGATCCGCTGGAAACGCGCAATCGCACCGACACCTACTCTACCGCCGCGACCTATCAGAAGCCGCTATGGGGCTTCCAGTTCACTGCAACGGCGGATGCCAGCTACACCGATAGCCGCAGCGAGATCGACCGGCTGGCGGATACAAGCTCGCTGGTGGATGCAGCCCGGGAAGGCTCGCTGGGAATAGAGGATCCGCTGCCGCTATTGCCCGATGCCGGTTTCGACGTGGCGCAAAGCGATGTCTATGCGGCCAGCACGCTGGCAACCCTGCGCGGGGCGATAGCGGACCTGCCTGCGGGCGAACTGATAACGACTTTTCGCGTAGGGTACGATTGGGACCGGATTGAGAGCGAGGATACGCGCAGCGCCGTGGCGACACAGCTGACGCGCGGCGATGTCTCGGGTGCAGTGAATGTCGTGCTGCCGATTGCCAGCACGCGGCGCGGCGTGTGGGATGCGATCGGTTCGGTCAGTCTGAATGGACAATTCGGCATCAATAACCTTTCCGATTTCGGTACGCTGACCGAATGGAGCACGGGGTTGAACTGGCAGCCCTTCGATAATCTGTCTCTTCAAGCGACCTATATTGCGCGCGAAGCAGCCCCCGGACTGAGCCAGCTGGGCGCGCCGGCAACGATCACGCTGAATGTGCCGACCTTCGATTTTGCGACCGGCGATACCGTGCTCGCTACTATCATATCCGGCGGCAACCCGGATTTGCTCGCCGAAACGCAGAACGACTGGAAATTCTCCGCGAACTGGGAATTGCCGTTCATCGAGAACACCACGGTTACCGCCGATTATGCGATCAATCGCAGCGAAGATGTGACGGCGGATTTCCCGATCCTGACAGAAGCGATCGAGGCGGCTTTCCCGGACCGTGTGGAACGGGCCGCCGACGGCACTCTGCTGTCCATCGATCGCAAGCCGATCACCTATTTCGAAACCAAGTCGGAGCGTGTGTCGCTCGGCCTGTTGACGCGCGGATCCTTCGGGCAAGCCGACGAGCCCGAAGCTGGCGAAGGCGGCGGAGCGCGGGGCCAAGGCGGCCGCGGTGGCGGTGGCGGTGTGCGCATGCCGGGGCGCGGCGGCGATGGACGCGGGCGCTATTTCCTCAGCTTCAACCATACTGTCGAACTTCAAAACGAGATATCGGTCGCCCCCGATGGCCCGTTGATCGACCAGTTGAATGGCGGCGCGCTGTCTTCCAGCGGAATTGTCGAACACAGCTCAAGCCTGCAAGGGGGCCTGTTTCGCGGTGGCTGGGGTGTCCGCCTTTCCGGCACCTATACCGGCGAAACCTTCATCGAGGGCAGCGATGCGCTCGGCAGCAGCGATCTGTTCTTCGGCGATTTCGCGACGTTCGACTTGCGCGTATTTGCCGATCTTGGCCGTGTTCTGGGTGAGGATGAGGGGCCGCTGAAAGGATTCCGGGTTTCACTGCGCGCCGATAATATTTTCGATGCACGGCGGCGCGTAGTCGATGCCGATGGCGATGTGCCGCTCCAGTTCGAGCCGCTGCGGATCGATCCGACCGGCCGTTACCTCGGCATCGATCTGCGCAAGGTGTTCTAGGTCCAGGCTCAGCCCCTGCTCGCGCTCTCGATCGGTTCGCCCGTGGTTGGATAGCCATGATCCTCGCCGAAGCTGATATGTTTCACCCCGTCGATATCGACCAGGAACGGCGTGATTATCTTGACCGGGTGAGCCTGCGCATCCTGCTGCGCCGCAGCGAAACTTTCGAACTGGGCCAGCCGTTCCAGATTGCGCCGGGTAGGAAAGATTATATCGATCTCGCCCCGTTCGGCGGCGGCCAGCGCGCCTTCCGCGCTCGTCCAGAACAGCCGCGTATTCTCTGTCGCATCGACCGAGATATCCACCACACCGGTACCGATATCGTAGAGGTAGAACCTGGTATCGAACACCCGCGACAGGCGCTCGTTCTTGGGAAACCAGCGAGCGAAGGGAACCACATCGTCCAGCCGCAAATCCCAGCCGAATTTCTCCAGCACCGGGGCGAAATCCTCATGCTCGAGCAGCATCGCCCGCGCTTCGGCGGCCTGCGATCCGGTGACGCGGCCTTCGATCCCGATGGCGAGCCCGGTTTCCTCCAGCGTTTCGCGAAGGGCCGCGATCCGGTGCGCCGCCTCGTCATCGTCGGCCAGTCCGTGATCGAGCGCAGCCGCCAGCGCATGGTCCGCCGCATCGACTCGCCCGCCGGGAAATACCGCCGCGCCGCCCGCAAACGCCATATTGCGCGAGCGGATCACCATCAGGATTTCCGGCGGTCCGCCGGCGGCGGCCTTACGGAAGATTACTATGGTGGCTGCGGGGATTCCCTCAACCTGTGCGGCTTTATCCATGTCTTGCATCGCGGCCGACATTGAGGGCTTCGGTGTGTTTTGCCAAGCGGCGATACAGAAAACGGCGACCTGTCGGAAAACGTTACAGCCGGCGGATAAGTTAAATTGCGTTTACCACTGTATCTCGCTGCATATGCCGGTTTTGGTCGAACTGGCACGGGCGGTGCAAAGCTTTGGGTACCCGAATGGTCTTCGACTAAAGAGGTGGCGCCTTCCTGGTTCTTCGGCACCGCCTCCCCGAAAAGATAACCCCGCCGAGGTTCTGGCCTCGGCGGGGTTTTCTTTTGTTTTCGAAATTTCGAAGAGTGGCGGAGTGCCTATTCGGCCTTCGCCACGGCCTTTTCGTCCATCATGGTCTGAAGCTCGCCGGCTTCGAACATTTCCATCATGATATCGCTGCCGCCGACGAATTCGCCCTTCACGTAAAGCTGCGGGATGGTCGGCCATTCGGAATAGCTCTTGATACCCTGGCGGATTTCCATGTCCTGCAACACGTCCACGCTCTCATAAGCGACGCCGCAATGATCCAGGATCGCCACGGCGCGGCTGGAAAAACCGCATTGCGGGAACAGGGGCGTGCCCTTCATGAACAGGACGACGTCATTATCGCCGACGACTTTTTCGATGCGGGTGTTTGCTTCGGACATATCTGAGCTTCCGGTAAAGTGTTATCAGCTATTCGAGGTGGGCGCGGCGGTGCTCAGTTGCAAGGCATGGAGCACGCCGCCCATCTTTCCGCCCAGCGCCTCATAGACCATTTTATGTTGTTGCACGCGGCTTTTACCCGAAAATTGCGGGGAGGTGACGTGCGCTTTCCAATGATCATTATCGTCCACCAGCGCGGTGAGCTCCACCGTCGCATCGGGCAGGGCGGCAGTGATCATGCCCTCTAATTCAGCAGCCGACATCGGCATATGATTACTCCTGAAGAGATCAGTTTTCGCTCATCAACTGGCGGCGTGCCTCGACCGATTTTTCTTCCAGCGCGGCGCGGACTCCGGCTTCGTCGATATCGACCCCTGCAGCGGTCAGATCGCCGAGGACTTTGCGAATGACATCCTCGTCGCCGGCCTCTTCGAAATCGGCCTGGACCACCGCCTTGGCGTAGCTGTCGGTTTCCTCCGCCGTCAGGTCCATCTTCTGGGCCGCCCAATGGCCGAGCAGCTTATTACGGCGCGCGGCGACCTTGAAGGCGGTTTCCTCGTCCAGCGCATATTTGGCTTCTTCTGCGCGTTCGCGGTCTTTGAAATTGGTCATGGCGTCCCTCGCTATGCTGATTTGCGGCAGATACAGGCGGGGCGGCATTGCCGCAACGACTCAATCATCCGCAGCATCACATGGTGACGACGAGTTTGCCCACCGCTTCGCGATTTTCCAGCTTGGCTATCGCCTCTCCGCCGCGCTCCAGCGGGAAGGTTTCGGAAATCAGCGGATCGATCGTGCCCGCCTTGAGCATGTCGAACAGCTCTTCGGCCTGGGCGCGGAACTTGTCGGGGAAGCGCATGGTGAACGCGCCCCAGAACACTCCGCAAATATCGCAGCTTTTCAGCAGCGTCAGGTTGAGCGGCATCTTGGCGATTCCGGCGGGGAAGCCGACCACGAGGAACTTGCCCTCCCACGCGATAGACCGCAGCGCGGGTTCGGAATAATCGCCGCCGACGATGTCATAGACAATATTGGCGCCTTCCGGACCGCAGGCATCCTTGAACTGCTTGGCGAGGGCCTTGGACGTATCCTTGTCGAACGGGGCGCGGGGGTAGATCACCACCTCGTCCGCACCGGCCTTGCGCGCTATCTCGGCCTTTTCTTCGGACGAGACCGCCGCGATCACTCGTGCGCCGAATGCCTTGCCCAGTTCCACAGCCGACAGGCCGACTCCGCCCGCCGCACCCAGGATGAGCAAGGTATCGCCTTGCTTGATATTGCCGCGATCCTTCAGCCCGTGGATTGTGGTGCCGTATGTCATCATCAGCGATGCGGCTTTTTCGAAGGAAACCCCCTCGGGCACATGGAACAGCCTGCCCTGCTGGACCACCACCTGCTCCGCCAGTCCGCCATTGCCTATGCCGCCGAATACCCTGTCGCCTACCGCGTAGCCTTCCACACCTTCACCGATGGCGGAAACGGTCCCGGCAATCTCGCCGCCCGGGGCATAGGGCCGCTCCGGCTTGAACTGGTAGAGGTCGCGGATCATCAGCGTATCGGGATAGTTGATCGCGCACGCTTTCACATCGACCAGCACTTCGCCTTTGCCGGGTGTGGGTGTTTCAACCTCGTCCAGCGTAAGCGTTTCGGGGCCGCCAGTGGCATGGGTGCGCAGGGCTTTCATCGTGGTGTCTCTCCGGTTTGCGTCTGTTCTGGTTGTGCGAGCCACGGCAAATACTGTGCGGCGCGTTGTTCGTAATCGGATATCGCAGAATCGCGGGCCATGGTCAGCCCGACCTCGTCCAGCCCATGCTCAAGGCATTGCTTGCGGAACGGATCGATTTCGAATGCGAAGCGATCCTGAAAAGGCGTGGTGACGGTTTGGGTTTCGATATCCACCGTCAATTCATGCTCTCGCGCGATTTCGAGCAGGCGGTCGATCCGGTCTTGCGGCAATTCCACCGCGAGGATGCCGTTCTTGAACGCATTGCTGGCGAATATGTCCGAGAAGCTGGGCGCGATCACGCAGGTCACGCCCATGTCGAGCAGCGCCCAGGCGGCATGTTCGCGGCTGGATCCGCAGCCGAAATTGTCGCCCGCGATCAGAATCGGCGCGCCGGTATAAGCGGGATCGTCGAACACATTGCCGGGTTGCTGGCGCAAAGTTTCGAATGCGCCTTCGCCCAATCCTTCGCGCGTGATGGTTTTCAGCCAGCGCGCGGGGATGATGACATCGGTATCGACATTCTTTGCGCCGAACGGAATTGCGCGGCCTTGAATGGTCGATACCGGCTGCATCAATCGGTTTCCGGCGGCTCGCCCGTGGGCGTATGCGGGGCCTTGGAAGTGCGCGGGGGCTCACCCTTGTCCTTGCGCCGATTGGCGTAAAGCAGCGCGGCGGCAATTGCCGCGGAACCGATGGCGCCAGCGATGGCGGCCGTGCCTTTGAAGTTCTTGGTCATGCTTCAATCAATGGGGTGCGTGGGCGGGGAGGGCAAGCACATTTCAATCCAATTCTCGCACATCGGTCAGCCGTCCGGTCACCGCGGCGGCGGCGGCCATTGCGGGGCTCATCAGATGGGTCCGCGCGCCGGGGCCCTGGCGGCCAACGAAGTTGCGGTTGCTGGTGCTGGCACATCGTTCGCCCGGCGGAACCTTGTCGGGGTTCATGCCGAGGCAGGCGGAACAGCCAGGCTCGCGCCATTCCAGCCCGGCATCGGTGAATATCCGGTCCAGCCCTTCTTCTTCGGCCTGACGCTTCACCAGGCCAGACCCAGGCACCACGATGGCCCATTTCACATTCGCCGCCTTGGTGCGCCCTTTCAATATCTGCGCGGCGGCACGCAGATCTTCGATGCGGCTGTTGGTGCAGCTGCCGATGAAGATATTTTCCACCGGTACATCGCGCATTGCTGTCCCGGGGACGAGGCCCATGTAGTCCAGGCTCTTGCGCGCGGCCTGCTGCTTGGCGGGATCGGCGAAGCTGTCCGGATCGGGCACATGTCCGCCGATGGGCACGACATCTTCGGGGCTGGTGCCCCAGGTGACGGTCGGCTCGACCTGGCCGGCATCGATCCGCACGGTCGCATCGAACTCGGCACCCTGATCGGTGGCGAGAGATTTCCACCATGCAACCGCGTCATCCCACGCCTTGCCCCGGGGTGCGTAGGGGCGGCCCTTCAAATAGCGGAACACCGTTTCGTCGGGAGAGATCAGCCCGGCTCTTGCGCCGGCCTCGATGCTCATATTGCAGACGGTGAGCCTGCTCTCGACGCTCATCTCCTCGAACACGCGGCCACGATATTCGATCACGTAACCCGTGCCACCCGCCGTGCCGAGCACGCCGATTATGTGCAGGATCAGATCTTTCGAAGTGATGCCTGGGCCAAGCAAACCGGTCACTTCCACCGCCATGCTTTTCGATCGTTTCAGCAGCAGCGTCTGCGTGGCCAACACATGCTCGACCTCGCTCGTGCCGATGCCGAATGCCAGCGCGCCGATCCCGCCATGCGCCGCAGTGTGCGAATCGCCGCAGACGATGGTCGATCCGGGCAGCGAAAAGCCCTGTTCCGGCCCAACCACGTGAACGATGCCCTGTTCGGCCGCGCTGGCATCGATGTAGCGGATGCCGAAAGCGGGCGCATTATCTTCCAGCGCGGCGAGCTGGGCAGCGCTTTGCGGGTCGGCAATGGGAATACGGTTGCCGGCAGCGTCGAGCCGCGCTGTGGTCGGCACGTTGTGATCGGGCACCGCTAGCGTCAGATCGGGGCGGCGCACGGTGCGCCCGGCCAGTCGCAGCGCCTCGAACGCCTGCGGACTGGTAACTTCGTGGACCAGATGCCGGTCGATGAAAATCAGCGCGGTGCCATCATCGCGCTGCTCCACCACATGGGCGTCCCAGATCTTCTCGTAAAGCGTGCGCGGTTTGCTTGCCATAAGCGCCGGATTAGCGGCCATTGCGCCACACTGGCAACATTAGTTGCCCCTATCATTGTGCTAGTCATGGAAAGGCAACCTTTCAGCACCTAACTAACAGGCATGTCAGCTACACCTTATCGCTTTCCGATCCAGATCATGCCCGGTGACATCGATTTCATGGGCCACGTGAACAACGCCCGCTATCTTGGCTGGGTGCAGGATGCCGTGCTGTCGCATTGGCAGAAACTGGCCCCCGCGGAAGAGGTAGCGAGCAAGGCGTGGGTCGCGCTCAAGCACGAGATTACCTATCGCAAGCCGGCTTTCCTGGAAGACGATGTGATTGCGCAAACGGTGCTGGAAAGCTTCAAGGGCGCGCGCGCGTTTTATTCCACGGTCATCAGCCGGGGCGAGGAAGTGCTGGCCGAGGTTAAATCCGCCTGGTGCTGCATCGATGCCGAAACCCACCGCCCGGCGCGGATCAACGAGGAAATGCGGCGGTTCTTCTTCCCCGGCGATAGCGAGAGCTGACCACTTTCAACTGGCTGAAACGCAGCGGGGCCGGACATTCGGCCTCAGCCAAATATCCGGCCCCATCAGATGCGGTCGAGCCAGAAGCTCAATCGTCGTCGCGCTCGTAGCGATCATCGTCGTCACGCTCACCGCGCCAGCGGCGGTTGTCGTAGCGTGAATTTTGGCGGCGCGTGTTTTCATAGCGGTTATAGCCGCGCTGACTGTCGCGATAGCCCCGACCACTGCGGTTGCGATACCCGTTGGAACGGCGCTGCAATTCCCATTCCATGATATTGAGCGAATCGTTCAGCGTGCTGATTTCCCAGTCGTTGAAACCATTATAGGAAAATTGGCGGAACTGACGCTCCACGCCCTGCAGGCGATAGGATAACCAAGTTGCGTTGCGATCCGAAACGCGGCCGCTATTTGCCGCACGGTCGATCTGTCGTTCGAAATTGCGGATTTCATGGCGGATCTGCCTTGGGTCCTCGTAATAATTTGCGCTGGCAGGGGCGGCGATACCCGCAGCCAGAGCGGCACCAAGGGCCGGAGCTATAAGTCGTTTCAAAGTGATCATGGCGCAGTCCTCATATCTGCCTCTTTAATCAGGCGTCATCTGGATGTTCATAAATATAGCTGCCAACATGAACGAAAACGGTACGGAAAAGTTATCGCCGAGCTATCTGCCCAAATCCCCTATCAGGTCGAACGCTTTGATCCTGCGCTCGTAGCCCCTATATCGGCGGCGATGGCCGACACCGCGATTTCCAGAACCCGCCAGGGTAAGGGTATGCAGGCCGCAATCGGGCTGGGGCTGGCTGCCACGATTTTCTCCGCGTGGCTGGCGATTCACATATTTTCGATGTTCGTCCTCGATATTTCCTGGACGGTGCTGCCGCTGGTCGTGATCCTCGGCGCGCTGCAGTGCTGGCTATCTGTCGGGCTGTTCATCGTCAGTCACGATGCGATGCATGGGTCGCTGGTGCCGCCGGGCATTTCCGGCGCACGGCGGATCAACGCGGCGGTCGGTGCTATTCTGCTGTTCCTCTATGCCGGGTTCGGCTGGCGCAGGATGCGCGATGCCCATTTTACCCATCACCGGCTGGCAGGCCATCCAGGCGATCCCGATTTCGACGAGGCCAATCCGCGCAGCTTCGCGCGCTGGTACTGGACTTTCCTGAAACGGTATTTCGGCGCGGGCTCGATGATTTACGTCTGGACCGTGGTGCTGACTTATTGGCTGGTGCTGGATGTGCCGGTGCAAAACATCGTACTGCTATACGGTGCGCCGGCGATCATATCCTCCATGCAGCTGTTCTACTTCGGTACCTTCCGCCCGCACCGACATGAGAGCACGTCTTACGGGATGCCATTCGCCGATCGGCACAATGCGCGCAGCGAACGCTTCGGCGTGCTTGCCAGCCTCGCATCCTGTTTCCATTTCGGGTATCATCACGAACATCACCTCCACCCGGAAACGCCGTGGTGGAAGCTGCCCGCCTTGCGCCGCGCAGCACTGAACGAGGAACCGCCAGAGCCAAGCGTGCCATGAGTGTCACTGCCATCATCCTGACCGTAACGGGTGCCGTGATCGGCATGGAGCTATTTGCCTGGTGGGCGCATAAATATGTGATGCACGGGTGGGGCTGGGCATGGCACCGCGACCATCACGAACCGCATGATAATTTGCTCGAGAAAAACGATCTGTTCGCGTTGGTGTTCGGCTCCATCGTGATTGCGATGTTTACCATCGGCCATTTTATGTCGGAATTCCTCTGGTGGACGGCTCTCGGCATCACGATTTACGGCCTGATCTACACGTTGGTGCATGATGGGCTGGTCCATCAACGCTATTGGCGCTGGGTGCCCAAGCGCGGCTATGCCAAGCGGCTGGTGCAGGCACACAAGCTTCACCATGCGACAATCGGCAAGCAAGGCGGTGTCAGCTTCGGCTTCGTTTTCGCCCGCGATCCGGCCAGGTTGAAGGCGGAATTGAAGCGGCAGCGCGAGACGGGCGCGGCAGTGGTGCGCGACAGCGCCGGTGCGCCGAGCGCCTGACCTATTCGTTGCGGGTGGCGATCCAGCTTCCGGCGATTACCAGTATGGCCAGCGAGATCCAGTAATAGGGCGCACCCAGAGTGTACCACGTAAACACCGCGCCCACCGTCATTGCGCCGATTGCCATGGTCTTGGCACGGCGAGAAATGGCGCGGCGCTCGCGCCAGTCGAGCACTTGCGGCCCCCAGGTCGGGTGATCGAGTATTTTCTGCTCCCATTCTGGATTGCTGCGAGCGAAGCAGAACACCGCCAGTAGCAGAAACGGAACGGTCGGCATGATCGGCAGGAACGCGCCGAGCGCACCCAATGCGACCGATATTATCCCGCCTGCAAGGTAAAGCTGGCGCATGTCACGCTGCGGCGATGCGCGCCGCATGTTCCTTGACCAGGGCGATCATGTTGGGGACGCCTTGCGTGCGGTTGGAGCTGAGCTGGTTCTTTAAATCGAACGGGTCAAGCGCGGCGACCACGTCCATTTCCGCCACTTCGCGGGGCGGCTTGTCCTGCACCGCCGCGATCACCAGTGCGACGATACCCTTGGTAATGGCAGCGTTGGAATCGGCCAGGAAATGCAGCCGTCCAGCGTCTTCGGTGGGGTAAACCCACACGCTGGCCGAACAGCCGCGCACCAGCGTCGCATCGGTTTTCAGCGCATCGGGCATGGAGTCGAGCTCTCGCCCCAATTCTATCAGCAGGCGATAACGCTCGTCGCCTTCGATGAACTCATATTCTTCCTGGATATCGGATAGGGTACGCATGGTCAGGCAGGTAGTTGCCCGGGGAATGGATTGTAAGGGGTCAATAGGCTGGGGGCCTCCCGCTCACAGATCCACCCCGTTCGCAATCGCTTCCAGCTTCCTGATCCGTTCCTTCAGATCGGCGATCTCTATCCGCGCGGCACCTGCCGGCGATCCGCGCTCGGTGGGATTGTCGGAGGGATGTTCCAGCTCGCGCCGTTTCAGCGCCAGCCACCCGGCCCAGGCCCGCAGCAGGGCCGCGACAACCACGCACAGCCCGATCAGGCTGGTGGCGGCGATGATGATGGTTTCCTCGCTCATGACAAATTCTCCAACCTGCCTTTCGTCCCGCTCAGTCCTGGTCGCGCAATTGCTCTATTTCCCGCGCGGTGCGGTGCGCAGGGTCGGTGGCGATGCGTTCGAGCACCTTTATACGGTCCTTCAGCGCAGCGATTTCGCGCTCGGCCTCTACCTCGCGCTCGCTATCGCGCGGCGGCGGGTTGATGGTCTGATTGCCCATCATGTCCTCGGTGATACCGGCGCTGGCATTATACCGCGCGCGCAGCACGCTGGCGATGGCACCGATCAGCACGATTGCGACCACGGCGGTCCAGAAACTCATTGTTGCAACTCCTTTTCGCGCCCGTCGGTAAGCGCAGCGGACTCGCCGCGCAGGCTTTCGATTTCATCGGCGAGCGAGGCGCTGGCCATGCCGGAGCGGTCGGTGGCCAGCCGTTCCAGTACGCGCACCCGCTTTTCCAGCGCGGCGTTCGTTTGCCCGCCCTGACCGGCTTCTGCTTCGGCGATGCGCGCCTGCAGCTCCAGCTTGCGCTGTTCGTGGTCGATGCCGCGCTGGTGGATCTTCGAAGCGAAGGAAAACACCAGCGATGCTGCGACAATCACGAAGACGAAGATGATAGCAAGCTCGATCACGACGCCCGCTCCTGTTGCGTGTCGCGCGACAGGTCGGCGATCGTAGCGCCACTATCGGCCTGCAGCTTCCCGATTTCCTGCGACAGGTGGTACCCGCCATCGGTCACGATACGTTCGACATTGGCGAGGCGGTCTTTCATCGACCCGATCTCGGCGCGCAATTCGGCGTTTTCCTGCGTCAGCAATTTCACGCGTTCAAGCGCGGCTGGATCGTGTTTGGGATGCAGCGCCTTGCCCCAGCTGTTTTCCAGCGGATAGCCGTTCTTGATCCGCATCCAGGTGGTCAGCACCCAGCCGCCCACGCCGGCCACGGCGATCAACGCAATCAATTCTCCCGATAGTCCCAGCATCAGGCTTTCTCCGTCTTGGCGATATTCAGTGGCACGCCGCTATCGGCAGAGGTTCGGTGCGCGGGCTCGCGCAGCGCCTCGATTTCCTCGTTCAGCCGGTATCCCTTGTCGGTCACGATGCGCTCCAGCGTTTCCATGCGCTTGCCTTGCGCCTCGACCAGCTCGACCAGCTTGGCGTTTTCCTCGCGCAATTGCGCTGCCTCGTCGGAGGTTTTGGGAGTGGTCTTGCCGCCCCATTCATCCTCCAGGTCATAACCATGCTTCGCGCGGATCCAGTTGTTCACCAGCCAGCCGGCGGTGCTGATCGCGATGATCGCTATGACGAAAGTAGGGCCTCCCCAGTCCATTATGCGCGCTCCTTGCTTTCCATGTTGATTGGCACCCCGCTGCCGCGATCTTCGACCGTACGCGTGTCGCGAAGCGCCTCGATCTGCGTGGCGACGTCGTAGCCCTTGTCGGTTACGATGCGTTCCAGCGTGACGACGCGGTCTTCCAGCCGGGTGATCTGGCTGGCATATTGCGCAGCTTTTTCGGCACTTTGCGATGCGGCCGTTTCAAGCTGCATTTCCGCGATTTTCTGGCGGTGCTTGGCCCAGATAGCTACAATCGGGATCATCAATGCGATGATCGGGATAAATACGCCGATGACTTCCACGTCCATGATCTTTGGTCCCCTTGATTGCCGCGCTTCAGCGCAGCGCCTCTATTTCGTCCGCGGTCCGGCGGGCCGGATCGGTGGCGATGCGTTCGAGCACGGACAGCCGGTCTTCGAGCAATGCCACCTGATCCTTAAGTTGCGCCTTGTCTTGCGTCAGCCGTTCGACCTGCGGGTCGCTGGCGGCCTTGGCGAGCTTCGCCTTGTGCCGCAGCCAGCTGTCCCACATGCCCCAAGCCGCGATCGGCCCGGTCATTCCGATGAACAGCATCGCCAGCATCAGTCCCGTTTCCATATTCGCCTCCTCCGTCGACCTTACTCAGCGCAGCCGTTCGATTTCCGCGTTTAGCCGCGGGTTGGCGGTGACGTAGAAGGTTTCCACCTCGGCCAGGCGGCGGTCCACGTCGCGGAACCGGGCGCGCACTTCGCGGGCCGTGCGGGTGGGCGACTGGCGCACTCGCTGCCAATATTTCTGCTCTTCCGGTTCGACGTAAAGATGTGCTGGCTTCTTGTTCAGCAGCAGCCCGGCGATGAAATAGACCGGGATCGTCGCGCCGCCAGTCATAAAAGTCAGACCCAGCGTGGCCAGACGGATCCAGGCGGCATTCACTCCGGTATAGTCGGCGATGCCGGAGCATACGCCCATCAGCTTGGCATTCTGCTTGTCGCGGTAAAGTGTGGTGCGGGGGCTGTTCATCGGGCGGTTCCTTTCTTTTCGGCAATCAGCTTGTCGAGCTCGCGCAGCGGCTGGTTGTCGACCTCGCTGTCATGCAGAAGGCGGGCTGGTTTGAATTCCGGATTGTCGCTGCTGACCAGCCGCTCCACCGTGTCCATCCGGTCGTCCAGACGCTTTGCGAGGTGGTACAGCTCGTCGAGCAACTGCTCGTCGTCGCCGGTGATCGAGGCGGATTGCTTCCACTTGGTAACATAGTGGAGAACCAGCCATGGCAGGCCGATAAAGATGGCCGGGATGATAATGACTTCTTCAGGGAACATGGCTCAGTCCTTGGGCTTTGCGTTTTCGTCTGGCGCGCCCTTGCCAAGCGCGCGTTTCATTTCTTCCAGTTCGCTGTCGATCTTGTCGGCACCTTCCAGCGCGGCGATCTCGTCGGACAGGCTGGGCTTCTTGTCGCCTTCGATGGCCAACGCATCGGCGCGGCCCTCGGCATAATCGACCCGGCGTTCCAGCTGGTCGAACCGGTCGAGCGCATCGTCGACCCGCTCATTGGTCATCAGGCTGCGCAGCTTAACGCGATTTTCCGCGCTTTCGAGGCGCGCCGCGATGGCGCTTTGACGGCTGCGAGCTTCGCGCAGGCGCACCTGCAACTTCTCGATATCGACCTCGTAAGCGCGCAGCGCATCGTCGAGCACCTTGATCTCTTCGGTCAGCTGACCGGCCATATCTGCGGCGCGTTTCTTTTCGACCAGCGCTGCCCGGGCCAGGTCTTCGCGATCCTTGCTGAGCGCCAGTTGCGCCTTCTCGCCCCAATCGGCCTGCAGTCGGTCCAGCTTGACCGTATGGCGATGCATTTCCTTCTGATCGGCGATGGTGCGGGCGGCGCTGGCACGCACCTCGACCAGCGTTTCCTCCATTTCCAGAATGATCATGCGGATCATCTTCGAAGGGTCGTCGGCCTTGTCCAGAAGATCCGAAAAATTGGCGGCGAAAATATCTCGGGCGCGGTTGAATATGCCCATCAAGGGTTCTCCGGTGGTGAAAAGGTTGTCGCTGCGCGGTGCGCGCCGCGTGGGGGTAGGGCTCTGGCGCAGTCGCTCGACTTCATTTTCGAAGCGCGACAAGTCTGTTCCGGGCTCGCCCTCCTTGCGTTCGGGGCGCAAGGGATCGTGCTGCGTCATGCCAGTTCCACCCTGCCGATTTCGGCCGGTCCGGCGAAGGCCGGCTCGGCGTGCATCTGCGTGCTGAACGCCACCATCAGCAGCATGGCGGCAACGCTGGCAATGGAAGCCTGGCCGAGTTGGCTGCGAAAGAAATGGCGGTCGAACATGGTGGTGAAACTCCCTCTCGTGTGGTTGTTCACTACTTTGCAACGCGCGTGCCAAACCGCCATTATGGCCTAAGATCAATAGCTTGCGGGAGACACCCAATTTTTCGGATGGCGGCGGTTGCCAAAAGTTAGGGTTTTTCACTATAGGTTGGCGCATGGAGCGGGAAAACCAGTTCATCGGCCAGTCGGGCGCCTTCCTCGATGCGGTGGAGCGTGCCAGCCGCGCAGCGCCGATGCGCCGCCCCGTACTGGTGATCGGGGAGCGCGGTACGGGCAAGGAACTCATCGCCGAACGCCTCCATCGCCTGTCCACCCGGTGGGACGAGCCGCTGGTCGTGATGAATTGCGCGGCGCTTCCCGAAACGCTGATCGAGGCCGAATTGTTCGGCCACGAAGCGGGTGCGTTCACCGGTGCTACCAAAGCGCGCACGGGAAGGTTCGAAGAAGCCGACCGGGGGACGTTATTTCTCGACGAACTGGGCACCTTGTCGATGGCCGCGCAGGAACGGCTGCTGCGCGCAGTGGAATATGGCGAGGTCACCCGCATCGGTGCCAGCCGCCCGCAACGCGTCGATGTACGGATCGTGGCGGCGACAAACGACAATCTGCCGATGGCTGCGAAGGAAGGCCGGTTTCGTGCCGATCTGCTCGACCGCCTGAGCTTCGAGGTCATCACCCTGCCGCCGCTGAGAGTGCGTGAGGGCGATGTGGAGGTGCTCGCCCAATATTTCGGGCGGCGCATGGCGGCCGAAATCGGCTGGGAAGGCTGGTCCGGTTTTGCCGAGCACGTCGCGGTGCAACTGGACGAACACCCTTGGCCAGGCAATGTGCGCGAGCTTCGCAATGTGGTCGAGCGGGCCGTCTATCGCTGGGATAATTGGGAAAGCCCGATTGGCCATGTGCAGTTCGACCCGTTCGACAGTCCGTGGGTCCCCATTGGCGAGCCCCGTCCGGCGGCTACCGGCGCGCCCGCTCCGGCGGCGGCGCCTGCCCAGGCAAAGCCGGATTTCGGCAAGATCGACGACATCCGCGCCGAAGTGGAACGCCACGAAAAGGCCATTCTGGAACACGCCCTGGGGGCGAACCGCTGGAACCAGCGCCAGACGGCCAAGGCGCTCGGCCTGACTTACGACCAGCTGCGCCATGCAATCAAGAAACATGGATTAAGCGACAGCGATTAATTAATAACCACGACTGTTTCATTTGTTGATCTATCCAACGCTGCACCGACTAAATTCGTATTAATTGCGAATAGCGTAAGGCTGCGTTCTGGACAGCGCGGCTGTGCGCGTTAGGGTACCATCCATCAGCCAGCCATTGGTCGCAGGCTGAGCCAAAAAAATAATCCGTGGAGGGATACCTTGAAAGCCAAACTGATCGCCGCAATTGCGGCACTTCCGCTCGTGGCCGTTGCCGCTCCGGTACTGGCCCAGTCACAGGCGCAATCACAGGCGCAGGGCCAGACGGCCAAAGCCGGTACCAAGATCGCCAACAGCTATATCTGCGTGTTCGACAAGAGCAGCGTCTCGCGCGCCAACGTGCCGGGCGAATCGCGCCGCGCCGCTGCGATGGTCGGCGGGCAGGTCCGCCGCAACTACACCCATGCCATTCGCGGCTTTTCGACGAACATGTCGGCCCAGGCTGCCGAACGTCTGCCGCGCGTCAATCCCAATGTCCGCTATTGCGAGCAGGACCAGGTGATGACCATCGTGCAGAAAGGCAAGAAGCCGCCCAAGGATGGAGGCGGTGGCGGTTCTTCGCCCGCGCAGGAGACACCCTGGGGTATCACCCGCGTGAATGGCGGCAGCGCCGGCAATTTCGCGACCGCCTGGGTCATCGATAGCGGTGTCGATCTCGATCACCCAGATCTCAATGTCGATACAGGCCGCTCGGTCAGTTACGTCCGGGGCAGCGCCGATGATCAGAACGGACACGGCACGCACGTCGCCGGAACGATCGCGGCAATCGATAACAGCATCGGCGTGATCGGCGTGGCACCGGGCGCAACCGTGGTTGCCGTGCGGGTGCTCGACCGTCGCGGTTCGGGCTCGACTTCCGGGGTTATCGGAGGCGTCGATTACGTTGCTGCGAATGGCAGCCCGGGCGATGTCGCCAATATGAGCCTTGGCGGCGGGATCAGCACCACGCTGGATCAGGCCGTGGTCAATGCCTCGTCGGGCGGCGTACGGTTCGTGCTGGCGGCTGGCAACGAAAGCGATGACGCCAACAATCACTCACCAGCGCGCGCCAACGGGCCGAATATCTACACGATTTCGGCATTCTCGCAGGGCGACAACTTCGCCAGCTTCTCCAATTACGGTAATCCGCCGGTGGATTATGCGGAGCCCGGCGTGGCCATCGCATCGACCTGGAAAAGCGGTGGTTACAACACCATCTCCGGTACTTCGATGGCAGCCCCACACTTCGCCGGGATCCTGCTACAAGGCGCCCCGGGCAATGGTGGCCGCGTAAATGGCGACCGGGACAGCAACCCAGATGTGATCGGCGTGGTGAACTGAGCTTGCTGCAACTCACCGGTTCAGTCCGGTAGTGAAACGAATACGGGGTCCGGTGCGAGCCGGGCCCCGTTTTTGTTCGGCGAGACAATTCGTATATTGCTTTCTCGCCTCACCGCCCCTAGGTAGCGATCACTCCCGACATCGTCGCGACATTGAAGGGGCTGGCGCCGCAAGGGGCCGGCACGAACCTCTCTTGTCCCGGCTCTGTCGCAAATACGCTTTACACGGAGACCGAATGGCCGATCTGGCAGCATTGCACGAGATGATCGAGCCCGAGGCGCAGGCCCTTGGGTTCGAACTTGTGCGCGTGAAGATCATGGCGTCCGAAGCGGGTGACGGTGCGCAGGCGTTGCAGATCATGGCGGAGGACCCGGCAACCGGGCAGCTGGTGATCGAGCAATGCGCCGCCTTGTCGCGCCGCGTTTCTGAAAAGATGGACGAGCTGGAAGCACAGGGCACCGTGTTGATGCCGGGTGCCTATCATCTGGAAGTTTCCAGCCCCGGGATAGACCGGCCGCTGACCCGACCGAAAGACTACGCCGAATGGGCCGGGCACGAGGCGAAAATCTCGCTCACCGAGAAGGTTCACGGCCACCGGAACCTGCGCGGCGAATTGCTCGGGATCGCCGGCGAGTCCGGGGCCGAGACTGTCAGCATAGAGGACAACCGCGCGGGCAGGGTGGACGTACCGCTTTCCGCGATCCATGCGGCGAAGCTGGTGCTGACCGATGCGCTGATTGCCGCCACCGCGCCGATCGACACGAAGGGTGCGGACGAGATAACCGCAGATAATACCGACGACACTGACGACACAGAAGAAGAGAAGGCTGACCAGTAATGGCCACTGCAATTTCCGCCAACAAGGCAGAGCTGCTTGCGATCGCGAATTCCGTCGCATCGGAAAAGATGATCGACAAGGGCATCGTGATCGAAGCGATGGAAGAGGCGATCCAGAAGAGCGCCCGCAATCGTTATGGCGCGGAAAACGATATCCGCGCCAAGCTCGATCCCAACACTGGCGATCTGCGCCTGTGGCGGGTGGTCGAAGTGGTCGAGGAAGTGGAAGATTACTTCAAGCAAGTCGATCTGAAGCAGGCGCAGAAGCTGGAAGAAGGCGCGAGCGTCGGCGATTTCATCGTCGATCCGCTGCCCCCGGTCGATCTGGGCCGCATCGACGCACAATCCGCCAAGCAAGTGATCTTCCAGAAGGTCCGCGATGCCGAGCGTGAGCGGCAGTACGAGGAATTCAAGGACCGCGCCGACGAAGTCATTACCGGTGTGATCAAGTCGGTCGAATTCGGCCATGTGATCGTCAATCTCGGCCGCGCCGAGGGTGTGATCCGCCGCGACCAGCAGATTCCGCGCGAAGCTGCCCGTGTCGGCGAGCGCGTGCGCGCGCTGATCACCAAGGTGGAGCGCAACAATCGCGGGCCGCAGATTTTCCTCAGCCGCGCCGCGCCGGAATTCATGCGCAAGCTGTTCGCGCAGGAAGTGCCGGAAATCTACGACGGCATCATCCAGATCAAGGCCGCCGCACGCGATCCCGGCAGCCGCGCCAAGATCGGTGTGATCAGCCACGATAGCAGCATCGACCCGGTCGGTGCTTGTGTCGGCATGAAGGGCAGCCGCGTGCAGGCCGTGGTGCAGGAATTGCAGGGCGAAAAGATCGATATCATCCCCTGGAGCGAGGACACCGCGACCTTCGTGGTTAACGCGCTGCAGCCCGCCACCGTCAGCCGCGTGGTGCTGGACGAGGATGAGGGCCGCATCGAAGTCGTCGTGCCGGATGATCAGCTGTCGCTCGCCATCGGACGCCGCGGGCAGAACGTCCGCCTCGCCAGCCAGCTGACGGGTCACCAGATCGATATCATGACCGACGAGGAAGCGAGCGAAAAGCGCCAGAAGGAATTCTCCGAACGCTCCAAGATGTTCGAAGAAGAGCTCGACGTGGACGAAACCCTCTCGCAGCTGCTCGTCGCGGAAGGCTTCGCCGAGCTGGAAGAAGTCGCTTACGTTTCGTTGGACGAACTCGCCGGCATCGAAGGGTTCGACGAGGAACTTGGCGAAGAGCTGCAGTCGCGCGCATTGGAGGCTTTGGAGCGCCATTCCGCCGAAGCCCGGACGGAGCGCCGCGAGCTTGGTGTGGAGGACGATCTTGCCGAGATCCCGCATCTGACCGAGCAGATGCTCGTCACGCTGGGCAAGGGCGGGATCAAGACGCTGGACGATCTGGCCGATCTCGCCACCGACGAACTGATCGCCAAGAAGCGCGAAGCACCGCGCCGCCGTGCCCCCGCACCCGGCACTGCCGATGGCCCCCGCATGAAAAGCGACGCGCCCAAGCGGACCGAAGACAAGGGCGGCGTGCTGGGCGAATATGGCCTGAGCGAAGAGCAGGGCAACGAAATCATCATGGCGGCCCGCGCACACTGGTTCGAAGACGAGGATACTCCGTCTGCCGAACCCGACACCAAGGAGGCCGCTGATGCGGACTCCGAACAATGAGCGCGTAGGCTCCGACACTGCTGACGGCCCGGCCAGTTCCGGGCAAGCGCCTGCACCGGCGCGCCGAAAGGCGTGGCCCAAGCAAGCGCCCGAACGCACCTGCATCCTGACGCGCGAAACCGCGCCGCAGGATGCGTTGGTGCGGCTGGCTATCTCGCCCGATGGGCCGGGCGGCATCGCACAAGTCCTTCCGGATCCGCTGGCCAAGGCGCCCGGACGCGGCGCATGGCTTGGCGTTTCGCGGCAAGAACTTGAAAACGCGCTGGCGAAGGGCAAGTTAAGGGGTACCCTGTCCCGCGCGTTCAAGGGTGCGAAGCTGAACGTGCCAGATGATTTGCCCGATCTTGTCGAAGCCGGTCTGACGCGGGTCTTGCTGGACCGGCTGGGGATCGAGAACCGCGCCGGAAAAGTGATGATGGGGTCCGATCGGATCGCCGAACAGGCGCGCAGCGGACGCGTGACATTATTGTTGCACGCCGCCGATGCCAGCGAAAGCGGTCGGTCGAAGCTGGACCAGGCCTGGCGCGTGGGCAGCGAAACCGAAGGGTCGGGCGCGCGCGGCACGGTTATGCCACTGGACCGGGCGGCGCTGTCTGTGGCATTGGGCCGCGATAATGTCGTCCATCTGGCGCTTGTCGATGCGCAGGCTGCCGGACGGGTCGAAACCGCCTTGCAGCGCTTATTGCGCTTTACAGGCGGCCACCAGACCGGAAAAGACGAATTTGCGGACGGTGATATTTCGCCCGCAGCGAATTGATTTTGTAGGAAGAATACGGATTTTATGAGCGACGAAGACAACAAGCCGGCCCGCACTCGCAAGCCCCTCGGGCTCAAGCGGTCGGTGGATGCCGGCGAGGTCAAGCAGACCTTCAGCCACGGCCGCACCAACAAGGTGGCGGTCGAGGTGAAGAAGCGCCGCAAGCTCGTGAAACCGGGCGAGGAACCGGCTGCGCCGCCGCCGCCGCCTCCTCCGCCGCCTGCTGCGCCCGAGCCGGCACCCGCTCCGGTCGCCAAGAAGCCTGCGCCCAAGAAGCCCGCGGCCTCCGATGAAACGCCGCAGGAACGCGTCGCACGTCTGCAGCGCGAAGCCGAGGAAGAGCGCCTGCGCCTGAATGAAGATGCGCGCGTCCGCGAGGAAGCGCAGAAGGCCGAAGCGCAGAAAACCGAGAAGCGCCGCGCCGAGGAAAATCGTGCCGAAGAAAAGCGCGCTGCCGAGGAAGCAGCCAAGCCTCCCGAGCCTGCTGCCGAGGCATCAGCCGATGAAGGCGCTGCAGAAGGCGCGGCGGCCGAAACAGCCGAAACTGCGCAGGAAGCTGCCGACGCTCCGGCTGGGGCATCGGCCCCGGCGGCGCGCAAGTTCACGCCCGTCGCCCGGCCTGAAATCAAGCGTCCCGCCAAGAAGAAGGACGACCGCAAGCGGACCGAGGAACGCCCCGACAAGCGGCGCAGCGGCAAGCTGACCGTAACCAAGGCGCTCAACGAGGATGAAGGACGCCGCGCCCGCAGCCTCGCCGCGCTGAAACGTGCGCGCGAGCGGGAAAAGCGTGCTCAGGGTGGTGGCAGTTCCAAGCCGCGCGAGAAGCAGGTGCGCGAAGTCGTCGTGCCCGAAGCGATCACCGTGCAGGAACTGTCCCAACGGATGGCCGAAAAGGGCGCCGATCTGGTGAAAGCGCTGTTCAACATGGATATGATGGTCACCGTCAACCAGACCATCGATGCCGATACGGCAGAATTGCTGGTCGAGGAATTCGGCCACACGGTAAAGCGCGTCAGCGAAGACGATGTCGATATCAAGGTGGAACAGGACAAGGATCCGGAAGAGACGCTCAAGCCGCGCCCGCCGGTGGTCACCATCATGGGCCATGTCGATCACGGCAAGACCAGCCTGCTGGATGCACTGCGCGGCACCAATGTGACCAAGGGCGAAGCCGGCGGCATCACCCAGCATATCGGCAGTTACCAGATCACCGCTAAGGACAAGTCCAAGATCACTTTCCTCGATACGCCCGGCCACGCCGCGTTTACCGAGATGCGCCAGCGCGGCGCGAATGTGACCGATATCGTGGTGCTGGTGGTGGCGGCGGATGACGGCATCATGCCGCAGACGATCGAGGCTATCAATCACACCAAGGCGGCCGGCGTGCCTATGATCGTGGCGATCAACAAGATCGACAAGCCGGAAGCCAATGCGCAGAAAATCCGCGAACGGCTGCTGGAACACGAGGTTATCGTGGAAGCCATGTCGGGCGATGTGCAGGATGTGGAGGTTTCCGCCACCAAGGGCACCGGGCTGGACGAATTGCTGGAGAAGATCGCACTGCAGGCCGAACTGCTCGAGCTGAAGGCCAACCCCGATCGCCCGGCCGATGCCACGGTGATCGAGGCGCAGCTGGACAAGGGCCGCGGCCCGGTCGCCACCGTGCTCGTCACGCGCGGCACGCTGAAGCGCGGCGATACGTTCGTGGTCGGCACCGAAAGCGGCAAGGTCCGTGCGGTGGTCAACGACCAGGGCAAGCAAATCAAGGAGGCTGGCCCATCGATGCCGGTCGAAGTGCTGGGGCTGGGCGGCGTGCCCGGGGCTGGCGATCAGCTGACCGTGGTGGAGAACGAACAGCGCGCCCGCGAAGTGGCAGAGTTCCGCCAGGAACGCGCCACCGCCAAGCGCACCGCGCTCGCGCCAAGCAGCTTCGACACGATGTTCAGCAATCTTCAAAGCGATCTGGTCGAATTCCCCGTGCTGGTGAAGGCCGACGTGCAGGGCTCGGTCGAGGCGATCAACACCGCGCTCCACAATCTCGGCAACGATCTGATCAAGGTCCGCGTGCTCCATGCTGGCGTTGGCGCCATCACGGAAAGCGATGTGACATTGGCGGCAGCCTCCAAGGCGCCGATCATCGGCTTCAACGTGCGTCCCAATCCCAAGGCGCGCGAGCTGGTGAAACGCGACGGCGTCGAGATGAAATATTACGACGTGATCTACCATCTGACCGAGGAAATCGCCAAGGAAATGGCGGGCGAGCTTGGTCCCGAGCGGATCGAGAATGTCGTTGGCCGCGCCGATGTCAAAGAGGTGTTCAAGTCCGGCAAGAAGGACAAGGCCGCCGGCCTGCTGGTCACCGAAGGCGTCATCCGCAAGGGGCTGCATGCACGCCTCACGCGCGAAGATGTCATCGTCTCGGCCACCACCATCGCCTCGCTGCGGCGCTTCAAGGACGATGTGGACGAAGTCCGCACCGGGCTGGAATGCGGCGTGGTGCTGGAAGACACCAACGACATCAAGCCGGGCGACAGCCTCGAAGTGTTCGAAGTCGAGGAGCGTGAGCGGACGCTATAGAGATAGCGCAAGGCCCGGCCGGCGGGGACCTTCGGTCCCGCCGGCTGTTTGCCGGATTTGAAACCCGGCCACCGGGTCGCCAGTCGTAGGGGGAGAAGGATGACCAAACTCCACGAGCAGCAGCGTTCACCATCGGCCCGGCTGATGGGCTCGGCGTTCCAGACATGGGATGCCGAGGCGGGAGAAATCACGTTCCACTATACCCCGCCGCCGTCTTTCGCGAGCCCGCGCGGCGTGGTGCAAGGCGGGCTGATCGGCGGATTTCTGGACGAAGTGATGGGCGCAGCGTTGCTCGCCGCGACCGATGGCGAAAGCCTGCCGCTCAACCTCGATTTCAATATGAGTTTCCTGCGGGCCGTTCCGCTCGAGACCATCACGGCCAAGGGACGGGTGGTGAAGAGCGGGCGCAGGGTCGTGTTCCTCGAAGGCGAGCTGCTCGATATGGCAGGCAATGTGCTGGCCCGGGCGACATCTACCGCCATTCCAACCCCTGTTCCCGGACGCGGCACATGAATAGTTCAGGCAGTTCGCTCAACGCCTCCCCCCATTCCGCGCTGCTGTGCCCGGAATATCTCGGTTTCAATCGCGAGACCTCGACCATTTCGGTCCGCTTCACGGTGCAGGAGAGCATGACCACCTGGCGCGGCGGCGTGCAGGGCGGGCTGGTGGCGGGCTATCTCGACGAGGTGATGGGCTATGCCTATGTCGCCATGACGCAGGGCGAACAGGCCCCGCTCAATCTGGAAATATCCATGACGCTGCTACAGCTGATCCCTGCCGGGGCCGTGATCATCGGCAAGGGACGGGTGGTTCGCGCCGGTCGCCGTGTGGTCTTTCTGGAAGGCGAATTGCTGGACGAGAATGGCGGTATCTATGCCCGTGCCACCTCAACCGCGATCCCCACACCCAAGCCGCAACCCCCCGACGAGGCAAAATAATGGCGCGCCGCGAACATACCAAAGAAGAACAATCGGTCCGCGTGCTGAAGGTGGGCGAACGGGTACGCCATATCCTGTCCGAACTGCTCAGCCGCCGCGCGGTGCATGACGAGACGGTGTCCGCTGCAAACATCTCGGTGACCGAGGTGCGAATGACGCCCGACCTGCGCAACGCCACGGCTTACGTGAAACCGCTGCTCGGCAAGGATGAGGGCGAGATCGTGACTGCGCTGCGGCAGAACACGGCTTTTTTGCAGCGTGAAGTCGCCAAGCGGCTCGGCCTGAAATTCGCACCGAAGCTCAAATTCACGGCCGATGAGAGCTTCGACGAAGCCGAGCGGATCGAGGCGCTGCTGAGCGATCCCAAAGTGGCGCGCGATCTAGATAGCGATTGATCCCCTGCGCAGGCCGGGGCCTCATGGTAAAATCGTCGCGCTGGCACACGGATACCCCTGCTTTCGCCAGGGTCGCAATCGCTACCCGCCAATTCCGCCCGGCAGCGCATAGCTGACCGGCGCATCCGGCCCCAGCGGGATGCCGAGATAGAACCACAGCACGATCAGCACCGTGCCGGAAACCAGCAGCCACAGCGAATAGGGCAGCATCATCGCGGTCAGGCTGCCGAGCCCGAAATCCTTCTGCCAGCGCTGGGCGAACACCAGGATCAGCGGGAAATACACCATCAGCGGCGTGATGATATTGGTCGCACTGTCGCCGACGCGGTAGGCCGCCGTCGCGCCCTCAGGACTTATGCCGAGCAGCATCAGCATGGGGACCAGGATCGGTGCGAGCAGCGCCCATTTGGCGCTGGCCGAACCCACGAAGAGGTTGAGCAGGGCGGCGAAGATCACCATCAGGCCGAGCACCAATGGCAAGGGCAGGCCGGTGGATTCGATACCGGCTGCGCCATGCACCGCGGTAATCAGGCCGAGGTTGGACCAGCCGAACATCGCCACGAAATGCGCGGCAGCAAAGGCCAGGACGAGGTAATAGCCCATATCCTTCATCGATTCCGACATCATCGCGACCAGATCGCGGTGGTTCTTGATCGATCCGGTCGCGCGGCCATAGGCCCAGCCGGTCAGCAGGAAGAGCAGGAAGAACGCCGCGACCAAGGATTGGTAGAGTGGCCGCAATTCGGTGTGGATCGAACAATCGGCAGCCGCGCTGCCCGCACATGCCGCCTCGTCGATCAGCGGGGTGCCCGGGGCGAACACCATCAGCAGCCACAGGCCGACCACGAACAGCGCTGCCAACCCTGCATGACGCAGCCCTTTGGAGGCAAGCGCGCCGGTTTCTCCGGCTGGATCGGGGCTCATATCGCTGTCGCCGCCATTCATAGCTGCGCCGCCTGTCCACGCGCCCAGCCGCGGTTCGATAATCTTGTCGGTGACGTACCAGATGATCGGCAGGAACAGGAACGTCATCGCGCTGATGAAATACCAGTTACCCGCGATATTTGCGGTCCATGCGGGGTCGAGCGCGCTGGCGCCCACCGCTTCCTCGGTAATGCCGAACAGCAGCGCGTCGAGTTGGCCTGGCGATATGTTGGCGGAAAAGCCCCCCGATACGCCGGCAAAGGCGGCGGCGATCCCGGCCAGCGGATGTCGTCCGGCAGCCGCAAACAGAATGCCTGCCAGCGGGATCAGCACGACGTAACCCGCATCGGCCGCATGGTTGCCGAGCATCGCCACCAGCGCGACCACGGGGGTCAACAGCGCCTTGGGCGCAGCTTTTACAGCCTTCGCCATGCCCGCGGCAAAGAAGCCCGACCGTTCGGCAACACCCGCACCCAGCATCACCACCAGCACGTATCCCAGCGGATGGAAGTGGGTGAAGGTCTGGGGCATTTCGACCCACAGGCGCTGGATATTTTCGGCTGCGAGCAGGCTGATCGCATCGATCCGCAATGCGCCGCCGGTGGCTTCGTCGATTTCGGTCGGGTGGAAAGCGGATACGCCTGCCAGCGCGCAAATCACCGAAATTACGACAAGCGCAATGATCAGATAGAAGAAGATGAATACCGGATCTGGCAAGCGGTTGCCGGTTCGCTCGACCCAGCCGAGTATGCCGTTCTGCGTTGTCGTGGGTGCTGTGCTGGCCATATTTCCCGTCCCCGAAATCTGTCTCTCTTCCTGCGGGTAGCATCGCTGCCACGCCCTGTCGCGCGGCTGAATGGTGCTTTTCCCCGGTCGGATGGATGGCGGCGATTGTCGCACCGCCGGGGGCGGCGTAGCATCGCGCGCCATGGCCAAGCTCTATTTCTATTATGCCAGCATGAATGCGGGCAAATCGACCACGTTGCTGCAGGCCGATTTCAATTACCGCGAGCGCGGAATGCGCACGATGGTGTGGACAGCCCGGCTGGACTCGCGCTCCGAAGGCATGGTCCGCAGCCGCATCGGGCTGGAAGCCGACGCGCACCATTTTTCGCCCGATACGGATTTGTGGGCGGAAATTACCGCCGCGCACCGGGCAGAGCCGCTCGATTGCGTGCTGGTGGACGAGGCGCAGTTCCTGACGGTGGCGCAGGTGTGGCAATTGGCGCGGCTGGCGGACGAGGCGGGGATTCCGGCAGTCTGTTACGGGCTGCGCACCGATTTCCAGGGCGAGCTGTTTCCAGGCTCCGCCGCGCTGCTGGGCATTGCGGACAAGTTGGTCGAGCTGAAAGGCGTTTGCCATTGCGGACGCAAGGCGACCATGAATTTGCGTGTCGATGCCAGCGGCAAGGCGGTGAGCGAGGGTGCGCAGACCGAGATCGGCGGCAATGATCGCTACGTCGCATTATGTCGCCGCCACTTCTCTCAGGCGCTGGCGGGGTGAGCGCGGCCACCCCATATAGCGCCGCATGACCGAAACCCTCATCCTTGCCGCCGTGCTGATCCCGTGCCTGATCGTGGCGATCGTGTTTCACGAGGTCGCGCATGGCTGGACGGCGCTGATGCTGGGCGATCCAACCGCGAAGGAGCAACGGCGGCTGAGCCTCAATCCCATCCGTCATGTCGATCCGGTCGGCACGCTGCTGGTGCCGGGCGCGCTGGCGCTGATGGGCGCACCGATATTCGGCTGGGCCAAGCCGGTTCCGGTCAACCAGCGGCGGCTGGACAATCCGCGCTTCGGTATGATGGCGGTGGCAGCGGCCGGGCCTGGGACAAATTTGCTGCTGGCGGGGCTGGCCGCGATCGTGATCGGTGTCACCGGCATGACGGAAGCGATTATCGCGGGCGAGGGCGGGCTTGGCTCCACCGTCTTCACATATTTCCTGCTGATCAATATTTTCCTGGCCCTGTTCAACATGTTGCCGATCCCGCCCTTCGACGGTTCGCATATCGTAGAAGGCCTGCTGCCGCGACCGCTGGCGCGCGCCTATGGCAAGTTTCGCCCGTTCGGCATGCTGCTGTTTTTCGCACTGATCGCGCTGGTCTGGTTCGCGCCCGACCTGCGCCTGTTCGAGCGGGTGTTCTACCCGCCGGTGGAATGGGCGCTCGATCGGTATCTCGCGCTGGCGAGCCTTTTCTAAGGCGTAATTGCGTCCACGAACCAGGCCGGGGCATGACGAGCGAGCAGGTCCGCCTGCCATGCATCGCGCCGCTCTCGCTCGACGCAGGCGACGATGCAGCCGCCGAACCCGCCGCCGGTCAGCCGCGCACCGAGTGCGCCGAGCTCCACGGCATCGGCGACCAGCGCATCGATAGCAGGCAGCGACATTTCGAAATCGTCGCGCATGGAGGCATGGCTTTCGTTCATCAGCCTCCCGAAGGCGGCGACATCGCCGGATCCCAGCGCATCGGCCGCGGCAAGCACGCGGCGGTGCTCGCTGGCGCAATGCCGCGCACGGCGGCGCAATGTTTCGTCGATCGCAGGCGCTTCGATCGCATCGGGGTCCAGCCCGCACAGCGCACCAGTTTCCAATGTCTCGGCAGCGGCGTCGCATTCCTGTTTGCGCAGGGAATAGCGGCCTTCGCTGAGCAGACGGGTTATACTCGAATGGATAATCACGAAATCATGGCCCGGCGGCAGCGCAAGCTTGGTGAAAGCGAGCGTGGCGGTGTCCAGCGCCATCGCCTCTCCGCTTTGCAAGTGGGCGACCGCCATCTGGTCCATAATCCCGCATGGTATGTGCAGATAGTCGTTCTCGGCCCGCCTTGCAGCCAGCGCGATTTCGGTATTGGACAGGGCAGATCCGGCGGCACTGCGCGCAGCCTTGAGGATCGCCACGCACAGCGCAGCGGATGACGACAGGCCCGCCCCGGCAGGAATGGAAGAGCGCACGTTTATATCCGCCCCATGCTCGATCAACCCCAGCGCACGCGCCTCCCGCAGGGCGCCGACCGACATATCGGTCCAGTGGCCGATAGCGTCCTCTGCCAGGTCGCGGCTTCCCGGCTGCGCCGTGATTTGGGGGGCGCAGACGACCAGCCGATCGTCCGCGCGCGGCCTCAGCTCCACGCTCAATCCGACCGATAGCGCAGCGGGCAGGACGAAGCCCCCATTGTAATCGGTATGTTCGCCGATCAGATTGACCCGTCCTGGCGCGCTGGCCATGACCGCCTCAGCCCCCGCCTCAGGCACCGCGCAGTACCTTTGCGGCATCTTCCGGCATCACGTCCACGGTGAACACCCCCGAATGCTGCTCAACCGAAGCGAGATATTTGACTCGCTTCGCATCGCGCAGCAGCGGGTAAAACTGCGCGGTGAAGTGGTAATCCTGCGCGCCCATGCGCGGGGCGGCGTGCAGCGCCATCATATAGGGTGTGGGCCGCCCGAAATACGTATCGTAGCGGCGGGTAATATCGCCAAGTAGGTGGGCAAGGCCGTCCAGCTCCTCGCTCGTGCAATCCCACGGCCCCTGCCGCGCCGCTTGCGGAGCGATCCACACTTCGTAAGGGAACCGGGCAAATCGCGGGCACCAGGCGGCCATTCCGCCTTTGGCTGAAATGCCGTAATCGGGCGAAGCGGCGGCAATTTCGGCGGAGAGGTCGTAGCCAACGGCGAATGCACTGATCGCGCGCTGCTGAACTTGCGGGACCTTTCCGAAGCCGAAAATCTGGCCATGCGGGTGGTGCAGGGTGGCGCCCACTTCCTCGCCCCGGTTCTCGAACGGCAGCACATATTCGCATCCCGCATCGAACAGCGCGGCGTATCTGTCGATCCATGCCGACACCAGCAACCGCCGCCGATCCTGCCCGATCGTGTGGAGGCTGCCGGATTCCTGCGGTGTGTAGACCACCACCTCGCACATTCCGCGCGCCGGTTCGGCCTCGATGCCGGGCAGCGGAGCGGGGTCCGGGGCCAGCGGGTGAAGGGCGGAAAACTTGTTGTCGAATACCGCGAGCTCGAAATCCTCGAACGGGATTTCCGTGGCGGGCTGGCCGGGGCGCGATGCGGCCAGCGGATCGTCGGCCGCGGCCGGTTTGTGCGTGCGGTGCTGGCGGTGAGCGGCGTAGATGTTCCACTCGCCGCGCAGCGGGTGGAAGCGCAATTGCGCGCCGCGCGCCAGATCGTCTGCCTCCTGCGGCAACGGCTCGGCGCGGTGTGGCTGCCAGCCATAAAGGTGCAGCATCCGGCCATCCGCCTTGGCAAAGGAGCGCCGCCATGCGCCGCCATCGAGCTGCGTCAGCTCATCCATCGGCGCGCTCGATATAGGCTGCGACTGCTGCGCGCTGATCTGCGGTCATATGGAGACCCAGCTTGCTGCGCCGCCAGAGAATATCGTCGGCGCTGGTGGCGAATTCATTGGCGCGCAGCCAGTCCACCTCTCGCGCCGTCAGCCCCGCGCCGAAATCCTGCCCCAGAGCCTCCGCATCGCGCGCATCGCCCAGAATGTCGGACACCATCGTACCGTATGCGCGGGCGAGCCGCAGAGCATTAGCCGGATCCAGGAAGGGATATGTGGCCAGTATCGTGCCCACCAGCGTGTCGATTCCGTCCACCGGGAAGTCGCCGCCGGGCAGGGTCGCGCCGTCTGTCCACTCATCACCCGAAATTGCGCCCAGCCTGGCCAGCTTCGCCAGCGCGTGTTCGGCCAGTTTACGATAGGTGGTGATCTTGCCGCCGAAGATCGACAGGATTGGAGGCGCGCCGTTCTCGCCGTCCAATTCGAACACATAATCGCGCGTGACCGTGGAATTGCTGCCCGAGTTATCGTCATAAAGTGGGCGCACGCCGGAATAGCTCCAGACGGCTTGTCCGGGCGAGACATCATGCGCCAGATATTCGTTGATAGCCTCGCAGATGTAAGCAGATTCCTCGTCCGAAATCTGGATATCGCCGGGATTGCCTTCGAAGCCGACATCGGTAGTGCCTACGAGCGTGAATTCGCGCTCATAGGGGATGGCGAAGACGATGCGGTCGTCGCGGTTCTGGAAGATGTAGGCGTGGTCGCCTTCGTAAAGGCGCGGGAAAATCAAATGGCTGCCTTTGACGAGGCGCAGGTTCTGGTGGCGCTCGGCAGGCAGCGCGCGGCCCAGCACCGCGTCGACCCACGGTCCGGCGGCGTTGACCACCGTGCGGGCGGTGACGCGGCTTTCACCATCGGCGCTGCGCAATGTCGCGGTCCATGCATTCTCGCCGCGCTCCAGCCCGGCACATTCGGTGCGGGTGCGGATGTCGGCACCGCGCTTGGCGGCGTCCATGGCGTTGAGGACGACCAGCCGCGAATCCTCGACCCAGCAATCGGAATACTCCCAGCCCTTGACCAGCCGATCCTCCAGCACCGTGTCATGCGGAGGCTTGCGCAAGTCCAGCGAACGGGTTGGGGGCAGCAATTTGCGCCCGCCGATATGGTCATACATCGCCAGCCCCAGCCGCAGCAACCAACCGGGGCGCAGGCCGGTATCATGCGGCAGCACGAAGCGCAGCGGCCAGATGATGTGCGGGGCCATCGCCAGCAGCCGCTCGCGCTCGATCAGGCTTTCGCGGACCAGACGGAATTCGTAATGTTCCAGATAGCGCAGCCCGCCATGGACCAGCTTGGTGCTGGCGCTGGAGGTGTGGGAGGCGAGGTCGTCCTTCTCCACCAGCAGCACCGACGCGCCTCTCCCGGCCGCATCGCGGGCGATCCCGGCACCGTTGATGCCGCCGCCGATTATCAGCAGATCGTAATGTTCGGTATCGTCCAAAGCGGGCATTCTCTGCTGGAGTGAGCGGGTGAGCGCACGTCCTGCGCCCATTCCTGCTGCCCTAGCGTGCCCGCACTGGCAAGCCCCCGGTCCCGGCTATTCCGCCTTGGCGAAGGCGCCGAATTCGCTCAACGCGGCGCGGTGGCTGCCCCCATAGCGCGCGCCGACGATCTCGGCATAGGTCCCGCAATTGTCCAGGCCGTTTTCCAGGCAGCCAAGAAACCCGTCGATTACCCGCATTTGCTGGCCCTCGTCCGGCACCGCCTCCGCCACGCGTTCCACGAAACCGCGAATGGTGTCGTCGCGGCCCGGCCGCGCATTGCGATCTTCCGCGCCGGGGAGAGTGTCGATAGCGTCCAACACGCCCAGCCGTTCGAGAATGCCCGAGCCGGGGTATGGGCCCGGAGCGCTGAAATCATGCGCAAACACCTGTGCCCCGCAGCGCCGGTGCAATTGCATCAGATCGGCGTGATGGTCGAAGCTATAATACCAGTAGGGCGTTCCCTTTCCCGGCATGGGGGCGGCAATATGGACAAAGCCGCGCCGCATCACGTCGTAGAACAGCTGGAACGCATCCGCGTAAACATGATGCTGCAATTGCGCGAACAGGCTGGCGAATGCTGCGCCCGGGTCGCGCAGGACGACGTGCCATTCGGTGCTGTCGATCCCGGCTGCGGCGGAGGCGTTCTTCACGGCCTGCACCGGGCGATCATCGTAAAGCGCGCCCTCCAAATCCTCCGACGATAGCAGGATGGTGTCGCAATCGGCAGCACGCGCCTCCGCCGCCAAATCGACCACCGGTTGCGGATCGCCCCGGAGGATGCGCCATGCCGCTTCGTGATGGGCGGGATAGCCGGCTTGCCGGCGGTAATAGACACCGCGCGCGCGCAAGGCGGCATGATTGTTGTTCAGCACGTGCTGGAGATAGGTCGAGCCGGTTTTGTGCAGGCCGGGATGGACGATCAGTTTCATGGGTTTGCACCGTGCAGTCGCAAGGTTAATTCGGCTTTGGACCCACCCCTGCGTAAGTCACCTAGTACGGACGCTGGACGGTGCCGGACTGCGCCCCTACTGACCCCTCGCATGACACATGGCTGGGTAATCCTCGATAAGCCGCGCGGGCTCGGCTCGACGCAGGCGGTGGGCGCGGTGAAGCGGAATTTGCGCGAAGGAGGCTATCCCAAGGTGAAGGTCGGCCATGGCGGGACGCTCGATCCGCTCGCCGAAGGGGTGCTGCCGATCGCGCTGGGCGAGGCGACCAAGCTGGCCGGGCGGATGCTGGAAGCCAGCAAGATCTATGAATTCACCATTCAGTTCGGCGAGGAGACCACCACGCTCGACAGCGAAGGCGAGATCGTGCGCACCAGCAAGCACCGCCCGCCGCGCGCAGCCATCGGACCGGTGCTGGAACATTTCACCGGCGAAATCGATCAGGTGCCGCCCAAATACTCAGCGCTGAAGGTGGACGGCAAGCGCGCTTATGAACGTGCCCGCGCAGGTGAGGAGGTGGAGATGAAGACTCGCCGCGTCACCATATTCTCGCTCGCGTCGCCCGATGGGCAGCGCGAACTGCCAAGCTCCACCTTCGCCGCCACCTCTGGCCGCCCGGACCCTTACGATCCCGGCGCGCCTCTGGAACTGGCGGACAGTATCACCCTGACCGCGCATGTTTCGAAGGGTACTTATATCCGCAGCCTGGCCCGCGATATCGCGCTGGCACTTGGAACCCATGGCCATGTCACCTACCTTAGGCGGACAAGGGCGGGCCCGTTCGATCAGTCGCAGGCGATTTCGCTGGACAAATTGAACGCCATCGGTAAGGGCGCGCCCCTGAAAGACATCATCCTGCCATTGGAGGCGGGGCTGGACGGTATCCCGGCCCTATCCCTCACGTCCCAGCAGGCAGGGGCGATCCGCCAGGGTCGCGTCTTGGAGGGACTGCCCCACGCAAATGGGCTTCACCTGGCCAGCTACGGCAATACGCCCGTGGCACTGGTGGAGCTGATGGGCGGCACGGCGAAGGTCGTGCGGGGGTTCAATATTCCAGATACCGCGGAGTAACACATGACGATTACCGCAGAACGCAAGCAGGAAGTTATCGCTGAACATGCCACCGGCAAAGGCGATACGGGCAGCCCCGAAGTACAGGTTGCCATCCTGACCGAACGCATTCGCAACCTGACGGACCACTTCAAGGCGAACCACAAGGATAACCATTCGCGCCGCGGCCTGCTGACCATGGTCAACAAGCGTCGCAGCCTGCTGGCCTATCTGAAGGACAAGGACCTTCAACGGTATAACGACCTGATCAAGAAGCTGGGTCTGCGTAAATAAACGAGTTTTTGGGCGGCCTCGGAAGAACTTCCGGGGCCGTTCTTCTATTGGGTGCATCGCATTCGGCGGTGTTCGCAAGGGGCGAGAATAGCCCCGCACCGGACCGGGTCGGAAATCCCGGACAAGAAGGCCCCGCGTCGCGATCTGGCGGAGCGGGTAAATTTAGGAAAACAACCAAATGTTCGACAAGAAAACCGTATCGATCGAGTGGGGCGGCAAAACCCTCACTCTCGAAACCGGGCAGATTGCCCGTCAAGCCGATGGCGCCGTGCTGGCGACCTATGGCGAAACCGTGGTGCTGTGCGCCGTGACGGCCGCAAAGTCGGTCCGCGAAGGGCAGGATTTCTTCCCGCTTACCGTGCACTACCAGGAAAAATTCTCCGCTGCGGGCCGTATCCCCGGCGGCTTCTTCAAGCGCGAAGGCCGCGCGACGGAGAAGGAAACGCTGACCTCGCGCCTGATCGATCGCCCTGTGCGCCCGCTCTTCCCGGAAGGCTTTTACAACGAAATCAACGTGATCTGCCAGGTTCTCAGCTATGATGGCGAGACCGAGCCCGATATCGTCGCCATGGTTGCAGCATCGGCTGCCCTGACCATCTCCGGCCTGCCCTTCATGGGTCCGATCGGTGCGGCGCGCGTCGGATATGTCGATGGCGAATACGTCCTCAACCCGGGTGTCTCCGACATCTTCGAAGAAGGCGAGCTCGACCTCGTCGTCGCGGCAACCAACGATGCCGTGATGATGGTGGAATCGGAAGCCAAGGAACTTCCCGAAGACGTCATGCTGGGCGCCGTCATGTTCGCGCATGAGGAATCCCGGAAAGTCATCGGCGCGATCATCGATCTGGCCGAGCAGGCTGCCAAGGATCCCTGGGAAATCGCCGCTGCGGATGACAATACCGCCATGAAGGACAACCTGCGCAAGCTGGTGGGCGACGAAATCGCCGTCGCTTACAAGCTGACCGACAAGTCTCAGCGTTCCGACGCACTGAATGCCGCTCGTGCCAAGGCCAAAGAAGCCTATGCGGGCGAAGACGGCCAGACGCAGATGACCGCCGGCAAGGTGGTCAAGAAGCTGGAATCCGAAATCGTTCGCGGTGCCATCCTCAAGGACGGCCAGCGTATCGACGGACGCAAGACCGATGAAGTTCGCCCGATCGAAGCGACAGTCGGCCTGCTGCCCCGCACCCACGGTTCGGCTCTGTTCACGCGCGGTGAAACGCAGGCGATCTGCACCACCACGCTGGGCACGAAAGATGCCGAGCAGATGATCGACGGGTTGGAAGGTCTTTCCTACAACCACTTCATGCTGCACTATAACTTCCCGCCTTATTCGGTCGGCGAAGTGGGCCGCTTCGGCTTTACCAGCCGCCGCGAAACCGGCCACGGCAAGCTGGCATGGCGCGCGCTGCACCCGGTGCTGCCGAGCCATGAAGACTTCCCCTACACCATCCGGATGCTGTCCGACATCACCGAGTCCAATGGCTCGTCCTCGATGGCGACTGTATGCGGTGGCTGTCTGGCGATGATGGATGCAGGCGTTCCGATCGAACGTCCGGTGTCCGGCATCGCGATGGGCCTGATCCTTGAAGGTGACGAGTTCACCGTCCTGTCCGACATTCTGGGCGACGAAGATCACCTGGGCGACATGGACTTCAAGGTGGCCGGCTCTGAAAAGGGCATCACCAGCCTCCAGATGGATATCAAGGTTGCGGGCATCACGCGCGAGATCATGGAAACCGCTCTGGAACAGGCCAAGGGCGGCCGTGCGCACATCCTTGAAAAGATGAACGATGCGCTGGGCTCTTCGCGCGGCGAAGTGTCCAAGCACGCACCGCGTATCGAGACGATGCAGATCGACAAATCGAAGATCCGCGACATCATCGGCACCGGCGGCAAGGTCATCCGCGAAATCGTGGCCGAAACCGGCGCGAAGGTTGATATCGACGACGAAGGCACGATCAAGATCAGCTCTTCCAACGCCAATGAAATCGAAGCCGCGAAGAAGTGGATCGAAGGCATCGTGGAAGAAGCCGAAGTCGGCAAGGTCTACACCGGCAAGGTCGTCAACATAGTCGATTTCGGCGCATTCGTGAACTTCATGGGCGGCAAGGACGGTCTCGTCCACGTGTCCGAAATGAAGAACGAGCGTGTCGAGAAGCCCGGCGATGTCGTCTCCGAAGGCCAGGAAGTGAAGGTCAAGGTGCTCGAGATCGACCAGCGCGGCAAGGTTCGCCTGTCGATGCGCGTCGTCGATCAGGAAACCGGTGAAGAGCTGGAAGACACCCGTCCCCCGCGCGAACCCCGCTCCGGCGGCGGTGGCGGTGGCCGCGGCGGTGATCGTGGACGCGGCGGCGACCGTGGTGGCCGCGGCGGACGCGGCGGCGGCGGTCGTGATGGGGGCCGTGAAGGTGGCCGTGATCGCGGCCCGCGTGGCGGCGGTGATCGCGACGGCGGAGGAAGCTCCGACGGCGGCGGTCTGCCGGACTTCCTGAAAGACTAAGTCTTTCGCCAGAAAACAAGAAGGGCCGCCGGGAAACCGCGCGGCCCTTTTTCTTTGCCCACCCTGCCCTACGCGCCTATCGATGGCGCAAAGGGAGCGCAGGCACATTACTACCAAACCCTCAGTCCCCATCGGCTGGCGCGAATATGTCGATCTGCCCGATCTGGGTTTCGAACATATCCCGGCCAAGATCGATACCGGCGCACGGACCAGCGCGCTGCATGTGGACTCGATCGAACTGCATGACGGGCCTGATGGGGAGCAGATGGCGCGGCTGTCCTTCCGCATCCGGCACAATCCCGGCGAAACGCCCGAGCGTGTTCATTGCGACCTGCCGGTGGCCGGTGTGCGCAAGGTTATGTCGTCGAACGGTGATTACGAGGATCGCTATGTCATCCGCACCCGGCTGGAGCTTGGCGGGATTACCCGCAGGGTGAATTTTACGCTCACCAATCGCGGGTCGATGCGCTATCCGGTGCTGGTGGGGCGCAGTGCGATGCGCAGCCGGTATGAAATCCACCCCGGCAAATCATTCATTCACGGCACACGCGATGCCGAACCGCTCGTCCATGCGGAAGACGAAACCCAAGAGGAACTTTCATGAAAATTGCCATGCTCGCCCGCAATCCGAACCTCTATTCGCACAAGCGACTGGTCGAGGCGGCGGAGAAGCGGGGCCATACGCTGGATATCCTCAACACCACACGTTGCACGGTCAATATCGCCAGCCACCGGCCGACCGTGACGTATAAGGGCGAAACGCTGGGCGGATACGAAGCGGTTATCCCGCGCATCGGCGCATCGATCACGGCATACGGCTTGGCGGTACTGCGGCAGTTCGAAATGGGCGGCGTGTGGTCGCTCAACGAAAGCGTTGCCATTGGGCGCAGCCGGGACAAGCTGCGTTCCACCCAGATCATGGCGAAATACGGCCTCGGCCTGCCGCTCACCGCCTATGCCAACGACCCCAAGCAGGCCGAGGAGATCATCAAGGCGGTCAACGGCCCGCCGGTGGTGATCAAGCTGCTGGAAGGCACGCAGGGCATCGGCGTGGTGCTGGCCGAAACGCTGAAAGGCGGCGCGTCGATCATCGAGGCGTTTCGCGGCGCGAACATCGCCATCATGGTGCAGGAATTCATCAAGGAAGCGGGTGGTTCGGACATACGCTGCCTGGTGGTCGGCGGAAAGGTGGTCGCCTCGATGAAGCGGCAGGGGGCAGAGGGCGAATTTCGCAGCAACCTCCACCGCGGCGGCAGCGCGCAGCTGATCAAGATCACGCCGGAAGAACGCAGCACGGCGGTCCGCGCGGCCAAGGCGATGGGGCTCAACGTATGCGGGGTGGATTTGCTGCGATCCAATCATGGCCCGGTGATCATGGAGGTCAACTCGTCCCCCGGCCTGGAAGGGATCGAAAACGCGACCGGCAAGGATATTGCCGGAATGATCATCGAATTCATCGAAGGCCACGCCAAGCAGGGCAAGACCAAGACCCGTGGTAAAGGCTAGTTCGGGGGATATATCGGGAGGCAGTGCGCGGCGAAAAAAACGCCCCGCGTTCTCGCTTGGCGGCGCGCAGATAGCGGCGGGTTCTTCGGAAACGATCGATCTGCCGATTAGCCGCCTGTCCACCCGCACCGAAATCACTATGCCCGTGCGCGTGGTGCACGGCGCGAAGGATGGGCCGACCCTGTTCGTCAGCGCGGCCATTCACGGCAACGAGATTGTCGGTGTCGAGATGATCCGGCGGGTGCTGAAAAACATTTCCGCCCGGCGGCTGGCGGGCACATTGATCTGTGTGCCGGTGGTCAATGCCTATGGCTTCACCGCACATAGCCGTTATCTGCCCGACGGGCGCGACCTGAACCGTTTGTTTCCCGGCACCCCCAAGGGCTCGCTCGCGGCGCAGCTGGCGCACGTGTTCACGCAGGAGATCATCAAGCGCAGCGATTACGGGATCGATCTGCATTCGGCGGGGCTGAACCGCGAAAACCTGCCGCAAATCCGTTACAGTCCCGGCAATTCGGCGGCATCGGTGCTGGCCGATGTGTTCGGTGCCCCCGCTATCATCACTTCGCCCCTGCGTCCGGGATCGCTGCGCCAGACGGCGGATGAGAATGGCTGCACCATGCTGCTGATGGAATCGGGCGAGGCGTTGCGCTTCGACGAATTGGCCATTCGCGTGGGCGTTCGCGGCATTTTGCGTGTTATGGCGCATCTGGAAATGGGCGTGCGCAAACAGCCCGAACGCGCCGCACATTCGGTGCGCAGCGAAGGCAGCCGCTGGGTCCGCGCGGAGGAAGGCGGCATTTTTCGTGCCACTCGCAAAACCGGCGATATGGTCGCACAGGACGAGCAGATCGGCTATCTCTCCGACCCGTTCGGGGACCATGATACGCCGGTCATCGCGCCGCTGGCGGGCCTCATCATCGGGCGCAGCGTCATGCCGGTGGTCAATCAGGGCGATGCGCTGATGCATATCGCCCGTGTTACCCGCCCCGGCACCGCCGATGCGCGCCTGTCGGCCATCGAGGAAGCCGCTTTGGACGATCCCCTGTTCGATGAAGACGAGATCATGTGATGTTGAAACGCGAATTGCTGGCCAGTGCGGATATTCCCGGCGGCGAGGAACAGCTCGAGCTATATAGCCACGGCCGCGACCATGTGATCATGCTGGGCCGGGGCGAGCTGATGGGCACGCGGATGCAGTTCAGCGAGGAACAGCTGGCCATCCTGACGCTGGAGCGGCTGGATCGCAGCGATCCGCGCATCCTGATCGGCGGTTATGGAATGGGCTTTACCTTCCGCGCCGCGCTGGACGGGGTGGGGCCGCAGGGCCGTGTGGTGGTGGCCGAAGTCGTGCCCGAGATACTCGACTGGGCGAAGGGGCCGCTGGCCCATCTGACCGGTGCGACCCTGTCCGATCCGCGCGGCGAGGTGATCCTGTGCGATGTGCGCGCGCTGATCGACGATGCCAATGACGGAACCTGTCCGAAATTCGATGCGATACTGCTGGATGTCGATAATGGCCCCGACGGCATCGTGCGCGACGGGAACGAACGCCTTTATTCGCGCACCGGCCTTGGCAAAGCGCGCGACGCGCTTACGCCGGGCGGGATTTTGGCGATCTGGTCTGCCGGACCGGATCCACGCTTCCGCATGCGGCTGAAAGGTGCAGGTTTCGACGTGGAAGAGCGCATCGTGCGTGCCCGGCCCAACAATAAGGGGCCGCGCCATATCGTCTGGTTTGCGCGCAAGCGCTGACGGCCGCAGTATAGGGTAAGGCTCAGACCCCGCCGCGCACCGGCCCCATGAAATCCATCTTGGTCAGGGCAACGCCCTTCATCCGCAATATGTCGTAAAACGTCGCCGCGTGGAAATAGACGTTTGGCTGGTTGAAGCTGAGCATGAAATTCGCGCCCGTGAATTCCATCAATCGCTTGCCGCCCATGACGAAACCAATAGTCTTGTCCGCCAGCGCCTCGACATCGCCGGGTGTGATCGCCGCCAGCTTCTCCTGCGCTTCTGCTACCATGGCGTGCATCGCGTCCCAGCTTTCGGGACAGGTCGTGAAATCGGGCGTGAACTCGCCGGTTTTCATCTGGTCGAACGTATAGGCGGAATGCATCCAGCAGGCGCGCACATGATGCGGCAGAGCCCACATATCTTCGGCCAGCTTGGCGTTGATCAGCTCGCTATCGTCCAGCCCATGCTCCCTGGCATGCGCCTCGCCTTTCGAAATGACATTATCCAGACCGCCCAGCGTCTGCTGGCAGCCGGGTACGAAGGCGTCGTAAAGCGAAAAGGCCATGATATGTCTCCTGCAGATGAAAGGCCCGGCAGTCGCGGGGGACTACCGGGCCTTTTGAATGGCTGAACTATCGAACGCGCGGCCCGCCAAAGGGCAGGGGCGGAGGCGGGCGGCGTTGGCCCCGCGGCAATTGCGCCTGATAGGCGCGGCCGCAATGTTCCACGCAATAAGGGAAACCGGGATTCACCGATTCGCCGCAGAAGTGGAAATTGGCCTCGCCCGGATGGCCCATCGGCCAGCGGCAGACCTTGTCGCTCAGATCCAGCAGGCTGGTCTTGTCGGCGATTTCAGGGCTCGGCTTTTGCGGCACGAGTCGGCGCGGCGGCGCAGGGGGAATTGGCGGCTGCTGGTCACCCGGACCCTGGCGCAGGAAGCCGCCCGGCCCGACCGAGACGATCTTGGGCAAATCCTGCTTCGGGCTGGGCATCGGTTGCGGCGCATTCGAGGAGCCGGACGGGGCAGCGGCAGGTTTCGCCGGCGCAGCCTCGGGCTGCGGTTCAGGCTTTGAAGCCGCTTTCGGTGCTGCCTTTTTAACGGGCGGCGCCTTGGCCGGTGCCGCTTTCTTGGCCGGTGCCTTCTTCTTGGCGTTGGGCTTCACCGGGGAGGGGCGCGATTTCAGCCCCAGCCGATGCGCCTTGCCGATCACGGCATTGCGGCTGACATCGCCCAGCTCTTCCGCGATCTGGCTGGCGGTAGAGCCGCCTTCCCACATTGTCTTGAGCGTTGCGATCCGTTCGTCGGTCCAGGCCATTCAAAATCCAGTTCTGTCATCCGGCGCAGCGCCGGATGGAGTGATCGGTAATCTACGGGTGGTTGCCACAATTCATGCATCCCCGTAGTCGCCCAGACATGGCCGATCAAGCACACACTCCGAACGCCGGACCCACCCTGGTGGCGGAAGATCCGAACGCTTCGGAAGCAACTTTCCCGCCCAAGGGCGAGCCGGTTTTCACCGGGATCAACCGCATCGGGTTGTGGAGCCTCTATATTAAGGAGGTTCGCCGGTTTCTCAAGGTCCAGACGCAGACGATCTGGGGTCCGGCGGTCAGCACGATCCTGTTCCTGATCATATTCGATGTGGCGCTGGGGCGCGGGGATCGCACCGTATTGGGCGTTGGGTTCAGCGATTTTCTCGCGCCCGGGCTGATCATGATGGCGATGATGCAGAACGCCTTTGCCAATTCCAGCTTCAGCCTGCTGGCGGGCAAGATTCAGGGCACGATCATCGATTTACTGATGCCCCCGCTGTCGGTCGGCGAGTTGATGATCGGCATCACCGCTGCGGCGATTACGCGCGGCATCATGGTCGGCGGCGCGCTGGCGCTGGCGATCGTGCTCTATCCAGGCGCGCAGCTACATCTGGCCGAGCCTTGGGCGATCGTGTGGTTCGGCCTGATGGGGGCGACGATGCTCAGCCTGTTCGGCCTGCTGACCAGCATCTGGGCTGAGAAATTCGACCACAACGCCGCGATTTCTACGCTGATCGTGGCCCCGCTAGCTCTGCTTTCGGGCACCTTCTACACCATCGACCGGCTGGCAGGCGCGTTCGAGACGATCAGCCGCCTCAACCCGTTCTTTTACGTGATTTCGGGGTTCCGCTATGGCTTCCTCGGCCAGAGCGATATCGGCGAGGGCGCGGGCGCGGTGGTCTACGCCGCGATCGGGTTGGGCGTGTTCAACCTCGCGCTGGCGCTGCTGGTCTATGCGGTGCTGAAATCGGGGTGGAAGCTGAAAAGCTGAAATCTTGAAAAGCCGAGCCAGGAGCGGCCATGCTCAATGCGTCAGCTGGCCCTTCATCCGATAGCGGCCTTCGGCAAATTCGCCGAACAATTCCTCGACATTGGGATGATCGACCGGCCCGCCCTGCGCATCGGGCAGCAGGTTCTGCTGGCTGACATAGGCGGTGTAGGAATTGTCGTCATTCTCGGCCAGCAAATGGTAATAGGGCTGGTCGCGATGCGGGCGGATATCCTTGGGAATACTCTCGTACCATTCCTCGCTATTGGCGAAGACCGGGTCGATATCGAAGATCACGCCGCGAAAATCGAACATTTTGTGGCGCACCACATCGCCCACGCCGAACCGCGCGCTGACATTGCGCGGGGCGGTGATCATACGGCCTGCCTGGGGCGAGAAGAATTCCGAAGTTTCCATCGACTGGTGCTGAATATAGGCGCTGTGGCGTTCGGCACAAGCCAGCCGCCATGCGCCTCCCCCGATTTGCCACCCGAGCGACGCCGGGAAGGGACCGGAAAGGGACTTGGCAAGCGCAGACGACTCGGCTAACCGCCGCGCTCCCAAACGGGCCACAGGGCGCTTCGATCGCCCGCCACACCTATCATGCGGAGAGGTGCCGGAGTGGTCGAACGGGGCAGTCTCGAAAACTGTTGTGCCTTCTGGGTACCGTGGGTTCGAATCCCACCCTCTCCGCCACCGGCCTATCCCTTGCGGGCCGATGATGTACCGGTCCAATCCAATCCTGACAGTTTTGTGCGCCGTTTTCCGTTATAGCCGGGATTGCGAGGCGGCCAACATCACGGTCCGAAAGAGAGCCCTCAAAAGCAGGATTTCGACGCAGCGCCCTGTAGCCTAGCGGAGGACCGGTCGAATTCGCTGCAATAAATTGCTGCAACTGCGAAATGAGGTTTGACGCGGGCCCGCCGCGGTTTATGCCTGAGCGAATGGAAGCTCGTTTGGACCTTCAGGCTCCGCCGCCGCTGGCAACTTTGCAGGATGGGCGCGGCATCGCGCTCCATCTCGACTTCGACGGCACTTTGGTAAAAATTGCAAGCGGGCCGGATCGCATCGAAGTGCCGAAAGCACTCGCTGCCCGGTTGGAAGCGCTGGCGCAGCAGATGGGCGGAGCTTTGGCTATCGTCTCCGGGCGCAGTACCGATAACCTCTGCGAATTTCTGGGGCAGTTGGAACTTCACGTGGCCGGGTCCCATGGCGGGCATGTTATCGCACCTGATGGGAGCGAATTGCGGGCACCCGACCCCTTTCCCGAAAAGGTCGACCGCGAAATCCAGACTTTCGCGCAAAGCCACGATTTGCTCCACGAACGCAAGGCCCACGGAGCGGCATTGCACTATCGCACAAAGCCTGAACTGGCGGCGGCGACCCGGAAATTTGCGGATCAGCTCGCCGCCGATAACGGCCTCGAGCTCAAGGCCGGGAAATGCGTGGTAGAACTCGTCACACCGGGCGCGGATAAAGGCGGTGCCGTTGAATTGCTGATGATGAATGCGCCCTTCGCCGGACGAACTCCGGTATTTATCGGAGATGATGCGACCGACGAGGACGGGTTTGCGGCATGCAACCGGCTAGGCGGGTTTGGTATTCAGGTAGGCGAGCGTGCGCCGACGGTGGCTCGCTATCGCCTTGACGCTGTGGAGGATGTTTACGCGTGGCTCGATCTATGAAGTCGGCACTTGAACTATGGCCCATCGGCAATTGCCAGGTTTCGGGGCTGATCGATCCCGAAGGCGGCCTCGTCTGGGGATGTGTGCCACGTGTCGATGGCGATCCGGTGTTCTGCGCTTTGCTGAATGGCGACCGTCAGGATTCCGGTGTTTGGCGGTTCGAACTGGAAGGGCAGATCAGCTCCTCGCAAAGCTACATCCGCAACACGCCGATCCTGCTGACGCGGCTGGAAGCGGAGGATGGCAGCGCGGTCGAAGTGCTCGATTTCGCACCGAGATATGAACGCAAAGGGCGGATGTATCGCCCGGTCGCATTTTGCCGGATCGTTCGCCCCATCGCCGGCAATCCGCGGATCAGGGCTGTCTTGCGGCCCATGAAAAACTGGGGCGAACAGCTGGCGGAAACGACCCACGGCACGAACCATATCCGCTATCTGGTCGGGCCGCAGGCGCTGCGCCTCTCCACCGATGCGCCGATCGGTTATATCCTGGAACAACGCACGTTCCGCGTGGAGGAAGACATCCATTTCTTCCTCGGCCCGGACGAGCCCTTCGTCGGCAATCTGCGCGAGGAGATACGCCGGATGGAGCAATCGACGCGTAAATATTGGCAGCAATGGGTCAGGGGGCTGGCGACTCCGTTCGAATGGCAGGACGAGGTGATCCGCTGTGCGATAACGCTCAAGCTATGCCAACACGAGGAAACTGGCGCCATCGTCGCGGCGCTGACGACATCGATCCCCGAGGCGCCGCATTCGGAGCGTAATTGGGATTACCGCTACTGCTGGATCAGGGATTCCTATTACACGGTGCAGGCGCTCAACCGGCTCGGCGCGCTCGACGTGCTGGAGAAGTACCTCGCTTATCTGCGCAATATCGTCGATTCGGCCAAGGGCGGACAGATACAGCCGCTCTATTCGGTAATGGGGGAAAGCGAACTGGACGAGACCACCGCCGCCCATCTCGCAGGATATCGCGGCATGGGTCCGGTGCGGAAGGGCAATGCCGCCTACAAGCAAATCCAGCACGATTGCTACGGTCAGATCGTGTTGCCCACGGTGCAGGGTTTCATCGATCACCGCCTGCTGAGGATTGCCGACGATCACGATTTCCAGAGCCTGGAGGAAGTCGGCGAAATGGCATGGCGGATGCACGATCAGCCCGATGCCGGCCTGTGGGAATTTCGGACCCGGCAAGAAGTGCATACCTACTCTGCGGTAATGAGCTGGGCTGCCTGCGACCGGCTTGCCAACACTGCCGAATGGCTGGGCAAAGATGATCGTGCTGCGATCTGGCGCGAACGCGCCGATACGATTCGCGCGACCATCGAAGCCGAAGCGTGGAAAGAGAACGGCGAGGGCGGCCATTACGGTGCCAGCTTCGAAAGCGATTATCTCGATGCCAGCCTGTTGCAGATGGTCGAGCTGCGTTTCCTGTCACCGGACAATAAGCGGTTCCAGCAAACCTTTGCTGCGGTGGAAAAACATCTGCGCCGGGGCGATCACATGTTGCGCTATGCGGCGGAGGATGATTTCGGCGCGCCTGAAACGGCCTTCAACGTCTGTACCTTCTGGCTGATCGAAGCACTCCACCTGGCCGGCCGTGACGAGGAGGCGCGGGGGCTGTTCCGCACCATGCTGAGCCATACGACGCGCTCGGGGCTGCTCAGCGAGGATCTCGATTACGAAACCGGTGAATTGTGGGGGAACTTCCCACAGACCTACTCGCTGGTAGGGGTAATCAATTGCGCTGGATTGCTGTCCAAACCATGGAGTGAAATCAGATAGGACGCCTAGTTGTCATTTCGAACCGGGTGGCCGTGCCCAAAGCGCGGGGCGCTGCCGGGGCGCAAGGCGGGCTGGCCGGCGCGCTCAATTCCGCGTTGAAAGAGCGCGGCGGAATCTGGTTCGGCTGGTCCGGGCAGGAAAGCGAAGATCGCACCGGCAATATCAACATGCAGCGCAGCGACGGGGTAACGACGGCTACGATCGACCTCTCCGCTCGCGATATCGATGAATATTACAACGGTTACGCCAACTCCACGCTGTGGCCGCTATTTCATTACCGGCTCGACCTGACCGAGTATGAGCGCGAAACCGCCAAGAGCTACGAACGCGTCAATGAACGGTTCGCCGAATGTGTCACTCCGCTGATCGAGGATGACGATCTGGTCTGGGTGCATGACTATCACCTGCTGCCATTGGGTGAGCGGCTGCGCTCGCGCGGGCTGAAGAACCGCATCGGTTTCTTCCTCCATATCCCTTGGCCGCCAACACGCCTGTTCGTATCGCTGCCGTTCCACGAACGGTTGGTCAGGACCATGCTGGATTACGATCTGATCGGATTCCAGACCGATGAATGGCTGGAAAGTTTTCTTCATTATTGCCGCAAGGAACTGGGTGCACAGGTGGACGAAGCCACAGGTGCCGTGAGTTTCGAAGGCAAGACCGCGACCGCGAAGGCCTATCCCATCGGGATCGACTGGCAGAACTTTCAGGCACAGGGCGATACGGGCGAGGCGCGGCAGGCGGAGCAACGCCTGATCTCCTCGACGCGCCATCGCACCGCGATGATCGGGGTGGACCGGCTCGACTATTCGAAGGGCCTGCCGGAACGGATCGATGGTATCGGACGCTTTTTCGATCAGCATCCCGGCCATGCGCGCGATCTCGTTTATATCCAGATCGCCCCGCCCAGCCGCGAAGATGTGGGCAGCTATCAGGACATCCGCGCGCTGCTCGAACAGAAGACGGGCCAGATCAACGGTGCGCGAAGCGAGGTCGACCGTGTCCCGATCCGCTACGTCAATCGCGGCTACAGCCATGCCGAACTGTTCGGCTTTTTCCGCGCATCGAAGATCGGCCTGGTTACCCCACTGCGCGACGGCATGAACCTTGTCGCCAAGGAATATGTCGCGGCGCAGGACCCGGAGGATCCCGGCGTGCTGATCCTGTCCCAATTTGCCGGTGCCGCTGCCCAGATGCCCGACGCGGTGCTGGTCAACCCGCACAGCCCGGACGATGTCAGCCACGCCATCGAGACCGCGCTGAACATGCCTCAGGCGGAGCGCAAGCGCCGCTATGATGGAATGATCGGCACGGTCCGCGATGATGATGTGCACAATTGGACACAGCGGTTCTGCGAGGACTTAGCCAGCATAAAACAAGCATAGCCTGTCTCGGTAATTTTACGGCGTCGTATCCGAGGTCAGGCGATATATCGCCACGCTCTCGGCATGTTGCGCCGGTAGGGGCAAACCAACGACAGATAGCCAATCGCCCGAATAACTCACACCGCCGGCCTGCATCTGCGCGGTAATCCGGGATTGGGGTAGGCCGGGCGGCGAGGAATGCTCCGCCAGCCGCAGTAGTCTGACGCTCCATTCGTGCGTGCTGCCGAGAAACCTCAGCGGCAAACTCTGCGGCAAGCGGTCTTGCGCGGGGGTGGTGCGGACCGCAAACAACAGCCATTCATCCGGCCCGCCATGCGCTTGCCAGACGATCCCGTCGGTCCCTTCGCCCAGATGGACAGCGCGGCCGTGCAGCAAATGTCGCCATTGTTTGTAGAACGCGATCCAGTTCGCCAATTCTGCCTGCTCGCTGTCAGGCAGTGTTTCCGGATCCAGCTCTATCCCGAAATGTCCCATGCAAGCGATGGCGGCGCGGAAGGCGAGCGATTGGCTGCGGCCCGTAGCGTGGGCGGGGGTGACCCCGACATGGCTGCCCATCATTTCGGGCGGCAGGAAGGCGAGGAAGCCGCGCTGCATTTCTACCCGTGCGACGGCGTCCAGATTATCGCTCGTCCAGAAGCGATGGACATGGGCCGCCATGCCCGCATCGCTGCGTCCCCCGCCACCTGCGCAGCTTTCGATTTCGACCTGCGGATGGGCCTGTCTCAGCCGGGACAGCAAGGCATAGGCGCCGGCCACCTGGGCCGCTCCCCCGGAAGGCGCGTGGTGGCGATTGTGATCCCATTTGAGATAGGCGATCGGCGCGCTGCGCAAGATGCTGTCCAGCGCGCCGAACAGATAATCGCGCACATCCTGCCGCCGCATATCGAGCACCAGCTGCCCTCTGGCGGTTGCGCGATCATACCCTTCGGCAGCGAGCACCCAATCAGGGTTAGCGCGGTATAGGTCGCTGTCGGGATTGACCATTTCCGGCTCAACCCACAGGCCGAATTGCACCCCGAGATTGTCGATTTTGCGGGCGAGGGGGGCGAGACCATCGGGGTAAGTCGCCGGATCGGGCGTCCAGTCGCCCAGGCCTGCGCGGTCATGGCGGCGGCCTTTGAACCAGCCATCGTCGAGCACGAATCGCTCCGCCCCGATTGCCGCCCCGGCGTTGGCCAGGCGCTCTATCCGTGCCGCGTCGTGATCGAAATAGACCGCTTCCCAGCTGTTTAGATGGACCGGTCGCGGGGTCATTGCACCCCCCGGCCAGCCGATCATCGCACGGATCGCCGCGTGGTGCTGCTGCATCGCGCCGTTGCGGCCATTGGTGGAGATCGCCAGCAAGGCATCGGGCGCGGCAAAGCTTTGCGCCGGGGCGAGCGTAACCTCGCCAGCTTGCAGGCATACCTCGGCAGAGAGGTGGTGGTAGCCTTCCGCATCGCGCTCCACCGCAACCGCGCTGTCGCCCGACCATGCCAGCTGCAATGCATGGACCAGCCCGGTATCATGCGTAGCTCCGGCGGACACAATATAGGCGCCCGGCGGGCCGCCATGGCCGGAGATACCGCCGCGCGTAACCCGTTCCCAGCGATGCTGAGGCAGCGGCTCTCGGCATGGGACAAGCTCCGCATTGTGCCGCCCGTGCCACGAGATGATCTCGCCATCTGGAGAGCGGATCGGCAGGAGCGCGCTGGCTAGCCGGTCCAGCATTACCGGCCGCGCGCCCTGATTGGTAACAGTGGCAGCGAACTTGAACGCTCCGCCAGCAAGCGTCGTGATCGTCAGCCGGTGTTCCAGCCCGTTCTGCGGATCGCGGCTAGTGAAAATGACTGCATCGTCGGCCTGCTCGGCCTCGCTCTCTGCGGGTGAGAAGTGGAGCGCCCGCCCATCTGGGCCGCGCGCAGCCAATGCGGGCGGGCCGAACCAGCCGAGCCCGGCGGGCGGCGCGATAGCCGGCGGAACATCCTGGTCCAGCGAATAGGTTGCCGGCCCGCGCATATCTGCGAGCGGCGGCAAGCCCTTCGGCTCCACCCGCGCGCCGCAATGGCGCCAGACGATGCGGCCCTTCGCATCCTGTTCGAATACGAGGCTGGCTTCATCGGAATGCAGGCAGAACAGCTTGGCGGTCACGCACCTATTCGTGGCGCAAAGCGTCGATCGGGTCCAGCCTGGCCGCGCGGCGGGCGGGGTAATAACCGAACACGATCCCCATCAAGGCGGAGAACAGGAAGCTGAGAATATTGATCGCCGGATCGAACACGAAGGGCACTTCGATCAACCCGGCGAGCGAGACCGACAAGCCGAATGCCAACGCAATGCCGATCAATCCGCCCAGCGCGCACAGCACCACGGCCTCGGTCAGGAATTGCAGCTGAACCTCCTTCGCCAGCGCCCCGATTGCCAGGCGAATGCCGATTTCGCGGGTCCGCTCGGTTACGGAAACCAGCATGATGTTCATGATTCCGATGCCGCCGACCAGCAGGCTGATCCCGGCGATCACCGCCACCATCGCGGTCAGCGCGCCGGTCGCCGCGCCCAGCGCCTGGTTTACCTGCGCAGTGTCGATGATGTTGAAGTCGTTATCCGCCCCGTCCTGCAGCAGGCGCCGCTCTCGCAATAGGTCGATCAGCGATTTCTGGATCGCCGCGCTGGAATAGGAAGCGGAATATTTGACCACGAAATACTGGATATCGTCGCTGCCGGTAAAGCGGCGCTGGACGGTTTTCAGCGGCATCATCACCGTATTGTCGTCATCCGCGCCGCCGCCGCCCTGGCCGCGTTCCTCAAGCACGCCGACTACGGTGCATGATACGCCGTCCAGCCGCATGGTTTCGCCCAGCGGGCTGGTATCGGGCACGAAGATCGCCTCGCGCACCTTGGGGCCGATCAGGCAGACATTCTGGCCGGAGGATTCTTCCGCTGCCGTGAAGGAGCGCCCATCGGTCACCGCGATCGATTGTGCGGTCAGGAAATCGTTGGATACGCCTTCCACGCTGGTCGTCCAGTTCTGGCCGTTGTGAAAAGCCGTGGCGCTGGCAGAGGCGACCCCGGCGGCCACTTCCACCCCGGCGATCTGCCGCTCCACCGCCTCCACATCCGCCTCGTCGAAGGGGCGGGGCGGGCCGCGATCGGTGCGGATGGGGAAGATGATATAGACGTTGGAGCCGAGCGAGGAGATTTCCTCCTGGATACTCGCCGTGACCCCGCGGCCCAGTGTGACCATCGTGATCACCGCTGCGACGCCGATGATAATCCCCAAAGTGGTCAGGAAACTGCGCAACTTGTGCCGCATGATCTCGCGCAGGCTGAGAACCAGCGTGGCGCCCATGATACCGAGCATCAGGCGGGCACCTCCGCGGCGCTGCGCGCATCTGGCCGCCCCAGCCGTCCGCGTTCCACGCTTTCGACAATCCCGTCGCGAAACCGCACGATGGTGCGGGCGAAGCTGGCCATCTCTTCCTCATGCGTTACCATCAATATGGTGATGCCCGTGCGGTTGAGTTCGGTGAGCAATTCCATGATTTCGACCGAACGTTCGGAATCGAGATTGCCGGTCGGTTCGTCCGCCAACACCACGTCCGGCTCCGTCACCAGCGCGCGGGCGATGGCGACGCGCTGCTGCTGGCCGCCCGAAAGCTCCGCCGGAGAATGGTCTGCCCACGGAACGAGACCCACCAGGTCGAGCGCTTTCAAGCCGGCTTCGCGGCGCTTGGCCTTGCTTTCCCCGCGATATAGCAGCGGCAGTTCGACATTTTCGAGCGCGCTGGTGCGCGAGAGCAGGTTAAAACCCTGGAATACGAAACCGAGATATTTGCGCCGTAGCAGGCTGCGCTGGTCGCGGGTAAGCGCCTGCACCTCGACGCCCTTGAACCGGAAGATGCCGCTGGTCGGCACATCCAGGCAGCCCAATATGTTCATGGTGGTGGATTTGCCCGATCCGCTCGGCCCCATCACCGCCACGAAATCGCCGCGCTCCACCGTCATGTCCACGCCCTTGAGCGCCTGGAAGGCAGCGGTCCCCGTCCCGAAGGTCTTGGTAATGCCTTCCAGTTCGATGAGCGGCGCGCGTGTCACTCGCTGGCGGCCTTCACGCCGGTGACGACGTCCATGCCGGCTTTCAGCTTGTCGGAGCGGACCACGGTCATCCGTCCGTCGCTTTGCCCGGTGATGACCTGAACGGCCTCCAGCGATCCGTCTTCCTGCAGCACTTGCACAGTCTGGCGGCTGCCGATGCCGATGCTGGCGCGCTGCTCGCTTCGCTCCAGCCCGATCTGCGGGTTGAGCACGCCGCCCTCTTCTTCAACCTCGGCATCGGGTTCGAACCGCAGCGCGCCATTGGGGACGAGCAATTGCGGCCCGGTGCTGGCCGTAGCGACGGTGGCCGTGGCGGTCATGCCGGGGCGCAACACGCCATCGGGATTGGACACCGAAAGCCGCGCCTCATAACTGATTACCGAGCTGCCCGCCTGCGCAGCGGCGCTGCTCTCGCTGGCGGTGTTGCTCGATCCGAGATCGACTCGCTCCACCCGCGCGGGGAAGCGCCGGCCCGGATAGGCATCGACCACGAAGCTGGCTTCCTGCCCCGCTTGCACCTGGCCCACATCGGCCTCGTCCACTTCGATCCGTAATTGCATCGCGGACAGGTTTTCGGCCAGCACGAACAAGGTCGGCGTGTTGAAGCTGGCGGCCACGGTCTGTCCCGGCTCCACCCGCCGGGCCAACACGACGCCCGATACCGGGCTGCGGATCACCGCGCGGTTGCGCTGGGTTGTGGAGGAAGACAGCGTAGCCTGCGCCGCCCGAACATTGGCGCGCGCTGCAGCCACCGCCGCACGGTCGCGCGCTACGGCGGCTTCGGCCTGTTCGAGCTCCGTCTGGCTGGGCACCTTGCCATCCGAGAGCCGGTAAACTTCGCGCAAGCGAGCCAGCTGGGCAGTGTTCACGTCCAGCCCGGCGGCGGCCTGCGCCACGCTGGCGCGCGCGGCGTTGAGATTGGCGCGGGACTGGGCAATCTGGTCGTCGATAATCTCGGTATTGATGATCGCCAGGATCTGCCCGCGCGTGACCTGATCGTTCACGTCCACCCGAATATCGTCGATCCGGCCGGACACTTCGGAGCCGACCTCGACCTGGTTGGTCGGGCGTAAATTGCCGGTGGCGGTCACGGTCAGGTCGAGCGACTCCCGCTGAACCTCCTCGGTGATATATTCCGGCCCCTCATCCCCGTTCGAACAGCGCGATATTGCCAGCACGATCAGCAGCAGTGCGACTCCGGCGATGATCCACTTCAGCTTGCGCCGCCACCAAGGCCGCTCCTTCTCGCCCAGGAATTCGTCCACGCTGGGCGTGTCTTGCGCGCTATCGTCGCTCATTGACCGTCACTTTCATCGGAAGTCGGGATAATTTCGGGCGGGTCGATTAGAATTTCGGTGCGGCTCACAACCCACCCGCCGCCCAGCGCCTGCGTCAGGCGGACGAAGGAACCGGCGCGCGCCGCTTCCGACACAGCCAGCGAGTTGCGCGCCGATAGCAGCTGGTTTTCGGCGGAAAGCAGCGTCTGGAAATCGATCAGTCCAGCCTGATACTGGCTGCGCGCCAGGATCGCGGCATTCTCCGCCGCTTCGCGCGCGGTGGTGAGCAGGACTACCCGCTCCCGCGATGCGCCGAGATCGATTGCAGCGGTCTCGACCTCTTCCAATGCGCGCAGGACCGATAGCCGCCAGCCAGCGAGCGACCCCCGCGCCGCGGCCTCGGCGATACCGATCTGGCTGCGAGTGCGCCCGCCATCGAAGATCAGCTGGCTGATCCCCGCGAACAGATTGCCGGTGACGAGGTCGAACAGGCTGCCGAAGCTTGTCGCGCCGGTGCCGATATTTCCGGTGATGCGGAGCAAGGGAAGCAGCTGCGCCCGGGCAATCTCGATCCGTGCGCTATCGGCAATCAGCCGCGCCTCAGCGCTGCGTATATCGGGTCGGCGGCGGAGCAGTTCGGCGGGCGCGCCGAGGCCAACGGAAGCCGGCGGCCGGGGAATGATGGCGGCTTGCTGCAACGCGGCGCGCGCCCGGCCTGGTTCTTCCCCGATCAAGGTCGAAATAGCATTGGCGGTGGCGGCGAGGTCGCTTTCCAGCGCGGGGATGCTGGCCGCGGTTTGTGCGCGCTGGACCCGCGCCTGCTCGACATCGAGGCTGGAAACCAGCCCCGCTTGCCGCCGCCACAGCGCGATCTGCAAATTCTCGTCCTGATTGACCAGCGTGTCGCGCGCAATCACAAGCTGGACCGCGCTGGAGCGGGCCTGAATGACCGACTGCGCCACCGTTCCCACGATCAGCCGCTGCACATCGGCGAGCGAATATCCCGAGGCGAACAACTCCGCCCGGCTGGCCGCGACATCGTTCGAAATCCGCCCGAACAGATCGACCTGCCAATTCACATCGGCACCCAGCGACAGGTTGAAATCGTCCTGCGCCAGATCGCCAATATCGCGCGCCAAGCCCGCATTGCCGCTGACGCTGGGCAGATAACCTGCCCGCGCCCCGCGCAGCGAAGCCCGTGCCTGGGCGAGCCGCGCGGCGGCCTGCTCGATCTCCAGATTTTGCGCGATCGCCTGGCCCACGAACTCGCTCAGCAGCGGATCGTCAAGCATCAGCCAATATTGTGCGACATCGGTCGATAGCGGCGGGGCAGGGATCGAATATTCGGCGGGAACGCTGGGCGCCGCTTCAATATCACCAGCATCGATCGAATTGTGCGCGCAGGCACCAAGCCCGCCTGCCAGCGCCAATGCCCAGCCCGAACGTAACAGCCCAACTCCCCAATGATCGGTAATGATAAACCCCTGTGCCACCCGTTTCATTTGGCTCGGTAGAATCAAACCGGCGTTTAATAAAGCTCCGCCTCTGCCAAAGACCTATCGGCTCGGACAAACATCTTGCAGCTGCCGTCAAATGGGCAATTCCGGGAGACCGGACCAGAATGTGTCATCGGTAGGTGGGATGCATGGCCTGACGCAGCCGTTTGTTGGGCAACTCTCTGCCAGCCGGCTCCGCGCATTCCGTAACGTTAATACCAATTGGTATTATACAAAACATATCAAGGTATGCACAGAAGGTTGACATAAATTGCCTACCAACTATGGCAGCAGCATAAATAAAAACTCTTTGGGAGAGGGAAATGTCTAAAATCACACGGGGTGCGCCGCGACGCGCGGTTGGTACTGACTTGTTTGCAAAGCTTTTAGCGGGAAGCGCGCTCGCAGCGATCGCTTTGCCTGGCGCAGCCTTTGCACAGGATTCGCAAGCACCGATCGAAGAGGATTCGGGCGTTGTCGATGAGATCGTCGATGACGAATTCGTCAACGTCGAAGATGGCGAAGTCATCGTCGTGACCGGTATTCGCAGCTCGCTGCAAAGCGCGCTGGCAGAACAGCGCAATGCCGACAGCCTGATCGAAGTCATCCAGGCCGAAGACATCGGCAAGCTGCCCGACCAGAACCTCGCCGAGGTTCTTGAGAACATTACCGGCATCCAGATCACGCGTACGGCCGGTGTCGGCACCGGGGTGCAGATCCGCGGTACCAACGATAACCGGACAGAGATCAACGGCGTGTCCACCGTGGGCTCGGGCACCGGGCGGGGCGGCATCAATTTCGAAGATGTGAACGCCGCCATTATCGCTTCGGTCGAAGTGACCAAGGCTCCAACCGCCAAGACGATCGAAGGCTCGGTCGGCGGAACGATCAATCTTCGCACGATCCGCCCGCTCGATCTGCGCGAAAGCCTGCTGACGCTGCGTGCGCAAGGTGAATATAGCGAACTTTCGGATTCGGTAACGCCGCGTTTTTCCGCCAGTTTCGGCGATGTGTGGGAGACCGGTATCGGCGAAATCGGCGTGGTCCTGGCAGGCAGCTATGCCGAGCAGGAAGCCACGTCATTCCGCCCGCGTGTGGACCGCGATACGGTGATCCTGCCCGGTCAGGCGGTAACGGCCAGCGGTGCGCCAGGGCCGGACTTCCCGTTCCTGGGCATTCAGTTCCTCAACCAGGAGCTAGAGAATTTCGAATTCGAAACCATCAACTTCGCCGGCTCGGTCGAATGGGCGCCGGCAAGCGATGTGAAGGTCTATTTCGATGCCTTCGTCAACGAGCAGGAGCGCCGCCAGGATTCCTCGCGCGTCCAAGGTTCGGGCGTCAGCTCGCTCCGGTTCAACAACGTGCCCGGGACGTTCGAGACGGTCGATTTCGGTACGATCGACGGCACCGCTCTGGGCAGCATTCAAGCTGCGCTGGTGGGTCAGATCGAACCCAATCTGGCGCGTGATGATGATGATCCCAATCTGCGCTTTTCCAGCGATACCGGAGCGCGCGTTACGGACAGCCAGATTTTCCGTCTGGGCACCGAATTCGAAACGGGCCGTTTCACCGGCCGGGTCGAAGCATCGACAACACGGTCGGACACTACGAACCCGAACCTCAGCACCACGCTAAATTTCATCAACCCCAACCCGCTCACGCCGCTGGACGGCAGCAGCAACGATAACAGCGTGCCGTTCCGTTACGATCTGTCGGATGGCGCGCTCACATTCGGAGTGAACTTCGACTCGCCATTTGCGCCGACGGTTGCCGATCTGCTCGATCCGAACAACACGGTTCTCGATGCGGTGACGAACAGCAACAATCGGACCCAGAACAAGGAAGATGCCTTCCGTCTCGACGGATCGCTCGATCTTGAGGACATAACCGGCTTCATCACCTCGTTCGATGCGGGCTACCGTTTCAACAATTCCTCGACCGAGTTCCAGCAGGTGCGCTCCACCTTCGGCACAGGCGCGATCAATCGCAGCCCGAGCGGTTCGTTGTTTGCCGATCTGCTGGTCCCCGGACCGGACAATTTCGGCAGCTTCGATGGCCGGGACCTGGCCTTCCGTAACTTCCTGCTGGTCGATCCCGATCGCGCATTTTCGCAGCGCGATGAAGTGTTTGCTCAGCTGCAGGCTGCGCTGGATACCACGCCGGTCGGGATGGAGCGCGTTGCCAATGGCGATCGTCTGCTGCGCGATCTCGATCCCAACGCAACGGGCAATCTGTCCGCTTCGTTCGATGTCGAGGAAACGACCCACTCCGTATACGGCCAGCTCAATTTTGCAGCCGGCATCCTGCGCGGCAATGCCGGTTTGCGCTGGGTCAGCACGGATATCGATTCGCGCGGAAACGCGGTCGCGAACGGTGTTGTTTCGCCGATCACTTCAGGCGGCAACTACCAGGAGTGGCTGCCCCGTGTGAACGTGATCGCCGATTTCACGGATGATCTGGTGTTCCGCGCCAGCTATACCGAGGATATCAATCGTCCCGACTTCGATGATCTGTCGCTGTCGGTCAGCTTCCCGACCGGCCCGAACAATGCGGTCAGCCAGGGTAATCCGAACCTCGCACCGGAAACCGTTCAATCCTACGACGCTTCGCTGGCCTACTATTTCGCCCCGGCATCGCTGATCAGCGTGGGTGTCTTCCACAAAAAGCGCACCAATCTGTTCGTCACCCAGGTGGAGGACGTAGCGCTGGATGCCAACGGGTTCCGCGACATCACGCCGCCATGCGAAGGGGGCGGGATATTCAATCCGGTGCCCGACCGGAACGTACTGTCGCCGGTCATCGGTAACGGTCTGTGCGTACCGCTGCAGACCATCGTGAACGACACAGGCGATACCACGCAGACGGGTGTGGAAGTTGCTTTCCAGTATGATCTCTCGCAATTCGAAGACACGCTGGGTTTCGCATCGGGCTTCGGTGTGATTGCAAACTACACCTATCAGGATTTCGGTGGGGGCGAGGCGACGCAAAGCAATTCGACCCGCGGCGGCCAGATTTTCCAGGCAATCAATCCGAACCTGACCCTGCCGGTAACGCGGGTGCAGGGCCTGCTCGATTTCTCCCAGCACGCATATAATGCGACGCTGTATTACGAGAAATATGGCTTGTCGGCACGCGCTCGCTACACCTGGCGCGACAGCTTCCGCACGCTCGATACGGCGGGCGGAGCCTCGCTCAACTCCACGCTGGGCTACCCTGTCGTGACCGAAGCGCGCGGGCAGCTGAACGCCAGCGTCGTTTACGAGGTGACCGACAATCTCAATGTCGGCGTCGAGGGCGTCAATCTGACCAAGTCCAAGATCAATCAGTTCTGCGTCAATGAAGATGCGCTGCTGTGCTTCCAGGGCTTGCCGGATCGCCGGATCACCTTCGGTGCCACCGTGAAGTTCTGACACGATCATTCACTCCGCCTGGCCGCGACCCATCATGCGAAGGGTGGGCGGCCGGGCAAATGGGGCGGCGATTGCGGGTGGGGGCTCGCAGTCGTCGCCCTTTTTTGCGTCATGACATTAGCAGTAGAAAACTGGTAGGACAGAAATGTTCTAATCGGAATACGCCATAGGTTGACAAAGCGGTATCGAAGCGTAACCATCGCGTCATATAGCTTTTTGGGAGAGGGCACGGTCATGACCGACACGGTAAGCATAACAGGTTCTGTTTCACGCAAAATGGGGCTGATGGCGGCCCTTTTGGGTGGCACGGCGATGATCGCCAGCCCTGCCTTGGCGCAACAATCGGGCCTCGGTGTCCAGGATGCCGATCCGGCTGCCGATGCAGCGGAGCCGGCTGCGGTTCAGAATGACAACCAGCCTGCCGATGGCGCAATCGTCGTCACCGGCATTCGCGAGACGATCCAGGGCTCGATCGAATCGAAGCGCAATTCGATCGAAGTTTTCGATGCCATCTCGGCGGAGGAAATCGGCGATATTCCGGCGCTCTCCATCGGCGAGGCCCTGGAGACGCTGACCGGCGCCGGTTCCCACCGCGAACAGGGCGGTGCGACCGAGATATCCATTCGCGGCCTCGGGCCGTTCCTGGGCTCGACCGTGATCAATGGCCGCGTCGCTTCCAATGGCAGCGGCGATCGCTCGGTCAATTTCAGCCAGTTCCCTTCGGAACTGTTCAACAAGGTCGGGATCTACAAGACGCAGGCCGCCAGCTATATCGAAGGCGGTGTGGCCGGACAGATCGTGCTCGAAACGGTGCGCCCGATCGATTACGGCAAGCGCCGGGTCCAGGGCCAGTTCAAGCTCAACGTCAATCCGGACAATCTGGATATCGATTCCGACCAGCGGTTCCAGAAGTTCGGTTATCGGGGCACGGTCAGCTATGTCGATCAGTTCGATCTTGGCGACGGCGAATTCGGTATCTCGCTAGGCTATTCGCGCAACAACACCACCAATCCGGAACAGGAAGTGCGCGTTTCCAACACGATCCGCGCCTGCGTGCTCGATCCATCGACCACCAGCGACGGCGTGTTCGACGATGGCAATTGCGATACCAGCGGTTCTACCATTGACGGCCTGCGCGATGGCAGCGTGGACCTGCCCTTCGTTATCGCGCGCAACAGCTATGCCTTCCGGCAGAATATCACCGAGGATGAGCGCGATTCCTTCTTCGCGGCGGTGCAGTATCAGCCCACGCCCGATGTCGATATCAACGCCGACTTTCAATATTCCAAACGTCTGTTCCGCGAACAGCGCAGCGATCTGAACTTTGCGGAAGGACGCCGGATTGACGGGCCGGGCGACCCCAATCGGATCGATTTGCCGTTGATTTTCACCGAAACAGGCGCGCTGCGTCAGTTCACCAATGAGCAACGCATCGAAGCGGTCAGCGAATATCTCGAGCGGGACGAGGAATATTACGGCGGCGGGCTCTCCGTCGCGGCACAATTCACCGATCGCCTGAGTTTCTCTGCCGACGCCTCCTATTCGCGGACACAGCGGATCGAGGAAGCCGTGCAAGTGCGCTTCCGCACCGAAGATGGCGAAAGCATCGAAGGCAATACCGATGCCAACGGCAACCCCTTCTTCCCCGAAGCCTTCGAAAGCGACCAGACCCCCAATGATGGCCGCACCAACGGCACCGACGACCGGGTCGAAACCGCGGTGCAGATCTTCCAGAACGGATCCGAGGGGCTCAACTTCGTCACGCAGAATTTCGATGTGACCGATTACAACCTGTTCGCCAACGACCCGCGCGTTCGCGCCGATCTGGAGCAGGATCGCTTCAACAGCGTGTGGGCGGTGCGCGGCGATCTTGCCTATGAAATGGACGGGTTCTTTACCTCGATCCTGGCCGGCTCGCGGTATCAGCAACTCCTATACAAGGATGTACCGGGTGCATCCGGGCCAAGCCGTCAGCAGATCAATTATAACGATACCGATGGCACTGGCGCTCTGGCGGCAGCCAACCGCGAATGTCGCACGGCGTTTCCCGAAAGCGGGTTCCTGTCCTCGATTTCCGGCGGCAATCCGCTGATCACCAATGTCGATCTGGATGGCAATGTCCTCGGGACTGCGAATACTTTTGCGACTTTCGATGCGCTGTGCATCGTGCGGGTTCTCGAACGTGAAGATCCCTCGGGCCTGCAATTCGATGAAGACGGTGTGCCGATTTACCCGACGGGCGATTTCGACTCGGTTCAGAACACCGATGTCGAGGAACGCAGCTGGGCTGCATATCTTCAGGCAGATTACGACACCGAATTCGGCAATATGCCGGTGCGCGGCAATATCGGTTTGCGCGTGGTAGACACGTCCATTCGTTCACGCGGCTTTCGCCCGGCGCTCGAGATCGTGCTGACCGATGCGGATGATGACGGGCAGCAGGGCTTTACGATCGAAGAGGATGGCAGCAATCTGGTGCGGCGCGTTACCAATGCGTCCTATACCGAATTCCTGCCGAGCTTTAACCTGGTGGCGGAATTCCAGCCCGATGTGCTGGGCCGGTTTGCCGCTTATCGTACTTTGTCGCGGCCCGATCCGTCGAGCCTGGGCGATGGGCGCATCTTCAATGTGAATGATGACGAGGATTTCGCCACTCCAGCAGAGGCACTGGCTTCCGGTGTCAACAATGTCTCGGCGACGGGTAATCCCGCCACCGAACCGCTTCTGGCATGGAACATCGATGCCGGTCTGGAATGGTACCCCAATGCCGACACGATCCTGGCATTCAACGCCTATTACAAGAGCTTCCAGGGCGGGTTTGAAACGGTCGGGTTTTTCGAAACCTTCGATGTGGGCGGAACGCCGACCGATCTGTTTGTCACGTCGATCGATACCAATAACGACACGAACACGATCTACGGTCTGGAAGTGACCGCCGCGCATCGGTTCAGCTACCTGCCATCGCCGCTGGATGGGCTGGGTTTCAAGCTGAGCTACAATTACGCGGATTCCGATTTCGAGTTCGAGGACGATAGCCTGGGCGAGATTTCCACAGTCAATCCGGACGGTTCGGTCACGACCCGCAATGGTCTGATCGTTCCGGCGAACCTGTTCGGGTTTTCCGAGCATGTCCTGTCGGCGCAGGCCTATTACGAAATCGGACCGTTCGATTTCCAGGGTGTCTACAAATATCGCAGCGATTACTTCCAGCAATTCGTCTCGACCCCGGGACGTATCCGCTACGTTGATGATGTCGGCGTGTTCGAAGCGCGTGCCTCGTTCAAACTGAACGATAATGTGCGCTTCACCGTGGAAGGTCTGAACCTGTTTAACGAACCACGCACCGATTTCCGCGGCGCGCCCGACGATCTGAGCCAGGTGCTGGTCTATGGCCCGCGCTATTTCGCCGGAGTACGGTTCAAGTTCTGATAGCCGGTTGGCGCAATGGATTGCGCCCCGGCATAACGGGCTAAATTTGTCGGCCACTGGCAAAGTCGGCCGAAATTGGTAGGACATCGGGGCGCAACACACGCAGCAGATTTTCACGGGGTAACAGATGAGCGGAAAAAGGCTTTTCCAATCGGTCGCGGAGCAGATTGCCAAGCTGATCGACGATGGCGCATTCCCTCCGGGCACGAGACTGCCCGGAGAGCGCGACCTCGCGGAAAAGCTGGGGGTCAGCCGGGTCACCATTCGCGAAGCGGAGATCGCCCTGCAGGCGGTGGGCCGGCTGGAAATCAAGACCGGATCGGGCGTCTATGTCAGCGAAGCACAGCCCGAAACGCAGGCAGTACTGCCCGAGGCGAGCGCCTTCGAAGTGACCGAGGCGCGGCTGCTGATCGAATCCGAAGCGGCTGCTCTGGCGGCGTATCACATCGATGATGAGAGCGTCACGCGGCTGGAAGGGTTGATCGAAGATATGGGGTCGCGCGATCCCGACAAATCCAATGCGGCCGATGAGCTGTTTCACCAGACCATCGCCGAGGCATCGAATAACGCAGCGATCATCCACACGGTCAAAAGCCTGTGGCGCATGCGCGAAGAGCTGCCCGAGGTTAAATCCACCTACGAATCGGTCTGTGTCCACGATGCCGCCTCCCGAATGGAAGAGCATCGCGCCGTGTTCGACGCACTGAAAGCTCGCGATCCTGCCGCAGCACGCGCCGCCATGCGCGATCATTTCGAACGCCTGATCGCCGCCATGCTGGATGCGACCGAGCGCAAGGCGCTCGAAGAGTTGCAACAGCAGGCGAGCCAGAGCCGCGAGCGGTTCCTCGCCTCGTCCAAACTAGGCTAGGGCCGGCCGGGTTGTGGCAAGCTGGGCCAAGCCAAATAGGCTAGGCCAAACTGGTATTACAAAATATTGCCATTCGTTAGGCCATAAGGATTGACAGACTGACCGTCACGCTTATGATCTCTCCTCATAATAAGGTGAGAGGGATTATTGGGATGCTGGCAAGGCTTGGCCTGTTGTCGATGGTGTTGTGGCTTGTTGCCATACCCGCTCACGCCGAAAATTATTTCGTCCGCAATCAGAACGAATATGCCCACGCGCTGAAGCAGATCGGGGCCGGCGATGTGATCATCCTGGCCAATGGCGAATGGCGCGATTTCGAACTGGTGATCACGGGCAAGGGACGTGAAGATGCGCCGATTACCGTGATTTCCGAAGAAGCTGGAAAGGTCTTCCTGACCGGCCAGTCCAGCCTGCGGATCGGCGGCGAGCACATTTTGGTAACCGGCCTGGTGTTCCGCGATGGATACAGCCCGCGCGGTGAAGTTATCTCCTTCCGCCGCAACAAGCAGGATCTGGCACGCAATGCGCGCGTCACGCAGGTGGTGATCGACGGGTTCAGCAAGCCGGACCGTTATGAATCCGATTACTGGGTAGGCATTTACGGCCGGAACAATCGCTTCGACCGCAATCATCTGGTTGGCAAGACCAACAAGGGCGTGACGCTGGCGGTTCGTCTGGACCAGAAAGGCAGCCGCGAGAACGGCCACCGTATCGACCATAATTATTTCGGGCCGCGCCCGGTTCTGGGCTCGAATGGCGGCGAGACTCTGCGGATCGGAACCAGCAAATATTCGATGTTTACCTCCGGCACTCTGGTCGAAAACAACGTGTTCGACCGCTGCGATGGCGAGGTGGAGATCATCTCCTCCAAATCGGGCGGCAATATTTTCCGGGGCAATCTGTTCCTACGCAGCCGGGGAACCCTGACGCTGCGCCATGGCGACAACAATCTGGTCGAGCGCAACGTGTTCATGGGGCACGGCAAGGATTACACCGGCGGCATCCGCGTCATTAATCAATACCAGACGGTGCGCGGCAATTACATGGAGGGGCTGCGCGGCAGCGGCTTCTCCAGCGCGCTGGCGGTGATGAACGGCGTGCCAAACTCGCCGGTCAACCGATACGTGCAAGTGCGCGGTGCGCGGATCGAAAACAACAGCATTGTGGATAGCCGCCGCATCGGCTTTGGCATCGGTTCGGACGACGAGCGCTCGGCAACTCCGGTGGACAGCACCTTTTCGGATAATCTGTTGAGCGGATTGGCGGGCGAGTCCTTTATCGCGGTCGATGACGACATGTCGGGCATCGCCTTTTCCGGCAATGCGGTCCTGCAGGGGGGCGTGGATAGCCCGCTGCGCGATAAGTTGACCATGGCAAGCAGTAAGTTGGCCCGCGCCGAAAACGGCCTGCTCTATCCTGTCGAACCGGCCCTTGCGGGGGTCGGCGCCCCGCGCGACCTTGCCCCGGTCACGCTCGATCAGGTTGGCGTGGATTGGTATGCCAAGCCGGGCGATGGCAGTCCTTTCGGCAGCAGCGGCACAGTCACCGAGATCGGCCCCGGTGAAAACACTCTGGTCGAGGCTATATCCGCCGCTGCTGCCGGAGACGTGTTGCTGCTGAAGCCCGGGCAATACACCTCCGATCGCACGATTGCGCTGGACCACTCGATCACTTTGCGCGGCATGAAAGACGAGGATGGCGCGGCTCCCATCATCATGTTTGCCCGCCCTTCCTTGTTCGAACTGCGCGAAGGGGCGGATTTGCAGCTGATCGATCTGGTGATCGATGGCGAGCTTGCCCCGGATTCAGTCGGCAACTCGGTGATCCGCACGACCACCTTTCCGATCCAGTCGAACATGCAGATCGAACTTGACGGGGTCACGGTGCGCGGCTTGACGGTCAACAAGTCGTTCAACGTGCTGACCTTGGGCAAGAGCGCGCTGGCGGACCGGGTCTCGATCCGGCGCAGCAGCTTCGCCGATATCAGTGGCACGGTGGTTTCGGCCGCTGCGGAAACCGAGGATTTCGGCCAGTATAATGTCGAATATCTCGATATTACCGACAGTTCCTTCGCCGATATTGGCGGCCCGATCGCCAATATCTATCGCGGCGGGCGCGATGAAAGCACTTTCGGACCGTTCGTGACCGTCAGCGGCAACGCGTTGGCCAATGTCGGCCATGCTGCAACCAATGGCACCGGCGCATCGCTGAAGCTGCACGGCGTTCAAACCGCGAAAATCACGCGCAACGCGCTCGCCCAGTCCGCGCCTTTGCGGGTGGTCCATACGGTTGGCACGCCGGTGACGAGCGTGACCGACAACAGTTTTGCCGAAACTCCGCCGCCCGTGTTCGAAGAACTGGTTTTCATCGGTGAGCCGCGCGTGGAGATGAGCGGCAACACCGCAGATGGAGCGAGCGCGCCATGATCCGCACCTTCATTGCAGCTACGGCTTTGGCGGTGACCGCCACGGCAAGCCCCGCATTCGCACAGGCCGATGGAGCGGTCCAGACAGCTGAACTCCCGCCACTCTACCAGGCCGAAGTCGAACGCGCGAAAGCGTTCGTATCGGGCATGATGGAGCAGGGTGTCGTGATGCCGGTGCCCAAGGATCCCGGCGGTGGTTACACGCACGAACAGCACAAGCGCAATTACCGCGCCATATACCTCTCGGGGCAGCTCTTTCGCATTACCGGCGATGCAGCCTACCGCGATTATGCGCGCGACATGTTGCTGGCTTATGCCGATCTGTATCCCACGCTGGAAGATCATCCGGCGCGCAAGAACCAGAACCCCGGACGTATATTCTGGCAAGTGCTCAACGATGCGGTGTGGCTGGTCCAGGCCGTGCAGGGTTACGGCGATATCCGCGACACGTTGTCCGATGCCGACCGCACGCGGATCGACGATCAGGTGTTTCGCCGCGCCGCGCACTTCCTCTCGGTAGAATCCGAGGCGACTTTCAACCGCATTCACAACCATGCAACCTGGGCCACTGCCGGGGTCGGTATGACCGGCTATCTGCTCGGCGATCAGGATATGGTCGATCGGGCTTTGCTGGGCTCCGACAAGACGGGCACAAGCGGCTTCCTGCGGCAGACCGAGCTGCTGTTTTCGCCCGACGGATATTACACCGAAGGCCCGTATTATCAGCGATATGCGCTGATGCCGTTCATGGTGTTCGGCAATGCGATTTCGGAAAACGATCCCGATCGCCGCATCTTCGAACATCGCGATGGGATCCTGCTGAAAGCGCTGCGCACGACCATTCAGCTGACCTATGATGGGTATTTCTTCCCATTCAACGATGCCATCCGCGACAAGAGCCTGAATACCGACGAGCTCTATCACGGCGTTGCCATCGCCTTTGCCGAAACGCGCGATCCCGGACTGCTGGCAATTGCCGATTATCAGGGGCGCACCGTGCTCTCGGACGATGGGCTCGCATTGACGCGGGCGCTGGCCGCGGGCGAAGCTCAGCCCTTTCCATTCCGCTCGCTGCTGTTGTCGGATGGGCCGGAGGGCGATGGCGGCGCGGTTGCCATCCTGCGCCATGGGGATGGGCCGGACCACACGGCGCTGGTCGCCAAGAACGCCTCGCAAGGCATGGGGCACGGCCATTTCGACAAGCTGAGCTGGCAGCTTTACGACAATGGTAACGAAATCGTGCGCGATTACGGCGCTGCGCGCTTCCTGAATATCGTCGCCAAGGAAGGCGGCCGCTATCTGCCCGAAAACACCAGCTGGGCGAAGCAGACCGTCGCTCACAATGCGCTGGTGGTTAACGAGACGAGCCATTTTGGCGGCGATGTGAAAGTGGCCGACCGCTTCGCCCCGACGCAGCTACACTTCGCCGCCGATCCGGAACTGCAGATCAGCACGGCCAGCATCGACAGCGCCTATAGCGAACACGGCGTTACGATGCTGCGCAGTCTGGCGCTGCTCGATGTCGAAGGGCTGAGCGCGCCGGTCGTGGTCGATGTCCTGCGCGCGTCGAGCAGGGGCGAACACCAGTTCGACCTGCCGCTGCACTATTCCGGCCACATCATCGAAACCGGCTTCGATCCGGCGCGCAATCTGGGCCCGCGCCCGGTGCTGGGGGAGGATGACGGTTATCAACATATCTGGGTCGATGGCACGGCCAGCCCGGCGGCGGACCAGGCCTTTATGACCTGGCTGCTTGACGGGCGGTTCTACACCTATCGTTTCGTCCCGCAGCAGGGGTCACAAGTCATTCTGGGTGAAAGCGGCGCGAACGATCCCGCTTTCAATCTGCGCCGCGAGCCGCTGGTGATCCAGCGTGTTGCGGGGGCGGAAAAAACCACTTTCGCAAGCGTGCTGGAGCAGCACGGGCTGTATGACGGCGCGACCGAGCAGACTGTCGCCAGCCGTAGCCAGATCGCCTCGCTGCGCCATATCGAAGCGGGCGATTACGACCTGGTCATCGTTCAGGCAAAGAGCGGCGAGACGACCGCACTGGCGATCTCATACGATAACGATCCGGAGGCAAGCCACACCATCTCGGTGGATGGGCAGGATATTGCCTGGACCGGCTTTGCCGCCCGCATCGCAATGTCCGGGGAGGGCGACTGACATGGCCACCAAAATTCGCAGCAGCAGCAACAGCAATAGCGGGGCCTTTGTCGAGGCAGCTTCGGTTCAGAAGGAAGATCTGGGCGGCGGCATCGCCCGCCAGATCCTCGGCTTCGGGCCGGATCTGATGGTGGTGCGCGTATGGTTCGAGGAAGGCGCGGTCGGCGATGTCCATTCGCATCCGCACAGCCAGTCCACCTATGTCGAAAGCGGACGGTTTCGCGTGATGGTGGGCGACAAGGTTCGCGAACTGGGCGCAGGCGACGGGTTTTACGCCGAACCGCATGCAGATCACGGGGCAGTCTGCCTGGAGGCGGGCGTGCTGATCGATACGTTCAGTCCGGTGCGCGAAGATTTTCTGGGTGAGGGGGGCTGAAAATGAAGACCAAGGGCAATCTGCGGTTCTGGATCGTGGGGCTGGTCGCACTGGCCACCATAATCAACTATATCGATCGCGGGGCATTAGGCTTTCTATGGCCCGAAATATCCGAAGAGCTTGAGCTTACCGAGTTCGATTACGCGATCATCCTGAACGTGTTCACGCTGGCCTATGCTTTCGGCCAGAGCATCTTCGGCAAGATTTTCGACTGGATCGGCGTCCGGCTGGGTTTTGTCCTGTCGATCGTGGTGTGGTCGGCCGCCACCATGCTCCACGCCGCAGCGAGCGGGTTGGTCAGCTTCGCCATTTTTCGCGGACTGCTGGGTGTGTCCGAAGCAGGCAACTGGCCGGGCGCAACCAAGGCCAATGCCGAATGGTTTCCGATTAACGAGCGCGCATTGGCGCAAGGTATTTTCAATTCGGGCGCTGCCATCGGGGGTATCGTTTCGGCGCCGATCATCGGTGTGCTATTCGTGTTCCTGGGAAGCTGGCAAGCGACATTTATCGCGGTCGGCGCGCTGGGATTCCTCTGGCTGCTGCCTTGGCTGATCGTTTACAAGAGCGGCCCTAACGCGCACCCTTGGATCAGCGAGGAGGAACGCCAGTTCATCCTGACCGGGCAGCGCAACCAGGAGACGAACGAAGTCGCCGATTATGCGCCGGGTACCGGCGAAATCCTCAGCCGAAAGGAAAGCTGGGGCGTTATCCTCGCCAGCTTCTTCATCGATCCGATCTGGTGGCTGTTCGTTGGCTGGCTGCCGATCTATCTGCTCAACACCTACGGTTTCGGGGTCGAAGAAATCGCCGCCTTTGCCTGGATTCCCTACGTCGGCGCGATGTTCGGCGCATGGTTCGGCGGATTGCTGGCGGGTAATCGCCTGAAAGCCGGCTGGACCGTCAACCGTACCCGGAAGAGCGTCATTACGCTTGGCGGCGTGATCATGCTGGTGTCGCTGCTCCTGACCACGCAAGCGAGCACGCCGCTGGTCGCCGTCTTGATCATGGCGATCATCCTGTTCGGCTTCCAGACTGCCATCGGCAACATCCAGACTTTGCCGAGCGACTTCTACAGCGGGGCTTCGGTGGGTTCGCTGGCAGGTTTCGCCGGCACAGCGGCGAAGCTGGCGGTTGTCGGGCTGAACTTCCTGATCCCGATCATCACGGTCAACAGTTACGCCCCGGCCTTTATCGTGGGCGCAGGCCTGGCGATTGCCACGGTGGCATCGGTGTTGATCCTGTGTCCCGAGATCAAGCCGCTCAAGGCAAAATCCATTCCACGCAATTTTCTCCAGTAATCAAGGCTATTTGATATGAAATTCCAAGGCAAGACAGCCATCGTGACCGGTGGCAGCCGCGATATCGGCCGTGCGATCAGCGTGAAGCTGGCAAGCGAAGGCGCGAATGTCGTCGTCAACTATTTCAGCAATGAAGACGATGCGGATGCCACTCTGGCGGCGATCGAGAAGGCCGGCGGCGGCAAGGCGATCAAGGTCAAGGCCGATGTCACCAAGGCCAGCGAAGTCGACGCGCTGATCGAAGCTGCGCGCAGCGAATTTGGCGGCAATGTCGATATTCTGGTCAACAATGCGGGCGGCCTGGTCGCTCGCAAGACGCTGGGTGAAATGGACGAAGAGTTCTTCAACCAGGTGATGCAGCTGAACGTCACCTCGACATTCCTCGCGACCAAGGCGGCGGCCCAGCATATGGGCGCAGGCGCGGCAATCGTGAATCTCGCCTCATTGGCCGGGCGCGATGGCGGCGGCGGCGGCGCCTCTGCCTATGCCACGTCCAAGGGTGCGGTGATGACCTTCACCCGCGCCATGGCGAAAGAACTCGGCCCCAAGGGTATCCGCGTCAACGCTCTGTGCCCCGGGATGATCGCCACAGCCTTCCACGACAACTTCACCCCCGATGCCGCGCGCGAGAACGTCGCCAATTCCACCCCGCTCAAACGGCAGGGCCATGCAGAGGAAACCGCCGATCTGGTGGTTTACCTGGCATCGGACGCAGCCTCGTTCATCAATGGGGCGAATATCGACATCAATGGCGGACTGGCCTTCTCGTAAGGCGAGTATTCGAAAGAGGAGTGATCAGGTTATGACAGGCCAGCATTCGCCGCTTTCGCGGCACGACCGGGTTGCGGTCCGATGAGTGAGTTTCTTTCATTCGGCGAGATCATGCTGCGGTTGAAGACGCCGGGGCACGAACGGTTCTTCCAGTCGCCCACTTTCGAAGCGACCTTCGGCGGCGGCGAAGCGAATGTCGCAGTGGCGCTGAGCAATTACGGGCTGGATGCCGGTTTTGTCTCCGCGCTGCCGGACAATGACATCGGCGAGGCTGCAATTCGCGAATTGCGCAGCTTCGGCGTGAATACCAGCCATGTGCGCCGCTCGGGCGACCGGGTGGGTATCTACTACCTCGAAAGCGGTGCCAACCAGCGCCCTTCCAAGGTGGTCTATGACCGGGCGCGCTCTTCGATTTGCGAGGCGGCACCTGGCGATTTCGACTGGCCGGCGATTTTCGATGGCGCAAAATGGCTGCACATCACCGGCATCACTCCGGCTCTCAGCCAAACGGCTGCCGATCTCAGCCTGGAATGCGTCAAAGCTGCGCAGGAGGCGGGCGTTACCGTATCATGCGATTTCAACTTCCGCGGCAAGCTGTGGAAATACGGGAAGAGCGCGCCCGAAGTCATGCGCGAGCTGGTCGAGCATGTCGATGTCGGCATCGCCAACGAGGAAGATTGCCAGAAGTCGCTCGATATCTCGGTCGATGTCGATGTGGAATCGGGCGAACTCGACACCGCGAAATACGAGGCGTTGTCCGCCAAGGTGCTGGATATCTACCCGGAGATGAAAACCATCGCCATCACTCTGCGCGAAAGCCTCAGCGCGGACCGCAACAACTGGTCTGCCTGTCTGCGCACCAGGGATGGCGGCTTCAAGCTGTCGCGCCGCTACGAGATGACCGATATCGTGGACCGCGTGGGCGGCGGAGACAGCTTTGCGTCCGCACTGATCTACGGCCTCAACGCCTATGATGATCGGCAGGAAAGCCTCGAATTCGCCGTAGCCGCAAGCTGCCTGAAGCACTCGATCCTGGGCGACTTCAACCGCGTATCGGTGCCGGAAGTGGAGAAGCTGATGTCCGGCGACGGATCGGGCCGCGTCCAGCGTTAAGGCTCGACTCGTCGATCTTCGCTGACCAACCCAGCCAACAAAGCCAAAGAAGGGCGTAGGTGACGAGCCTGCGCCCTTCCTGTTTGGCCTCGCGCCAGTGTATCGTGCGGCGGTTGGTCTGCCGCGCATAAGAGCTTACCGCGAACGCTGAGATATTCGCTGCGATTATGGCGCTGTGTCGTCTCCGGCCACAGTGACCCGGGCGATATGGTTCGTTCCGCTTTGATGGATCAGCAGGGCCTTGCCGTCGAGCGTCGTCCGCATGTGACGCAGGATCCCGGCATGGACCGGGCCCGACGGGATCGGCCAGCTCTGAAAGGTTTCGGCATCCGGATCGAACCGGACGAGCATGTCGGGCCGAACGCCGCTTTCATTATACCAGATCGCGCCATCGAACACGGCGATGGCATAGGGATGAGATGCAGGCCCGCTTGGCGAAGGCCATTCGGTTATATCGCCGGTTTTCGGGTCGTAACGGCCCAACCTGCCAAGGCCCGAATTGACCCACCAGATCATCCCGTCCCGATCAATATCGAGCCGGCGCACTTTTGTGCCCTCGCCGGGCAGGGTGATTTGCGTGACCTCCATCGTCTCCGGATCGACGCGAAGCAGGCAGTTCGCTCCATTGCAGGCCACCCAGACGCTGCCATCCGCGCCGACTTTGACGCCGTAAGGGCGTGATTTTTCGCGCGGACTGGAGACAAGTTCGATCGCTCCGCTGGCGGGGTCCAGCCGCCCGATCATATTGCTGCCCTGTAGGGAGAACCACAGGATGCCATTTGCGTCGAACTCCGCCGTGTGGGGGTCGCGCGCAGCCTCGTTCGGCATGGGAAACTCGGTAATCTCTTCGGTCGCGGGGTCGAACCGGCCGATGGTGGCATTGCGATTGCCGGTATACCAGGCAGATCCACCGGGCCCGATATTGACCGAATGCGGCTTAGCCCCCTTTGGCAAGCGAAACTCCTCCATTGCGCCCGTTCTCGGATCGAGGCGCCCCAGGATGTCGCGCCACTGTCCGACCCACCAGATATTGCCGTCCGGTGCCTCGACCGGATCGCGAGAACGTTGCCCGAGTGTGGGGACCTGCCATTCCTCGAACGCGATCGAGACCGGCCCTGCAACCGGCGTCGCCGCGCGGTTGGCGCTGGGCGGGAAGTTGGTAGCCAGGTAATCGAGAATGGTACTTTCGGTTGCAGGATTATTGGACAGATCGATCATCGTAGAGACGAGGAAACGCCAATCCTCACGCGTGTAGCCGGAGCTTCTCTCGATCAGGCTGGTCCCATGGCACGAGCTGCAAACGCCCTCGACCAGCTGCTTTCCCTCGCCGTCGGGCAAGGCGATGGCGCGGGCAGGCAGCATCAGAGCGATGATAACTATAAACAGGTGGTAGGGATTGATCGGCATGTCGAAACTCCTGCGCAACGCTATGTTCAACACGAAGTATTACCTTTTGCGCTGGGGCGAAGATGCCGTAGCGCGCCTGCTAGTGCAAGCAGGCTGCGATCCATATGGACTGTCAGTTCGGGTCCATTCTTCAGGGAATCCAACTTCATTTATGGCCAGTCACCCGGGCTGCGGAGTGACAATCAGGGGCTTGGAAATCAGGAGCATTTGGCCGGCGTAGCCTGGGCGTGCTGACCCGGTTTCGTCCGGGCTGCCATTAAGTCTTGTCCTGCAAGATATCCTCGATAGTTTCGACAAGCGCTGCATTCTTTGCCGGATCGGACGCATCCGAGTGCGGATTGCGGAACTGGCCGCTATCATTGTCGAAATAGCGGCCGGAGGCGTCGTTGAAATCTGACGATGTTGCAGCTCGCCCCAGGATTTCGGCACCGATGGATAGGTCCTTGCCCTGCATTCCGTAGGCTTTCTTCACCATTTTGCTGCCCAGCAGAGAGCCAGGATTTACAGCGATCACGGTGGGCCCGGCGGTCCCCAATTCGTTAGCCAGATGGCGCGAGAACATGGTGATGGCGAGCTTGCTCTGCGCATAGGCATCATTGTCCGACAGACGCTGCCCGCCTTTCAGTGCCTCTAGCGATACCGGCGCCTGTGCGGCCGAAGATACGTTGACGATCCGGCCATTGGCACCGAGCAATTCTGTGAGTTCGCGGGCCAGAATATACGGCGCGATCGTATTGACGGCGAAGCGCGCGTCGAGGCCGTCGCTGGTCACGGGGTCTTCCATGGCGAAAACACCGGCATTGTTGATCAGCACGTCAAGTGCTGGCTCGTTCTGCTGTATCTCCTGGGCAAACCGCTCCACCGCGCCGATCGAAGACAGGTCTGCGCGATAGGTGCGTATCCGTCCCGGCCCACCGATCGCTGCAATCGAATCTCGGGCGGCCGCCAGTTTGCCGTCATTGCGGCCGTGGAGGAGCAGGTTGTGCCCTTCGCTACGAAGAAGTTTCGCCGTTTCCAAGCCGATCCCGTCGGTCGCTCCGGTGATCAGGATAGTTTTGCTCATGATGCTTCAACCTTTGAATTGGAGAAATTCCGTGTCACCGAGGTTTCGATAGGGCGCCGGGAACGCGGCCCGCTATTGGATCAGCGTGAACGCGCTATCCGTTCGGATGTAAACCGTGCACCCCTTATCTTCCGAGCACGCGATCTGGTGGCTGGCGGCCCCCGCCGATCCGAAATAGCTTCCTTGCGAAAGCGCAGTCATCTGCGGCATTTGCGGATTGGAGTAGGCAACCACGCCCCCTGTTGTGACCGCGCGGAAGCTGCCCGATCCGGTCGCAATCTGACCTGCGAAACCATTTGGCAGATGGACCAGCGAGCCGCGCTCACCCGTTTGATCGTTGGACCACAAAAAGGCGGTTTTCGCACCGCGGCCTTCTTCTGCGCCCTCGGAGAACAGAAATTCGATGTCCCTCCCATCCAGCCAGACAAGATTGCCGGCTTCGACATTTATCGGGCGCTCGCCATTATCGAAGGCTTCGTCGGAAGGCTGGACCAGATAAGGCCCGGAATCGATTTCGATATAAGCGATGTTGACCCTGCCTTCGGCTGCAGTGACGTGATCTTCGCCCGCAGGTTGGGTCCAGAACGACAAGGGCGATAGCCACATCTGCGCAGCGTCCGGATCGTCATTGTGCACCGCTCCATCGATCACCAGGCCCCGATAGGTGATGTTGTGAATATTCGGAGGGGACGAAAAGCCCTCGTCGAACCGCACGATGAAGCCGCTTGCGCTATCAGCGGTGCGGTCCCCCCAAAGATCGCCCGCCCGTGGGCTGGCGTCGCCGCGTGCAGGGTTGAGCGCGCCCCATTCGATATCTTCGTAATCGACCAGTTCGTACTGCGCATCCTGCGCCCAGCCGGTTGCAGGGACGAGGGCACTGACAATAGCTGCTGCAGCGGTGATGGTCTTCATTCAAAGTCTCCTGAATTTTGAAAGGCGCTCATTTCCCCAAAGTGTTGCTCGGCAATCTAACAGATGCAATTTCATGCGAAATATCAGAAGGAATGCTTCTGTTTTCGTCTTTTGGATATAATCGATGGATATTGATGGCTTGCGGCTTTTCGTTCGGGCGGCCCGGAAACTGAATATCAGCGCTGCGGGCCGCGACCTCGGGCTCGCGCCAGCAGTGGCCAGCGCCAGGCTTGCCAAGCTGGAGCGGGAAGTGGGCGCGCAGCTGCTTCATCGCTCGACACGCAAGGTCGCCATATCGATCGAGGGGGAGGAATTCCTGCCCTTCGCCCGCGAAATATTGGCGCAGCGCGATGCGGCCATGGCCGCGCTGGGGCACGGCAAGCCCGACGCTGCGGGCACGGTCCGCTTCGCAGCGCCCAGCAGCTTCGCACAGCTCTATATCGCGCCGATCCTGCCCGAATTTCTCCGCCTCAATCCGGGCGTGGATCTCGACCTGCGGTTTTCCGACGCGCCCTTCGACTTGCTGGAGGGAAGCTTCGACCTGGCTCTGCGCAACAGTACGCTTGACGACAGCGCATTGAAGGCGCGCAAGCTGGCCGATGTCGAGCATATACTGTGCGCATCGCCTGAATATCTTGAGCGGCGCGGCACACCGCGCTCGCCGGCCGATCTGGCCGATCACGATCTCATCGCATTCCGGCGACAGGGCGAACGCGTGTTGATCTCTGCAAGCGGAGAACGCGCGACCTTCTCTCTCGACGAGGCCGATTGCCGGGTGGTGATCGACGATGGAGCCAGCCAGCGCGCCGCCTGTGCTGCGGGTCTGGGCATCTCGGTAAATGCGGACTGGAACATTCATCACGCTTTGCGCGAAGGAACGCTGATGCGCGTTCTGCCCGACTGGCGCATCGAGAACGACATCGCGCTGTGGCTGGTCTATCCCAAATCCAACGTCCTGACCGCCAAGGTCAGGGTGCTGATCGATTTCCTGGTCGAGAAAATCGGTCGCAACCCACCTTGGCAATCCTGACCGCGTCCAACGCGCTATCAGGCTATGTCGATGACGACCTTGCCGTTGGCCTGTCCGCTGGATAGCCGCGCATGGGCTTCGCCTGCTTGCGACATGGCGAATTGTTTTTCATCGAGCAGCGGCTTCAGCTTTCCGGAATCGACCATCTCCGCCAAGGTGGAAAGGATCGCTCCATGCGCTTCACGGCCGATATCGTGCAGCATCGGAATCAGCATGAAAACCACATGCAGCGACAGGCCTTTGAAATGGGCGGGGGTCAGGTCGAGCTCGGTCATGGCAACCGTGGTCGAAACATGGGCATTCAGCGCCGCCGCCTCGAACGATTTAGCCATATTGTCGCCGCCGACCGTATCGAACACAGCGTCGAAGCCGCTACCCGAGGTGTGCTTGCCAACGTAATCGGCAACGTCTTCCTGTTTGTAATTGATCGCGGTGGCGCCGTAGCCCTCGATTATCGCCGCCTGCGCGGTATCGCTGCAGGTCGAATATACGTCCGCGCCCATCGCGATGGCGATCTGGATGGCCAGATGACCGACGCCGCCCGCGCCGCCATGGACCAGAACCTTCTGACCTTCCTGCACCTGCGCCCTGATCAGCCCCTCATAAGCGGTGATCCCGACCAACGGCATGGCTGCTGCCTCACGCATCGATAGGGATTTGGGTTTGTGCGAGATTAGCCGGGCATCGGCGAGCATAAATTCGGCCAACGCTCCTTGCAAGTCTGCAAGCCCGCCAGCGCAGCCATAGACTTCATCGCCCACCGCAAAGCCTTCGATGCCATCGCCCACCGCATCGATCGTCCCGGCGAAATCCATCCCGAGCACCGCTGGGAGGGCCGGCGCAAGCGGGGCGAGGTCATGCCCCATGTTCCGGATCATCGTATCGACGGTGTTCACGCTGGTCGCCGCCACCCGGACGACCACATGGCCTGGCGCCGCTTCGGGCTTTGCCACGTCCACCACTTCGAACTCGGCGTTCTCGCCATACTCACTAAGGGTCGCTGCTTTCATCACTTGCTCCATAAATCTTCCGTGATCGCGATATTATTCTTCTGCCAGCGAAAATAAATGCTCTGTTTGATGAAGCAGAAATCGGTTTTCGCAGATAATGGAGATTTGAACTTCTGGATTGGCCCTAATGCCGGTCCGCCTGCAAGACATCCGCGAACTGGGGTGCAAATACCAAGCTTGATTCTCCCGTTCCATGGCACCCAGATCGAAATCCCGACGGGATTTCACGACAGGTGCCACGCGGTTTCCCCTCGCAGGGAAGCGTTGCTCGTCTAGATTCTTGGAGAACATCATATCGCTGGCTGGGGCGGCAGGGATCGAACCTGCGAATGCCGATACCAAAAACCGGTGCCTTACCACTTGGCCACGCCCCAGCAGCGAAGGGGCGCTCTATAGCGCGCTGTGCGGTGAATGGAAGGGGGTGTTTGCCCGGTGCGGGGCCTGCGTTCCTACAGGCTGATCGCAGCGCGGCGGGTCGACAGATCGGCCTCCACTTCGGCCACTCTGCGCCGGTCGAGACCGTAGAATGCCATCAGCAGGCCCACGCCCGCCACGCAAACTATCGGCAGCCATTGGAACACCGCCATGATGCCCGCCTGCGCCGCGTCGGTCTGCGGCTGGTTGGCGACAAAGCCGGTGGCTTCCAGCACGAAGCCGGGAATCGCCACGGCAAGCGCATTGCCCACCTTCAGACCGAATATGCTGGCCGAAATCACCAGCGCGGTGACTTGCAGCTTGCTGCGCCATTCGATGAATTCGGCAAGGTCGGTGAACATGGCGAACAGCATGGTGATACATATGCCGTAGCCCGCGCTGGCAAAGGCTTGCAGCACCATCATCGCGGCATAATCGGTGTTTTCCAGCAGCTCGAAACCCAGCATCGCGGCCACCTGCACCACGGCGGCCACCATCACCAGCCGCCCCTTGTCATAGCGAATAGCCAGCATTCCGCCGGCAATCACGCCGATCAATTGCGCGAACGCTCCGCTGGCGAGGAACAGGCTGGGCAGGTCGAGCGGCCCGAACACCGGCTCGTCGCTGGCGGCGAGGATATATTTGAAAAAATACAGCGCAGTGCCAAAACGGGTGACGAGGCCGGTCATCAGCAGCACCGAAGCGGCCGCGCAGACGATCCACCAACGAGTGCTGATCACCGCACCGATATCGTCGCGTACGGAGCGTTTCTGGACCTTGGGCGCGACGCGTTCCTTCGTGGTGGCGAAAGCGAACAGGGTCAGCACCGTGGCCAGCACCGCCATTATCGCCATCGTCCAGCGAATCCCTTCCTGGTAATCGCCGCCGCCCAGTTCGCGGATCAGCGCGGTGCCGGTCAATCCAATGAAAATCGCTGCACAGGTCGACATGGCAAAGCGCCAGGTGGTTGCCTTGGTTCGCTCCGCGCTGAGCGGGTGGAGCACGCCCAGCAGGCCCGAATAGGGGATATTTACCAGCGTAAAGACTTGCCGCACGAGGATGAAGGTCACGCCCGCCCAGATTACCTTGCCGGTGGGTGACAAATCCGGCCCTGCAAAGACCAGAAAACCGCTGATCCCGAACGGGATCGCGCCCCACAGAAGATAGGGGCGGTAGCGTCCCCAGCGGCTACGCGTGCGGTCTGCGATCAGGCCCATTGCGGGGTCGCTGACCGCGTCCAGAACCTTGCTCGCCAACATCAACGAGCCGACCACGCCGGGACTGATTCCATAAACGTCGGTATAGTAGAACAGCAGGAAAAAGCCGAACATCTGGATATACAGGTTCGCGGCGAAATCGCCGGAGCCATATCCGAATTTTTCCCATAGGCTGAGCGGCCTGGTGGTGCCGGCAGGGGCTGCCGCTACGGTCGAGTGTGCTGCGGCGGTGGCCATGCCGCAACGGGAGCCGATGGGGGCGGGGGTGTCAAGTTTTTGGCGTGCGCTGGGCGATCGGCTGGACGATCGGCTCAGGAGCTCCCCTAATCCTCCAGCCCATCGAAATCGCTGCTCGAATGGCGTTCCGGCAGGTTAGTCGCTTCATCGCCCCAGGTCCGGTTGACTCGCTTCGCCCGGTCCACGGCCGGCCGTTCGGCGATTTCATGAACCCAGCGCGCGACGTTTTTATATTCGTGGATCGAGAGGAACTTGGTCGCCTCCCCGTAAATATTGCCTGTCACGAATGGAGCGAGCCAGGGATAGGTGGCCATGTCGGCCACGGTATAATCCGCGCCGCCCAGGAATTGCGCATCGGCCAGGCGCTGATCGGCTACGGAGAACAGGCGCTTTACCTCCATCGCATAGCGATTGATCGGATATTCGTATTTTTCCGGCGCATAGGCGTAAAAATGGCCGAAGCCGCCGCCTATGAATGGTGCGCTGCCGATCTGCCAGAACAGCCAGCTGAGTACTTCGGCCCGTGCCGCGGTTTCGGTGGGAAGGAACTTGCCGAATTTCTCCGCCATGTGCATCAGGATCGCCCCGCTTTCGAACACGCGGATGGGCTCCGCTCCGCTGCGATCGACCATTGCGGGAATTTTCGAGTTGGGATTGATATCGACAAAGCCGCTGGTGAATTGCTCGCCTTCGCCGATATTGATCAGCCATGCGTCGTAATCCGCCTCCGAATGGCCCGCTTCAAGCAGCTCTTCGAAGATGATGTTCGCCTTGACCCCGTTGGGCGTGGCGAGCGAATAGAGTTGGAACGGGTGCTTTCCGACCGGCAGATCCTTCTCCTCCCGCGCGCCGGCGGTAGGCCGGTTGATATTGGCGAACTTGCCGCCGCTCACCGTATCGCTGCTCCAGACCTCTGGCGGGGTGTAGGTGGAATCGGCCATGGACATTCGCTCCTGCTTACCAAATTGGGTGCAGGCCGAGATGGCGGGCGATGGCAGGAACCGCAACCTTCGCGGTCGGTTAGCTTTGCGTGTCCGAGGCGAAGCTCATCTATATCGACGATTCCCTGCCGGGTATCACGCGCAAGGGGGCAGGCAAGGGCTTCGCCTATTACGATCCCAAGGGCGTGCTGATTACGGACCGCGCGGAGAAGCGCCGGTTGAACGCAATCGCCCTGCCGCCCGCCTATATCGACGAGTGGTTCTGTCCTGCGCCGAATGGCCACATATTGGCGACCGGCATGGACGATAAGGGCCGCAAGCAATATCGTTATCACCCCGATTTTCGTGCCATGAAGGAAGGCGAGAAATTCGACCGATGCCTCGCCTTTGGCGAGCTGCTCCCGCTCGTGCGCCAGCGGGTGGAAGACGATCTGCAGAACGAAGTCATGGACCGCAAGCGAGCGGTGGCAGCGGCCATTCGCCTGCTGGACATGGGCTTCGTACGGGTTGGCAACGAGGCCTATGCCCAGCGCAACAAGAGTTTCGGTGCGACCACATTGCGGTCGCGCCATGCCGAGGTCAACGGGGCCGAGGTTCACCTTCATTTTCGCGGCAAGGGCGGAAAAGAGCGCGACGTTACGTTGACGGATGAGGATCTGGCAGCGGCGGTTGGCGAATTGCAGGACATGCCCGGCCAGAAACTGTTTCAGTATATCAGTGAAGACGGCGAACGCTGCCCGGTCGATAGCGGCGATGTGAACGATTATCTTCGCGAGAGCATGGGCGAAGAGTTCTCCGCCAAAAATTTTCGCACCTGGCATGCCAGCGTGCTGGGTTTCGGCTTGCTGGCAGGCGCGGATGAGCAGCCCTCGATCAAGCAGTTGCTGGAGCTGGTATCGGACAGGCTGGGCAATACGCCGGCGGTCGCGCGCAGCAGCTATATCCACCCGGCGGTGGTCGATCTGCTGTCCAGCGATGGCTGGGTGAAATGGCATGACGGCCTGGAATTGCCGCGCGCGACCAAATATCTCACTCGCCACGAACGCGGGCTGATCGCGCTGCTCGAAAAGTCCCCTGCGGCAGAAGAATTGCTGGCGCAGTAGCTTCGGGCTAGGGCAAGATCATGGCCAGCACAGACCACCCGTTCTACGATATGCATACGCACGGTTTCGTGCGCGTTGCCACTTGCACTCCCAAGGTTCGCACCGCCGATGTCGCGTATAATACCAAGGGTATTATCGACGAGGCGAAGCGCGCCGATGCGTGCGATGTGGACCTGATGCTTTACCCCGAGCTATCCGTTTCCAGCTATGCGATCGACGACCTGCTGTTGCAGGCCGCGCTGCTCGATGCAGTGGAGGCGGCCATCGGCGATATCGTGGAGGCCAGCCGCGATGTGACCGCCGTGCTGGTAATCGGCGCCCCGCTGCGGCGCGGCGCGAAGCTGTATAATTGCGCGCTTGCCATCGCCAATGGCAGATTGCTGGGCGTCATCCCGAAGAGCTTCCTGCCCAATTACCGCGAGTTCTACGAGAAACGCTATTTCTCGCATGGCCGCGACTGCGTGGGCCTCGAAATCGAGGTGAATAGCGAGAGCGTGCCGTTCGGATCGGACCTGGTATTCGCAGCGGAAAACCTGCCGGGCTTCACCTTCGGGATGGAAATCTGCGAAGATTTCTGGGCGCCGCGCCCGCCGGGCGCGCTGGCCGCGCTGGCCGGGGCGACTATCCTGTGCAACCTTTCCGCCAGCCCGATCACCATCGGCAGGGCCGACGATCGGCACCTCCATTGCCGGGCCATGTCCGCCCGCTCCATGTGCGCCTATCTCTATTCCGCCAGCGGACACGGTGAAAGCACCACCGACCTGGCCTGGGATGGCCAGGGGGTGATTTACGAGCTCGGCAATTTGCTGGCGGAAAGCGTGCGTTTCGACCGCCAGGCGGAATTATGCTTCACCGATATCGATATCCAGCGCATCGTGGGCGAGCGTATTCGCAACGGCACTTTCACCGATGCCGCAGAACATGAAGGCCGGCCGGAAGATTACTACCGCACCGTGAAGTTCCAGCATGATTACAGAGCGGGCGATATCGGGCTGAAACGCGCCATCCGCCGGTTCCCCTTCGTGCCCAACAATCCGCGCACTCTGGACGAAGATTGTTACGAGGCGTTCAATATTCAGGTGGATGGGCTCATTCGCCGGATGCAGGCCACAGGCGCTAAATCGCTGATTATCGGCATTTCGGGCGGTCTTGATTCCACCCATGCGCTGCTGGTCGCGGCAAAAGCGTGCGACCGGCTGGGCCTGCCGCGCAGCTTCATTCGCGGCTATACCATGCCGGGTTTCGGCACCTCCAAGGGTACCAAGTCCAATGCGTGGAAATTGATGGAGGCAACGCGCATCACGGCGGAGGAGATCGATATCAAGCCCGCCGCACAGCGGATGTTGCAGGATATCGGCCACGCCTTTGCCGATGGCGAGCCGGTTTACGATACGACATTCGAAAACGTGCAGGCAGGCCTGCGCACCGACTATCTTTTCCGCCTGGCGGGACAGCATGATGGCTTCGTGATCGGCACGGGCGATCTCAGCGAATTGGCACTGGGCTGGTGCACCTATGGGGTGGGCGACCAGATGAGCCATTATGGCGTCAATTCGGGCGTCCCCAAGACACTGATCCAGTATCTTATCCGCTGGGCGGAGCGGACCGATCAGTTCGACAATGCGGCAGACAATGCGCTCGACGCGATCCTCGATACGGAAATCAGCCCGGAGCTGGTGCCCGAGGGCGAGGATGGCGAGATCCAGAGCACCGAGGGACTGATCGGTCCTTACGAGCTTAACGATTTTTTCCTCCACCATATCGTGCGCACCGGGCACCGCCCGGGCCATGTCGCGTTCCTGGCGTGGCATGCTTGGAAGGATGCAAGCGAAGGGCAGTGGCCGCATGAGTTTCCGGAAGCACGCAAGAATGCCTACGACCTGCCGATCATCGCGCAGTGGCTGGAGAAATTCTGCTGGCGCTTCTTCCAGTTCAGCCAGTTCAAGCGCAGCGCGATGCCCAATGGTCCGAAGGTTTCCAGTGGCGGGGCGCTGTCGCCGCGCGGGGATTGGCGGGCGCCCAGCGATGCAGTTGCGGATGTGTGGCTGGCGCAGCTGAGCGGCGCGTTGCCTCCGTTGGAATAGGGTAATGGAACAGGGCCAGGGCCGGAACACATGCTGTAATTCCCCGGGCTAGCCCCATATCGGGCGTTCAACCCCCAACATGAATCGGTGCGCGCAATTTCTACTCCCATCATAAACGCCATGGCCACAGCCCTGCCTGACCTCGATTTCGAGCAGGACTTCCGGCGCTGGGCACGCGGCCGGGTGGCCGGTACGCGGGCCGAGAAGGTCTATGAGCGGATGGCCGCGCGCTCCGGCATCGATCATCGCTGGTCGGTGCTGGACGAGCAGGATGCGAAGCTGCACCAGGGCGAGGGATTGTACGGCGATGACGACGCGCCGCCCTCCACCGCCGCGCGGATGGAACTATATGCCAAACACGCGCCCGAACTGGCGCTCAAGGCGGTGGGCCGCCTGCCCGAACTTGGCGATATCACCCATCTGGTGGTGGCAAGCTGCACCGGCTTCGTCGCGCCGGGGATCGACCAGATTATTGCCCGGCGGCTGGGGCTCGGCGCGCATGTTGAGCGGGTACTGATCGGCTTCATGGGCTGCTATGCCGCGGTCACGTCCTTGCGGACGGCGCGCCACATCGTCCGCTCCCAGCCCGACGCGCGGGTGTTGGTGGTGACGGTGGAGCTCAGCAGCCTGCATCACCAAAGCTACGAACAGATCGAGCCGCTGATGGCCGTCAGCCAGTTTGGCGACGGGGCGGCAGCGGCGCTGGTCACCGGCGCAGGCGAGGGGCTGGCGCTGGGCGATCCGCTGTCGGTCGAATTGGAACAGTCGGACGAGCTGATCCGCTGGCATATCGGCGACACGGGTTTCGAAATGCATCTTTCGGGCGAAGTGCCGGGCCGCATCCGCGCCGCCTTGCAGGATGAAGCCCTGCGCGTACGCATCACCGAAGGACACGATGTCGGCGCGATCGAGGCCTGGGCTGTCCATGCCGGGGGGCGCTCGATTCTCGATGCGGTGGAAGGCGGGCTGGGGCTGGGGGAGGACGCGCTTCGCCATTCGCGCGAAGTTCTGCGTACCTGCGGCAATATGTCATCCTCCACGCTGATGTTCGTGCTCGAACGCGCAATGCAGGAACGCCCCGCCAGCGGCGTCGCACTGGCCTTCGGGCCGGGACTGGCGATGGAGGGGCTGCGTTTCAGGTGGCAGGGTGCTTGAAAACCGACTGATTGCCGAGGAGTTGATGGACTCCGAGGATTTGGACGAGGCCACCTATGTCGATGTCGTCCACGACCTCGCCAAGGTGAACCGGATTACCATGGCCGCGCGGCCGACGCTCGATTTCCTGTCGCGCGCCGTGGGTGACCGGAATTCTTTCAGGCTGCTGGATGTGGGTTTCGGCGATGGCGATATGCTGCGCCAAATCGCGCGCTGGGCGCAAAAGCGCGGGATCGAGGCGGAGCTGGTCGGCATCGACCTGAACCGGCGGAGCCTGGCTGCAGCGCGGGATCCGGCGCATGACGATCTGAATATCGATTACCGCATCGGCGATTACGCCGATCTCGCCGGGGAAGGCTGGGACTGCGTCGTTTCCAGCCTGGTCGCGCATCATATGACCCGCCCGCAGCTCACCGCATTCCTGCGCTTCATGGATCGTGAGGCGCGCGCCGGCTGGCTGGTCAACGATCTGCACCGACACGGGTTGGCCTATTTCGGCTACCCGCTGCTCGCCGGCCTGATGCGCTGGCACCCGATCGTGAAGCATGATGGCCGAATGAGCATTGCGCGCTCCTATCGCCCCGCCGAATGGCCGCCGATCCTGTCCGATGCCGGGATCGAAGGAGCGCGCATCTATCGCGCCTTTCCATTCCGGCTCTGCGCGGAGAAATTGCGGTGAGCCGCCCGCTGGTTCTGGGGGCCGGGCCTGCCGGAAGTATGGCCGCGATGTTGCTGGCGCGTGGCGGAGCGGAGCCTATCCTGATCGACCGCGATGCCGAAGTCGGCGATGCGCTGTGCGGTGGTTTCATGAGCTGGCGCACCGCCGCAAGGCTGCAAAATGCCGGGCTCGAGTTGGCCGATCTGGGGGCGCAGCGGGTGACCCGGCTAGCGCTCTATGCAGGTCGGCGCGAGGCCCATGCGCAATTGCCCGAGCAAGGCTACGGACTGTCGCGCCATGCGCTCGATACAAGAATGCGCGCGATGGCGGTAGAAGCAGGCGCACAGCTGGAAATCGACCGGGCGCGCGAGGTTTCCTGTTCGGGCATTGGCGGCGTTATTGTGGGAGAGCGGCAGGATTGGCGCTCCGACACGATCTTCCTGGCGAGCGGCAAGCATGACGTGCGCAGGCTGTCTCGGCCGCGCGTGAATGATGACAGTGCGCTTGGTATCCGGATGCGTATTCCGGGTAATCCCGAACTGGCGCAGCTTGTGGGCGATGCGATCGAGCTGCATTTCTTTCCCGGAGGCTATGCCGGGATCGTGCTGCAGGAAGATGGCGCGGCCAATATCTGCCTTGCCCTGCGTAAATCGCTGCTGGCCGAGGCTGGCGGCACCCCGCGCGCGCTGCTTCTGACCCTTGGCGAGGCCCATCCTGCCTTTGGCAAACGTATCGCTCATGCGGCGCAGGACCTGCCGATCCAGACCATCGGTGCGGTGCCCTATGGCTGGATTGCCCGCGACACCGTCCCGGGCCTGTTCAGGCTGGGCGACCAGGCGGCGGTCATCCCGTCACTGGCGGGCGAAGGCATGGCAATCGCGCTCGCCAGCGCGGAAAATGCGGTGGCGCATTGGCTGGCTGGCGGAGCAAGCCAAGCGGAAAACTACCAGCGCGCCTTTGCCGCCGAGGCGCTGCGTCCGGTCAAAACCGCCAAGGCTATCTGGTCGCTTGCCGAAACGCGGCACGGTGGGCAGTTGATCACCGCCGCTGCCAATCTTGCGCCGCCGCTCGCCAATATGGCAATGCGCGCGAGCCGGATAGGTTAATCCAGCGGCATTACCCAGCCATGCGTATCTGCCACGCGTCCTTGCTGGATGCCGACGAGTTTCTCGCGCAGCTTCGTGGTCAGCTGGCCCGGCCCGCCGCTGCCGATTTCGAATGAACCGTCCGGCCCGTCCACCCTGCCCACCGGCGTGACGACTGCCGCTGTCCCGCAGGCCATCGTCTCCAGCAATTTGCCGGTGGCGGCATCGGCGCGCCACTGGTCGATCGAATAGGGTTCCTCGCGCAATTCCAGCCCCTCTTCGCGGATCAACTGGATCAGGCTGTCGCGCGTAATACCGGGCAGGATCGTACCGGTCAGCGGCGGCGTGACGACGCTGCCATCGTCCATCGCGAAGAACAGGTTCATGCCGCCCAGTTCCTCGATCCATTTCTTGTCCACCGCGTCGAGAAACACAACCTGGTCGCAGCCATGTTCGGTTGCCTCGGCCTGGGGCACCAGACTGGCGGCGTAATTGCCGCCGGTCTTGGCAAAGCCGGTGCCGCCGGGCGCGGCGCGGGTGAAATTGCGGCTGACCCAGATGCTGACGGCGGGGACCCCGGATTTGAAGTAATTGCCGACCGGGCTGGCGATCACCAGGAACTTGTATTGCTTGGCCGGGCGGACACCCAGAAATGCCTCGCTCGCGAACATGAAGGGGCGCAGGTACAATGCGCCGCCTTCCACCGTGGGAAACCAGTCGCGGTCGGCACCGACCAGCTGTCGGACAGCTTCGATGAACAGATCTTCGGGCAGTTCGGGCATCGCCATGCGCTGGGCGGAGCGATTGAAACGCTGCGCATTCTGCTCGGGCCGGAACAAAGCGAGCGAACCGTCCTGCTGCCGATACGCCTTCATCCCTTCGAAGATTTCCTGCGCATAATGCAGCACCGCGCAGGCCGGGTCGAGCGTCAATGGCTCGCGCGGGCCGAGCGTGGCCGAATGCCAGCCTTCACCCTCACTCCAGTCTATCGAGACCATGTGATCGGAAAACACTTTGCCGAAACCGGGGTCGGCAATAGCTTGCTGGCGGGTAGCGGATGGCACGGGCGCAGGGTGCGGGATGTGGTCGAATTGCATGGCCGAGCGGGTAATCCGGTGCAGCCAAGAGGGCAAGTGTTTGGGTCGGGATGGGCGTTGTCAGCCGGACTTTTGGGCGGTGGTTTCCCAGCAGGCTGCCAGCCATCCAATAGGGAGTGGGTGCCACCGCCCGGCGTTTGTGCGCCATCAATGAGAAGGGCGGCCCCGGCCTAAGCCGGGAACCGCCCTTCGCATGGTCAGCGGCCGGAAGTGCCGCCCACGAAAACTTTATCCGGGCCTAGCCCAAATAATTCCTCGTGCGGAACTGTACCGACCCCCTTGCTGAACCATGAGACATCGGATCACCTCCTTTCGCGCTTTTAAGCCAAGACCTCTGCCGATCACCGGGGAGGCCAAGGCCTGCGTTAACCGCTGGCCTTGTTTGCATATGTGAATCGACATTGCCCGCAACGCAAGGGGCGAATTGAAGTTTTTCCCCAAACGCCGATTTGCGCAGCAGCCGCTGCCCTATCGGCAATCCTCGATCACGCGGGTGACTTCGGGCCAGGCCGGAACATAAAGCGTCGGCAGACCCTGCGCTTCGACGGCGAATCGACCCTTGCTGAACGCCATCGCCTCCAGCAGCGCATCGCGCGCTGGCAGATCGGTGCGCAGCGCGGGAAGCTGGTCGCCGACCTGGCGCGCGGTCACCATGCGGTCGCCCGTTTCGGTGCGGATACGCATGGGTACCTCGCCGTTCCCGCTGCCTGCGCGCAGCAACGCAACGGTGCCCGATGCCGGATCGCAGCGCATTGCGAAGGCCGGATTGCCGCCCGCATTGCCATAGGTCGCGAGCGATCCGCTGCCATCGGTGCGATAGGCCCAATCCCCCGGCGAGCGCGGCGCATCCATCCAATTGTCGTAAACGGGCTGCGTCACGACCGGCGGCGGTGCGGCGGTTGATGTTGGCATCGGCATGGCTACCGGCGTTCGTGTCGTCTCGGGTTCAGGGGCCGGCGCGCAGCAGGCAACGATCAGAGTGGTCAGCGAAAGCGGGATGGCAGCGTATTTCAAGGAATTCCTCCGGGTGGTCTGCTTCATCAATGCGCGCTAACGCCTTTCGGGTCCATGAGCACGAAATTACGCATAGACCAATTGCTCGTAGAGCGCGGGCTGGCCGAGAGCCGGGCGCGGGCGCAGGCGCTGGTGATGGCCGGGCTGGTATTCTCCGGCGAGGCGAAACTGGCCAAGCCCGGCCAGCAGATTGCCGCCGACGCGCCGCTTGATGTGCGCGGACGCGATCATCCCTGGGTGGGGCGAGGCGGGATCAAGCTGGCCCATGCGCTGGCAGCATTCGGTCTCGATCCGGCGGGCGCAATCGCGATGGATATCGGCAGTTCTACCGGCGGGTTTACCGATGTGCTGCTGCAGAACGGAGCTGCGCATGTGTTCGCGGTGGATTCGGGGACCAACCAGCTCGCCTGGAAACTGCGGCAGGATGACCGGGTGAGCGTGCTGGAGCAGACCAGTGCGCGCATCCTGACCGCCGAGCAGATCGACCGCCCATGCGATTGGGTGGTGTGCGATGCCAGCTTCATCTCGCTGGCCAAGGTGCTGGAAGTTCCATTGGCGCTGGCCGCGCCCGATTGCCGTCTGGTCGCGCTGATCAAGCCGCAATTCGAAGTTGGCCGTGACGAGGTGGGCAAGAAAGGCGTGGTAAGCGACCCCGTGCTGCATACGCGCGTATGCGACGAGGTGCGGGCATGGCTCGAAAGTGAGGGCTGGCAAATTCAGGGTATCGTCCAGAGCCCGATTACCGGACCGCAAGGCAATATCGAATTCCTGATTTCGGCATGGCGAGCGGCAGGCCAGTCGTCTGAAGGTGGGACGGATGGGGGGCAGCCATGATCGGGGCGTTGCGCGCGCCCGGCGGTTTCGCCATGACTGCTGGCGAAAGAATCGCCTTACTTCCAATTACAATGGAAACTGGATGACGACCTTAGCTTCGCGCGCACAATTAAGAGCAAGTTTCCTGCGCTGGGCCCTGTTCGTGGTGCCCGCCGTTGTGTTGCTGGGGTTCCTGTCTGGGCGGCTGGCAGGCAGCGGAGCGGGCGATCCGTGGTTCGATTCGCTGATAAAGCCGGACATCTACCCGCCGCCGGTGTGGTTCGGAATTGTCTGGACCGTACTCTACATCATGATGGGCCTGGCATTGGCGCTGGTATGTGCCGCCTGGGGCGCACGGGGGCGCAAGGCTGCAATTATCGCTTTTGCGGTGCAGTTCGTTTTCAACCTGACCTGGTCCCCGATGTTCTTCGGCGCGCATCAGATCACCAATGCGCTGATCGTGATCGTGCTGCTGGACATCGCGCTGATTGCCACGATCGTGCTGTTCTGGCGGGTGCGGCGGCTGGCTGCGTGGCTGCTGGTGCCCTATCTCGCTTGGACGATCTTCGCCACGGCACTGAATTACGAGTTCCTGCGGCTGAACCCCGATGCCGATGGGCGAGAGCAGAACAATGCCGTGCAGCGGATCGAAATCTAGCGGCTGAATTTGCCGGCACGCCCAGCGCTCGGCCGAACTCGCGCTTTACATCCGGGGCCGGCCTGCCCAAATAAGCGTCATGCAAAGCCAGAACCCCCGCATCGCCGACTTCGTCAAGCTCGCCAACAGCGCGGCAGGCACGTTTGCGGGCATGACCCGCGAAGCCCGCGAAAGCGCGCGCGAGCGGGTGAAGGAAGCGATGGGCGGCATGGATTTCGTCAGCCGCGAGGAATTCGACACGGTCAAGGCGATGGCCGCCAAGGCGCGCGAAGAAAACGAGCAACTGGCGCAGCGGATCGCTGCGCTCGAAGCCAAGGCGGGCAGCTGACTTAAACTTTCCTGTGTTCGGCACCAGTGCCGGGCGCTGTGCGTTGGGTAGCCGAAAGGCAATTCCGCAATGCTCACACAACTCGACCCCCCGATACCTCTCCACGTGCTGGGTAAGGGGGATGGCTATGCACTTGCCGTAATCGATTACGGGCAGGAACATAATCTTCTTTGGGTTACCGCCATCGATGAGACTGGCGAGATCTGGTGCGCTCCCAATCCGCAGGTACGGATGCAAAAGAACTGGTCGATGGGGCGCAACGAAAGCAGCACCGTCGCCGAATCGAAAGAGAGCTTGGCTTAACCGCACGGCGCGCCTTAAGCCCACCGCGATGCATTTGCGCGCCCCTGCCATCCTGCTTTCCGCTCGTCCCCACGGCGAAACGGCGGTTATCGCGCGGCTGTTGACCGAGGAATACGGGCTGCTGGCGGGCTACGTCGCGGGCGGACGAGGGCGTAACTTGCGCCCGGTGGTCATCCCGGGAAATCTCGTGGAGGCAGAGCTGCGTGCCAAATCGGACAGCCAGCTGCCATTCGCGCGGCTGGAATTGGCCGAGAGCCGGGGGCCGTGGCTGAGTGAGCCATTGCCCGCCGCCGCAATCGGCTGGGTCACTGCGCTGACCGCCACGATCCTGCCCGAACGCAATAGCTACCCACCGCTGTTTTCCGCCCTGTCCGGCTTGCTGGCAGCGATTTGTAGCGCCGGTTCTGCCCGCGACTGGGCGGGCGCTCTGGTGGCTTACGAGGTGCTGCTGCTGCGCGAACTCGGTTATGGCAGCGAAAACAGAGGTGAGGCGCGAAGGCCCGCGCCCTGTGCATCGCTCGAAGAAATCATGGCGCAGTTCGACCGTCTGGCCAAGCCTCTGCAACGCTACCTGCTTGCCGACCGGCGCGGCGATGTTATGGCGGCGCGCGCGCTGTTGGGGGCGCGATTGCAACGCATGGCCGGGACGGACTGACTGATATGAAAATCGCGCTATTGCCCGGTGACGGCATCGGCCCCGAAGTCATCGCACAGGCTGTCCGCGTGCTGAACGCTCTGCGCTTGCCGCAGGTCACCCTGTGGGAAGGCGATGTCGGCGGTATAGCCTATCAGCGCCACGGCCATCCGCTGCCGCAAGAAACGCTCAAGATGGCGCGCAATGCCGATGCCGTGCTGTTCGGCGCGGTGGGCGACCCCGAATGCGACGACCTGGCGCGCGAATTGCGGCCCGAACAGGCGATTCTGGGTCTGCGCAGGGAGCTCGACCTGTTTGCCAATTTGCGTCCGGCAACGATGTTTGCAGGGCTGGAGGAACTTTCCGCGCTGAAGCCCGAAATCGCGCGCGAGATCGATTTGCTGATCGTGCGCGAGCTGACCGGCGATGTGTATTTCGGCGATAAGGGCGAACGCACGCTGGATGACGGACAGCGGCAGGGCTGGGACATGATGGCCTATGCTCAGGACGAAGTCCGGCGCATCGCCCATGCCGGTTTCCAGGCGGCGCGCACCCGCAATCACCGCCTGACCAGCGTGGACAAGGCCAACGTGCTCGAAACCAGCCGCATCTGGCGCGAAACGGTGATCGAGGTGGCAGCCGATTATCCCGATGTTACGCTGGACCACCTCTATGTCGACAATGCCGCAATGCAGCTGGTCCGTGCGCCGGGGCAATTCGATGTGGTGGTAACGGGCAATCTGTTCGGCGATATCCTGTCCGATCTGGCCAGCATGTGCGTCGGCTCGATCGGCCTGCTCGCCAGCGCCAGCCTGGGTGATCGCAAGACCGAACACGGCACTTTCGGCCTGTACGAGCCGATCCACGGTAGCGCGCCCGATATTGCCGGGCAGGGCAAGGCGAATCCGATGGCCACGATCCTGTCCGCCGCAATGATGCTGCGCCATTCCTTTGGCCGGGAAGCGGAGGCTGCGCGGATCGAAAGCGCAGTTTCGGCGGCGCTGGCGGACGGAATTCGGGGCGGCGACCTCGGCGGAAATCTGGGGTGCGGGGCGATTGGCGATGCGGTGCTCGAACGCCTGTAAGCCATGCTGAAACTGGCCGTCATCCTTCCCACACTGGACGAGCGCGGCAATCTGGCCCCGCTGGTCCAGCGGATCGATGCGGCACTGACTCCAGCGCTCGGCCCCGACGGGTGGGAAGCGATCTTCGTCGACGATAACAGCGCGGATGGCACGGCCGAAGAAGCGCGCAAGCTGGCGCTGGGCGATGGCCGGATTCGGGTGATCCACCGCATCGGGCGGCGCGGCCTGGCGTCTGCTGCGATAGAGGGTATTTGCGCCACTGCTGCGCCTTATTCAGTGGTGATGGATGCCGATCACCAGCACGATCCGGTGCTGATCCCGGCGATGCTGGAGGCTGTGGATAGTGGCGGCGCCGACATCGCGGTGGGCTCGCGCTTTGTCGATGGCGGCAGCGCTGCAGGGCTGGCCGATTCGCAGCGGGAGCGCGGCTCGCATCTCGCCAACCGGCTGGCGAAACGTATCACCGGGGTAGAGCTGACCGATCCGATGAGCGGGTTTTTCCTGACCCGCGCGGCCACGGTCCGGGCCTTGGCGCCGAAGCTGTCCGGCATCGGCTTCAAGCTGCTGCTGGAGATTTTGTCCACGTCACCCGAAAGGCTGCGCGTGCGTGAATTGCCGCTGCTGTTTGCCAAACGGCGAGCAGGGCACAGCAAGCTCGACCGGGCGATCGCGTTCGAGTTTCTGGTCGGGCTTTACGACCGCACGCTGGGCCGGATCGTGCCGACCCGCTTCGCCCTGTTCGGTACGGTCGGCGCGCTGGGCGTGATCATTCATTTCGCGGTTTTGGCCGCGCTGTTCCCCGGCAAGACCGCGACATTCTGGAAGGCGCAGGCGCTCGCCACCTTCGCTGCGATGAGCTTTAACTTCTGGCTCAACAATTGGCTGACCTACCGCGACCAGCGGTTGAAAGGCGCGGCTGCCATGCTGCGCGGCTGGATCGGCTTTTGCGCGACCTGCGCAGTCGGCGCACTGGCGAATGTGGCAGTGGCAACATTGCTGGAAGCGCGCGGCATCCCCTGGTTCCTGGCGGCGGGTGCAGGGATCTTGGTCGGCTCGGTATGGAATTACGCTTTGTCGAGCCGGTTTGTCTGGGGCAGGTATTAAGCCGATATTGCTCTAATTGCCTACCGCCAGCTATCCAGCCACATCCATTCGGCATAGGCTTGCTCGCCCTCCAGCGGGGCGGCGCTGAGGATTGGGTAGAACCAAGCGAATATACCGACGCTCCCCGCCAACACGGCGAGCGAGCCCCAGCGCCAACGCCCGCCGCGCCGCCAGATCTCGTCCAGCGCCAACGCTAGGGCGGCGAGCAGGAAGCAGCTGGGTAGCAGATAATGATAATAGAACTGGATCGGCTTGGCCGCGACGATCCACATGCCTAGGCTGACCACATACAGCACCAGCACAGCCCAGCAATCGGTACGTCCGCGCCATATGCCCGCCCATGCGGCCCACGCCATCGCGGGCAGGCCAAGCAACATGGTCAGCGGATTGCCGATCAACAGCACCCCGCGCTGCGCCCCATCGGCAAGTTCGTAAAGATACCAGATCGCCCGGTGGTTGAGCATCCATTGCAGCCACTGGCTCTGATAGGGATGCGGGGTGACCACGCTGCCCTGCAGGTCGATGATCTCGCGGTGCAGCGCGATCAGCCCGCTTTGTCCAAGCGGACTGCCATCGGCGAAATACATCGGCACGAAGGTCAGCGCGTAAACCGCCAGCGGAACGATGCCGAGCCAAACGAACGCCTCGGCCAGTGAGACCCCCGGCACTGGCGCGCCGCGTTTGCTGAGGAAGGGCCGCCGCCGATGGGCCAGCACGCGCGCCACGAAAAAGGCGATCCCCGGTAACATTGCCAGCGGGACCGCGTTCCACTTGCTCGCCATCGCGCAGCCCAGCGCGATACCCGCCGCCGCCAGCCGCCAACGGCCATTCTCCGCTTCCCGCACTGCCGCCGCGCATTGCCACAAGGCTGTCAGCAGGAAGGCCAGCATGAAGATATCCAGCATCGCGATGCGCGCATGGACGAAGATAAGAAAGCCGCTCGCAAGCAGGATGCCGAACGCGATCGCGGCGAAGCTCTGCCTGCTGGCAAACCACATCGCGCGCATCCCGGCGAAAATGGCGAGCGCACCGAACAGCGAGGGAAATACGCGCCATCCCAGCGGTCCGTCACCGAACAAGGTGATCCCCGCCGCGATGATCAGCTTGCCCAGCATCGGATGTTCGCGGTTGGGATAGCCGTCCAGCGCCAGCAGGTCGCGCGCGGCGGGCAGATAATGGACCTCGTCGAAATACGGCGCGCCGGGGATGGTCAGCCGGATCAGCGTGAGCACCCAGAAAATTGCGGCGATGGTGATGCACCATCGGATCGGATCGCTGGGCTGGGGGTGCGCGCTGCTCATCGCGCGCGGCCTTACGGTTTGCGTGGCGGCAGGACAAGCACGCCTTGCCTCCGATGGGCGGCCTATATAGGCCGACCCGATATGAAAAAGACTACCGGAATAGATCGCTCGATAACGCGCAATTGGCGGCCGGCGACGCAGGCCGTGCGCGGCGGCACCTGGCGCAGTGAGCATGGCGAGACGAGCGAGGCGCTGTTTCTCACCAGCGGCTATACTTACGACGACGCTGCCACCGTTGCCGCGCGGTTCGCCGGTGACGATCCGGGCATGACCTATTCGCGGTTGCAGAACCCCACCGTGGCCATGCTGGAAGAGCGCATTGCCTTGATGGAGGGCGCGGAGGCCTGCCGCGCGCAGGCCAGCGGGATGGCGGCGATGACGGCGGCACTGCTGTCCCAGCTATCGGCGGGCGATCACTGCGTGGCGGCGCGGGCAGCGTTCGGCAGCTGCCGCTGGCTGGTCGATCACCTGCTACCGCGTTTCGGGATCGAGACGAGCGTGATCGACAGCGCTGACGACGCTGCATGGGAGGCTGCAATCCGGCCCAATACCAAGGTGTTCTTTTTCGAAACTCCCGCCAATCCCACGCTCGATATCGTCGACCTCAAACTGGTCTGCGATCTGGCCAGGGCGCATGGCATCGTGACGGTGGTAGACAACGCCTTCTGCTCCCCCGCATTGCAGCGTCCGATGGAATTCGGTGCGGATGTGGTGGCCTATAGCGCGACAAAGTTGATGGACGGGCAGGGGAGGGTACTCGCCGGGGCGGTCTGCGGGAGCGAAGAGTTCATCAACGAAACTCTGCTGCCTTTCCAGCGCAATACCGGCCCGAATCTCGCTCCATTCAATGCCTGGGTGGTGCATAAGGGGCTGGAAACACTTGGCCTGCGCGCGCATCAGCAAAGCAGTAACGCGCTCAAACTGGGTGAGTTCATGGAGCACCGCATCCAGAAGAATGGCGGCGTGATGCTGCATCCCGGCCTTGCCAGCCATCCGCGGCACGAACTGGCGATGCGGCAAATGGATGCCTGCGGGCCAATCTTCAGCTTCACCGTGAAGGGCCGCGAGCAGGCCCATGCCATCCTCGATGCACTGGAACTGATCGATATCTCCAACAATATCGGCGATGCGCGCAGTCTGATGTGTCACCCAGCCAGCACCACTCACGCCGCAATGGGTGAGGATGCGCGCGAGGAAATGGGTGTGGTCGAAGGCATGCTGCGCATCAATGTCGGGCTGGAAGATGCAGACGACATAATCGAGGATATGGACCGCGCGCTGACCGCAGCGGGACTTTAGGAGAAACGATTTGTCCAAGACCGTAGAGCTGCTGTTCGATTTCGTCAGCCCGAACGCCTATCTGATCTGGCAGCCCTTGCGGCAGTTGGCGAAGGATCACGGAGCGGCGCTGGAGATTACTCCGGTTTTCCTGGGCGGCATGCACAAGCTGACCGGCAATGCCCCGCCGATGATCCGCGATGCGGAGGTCAAGGGCAAGAACGCTTACGCGATGCTGGAAATGAACCGCTTCATCGCCAGGCACGGACTGAACAAGTTTACGATGAACGCGAAATTTCCGTTCAATTCGGTAACGCTGCAACGCCTGCTGGTGGCCGCTACGCCTGCCGAGCGGGAGCAGGTCGCCGGATTGCTGCTGGCGCAGATTTGGGAAGAAGGGCTCGATCCGACCGACCCCGAAGCGATCGGCGGCGCGTTGGATGATGGCGGTTTCGATGCACAGCGCCTGCTCGCCGCAACGCAGGATCCGGCAGTAAAGCAGCAATTGATGGACAATACTTCCGCCGCGATAGAGCGCGGGGCGTTCGGTATTCCCACAATATACGTGAGCGCCAATGGACAAACCGAGATGTTCTTCGGTAAGGAACGTCTTGGACAGATTGAGGAATTACTGGGGGGCTGAGTGGTATTCGGTAAAAACTGGCTTGCTGCGCGGGGGGCTTTCATATGGCTCGCCGCTTCGATATTCGGCGCATCGGCGACACTTGCGCAGGAGGACGGGCCGACTGCGGCGGCCTCCGTATTATCCGATCCGATTGCCGGATCAGCCGAGAAACCTCAGCTCATCGATACCGAATTGTTTGCCGGGCGTAGCCCGATTTCAGGCGCGAAGCTGTCGCCCGACGGTGATGTGATTGCGTTCAAGACTACCCGAGATGGTAAGCCGATCCTGATGGGATTGAAAGTCGATACGAGCGAAATCGTCGCATCGTTCCTGCTTCCTGACGAGATGGAGTTCGGCTGGTTCCGCTGGGCAGGCAACGACAAGGTCATCTTCAGCCTTTCCCAAAGGGGAGAGTTTTTCGATGAGGAGGTGCGTTATACGCGGCTTTTCGCAGTCCATATGGCCGAAGGATGGATCGAATTTATCGGCTCGCGGGATTCGGTGGTCGATGGCGATGATGTAATTTTCGTGGCCGAGGACGGGTCGCATTTGCTGCTCTCGGTCCAGCGCGATATCCGCTCCTACCCCAGCGTTATGCGCTTCGAGCTGGAGCCTGATACGCGGGGGAAGCAGGTCCAAGGCCCGAAACAATATATCTGGGAATGGTTCGCCGACGATGCCGGAGTGGTTCGGGCAGGCACGGGCTGGCGCCTTGGAAAGCTGAAAGTCTATTACCGCAAGAGCGATGGAGAGAAACTTCGGTTGGTCGGGCGGCTGAAGGAGGAAGACGAGGCGCAATATTGGGATATCGCCCAGATCGTCAGCGGATCGGATCAGGGATACGTCCTGCAGAAGGGCGATAGTGAGAGAGTAGGCCTATATTTGTTCGACTATTCCACCCGGCAGGTGGTCGAGCAGATTTACGAACATCCCGAGTGGGATCTCGACGGGGCGAGCATTCGCGACGGAAAACCTTATGCCGCCTATTTTACGGACGACCAGGAGCGGGTTGTTTGGTTCGATGAAGACCAGAAAAAGCTGAATGCCCGTCTGCGCCGCTCGCTACCCGAAGACCGGGTGTGGGTAAGTTCGCGTGCCGAAGATAATTCACGGATGCTGGTGCGGGCCGGCGGCGAAGCCGATCCGGGTGCGGTGTATATCTATACGCCCGCCGCCAACAGGCTCGACCTGCTTAGCGAGCTGCGGCCGGGGCTGAAAGTCCATTGGCTGGCGAAGCCGCGGGCTATTGAATACAAGGCGCGCGATGGCACGGGCATCAATGGTTATTTGACGCTGCCAAAAGGGCGCAAGGCCGCCGGATTGCCGCTGATTATTATGCCGCATGGCGGGCCATACGGTGTGCGCGATTCGCTGGTGTATGACGATTGGGTGCAGATGCTCGCCAATCGCGGCTATGCGGTATTGCAACCCAATTATCGCGGTTCGGGCGGCTATGGTGAAGCGTTTTTCGAACTTGGCCGGGGACAGGTCGGGCGCGCCATGCAAGACGATCTGGACGACGCGATGGATTGGGCGGTGGCCGAGGGCTACGCCGACGCAGACCGCGTATGTGTCATTGGCGGTTCATATGGGGGTTATGCGGCCTTGTGGGCGGTGATCCGCAATCCCGAACGCTATCGCTGCGCTGCCAGCTGGGCCGGGGTTACCGATTGGGACAAGATGCTATCCTACGACCGGAACTTCATGACCCGAAAAGGCGGCCGCAAGTGGAAGCGACTGGTGGAAGGAAACGAGAAATTCGACCTCGATGCCGTCTCGCCCTATCGTTTGGCAGACCAGCTCACCCGACCGGTTTTGCTGGCCCACGGCACCAAGGACAGCAACGTGCCTTTCAGCCAATTCAAACGATTCAGGAAAGCAGCCGAGGACGCTTCGGTTCGCCCCGTCGAACTGATAATCCAGGATGAAGGACACAGCTTTTCAAGCGCGGAAAACGAGCAGCAATGGTTCGACGCGCTCGACACTTTCCTGAAGCAGCACAATCCGGCGGACTGACCGGAGCGCAGAAAGTAGCTTCGGCAAATCGGCCTATGGGTAAGATGCGTAAATCCGCACGCCGAAATCGCCGAATGCCAGCACCTGATAGGGTTGTACCCTGTCGCCCATCTCCATGCCGGGGGAGCCGAGGGGCATTCCCGGAACGGCGAGGCCGCGAATATCGGCTGGTTTTTCGCGCAATAGGCGGGCCACTTCGCGTGCCGGGACATGGCCTTCGATGATATAGCCGTCGATCTCGGTCGTGTGGCAGCTGGCGAGATTGGCGGGCACGCCCAGCCTTGCTTTCACCTCGCCCATCGGGACATCTTCGCGGACCTCAACCTCGCGCTCCAGCCCTTCGTGGGCATGTTCGGCCCATTCCATACAGCACCCGCAATTGGGATCGCGGAACATGGTAACCGTGCTGGCCTGCGCCGCGCCGGTACAGGCGGCGACAAGGAATAGCAGCATCGGTGAGAGGAAGCGGCGCAGGATGGGGGTGTGGGTCATGCGGCCGATTTAGGATGGCGCAACCCCATCGTCCAGTACCGAAGCGGCAAGCCGGACTGACAGCTCTGTTGTGCAATGCAGCAAATCTCTATAGGCGGCGCAGGCAATCTTCACCTGCCGCCGCGCATTTTCGGCGCGTGCCACTCCCGCCGGGATAACCGATATGACAGTCTCCACCGCCACCGGCGTAGCCACGCCCACATCCTGGCGTACCGATTGGCTCGGCAATATTCGTGCCGATATCCTTGCCGGGATGGTCGTAGCGCTGGCTCTGATCCCCGAAGCGATCGGTTTCTCGCTGATCGCGGGCGTCGATCCGAGCGTCGGCCTGTATGCCTCTGTGGCGATTGCCATGGTGATCGCGTTTGTCGGCGGGCGGCCCGGCATGATCTCCGCCGCGACCGCTGCAGTGGCGGTGGTGGTGATCCCGCTGGTGCGCGATTACGGGGTGGAATACCTGTTCGCCGCAACGATCCTGATGGGTATCATTCAGGGCATCGCGGCATTGCTGCGGCTCGACTTGCTGATGCAATTCGTCAGCCGCAGCGTAATCACCGGGTTCGTCAACGCGCTGGCGATCCTGATATTCATTGCGCAGCTTCCGCAGCTCGATCCGCGTACCGAGGGGGTGACCTGGGTAACCTATGCAATGGTCGCGGCAGGGCTGGCCATTATCTATGGCTGGCCGCGTATTAACAAGCTGATCCCCAGCCCCCTGCTGGCCATCGTCGTATTGACCGGCGTGTCGCTCTATTTTGGATCCGAAGTGATTACGGTAGGCCAGATGGGCGAGCTTCCCGACGGATTGCCGGGCTTCGTGTGGCCGGATGTTCCGCTAACCTGGGAAACGCTGCGGATTATCGCGCCCTATTCAGCCACGATGGCCGCTGTTGGCCTGCTCGAATCGCTGCTGACCGCGCAGATCGTCGACGATATGACGCATACGGACAGCAACAAGCGCCGCGAAACCGCCGGGCAGGGCATCGCCAATATCGCAGCGGCCTGCGTGGGCGGAATGGGCGGCTGTGCGATGATCGGGCAATCGGTGATCAATATCGCTTCGGGAGGCCGGGGGCGACTATCGACCTTTGTCGCCGGTGCGTTCCTGTTGTTCTTGCTGGCGGTGCTAGGTCCGTTCGTCGGCCAAGTGCCGATGCCTGCGCTGGTCGCGGTGATGATCATGGTCAGTATCGGGACATTCAGCTGGACATCGATCCGCAATCTCAAACTGCATCCCCCAAGCTCCAGCGTGGTGATGCTGGCCACCGTGGCAGTCGTGGTGTTCACCCACGATCTGGCCATGGGCGTACTGATCGGGGTGCTGCTCAGCGGGATATTCTTCGCCAACAAGGTGCGCGGTATGTTCTCGGTGGAGCGGGTGCGCCGTCCGCATAGCGCCGTCTATGTCGTGACCGGGCAGATTTTCTTTGCCAGCGTCGACCGGTTCATCCGCGCTCTCGGCCCGGAAAGCCAGTATGACGATGCCTCCACCCACGTCGTGATCGATGTCAGCCGCGCGCATTTCTGGGATATTTCCGCCATCGCGGCGCTCGACAAGGTCGTCGATCGGATGCGTCGCAATGGCCGCCACACCCGCATCGTCGGCATGAATACCGCGACGCAGGATCTGGTCGACAAATTCGCTCTGGAAGACCGCACCGGGCTGGAAACAGGCCTCGCCCCGCATTGATGGGGTGCGCGCCCAGGACGCCTGCCTTCAGCCTTCCAATTGCGCGATGATCTGGCGGCGGGCATTCTCGCTCCAAATGAACAGGGCTATCTGCTGCTCGATCTCCGGGCGATTGGCGGCGAAATAGTCCGGATCTGTGAGTGAGCGCCTGATCGATTCGGTAGTATCCTCGACCAGTCCCTGACTTTCGCCAATAATCAATCGACCCGTAGCCTCCCGCGCCAAATCCTCTTGCCCCCGCGCCAGCAGGGACAATGTCAGATAAAGATGCAGCAACGGATCGGGATCCGGGTTGACTGCAAGAAGCAGGGCGACGGTCTGCTCTTCGCGTTGAGCGGTTTCAGGATCGGGAGGGCAGCCGCTCGCCTCGGTCAGTCCGGCGGCGAGCAGTGCGGGGAACGACGTGCCGCGCTCCAGCGCGCGGCCGACATAAGCGCGGGCGCGGCTGCAATCGCCTTCGGCGAAGCTGACTTTGGCACCCATGAAATTGGCGAAAGGATTGTGTTCGTCCAGTTTCAGCGCAGCCAGGTTGTCTTCCCATGCCTGCCCTGACCGCGTGACCGGTTGCCCCTGCAACAGCAATTGCTGGTATTGCATGAAGGATCGCCGGGCGAGCCAGTAGGCTGCAAAGCGATCGCGTGGAAACCGCTCCAGGCAGCTCTCGATCAGCGCAAACGCTGCCCCCGGTTGGGCGCGGCTTCCCTCGATCACGATGAAGCATTCGTAGGGGGTGTCCGGCTCCTCCGTAATTTTTTCGCGCTGGTCGTGCGAAATCAGACCATTGGGCGCGGTGATATAGGCGAGGTTCGCTTCGATCTCTCCCAGAAACAGTTCCCTGTCCCCGGTGAACGGGATGGTTGCGGTATAAAGCAGGTCATTTTCATCATTGTAGAGATGCAATAGCGCATCGGGGTTGCCAGCGCCGCTGCCCATGCTGAGTCTTATCGAATACTGGGCAAGATCGTCCTTCTCGCCCTCCGCCAAAAGGCGGGAGACGAAGGACCTGCTAAGCTGGTTGCGAGCAATTCGCTCGGCTGCCGAAACCAGCATCGCAGTCTGTTCGCCTTCGGCAAAGCTATCGTCGGAAAATACGCTGAGAACTATTGCCGGCGGACCGCCGGGGAGTTTCTCTGTCAGCAAACGATCCTTGCCCCACCATACTGCCGCAATCAGCGCCAGCGTTACAAGCACTGCAATCCCGGCAAAAACCCCGCGCGGTAAAGACCTGGCAGGTGGCGCCGCACTCCCTTGTGCAACAGCGCTATTCGTCAGGCTTTCCCCGTCCGAGGGAGTAGAAGCCGCAGCTGGCGCTTCCGAAGCATCGGCACCTGCCGCCGATCCTGCTACTCCGTTCGGCTCCTGATCAGGCCCGGGCGAGGTGACAACCGCCGGCGGGGGCACTGGTTCTGGCTCAGCCTCTGCAACCGAATTGCGGGATACGGCATCGGGATAGGCTTGGTCGCGCGATCCCAGCCGCAAGCGGTAATCGCCCGGCTTGATGTACACGCACCCGCCTTCGACCGGTTCGTTGCGCGCGTAATAGGAGGCCAGGTTCGACCGCAGACGGGAAACCTGCACCCGTGGATAGCTGTCGCTGGATAGGTCGAAATCTTCCGGTCGGCCCAGCCCATCGACCGCGACGGTGTATTGAGTCAGGCCGTGATCGCCGGCGATAGCGTGGTCCCGCAAGAATTTCAGCAGGCGCGTCTGTATCGGTGCCCGCACGAACAGCGGATCGGCCAATATACGATCAACCTCCAGGCGCAATGCGCCATTGAAATCCATTCGCTCCACCATCGGATATGCTTAGCGACCTTTATTACCGGTGAGTATATGTTAACGAGTGTTAACAAGTTGCGTAATTTATAGGATATTGACACGCCGTACCCAAATCGCCGCCGGGCGTCGGCAATAATGGAACGGTATGTAACGTTGCATTTGCGGTTTATAAATCCCGCTTACGGGCAATCCTACTAAATTCGGTATCGATGTCCACAAAGGTCACCTCTATTTGCCAAAGGGCCGATTGAGATGGCCCGCCGGGCCTAGCGGCAGGGGGACGGATCGCCCTCTTGCCCGCCCCGCCGCATCACCGCTATGCTAGGCGGCATGAAGGAACTATTCCAACATGCCGCCGTCACCGAAGGCATCACCGTGCGAGTTGCGGTGAATTTCCTGCCCGAACAATCGCGGCCCGATGCGAATAAATGGTTCTGGGTCTATCACATCCGGATCGAGAACGATTCCGCCGAAGCCGTCCAACTGATGACGCGGCATTGGCGGATCACCGATGCGCGCGGCATGGTGAACCACGTCGACGGCGAAGGGGTGGTGGGGGAACAGCCCCGGCTTGAGCCCGGCCAAACCCATGATTACGTGTCCGGATGTCCGCTCTCCACGCCGCATGGTACGATGGAAGGGTTCTATACTTTCCACCGCGAGGACGGCTCGCAAATGGAAATCCGTATCCCGTTCTTCCCCCTGGCCGCTCCGGCTACTGCGAATTAAGCAGGCGGCATTGGCGGGCAGGCTTTTGGCGCGCTATCGCTTCGCTACTTGAGCGCGGGAGCCAGCCCGCCTAGATAGCGCCAGCCATGAAGCGTACCCATTTGCCTCTCAACGCCCTGCGCGTGTTCGATGCCGCCGCGCGGCATCTCAGCTTTACACGCGCGGCGGACGAGTTGGCGGTGACGCCTGCCGCTGTCGGACAGCAGATCCGTGCATTGGAAGATCACCTCGGCACCGTATTGTTCCGCCGTACATCGCGCGGGCTGGAACTGACGGACGAGGGCTGCGCGGGGCTCGATCCGCTGCGCGAAGGATTCCTGCGCTTCGAGGAAAGCGTTCAGGCCATGCAGGCGGGTCAGGCGAGCGACAGCTACACCATCGCCGCACCGCGTGAATTCTACGCCCAGTGGCTCGCTGTGCGGCTGGCCGCGTTTCAGGCAGAGCGTCCCGATATCCGCTATCAATTCGTCGATGACGAGAATGCCGATTTCACCGAAGCCAACCTCGATTTCGCGGTGCGGCTGGTGGATGGGCCAGGCGATCTGGAGGGTGTCGAGCTGGCACCCGCCCGCCGTGTGGTCGTCGCTCGCCCAGCGGAGTTGGGCGGGGCGGCGGACCAATGGATAGACTGGCCCGCAGCCCCGCTTCCCGAAGGGGAGGAAGGCGCGGTGCAGGTCGGCAATGCAGGGCAAGCTTTGTCGAGCGCGATGGCCGGGATGGGCCGCGCGATCCTGCCCGCCCTGCTGGTGGAAGAGGCGCTGGAAGCCGGAAGGCTGGAGGCGCTGGAAGGCCCCGACGAGGGCCGCCGGGCCTACTGGCTGGTCGCGCCGCGTCCGCAATGGAGGCAGAAAAAGGTCAAGGCGCTGGTGGAGTTTTTGAGCCAAGCCTAGGTCCGTTTCGGGCTGTCGATATTTTGCACACCCTTAGCCAAATAGGTCGGGCGGTTCGTTACGGACCCTAAGCTTAGTGCAGCCGTGTGCGCGGGTAGAGGAGCTGCGCCAGGCCGCGTGCGCGGAAGGGCTGCCATTTGCCCTCCGGTTGGGCGAGCCGGTCCGCGAGGGCCAGCATCACCGCCGGATTGACGCCGAGGCCGATATGGCTGGCCATCACTTCGATATTCTCGACTTCGCTATGGTCGCTATGCGCCCGGTCCTGGACCGATCCGCGCCAATGCACGACACCGTCGCCCTTGGTAAGGATAGAAGTAGTCGGAACCGGCGGAGCCTGATGTAGCCCGGTGAAGCGTCCGGATTTGAGCGGTTCCGGTTCGCGGCCATTCAGCATCTCGAACAGCCGCGCCGCGTTGGTATGGCCGCGATCGTCGCTGATCGGGCTGCCGAGCGAGATCACCTGGCGGACCTTTTTCGGCATCATCTTGGCCAATTCGCGCGCGAATACGCCGCCGAGGCTCCAGCCGACGATCGAAATCTTGCCGCCGGTCCGCTCGTGCAAAGCCCCGACGCAGGAGGCCATTTTTTCAACGCGTTCATTGTCCACGCGCAAATTGCGGCCCAATTCCCAGCCAACCACGTCGTATTCGAGTCTCTTGAGCAGGTTGCGCATGGGGCGGGTCGAGCTGTCGCTGGCCATGAAGCCCGGGAGCACCAGCACGCCGTGCCCATCGCCCTTTGGCAACATCGACATCGCTGGGCGCAGAGCTACAAAGGCAGCCAGCTCGCCCATGGCCCGGCTGGGTTCGGTCAGTGCGAGCAATTTGCTGGGCGGGCGGGCCGGTACGGAGGCTATTGTGGCGGTCATTTCTTGGCCTTTCCTGCCGATTTGACGGCGGATTTGCGTTTCGCTGCGGGCTTCTTGGCCGCGCGTTTCTTTCCAGCACTATCCGCAGAAGCCTTGGCGGTTCCCGGTTTAGCTTGGGCCGTGTTCTTGGCAGGAGCCTTTTTTGTAGGCTTTTTTGCCGTAGTTTTCTTCGCGCTTGGCTTTTTGGTAGCGGGCTTTTTGGAAGCGGGTTTCTTCGCAGCCGGCGTCTTCGCTTGGCCTTCCAGCGCGCGGGCTGCATCGCGCAGTTCCTCGAAGCTTTCCTGGATACATTCGGAGTAGAATTCAGGGTCCGGCAGCAAGTCGCGGCAGGCGGTAAAGCTGATCGTCGCCTCATCGACATAGCTCTGGACCACATGACCCAGCCCCATCCCGTCGGTCAGGCAGACCAGCCCGTGATGGCTTTCCAGCTTGGCTCCTGCCGAAAAGACCGGGACCGGTGGCCCCGGCACATTGGTGACGATGGTCGAGAATGGCGGGCTCATCCGGTTGGCAAGGCCCAGCCTGGTATAAAGCTGCGCGCCGAGCGCCTGATAGAGTGCGGGTGAGACCTTGCTGATCTCGGTCATGTTGCGCGCGCCCATCGCTTCGGTCATGGCCTTGGAATTGGTTGTCTTGCCGAACACATAGGCCAGCCGCTCCGCCGGATCGTCGACATGCGTGCCAAGCGGCGCAACCATCGCGGCGACCTGATTGCCCATATCGCCTTTCTCGTCCTTGGAACGTACCGATATCGGAGCCATCGCGGTCAGCGTCCTGTCGGGCAGGTCGTCCTTCGCCAGCAAGTATCGCCGCAGCGCGCCGCCAACGATGGCAAGAAACACATCATTGACCTTGCACCCCGGTGCCAATGCACGGATTGCCTTGATATCGGCGAGCGGCACGCTGCGCCCTTCCACCACCCGGGCGGTCGACAATGTTCGGTTGAACCGGGTGCGCGGCGCAATCATGTCGCGGCTGACCTTGAAATCCTTGGTCGCCAGCCCCTTGATCGCATTGGCCAGCCCCGGCGCGGCCTTGGCGGCAACTTCCAGTTGCTTGAACGGATTGGTCAGCGCGGTAGCGTAAGATCGGCCCAGCAATTCAACCGCGTTGGGTATCTTTTCCGGCTGCCATTCATCGGGCGTGTTTGGCGGCGGATCATTGGGGTCGAGCGTGTGCATCGCTTCGAGCAGATCCACCCCGCTCATCCCGTCGATCGCGGAATGGTGGACCTTGGTCACCATCGCATAGCTGCCCTTCGCCACGCCGGGGATATTGTCGAGCCCCTCGATCACCGTGAATTCCCAGGGCGGGCGAGTGAGATCGAGCGGCCGGGCAAAAATGCGCGCAGCCTGGATGCACAGTTGCCGCCAATCGCCCGGCTTGGGCAAGGCGATATGGCGGACGTGATATTCCAGATCGAAATCCGGATCCTCGATCCAATAAGGGTAATCGAGATCGAACGGCACTTTCACCATACGTTGCCGGATCGTTCGGCTGAGCTGCATTCGGCTGCGGAAGAATGACAAAATGTCCTTGAACCGCACAAATCCGCCGGGTGCCGTTTCGGGGTTGTAGATCAGCAAGCTGCCGATATGCATCGGAGAACTGCGCGTCTCCAGTGCCACGAAACTGGCATCCATGCCCTGGAGTTGCCGCAATATGTGTCTCCCAATCGCCCGGTTTGTCCGGTTCAATCTAAAGGCGTAACACCATGCCGGTCGCGGTCAAGCTGACGGGAGCGGAAGGGCGCGCGCCGCCGCCACGCCGCTGGCCCAAGCCCATTGAAAATTATACCCGCCCAGCCAGCCGGTCACGTCCACCGCCTCGCCGATGGCGTACAGGCCTGGCGCCTTGACCGCTTCCATGGTCTTCGAGCTCAGTTCGGCAGTCGAGATGCCTCCGGCGGTCACTTCCGCTTTGGCATAGCCTTCCGATCCGTTGGGAGTGAAACGCCAATCGGCCAGCCGCGCCTCTGCTGCGCGCAGCGCCTTGTCGGGAATATTCCCGATATCCTTGTCGGGATCGAGGGTGTCCGGCCCAAGCTGGTCGGCGAGGACGTTGGCCAGCCTGTCGGGCAATTCGGAGCGCAGGATGGCGCGGATCGCGGCACCGGGATAGTCGCGCTTGAGATCGAGCAGCCAGCCTTCGCCGCGATGAGGCAGGAAGCGGATGCCGATATTTTCACCATTGTGCCAATAGGAGCTGACCTGCAGTATCGCCGGGCCGGACAGGCCGCGATGGGTGAACAGCGCCGCTTCGGCGAAATGTGCCTTGCCGCTGCGCGCGATGACCGGGGCGGACACTCCGGACAGATCGCGAAACAGCACCTCGTCCCCGCCCAGCGTCAGCGGCACCAGGGCTGGGCGCGGCTCCACGATCTTCAGCCCGAATTGCCGCGCCAGCCCATAGGCAAAATCGCTCGCACCCATTTTCGGTATCGAAGGACCACCGGTGGCGATGACAAGGGAAGGGGCGCAATAGTCGCCTTGCGCTGTTCGGACGCGGTAGAGATGGCCATCGCGGGCCACTTCTTCGGCAGCTTCGTCGCAGCGTATCGTCACCCCGCCGCGCTCGCATTCTTCCAGCAGCATCGCCACGATCTGGCGGGACGAACCGTCGCAAAACAGCTGGCCCAGCGTCTTTTCGTGATAATCGATCCCGTATCGCTTCACCAGCGCGATGAAATCCTGCGGGGTGTAGCGGCTGAGCGCGGATTTGGCGAAATGCGGATTGGCGGACAAAAACCGTTCCGCCGCAGTCTGCCGAGTGGCGTTCACATTGGTGAAATTGCACCGCCCGCCGCCGGAAATCAGGATTTTCTTGCCCGGCTTTTCTGCCGCCTCCAGAACCGCCACGCGCAATCCGCGCTGCCCGGCCACCGCCGCACACATCAAACCGGCCGCCCCGGCGCCAAGGATTATCGCATCGTAATTGCCGCTCATCCCGGCGCGTTAGGCGGGCCGGGTAAAAAGCGCCAGCCGCGGCACCATCCAACGGGTCATTCAACCTCTGGCCAATGCGCGGCTGAAAACCTATCTCCCCCATCATGGATCGCACGCCCGCCGGAACCCCGCACGACCCGAGAGGCTCCGAACGCTTCAACGAGGAGCGCGCGGCCTACACGGTGAAAGGGTCCGCACAGCCGGACCTGGAAGCGGGCGTGGCGGCCATTCGCGAAACGGTGCGAACGCTTAAGCCAACCCCTGGCGTGTACCGCATGAAGGATGCGCGCGGCGATGTGCTGTATGTCGGTAAGGCGCGCAGCCTGAAGGCGCGGGTGGCGAATTACGCGCAGGTCAAGGGGCTGACCAATCGATTGCAGCGGATGATCAGCCAGACTCGCAGTATGGAAATCGTCACCACCAATTCGGAAGCCGAAGCGCTGTTGCTGGAGGCACAGCTGATCAAGCGGTATCGCCCACCCTACAACGTGCTGCTGCGCGACGATAAGAGCTTCCCCTTCATCCTGCTGCGCGGCGATCACGCCTTCCCCCGCATTCACAAACATCGCGGCGCTCGGCGGGCGAAGGGCAATTATTACGGCCCGTTCGCCAGTGCAGGATCGGTCAACAAGACGCTGAATGCGCTGCAAAAGCTGTTCCTCCTGCGCAGCTGCACCGACAGTTTCTTCAACAATCGCGACCGGCCTTGCCTGCTTTACCAGATTCAGCGCTGCTCGGCCCCTTGCGTCGGGCGGATAGACGAGGCCGGTTATGCGGAGCTGGTCAAGGAAGCGCAGGGTTTCCTTGGCGGGAAATCGGGCGCGGTGCAGGCCAAGATCGAAACGCAGATGGCCAAGGCGGCGGAAGATCTCGATTTCGAAACCGCCACCATCCTGCGCGACCGGCTGCGCGCGGCGACATTCATCCAGGGCAGCCAGGCGATCAATGCGGGCGGGGTGGGCGATGCCGACGTGTTCGCGCTGGCGGCGAAGGGCGGTCAGCTATGTATCCAGTCCTTCTTCATTCGCGGGGGGCAGAATTGGGGCGCGCGCAGCTTTTTTCCTACCCATACGCAGGGAGTGGAGCCGGAACAGGTGCTCGCCGATGTGCTCGCCCAGTTTTATGAGGAGGTTCCGCCACCGCGCACCGTGCTGGTCGACCGCGAATTGGCGGAGCAGGAGCTGCTGACAGAGGCGCTTGGCGCGTTGGCGGAACGCAAGGTCGAGATCTCCGTCCCCCAGCGCGGCGAGCGGCGCAAGCTGATGCAGCAGGCCAGCCGCAACGCTGCCGAAGCGCTGGACCGGCGGCTGGCGGAAACCGGAACCCGTGCCAAGACCTTGCGCGAAGTGGCTGAATTTCTTGAGCTGTCCGATGTCCCGCAGCGTATCGAAGTTTACGATAACAGCCATATTCAGGGCAGCAAGGCGCTCGGCGCGATGGTGGTCGCGGGAGCGGAAGGCTTCCTCAAGAACCAGTACCGCAAGTTCAACATTCGCGAGGCGCAGACCAACGACGATTACGCCATGATGCGCGAGGTCATGCAGCGGCGGTTCCGCAAGCTGGCTGAGGGTGAGGAAGGGAAAAAGGACAGCCACGAGAGCGTCTGGCCCGATCTCGTCCTGATCGATGGTGGGAAAGGGCAGATGAGCACCGTCAAAACCGCGCTGGAAGAAATGGGGATCGAGGACCAGGTGCCCCTGATCGCTATCGCCAAGGGTCCTCATCACGGCCGCGAGGGGCGTGAAGTGTTCCACTTCCCCGACGGCCGCGAAAAGACGCTGCCGACCAATTCGCCAGTGCTGTTCTACCTGCAGAACCTGCGGGACGAGGTCCATCGCTATGCCATCGGCGCGCACCGGGCCAAGCGCAGCCGAGCGATTACCGCCAGCCCGCTGGACGAGATTCCCGGCATCGGCCCGGCCAGAAAACGGGCGCTATTGCTGCATTTCGGCACCGCCGGGAAGGTCCGCGCGGCCTCGCTCGAAGACATTCAGCGCGCGCCGGGCGTCAGCGCAGCGGTAGCGCAGACGATTTACGATTTCTACCACGCGGGTGGGTGACCGCCGGCGACCGAGCAATTTTCCGACCCGAACTCGCGCCAGTTTGATCTGCATCAATGCCGCGTGACATGCCATGTGGTGTATAAAGCCTACACCAAATTCGAGGTCGGAGGCCGCCATGAAATCGATACTTCTGCATATTCAGGACGATAACGGACTGGAATCGCGAATACAGGTCGCGCTCGACCTGGCGCGGGCGTTTGACGGACACATCACCTGCCTACAGGCGATTGCCTACGAAACCACGATGCCGGGTGACTATTATGGCTCCATGTTCACCCAGATGGTGCCAATGATGCGCAAGCACGCCGACGAATTGCGCCGACGGCTGGAGGACGATTTCGCCAATGAGGGCGTTTCATGGAGCTGGGTCGAGGAAGTCGGCCTGCCCGAACGTCGTTTGCTGCAACATGCTGCGCTCCACGATATCGTAGTGGTCGGCGCGGCGGTGCCGGAAACGCGCGAAGGCAGCCCGTCGCGGATCGCGGGTAGCCTGGCGATCTATTCGAGCACACCGCTGCTGGTGGTGCCCGAGTCCGCGAAAGGCTTCGATCCGAACGGGGCGGCGATGGTTTGCTGGAACGGCTCGGTAGAAGCATCCAACGCGCTGCGCGCGGCGGTTCCGCTGCTTTGCCGCGCCAAGTCCGTGGAACTGGTCACGGTCGGTGAGCAGGAAGACGCAGACAGTTTGCTGCCCCCGATTGGCGGTGCGGAATATCTGGCGCGGCACGGGGTCGAGGCAAGCATCGCCGAAGTCGCTCAGCGCGGTGCGAAAGTGGCGGAAGTCCTGATAAGCGCGGCAGATGTCCGCAAGGCGAGTTACCTGGTGATGGGAGCCTATGGCCGGTCCCGCCTGATGGAAGGCGTGTTCGGCGGGGTAACCCACAGGCTGCTCTCCGATCCCAAGATACCTCTGTTTATCGCCCATTAGCCAGATTGGATCGGTGAAACTCTCGGTCGGACCGAAGCTGGCTGTGCTCAACCCAGGTCGCGTGAACGCCGCTGCTGATCTTGTGTGGTAGGGCCAGCCTGCATATCGGCCCCTTCGCGATATCGCTTGCATCCAGGATCGCGCATTCGCTCGTGCCGCTGTTCTCGTCGATCAGGAAGGTGATTAAGTAGCCATCGTCCTCGGCGCTGGCTCCCCTGCGCGGGATCATCGGGCTTTCGCTGGCGTAAACGCCTTCGGGCAGCTCGAACACCTGCTCTTCGCCGGTTCGCGTGTCGTGGCGGACATAGCCGTTGAACAGGAACCATCCGGGCCGGGTAGTGGTGGACCAGACGTAGCGGCTTGTCCGCATGGCGAAATTGGGGTTGATCGTGCCGAATTCCACGATCCGCTCGCCCAGCCGTTCCTCGCGCGTTTCGCCTGTCGTCAGATTAAACCCCCAGCGGTGGAGCCGCGAGCGGAAGCTGTGCTCGTCCACATAGGCCATCATGTGGCTGTACTGACCCATTTCCTCGATCGGATCGGGCATCGGGCGCGATTGGTGATAGCCCTCCAACACCACCTCGTCGCCATCTTCATAGGCGTTGGTCCAGTGGAGCACGTAAGTCGGCTCGGCTGCGAACCAGCGTATATCCTCGGCCTTGCCATGGCGCGGGATCAGGGCGAAGCGGGTCGGCAGGCCTTCATGTATCCGCGCCGCATGGACATTGCGCTCAAGCAAATCCTTGTCCCAGAACAGCGGCATATCGTTGAGGATCGACCAATTCGCGGTGATCGCCATGTCGTGGGGCAGGCGCGGGCCGGGCAGGGGGATGGGCGTGTAATGCACCAGTCGGCCGGAGCGATCGACCACGCCGTAATGCATATAGGGCGCGTGAACCGAGTAGTTGAAGAACATCAGCTCACCGGTGGTTTCATCCACCTTGGGATGCGCCGACACGCCGTCCAGCGGAGCCCATGAAGCCTTGCCCAGCGGGTCCAGCGTGGCGGGGTCGAGCTGCCACGCCTCGCCGCATTGGTAGAAGGTGGCGAGCGCGGTCCCGGCATGGACCACTATATCGGTGCTGCCAGTATCCTTCAGCCCGCCATGAGCGCCGAAGCCGGGACGTTTCGATGTGCCCGGCGGATCCATCAAGCCGCCCCACAGCGAGCCGCCGGCAATCTGCTCCGCCTCGAAACAGCTCGTGCGGACATAGCGATTGCGGTAGCTGGCCTTGCCGCCCGAAATGCTGACCTGGTGGATCATCGCATCGCCATCGAACGGGTGATAGCGGCCCAGCGGCTGGTGAACCGGATTTTCGGTATTGCGCAGGTAAATCCCGTCAATATCGGCAGGGATCGCGCCTTCGATCAGTTCCAGCTCGTCAACATCGACCTCTTCGCGGACCGGGGTCCAGGGGCCGGACAGATAGGGATGGTTGCTCGGCTCCAGCGTATGGACCAGCGGGGTCTGGCGGACGATTTGCATCGGCTTTCCTCTCGCGCATCAGACTAGGCGCAAGAGACAATCGCGCAAGCTTTACGGTCCGGCCCTTATTTGCTGGAGCGCCGCCGACGGATCACGCCCTCCTGCGCCACGCTGGCGACCAGCTGGCCGGAGCGATTAAAGATGCGCCCGCGATTGAACCCGCGTCCACCCCCGCTCCACGGGCTGTCGGTGGCGTAGAGCAGCCATTCATCGGCGCGGGCGGGCCGGTGGAACCAGATCGCATGATCGAGGCTGGCGCCGTTCAATTCGCCGCGCATCCAGCTGAGACCGTGGGGCAGGGCGCTTGTCCCCAGCAGCGTAAAATCGCTGGCATAGGCGATGATGGCGCGGTGCATGGCCGGTGTATCGGCGGCTCCCGAAAGCGGTGCTGCGGTGCGGAACCAGCTGTGCGAATGGGGCGGCTTGGGTTCCGCATTCATCCAGTGCAGCTTGTCGGAAGTGCGCATCTCGATCGGGCGCGGGCGCAGCATCATCGCGCGCTGCGCGTCGCTGACTTCCTCCAGCTCTGCAATGAGGCGTTTGCGCATGTCCATATCGGACGGCAAATCTTCGGGCGGAGTAACCTGCGGCATGGTGTAATCGTCATGTTCCACCCCGTCTTCGGCCCGCTGGAAGCTGGCAGTGAGGTTGAGGATCGGGATGGCATCGCCGCTGTCATCCTCGCGCTGGCTGGCGACCACCCGGCGATTGGCGAAGCTGCGTCCGGTAAAATCGGCTACGACCCGATAACCGATCGGCGGCCCTTCGCGTCCGCCGCGCAGGAAATAGGCGTGGAGCGAATGCGCCTCCATCCCCTCCGGCGCGCAGATCTGGGCGGATTGCAGCGCCTGCGCGATTACTTGCCCGCCGAACACGCGCCCATGTCCATCGACCTGCGGCGGGCCGGTAAAAGCATCCTCGGCGTTCTGGTCGACAGTCAACAAACGGACCAGTCCGGCCATAAGTTGTTCGGGGGTGCGGGGGGTATCGGATCCGTCGGCCATGCCCGATCCTTTGCGGCGCGCCGCGGCTGCGGTCAACTCACCAAGCCGGTCTTGCGCAGCACCTTGAAGGCCAGCGACTTGGCGCGATTGTGACCCGGCCAGCGATGCGGTGCGGCTGGCCGAATACCGCAGCGGCGCAGCAGGCGATTGAAACCGCGCGCCTCGGCTTCCGCAAAGCTCCAGTCGCTGCGCCAGGTGATCGATAGCGAGATCGAGCTTTGTGAGCCGTTGCGGACGTAATGGGGTGCCATCACCGGGACATATACCGCATCACCGGGGCCAAGCGGGAATTCGCGTCCACCTTTGGCCAAGCGCTCGTTCCAGCTCAGCTCGCGCGCTCCGCCGCAGTGATAGTTCTCGTGGATTTCGTCCGGCGCATATTTCGCATCGCCAGCAGGAAACTGGGTCATTGCCTTGTGGCCCTGTAATTGCAGCAGGATATTGTGCTCCGGATCGAAGTGGTAAGGCGTCACCGCGTCGGGGCTGGAGATGAATACGAACCCCTGGGGTCGCAGCATCGCCCCGGTCCGGCGTTCGATCTGCGGGCGAATTTCTTCCAGCAAATCGTGCAGCAGCGCAGCATATTCGGGGACCTGTTCGATATTCTTGAGCACCGCCCAACTGTTGCTGGTGGCGATGTGACGGATGGTTTCGGCAATCCCGAGCCCTGTCGCACCGGGCTTGCCGTCCACGCCGATCGGCAGGTCGCCGCGATTGTATTCGATGGAACCTTCGGGAAGGGCGGCAGCGAGATTTGCCAGCGCCTCAAGCTGCATTTCGCTGCGCCCGGACAGACCATGGCGTAGCAGATGCGGAACCTCGGGGTAATTCGCGGCAAACAAAGCGCGGGCCTGCGCGCCGAAAACCGGAATGTCGGTCTCTCGCGGGGCCGATGAGGCATTTTCGGTAATCACGGGGCGCATCTGCGTCATCGATCTACAGCCCCAGGCTGTCCGCGCCCGCTTCGGCGGAGAAAATACCCCGTGCGAGCAGCCGGCGCGTCTGTCCGCCGAGAGCGATTGAAACGCGCACAACCGTGCGGCGCTCTCGCCAGATGCTGTCGATCATGGGGTGATCGGCGGAGGCGCAGCTATCGGTCCAATCGATGCTCGCGTCTTCCAGGAGAGCGAGGTTTTCCAGCTGAAGCAATACGCCGGGCGAGAACCGTGAATAGGCCTGGTCAAAGGTGGTTTTGTAGCTGAACGCTCCGGGCGGCGTGAGGAAATTCGCGAGCATGGCGATCGGGTGGCGGTCCAAGGTAAGCGCGATGCGTTCGAGCCGTCCGGCCTGCGCTGCGCCCGCCAGCGTTTCGGTGAAGATCCGCCGAGTAGCTGGCGAACATGCCAGCGCCGAACCTTCCGCTCCCTTCCATCCAGCGTTCTCGAGTGCGAGAAACTGACGGGTCCATTGCTGCAACTCTTCCGGGCCACGCTGGCGCACGAATTGCAAGTCGCCTTCCTCCCCCAGCCGACGATGCTGGCGGCGCAGCTCCTTGCGTTTCTTGGTCGTGAGCGATTTGGCCAGATATTCGCCTGGCGACCGGTCCGACTGCAACAAAGCGCGCTTCTCGTGGTGGACTATCGCTGCCGGTCGGTCGTCCCTGATCGCAACATCGCGCAGCGCAGCGTAAAGCGCGCCATCCTTTGGCAGGTCCTTGATATGCAGGAACAGCGCGCCTTGCGCATTGTTGTCACACCAATTCAACAGTTCGGACCAAAAAACATGCTCCTTGCCGCTGCGAACCAGCGGAGCCCCGCAAAAGGCATTGGGATGCTTCCAGCCTTGCCAGTGCGGGATGGGCCGCCCGTAATAGAAATTCTGGCGGTGGATCGGCATAACGCCGGACAGGCACCCATTTTGGACGAAGCGGGCGAGGCGGATTGCCCCTGCACCCTCTATAGCATCGAGAGCGGGGGGCAGGCCCCAGCTGGTCATGAAAGGGTTTGGCTGCGAGGCATTTTCTTCGAGGTCGGCCCACTGCGCCATCACAGTCCGGTCGCCACGCAATAGATCCCAGCGTTTGACCGACAGGGCGCAGTCTGCCGCCAGCGCAGCATCGTTGCACATGTCTTCTCTGTTCACAGGAAGCAGATTGCTGGCGATGTTCACGCTCCCCGGTGCGCGGCAATATTGCCGGATCCGCCTATGCCGGAAACACGCTAAAGAATGCTGAACCAAAGAGAAAAAAGGGGCGCCGCAGCGTGATGCTGCGGCGCCCCTATTTCAAGCGCATCCAGATCGAAGCGATCAGGAGGCGAGGGCCACCAGCAACAGCAAGGCCACGATGTTCGTGATCTTGATCATCGGGTTCACGGCCGGACCGGCGGTATCCTTGTAAGGATCGCCGACCGTATCGCCGGTCACCGCAGCCTTGTGCGCTTCGGAGCCCTTGCCGCCGTGATTGCCGTCTTCGATGTACTTCTTGGCGTTATCCCACGCACCGCCGCCGGCGGTCATGGACAGCGCCACGAACAGGCCGCTGACGATCACGCCAAGCAACAATGCGCCCAGCGCAGCGAAGCCGTTTTCCTGGCCCGCAACCAGCGTGATCACGAAATAGACCACGATCGGCGCAAGCACCGGCAGCAGCGAAGGAACGATCATTTCCTTGATCGCTGCCTTGGTGACCAGATCGACGGTCCGGCCATAATCGGGACGGCTGGTGCCGGCCATGATGCCCTTATCCGCGGCGAATTGCGCGCGAACGTCCTTCACCACGTCGCCCGCTGCGCGGCCCACGGCGGTCATGCCCATCGCACCGAACAGATAAGGCAACAACGCGCCCAAGAGCAGGCCGACGATGACATACGGATTCTCTAGGCTGAAATCGACATCCAGCGCCGGGAACAGTTCCGCCAGGTCGGTCGTGTAGGCGGCGAACAGGACCAATGCGGCGAGGCCTGCCGAACCGATGGCATAGCCCTTGGTCACGGCCTTGGTGGTGTTGCCCACAGCGTCCAGCGCATCGGTTCTGGCCCGTACGGTTTCGTCCATCTCGGCCATTTCGGCGATGCCGCCGGCATTGTCGGTGACAGGGCCGTAAGCGTCCAGCGCCACAACCATGCCGGCCAGTGCCAGCATCGCGGTTGCGGCATAGGCGATGCCCATCAGGCCAGCGAGCTGGTAGGCCACAATGATGCCGGTCACGATCACGATGGTCGGCAGCGCAGTCGATTCAAGGCTGATGGCCAGACCCTGGATCACGTTGGTGCCGTGGCCCGTTTCCGAGGACTTGGCGATGGAACGCACCGGGCGATATTCGGTCCCGGTATAATATTCGGTGATCCAGATGATCAGGCCGGTAATGACGAGGCCCAATACCGAACACCAGAACAGGTCCATGCCGGTGAACAAAGCGGTTTGCGTGGCCAGACCTTCCTCGGCCAGCGGAGCGCCCGCGTCGACATTTTGGGTAACGCCGCCGATCGCTGCACCCATATCGCCGCCCAGAGTGTAGGAAATGGCGAAATAGATACCCGGGATCGACAGCAGCGCCGTGACCAGAAAGCCCTTATACATGGCGCCCATGATCGACTGGCTCTTGCCCAGGCGCACGAAGTAAGTGCCGATGATCGAGGTGATGATGCACACGCCGCCGATCATCAGCGGGAGCGCCATCATCGGGATGAGCAAATCGCCCAGACCCGTCAGCAGCAGCGCGGTCAGCACCATGGTTGCGCCCACCGTCACGACGTAGGTTTCGAACAAATCGGCGGCCATACCGGCGCAGTCGCCGACATTGTCGCCCACATTGTCGGCGATGGTGGCGGGGTTGCGTGGATCATCCTCTGGAATGCCGGCTTCCACCTTGCCGACCAGATCGGCGCCGACATCGGCGGCCTTGGTGAAGATGCCTCCGCCCAAGCGGGCAAAGATCGAGATCAGCGAGGCGCCGAAGGCCAGACCGACGATACCGTCGATCACTTCGCGCTTATCGGCAACCACGCCAACGTCCAGACCCATTACCGCCACCAGGATGTAGAAGAACCCGGCAATGGCCAGCAGGGCCAAACCTGCCACCAGCATCCCGGTGATGGCACCGGCGCGGAATGCCAGGGTAAGGCCCTGTTGCAGCCCGACCATGGCCGCCGCTGCGGTCCGCACGTTGGAGCGCACCGAGATATTCATCCCGATAAAGCCCGCCACGCCGGACAGTACCGCGCCGAGCACGAAGCCTGCCGCGCTGATCCAGCCAAGGAAAATGAACACGATAATCGCAACCACCACACCGACGATGCCGATGGTGGTATATTGCCGCTTCAGATAGGCTTGCGCGCCTTCCTGCACGGCGCCGGAAATCTCCTGCATCCGCGCGTTACCGGCATCCGCACTCAGCACCTGACGGCTGGTAACGATGCCGTACAATACGGCCACCAGGCCCAGTACGATCGCAATTAAAACGAGGTCCATTGCCCTCTCCCCCAAAACTATCCCAAATATACAAGGGCCCGCATTGATAGCGGGCTCTCTCGGCGGCAGGCTATAATTAGGATTCCGTCAACCGCAACCCCGAAGGCCCGCTTTATCGTCGGTGCTGGTAGCCGAGCGGTTCATCGTCCGCCGGCGGGTTCCCGTCGACGGTCACGCGGTGCTTTCCAGCCCGCTCGACCGTCCCGATCCGCACGGCCTCTACCGGCGGCTGCATGCCTGGCGAAGCGGTGAAGAGCAGCGCGTAATCATCGCCCCAACGCATCGCCGCCTCCTTGGTCATGCGAAAATCGGTCTTCACATCGAGTTGGTTACCATTGAGCGAAGCCAGGAATTGCGGCGAGAACGGCATGGTTTCGTATGACAGCACCAGCGTGACATCGCTGGCCTCGGCCATGCGCATAGCGTCGAGCAGCAACCCGTCCGATACGTCCATCATCGCGCTGACTTGCGGTGCGAGCGCCCGGCCTTGTGCCAGCAATGGCTCCGGGCGCAGGAACCTGGCAGTGAAATACGGATCGAGCGTGACCTGCGGGCTGTTCTGCATGAACACCGACGCCATCGCACCCTTCAGGACGCCATGGCCGATCATCGCATCGCCGATATGGCCGCAAAGCCAAATATTGTCGCCCGGCGATGCTCCGGACCGCGCGGGAACCGGAGTGTGCGTGGCCCGGCCGATGGCAGTCATTCCAACGACCCGCTTGCCCGCTGCGATCGTGTCCCCGCCCAGCAGCGGCATGTCGTATTTCTTCAGGGCATTGCCAACCCAATGGGCAAAACGCTTGTTGTAAAGCGGATCGTCCAGTCCGAATGCCAGCAGCGCGCCAATCGGTTCGGCCCCCTTGGCGGCGAGGTCCGACAGGTTGGTTGCGACCAGCTTGTGGGCGATATCGGCTTCATCGGTGCCGGGCAGCCAATGTACCCCTTCGGCCATCATATCATGCGTGATGACCAGCGTTTCGCCGCCGATTTCCAGCACCGCCGCATCATCGTTCAGCCCCCGGGCGCCGGGATGCAGCGGCAGGCCGCGCAGCTGATCGATAAAGGCGAGCTCTTCGCTCACCGCACCTGTTTCGCCACCGCATCGAGAATGCCGTTCACGAATTTCGCCTCGCGCGCTTCGAAGAACGCGTGGGCGACATCGACATATTCGTTGATCACCGCCTTGACCGGGACATCGTGGCGGGCCAAAAGCTCATAGGTGCCGGCGCGCAGGACTTGCAGCATTGCTCGGTCAAGGCGGCGCAGCGACCATCCCTCGGCCAGCTTGCCGGTCAGCGTCTCGTCGATTTCCTCGTGCCGGGCGATGGTGCCGCTGACGATATCGTCGAAGAAATCGACTTCGGCATCGGCGAATTGTTCGCCCTCGATTTCCTTGCCGAGCCGGTGCTGGTGGAACTCGTCGAGCAGCTTGGGCAGGGCGGTGCCTTCCATCTGGCGCTGATAGAGCGCCTGGACGGCGGCAAGACGCGCGCTCGAGCGGGCTTTGGAACGGGGTTCGGTATTCATGTGAGGCGCTTTTCGATCGAGAGGGCGTGGGCGGGCAGGCCCTCGGCATGGGCGAGTCGGGCGGCGGCGGGACCGATGGCGCGCAAGGCGGCATCGTCAATCCCGATAAAGCTGGTCCGCTTCATGAAGTCGAGTACCGAAAGGCCGCTGGCGAACCGTGCACGGCGACCGGTCGGCAGGACGTGGTTCGGCCCGGCGACGTAATCGCCCACCGCCTCTGGCGCATAGCGGCCCAGGAATACACTGCCGACGTGGCGCAGCCCGGCCATCATGGCGTCCGGATCGGCCACTGCCAGCTCGACATGTTCCGCCGCCAGCGCATTGGCGAGCGGCAGGGCGTCATCCAGCGAAGCGACTTCGATGATCACGCCGTGCCGGTCCCAGCTGGTGCGAGCGGTCTCTCCGGTGGCCAGCGTGTCTAGCTGCCCCTCCAGCGCCGCGGCTACTGCGCGGCCGAACTGGGCATCGTCGGTGATCAGGATCGATTGCGCGTCGGGATCGTGTTCGGCCTGGCTCAGCAGGTCGGCGGCGATCCATTCGGGATTATTATCTCCGTCGGCAATCACCAGGATTTCGCTCGGTCCGGCAACCATGTCGATGCCGACCACGCCGTAGAGCTGGCGCTTGGCCTCCGCCACATAGGCGTTGCCGGGGCCTGTGATTACATCGACACGCCCGATCCGCCGGGTCCCGTAGGCGAGCGCCGCGACGCCGTGCGCGCCGCCTACGCGCCAAATTTCGTCCACTCCGGCGCGGTGCGCTGCAGCCAGAACCAGCTGGTTGGTCTGGCCGTGCGGGGTCGGGGTGGCGACCGCAAGCCGCCCCACGCCCGCAACCTTGGCGGGAATGGCGTTCATCAACAGCGACGACGGGTAAGCCGCCCGTCCGCCCGGCACATACAAACCGGCGGCATCCACCGGCGTCCAGCGCGCGCCCAGCCGAATTCCGGCATCGTCGGTATAGTCGCGATCTTCGGGCAGCTGCGCCTTGTGATAAGCCTCGATCCGGCTTGCTGCCAGATCGAGAGCATCGCGCAGATGTGCGTCGAGGCCGCGATAGGCCGCTTCGCAGCGATCCAGCGGGATGCGCCAGTCATCGCCCGATGACAAAGGGTGATCATCGAAACGGGCGCTATATTCGGCAAGCGCATCGTCGCCGCGCGATTTCACCTGCGCGAGGATTTCGCGCACATCGCCCGCCACGTCGCCGTCGCTTTCGCGGCGATTATCGACCAGCTGGCGAAATGCGGCATCGAAACCCGCATCGGCTTGGGAAAGCCACTGCATCAGGCTGCGGCCTGTTTTTCGGCATCTGCGCGAAATGCCTCGACCAGCCTGGCCACGCGGACATCGGTTTTCAGAGCCACGCGGTTGACGATCAGCCGGGCGGTGATGTCGAGGATCCTGGAGGTTTCGACCAGTCCGTTTTCGCGCAGGGTCGTGCCAGTGGAGACAAGGTCGACGATCCGCCCGGCCAGCCCCAGGGCAGGCGCGATTTCCATCGCGCCGTTCAGCTTGACGCATTCGGCCTGGATATTCTGCCGTTCGAAATGGCGGCGGGTAAGGTTGGGATATTTGGTCGCCACGCGAACATGGCTGGCGCCGTCGATGCTGGCTGCGCCGTCCCTGGGTTCCGCGACCGACAAATGGCAGTGGCCGATATCGAGATCGACCGGGGCGTAAAGGTCCGAATAATCGAATTCCTCGACCACGTCGGACCCAACGATGCCCATCTGCGCCGCGCCATGCGCTACGAAAGTCGCCACATCGAAAGCGCGCACGCGGATCAGGCGCAGATCTTCGCGCGTGGTGGCGAACATTAGCGAGCGGTTGGCCTTGTCGTGAAAGCCATCCTCCGGCACCACCCCGCTACGCGCCATCACGGGCAGCGCCTCGTCCAGGATGCGGCCTTTGGGTACAGCGAAGGTCAGCGGATTGCTCATTGCGCCGCGGCAAATAGGCAGCGCGCAGGCAAAGGGCAAACATTATGGCCGAAAATACGCAGAGCAGCACTCCGCATGCCGTAATGCATATGCGCAGCGTGCCGGACGGCATTCGCTGGCAGGCGGAGCATGCCGAGCAGGCCGGATCGCCGCACACGGCCCGCGTGATCCTGGCCCTGCTGGCGGTGCTGGATAGCGATACCAAGGTTGGCCGGGCCATGCGCGGCTGGGAAGGGCTGCTGCTGGAAGACGCGATGCCGCTGCGCATTCATGGCGGGTTGCACAATCTGCTGCTGACCGGCGCGGATGGGCGGCTTGCTCCGGTCTATGCGGGCGAAATTACCGATCAGGGCGCGGTCGATGCGCTGGTGGCCGAGCTGGTGGAGCGGTTCGACGAGCGGCTGTTGCCGTGGCTGGATGGTCCGCCGCAAACCAACGAGGCCGGGCGTTCGGCCAGCATCGTGGCCGCGCTGCTATGGCTGGCGGAGCGGATAGGCAAGCGGATGGAGCTGCTTGAAATTGGATCCAGCGCCGGGGTTAACACGATGCTGGATCGTTACCGATTCGATCTTGGCGGCGTGCAGATCGGCCCTTCCGATAGCCCGATGCACATTGCGCCCGATTGGCGCGGCCCGCCGCCGCCGCCAGGTCCGCTTGATATCACCCATATCGCCGGCTGCGATATCGCCCCGATAGACCTGGCCGATCCGCAGGCCGCACTGCGCCTGAAAAGCTACGTCTGGCCGGATGCGGCGGCACGCATCGCGCGGATCGACGCGGCGATTGCACTGGCCGCCACGCAGCTGCCCGATGTTGCCGAGGAACCGGCCGATAGCTTCGTGGTTCGCAAACTGGCCGAGCCGCAGGAGAAGGGCAGCGCGCGGGTCCTGTTCCACTCGATCGTTTGGCAATACATCCCCGCAGATGCCCGTGGGCGGATATCGGAAGCGATGGAGGCGGCGGGCATGGCGGCCAGCGCCGACAGGCCGCTCGCCTGGGTCATGCTCGAAACCAACCGGCAGACCTTCAAGCACGAATTGCGCGTGCGCCACTGGCCCGATGGCGCCGAGTGGGTGCAATTGGCGGAAGCACATCCGCATGGTGCCTGGGTGGAATGGTCCGGGATTTAGACTGTCACCTGCTCGGTGAAGCCGTCCGCCCCAGGAACTGTTCCATCGCGGCATTGACCTTTTCCGGTGCTTCCCACGGCACGAAATGTCCGCAGTCGCGCACCTGTTCGATCGTCAGGTCGGGGATGATCTCGTCCAGCCCATCGAGATTGGCTGGCGGCAGAGCCATATCGTCCATTGCCCAGATCACCAGCGTGGGAATCTGCAAATTGGGCAGCGGCGGCGGCGCGTAATCGTTCGGCAGCGCAAATGGTTCGTCCATGGTCGGCACATACATCGGGCTGGCGCGGTAATAGTTGAGCATTCCAAACGCGGCGTCTCGGTCCTGCCAGTCTTCCAGCAGGGCCGCGCGCTCTTCCGGCTCCATCGCGCTGGGGCGGTCCCACTTTACTTCCTGCAGCAGGATGCCGGTCAGCCCGTGCTCGCGGATCAGCGGATCGTTGGCGGGATCCTTGAAGGCGCGGATATATTGGCTGGCCTCGCGCTGCTGCCGGTCGGTCCATAGCAGCTTGCCGAAGATCGCCGGATGCGGCGCATTGGCGGTGATCGCGCGTTCGACCCGCACGCCTTGGCCGCCCAGCGCAACGCCCCAGGCGATCGCGCCGCCCCAGTCATGGCCGACGATGGTGAATTTCGCGATGCCCAGCGCATCGGCAAGCAGGAAGATATCGCCGATGAGCTTGTCCGGGGTGTAAGCCTCGACCTCCTGCGGTTTGGACGATCCGCGATAGCCGCGCTGGTCCGGCGCGATGCAGCGATAGCGATCCGAAAAATGGGCGATCTGGTGCCGCCAAGTGCGGTGGCTCTCCGGAAAGCCGTGGAGGAAAATCAGCGCGGGCGCATCTGTTGGCCCCTCGTCCACCACATCCAGATCGATTCCATTGGCGAGTGTGACGCGTTTCTGCTCCATGATCAGTCCTCCGCCTCCAGCATTTCCATATATCCCGCGGCGACCATCCCGGCGACCTGATCGAACATCGCATCGGGAGTGCGCCGCGCTTCGCCCAGTGCGCTTTCCGCCCCGCGTGCCACGATAATCTCGCGCTCGCCCGCTTCGAATGCATCGATGATCGTCGTTGCCGCTTCGCCGGGCGGGATACCCTCGTCGATATGTTTGTCGCTGCGCCCCCGCTCGCTGCCATCGGCGCCCAGCGCGTTGCGGCTGACATTGGTGGCGATGGAACCGGGGACGATATTGTGGACGCTGACGCCCGATTGCGACAATTCGGCCCGCAATGCATCGGCATAGCCGAGCAGACCGTGCTTCGCCGCGCAATAGGCCGTGCGCATCGGCACGCCGACCTTGCCCGCGATGGAAGACACGAACAGCAGCGACCCGCTGCCGCGATCCGCCATGTGACCGATCAATCCTTGGGAGAAAGCTATCTGCGCGGTCAGATCGATGTCGATAATGTCCTGATACACGCGCATGTCGGTGTTCAGCGCGCGGCTTCGCTGCGAGATTCCTGCATTGGCGATCGCTATATCCACGCCGCCGCTTTGCCAGCTGGCTGCGCGCCGTGTCGCCGCCCCCAGCGCGGCATAATCGCGCACGTCGAACGGTTCGACCATCACCTGCGTATCCAGCTGCGAGGCGATGCTTGCCAGCCTGTTCTCATTACGGCCCGACAGGATAATGTTGGCCCCGCGCGCTGCCCACTCCTTGGCCAGCGCCTCGCCAATGCCGGACGATGCGCCGGTGATCCACACGGTCTTGCCTTGGTAATTCATGCTCATGGGTAACTCACAGTCTTGGGCTGACCATCGGGAATAGGAATGTGTTCCTCGCTATCGCCCGGCACTTCGGGAAACCGGCCGCCGCGCCAGTCGGCCTTCGCCTGATCGATTCTCTCGCGGCTGGAGCTCACGAAATTCCACCAGACATGGCGCTCGCTGGAGAATGCCTCGCCCCCCAACAACATCACACGGGCACCGTTGGCGGAGCGCAGGGTCATCGCCTCGCCCGGTTTCAGCACGTTGAGCTGGTGCAGCCCTAGCGGTTGATCGTCCAGGCTTGCTTCTCCGCTGACCAGCATGACCGCGCGTTCATCCGCCAGCGCATCGATGGGGATCGCGCCCTGCTCGCCCAGCACGATCTCGGCATAGATCGTATCGGCATAGGTGGTGGTCGCGGCGCACTTGCCCCACAGCTCGCCCATCACGACGATTGCCTTGGCGCCATTATCCTCGACCACGGGCAGGTCTTTGACAGCTTCGAACGCCGGATCGATTTCTTCCCGCCCGTCGGGCAGCGCCAGCCAGGTCTGCATGCCATAAAGCTGCGGACCCTTGGCGCGCTCTTCCTGCGGCGAGCGTTCGGAATGGACGATCCCGCGCCCGGCGGTCATCAGGTTCACCTGCCCCGGCTTGATGGTCGAGAACGTGCCGAGCGAATCGCGGTGATCGATGGCGCCCTCGAACAGCCAGGTTACCGTGGCGAGATTGATATGCGGATGCGGGCGAACATCCATCCCGCTGCCGATATCCAGATCGCCCGGCCCGAACTGATCGACGAAAATGAACGGGCCGACCATTGTCCGCTCCTTCGCCGGCAGAGCGCGGCGCACCTGAAACGCGCCGAGATCGTGGGTAACAGGGGTAATGGTCTGGGCGATCATGCCGGAACGCTGGCCTTGATCGCCACGGCATGGACGCGCTGGCCCACGATGTCGCCCAGCGCCGCGATGACCGCTCGTTGGCGGGCAAGCCGGGACATATCGGCGAATTGCTCCGCCTCGATTACCACGGTGAAGTGGCTTTCGCCGCTGCCATCGTCGCCTGAATGGCCGTGGTGGCTGGCACTGTCATTGATGATTTCCAGCCGCGTCGGCGCAAAGGCGCTGCGCAGCAATTCTTCCATTTCGATCGATACAGGTTTTATCATCTGCGCAAATTGGGGCTTCAAATCGCATCTGTCCATCGCCATTCTTAGGGTCAGCCCCCACCAATCGCGTGGAGCGTGGTTTGTAGCAATGGGCCGATGTGCGAGGAGGAAAGGCGCAGGAAGTGCATCGCACTTTCAAGATTTTCCGACGCTGCACGGCGGCCCATTGCTTCAAATCCTGAAAGGACGGCAAAATGACTACGATTTCGCGCAAAATCACGCTTGCAAAGGCAACCAGCCTTCCCTGCGCGCGCTTTCACCCGATATCTTCGTCATTTTGCCGCCAAGCCCGCGCGATTGGTGGGGGCTGACCCTTTACGATGACGCAAACCCGGTTTCATGGACGGTTCGAGAGGGGCGGGCAGCAATGCGAGCGGCCCGGATGTGCCGAGGATGGTGAATTTCGGGCACCCGGCTCGCGCCGCAGCGGGTTCGACGGGCCGGGCGATTTCCGCTGGTTCTGCCTCGACCATGTCCGTGAATTCAATTCGGGTTATGACTGGTTCGAAGGCATGAGCGCGGACGAGATTCTCGCCGCGCAATCGCCCGCAGCAGGCTGGGCCAGCGAAAGCCCGACCTTCCGCGCCACCGCCGGGGTCGACGGGTTGCCGCGCTGGGCCGACTTCGCCGACCCGCTCGACGCTATCGGTGCGCGCATGAGCGGTATAAAAAGCCGCGCCCGGCGCGAGGCGGATATGGCCGCCGATCCCCGTTTCAACCGCGCAGAGGCCAAGGCGCTGGAGGTGATGGGGCTGGGGCTCGATGCAGATCGGCGGCGCTTGCGGCGGCGCTATTCGGAACTCGTGCGCCGCTATCACCCCGACCGCAATGGCGGAGACCGGCGGCACGAGGCGCGGCTGGGCCGGGTGGTCGAGGCCTATCAATTGCTGCGCAAAAGCGCGGTGTTCGGCTGATTACCCGGCGGCCTGCTGCATTTCGGACATCAGGTCGCCATCGGCCTTATGGGCGGCGCGGTTGGCATCGCGGGCCTTCAGGCGGGCATCATAGGCGGTGAAGCTGTGGCGGTCCGGCAGGCTTTTGAACATCAATCCCCAGCCGACCTGCGCCCCGACATAGACGTCGGCCATCGTGAACCGCTCTCCGCAAACGTAATCATGCTCCGATAACCAGCCATCCAGCGTATCCACGGTAAGCTCGTAAGTGCCGAAGCCGGCCATCCCGACCTTGTCCTGCGGAACCTCCCACCCCATCGATCTGGCCGTAATGGCCGCTTCGACCGGCCCGGCGGCGAAAAATAGCCAGCGAAAATAGGACGCTTTTTCGTGCGTATCGGGCAGCAGGCCCGCCTGGATATGTGTTTCGGCAAGGTAATGGCAGATTGCGGCGGCTTCCGTCACCACGTGATCGTGCCCGCCATGATGGTGGACCAATGTGGGCACCTTGCCCATGGGGTTCGCATCCAGCAGACCCGGCGGCTTGGCTGCCCAATCGACCAGCACCGTATCGTAATCCGCGCCAACTTCCGTCAGCGCCCAGCGAACAATACCCCCGCGGCTCATCGGATTATGAAAGAAGGTGAAATCGGCCATTTTGCTTACCCCTTGCGTGTGTCAGTCGAGCTCGCCCGCAGTATCGAACATCGGGGCAAAGCCTGAAAATATCATGCGCTTGCCGTCGAACGGCATTTCGGGCGGCTCCACGAACCGCTCGTCGGTTTCCATTTTGCGATAGGCTTCATCGCGCGCGGCCTTGTCGGGATATTCGATCCAAGAGAATACCACGTTCTCGCCTTCCTCGGCATCCACGGCGCGGAAGAAATCGGTCTGCTTGCCGCGTTTCACATCGTCGCCCCAGCATTCGACGATCCGGCTGGCGCCCAGATCGAGAAACAGCGGCGCGGTGTCGCGCGCCATCTTGAGATAGGCGTCCTTCTTGCCTTCGGGCACAGGCACCAGAAATCCCTCGATATACGCCATCTGTCGTCTCCCCTTCGCATTTTCGGTCCGAAGGCCAGCAACGTAGCGGGAGATTGTGGCGAGAGTTGTGCGCGGCCGGAAATCGCCGAGCTAGGTAATCTCTCCGGTCGGCAGTACAGCTTCTCCATCGGCTTCGTCGGCATATTCCTCCGGATGCTTGCGCCGATGGGTCACCGAATAACGCCAGGCAAGGGCGATCAGCGTGGCACCGATCAGCCCGGTGATCACTTCGGGAATATGAAACCGAACGCTGAGCAGCATGATCGCGGCGAGCGCAATAATCGCCCAGAACGCACCATGTTCGAGAAAGCGAAACTCGCTCAGATGCCCGCCATTGACCAGAGCGATCGTCATGGAGCGCACAAAGATCGCGCCGATACCCAGGCCGAGCGCGATAATGAGGATATCGTTGGTGATCGCAAAAGCCCCGATCACCCCGTCGAAGGAGAAGGACGCATCGAGAAATTCCAAGTAGATGAACCCGGCGGCACCCGAACGCACGACGACGCCGCTTTCATTCTCCATGCTCATCATGTCGCCAGCTTTTTCGACCGCGAAATAGGTGGCGATGCCGCCGAAGCCGGCCAGCAGAAAAGTCTGCTGCTCTCCCGGCGGACATAGCAGCGAAACGCCCCCGATTATTGCTGCTGCAAGCAAATATGGCGCAAATGGCAGCCGGTCGAGCAGCATTGCGGGCTTCTCGAGGAACGGGATCCAGTGATGCTCCTTCTCCGCCGCGACAAAGAAACTCAGCCCGACCAGCAGCAGGAATGCGCCGCCGAAACCCGAAATGCCGATATGTGCGCCGGTCACCACCGCTTCGTATTGCGCGCGGTCGGTCAGCGCCATATCGACGGCGGCGAGAGGTCCGATCCAGCCGGCAATGCTGACGATAGCAATCGGGAAAACGATTCGCATCCCGAATACCGCGATCAATATGCCCCAAGTCAGGAAACGCCGCTGCCAGACCGGGTCCATATCTTTCAGGACGGTCGCATTGACCACCGCATTGTCCAAGCTGAGCGAGACTTCCATCACGCCGAGCACCATGGTCAGGAATAACAGCTTGGCGGCCATCTCCAGCCCGCCACGTTCGAAGCCAAGCCAAGCCGATATTGCCAGACAAACCGCGGTAAAAGCGAATGAGAAGTAGAATGTTTTCAACGCGGTGCCCCTGGTATGCGATGCGCGCCGCTCGATCAGCATCGGGGCAGCGTTTCAGCCAAAGCGTTTAGTGCCGCCAATCGGTTCCGGTCAAAGCGTTTATTGCCGGAACGCCCAGCGCAGCGTGCGCCCTGCCGCCTGCGTGGCGAGCCGGGTGGGGATCATCGACAGGCCCGGGCGCTTCAGCCCCAGCATCGCCCGGGCGAATGGCGGCAACAGATCGACCGCCGCAGTGCCCAGCATTTTCTGTACCGCTGGCGGGGCGCCTACGGGGCGCTGGTTGAGCACCAGATCGGCGACCTCCTTCGCTTCGGCAGAAGAGCGCAATTCGCCGCGAAATTCGCGCATCAAGGCCTCTGCCTCGGCCTTCGTCTCGGGCACCGGATCGGCGTCCAGCGCGCGCGCAATCACGGCGAATTGCCGGAAATATTCATCCTGCTGCGCCAGCGGCATCTCCGGGCGAACATGTGCCAGCCAGGCTTCCAGGAAGCTGGTCGCCTCGGCCACATGGACCCATGCCAGCGTGCGCGGGTTGCGGGCGGAATAGGGGGTGCCATCGGGCAAAGTGCCGCTGACCTGTTCGTGAATCGCATTAACGCGGCCGATCGATTCCATCGCTCGGTCGCGGTGGCCGAATGTGGTCACCGCGATGAACTTGGCCGTGCGCCGCAGCCGCCCGTGCATATCGGCGCGGAAATTGGAATGATCGAGCACCCCTTGCAGCGCGTGCGGGTGGAGCATCTGCAACAGCAGGCTGCGAATGCCGCCCACCATCATGCCAACCGCATCGGCATGCACCATGCGGATCGGCGTATCGCGCTCGAACAGGGCTTCGTCCGACGGCGGGACAGGTTCCTCACCACTGGCCGCATCGTTGAACACGGCGCGCACCTGCCCCACCACCCGGGCGCGGAGCATTTCGGAAAGATCTGGTTTCGCCATGCGCGATCAATATAGGGTTGGCGCTGCCCAGATAAATCCCTAGTCGCACCATCGCGATGAATGACATGACCGATAAGAGCTTCGACCCGACCTCCTCCACCGTAATGGCCGCGCCCGACACCACCGTCGATGTGCGCGAAACATTCGGAATCGATATCGACTGGCAAGTCCCTGCTTTCAGCGAAGCGGATGAGCGTGTGCCCGATCTCGATAAAAGCTACGTGTTCGATGCCGACACCACGCTCGCGATCCTGGCGGGCTTTGCACATAATCGGCGGGTGATGCTGCAAGGCTATCACGGCACAGGCAAATCGACGCATATCGAACAGGTGGCGGCGCGGCTGAACTGGCCTTGCATCCGCATCAATCTGGACGCGCATATCAGCCGGATCGATCTGGTCGGGCGCGATGCGATTGTGCTGCGCGATGGTTTGCAGGTGACCGAGTTCCGCGAAGGCCTGCTGCCTTGGGCGCTGCAACATCCGGTGGCGCTGGTGTTCGACGAATATGATGCCGGCCGCCCGGATGTGATGTTCGTGATCCAGCGCGTGCTGGAGGCCGAAGGCAAGCTGACGCTGCTGGACCAGAACCGCGTCATTCGCCCCGATGCAGGCTTCCGCCTGTTCGCCACCGCCAACACCGTGGGGCTGGGCGATACCAGCGGGCTGTATCATGGCACGCAGGCGATCAACCAGGGCCAGATGGACCGCTGGAACATCGTGACGGTGCTGAATTACCTGCCCGCCGAGACCGAGCAGGAAATCGTCGCATCCAAGAACCCGGACACCGATCGCAAGGTCATTGCAGACATGATCAAGGTGGCGGACATGACCCGCCAGGGGTTCATGAACGGAGATATCTCCACCGTGATGAGCCCGCGTACCGTAATCACCTGGGCGCAGAACGCCGCGATCTTCAAGGATATCGGCTTCGCTTTCCGGCTCAGCTTCCTGAACAAGTGCGACGAGGCGGAACGGATGCTGGTGGCCGAATATTACCAGCGCGTATTCGGCAAGGATTTACCGGAAAGCGTTGTGGCATCGAGCTGATCATGCGGAAGTTCTGCGCCGTTCGGGAGTAGATTAGGGGGGCGCAAAATGAGAACCGACTGTGCATCGAGTTGCTCCGCGTTTACAAAAAGGATGTCGGCTTGTGGATGTCGATCAAACAGCGCGGCAAGGAGCTCAAGTTCAACGAGCTGACCAGTGGGTTTTACCGTGTAAAACGCTTCTCGAATATCGCCATTGATTCCCGGCGCGAGGGGGCGGCATCGGTGGCTGGCATAATGTTCAACCGGCCTTGCGTTTCGGCGGGACGGCTGAATGCGGTGATTTTTCGGGCAGCTGGCTGATCACGCCCGATGCAGCCACTGCTTGGGTGCCGATATTGTGTGCCATTTCCGCTGGCGGGATCGCTTTGCTGAACAGGTAGCCCTGCACCTGCGTGCAGCCAGTGCCGCGCAGCTTTTCCAACTGTTCGATGCGTTCCACGCCCTCTGCCGTGGTGACCATGTTTAGCTTTCCGGCCAGACTGACCACCGCTTCGATGATCGCATCGCTGTCCGAAGTTTTGGTGATATCGCTCACGAAACAGCGATCGATCTTGATCTTGTCGAACGGGAAGCTGCGCAGGTAGTTGAGCGAGCTGTAGCCGGTTCCGAAATCGTCGAGCGCAATCCGCACACCCAGATCGCGGAACCGGTGGAGCAGGGCGATATTTTCCTCGCTTTCCTGCATCAACAGCGTTTCGGTGATCTCCAGTTCCAACCGATGGGGCGCGATACCGCCAGCCGCCAGCGCATTGACCACCGTATTGAGTAGCTGCGGATCGCGCATTTGCGCCGGGGATAAATTGACCGATACGAATAGATGTTCCGGCCAACCTGATGCTTCGTGCAATGCTTCGCGCAGAACCCACTCGCCGATCGCCACGATTTGGCCGAGATCCTCGGCGATGGGCACGAATATTTCCGGACTGACCAGTCCACGTTCGGGGTGTTCCCAACGCAGCAGCGCCTCATAACCGACGATCTGGGTGCTCTGCGCATCGAGCAATGGCTGGTAGAGCAGCACCAGTTCGCGCCGGGCGAGCGCCTCGCGCAAATCCAGTTCCAGCGCCCGGCGTTCGAGCACTTCTTGCTGCATGGCCGGGTCGAAGAGGCTGGCCCCGTGGCGGCCGCGTGCCTTTGCATCGTAAAGCGCAAGGTCTGCCGCGCTGAGTAATTCTTCGCCATTTGCCCCATTGTCGGGCGCAAAGGCGACGCCCACGCTGGCACCGATCTGCATCTGGCCTTCGCGCAGGGCTACCGGCTTGTCCATGGCAGTAACGATAGATTCCGCAATTGCCTTGGCCTCGCCGCGATCGCCTATCTGGTCGAGCAAAACACCGAATTCATCGCCCCCGAGCCGGGCCACCATCGCATTGTTTGGCACCGCTTCTTCCAGCCGGCGTCCTGCTTCGGCGAGGACACGGTCGCCGACCGCATGACCGAACGTGTCGTTAATATTCTTGAAGTGGTCCAGATCGATGAACAGTACCGCGAGCAATTCGTCCTCGTCGCGCCTGCTGAATGCACGGTTGAGGGTAGTGTTAAACAGGCTGCGATTGGGCAGGTTGGTCAGCACATCGTAATGCGCCATGAAGGTGACCTTCTTTTCTGCCAGCCGGGTGCGCGTGACATCGGCGATAAAGCCGCGCCAGCAGGTAAGCTGCCCGTCGCGGTCGTAAACCGGTCGTCCCGATATCGACCACCAATGTTCCTCCCCATTGATTTCGAGGGGGATGGTCAGATCGCGAAAGGATTCCTTGCGCTCTCCGATCGCGCGCAATTCGTCGCGTTCCGGTCCATCTTTGAACAATTGGTACATCTGCAACCCCTCCAATTGTTCCACCGTCTTGCCGGACGCATCGCAAAAGCGGCGATTGGGGCGCATTATCTTGGCGGTGGCATCGCATTCGAGCAGCCAGTCGCTGCCATCCTCGTCATACTGGTTGAGCAGGAGCTGGATCGTGTCGTTCGCGACTTCAAGGCTGCGCGTGCGCAGGCGGCGTGTCGCGAACATGTGGTGCAGGGTGAACAAGGTGTAATGGAGAAAGACGAACGCACCGCCCACCATGACGGCGGCAAACTGGTTGGCCATGCCGCCTCTCATTATCATTGGCACAATGATCGCCACCGAATGCATCCCGATGGCGAGCACCGACCGTTTGGGCATCGCAACCATGCACAAACCATCGATGAACAAGACCAGCATTGCGCCAGCAACGAGGAACACCAGCATGGGATCGGGGGCCATGATCAGCACATAGAAATAGACCGTGCTCCACACCGCCGCCCGCGACATGATGATATCGCGCAAAGCGCCATAGTTCTGCGAATGGGCGTGGGTGCCTGCCTCCATGCGTTGATCCAGCCGGAATTGCGCAATTATCACGCAGCTAGCGGTAATGGCGATGGCAGCCAGCGCCAATGGCGACACGAAGCTCTGATATACAAGCAGAGCGGTAACCAGCTTTACGACATCGTAGGCCAGGAAAGGAAAATGCTGGGTTTGCTTGATCTTGCACCAGGCGAACCATTCCCGGTCGTGTTCTTCCACGTGGTGATAAGACAGGTCGATCAGCGATAACTCTCGCAGCCTCTGTTTGATCTCATCAACCGTCGGCATAGAGCCTTTTCCCGCTGTTTCTTAAGACGGTAGTGGGAATAGCTTTCAGGATTTAAAAACAAATTAGTTACCGTATAGGCAATTAACCATGAATCCGGTGCGGCTGGTCATGGCTTTCCAGCGCTGCGTACCGCTCTCAAACAATGCTCGCATGGCGTGTAGTGTTCTGGTAACACAGCAGCGATGGGTTGGACCGATTGGATAACCGGGCGGCGTTCGCCGAATGGACGGGGCGCTTCCGGTGAGGGCCGGAATGATGCCCGTAACGATACCCGCCATTCGGGGTTTTTCCCCTTGGAGGACGCGCCCGGCGATGGCTGGAGCGACGACAGCCTGCGGTTTCGCAGCGGTACCACCAATCGCGCCACCACACCCGATTACGATGCCTGGGACCGCCGGCTGGACCAGGTGGATCGGCGCTTCGGCCAGGCCAGTCTGGATGCCGCCCGCCGCTGGTGGAGACCGCGCGACTGGGTGCGCGGGCGGAGCAAGTGTTGGTGGGCAAAACGCTTATCGCTGAGCGTTCTGGTCACTTTCATCCTCTTGGTCGGCTGGCTTGCGATTACCGCGCCGCTGGGCAAATCGCTGGAACCGATTGCACCGCCTCAGTTAACCCTGCTGGCGGCAGACGGTACGCCGATTGCGCGCAAAGGCGCGATGATGGGCGAGCCGGTGGAGGTAGCCGAACTGCCCGGTCACGTGATCGAGCCGTTCCTGGCGATCGAGGACCGGCGGTTCTATTCGCATTGGGGGATCGATCCGCGGGGCATCGCGCGCGCCGCATGGACCGGTTATGGCGGCGGCAGTACGATTACCCAGCAGCTCGCCAAATTTACCTTCCTCACCCCCGAACGCAGCCTGACCCGCAAGGCTCGCGAGATGCTGATCGCTTTCTGGCTGGAGGCATGGCTGACCAAGGACGAGATCCTCGAACGCTATCTGTCCAACGCCTATTTCGGGGACAATGTGTATGGGCTGCGTGCCGCTTCGCTGCACTTCTTCCACCGCAAGCCCGAGAACCTGCTGCCGCAGCAAGCCGCGATGCTGGCCGGACTGGTCCAGGCGCCGTCGCGCTACAACCCGGCGCGGCATTTCGAACGGGCGGAGCAGCGGCGGCAAGTGGTCGTCGGTGCCATGGTGGCGGCAGGATATCTGACGCAGGCGCAGGCCGACGCGATGCCGCGTCCCGCACTCGATATCCGGACCAGCCGCGACGTGCCGACGGGCACATATTTCGCCGACTGGGCTCTGCCCGAAGCGCGCAAGCGTGCCGAAACCGGCTATGCCAGCCTGACCATCGCCACCACGTTGGACGCCCGGTTGCAGCAAATCGCCAGCCGCGCGGTCGCAAGCGCGCCGCTTGGCGAGGCGCAGGTGGCGCTGGTGGCCATGCGGCCCACGGGCGAGGTGGTCGCGATGATCGGGGGCAAGGATTACGCGAGCTCGCCGTTCAACCGGGCGACCCAGGCCAAGCGCCAGCCGGGCTCCACCTTCAAGCTGTTCGTCTATCTCGCTGCGCTCAGGGAAGGGCTGGAGCCCGAAGACCGGATCGACAATTCGGCGATCGAACAAGGCAGTTATCGCCCGAAGAACGCGAAGGAAAACTACTCCGACAGCCTCTCGCTGGAAGAAGCGTTCGCGCGGTCCAGCAATGTCGCGGCGGTCCGCCTGTGGCAGCGCGTCGGCGATGAGGCAGTAATCGATACGGCGCGCGATCTCGGGATAGAATCGCCGCTGGCCGAAGGCGATCCTAGCCTTGCGTTGGGAACTTCCACGCTGACGCTGCTGGAACTCACTTCGGCCTATGCCGGGGTGGCTGCGAACCGCTTCCCGGTCGAACCACACGCCTTCCAGCAGGAAGAGCCCGGCTGGTTCGACTGGCTGTGGGATTCCAAGGGCGCCTTTTCAGGGGCGACCCATTCGGAAATGGAATCGATGCTGCGCCGGGCGATCAACCAGGGCACCGGTCGTGCGGCTACCTTGCCAACTCCCAATTACGGCAAGACTGGCACCAGCCAGAACAACCGCGACGCGCTGTTTGTCGGCTATGCCGGCGAGGGGGAGGATCGGCTGGTCGTGGGGGTATGGATCGGGAACGACGATAATTCGCCGCTGGACGGGATCAGCGGTGGGGGTTTGCCAGCGCGGATCTGGCGTGATTTCATGCGCCGCGCGCAGGGGCTGGACGATCGCCGCGCACCGCCGCCGATCCCGCGCGCCGACCCGAGCGGGCCGGTGGAACCGCTCGATGTGCCCGAACTCGATGATATTCCGCTGGGCGACGGGCGATCCCGGATGCGGATTGATGGGGATAGCGGCGTGACCATCGAAACCGAACTGGAAGACATCCCGCTCGATATCGTGATCGACGAGGGCGGATTGCGGGTCGAGGAGGGCCGCCGTCAGAACGGACGAGAACCGGCGCGTTAACTCTCCGGATCGGCCATCAATATATTCATGATGGCGCTGGCGATCGGCCGCTCACGCCCTTCGCCGTCGTTGGCTTCCTGCCAGGCGAGCACTTCGACATTGGCGTTGCGCCGCCCCAGCCGGAAAATATTGCCCTTGGCGAAAGTGACCTTGCTCTTGCCCGCGGCCAGGAACTGCACGGTGATGTTGATCGGCTTGAGTTGGTGACTACGGCCCTGCCGCGCCAACTCAGCGCGCAAGGCGGCATAGCCCGCGGTTTCCAGTAGCCCGCTTGTCGCCCCGCCATGCAGATGCTGCGGGCGACCTTCCACATTGCTGCCGAAATCCACCTTGAGTACTGGCGCACCATCCTCTTGCCGATCGGTAGTGATGCCCAGCGAACGGGCATACGGCGTCAACTCTGCGGTCATCGTGCAGGCCCCTTCAGCGACATGAAACAGCCTGCAATATGCGCCACCGGATCGTCCGGATCGCCATCATGTGCAATCCCCCGCACGAATGCGGCCGAGCGGGTAACGCGGTAGCATTCCGAGCGGCCCATAACCGCGCTGTGCTCGCGTGCTGGCCGCATGTAATCGACCCGAAGATCGAGCGTCGCAATGGCGCGAAATTCGCCCATACTGTGCCAAATGGCCAGCCCCGATGCCATGTCCATCAGGCTGACGATCGGGCCGGAGGCCAGAATCGGGCGATCCGCTTCGCCGATCAGATCCTCGCGCCAAGGCAACTCCAGCTCCACCCAGTTTTCGCCGTGCTGGCTGTAACGCATGCCCAGCCAGCCGGAATGGCCGAAGGAAAGCATTGTATTTGCCGCCAAGGCGGGATCGAATTTTGTCGGTCTTGAATCCATCGCCCAAGCGTCTGCGATGCGCGCGCCGCCATTACAATATTTTAATTGTCCAGCGCGCTTTCGGCCAGCCAGCACACCGCGGCGCGGCCATCCCGGCTGCGTGTAGGAAGGGAACATTGATATGGAATTACCGGCCATCGAATTGCCGAAAATCGATGCAGCATCGCTGCCCGATCTCGACACAGCCACCGGGGTGTTCGGCAGCCTGTCGGACTTTGCGAGCGCGTTTTCGGATGACCGGATCGTGATCGTTATGGTCTATGTTTACGACACGATGCCGCCCGAACGCGCAGGTATTTTCTGAGCCAAGGGGGGACGGAAAGATGATTATCGACCCGGCCCTGCGCGCGCTGCGAAGCGACCCTGCTTCGCAGCGCGCCATGCAGGCAGCCATGGAACAGGCCAAGGCAGATGCGCTGAAAGATGTCGGCCCGGTTCGCGCTGCGCTGCTGAGGTTTTCGCAAGGTGCGCCGCTGGAGGAATGCGAAGGGCTGGCCGAACTGTTCACCAGCCCAGGCAAGGCGGCCGCGTTCACAGAGCAGATTGTGGCCGGCATGGTGCGGGCAATGCGCGAAACGCCGCTTGGCCAAGTTCCCTTCCGCCACAGCTATTCCGGCGGGTTTGCGGTGGTGCAACTGGCGGGCACGGGGGCGACTGCGCTCTCTCTGGTATCGATAGAGGGCGATACGCTGCATGAGCGTCCGCCCGCCCGGACCCTGTGTTTTACCGACAATGAACGCCACGAGATCGTGTTGGCGGGCGAAGCGACCGGACGTATCGCGAAGCTGCAGATCGGCCCCGATCAGAAGGCGCGGTTCGACTTCGAGGCGGCCGAGTTCGAACCCGGACATGTCACGCGGCTGAGCGGGCTGACCGAGACCCGGCTGGTCGATGAGGTTCCCTCCGGTCTGGCTTCGCTGAGGCTAACTCGCACGCCCACCAATCCGCGCCCGACCCGCGAATTTTGCCTTAGCCACGGCGCGTTGGTCCACCAGGCCAGCGGCAATCGGCAAGCAAGCCGCCACGAAATGGCGCTGGCCACCCTGGGCAGCATGGGCCGGAGCGATGCGGTGCCGATCGTGGCGGAAATGGCCTGCGAACAAGGCGATGACAACCTGCGCTGGCAGGCGCTGCGCGAATGTCTCGCCCTGGATACGGCGGCGGGTTTTACCGCATTATGCGCGGTTGCTGCCGATCCGGCCGACGCGCTTGCCGGACCCGCCGGGGCGCTACGCGGCCAGCTGATCGAAACCTATCCGCAGCTCGGCCAGTTGGAGATCGCTGCATGCCCCGCATAATCCAGAACACCGCCAGCGATGCCTGCTCGCTGGAAGAATGCACCGCCGCGCTGGATGAGGGCGGGTTCGACCCCGCAGACGAGCAAAGCCTGTTGCACGCCGTCAAGTGGCTTGGCCGATTGGGCCGCAATCGGAATTTCCTGGGCGATATGCTGGTGGACCGGCTGGCCGATCGCCACGGCCCCGATCCGATAGAGAACGCTTATGGACCGCAAGCTATAGTACTGACCGGTATGCGCCAGGGCTATTTCCTGCGCGCGAATATCTGGCCGGCGGAGAGCGATCATTGCTACCGCGCGAGTGGCGGGCGCAGCTTCGTTTATGGCGCGCCGCACGATCACAATTTCGACTTCTTGACGGTCGGTTATTTCGGGCCGGGCTATGTCAGCGACTATTACCAATATGATTACGAGGCGGTGGCGGGGTATGATGGCGAAGCTGCGGGCTTGCGCTTTGTGGAACGCAGCGCGCTGCATGAAGGCAGGCTGATGCATTACCGCGCGCACCGTGATGTCCACAGCCAGCTGCCGCCCGAAAGCCTGTCCGTCTCGCTCAATATCATGGCGGCCAGTCCGGTCAGCGGGTGGTTCGACCAGTACCGTTTCGACCTCGATGCAGGCGAAGTTTCCGGGGTACTCAACCCCGGGTCGAGCGAGGTCTTCCTGCGCATGGCGGTGGCGCTTGGCGGAGATGAGGCGCTGGATCTGGCCGGTCATCTCGGACGCTCGCACCCCAGTTCGCGGCTGCGGCTTGCCAGCTTCGAGGCGCGCAGCATGATGGAACCCGACCCGGCGGCACGCGACGATGTGTGGCGCCAGGCCGAATTGTCGGGCGACCGGATGCTGCAGGCCGAAGCGAAACGTCGGCGGGCTGCGCTGGAAATCGCCTAGAAGGCAGAACCTGCGAGGCGGTCGATCGCGCCTTGCAGGATCACGGCGGCGGCATGGCTATCGATGCGCGCGGCGCGTTTCTTGCGGCTCATATCCTGACCGATCATCGCCGCATCGGCGCTGGCGGTGGACCAGCGTTCATCCCATAACATGATCGGCAGTTCGAGCGCGGTGACCAGGTTCGCGGCATAGGCGCGAGTGGACTGGGCGCGCGGCCCCTCGCTGCCATCCATATTGCGCGGCAGACCCAGGATAACCCCGGCTACGCGGCGTTCGCCCACCAGCGCCTTGATCGCGGCGCTATCCTTGCCGAACTTGCCGCGCGGCAAGGTCTTGCCCGCAGTCGCGAAACGCCAGCCAGCGTCGCACAAGGCAGTTCCGATTGTCTTTGTGCCCAGATCCAGTGCCAGCAACACCCCGCCATCGGGCAGGGCGTCGCCGAACAAACGCGGATCGTCGGTTACGATTGGGTGGTCGATTGCGCTTCGTTCCACGAATTCACTCGGGTTACCACATCGCGCTGAAGGTTCCGCCAGAACAGCAGGATGTCGTATACGTGGTAATTGTTGCCTGGCAGCACGCCTTCGCCCATCTTGGGCGGATCGCCGATCAGCAGGAGCCCGCGATTGTCGCAGCGCGCAGGAACCGCTCCGGCCACCAATTCGCCGCGCGACAGGTCGGACGATGGGACCAGCGTACCGAGATTGGCGCTGGCAGGAGCCTGCCCGCCAGCGGCACCGGTCAGGGGATTGACGCACAGGATCGGTCCATCGCCGCGCGGCTGCCCATCGAAGCCTGGGGTGGCGGAATAGCGTTCCATCAAAAGCTGCGGATCGGCATCGTCGGCAAAGCTGGACCATGCCGCGATGCAGCCGCTCTGGCTGGCAGCAGCACAGGCAGGCAGCGGCAAGGCGGGCAGATCGTGCTCCACCGAAATCGGCCAGCCAATCGCATAGACCCCGGCGATGCGCTCTTCCAGCGGCGTGCCCGCGACCTCCTGCCGCAGCAATTCCAGCACATGAAGCGAGCCTTGCGAATGGCCGGCCAGCACGATGGGCTTATCCTGATCGACCGTCTCGACGAAAAAGGCGAAGGCCTGCGCGACGTCGCGATAGGCGGTGTCGATAGCCTGCTGCGCTTCGGGCTTGTCGGTCAGAAACGCCCCGGCGACCGCCTGGCGGTATCGCGGAGCCCAGATTTCATCGGCGCGGTTGAACGTGCTGGCCATGCCGCGCAGGAACAGCCGCGCTCGGGCGTCGGCGGTTTCATCGTCCAGCGCGGCGTTCCAGTTGGCCTCTTCTGTCAGGGCGAGCGGAATATAGCTGGTGGGGTGCACAAAAAAGACTGCGAAATCGGGCGCTTCGGCAGCCGCAGCCGGGTCCGCCCGGCGCGACGTGGATGTTTCCAGCGGATCGGCCGTATCACCCAGGCTGCTTTCGGCACCGGGGTTCGACGGCGATGGCGCCCGCTGCGCAGCCTGCTCGGGCGCAGCGGCAATTGCAGGCTGGTAGCGTGCCGGCTCGTCAAGGCCGATACCGGGGCGCGAATACCACATTTCGGGATCCTGATAGGCGTTTGCGGCGAGAGCCTCCTGCTCAACGAAGTCCCCGCGCGGTACAAAGGCCACCTGGGTTGCCTCGCGCGACCAGATGGACAGCACGAAACCGCCCACGATCACCAGCAGGATACATGCTGCCACAATGTAGAGGAATTTACGCGCCATCGGGATTTGCCTTTGCTGCCGCAGCAACCTGTTTGCGCGGGCGTTGTTCCGGTTTCGGGGGTTCGCGGAGCGCCGCGGCGTCCGCTTCTTCATTGTGCTCTGCGCGCCGTTCCAGCGCGACCTTGATCATCGCCAGCAGCGGATCTGCCAGGAACAGTCCCAGGATGCCGAACAGCAGCCCCATGATCAGCTGCGCCGCCAGTACCAGCGCCGGGGCCAGATCCACGGTTTTCTTGGCGATCATCGGGATAACGACATAGCCATCGAAATTCTGCACCAGCAGATAGACGAAGATCGTATACAGCCCCATCTCCGTCCCGCCGGAAAAACCCACCAGAACCATCAGCACGCCCGATACGACCGCGCCGAGATTGGGGATGAAAGCCAGCAATCCTGTAAGGATGGCAAGCAGCGCGATCATCGGGATGGCATCGCCAGTGTACCAGCCATAGGCGGACAGCAGGAGGTAGGTGAACACACCTTCGAACAGCATTCCCACCAGCCGCCCGGCCATCAGCCGCCGCATCGTATAGGCCATCCGGTCGATGGTGACGGCGAAGGCAGGGCGCTGGTTCTGGGGCAGCATCCACGAAACGCCGCGTTCATAAAGCTTCGGTTCCGCAGCCAGATAGACCCCGATGATCAGGATCAGCACGGTGGTCGCCAGCGCGCCGAAAATACCGCCGATCGCGCGGGTAACCGTGCCCACACCGCTCATCACGCTGCCCAGCATGCTCTGCACGTCGCCGGCAGGAACGGCAAAACCCCTGGACCGAAGCCAACTGGTTGCTTCCACCAATTGCCCTTGCACGATTTCCGGCAACTGGGCCGCCTCACGCGAGATCTGCGATCCGGCATAGCTCACCAGCCAGTAGAAGAATATCAGCGTGAGCAGGAGGACGATACCCACCCGAAAGCCGCGCCCGATCGGCAGAACTCGGCCTAGCAGGCGAGCACCGCCGTCGATCATCGAGGCGAACACCGCCGCGCCGAAGATTACCAGCAGCGGTTCGGCGATATAAATCGCCAGCGCCAACAGGCCGATGACTGCCGCCCAGACGAACGCTCGCTTCGCTTCCATCCGCAGTTTCGGATCGGTGATGCGCGACGGGCTGGCACCACTGGCCTCGCTGGATTCCGCCTGCCCAGGCGGTTCGTGGTTTTCGTCAGTTGCGCTCGTCACCTGGTTCTCCCGCAGCATCGCCGGCAATGGCCGGGCGCAATGTGGTCCAGGCACGGTCACCGCGCAAGCTGGTCCACCAGCTGACCGGGTTGAGCGTTGTCGATCCGTCCAGCGAGAAGGTGATGAACTCCGCTCGCCCGCCGACATTTTCCAGCGGGATCGGACCCATCAGCCCGATCTCGCCATATTCGCGGCTGTCGGCGGAATGATCGCGGTTGTCGCCCATCGCAAACACGTGGCCATCGGGCACGGTAATCTCGGCGAAATTATCGAGCATCCCGCCGGCAATATCGTCGATCACCAAATAGGTCGCTCCATTGGGCAGCGTTTCGCGGTATACGGGCAGTTCATACACGTCCTCACCCCCTGGCAAGATGGTGCGGTATTGCTCGAAATCGTCGAGGCAAGGGGTGCCGTTGCAGATGTGATAATCCGCCGCAGACAGGCGCAAGGCCGGTTCTGCCTCCTGCTCGATCGGCTGGCCGTTCAATACGATCTGGCCGTTGACGACCGCGATACGGTCGCCGGGCAGGGCCACCACCCGCTTGATATAATCCTCGTCGCGCAAAGGGTGTACCGGGATCACGATATCGCCATATTCGGGCGTATCGGCCCAGATCCGCCAATCGCCGCGCGGCAACAGGTGGAAACTGGCGCTCGCCCAGCTCCAGCCATAGGGGTATTTGCTGACCACCAGCCGGTCGCCCACCAGCAGGTTCGGCATCATCGATGTGCTGGGGATGTAAAACGGCTTGGCTACCATCGAATGGAACACCAGTACCGCGAGCAACATCAGCGCCAGCCCGCGCAATTCGGCGAACCAGTTGATCTTCTCTTTTTGCTTATCGGGCTTGGTTTCGGTCACGGTGTCGTCAGTTCGCGTGGTAACGCCGGTCAGGCTGTTCATGGTCGGGGTACCGCTTCGATGATTACAAAGGCCTGCGCCCATGGATGATCGTCGGTGAGGGTGAGATGAATGGCGGCCTCATGGCCGGGCGGGATCATTTCCGCAAGCCGCTTCGCCGCGCCGCCTTCCAGCGCGAGCGTGGGCGCGCCCGACGGGGCGTTGACCACGCCAATGTCCTTCATGAACACGCCGCGCCGAAAACCGGTGCCCACGGCTTTGCTGAAGGCCTCTTTGGCGGCGAAGCGCTTGGCATAGGTGCCTGCCATGGTGAAGGGGCGGCGGCGCGCCTTGGCCCGCTCGATATCGGTAAACACCCGGTTCTCGAAACGCTCTGCGAACCGGTCCAGAGAGTTCTGGATTCGCTCGATATTGCAGAGATCGGAGCCCAGGCCGATGATCACGACGGTTCGCTCGAACAGTCACGGCCGACTGGCTGCAAGATCATGCCGCCTGTCGCGCTGTTCCGGAAACCGCGTGGGGGCGCAGCAAGTCCTGCAGGACGGGAAGTGATGGCGTAACTTATCACCGGGCTTCATCCATCAAATCGCGCATCCGCCGCACGGCTGCCTCTAGGCCGCAAAACACCGCTTCGCCAATCAGATAGTGGCCGATATTAAGCTCCGCCAGCTGCGGAATGGCGGCAATCGGCTGGACGTTTTCATAGGTCAGCCCGTGCCCCGCATGGGGCTCGATCCCATTTTTCACCGCCAGTGCCGACATATCTGCGATGCGCTTCAGCTCGCTCTCGAGCTTGGCCGGGTCGCCATCGAGGTCGGCATGGGCATATTCGCCCGTGTGAAACTCCACGATATCCGCGCCGAGCCGAATGGCTGCATCCAATTGCCGCGTTTCGGCTTCGATAAACAGGCTGACCCGAATGCCGGCATCTTTCAGCCGGGTGACGATGGGGGCGAGTTGATTGTCCAGCCCGGCCGCGTCCAACCCACCTTCGGTGGTGCGCTCCTCGCGCTTTTCGGGGACGATGCAGGCGGCGTGCGGTTGGTGGCGCAGCGCGATTTCGAGCATTTCCTCGGTCGCGGCCATTTCCAGGTTCAGCGGCAGGTCGGTTGCTTCCTGAATGCGGCGAAGGTCGGCATCGCGAATATGGCGGCGGTCCTCGCGCAGATGGGCGGTGATCCCGTCGCCGCCGACAGCTGCGACGATCTGTGCCGCGCGAACCGGATCGGGATGGTCTCCGCCGCGCGCATTGCGAATAGTTGCCACGTGGTCGATATTGACCCCCAGCCGCAGCTTGGGCGCGGAAGAAAGGTCGGTGCCCCCTGTCACGTTACTCATGCTATCACGTTACTCATAATGTCGGTCATGCGTTTCAGGCGCCTTTGCGAGTGGCTTGTTCGGGACGCAACACGGCTTGCGCAATTTTCTCCTAGAAGCGCTTGAGACAGGGGGCAAGCGCGCGTATAGGCCGTGCAATTCACGCCCCCATGCGCGGGGCTCCGGGGCTGCATGGGTGGCCCGAACCAAACAGGGTGGAAAGCAGCGACATTATGAATCTTCGCGCTAAATCAGACGTTTGCTTGCAGATTGGCCTATTGCGTATTGTGCTCGCGATGGCGCTGGCGGCCATTCTGGCGCTCGGCATATCGGGCCAAGCCAGTGCGCAAGACATCATGCCTGCGGCTGAGCCGGTTGCTGTGGATGAACCCGTTTCCGCCGCAATTTCCGAAGACGAGCCTTCGGGTAACGAGATTGCTGCAGGGTCCTACACCCCGATGGGCCCGGAAATGATCAAGGGTCAGCCCACCGATTCCCGTGTCGATCCGATCGGTGCGATGGGCTTCCAAAAGCAATATACCGATGACGGCGAATATGCGCTGTGGATGCACAATGCGATCCTGCTGCCGGTGATTTTCGCAATCAGCCTGTTCGTGCTGGCGCTGATCCTGTGGGTGGTGGCGCGCTATCGCCGCAAGGCCAACCCGGTGCCCTCCAAGACGACGCATAACACGCTGATCGAAGTGCTGTGGACCCTGATCCCGGTCGGCATCCTGGTGTGGATCGCCATTCCATCCATCACCCTGCTGGCGCGCCAATACGAAACGCCGCCGGAAAATGCGGTGACCATCAAGGCCACTGGTTACCAGTGGTATTGGGGTTATACCTATCCGGATAATGGCGGGTTCGAGATTATCTCCAACATGATGCCCGAAGACGAAGCGATTGCGAAGGGTCTGCCGGGTCAGCTCGCGGTCGATAACCGCATGGTCGTCCCGGCAAATACGCCGCTGCGCATCCAGACCACTGGTGCCGACGTGATCCACGCCTTTGGCGTGCCATCGCTGTGGTTCAAGATCGATGCCGTGCCCGGGCGTCTCAACGAGCGGCTGATGACGATCAAGGAGCCGGGCATCTATTACGGCCAGTGCATGGAGCTTTGCGGCCCCAAGCACGCTTACATGCCCATCGCCATCGAAGCCTTGCCACGCGCCCAGTGGGAACAATGGGTGCTGGCGCAAGGCGGCACGATCGGCGGCGATGCGGAATCGGTCGAGGAAGAAGCGACCGATGGCGACGGGCAGCAGCCGGAAGGCGTGCTCGAAGTGGGCAGCGGTTCCGATAACCAGGTTCCCGAAGTCCTGACCGACGACGACTGATCGTCGCAACCAAGATATTAGCGAAAGCGCGAGAGAAACAGCATGGCCACCACGGCAGACAAGTTCCAGGCACACAGCGAAGACAGCGCCCATGCGCATGATGCCGATCACAAGCCCGGCTTCTTCGCGCGGTGGTTCATGTCCACCAACCACAAGGATATCGGCACGCTCTATCTGATCTTCGCCATTACGGCCGGGATCATCGGCGGCGCCATTTCCGGGGTCATGCGGATGGAGCTGGCCGAACCCGGCCTGCAATATCTGGGCGGCGTGGTCGAGTTCATGGGCAATGAAGCCAATGTCGACGCCAATCTGCACATGTGGAACGTGCTGATCACGGCGCATGGCCTGATCATGGTGTTCTTCATGGTCATGCCCGCGATGATCGGCGGCTTCGGCAACTGGTTCGTCCCGCTGATGATCGGCGCGCCGGACATGGCGTTCCCGCGGATGAACAACGTTTCGTTCTGGCTGACGGTGGCAGGTTTCGTCTCGCTGCTGATGTCCAGCTTCGTACCGGGCGGACCGGGCGACGGCGCGGGGATCGGCTGGACGGCTTACGCACCGCTATCGACCTATGGTTCGACCGGGCCTGCGGTAGATTTCGCGATCTTCTCGCTCCACCTTGCGGGTGCGGCCTCGATCCTCGGGGCGATCAACTTCATTACCACGATCTTCAACATGCGCGCACCGGGCATGACGCTGCACAAGATGCCGCTGTTCGTGTGGTCGATCCTGGTTACCGCCTTCCTGCTGCTGCTGGCGCTGCCGGTGTTGGCCGCGGCGATCACCATGCTGCTGACGGACCGTAATTTCGGGACGACTTTCTTCACCGCATCGGGCGGCGGCGATCCGGTGCTGTATCAGCACCTGTTCTGGTTCTTCGGTCATCCCGAAGTGTACATCATGATTCTGCCAGGCTTCGGCATGATCAGCCAGATCATCGCCACATTCAGCCGCAAGCCGGTATTCGGCTATCTCGGCATGGCCTATGCCATGGTCGCGATCGGCGTGGTCGGCTTCATCGTGTGGGCGCACCACATGTATACGGTCGGGCTGGACGTGAACACGAAGATGTATTTCACCGCCGCCACGATGGTTATCGCCGTGCCAACGGGTGTGAAAATCTTCAGCTGGATCGCCACCATGTGGGGCGGCTCGCTTGAGTTCAAATCGCCGCTGGTCTGGGCGCTTGGCTTCATCTTCCTGTTCACCGTCGGCGGTGTAACGGGCGTGGTGCTGGCCAATGGCGGCATCGACGACAATCTGCACGACACCTATTACGTGGTGGCCCATTTCCACTACGTGCTGTCGATGGGGGCGGTGTTCAGCCTGTTCGCTGCCTTCTATTACTGGTTCCCGAAGATGAGCGGGCGCTGGCACTCCGAATTCCTGGCGCATTTGCACTTCTGGGGATTTTTCATCGGCGTGAACGTGATCTTCTTCCCGCAGCACTTCCTGGGGATGCAGGGCATGCCGCGCCGCTATCCGGACTATACCGCCGCCTACACCTATTGGAACGAGATCAGCACTGCGGGCTATGCCATCATGGCCGCTTCCATGCTGATCTTCTTCGCCAATCTGGTTTACGCCTTCGTGGCCGGCAAGCGGGCCGAGGGTAACTACTGGGGCGAAGGCGCGACGACGCTGGAATGGACGCTGCCCAGCCCGCCGCCCTATCACCAGTTCGAAACGCTGCCGGTGATCGAGGAGCATCACGACTACCACGATCATCGCCCTGCGACGGCATAAGCCGCCGCGCCCGCGCATTGACATCGAGGAGGGGGCGTGTCGGAAACGGCGCGCCCCTTTTCGTAGGAAGGTCCGAAACCCACCGCTCATGAGCACCGCCACCACCCCCCAGCCGCTCCCGGCAGAATGGCGCGACTTCTTCGCGCTGACGAAGCCGCGCGTGATGAGCCTGGTGATCTTCATCGGCCTTTGCGGCCTGCTGGCGGCGCCCGGTTCGATCCACCCGGTACTGGGCTTCACCGCGATCCTGTGCATTGCGCTGGGCGCAGGCGGTGCTGCTACGCTCAACCAGTGGTGGGAGGCCGATATCGACGCGGGCATGAAGCGCACCGCCGCACGGCCGATTCCTGCCGGGCGGATGAACCGTTCCGACGCGCGCGATTTCGGGATCATGCTGTCCGCCGGTTCGGTGATGACGATGGGGCTTGCAGTGGGCTGGCTCGCCGCGATCATCCTCGCTATCTCGATCGTCTATTACGCGGTGATCTACACCATCTGGCTGAAGCCGCGCACGCCGCAGAACATCGTGATCGGGGGCGGGGCAGGGGCCTTTCCGCCGCTGATCGGCTGGGTCGCGGTGACAGGCGATATCACCGCGATGCCGGTGTTGCTGTTTGCCATTATCTTCATGTGGACCCCGCCGCATTTCTGGGCGCTCGCCCTGTTCGTCCAGTCGGATTATGCCAAGGTCGGTATTCCCATGATGCCGGTAGTGAAGGGAGAGGCTTCGACGCGCCGCCAGATCCTGGTGTACAGCGTGTTGCTGGTCCCGTTGGCCGCCGCGCCGTGGTTCATCACCTTCATCAGATGGGCCGGCACCGGTGCGATTTACGGGATTGCGGCGCTTGCACTGAGCTTTGCGTTTCTTGCGCTGGCGATTCCCGTCGCGATGCGGCAATCTATCACTAATGATACTATGAAGCCGGAGAAGCGTCTGTTCGCCTTTTCCATCATCTACCTCTTCGCGCTGTTTGCTGCGCTGGTGGTGGACCGGCTCGCCCCGCAGATCGGATTTTTATGACGACGCCAGACCCCAAGACCGAAACCGAAGCCGAGATCGCCCGCCGCCGCAAGATGCGCAACTGGGCGCTGGGCGGGATGCTGGCCTTCTTCGCCATCCTGTTTTACGCGATCACCATCGCCCGGATCGGCGGCCAGTAAGCCATGGGCACAATGTCTTCCCCGGCCCTGGAGCAGAAAAACCTGCGCGTGGCGCTGCTCGCGCTGCTCGGCGCTTTGGCGATGCTGGGGCTGGGCTATGCAGCCGTGCCGCTTTACGATCTGTTCTGCCGGGTCACCGGGTTTGGCGGGACGACCCAGCGGGCCAGCGATGCCGATGCCTCGCTGGCCGAACGGATTGCGCTTAGCGGCGGCGCGCGGACCATCTCGGTGCGCTTCGATGCCAGCACCGCGCGCGACGTGCCGTGGAGCTTCCGGCCCGAGCAGGTGACCGACACCGTCCAGATCGGCGCGCGCGATATCGCCTTTTACATCGCCCGCAACGATAGCGACGTGCCGATTACCGGTACCGCAACCTTCAATGTGGAACCGGAACAGACGGGCCTGTATTTCAACAAGATCCAGTGCTTCTGCTTCACCCAGCAGACGCTGCAGCCGGGGCAGGAAATGCGGATGCCAGTGCAATACTACATCGATCCGGCGATCCTGCAGGACGAGAACGCCAAAGATGTCGAGCAGATCACGCTCAGCTACACCTTCCACAAGGCTGAGGGTTAGGGTCACAACCCCCTAGACCCCTCCGCCGCCACGCTTTAAGGCGTGGCCGAACGATCCAACAGGGAATCCCGCAATGGCCGGCACCGCCAATCACGATTATCACATCCTCCCGCCCGATATCTGGCCGTTTGTCGGCTCCATTTCGGCGCTGACATTCACCAGCGGCATGGTGCTTTACATGCACGAATTGTCCAATGCCTGGCTGGTGCTGGGACTGGGTATTGCCGGCCTGATCGCGACCTTCTTCAGCTGGTTTGCAAACATCACGAAGGAAGCCGAAGGCGGTTATCATACGCCGGTGGTCCAACTCCATCTGCGCTACGGCATGATCCTGTTCATCGCATCGGAAGTGATGTTTTTCGTCGGCTGGTTCTGGAGCTGGTTCGATTTCAGCCTGTTCCCCAGCGAATTGACTGAGGTAGTCGGCGGCGTTTGGCCTCCCGCAGCGATCGAGGCGGTGCTCGATCCGTTCTCGCTGCCGCTGCTCAACACGCTGATCCTGCTGTGTTCGGGCACCACCGTTACCTGGGCGCACCATTCGCTGATCCATGGCGACCGCGAAGGGCTGAAGAAGGGGCTGTGGGCGACCATCCTGCTCGGCATCCTGTTCACTTGCATCCAGGCCTATGAATACGCTGCGGCGCCGTTCCCCTTCGGTGAGAACACCTATGGTTCGGCCTTCTACATGGCGACCGGCTTCCACGGCGCACACGTGCTGATCGGCACAATCTTCCTGATCGTATGCCTGGTGCGTACCTATAAGGGGCACTTCACCCCGCGCCAGCACTTCGGCTTCGAAGCGGCCGCTTGGTATTGGCACTTCGTCGATGTGGTGTGGTTGTTCCTGTTCGTGGTGGTTTATGTCTGGGGCGGCTGGGGCGCGGCTACGCATTAGAGCGGATCCGCACCAATGCCCTCGGGCAATCCGGAACATGAAAAGGGGCGGCCCGGAGCGATTCCAGCCGCCCTTTTTGCTGCGTGTCCGAAATGCGGATCGCGCACCTTGTTCGGCGGAGTAGCCCAGTTTGCACCGCGCTGCCGGGCCTGCGGACTCGATTTCTCGCGTTTCAACGTGGGCGACGGACCGGCGGCGTTTCTGACTCTGATCGTGGGCGCGCTGGTGGTGGGCCTCGCGCTATGGGTGGAAAGCGCGTTTCGCCCGCCTTTCTGGGTTCATATCCTGCTATGGGTACCGTTCACCGCTGCTGCGGTTATCTATGGCTTGCGGGTGGGCAAAGCTGCCTTGCTACAGGCCGAATATCGCAATTCGGCAGGTGAGGCCGGCACCGGCAATCTGGGTAAGGACGAATGATGCTGCGCGATGTGCCTGCCATACCCACGATAGTGGTGACCGCCGCAGTCGGGGTGATGATCGCGCTTGGCGTCTGGCAACTCGGCCGGGCGGAATGGAAGGACGGCTTGCTGGAGCGTTATTCGGCTGCGGGCAGCGCAACCGAGGTTCGCTTCCCCTCTGCCGAACAAGCCGAAGACCTGCTGTACCGCCGCAGCCGGCTCGATTGCGAGCGCGTCCTGGCGATCCGCGCAACCGGCGCGCGCAGCCGCCAAGGCGCGCAAGGCTGGGCACATATCGCCAACTGCCAGCTTGCCGGCGGAAGACAAGCCGAGGTGTCGCTCGGTTGGACCCGGACGCCGGAAGAGGTGAGCTGGAGCGGCGGAGAAGTGCAGGGAATCCTCGCCCCGGCAGGCGATATGGGTGCCCGGCTCGTGGCCAGCGAGCCGCCGCTGCCGGGTCTGGAGCCGCTGCCCGCGCCAGACCCCTCCGATTTGCCTAACAACCATCTGGCCTATGCCGGCCAATGGTTCTTTTTCGCGCTGACTGCGCTGGTGATCTTCGTGCTTGCTGTGCGCAGGCGGAAGGCGGCTACGCAGGCGTAAATCGCAGCTTTCTTGCCGATCCCAGCCACAGCCGCTAACCGCGCAGCGATGCACTACATCTCAACTCGCGGTGCCGCGCCCAATCTCGATTTCGAGCAAGTCACGCTGACCGGCCTGGCCGCCGATGGCGGGTTGTATCTGCCATGCGAATGGCCGCGCTTTACCAAGGCGGAAATTGCCGCGATGGCGGGCCTGCCATATGCCGAGTTGGCCACGCAGATCATGCTGCCTTTCGTCGGTGACAGTCTGAGCGAAGAACGGCTGCGCGATATGTGCCGCGCCGCCTATGGCAGGTTCGACCATGCAGCCGTCACCCCCTTGGCACAGCTGGACGAGCGGCATTTTCTGCTCGAGCTGTTTCACGGCCCCACTCTGGCTTTCAAGGATGTCGCGCTGCAATTGCTGGGGCAATTGTTCGAAGAGTTTCTATCGCGGAGCGGCGATCACCTGACCATTGTCGGGGCGACCAGCGGGGATACCGGCTCTGCCGCAATCGACGCGGTGGCTGGGCGCGAGGGCGTGGATATCTTCATGCTCCACCCGGCCGGGCGGGTCAGCGATGTCCAGCGCCGCCAGATGACCACGGTGCGCGCGCCCAACATCCACAATATTGCCGTGGAAGATGCCAGCTTCGACGATGCGCAGGCGATGGTGAAGCGGATGTTCGGTGACCCTGCGCTCACCGATACGTTGCGGATCGGCGCGGTAAACTCGATCAACTGGGCGCGGCTGATGGCGCAGGTGGTGTATTATTTCGCTGCCGCGCTGGCTTTGGGTGCGCCGCATCGCAAGGTGGCGTTCTCGGTTCCGACCGGCAATTTCGGCGATGTGTTCGCAGGCTACGTCGCCGCACAGATGGGCTTGCCGGTGGAGCGGCTGATCGTGGCGACCAATATCAACGATATCCTTCACCGCGCTTTGTCGGCGGGCGATTACAGCGCCGGCGAAGTCACGCCGACCGCCGCGCCCAGCATGGATATCCAGGTCAGTTCCAATTTCGAGCGGCTGCTCTTCGATGCCGGGGGCAGGGATGCCGGCGTGCTCGCAGCGCAGATGGCCGAGTTCGATGGCAGCAAGGCTATGCTGCTGAGCGATGGCCAGCGCGCCCGGATAGCCGAGCTGTTCACCAGCGCGCGCGCAGATCCACCGCAGATGAACGAAGCGATGGCCTGGGCGAAGGACCGTTGCGGCCAAGTGATCGACCCGCACACCGCGATCGGCCTGCACGCCGCGCGCGCTGCCGATGTGCCTGCCGGTGTGCCGGTGGTGACGCTGGCGACTGCTCACCCCGCCAAGTTCCGCGACGCGGTGGAGCGGGCGACCGGCCAGCGGCCTGCTTTGCCGCCGCGCTGCGGCGACCTGTTCGACCGCGAGGAACAATTCGACACGCTGCCCGCCGATTATGATGCGATTCGCGATTATGTCCTGTCGCGGAGCAAGCACCCCGGCTGATGGCAACGCTCGCGCCAAATCCGCTGGTGATGGAAGGCTCTGCCTGGGGCGATTACGCGCTGCTAGATAGCGGCGGTGGACGCAAGTGGGAGCGATATGGACCCTACCGGTTCATTCGGCCCGAGGCGCAGGCGCTGTGGCAGCCGCGGATCCCCGATTGGCAAGCCGATGGCGAGTTCATCCCCGGTGCGGACGAGGATGGCGGCGGGCGCTGGCACCTTTCGCCGCCGGTTCCCGATCGGTGGACCTTGGCGCGCGGCGCGGCCCGTTTCGCGGCACAATGCACCCCTTTCCGCCATCTCGGCTTCTTTCCCGACATGGCCCCGGTGTGGGACTGGATGGGCAAGCAACTGGCCGGGCGCAGCGATGCGCAGACGCTCAACCTGTTCGGCTATACCGGCGTGGGTTCGCTGGCGCTGAGCGATTACGGTCCGGTCGCCCATGTCGATGCCTCCAAGAAATCGGTCGCCCAGGCGCGCGAGAATGCGGCGCTTTCGGGTATGGAGGATCGCCCGATCCGCTGGCTGGTGGACGATGCGATGAAATTTGCAGCGCGCGAAGTGCGGCGCGGGCGGCGCTATGACGGGATCATTCTCGATCCGCCGAAATTCGGGCGCGGACCAAAGAACGAAACCTGGCGGCTGGAAGACGGCCTGCCCGAACTGGTGAGCGATTGCCGCCGATTGCTGGACGAGGACAGCCGCTTCCTGTTCCTGACCGTCTATGCGGTGCGCATGTCCAGCCTGGCGCTGGGCGGCTTGCTGGAAGAGCTGTTTGCCGACTTGCCGGGCACGGTGGAATATGGCGATCTGGCGATGCGCGAAGAAGGCGAGGGCGGGCGTTTGCTGCCGACCGCGATCTTCGCTCGCTGGCGCCGATAGCCAAGTGGGGACGGGGGTCTAACCCTCCAGCCGGGCATCCAGATCGGCCAGGAATTCGCGGATGCGCGCGGCATTATAGCCCAGATCGCTGATCCCCACCCGGCTGACCGAGCGCATGTCGACGCGGCTGCGGCCATTGCCCATATCGCTCACGCGCAGCACGACATCGTCCTTGAATCGGTAATAGGACACCGTCGCAGTCGCTTCCATTGCGCCGCTAGCCGCATTGCTGGAGGCGACGTTCCATCCCTTGTCCCGGGCCAAGGAAGCCGCCTCTGCGATCACCTGATCCACCGGCGCGCCGACGACCAACGGTTCGATATCGGCATAGGCGCGCGCATGAAGCTCGCGCCATTTCTCTTCGGTCTCGACCCCGCGCAGATTGTCCTCGGCCAGCGGCAGAGCGGCGAAAGCAGGCGGGTCGCCCAGGTCGGTGGTCACATCATGGATCGCCGGAGCATCGCCAGCGGACACGATCTGCGCCACCACCCAGCCCAGCGGAATACCCGCCACGATCAGCGCCAGAACGCCCGAACGCGCGCTTCCTCGTTTGCCGGCGAAGCGCCAGATCAGCGCCACCAAGGCAAGCAGCAGTGCACCGGCTGCGATCATCATGCCCAGCGGGACCCAGCTGAAACCAGCCAGCTTGTCGGCATCCCCGGCAAAGCGCACTCTGGTTGCCCCGGCGAACATCAAGCCCGCACCCACTATGGCCGCGAACAGCGCCATCCACCCGATGCGTGTTGCCCAGCTTTTTGCGTTCATCTCTCGATTCCCCTTCAATTATGCCCACAGACTGCACTTCGCCCCCCGCGTCAACGGCTGGACAGGCGCGCGCCATGCTGCCAACCGCTCAAACCATGACCGACAGCCTGACCTTGCGCGTGGCCGATCTGGAAGTTGACGTCCTGACCGGCATCTATTCCGAAGAAACCGGCAAACCGCAGCCGCTCCGCATCAGTATCTCGGCCGAGATGAAGCCGATCGAGCGCTACGATCCCGATACACCCCTGGATGCCAGCAAGAATTACATGGATCTGAAATTCGCCGCCAGCGAAGCACTGCCGAAGGGGGTGCATTTCAAACTGATCGAATCGGTAGCGGAGCATATTTGCGAAACGCTGTTCGTGCAGGATGAGCGGGTGCTGGCGGTGACGGTCGATATCGTGAAGCTGGCGATTGCCGAGGCGGATGAGCAAATCGGCATCACCCTGACCAGGCAGCGGCGCTGACCGGCCATGCAGGTGCTGCGCATCGACAGCTTGCCGCAGGAACCGAGCGCGGCGGCGGCGCGGTTCTATGCAGTGTTTCAGCCCAAGGCGATGGCGCTGCTGCAAGAAGGTGCGGGCGGCTTGATCCTGGAGCTTCCTGCAGCCGATCATGCGCATTCCGATTGGCGCCGGGCTGCCGTACGCGATCTCGCCCGGCTCGCCGCGCCGAAAAGGGTGGTAATGATTGCCGGCGGGGACGGCCATGCGCGCGAGCAGGCCGCAGCGTATATCCAGCGCGCCCCGGGCGTGACCGGGCAACTCCTCGACCTCGAACAGCAATAATCTCCGGCAGCGCACAATTTTCTGGCGGAATTTGATTACGATCAAATCCTTTGCCGGGCGGCGGTGGCAAACCTCTCTCAACGCAAGGGAGAAGTTCCAATGTCACGGTTCCAGACCAAAGAAGCCATCGCCAAACATGCCCGGATCGATCTCGCCCCGGCATTCGCCGCGCCTGCCACAGTGCAGCACCCCCCGCGCAATTTCGAACTGCCGACCAGCCTCTATGTTGCGAGCGCAGCGTGCTATTTGGGGTTTCTGGCGATCCTCGCGGCGGCATTCTCCTCGCCGGGACTGATCATCCCGATGGCAATCTTCGGCATATTCATCGGTATGTTCTTTGCAATTCCGGCGGTTTTCACGCGGGTGCGGCCCGGTGCCGGGGAAAAGCCGATGATTTGGCAGCAGCTGCGCTCTGGCGGTATCCAGACGTATACCGGCCGGCTGGATGGCAATGAGGCAGCGGTGCAGGTGTTGATCCTGCCGGTGCTGATCGTGATCTGGGGGCTGGCAGTCGCGTTGATCGCAGCGCTGGTTTAACCGCCTTCGCCTTCAGCAAGCGATTGCAGGCGCGCGGCATCCGCCAGATGGATGCCGCGCGCTCCATCTCGTTGGATCGTGCCGTCTTTTTCCAGCCAGGTCAGCGCGCGGCTGACCGTTTCGATAGTCAAACCGAGCAAATTGGCCATTTCCCCGCGTTTCAGCGGCAAGTCGAAGCTTTGCGCCGGATGACATGGCGAATCGCTGGCAGCATTTGCCATCGCCCAGATCAGCGCGCCCACTCTCTCGCGGGCCGAGTTCTTGCCTGCCATTTCGAGCAAGCGGCGCGAGGCGTGCAAATCCTCTTGGCTCCTTCGCAGCAAGGCCCGGGTGAGAGTTGGATGAGCGTCGAGCGCCTTGTCCATCGCGCCCTTCGAAAAAGTGCACAATTTGCTGTCTGTCAGGGCCGTGACATCGTGTTCGGCAAACGGCTCGAACAGCTCGCCGATAAAGCCCGCCGGATGAACCAGGGCCAGAATGCGTTCATTGCCTTCTGCATCGCAGCTGCTGATTTTCAGCGCCCCGCTGACGAGCGTGGCACAGGCCGCATCCTCGTCGCCGGCCGCAAACAGCATTTCGCCGGGACCGAGCACCGTTTCCCGTCCAGCCCTGGCCAGCGCCGAGCGCTCGTCTTCGCTGAGCACCGCGCAAGCTGCCCGGTCGCGAACGGGGCAGCTTGCGCAGGCGAGGCTCACCGGCCCATCTGCCCGCGCAGGGCGGCCAGCGCCGTATCCTCATCGGCCACCAGATCGACGATAATTGCGCGCGTCTGCTCCAGCGGCTCGTTAACCCGGCCCTCGGTCGCGGCGACGATATACAGGCTGTCCGCCTCGCCCAACGCTATGGCCGTTTCGCTGCGAAGTGATTCGAGCGCGGACAGTGCGACCTGCGCTTCGATGAAGATATTGCTGGTATCGGAAGATCCCCGTGCCGCCGTAATCAGGCGCTGGGCACCCGGGGCTGCGGCAAGAAAGCGCCCATGGGCGGTGCGGGCCTGCTCTCGCAGCTGCGCCAGCGTTTGTACCTGTTGCGGGCTAGCCGGGGCGGGCGGCTCGGCAGCGGGGGCAGGGGTAAAGCGTCCTTCCACCCGCTCCACATCGCGGATCGCGAGCGAGGGGTAGCGATCGGGCGCGGCTGCGCACGCGCTCAGCCCGGCCATCGGCACGAGCAGTACCGCAAGGCGGGCGGATCGGGAAGTTAGGCCAGGCATCGCGGCAACCTATAGCACGCCGTGCGAAGCTTGCCAGATGCGGAAAATTCGCCGCCGTCTCGGTTGACTTGCCCGCCATCATCACTTAGTTGCGCGCTTCTTTCGGGCACCCGCTTTCGGCAGGGTGGCCGGTATGCTGTCCGATTGGGGGCAGCGACAACGACATTTACGGAAGTGACATACCATGTTCGCAGTTGTGCGTACTGGCGGCAAACAATACCGGGTTGCCGCCGGCGATAAAATCGCAGTCGAAAAGCTCAGCGGCGAGGCCGGTGATACGGTAACGCTGGGTGACGTGTTGCTGGCAGGCGAAGGCGATTCCATCGCCGATGCCGCCAAGGTGACCGTTTCCGCAGAGATCATCGCGCAGGCGAAGAGCGAAAAGGTAGTCGTTTTCAAGAAGCGTCGCCGGCATAATTACCGCCGCAAGGCCGGTCATCGCCAGCAGATGACGCTGCTGCGGATCATGTCCGTGGGTGACGACAAGGGTGCCAAGAAGGCAGCGCCGAAGAAGGCCGAAGCCGATAAGGCTGAAACCAAGCCAGCGCCCAAGCAGGATGCAGCCGAGGCCAAGGCGCCTGCCAAGAAGGCTCCGGCGAAGAAAGCTGCCGACAAGCCGGCCGCCAAGAAGGCCGCACCGAAAAAGACCGCAGGCGAAAATGCTTCGGGCACGAGCGATTCGGCCCCGAAGAAAGCCCCCGCAAAAAAGGCAGCTCCGAAGAAGGCTTCCGCCTCTTCGGCTGCCAAGAAGACCGACAAGAAGTAAGGAGCACTCGCAATGGCACATAAAAAAGCAGGCGGTTCCTCTCGCAACGGTCGCGACTCACCGGGTCAGCGGCTCGGCGTGAAGAAATTCGGCAGCGAAGCCGTGGTGGCGGGCAACATCCTCGTGCGTCAGCGCGGGACGAAATACTATCCGGGCGACAATGTCGGTCTCGGCCGCGATCACACGCTGTTCGCGCTGACCGATGGTCAGGTGCGCTTCCATAAAGGCAAACAGAACCGAACCTACGTGTCGGTAGACATGCTGGCGGCAGCCGCAGAATAACAGACGGTACCAGCGATAACGGGCCGTCCCAGGGATGGCCCCGCCGGAGCGCAAGATCCGGCAGATGAGGGAGACAGGGCCATTCCGGTAAAACCGGAGGGGCGCTTCTCCCTCTTATCGTATCTCCCTCACAATTCGGCGGGTTTGAGCGCCGCCGCAATCGAACTGTCACGCAAGATCCCTACAAAGGGGACATGCAGGGCGAAGGGAGTTGAATGATGTTCCATCGCAGCGAAAGGCTGTTCCTGCGGCCGGCCTGGCCCGAAGATTGGCAAGCCCTGTTCGGCGGAATTGCCGACGAGGACGTAGTCCGCAACCTGGCTCGCGCGCCGTGGCCCTATACGGCAGACGATGCGCGCGCATTCGCTTCCCGCGGTGACGACAGCCGCTTTCCGACCTTTATGCTGACTCTGCCGCACCCCGGTGGCGCGCAGCTGGTCGGCTGCGCAGGACTGGCGGCGGCCGACATGGACGGTGCAGATGCAGAGCTGGGATACTGGATCGCACGGCCACATTGGGGGCGCGGCTATGCCACCGAAGCGTCGCTCGCCGTGCTGGAAGTGGCCGCAATGTTGGGTCACCGGCGTATTGAGGCCGGACATTATATCGACAACCCGGCATCGGGACGGGTGCTTCGCAAGGCGGGGTTCGAGGCGACCGGGCGCGTCCAGCCGCGCGATTGCCTGGCCCGGGGCCAAGCGGTGGAGGCAGCGATCTATGTCCGCGATCTGCAGCAAGGCTGCGTGGCGCTAAAGGCCGCCTGAGCCGCCAGCACGCGCCGAAGGTGCGGCGGCGGCGGTCGGTCGCCCCTATTCGGCCGGCAGGACAGCGTCGGGAAATTCGCTTTCGTATTTGCCGATCAGCGCACGGTCGTCATGGTCCCAAGGGTGAAAGCCGGGTTTGAAATAAGCGAGCCAGGCCGGGAATATCCGGCGCACAACACCGGGGCTGACCGTCAAATATTTCAGCAGGCCCCAGCGCGCCTTCCGGCCGGTGATACCGTCCTGTTCCAGCAGCGCGAGCGAATCGGCCCAGCGATTGCGGAAGAAGCGGATGGTGATCAGCACCATCATGATATTGCGCAATTTCCACCGGCGCCATTTGCTCCAGCCGCGCGTGGCGTGGTTCCAGGTGTCGAAGGCAACGCCCTTATGCTCGACTTCCTCCACCGCGTGCCAGCGCCACATGTCGCGCACTTCGGGGTCGGCATTTTCGAAATGTTTCGTGTTGGCGAGGAATTCATGCGCCATCATCGCGGTGTAATGTTCCAGCGCCATGGTCACGGCCAGATTGATGATCGGCGGGCGGCCCTTAACCAGCTCCAGCATTTCCGCCACGCGCTTGTCGATCGCGGCGATATCGTAACCGGCATCCTGTGCCAGCCGGTTGAATGCGATATGTTCGCGTGTGTGGTTGATCTCCTGCCGCACGAATGCGCGGATTTCCGCATCCAGCTTGGGATCGGCACCGTCGCGGTGCGCCTTGACCGACTCGATGAAAAACGCCTCGCCCCGGGGGAAAGTGGCGGATAGCGCATTGTGCCATGCGGTGCCGAACGGTTCGCCAGCCCACCAGCGGCGCGGTGCAGCGTCGCGGTTGAACCGCTCGTTACGGACATTCAGGGTGAGACCGGCCGGTGCAGGGGAGGCGGCGGCGGATTTATCGAAAGTGGTCGGCGCGTTCATGGCAGTGTCCATCGGTTACTAACATTGCTGTCAGTAGCGCTAACTTACACCGATGTCAATAAGGCTTGCGCGGCCTAAGTCGCCGCCAGCCGGGCGTCCTCGTAAGGGCTATCCGGCGCGTTGATTAGGTGGCGATCGTCCAGCTTCCACGGGTGATAGCCGGGCAGCAGGATCTTCGACCATTCCCAGAACATCCGCCGCATCATGCCCGGCTTCCACCAGAGGAAGGCGTACAGCTTGCGTTTCGCGGTCTTGCGGTCGAACCCGTCCTGTTCCAGCAAGCCGATCGCATCCCTGATCCGGTTGCCGAAATATTTCTTCGTGATCAGCACCGCGATCAGCGTCTTTACGCGGTAACGCTTCCACCGGCTCCAATCGCGCGTGGCGTGGAGCCACACGTCGTAAGTGATGCCCTTATGTTCGATTTCCTCGGTAGCGTGCCAGCGCCAAATATCCGCCGCTTCGGAATCTGCACCCTCCAAATAACGGGGATCGGCCAGCAGATGATGGCTGATCATCGCGGCGAAATGTTCCAACGCGATGGTAATGGCGAGGTTGAATTCCTTGGGCCGCCCTTCGGTCAGCGCCAGCATGGTCTGGATACCCTGATCGATGCTCTCGACATTGTATCCATGATCCGAAACCAGCCGGTTGAACGCGACATGTTCGCGCGTGTGGTTGATTTCCTGCGTGGTGAACGCCTTGAGCTCGCGCTGCAATTTCGGGGGCAGATCATCCCGAAACAGGCGCATCGTATCGATGAAGAACGCCTCTCCGCGGGGCAGGCTGGCGGAAACCGAATTGTACCAGGCGGTGGCCACAGGATCGTTCGAATGCCACCAGCGCGGGGATCGATGCTCCCGGTCGAAGCGGCGATTGCGCACGATCAGTTCGTGTTCGGCAGGCGTCGCGCTGCGAGACAGGGGCATGGCATCGTTCGATGTCTTGCCCGGCGCCTCGGCACCCTTTAGGTCGAGCTTCGTCGGAGCGTTCATGCTTCACATCCTATTAGGCAAGTAAATTGATGGCAAGTCGCAAGCGTTTAAGCCCCGAAGAGTCCCGCACGCAGGCATTGGAAGCCGCGCGCGCACTGCTGATCGAAACCGGGCCGCAATCGGTGACGCTGAAAGCTGTGTCGTCGCGCATCGGCCGTACCCATGCAAACCTGCTGCATCATTTCGGTTCCGCTTCCGGCCTGCAGAAAGCGCTGGCAGCACATCTTGCCGCGACCGTTTGCCAGACGATTGCCGACGCCGTGCGCGCCAGCCGGGCGGGGCTGGGCAGCCCGCGCGAGGTCGTCGATCTGACCTTTGACGCGTTCGACCGCGAAGGGGCAGGCGCGCTGGCCAGCTGGATGCTGCTGACGGGCAATGAAGATGCGCTCGACCCGATCATCGAGACGATTCACGAACTGGTGGACGAACTGGCCCCGGACCAGGCGGAAGAGCATGGCGGCGTGATGACCATGCATGAGGATACGCTCACACTCGTACTGCTGGCGCTGGGCGATGCGCTGATGGGCAAGGCGCTGGCAAAATCGCTGTCCCTCCCCGAAAGCGCCGCGCGGGACAGGGCGGAAAAGCTGCTCACCGCCTCGCTGGAACGCGCCGTTTAACCGGCCGGCAGCTGCATCCAGGGCGGCGCCAGCGCCGCATCTATGTCCGCCACCCGCAAATGGTCCACGGCCAGGCCGTGCTGCGGATAGGCGGCCTTACACCGTTTTTCGTCCGATCGATCCAGTGGCACCACCACGATCCGGCGATTTATCTTTTGCCGCCAGTTCATCCGCGCGGTGTTTTCCTGCCCGATATAGCAACCCTTGTCGAAGTTGACCCCGTGCAGTTCCACCGCATTGGTTTCCAGCCACAGAATATTGCCCAGTTCGCCGCGCCCTTCCGGCACGCCGAGCGACAGGCGGTGCGCTTGCCAGGCCTCGTCGGCGGGCGCATCGTCCGGTGCCGCAGGGGCGAGCCAGCGTTGGCCCAAATCGGCCAGCCGCGGATCGGGCGCGCCGCCATCGCCCAATTGCGCCTGCCAATGAACGGCCAGCCCATCGTCGCGCGTAATGTCGATATTGCGGCGCAGGCGGTAAAGCGACAGGCGCTTGACCAGATCCTCCGCCAATTCGGCTTCGCAATCGAGCAGCGCTTCGCCCGGCGCGGCCGGCCACACGATCATGTCGAACAACGTCTTGCCCTGCGGTGACAGCAGCGCGGCATAGGATGGCAGTTCGCCGCAGATATCGTTGGTCAGCAGGCCTTGCAGGAAGGCAAGCGCGTCCTCCCCCTCGGCGGGGGTGAGGCGGATGATGGCGCGGCCGAACAAGCGGGTTCCGGGCATTTTCGTCTCTGTCATGGGTGACAGATAGGGGCGGCTATGCCTAAGGGGAAGGGATGAGCGAAGTGCAAGAAATCACCATCCGCCGGCCCGACGATTGGCACGTCCATCTGCGCGATGGAGAGATCATGCAAGGCGTGGTTGGGCATACCGCGCATCAGTTTGCGCGGGCGATCGTGATGCCCAATCTTGCCCCCCCGGTGACCAGCGCCGCGGCAGCATCTGCCTATCGCGAACGGATCGCCTCCGCCCTGCCGCAAGGGGTGGATTTCACTCCGCTGATGACCGCCTATCTGACCGATGAGACCGATCCGCGGGACATTGCGGCCGGACATGCCAATGGGATATTTACCGCAGCCAAGCTGTATCCCGCAGGCGCAACCACCAACAGCGCGCATGGGGTGACCGATGTGGCCAATATCCGCCGCGTGCTGGAACGGATGGAAGCCATCGGAATGCCGCTGCTGGTCCACGGCGAGGTGACCGATCATGAAATAGATATTTTCGACCGGGAAGCGGTGTTTATCGAGCGTATCCTCGCGCCGCTGATCGCCGAGATGCCAGGGCTGAAAGTGGTATTCGAACATATCACCACCGCAGAAGCGGTTGCCTTCGTGGACAGCGCAGGCGAACGGGTCGGCGCCACAATCACTCCGCAGCATCTTCATATTAACCGCAACGCCATGCTGGTGGGCGGAATTCGCCCGCACGCCTATTGTCTGCCGGTCGCCAAGCGCGAGCAGCACCGCCTGGCGCTGCGCAAGGCGGCCACTTCGGGCTCTGCTAAATACTTCCTTGGCACTGACAGTGCGCCGCATTCGCGCGAGGCGAAGGAGAATGCCTGCGGCTGTGCCGGCATCTTCAACGCACCGCACGCGCTGGAAAGCTATACGCAGGTGTTCGACGAGGAAAACGCTCTGGACCGACTGGAGGGATTTGCCTCGCTCAACGGCCCGAAATTTTACGGACTGCCGATCAACGAAGGCAAGGTTACGCTGCGCCGCCAGGATTGCGCCGTTGCGGAGCAAGTGGACGCTAATGGTACTGCCATCGTCCCGTTCCATGCCGGCGAGACGCTGCGCTGGACGCTGGTTTAGCTTTGTAGTTCAACCTTTCCGGGCAAGCGCTTGTCTGCTGGAGTTGCTGCGGCTTATCAGGTCCCACGCGAAGATCGCTGCCGCACTCCAGATCAGGATAAAACAGGCCAGCCGCAGCGGATCGAGCTGTTCGCCGAACACGAACAGGCCGAGCAGGAAGACGATAGTAGGGGCGAGGAACTGGATGAAACCCAGCGTGGAATAATCCATCCGCCGGGCTGCCTCGGCGTAGAATAGCAACGGCACGGCCGTCGCCACGCCGCCGAACATGATCAGCAGGCTGAGCGAGAGATCTCCGCCGAAAGACGATCCCTGCGGCGTTCCGGAGTACCACAGGACCACCCCGGTGGCGGGCAGCAACAGCACTGCCGACTCGATCGTCAAACCCGGCAGCGAACCCACCGAAACCCGTTTGCGCAGAAGGCCATAGGTGCCGAAGCTGAACGCCAGTGTCAGGCTGATCCACAAGGTCGTCAACGCGCCGCCAAGCAGCAACGCCACGCCGATGGCCGCGAACGCGACCGCCACCCACTGCGCGCGCGACAGCCGCTCCCCCAGCAGGGCCGTTCCCAGCAGCACGTTTACCAGCGGGTTGATGTAATAGCCCAGGCTGGCGGCATAGACCTCGCCTTCCATGATCGCCCAGATATAGACCAGCCAGTTGACCGCGATGAGCATCGCCGAACAGGTGAGAATGCCCAGTGCCTTGCGATCGGCAAAAGCGGCGCGCAATTGGCCCATCTGGCCGCGCGCCAGCACGATCAGCAGGCATAGCGGCAACGTCCAGATAATCCGCCAGCCGACGAATTCGAAGGCGGGCACTTCGCGCACCAGCAACAGATAAAGCGGTAAAAAGCCCCAGATCAGGTAAGCGGCGAGGGCGGCGGGCAGGCCGCTCTGATGCTGCGCTGGGGGCGTTTCGTTCATCGCCAGCCCTTAGGCGCGGGGTCTGGGGCTCACAACCCCCGAAGCGAACCGCGCGCAAACCCTCGAAAAATCACCATTCGACACCCGAATCGGCTCGGTCTGTCGCAAATCGTAAATCTGACAGCGCGGTTGCACTCCGTTCAGAAAAAGCCCTCTATATGTGAACGGGTCGAAGGGAGTTGCCCCTTTCCCTTCGATTCGAAGGAAGGAAAGCCCGTCATGTCACACAAATTATTCAAAAAGACCGCCATCGCATTGGCCGTTCCCGGCCTGGCCATCGCCACTCCAGCGCTCGCCGCAGCGCCGACTCAATCGGCCCCGGCCACTACGATGCAAACCAACGCCTATACCGATGTCCAGGCACCGGCTTACGGCGTGTTGGTTGCCGAGCACGGCCAGCATCGCAAATGGAAAAAGGGCCATCGCCACGATCGCTATGACAGCGGCGACCGCTATGATCGCTATGACGACGATTATTACGATGATCGCCGCTATCGCGGGCGGCAGGATGTCTATTACGATCAGCCCATTCGCCGCGATACGCGCATCTGGCGCGGGCGCGACGGGCAATATTACTGCCGCAAGGATGACGGCACGACCGGCCTGTTGATCGGCGGCGTTGTCGGCGGACTGATCGGTAACGAGGTTGCCGGCCGCGGCGACCGCACGCTGGGCGCGATTATCGGCGCCGCCGGCGGCGCGATATTGGGCCGCGCGATCGATCGCAGCAACAGCCGCTGCCGCTGAATTGACCAACACCCTACGGCCGTGCCCACCCACGGCCGCAGCGCGGCTTTTTACCGATCGCCGTGTCGAGCGCCCCTCGCCCGTTTTCGGGCGGGGGGCGCTTTCGGTTTCGTCTGGGGTAGGGGGGTATTAACCACGCGCCGCCTATGCATCGGCCCCAGGAATTTTGCAGCGAGCCGATGCCAGCCAATCTTGCCCTCAAAGCGACCCTGACCGCATGCCTTTGCGCAGGGCTGTCCGCCTGCGGGGAAGCGGAGGAACAGTCTCGCCCGGCAGAGCGGGATCCGGCGGTGGTCCAGGCGCTGAACGACCAGTTGATGGTCGATCCGGACCTGGCGGGCCAGAACGAGGCCAATGCCGCCCTGACCACTGGGATCGACCATTCGCTCCCGCCATTCTCACCCAGCCGCGACACGATCCGCCAGGCACGCGCCGAAGCGGTCGAAATGGTGGGCGGGGAAGCGAAACTGGTAATCCCCCTGTCTCTCGCCCAGGCGGATACGGGCTCTGGCAAGCTGCCCCCGCTGGAATCGCACATATCGTCTTTGCCGGGGGCAGAGGATTGCGCGACGTCGCTCCAATATTCCGCGCGCTGGGCGGCACGGCTGCCCGAACGCCTGCCGGTCTTCCCGCACGGCGCAACCATCGATGCCGCAGGGTCAACGCAGGATGGTTGCAAACTGCGCGCGGTAACCTTCCTCAGCGGCAACACGCCGGAAAACGTCGCGGCATTCTACGCGGCAAGGGCCAAGGGGTTCGAGCTGGATTACCGGGTGCGCGGCCCGGTCACGCAGCTGACCGGAGCAAGCAAGGATGGGCGATTTGCCCTGGAACTGCGCGAACTGCCCGGCGGCAACCTTCAGGCTTCGCTGCTTACCTTCGGGTTGTAGCTGCCCTCAGCCGTCCTTCAGCCCCACGCCGATGCTGGCGCGCGGCTGTTCCATCTCGCTGCTCGCCACCGGATAGGCGCAATAGTCGGCAGCGTAGAAGGCGGCCGGACGGTGATTGCCCGAGAGGCCTATCCCGCCAAACGGCGCAGCGGATGAAGCGCCGTTCGTCGGGCGGTTCCAGTTTACGATCCCGGCGCGAATATTGGCCCAGAACTTGTTGTAATCCTGCGGGCTGCCGCCGATCAGGCTGGCCGACAGGCCGAATCTGGTATTGTTCGCCTCCTTCAACGCCTCGTCGAAATCGGCCACCTTGATAACCTGCAGCAGCGGGCCGAACAGTTCGACATCGGGGCGGTCTTTCATCGCCGTGATATCGACGATGGCAGGCGACAGCATCGGCAATCTGTCGTCGGGCCGGGTCATGTGCTTGATCGCCTTGCCGCCATTGGACAGGAAATAAAGGAAGCTTTCGGTCAGCTGGTCGGCCACCTTGTTGTCGATCACCGGCCCCATGAACGGGGCGGGATCGGCAAAGGGCTCGCCCACGATGAGCCGGTCGGCGAGCCGCTTCACCTCCGCGACGATGGTATCATACATGCTTTCCAGCACGATCAACCGGCGTCCGGCGGTGCAGCGCTGTCCGGCGGTGGTGAAGGCCGATTGCACGATCAACACCGCCGCATCTGCGGGTGAGGGCGTATCCACCACAACGATGGGATTGTTGCCGCCCATTTCCAGCGCCACGATCTTGCCGGGATTGCCCGCCAGTTTCTTGCTGATCGCAATCCCGGCCTGCGCCGATCCGGTAAACAGCACGCCGTCCACCCCGCGATGCGCGACCAGGGCTTTGCCTTCGTCCGGTCCGCCATGCAGCACCTGCACCACATCTTCCGCAATCCCCGCCTTGTGGAACAGCGAAACGAGGAAGTCGCCCGTCGCAGGCGTCTTCTCGCTCGGCTTGAAAACCACGACATTGCCCGCAATCAGCGCCGGCACGATATGGCCATTGGGCAAGTGCGCAGGAAAATTATAGGGGCCGAGCACCGCCATCACGCCATGCGGTTTGTGCCGAACCGCCGCCGTTCCCTGCAGCGCGCTGTTGAGCTTTTTCTGGCCGGTTCGCTCGGCATAGGCGGTGACGGAAATATCCACCTTGCCCATGACCGCTTCGACTTCCGTGCGCGCTTCCCACAAAGGCTTGCCGGTTTCGCGCGCGATCAGCTCGGCGAACTCGTCCTGCGCCGCACGCACCTCGTTCACGAAGCGGCGACATAATTCGATCCGTTTGGCGAGAGGCTGCGCCGCCCAGCGCGGCCAGGCGGTGCGGGCGCGCATCACCGTCCCGTCCACATCGCCCGCGGCACCCCGCCACAGCTCTATGCCGGTAGCGGGTTCGTACGATATGATCTCGCTTTGGGACAAAGTGCTGTGCCTCTACATTTTTAACGATTTTTCTGTTGCCGCAGCGATGTAATTGCGGTTAACAAAAGGTTACATAACCGCTTTTAGCTTGAGTCGCGCTGAAATCAACGCGGCAAGTCAGGTAACGAACAGCGGATAACATCGCGTAGAAATCCGGAAAACCGGGGCTGCGCGATATAGGGGAAAACAGGGAGACTAACCTTATTCATTGATCGCTGAAGCCGGGTTTAACGCCCGTAGAGCTGAGAGCCTGGGAAACAGGCCGATCGCCGATCAATACAAGTCGCAAAAATTATTGGGTCGCACGCAACCATTCCCGGGTGAAACCGGGCTTTCTGCCGGATTTTTCCGGCCAGTCATATACTGAGGTGTGCCCATTATGAGCCGTACTTTTGCAAAAACCACCGCCGGCCTTGCGCTGACCACGTCCGCAACCGCCATGGCAGTATTCGCCGTCACCGCCACCACAGCCACGCCCGCGCAAGCGGAAGAATGCCTGCTGGATACGAACAATGATGGAATGGTTTCCGACGCTATCTTCTTTACCCCTGCGGATACCGATGGTGGAGCGAATGGCAGCGGGCTTAACTCTCTGGCATGCGGGACAAACGCGGTAGCAACGGGCCAGGACGCAACTGCGATCGGCGATGATTCCAGCGCCACCGGTGACGATGCGACGGCCCTCGGCCACAACGCGAATGCCGGGAACACAAACACGGTTGCCGTAGGCTCCGATGCCAGCGCCACGCAGCTTGGCGCAACGGCTGTCGGCGATCTGGCTATCGCTTCCGCGGGCAACGGCACAGCCGTCGGACACAATTCCACCGCATCCGGAAGTAATTCAACGGCAGTGGGCAGTTCTGGGTCTGCAACCGGCTTCGGCGCAACTGCGATTGGTCAAGGTGCAGCCGCCGCGAATTTTGTGGCAACCGCAGTAGGCAATGATTCGGTGGCAAGCGGCGACTTCTCCACCGCGCTAGGTGCCGTATCAACCGCCACGGCGGATCGAACGGTGGCGGTAGGCCGACTGTCGGACGCTACTGCGAGCGATGCGACGGCTGTCGGTCACAACGCAGACGCAACAGCTGAGAACACCGTTGCGGTAGGCCAGGGTTCGGTTGCGGATGCCCAGGGTGCCGTGGCGTTGGGACGGAATGCAGATGCAAACCATACCGACTCTGTTGCCTTGGGACGGCTTTCTGCAACTGATCGCAGCAATTCGGTTTCGGTTGGTGGCGGTTTGATAGGTAACCGCCAGATCACCAATGTCGCTGACGGCACGCAGGGCACTGATGCGGTGAACCTGAACCAGCTCAACGCAGCGGTGGCCGGGGCGGGAGGCGCTTCCGACGACAACGATCTTGACGATGGGGCTGGCACGAATAGCGCAGAATATGGCGATGGTGCGGTTGCGTCGGCCGACAGCACCACGGCAATTGGCGACAATACTACGGCAAATGCACCCGGTGCGACGGCTGTCGGTGAAAATGCCAGCGCAACCAGCGAAGACGCGGTGGCTATCGGCCACAATGCAGTCGCCAGCGGCTCGACCGCAGTCGGCGGCGGCGCGACGGCCACGGGTGCAAATTCCGCAGCCTTCGGCGAAGATGCGATGGCCACGGGGACAAACAGCACGGCGCTCGGTGAGAATTCCGTTGCAAATACGCTCGGGACAACTGCCGTGGGCGAAAGCTCCTCTGCAACCGGCGCGAATGGCGTTGCAGTCGGGCAACGGGCTCGTGCGACAGGCGCGAACGGCGTTGCCATCGGCGTTTTGACCGATGCAACCGCGAACAATGCCACTGCAGTGGGCGGCGATGCCAGCGCATCGGGCATCAACTCCAGCGCCTATGGCCAGAATGCCAACTCTTCGGGCACCAACTCGATCGCGATCGGTCAGGGTTCTGGCTCGTTCGGCACCAATTCGACGGCAGTGGGCACCAACGCTCAGTCGTCGGGCATCGGTTCGACGGCAGTTGGTCAGGGCGTGTTCGTCACCGGCCTCAACGGTACTGCAGTCGGCGGTCTTGCCGATGCAGACGGCGCGCAGGGCAGCGCCTTCGGCACCGCCTCCTCCGCCAGCGGCGAGCAGGGCAGTGCGGTTGGTCACAACTCGCGTGCAACCGGCCAGGGTTCGACCTCCCTGGGTGCAACTTCGGGTTCGTTCGGTCGTCAATCGACCGCAATCGGTTTCGGCGCACAATCGTCGGGTAACAATTCGGCGGCCATCGGTTCGAATTCCTTCGTGACCGGCACAAACACCACAGCGATTGGTAACAACACCACCGGTACGGGCAACAATTCGACCGTGATCGGCGACAATTCCTCCAGCACCGGCGACAATGCCGTGGCTCTGGGTAGCGGCGTGACCGCTGGTGAAAACCAGGTCGTCATCGGCAATGCCAGCAACACCTACCAGTTCACCGGCGCAGGCACCGGCGGCGATGTGGCCACAGCCCGGATCGGCGCCAATGGCGAGCTGACCACGCTCGACGACGCCAGCTTCGACGATGAAATCGATGATGGCACGGGCGCCAACAGCGCCGAATACGGCGACGGAGCAGACGCATCTGGTGCCAACTCCACCGCGATTGGCGACAATGCCGTGGCCAGCGGGGACAACGCTTCGGCTCTCGGGTTCGAGGCAAATGCCAGCGGCTTCTCGGCCCAGGCTTTCGGCACACAGGCCAACGCCTCGGGTGATTTCTCGACCGCAACCGGTGTGGCCGCGCAGGCTACCGGTATTGGCGCGGTTGCCAATGGCTCTAACGCGAATGCCAGCGGTGATTTCACGGTTGCCGTGGGCGCTGTCGCACAGGCGACGGGCTTCGCTTCGTCCGCACTGGGCAATAGCTCGCAGGCAACCGGCGATGCATCGACCGCAACGGGCAACAACGCTTTCGCGACCGGCGCAAACTCGACCGCAACGGGCCAGCTTGCGAATGCTTCCGGGGACAATGCAACGGCCACTGGTCAAGGAGCGCAGGCGGCAGAAGGCGCAACGGCCACTGGTGGAGGATCGGTCGCGGCGCAGAATAGCGTGGCCAACGGCTTTGCAGCCAACGCTGCGGTAGGCGCGGTTGCAACGGGCTTCGGTGCAAACGCCTCGGGCACCGATGGCGTGGCAATCGGCCAATTCGCAGGTGCGACCGCAACGGACACCTTCGCCGGTGGCCGTAACGCCCAGGCAAGCGCGAACGGAGCGATTGCGATTGGTGCCGATTCGGCAGCGAATCAGGCTGGCGCAGTCGCGGTGGGTGATGGTGCCCAGGCAACCAACTTCGACGCGGTGGCCATTGGCCGCGGCGCTGTAGCTAGCGGCTCCACTGCAGTAGGCGGCGGCGCACAGGCGACGGGTGCCAATTCGGCAGCCTTCGGCGTAAATGCGCAGGCGACAGGCGCGGATAGCTCGGCGCTGGGCGAAAACTCGGTTGCCAGTGCCGGTGATTCGACCGCTGTTGGGCAAGGTGCCACTGCAAGCGGTAACCAATCGACTGCTGTTGGTGAGGGTGCCACGGCGAATAACAGCAACGCAACCGCCATCGGTCAAAATGCCACTGCGGGTATATTCAGCACCGCGACGGGCACTAACGCGAATGCCGGTGCATTCGCTACCACGGCAAATGGCTTCCAAGCTAACGCTAGCGCCGATTTCTCGACCGCGATCGGTTCGATTGCGGCTGCGAGCGGTGACAGCTCGACCACAGTCGGCGAGAATTCCGTGGCAAGCGGGGCCAGTTCCTCTGCCTTCGGTCGACAAGCCAATGCCTCAGGAGACAATTCGACAGCACTAGGACGCGGTTCGCAAGCGACGGGTGATGGTTCGACCGCCACCGGTTTTTCGGCTGACGCAACCGGTGAGACGTCGGTTGCACTCGGCAACGACGCGCAAGCAACGAACACGGACGCTGTTGCCATCGGTGACAAAGCGAATGCCTCGGGCCTGAACTCGACCTCGGTCGGTTCGGAAAGCTCGGCGACGGGCACCGCCGGTTCGTCCTTTGGCTGGCGCGCCAATGCAACGGGTGAGCGTTCCACGGCACTCGGCCATCTGGCCGATGCCACGGGCACGCGCTCCGTAGCGATCGGTGAAGACGCCGATGCGACCGCTTCGGGCTCGATCGCAGTCGGTGACGGCGCACGGGCAACCTCCGATCAGGCGGTGGCCATTGGGCAGGGCGCAGTCGCCAGCGGGTCCACCGCGGTGGGCGGCGGCGCGCAGGCGACGGGAGCCAACTCGGCTGCCTTTGGTCAGGATGCGGCCGCAACCGGTACGGACTCGACCGCTCTGGGCGAGAACAGCGATGCAACGGGCACCGGTTCGCTCGCCGTCGGCGAGAACGCCCAGGCCACCAACCTGTTCTCCAACGCCATCGGCAACGATGCGCTGGCCAGCAGCCCGCTAACTCTCGCGGTCGGCACACAGGCGCAGGCCACGGCGGTCAACGCAGTGGCGGTCGGTGTCGGCACCACCGCAACCGGGGAACGCTCTACCGCACTTGGTAACGATAGCGGCGCAAGCGCAACCGATGCTCTGGCAGCAGGTCACAATGCGAATGCAACCGGCACGCAGTCGGTTGCTTTGGGCACCCGGTCCGGCGCGTTCGGCCAGGGTTCGGTCGCCGTCGGCGCCGATTCACAGTCGAGCGGGATCAACTCGGTCGCGTTGGGCGAAGCGGCCAGGTCGCAAGGGCTGAACAGCATTGCGATCGGTTCGGAAACGACCTCCAACGGCCTGGAATCGACTGCGGTCGGCACCAGCGCCCAGTCGGATGGTCTGCGCGGCTCCTCGCTCGGCTTCAACGCCAATGCCAGCGGCCGTCAGTCCACCTCGCTCGGCTCGCAGTCGGGCGCGGGCGGCGATAGCTCGACCTCGGTCGGCTTCGGGGCGCAAGCCACCGGCAACGACTCGGTCGCCATTGGTGAAAGCGCGGTCGCACAAGGGCTGAACAGCACGACTGTCGGTTCGGAAAGCACCGCCAACGGCACGGCAGGTTCGGCCTTCGGCTGGCGCGCCAATGCTGTGGGCGAGCGCTCCACCGCACTCGGCCATCTTGCCGATGCAACGGGCGCCCGCTCGGTTGCGATCGGTGAAGATGCCGACGCAACCGGCGCCCGGTCGCTGGCAGCCGGTAACGGCTCGCAAGCAGATGGTGCCGGGGCGATCGCAATCGGTGACGGCTCGTTCTCTTCGGGCAGCGCCAGCGTAGTTGTCGGTCAGAATGCCAACACCTCGCAGAACGATGCGGTCGTGATCGGTAATGCAGCCACCGCCAGCGGCGGATCGGGTGTATCGATCGGCCTCAATGCCAATGCCGGGACCACTTCGGTCTCGGTCGGTGCCGGATCGAACGCCGCCACCAGCGAATCGGTAGCAGTCGGCAACATCGCCGCCGCGACCGGCGCACAATCGACTTCGGTCGGTAATGCCAGCGTAGCTTCGGGTGCGACCTCGACCGCTATCGGTACCGGCGCAACCGCTTCGGGCAACGACGGCGTGGCAATCGGTGAAGGCGCTGTATCCAGCGGCCTGAACTCGGTCGCCGTTGGTGCCGAAAGCGACGCAACCCAGCCAGGAACGGCGGCCTTCGGCTGGCGTTCGCAGGCTACCGGCGAACGCTCGACAGCTCTGGGACACCTTGCAGTGGCCTCTGGCGAGCGTTCCACGGCGGTGGGTGAAGATGCCGACGCGACGGGGGTAACCTCGACTGCAGTCGGTAATCTGGCCCAGGCGACCGGTAACGACGCGGTTGCAATCGGCGATCTTGCCAACTCCAGCGGCCTGAACTCGGTCTCGGTCGGTTCGGAAAGCTCGGCCACGCAGCCAGGCACATCGGCCTTCGGCTGGCGCGCCAATGCAACGGGCGAACGCTCGACGGCTCTCGGCCATCTTGCCGATGCCACAGGGGCTCGTTCGGTCGCTATCGGTGAAAATGCCGATGCGACGGCAGACTTCGCCATCGCACAGGGCGATCAGGCGGCTGCCAGCGGCACGGCAAGCATCGCAATCGGTAACGGTTCGGCGGCAAACGGCGTGGATGCGCTGGCCATCGGCGGCGACGATGGTGGGACGGGGGCCCGGGCAACCGGCAACTCGACCACCGCAGTCGGCGGCGAGGCAGTTGCAAACGGTCCGGGTGCGACCAGCTTCGGCTGGCGTTCGCAGGCCAATGCGGAACGCGCCACCTCGCTGGGTCACCTGGCCAATGCGAACGGCGTACGCTCGGTCGCTATCGGTGAAGCGGCAGTTGCCAACAGCGAAGGTTCCTTCGCTGCCGGCAACCTCGCCAGCGCAACCGGCAATGGTGCGATCGCCATCGGGAACAACGCCTCGGCAAACGGCAACCGGGCCATCGCAATCGGCGACGGTACGAGCGCCACGGGCGACGATGCCGTGACCATCGGCATGACCTCGCTGGCCAGCGGCAACCAGTCGTCTTCGTTCGGTAACGGATCGCAGGCGAGCGGAACCGGTTCTTCTGCCTTCGGCAATGGCTCCAATGCCAGCGGCGAACAAAGCACGGCGGTTGGCCAGGGCTCTACGTCTTCGGGCGCAGGCTCGGCCGCTTTCGGCAACGGTGCTTCGGCAACCGGTGAAGAAAGCACGGCGCTCGGCCAAGGCTCCAGCGCAAGCGGGCTCGACGGTACGGCGGTCGGCAACGGCTCCAATGCCAGCGGCGACAACACTGTCGCGGTCGGTAACGGCGCGGTTGCTTCGGCCAATGGCGCCACGGCAGTCGGTGACAATGCCATGGCCACTTCGGAGAACTCCGTTGCGGTCGGCCGCGGTGCGGTTGCCAGCGGTTCCACCGCAGTTGGCGGCAACGCGCAGGCAACCGGAGACAATTCGGCAGCCTTCGGTGAAAACGCTTCGGCAACGGCGGCCAACACCACCGCGCTGGGCGAAAACACCAATGCCGATGTTGCAGGCGGCCTGGCCGTCGGTGCCGGGGCGCAGGCCAACGGGGTCGATGCAATCGCCATCGGTTCGGACGATGCGGGCGCTTCCTTCACGGTAGCCAACGGCAACTCCACCACGGTGGTGGGCGGTGAAGCTTCGGCCAACGGACCGGGCGCATCGGCCTATGGCTGGCGTTCGGCGGCAGGTGCGGAGCGGGCAACCGCTCTGGGCCACCTGGCGCAGGCAACCGGTGTGCGGGCAACCGCAGTCGGCGAAGGTGCTTCGGCCAGCGGCCTGACATCAACGGCGGTCGGTAACCTTGCGGTTGCCAGCGACGAAGATGCAGCTGCCTTCGGTGATGCGGCCCAGGCAACTGGCTTCCACTCCACCGCCATCGGCGGCGAGGCGGTTGCCAGCGGCACCGGGGCGCAGGCCTTCGGTTGGCAGGCTTCTGCCACCGGGGCGCAGTCCACTGCGCTGGGCCGTCAGGCCAGTGCAGCGGGCCTCCAGTCCACCGCTCTGGGCCAAAGCGCCTCTGCCGGGTTCGATGGTTCGACCGCGGTCGGCTTCGGTGCCAGCACTACGGCGGCCAATCAGGTTGCCCTGGGCGGCACGGGTAGCTCGGTACGGGTTGGCGACATTGCCGCCAGCACCGCGGCACAGGCCGATGCCGGTGAAGTCGTGACGGTGGATGCCAATGGCGTCCTGGGGGTTGATCCGTCGGTGCGGGCGGATATCGCTACCAACACCGCCAACATCAGCACCAACGCTGGCAACATCAGCACCAACGCTGGCAACATCGCGGCCAATACCGCCACGATGAACACCAACTCGGCCAACATCGCTTCGCTGCAACAGTTGACCTCGACCCAGCAGGGCCAGATCAACACGCTGTTCGGTGAAACCGCATCGAACCGTGCGGCGATCGACCGGGCCAACGAAGGTGTCGCAATGGCGCTGGCCATGGAAAGCCCGATGCTTCCGGCCGGGACCAACTTCGGTCTGTCGGGCGGCGTCGGCTACTTCGAAGACCAGGGCGCTGGCACGATCGCTCTGTCGGCCCGTATCGGCGAGAACGCAGCGTTCTCCGCAGGTGTCGGTGTCGGCTTCGATAGCGGCGAAATCGGTGCACGCGGCGGTTTCCAGGTCGCCTGGTAACAGCGGCTTCAAGCCATACCGGTCCGGTTAATCGCCGGGTCGGCACACAAGATGCCGGGGCACACCGCCCCGGCATTTTTGTTTGCGCCCGATGCGCGCGAAGCCTACTCGAAAGGCTTGGAATTCTACGGGGGTTGTTGAGGAATGGCATTGTCGATCAAGCGAATGAATGCGGCGCTGCTGCCGGTGGCGATGATCGCCAGTGCTGCCGCGCTGGCACCAGGCGCAGCGCTGGCTCAGCAGGCCGCATCGTCCGCCGTGCAGCCGCCCCCATCGGTCCGTCCGGTTCCCGACGCGCTGGAAATGTCGAAGCTGGTCTGGTCGACCATTCTGGCTGTCGATCACGCGAATCGCTCGGGCAATTACTCGGTTTTGCGCGATCTCGGCGCGCAGGGTTTTCAGATCAACAACAACGCCGCCCAGCTTGCCGAGGTGTTCTCTGGCATCCGCGCGCAGCGGATCGATCTCGCCAATGCGCTGTTGGTGCCACCGACCTATCAAACCGCCCCTAGGCAGGTTCAGCCGGATATTTTCCAGGTGACGGGCATGTTCCAGCTGCGCCCGACCTCGATCTATTTCGATATTTACTACCGCTGGGAGGAAGGGCGCTGGAAATTGTTCGGCATCGATATCCAGCCGCTGGAAATGGTTACCGCGATGCCGGGCCCGCCCGCAACCGCGCAACCCACCACTCAGCGGCAGGAACGGCGCCGGGATGATCGGCGGCGTCGCTAGGCTTTAGATTAGCCCTGCCGGTTCGGGCGCTGCACCCATCGCCTCGCCCATCCGGCGGATCGCTGCGACCTTGTCCTCCAATACCTGCCAATCGTCTCGCTGGTCGATCGCGTCCCAGATCGTCTCTACCTCTTCGATCAACATCGATTGGGGCGCTTCGCCCCAATAAGGGTGCGAGGTATCCCCGATATCCGAGCCTTCCAAGGCCTCCGCGAGGGCCCCACTCGCCCCGCGCCCGCCGCGGTGCCGGTGGAAGTACGCATCCGGCTGAGCGCCGGTTTCGCGCAATTGCCCCTCCGCCGCCGCCAGCACGGCGCGGTCCTGTTCGGCCGAACGCCGGCTAACGCCCATTCGCCACAGCCAGCGCCTGACCAGCGCGGTTTCGTATAGCGGGCCGAAGCGCTCCATCGCGGCAATCAGTGGCGGCGCATCCGCCAGCAGCCGCAAGGCTACGGCCAACTGGCCGCAATTCCAATGCATCGCCTCTGGCTGGCGGCCGAAGGAATACAGCCCCTGGCGATCGAAATAAGCGGCAGTGAACCCCGCCTCCCAGCGCGGCAGCCAGCGCCACGGCCCGTAATCGAAACTCTCACCGGAAATGTTCATGTTATCGGTGTTGAGCACGCCGTGGACGAAGCCCGCCATCATGTAGCTGGCCGCCAAGTCTGCAAGTCGCTCGACCACCTGGTGCATCAGGATCACTGCCGGCTCGCTGCGACCGGGGGCATTTTCGGGCGGCGGCGGGCCGGGGAACTGCGCGAGGCAATAATCGACCAGCTGCGCCATGTGGTCCGGTTGTTCGAGTGCCAGCAGGCGCTGGAATGTGCCGATACGAATATGGCCGTGGCTGAGGCGGGTCATCACGGCCGAGCGGGTGGGGGAGGGCTCGTCTCCACGCTCCAGCGCCTCGCCCGTTTCCACCACCGAGAAAGTCCGCGAGGTGTTCACCCCCAGCGCCTCCAGCATTTCGGTCGCGAGGATTTCCCGAACCGAGCCTTTCAGAGTCAATCGGCCATCGCCCGCCCGGCTGTGCGGTGTCTGCCCCGAACCCTTGGTCCCCAGATCGAGCAAGCGGCCCCGATCGTCGCGCAATTGTGCAAACAGGAACCCGCGCCCATCACCGATTTCGGGATTATACACCCGGAACTGGTGGCCGTGATAGCGCAGCGCCAATGGCTGCGGGATATTGTCCGCAAGCGGCTCGAACCGGGCGAAGTGCCTAAGCCATTGATTGTCCGACAATTCGGCCAAGCCGACCGTGCTCGCCGCGCGATCACCTCGCCAGCGCAGCTCTGCCTTGGGGAAATCGGCGGGCTCCACCGGATCGCCCAGCCAATCGGCAAGTTCGAGGATTGCTGGATCGGCTTGATAGCTGGACGCTTGCGGTTCGGATGCCATCGCGCGATAGTGGGCATGAGCAAGGCCGGGCGCAAGGCGCCGTGCCGCAATGATATATGGGAACGCCGCGCGCCACATGGACACCGACTATCAAGACCGCTTCTGGACCAGTCCGGACGGCCTGAAGCTGCATTTTCGCGATTATGCGGGGGCAGCGGACCGTCCGCCGGTGATCTGCCTGCCCGGGTTGACCCGCAATTCGCGCGATTTCGCCGAGCTGGCGCAGCGTCTTTCACCGCAATGGCGCGTGATCTGTATCGATAATCGCGGACGCGGTGACAGCGAATTTGCCGCCGATCCGGCAAGCTACACCCCGCCAACCTATGTGGGGGACCTGCTGGCGTTGCTGGAGCAGGAGGGGATCGAGCGGTTCGTATCCATCGGCACGTCGCTTGGCGGTCTGATGACGATGATGCTTGCCGCGATCCAGCCGCACCGCCTTGCTGGCGCGCTCATCAACGATATCGGGCCGGTCATAGATCCGGCCGGGCTGGAGCGGATCGGCAGCTATGTCGGCCAGTCGCGCAGCTATGAAAGCTGGATGCAGGCCGCGCATGCGCTGCATGAAACCGGCGAGACCACCTTTCCGGCTTACGATGTGGCGGACTGGCTGGCGATGGCCAAGCGTTCCATGGCGGTGGGCAGCAATGGCCGCATTTCGGCCGATTACGATCTGAAGATCGCCCAGCCATTCGCCAATACGGATAATGCCGCGCCGCCCGATCTGTGGCCCGCTTACGCTGCATTGGCGGACATCCCGTTGGCGGTGCTGCGCGGCGAGTTGTCCGATCTGCTTTCCCCGGCGACGATCGCGGAAATGAAGCAGCGCACCCCCCAGGCGGAATTCGTCACCGTTCCGGGCGTAGGCCATGCACCGATGCTGGACGAGCAAGCATCATTGGCGGCGATCGACCGGCTGCTGGCGAAAATCGCGTGAGCCGCAAACCGGCGGGAAACCGCCCGAAGATTCTCCATCTTCATTCGACATTTGCAGCCGGCGGCAAGGAATTGCGCAGCGTGCAGCTGATCAACGCATTTGGCGACAAGGCAGGCCACGTGATCGTATCGGGCGATCCGAAACATATGGAAGCAGCGGCGCATATCCTGCCGCGTATTCCCACGGCCTACCCGCAGGATTTCCCGCCGCTCCAGGGCACGCCGACGCCTGCTCGGTTGAAAAAACTGGCGGCGGCGATGAAGCCTTACGACCTGGTCCTGACCTATAATTGGGGCGCGATCGACGCCGTGATGGCGCACACGCTGTTCAAGGATGCGTTAGGGCTTCCGCCACTGATCCACCATGAAGACGGATTCAACGAGGACGAGCGTAACCGCCTGAAGAAACGGCGCAATTGGTATCGCCGCCTGGCATTGGGCAAGGCGGCCGGGCTGGTCGTCCCTTCCGAAAAGCTGGAGGAAATTGCGCTGACCGTCTGGGACCAGCCGATCGGCCGGGTGAAAACTATCCCCAACGGTATCGATACCAAGGCTTTCGGCAAGAAACCCAAGCCCGCCGCTTTGCGCGGGGTGATCAAGCAGAAGGAGGAACGCTGGGTCGGCACTCTGGCTGGATTGCGCCCGGTAAAGAATCTGCCCCGGCTGGTCCGCGCTTTTGCCGCCCTGCCGCAGGAATGGCAGCTGGTGATCGTCGGCGAAGGCCCCGAACATGGCACCATTCGCGAAGAGGCGGAGCGGCTGGAGATCGGCCACCGCCTGCATATGCCCGGCTTCGCCGCCGATCCCGCGCGCTTCGTGGGCCTGTTCGATATCTTTGCGCTGTCTTCCGATTCAGAGCAGTTTCCCATTTCGGTGATCGAGGCGATGGCGGCGGCTTGCCCGGTCGTTGCCCCGCAAGTGGGTGACGTGTTGCAGATGGTTTCCGCCGCCAACCGCCCTTATATCGCACCCGCCGGCGATGAGGAGACGCTGGCCGCGGCCCTGTACACGCTCGCTTGCGATGCCGAGGAGCGGGCACATGTCGGCCAGGCGAACCGGGAATTGGCGCTGCAATCCTATGATCAGAAGGCGATGGTCGATAGCTATCGGCGCCTTTATTCCAGCGCGATGGGACGCGAATTGTAACCACGCCCCGGCGCGCGGCCCTTGGCGGCACGGCGCTTCACTGGCCGTTCACCCGCTGCTTGCCACCAGTCCGGGCCATACCGATACTCTGGGGAGCGGCGGGCGTTTCGCATTGAATTGGACCGCCCTTCGCCCTAACAGCCGCGAGGCATCCGGAATGTGTAATTTTGAGAAGGGCCCCACGTGGCGCTGACACCGAGCAAACAGACCCCCGAAGAAAAGAAAACGCGCGAGGAGGAAGTCCTGCTGCGCGAAGTGGATGACGCTGTTCGGCAGGACGAGTTCGGCGCTTTTGCCGATCGTTACGGCAAGCTGCTGATTGCGGTGCTGGTGCTCGGCCTGCTGGCCTTTGGCGGCTATCTGTGGTGGTCCGGCCAGCAAGAGGCGGAACGTGAGCGCCAGTCGGAGGCCATTGTGAGCGCGCTCGACAATGTCGAGGCGGGCAATCTGGATACAGCTTCGGCCAAGCTCGACCCCGTAATTGCGGAAGGCGGAGCAGGGGCTAGTGCCCTGGCGCGCATGATGAAGGCCGGGCTTGCGCTGGAAAATGGCGATACGGACGAAGCCGCCGAGCTGTTTCAGGCGCTGGCCGACGATGGCGATGCGCCGCAGGCTTTGCGCGACCTGGCGCGTATCCGAGCAGTGTCGGTGCGGTACGACCGGATGAAGCCTGCCGATGTGATCGCGGAATTGCGGCCATTGGCTGTGCCGGGCAATGAATTTTTCGGCAGCGCCGGCGAACTGGTGGCGATGGCCTATCTGGAACAGGGTAAGCGCGAAGAAGCCGGCGCGCTGTTTGCGCAGATCGCGAAAGACGAAAACACACCCATAAGCCTCCAGGCGCGCACGCGTCAGATGGCGGGCTTGCTCGGTGTCGATGCCATCGAAGACGTCGATGAGCTGCTGGAGGAACAGCGGGTCGAAGCCGCGCCTACAGGCCAGTCGGCGCAGTAGAATAATCCATCTTCCGGGCAACACGACCGGCGGACAGACCATGACGGAAACACGATGATGCAACCGATCACTTCCAATCTCGCCCGGACTGCCCTTGCATTGGCGGCAGCAACGCTATTGGGCGGCTGTGCCGGCGGCTTGTTCGGCGGCGGGAATGATGACGATATTACGCCGACAATCGGCAAACGTTCGCCGGTGCTGTCGCAGATCGAGAGCGGCGCGGAAGTCGATCCGTCGCTGGCCAGCGTTTCGGTGGTCCTGCCGCCCGCGCAAGACAATGGCGAATGGGCGCAGGCTGGCGGCACGGCCAGCAATGCGAGCGGCCATCTGGCGCTGTCCGCCAATCCTTCGGCGGCCTGGTCTGCCGGCATCACCGGTTCGTCCAACCGCCGCCGCCTGGCCGATGCGCCGGTGGTCGGCGCGGGCAAGCTGTTCGTGGTCGATACGGACGGCACGGTGCACGCCTTCGATGCGCAAAGCGGCGGGCGGCTGTGGTCGCATGATATGAAGATCGAAGGGCGGTTGAGAGATTCCGCATTTGGCGGCGGGGTCAGCTATGGCTCGGGCCGGGTCTATGCGACCAATGGCGTGGGTGAAGTGTTGGCGCTGGACGCTAATACGGGCTCGCAAATCTGGAAGGTCAAACCGGCTGGTCCGTTGCGCGGTGCGCCGACTCTGGCTTTCAATTCGCTTTATGTCATGACGCAGGACAACCAGATCCTGGCATTGGATACTGCCGACGGGTCACAGCAATGGTCGGAATCGGGCTCCACCACCCAGGCAGGCGTGTTCGGCGTGGCTGCACCGGCAGCCGGGCAGGGGACGGTCATCGCAGGCTACAGCTCTGGCGAGTTGGCGGCCTATCGCTATGAAAACGGGCGACTTCTGTGGTCGGACGCGCTGGCACGCACGTCGATTTCGACCGAGGTCGGATCGCTGACCGATATCGATGCCGATCCGATCATCGAATCCGGCCGCGTCTATGCGCTGGGCCAGGGCGGGCGCATGGCCACTTACGAATTGGTGACCGGCCAGCGCGTATGGGAATTGAACCTGGCCGGTATCTCAACCCCGGCGATTGCCGGTGAGTGGATTTTCACCCTGACCGACGATGCGCGCCTGCTCGCCATTGCGCGCTCGACCGGCAAGGTGCGCTGGATCACGAAGTTGGGCCAGTATCGCAATGAAAAGAAGAAAAAGGACCCGGTCTTCTGGACCGGTCCGGTGCTGGCGGGGGGCAATCTGTATGTCGCCAGCAGCGAAGGACAGGTTACCCGCGTGGATGCCGCGACCGGCACCGCCACGCCGTTTACCGATCTTGGCGAGCCGGTCAGCCTTCCGCCGATCGTGGCGAACAACATGCTGTATATTCTGGACGACAGCGGACGGATCAGCGCCTTCCGCTAAATGGTGCGGGGGAAAGGGCCGGGCCTTACCTGGCTTTTAACCCTTTCACGCTATCCGCGTGTTCATGATGAGCGCGCGCACCGTTCCTGCCGGAAAAATGCCGGCCAGCGATGTTTCGACCGGCGTAGGACTGGCCGGGCTGCTGGGCCTGTTGGCCTGGATCGTGATCGCGCGCAATTGGCCGGAAATCGGCGCGCTGCTCGATCTTGATGGGCCGCGCGCGAAACTCTCCGGACCTTTCGCTGCGCTGACCTGTATGGCGGCCACCGCCTTGCCGATGATCGCCTGGTCGATATTCGTAGACAAGGTCCATCGTCGCGCCTCGACGGGCATTGACTGGACCAGGCCGCGCCCGCTCAGCGCGATTATCGAAGTCAGTATCGTGAAAATCGCCGGGCTGTGGGCGACCTGGGTTATTCTGGCGGGGCTGTACATGCTCGGCCGCTGGTACTGGAGCGGACAATATCTGTTCGCGATGGAAGTGCTCGGCATGGCCATCGTTCCGATGGTGGTGCTTTCCGTGCCCTATGTGCTGTGGCTGGACCGGGTAATGGTCGAGCCGCGCGACGGTGCCTGGCATTTCGGTGCCATGCTGGTCGGACGCGAAGCGTGGGACGCTGATCAGGTAAAGAAGCACTGGCGCGCATGGATCATCAAAGGGTTTTTCGGAGCCTTCATGATTTCGATCCTGCCCGGCGGATTTGCCTACATCGTCAATATGAATTTCAGTGAGATCGCGGGCAATCCGGTCGGACTGTCGCTGTTCCTGATCCAGTTGCTGTTCGTGGTCGATGTGCAGATCGGCACGGTGGGCTATCTGGTCACCATGCGTCCGCTCGACGCCCATATCCGCAGCGGCAATCCGTTGCTGGCGGGGTGGGTGGCTGCGCTGATCTGCTATCCGCCGATGGTCTTCGCCTTCATGGGCAAAGGCGGAATGATCGAGTATGAAATCGGCACGGCAGGCTGGGCGCATTGGCTGGCCGATTTCGATGGGCTGTTATGGCTGTGGGGCGGCTGGCTGGTGTTCCTTACGGCAGTCTATGCATGGGCCACGGTGGCCTTCGGCATTCGCTTCTCGAATCTGACCTATCGCGGCGTACTGACTCACGGACCCTATCGCTACACCCGCCATCCAGCCTATCTCAGCAAGAATTTGTTCTGGTGGTTCAGTGTTATGCCGTTCCTTGTTACCAGCGGTTCGAGCACCGATGTAATCCGCAACACGCTGTTCCTGGCAGTGGTCAGCGGCATATATTACTGGCGGGCGCGAACCGAAGAAGCCCACCTACTGGCCGGGGATCCGAAATATCGCGAGTATTACGATTGGATGGAGAGTAACGGCGTGATTACCAGCCGCCTCTCCTCCCTCCGCCGCGCGCTGCGCCCGCGCAGCCCGCAGGTACAACCGGCGGAATAGCTTCCATCACGCCTGCTTGCGGGCGAACCAGGGCTGATCCGTCTGCTCGATCGCCAGACTGTCAGGCCAAGACCTGCACAATGCGTGCGCATCATCCGGCGTGCCTTCGGTCCAACGGGTATAGTCCCCGGGTGCCAAGATTACCGGCATTCGCGAATGGATTGCGGCGGCATCTCCTCCGGCTTCGGTCATGACCATCGCGTAGCTTTCGCCCCATTCATCGCTCTGCCGCCATACGCCCGCCACGGCGAACAATTCGCTATCGGGCAGGCTCAACCAGCTGCGCGTCATGCGGCCTTTAGGCCCCTCTGCTTCGGCCCAGGCCGACAGGGGGATCAGACACCGCCGTTCTTCGAAGGCGTAGCGCCAGAAAAAGCTGTCGAGCTTGTCGCTGCGCGCGTTATTGACCGGCTTCGGTTTGAGCGCTTGGCCCTGCTTGCCCTTGCGCTGCAGGGGAAACCCCCAGACCATCGATCGCACTGCGCCATCGGCAATCACCAGTCCGGGATAGCCGGGAAAAACCTCTGCCGCGTAATTCGCGCCGCTTGCCTTATCGACCGCGTCGAACCACCCGGCGACCTCCTGCGAACCCGACTTCAAGCGGTAAAGGTTGCACATCCCGGCGGGCTAAAAACTGTATTTATAGACGCGGCTGACGTCGCCATTCCACGCGCCATGATACATGTCGAGCAGGCGCTGCGCAGGGACTTTGCCGCTCGCCACGATCTCGTCCAGCGTTTCCAGAAAGCCGGTTTCGTTGTCGCCGCTATCGCTCAGCCGCGCGCGCGCGGTCAGCCCGGCGCGGCAGATCGCCAGCACTTCGCGGGCGAGATCGTGCAGCTTGTGTCCGCCGGGGATCGGGGCCTCCAGCGCCAGCTTCGGCACGGCGTTGCGCAATGCCTCGCGCTCTTCCATCGTCCAGTGCTTGACCAGATCCCACGCCGCGTCGAGCGCGCTTTCGTCGTACATCAGCCCGACCCAGAATGCGGGTAACGCGCAGATCCGGCTCCACGGTCCGCCATCGGCGCCGCGCATTTCCAGGAAGCTTTTCAAGCGCACTTCGGGGAAGGCGGTGGACAAGTGATCCCACCAATCGCTCATGCGCGGCTTTTCGCCGGGCAGCACGGCTAGCTCGCCCTTCAGGAAATCGCGGAAACTGTGGCCCGCCGCGTCGATATAATTGCCGTCGCGAAACACGAAATACATCGGCACATCGAGCATGTAATCCGCCCAGCGCTCGTAGCCGAAGCCGTCCTCGAACACGAAAGGCAGCATGCCGGTGCGATGCGGATCGGTGTCGCTCCAGATATGGCTGCGATAGGACAGGTAGCCGTTGGGCTTGCCTTCGGTGAAGGGCGAATTGGCGAACAATGCGGTGGCGAGCGGTTGCAGCGCCAGGCCGGTACGGAACTTCTTGGCCATGTCCGCTTCGGACGAATAATCGAGGTTCACCTGGATCGTGCAGGTACGCAGCATCATGTCGAGGCCGAGATCGCCCACGCGCGGCATGTGGCGCAGCATGATGTCATAGCGGCCCTTGGGCATGATCGGCAGTTCGGCGCGAGTCTTGTCCGGCCACATCCCCAGGCCCAGGAAACCGACCCCGCATTCATCGCCGACCTGCTTGACCTGCGTCAGATGTCGTCCGGTTTCGTTGCAAGTCTGGTGCAGATTTTCCAGCGGAGCGCCGGACAGTTCCAGCTGCCCGGCAGGCTCCAGGCTGACGGCACCATCTTCGCCCTTCAGCGCTATGATTTTGCCGCCTTCTTCGACCGGTTCCCAGCCAAACTGCCGCATACTCAGCAGGATATCGCGAATCCCGCCTTTCTCGTCATAGGAGGGGGCGCGGTGACCATCGATCTTGAAGACGAGTTTCTCGTGTTCGGTGCCGATGCGCCAATTTGCTTTCGGCTTCTCGCCCCTTTGCATCGGGGCGACAAGCTGGTCGTGACTCTCGATAATCGGATCGTCGGCGGCAGAGGCTTCGCGGGTACTCATCGCTTCGGCGTTAGGTGGACGATTGGCTTGAGGGAAGGGCTATTTATTCCGGTCCGCTGTTGTGCCAGTCGCCCATACAGCCCATCCACAGCACCGTTGCTGCAATTGCCGCGGTTTCACCGCGCAGGATCCGGGGACCGAGCGTGATGGCACGGGCCGCTGGATGGGCCGCGATGGCTTGCCGCTCCGCATCGTCGAAACCGCCCTCCGGCCCGATCAGCAGTGCGGCGGGGCCGGAATGTGCGGTGAAGGCTGCGGCGGCTGGCTCGCCGCCCAGTTCGTCGGCGAAAAACAGCGCGCGTTCCGGCGGCCAATCGGCGAGCAACGCGGTCAGCCCGACCGGTTCGTGCAGCCGTGGAAGCGCGGTGCGTGCGCATTGTTCGGCAGCTTCGGTGACGATATTGCGCGCCCGGCTGGAATTGAGCTTGTCGGCCACGCTGCGCCGCGCGACAAACGGGTGGATGGCGCGAACGCCCAGTTCGGTTGCTTTTTCGAGGACGGTATCGAAGCGGTCTTTCTTGAGCAGCGCGGGGCAAAGCCACAGATCCGGCACCTCCTCGCGCTCGCGCAACCTTTCCGCAGGTTGCAATGTCAACGACCGCTTGGACACTTCCAGCACGCGGCAAGCCCATTCGCCGGTGATATCGTCGCACACGATTACCGCATCGCCCGGCTGGGTTCGCATCACCTTGCCGAGGTAATGCGCGGCATTGCCTTCCACTGTAATCGCAGCGCCGGATTCGACCGGCTGCGAGACGAACAGGCGGGGCGAGCTGCGCGGCGGCCAGGCGGGGGTTGCGGGCATGGGCTTTGCACTATGCCGGGCCGCCGCTAGAGCGCAAGCGTGAGCGAAAATATCGTCCCCGACAGCGAACATCGCGGCCTGGTTGCGCGCCTGCCGCAACCCTGGCGCGATCTGGCCCAGCTGGCGCGGTTCGACCGCCCGATCGGCTGGTGGCTGCTGCTGTGGCCTTGTGTCTGGGGGATCTGGCTGGCTGGCGCGGGATGGCAATGGGCGTTACTCGGATGGTTCCTGATCGGCAGCATCGCGATGCGCGGGGCCGGCTGCATATATAACGACATCGTCGATGCCAGGCTGGACAGGCAGGTGGCGCGCACCGCAGCGCGGCCCGTCGCGAGCGGGCGGGTAAGCAAACGCACAGCCTGGGTATGGTTGCTGGTGTTATGTGCCACCGGGCTGGTGGTGCTGCTGCAATTACCGCTGCCTGCCCAGCTGGTGGCGCTGGCCAGCCTGTTGCTGGTCGCCGCCTATCCGTACATGAAGCGCATCACCTGGTGGCCGCAGGCTTGGCTGGGGCTGGTGTTCAGCTGGGGGGCGCTGGTGGGATGGACCGCGCTGCGCCCGGGGGACTGGACCGCACATTGGGACGTAATTGCCGCCCTATATGCGGGAACGGCGCTGTGGGTCATCGGCTACGACACGATCTACGCACTGCAGGACCGGGAGGACGACGCGCTGGTCGGCGTCCGCTCCAGCGCGCTGCGATTGGGCGGCAAAGTGCGCGGCGGGGTGGCGCTGTTCTATGCCGGGGCGCTGGCGCTTTGGGCGCTCAGCATGTGGTTGCTGCGCGATGACTGGCTGGCGCTGCTCGCCTTGATCCCGGCGGCGATCCATCTCGGCTGGCAAGTGGTGACGCTGGACCCGGACGATCCGGACAATCCGCTGAGGCGCTTTCGTTCCAACCGGTTCGCCGGGGCGCTGGTCGCCGCCGCCTGTTTCGTGGTGGGTAACGCCTAGGCGCTGGAACGCTAGCCTTCCGGCCCCAGCTCCACATCCAGATCGCGCGGACGTTTGAAATCGGTCAGCGTGCCGCAATCGGGTGCAAGCTGCGACCAGTCGTCGATATCGAGGGTGAACAAGGCGAAGGTAGCCGTAGGATATTTCAGCGCGGCTTCTTCAAAAAGCGCATCCTCGCGCTCGGGCGGGATGAGGTCGAAAACCAGTTGCTGCAGGCCCGGATTATGGGCGGAAATCAGTACCGCATCGGTGTCGCCGCCATGATCGCGCAGCGTTTCCATCAACGTCTCGGAACTGGCGAGGTAAAGGCGATCATCCCATTTGGGCTGCATGTCCGGCAATGCCGCCTCCAGAGTGCGCTTCACTCGTTCCGCCGGGCTGGCGAGAAGCAGATCGAACGTAGGCGCGTTGTCGCGAATATAGCGACCCATCAGCCGCGCCCCCTTGCGGCCGCGTTCGTTCAGCCCGCGGTCGAAATCGCGTTTGCCCACATCGTCCCAATCGGATTTCGCATGGCGCAGCAGGCCCAGTGTCTTGGTCATTCCACCTCGTTCAATATCTGGGCGTTCGAATTATCGCCTGCGCGACAAACACCTTGCGCGACGCGTTGTAAAGCCTCGTCCAGCGTCAGCCGCGTTATCGGCGTACCTGGAGGGAAGGCGCTGAGCAGGCGGCTCGGAAAAGCGGGCGACAGGACGATGAAATGTCCCTTGTCGTCCTTGCCGCGAATCAGCCGCCCGAACGCCTGTGCCAGACGCGCGCGAATGATCCGGTCGTCATGGCGCGAACCGCCCCCGGCAGCGCGGCGCGCGCGGTGCAGAATTGTCGGTCGCGGCCAGGGCACCCCTTCCAGTACCACGCAGCGCAGGCTTTCGCCCGGCACGTCCACCCCGTCGCGCAAGGCGTCGGTGCCCAGCAGGCTGGCGGTGCGATCGTCGCGAAAGATATCGACCAGCGTGCCGGTATCGATCGGGTCGACGTGCTGCGCGTAAAGCGGCAGGCCGGAGCGGGCGAGACGGTCGGCGATGCGGCCATAGACGGCGCGCAAACGGCGGATCGCGGTAAACAGGCCGAGCACACCGCCGCCCGCAGCCTCGATAAACCGGGCATAGGCCCCGGCCAGCGCGGGCAGGTCGCCGCGTTTTATATCGGTCACGATCAGCACTTCGGCGCGAGCTGTGTAATCGAACGGGCTTTCGGCGGCGGTGGTCAGCGGGGCGACCTCGATATGCGGTGCCCCGCTGCGCGTAATCGCATCCTCCCAATCCGCGCCTTCATCGGTGCGGTCGGTCAGGGTGGCGCTGGTCAGCATCACGCCATGCGCCGGTTCGAGCACGACTTTGGCGAAAGGCTTCATCGGGTCCAGCCAGCGGCGATGGATGCCGATATCGAACTCGCGCGCATCCGATCGATCGACCGCGAACCAGTCGACGAATTCGGGGTCCGCCGGCCCGCCGAGCCGTTCCAGCAAAGCCTCCCAAGCGGCCAGCAAATCCACCCGCCAGCCGAGCGAGTGACGCGCCCCCTCGATCCGTGCGCGGCCCGGCCCGTCGAGCCAGTCGGGTGCGTCCTCCAGCACCGCTTCCAGCCGCACACCCAGCTTCACCAGCGGATGGCGGATGGCTGAAAGTGCGCTAGCGGCCTGCTGCGCCAGCTCGATCAGCTGGCCGGGCAGGTCGGCAATTTCGGTTTCGATACCATAGCCTGCTTCCTGGCCGCCGCTTTCATCGCGGGCGAAGGTCAATGCGCGCACTGCGCTGAACAGGTTTTCAAGCGGGCCGTAAGGTTCGCCTTCATTGATTCTGCTCAACCAGCCATCGGACGGCAAATGGCGGGCTGCCTCGATCGCGGCTTCGACAGCTTCGCCGCCCGCCTCATCGTAAGACGCGACGTCGGCCAGGCGCGCTGCCAGGCCCCGGCGGCGGCCCTTGGACTTGCGTTCCGGGCCGACGATCCAGCGGCGCAGCTCGATCGCCTCCTGCCCGGTAAGAGCGGCCGCAAAGGTACTGTCCGCTGCATCGAACACGTGATGCCCTTCGTCGAACACGATACGCGTGGGACGCTGGGCTGCATCCCTGCCGCGTGCGGCGTTGACCATCACCAGCGCGTGGTTCGCGATTACCAGATCGGCCTGCGCGCTGGCGCGGGCGGCGCGTTCGATGAAGCATTTACGGTAATGCGGGCACCCGGCATAGACGCATTCGCCGCGCTGGTCGGTCAATGCTGCGATCCCGCGCTTGCGGAATAGCGTACCGAGCCAGCCGGGCAGATCGCCGCCGATCATGTCGCCATCGCGCGAATAGGCTGCCCAGCGCGCGACCATTTGCGCAAGGATCGCCGCGCGCCCGCCAAAGCCGCCCTGCATCGCGTCTTCCAGGTTGAGCAGGCAGAGGTAATTCTCACGCCCCTTGCGCACTACGACCGGCCGGGTGCCATCCTCGCGCGTTTCGGGCCATGCGCGCGCGCTTTCACCGCGCAGCTGACGCTGCAAGTTCTTGGTAAAGGTGGACACCCATACCGTGCCGCGAGAGGCGCTCGCCCAAAGCGATGCCGGCGCGAGATAGCCGAGCGTCTTGCCGATCCCGGTGCCTGCCTGCGCCAGCAATATGTGCGGCCGCCGCTGCGCATCGCGCGGGGCGAATACCTTGCTGGCCGATTTGGCATAGGCACGCTGGCCTTCGCGCCGTTCCGCGCCGGTTCCGGTGAGATGATCCAGCTGTCCCTCGACTTCGGCCTCCGCGATTTGCACTTGCGCCGGCTGGGGGCGATCGGGCGCTTCTTCCCATTCCGGAAGCTTGGCGAACAGCCACTTTTCGGCGCGTTCGGGCCGTTTGATATAGGGGGCGAGCACCTGCGCCCACGGCCAGCGCAGCCGGGTCAGCGATTGCAGCGCAGACCATGCCCCTTCGCGCTGCGGCCAATCCTCCGCCTCGCATTGCCGCAGCAAAGCAACCGCGGCGCGTTGCAGCAATGCGGGTACGTCATCGTCGGAAGTCGCCGGATCCACTGCCAGCGCATCGGCCAACCCCTTGGGCGTGGGCACGCAAAATTCGGCGGGACGCACGAAGGCAAACAGTTCCAGCAGGTCCAGCCCGCTGAGATCGGGATAGCCCAGCCGGTTCGCCACCAGCGGGGCGTTGAGCATCAGCAGCGGCGTATCGGCCGCAGCCATGATCGCTTCGCCCTTGGAAACCCCCCGCGTCTGCCCGGTAGCACCGCCGCCCGCGCGCACCCAAACGCCGGCATGGCTGGCATGAAGCGCGGGAAGGGCAAGCGGGTCAGCCACCGGCCCCCATTAGAACGAAGGTGGAACGGCGGGCAAGGGGGCGCAAGCAGGAATTACCGGGCGTTGCGCTCCATCAGCTTCATGTCCTTGCCACGGCCCGCCGGATCGCGCCGACCACGTAATTTCCGGTAGTCCGCGCTTTGCAGATAATTTTCCGGTTCATGGGCATGGCAGATCGTATGAGAATGGACCGCAATATCGATACCGCGCCGGCCAGCCAGCCAGCGAGCGCCCTGGACCGCATCATTGGATTGTTCGGTTCCGAAGCAGAGGCGATTGAAACAGCGGAGCCATCGCAGGACGAACAATTGCTCGAGCAAATCGGCCGATTTATCCTGAGCTACGACCTCGGTGTCAGTCCGATTACGTTGACCAGTGCGCATGATTTCGTGCTGCGCAAGGATTTGCACCTGATCCGCAAATTGCGTGAAAGGGAGGACGCCGGACAGCCGATCAACCGGATCTGGCTGGAAACGCAGGCGGAGCCCCAATCCCGGCGAGACGGCGCGCGCAAGCTGGACAAGGTTATCGAACATCTGGAGCGCAATGTGAATTCGCTGTCCAAGGCTGCGAGCACGGCGCGCAGTGCGACTGCGGATTACAACGACCGATTGGTTCAAAACGAGCGCGAGCTAAGCGCTCGGGGAGATATTGGCGTCGAACATATTGTCGGGCTGGTTGCGCAAATGATCGATCATTCGCGGACATTGGAAGGCAAGCTGCGCGCAACCGAAGAGGAATCGCGCGCCATGAGAGACGATTTGCGGCGTGCGCGGTTATTGGCCGACGAGGACCACCTGACCGGGCTGCCCAACCGCCGCGCGTTCGAAAACCGGTTGAAACAAGCTGCCGCGAGCTGCGGATCGGACAGCCCGATTTCCGTGGGCTTTTGCGACATAGATCACTTCAAGACCGTCAACGACACGCACGGGCACGATACCGGGGACCGGGTGCTCAAGGTGGTGGCAGAGCATCTGGCGCAGGCCACAGGCAATGATTGTTTCGTCGCGCGGCATGGGGGCGAGGAATTCGCCCTGCTGTTCGAAGGAGTCGAACTGCCTGTCGCGCGCGGTAAGCTGGACGAAGCCCGCGAAGCGCTTGCAAAGCGGAAACTGAAGGATCGGCGAACCGGCAAGGAAGTCGGCCCGATTACCTTTTCGGCAGGGCTGGCGCTCTACGATCCAGGCGCAGAGATCGGCGACACGCTGAAATGCGCCGATGAAGCTCTGTATGCGGCCAAGCAGCAGGGACGTAACCGGATCATAAGCTCGGGCGCCTGAGCCAAGCCGCAAAGATCGGCGGCTGCGCTTTCGCCGCGCGCCCGTCTTCGCACTTGCAACATGGTGGCGATTGTCGGACAGGCAGCAGGCTATGACTGATGCACTGATCGAAGCCGCCCGTACGTCGAAAGCCTGGCCATTCCAGGAAGCGCAGCGGATCGCCAAACGTTACCGCACGAACGAACCCGGCGGCGGCAAGCGCGGTCCGGATGGGGAGCTGGTGCCGGTGCTGTTCGAAACCGGCTATGGCCCCAGCGGCCTGCCGCATATCGGCACGTTCCAGGAAGTGCTGCGCACCACCTTCGTACGCCGCGCGTATGAGGCGCTGACGGGAGGCCACCCGACGCGGCTCGTCGCCTTCAGCGACGATATGGACGGGCTACGCAAAGTGCCCGGCAATTTGCCGCAGCAAGACATGCTGACAAGCAATCTGGGCAAGCCGCTCAGCCGTATTCCCAACCCGTTCGGCACCGATCACGAAAGCTTCGCGGCGCATAACAACGCCAGGCTGCGTGAATTCCTCGACCGGTTCGGCTTCGATTACGAATTCGTGAGCGCATCGAGCCAGTATAACAGCGGCGCGTTCGACGATGCGCTGCGCGGTGTGCTGCGGGCCAATCAAGCCATTCTGGATATCATGTTGCCCACTCTGCGCGAAGAACGGCGGCAGACCTATTCGCCGATTCTGCCGGTCAGCCCCACGACCGGCGCTGTGTTACAAGTGCCGGTCGAGGTGGTCGATGCCGAGGCCGGGACGATCCGCTTTGCCGATGAAGATGGCAGCACGGTCGAACAATCGGCCCTTGGCGGGCAGGCAAAGTTGCAATGGAAGGTCGATTGGGCAATGCGCTGGGTCGCGCTGGGCGTCGATTACGAGATGTACGGCAAGGATCTCACCGATAGCGGCGTGCAATCCGGCCGCATCGCCAAGGTGCTGGGCGGACGCAAGCCGGAAGGGCTGATTTACGAGCTGTTCCTCGACGAGAAGGGCGAGAAAATCTCCAAGTCCAAAGGCAACGGGCTGACGATCGAGGAATGGCTCGATTACGGCAGCGCGGAAAGCCTGGGTTTCTATATCTTCCCCAACCCCAAGAGCGCCAAGCAGCTCCATGGGGGAGTTATCCCGCGCGCGGTCGACGATTACTGGCAGTTCCGCGAGCGGCTGGCCGAACAACCGCTCGACAAGCAGCTGGGTAACCCTGTCTGGCACCTGGCGCGCGCGAATGGCGGCAACGATGGCGCTCGGGCGCCGGGGGCGGGTGATACGCTACCGGTCACCTATTCGCTGCTGCTGAACCTGATCGGCGTCTTGGGCGCGGAAGCGGACCGGGCGCAGGTCTGGTCGTATTTGGCCAATTACGTACCCGATGCCGATCCGGCAAAGCATCCGCAACTGGACGAGCTGGTCACTACCGCGCTCGCCTATAATCGCGATTTCGTGGCCCCCACGCTGCACAAACGTACGCCGACTGCCAATGAAGCTGCCGCCTTGCGGGCGCTGGACGAAGAATTGGCGCAAGTAAGCACAGACGCCTCGGCCGACGAATTGCAGACGCTGGTTTACGAGATCGGCAAGCGCGAAGAGTTCGGGTTCGACAATCTGCGCGACTGGTTCCGCACGCTTTACGAAACGCTGCTCGGTTCGGAAAAAGGCCCGAGATTCGGCAGTTTCATCTATCTGTTCAGCGTCGCGAATACGCGCGGATTGCTGAAGGAAGCTTTGGACCGAAGCTGATACTCCGGAGGAACCGAATTCGCGCGCAAAAGCCGGTCAATCTGCCGACAGCAGCGCGATTCACGCCCATTTGCGGGTGCGGTACCACTTCGTGATCACATATTTCGTGCCCGCTTCCACCGGCGTTCCAGCGTGCAGGGTATCGGGATTGGGGGAGCCATCGGGCAAGGCGTTGTTCCAGATCAGCAGCACGCCGGGCTGCGGCGTTACCGACACGCCGATCTCCGAAAAATGCGTTGCACCGCCTTTTTCGACGGTGTTGAGAAATGCCATGGCCGTCCAGCTGCGCTGTCCCCCGCGCTTGCGCTCCGTTTGCCAATAGGGCTGGTCGGTATAGAACCAGTCATTATGCGGCTTGAACTGCTGGCCGGGCATATAGCGCTGGCCCTGAATGGATTCGCCCATCGGCGCCTTCATACCCAGCAGGTCGTCGATCCGGCGGGAGATCCCCTTCACGAAGGGATCGTGCGGGTTGAGATTGCCCGAATAGGATGTGCGAAAGCCGGTTGAATAATCCTGATCGTATAGCGCGCTGGGCTGCGCCGTCAGGTCGATCATCGTGATCAGCTTGCGACATTCGGTAGGCGTAAGGAAATTTCCGAAAGCGAAGATTTCCGCCCGGTCGGTCTTGATCCGGTAGGCCTGATTGTCGTCGGCAAGGCGCTTTCGCACCCGCGCGCCGACTCGTTTCAAGGCGTCCTGATCGGGAATTGTGGCCTGTTTCGTCATCCGCGTTTTCCTACCAAACCGTCGCGGCGTTTCAAGATGGGCGTGTTTAGAAGTGGTGACCGGCCAAAACGGGAAAACCCCCGCCGATCCGAAGACCGGCGGGGGCTCGCTGGCCCGCCAATTTACTTACCGAAGGCGGGCAGGGGAAGGGCGGTGCCTCACCAGAAGAAGTCGTTGATCACGTCGACCACTTCGCCGCTATAGATATTCACCAGCAGCACATCATCGTAATACCGGACCCAGCGATAGGGGCCGTACACTTCGGGCAGGCGATAGGACCACGGATCGTTGATCCAGTACCTGTTCGAGAAGAACAGGTTGTCGAGATGGAACCCGATGGAAATCCTGCTGTAGCGATAGCCGCGATAGGGCGCGTAATACCGGCCCAGATTGTAGTGGCTGCGGTTGTAACGACGATAATCGCGCCAGTTATAACGGTGGTTGTTGCGCCACTTGCGGCGATCCCAGCGGCGCTGATCGCGATATTGGCGGCCGTCGCGATAACGCCCATCGCGGTAGCCGTTGCGGTAGGACCGCCGATTATCGCGGTAATCCTGCCGCCGCTCTACCCGGCGTTCGGTCCTGCGATCGGCTCTGCGGTCTGCGCGGCGATCGGCGCGGCGATCCTGACGGCGCTCGACCCTGCGATCCGCACGTCTTTCTGCCTGACGGTCCGCCCGCCTGTCTGCCCTGCGATCCTGACGCGCATCGCCGCGGTCGCGCCGCGCTTCGCGGAAGGTGCGATTGCGCTGGCTGTCCGTATAGGTCGAATTGCGCGTGTAGCCGGCTGCCGGAGCCTGACGGCGGGTAGAGCGGCGATCCTGCCGAGCCTCTCGGCGGGCCGCGCGCCTGGTGTCCTGACGCGCGTCCTGGCGCGCATTTTGGCGAACAGCCTGACGCACTGCGCGGCGGTCCTGACGGGCAGCGGGAGCGGGCACATCGCGGCGCGCCTGGCGGCGCTCCGCCCGAGCCTCGCGGCGCGGCTGGCGAGCTTGCTGGCGTGCCTGTTGCCGGGCCTGGCGCTGCGCTTGTCGGCGTTCGCGCGCAACCGGACGTGCATCCGGCTCGGCGCGGACACGATCGCCCCGACGGGGCTGTTCGGCTTCGGCGCTGGCTGTGGCAGCTGCGGCGCTCGCCGGAGTGGCGGCGAAGGCCAGAACTGCGGCAACAGCGGACAAGGCGCTGCCTTTCAATAAGTTTTCAAGAATCATTACGGCTCTCCAAGTGATGCCGCCTTTCCACCCTCAGCAGCTCGTGTCGATGAACGGTTCTTACCAAGAGGTAAATGACACAAGTCTGAACCGGCCATGTCGGCCTATGTTCATGTTGGGGTAGATTTGTGTGAATGAATGGTTCGCTAGCGGATTGACACAGCGGCGGGTTGCGGGCTTGGACATTGGTCATGCTCGAAACACTCGATCAGGTGCGCGCCGATATTGCCAGCCGCCTCGCCTACGCCGCAGATAAGCGCAAATCGCCGATGCATACGCCGGTTGTCGCAACCGCAGATGCCGATGCGCGGGTGATGGTGCTGCGCGATTTCAGCCTGGCCGATTGGACCCTGCGCTTCCACACCGACACGCGCGCCGGCAAGGTGGCGGTGATAGAGCGCGACCCGGCGATGGGCGTGCTGTTCTACGATAAGGAAGCCAAGCTGCAGATCCCCTGCCGGGGCACCGGACGGATCGAGCGCAGCGGCCCGCTCGCCGACTCCGCATGGGCTGAATCCGACAATTTCGCGCGTCGCTGCTATCTGGGGGAGGGGCCGGGCGCGGTGTCGGACGGGCCGACCTCCGGCCTGCCGCCCGCGTTCGAGGGCGTGGAGCCTACCGACACCGAAATCGCCCCCGCCCGCCGGAATTTCGCAGTGCTGCTGATGCGCATCGAAACCGCCGACTGGTTCCACCTCGCCCATACCGGGCACAGGCGAGCGGTGTTCCATCTGGCCGCGGGAGGCGAGGGGCGCTGGGTTTCGCCTTGAGGCGGTTCTGGCGGATTGGCTGCGCTGCCGGGTCCGAGGTGATGGCGCTGCACTTTAAAAGGGCGTTCGTGGTTAAGGCCGACACGCCGAGCGGATGCAAGTGGCGTATGATCTTGCGCAGGTCCGGCTGAGTGGGAGAGAGCCGGATGTGAAGCGGATGGAGGTGGTTTGAGTGAGAGCAGCTCACCAGGCTGATCGTGGCGAAGACGGGAGATAAATTTCAACAACGAGGAACTACAGGTCTCCGCTGACTCTCTCTATATCGATTTTCGTGTGCGAGCGCTGGTTTATTTTAAAAACTACTTCGCCAAACTGAAATTGATTGTTCGTCTCGTCAAACGCGACCGATCCATCCAAACGCTTACTCGGATCAGTCGGATCGCCGTCATACTCGATGTAGATTAAAGACACGCGATCATTCTGAAAACCACCGAAAAATAGCGCCCTGCGAAATGAGTCTGATGGGACAAGTTCTTCATTTTGGTCGGGAATATCGTAGGATACAGATATACTCGACAAGTTTCTTCCGAACAAACCTCCCGTGACATCAAAGGTGCCGTCTTTGTCCCGGTCTTTGAGGCAGATCGATGCTTGGGGAAGTCTCGAAGTCGGAGCGCGAGTGCGTTCCGATGTGCAGTACCAGCCGTCGTTGGAGACAAGCAGCGTAGTACCTTTAGGCAAGCGGACCCAACCGCTTCTTGTGCGTCGCGCTAGGCGTTCCGACAGAACAGCGAACTCGGCAGCTTCAACCACTGTTGCATCGAAGCTCTCCGCGATCATGTCTCCCGGTTGGACCTCAATAGTCTCACCAATAGCCGGTAGTGTAATTCGTATCTCAGGGTTTGGGTTGGCGTCATCCGCGCTCAACTTTCCAGAATATAAAAATATCGACAAGGCCGTGAGGCTCGAAATAGAGAATGGTTGCATCATGAGATTACTATAAAGAATTGGAACCGCGCAGCAAGTTCTCCAAAAGCACTGCTACCTAGTTAGCTTTTTGTAAGCCAACCGCGTAGGCCGATCCGCTGCATCGCCAAGGCGACGCCGCTTATCCTCTTCATACGCCTCGAAGTTCCCCTCAAACCACTCCACGTGTGAGTTGCCTTCGAACGCCAAGATATGTGTTGCCAGCCGGTCCAGGAAGAAGCGGTCGTGCGAAATCACAACGGCGCAACCGGCGAAGTTTTCGATGGCGTCTTCCAGCGCACGCAGGGTTTCCACATCGAGGTCGTTGGTCGGTTCGTCCAGCAGCAGCACGTTGCCGCCTTCTTTTAGCATCTTGGCCATGTGGACGCGGTTGCGTTCTCCGCCGGACAGCTTGCCGACGATCTTTTGCTGATCCTGCCCCTTGAAGTTGAACGCACCCACGTAAGCGCGCGTGCTCATGTCGTGGCCGTTGACCTTCATGTAATCGAGCTCGTCGCTGACTTCCTGCCAGACGTTGTTTTTCGGATCGAGATCGTCGCGGCTCTGGTCGACATAGCCCAGATGGACGGTGTCGCCGATATCGATCGTGCCGCTATCGGGCTGTTCCTGGCCGGTGATGATGCGGAACAGGGTGCTCTTGCCCGCGCCGTTGGGGCCGATGATGCCGACGATGCCGCCGGGGGGCAGCATGAAATCGAGGTTTTCGAACAACAGCTTGTCGCCATAAGCCTTGGTCAGGCCCTTCGCCTCGATCACCTTGCTGCCGAGCCGTTCAGGCACCTGGATCACGATCTGCGCCTTGCCCGGCTTGCGGTCGTTTTGCGCGTCCTGCAGCTGCTCGAACTTGCGCAGGCGAGCCTTGGACTTTGTCTGGCGGCCTTTGGGGGTCTGGCGGATCCATTCGAGCTCTTCGGACAGCGCCTTTTGGCGGCCCGAATCCTCGCGATCCTCCTGCGCCAGACGTTTGGCCTTCTTGTCGAGATAGGTCGAGTAATTGCCCTCGTAAGGATAATACGTCCCGCGATCGAGCTCCAGAATCCACTCCACCACATTGTCGAGGAAGTAGCGATCGTGGGTGATCATCAGGACGGCGCCGGCATATTCCTTGAGGTGGTTTTCCAGCCATTCGACCGATTCGGCGTCGAGGTGGTTGGTCGGCTCGTCCAGCAACAGGATGGACGGTTTCTGGATCAGCAGGCGGGTGAGCGCGACGCGGCGCTTCTCACCACCCGAAAGGTTCTCGACGCTGGCATCGGAAGGCGGGCAGCGCAGCGCCTCCATCGCGATCTCCAACTGGTTATCGAGCGTCCAGCCGTCCACCGCATCGATTTCTTCCTGCAGCGTGCCCATTTCTTCCATCAGCGCATCGAAATCGGTATCGTCCTGCGGATCGCCCATTTCTGCGGAAATGGCGTTGAAGCGGTCGACCTTGTCGGCCACTTCGCGCGCGCCGTCTTTCACATTTTCCAGCACGGTCTTGCTCTCGTCGAGCTCCGGCTCCTGCGCCAGATAGCCGACGGTGATGTTCTCGCCCGCCCAAGCCTCGCCGGTAATGTCTGTATCGATGCCCGCCATGATCTTGATCAGCGTCGACTTGCCCGCACCGTTGGGGCCGACGATACCGATCTTTGCGCCCTGGTAGAATTGCAGGTTGATGTTGCTGAGCACCGGCTTCTTCGCACCGGGGAAAGTCTTGGTCATGTTCTTCATGACATAGGCATATTGGGCGGCCATCGGGCGGGTCCTCGAATTCGAATTTCAATGAGTGGGATTTGCCCGTGCAAATAGGGCGTGCGGCGCGCAGGAGCAAGGGCGATGGCCGTTCGGCGGAACTGTGCGTCAAAGCGGGCGTTTGTCGGGCATGAAAAGCATATACATAGCATCGCTCGCCGCTTCGGCTCTCGCCCTGTCGGCCTGTTCGTTCTCCGACGCGGAGGCGGAGGAGGATGGCGCGCCCAAGCAGGCTGCCTCTGCCGAAAAATCCTCGACCGATGAAAAGATCGGCGAGAATTTCAATGATAAGGAAGGGTATGACGACGAGCAGGAGGCGAGCAAGCCCGAAGCCACCTCCAAGGACGGCAAGCTGTCCGTCAGCCTGCCCGAAGGCGTCACGCAGAAAATGCTGGGAGAGCGTACCACGCAGAAGATCGCCTTGCAGGTCATGCTCGACCAGAGCCGCCATTCCCCCGGCGTGATTGATGGGCTGGGCGGCGGCAACACCGACCGCGCGGTGCGTTATTACCGCATGGCCAACGATATGGGCGACAGCACCAAGGTCGATGACGAGCTGATGAACGCGCTCTATTCCGATGTCGGCGGCGATATTTTCCGCACTTATACGATTACTCAAAAGGACGTTTCCAGACCGTTCGAACAAACGCCCGACGGCTTCGAAGCGATGTCGAAGGTAGACAAGCTTGGTTATCAGACGCCGCTGGAGATGCTGGCCGAGCGGTTCCACATGGATCAGGATTTCCTCGCCATGCTGAACCCGGATGCGGATTTCGGCAAGGCCGGGACCAAGCTGACCATCGTTAGCCACGGCAACCGCAGCTTCGACAGCAAGATCGCCCGGATCGAGGTTCGCAAGGGCGAGGCGACGGTGGTCGGGCTGGACGATGCGGGCAAGGTGCTCGTCAGCTATCCCGCCACTATCGGTAGTTCGAGATTTCCCAGCCCCAGCGGCAAGATGGAAGTCTCGGCGCTAGCGATGGCACCCAATTACACTTTCGATCCGGACAGTCAGAAATGGGGGCCGGACAAGACCTTCATCCTGCCGCCGGGGCCGAACAATCCGGTTGGCGGGACGTGGATCGACCTTGGCAAGGATGGCTACGGCATCCACGGTTCGCCCGATCCGCAGCTGATCGCGAAGACTGCCAGCCATGGCTGCGTGCGGCTGACCAACTGGGATGTGGCGGAGCTGGCCAATGCGGTAAATACGGGTATTCCTGTGGAATTCGTGTAACAAAATCCGCTTGATAACAAGCTTTTCGGGGCCTTCGCTGGACAGCCGGCGGAGGCCTCTTTAGCAAGCGGCCTCATGAAAAAACCTCTTCTCGCGCTCGCCGCTCTGTCGCTTGTCACCCCCGCCATTGCCCAGTCGTCCGATCCGTTGATCGCAATTGCCGACGAGGCGCTGGAGAGCGACCGGATCGCGTGGGATTTCGTGGAAGGGATCACCACCGAAGTCGGCCCGCGGCAGGCGGGGACCGAGGCGGAGGCACGCGGCCGGGCCTGGGCCATGGAATGGCTGGCACAGCGCGGTTTCCAGAATATCGCCGACGAACCGTTCGAGATGGATACCTGGATACCGGGCGATCTGCACCGCGCCGAAGTGGTCGTACCGTATCCCCAACCGCTGGTGATCCAGCCGCTCGGTGGCAGCGCCTCCACCGGGCCGGAGGGGCTGGTCGCACAGGTCGTCTATTTCGAAAATGCAGCTGCTTTGGCCGAGGCTCCCGAAGGCAGCCTGACCGGCAAGATCGCCTATATCAGCCACGAAATGCGTCCGAGCATGGATGGTTCGCATTATGGCTTTGCCGGGCCAGCCCGTTGGGTCGGGCCCGGCATCGCGGCGAGCAAGGGTGCGGCGGCGACGGTCATCAAGTCGGTTGGCACCGATTATCACCGCAACCCGCATACCGGCGGCACCGGCTTCCCCGATGGGGTGACCCTCACGCCGGCGGGCGCGCTATCGCTGCCTGATGCGGAAAACCTGGAGCGGATGTTCGAACGCGCCGGAAACCGGCCGATCACGTTGAAGCTGGTGCTGACTCCGCGCGATATCGGCTCCCAGACCAGCGGCAATGTGGTTGGCGAAATTGTCGGGCGCGACCCTTCGCTACCGCCGGTTCTGCTGGCCTGCCACCTCGACAGCTGGTGGAACGCCCCCGGCGCGTTCGACGATGGTGCGGGCTGCGGAATTATCTCGGCCGCTGCACTGAATGTCCAGCGCGCGGACCAACCTCTGCGCACCATCCGCCTGCTGCTTGCTGGGGCGGAGGAAGTCGGATTGTGGGGCAGCCGTGCCTATAGCGAGGCGCATATCGACGAGCCGATCGCGGTCGCATTCGAAAGCGATTTCGGTGCCGACCGGATCTGGCGTTTCGAAACCAATTTCCGCGAGAGCAATCCCGAATTGCATGCGAAACTGGCTGCGTCCGTTGCGCGGTTCGGTGTCGCCAATTCGGCGATCGTTGCCAGCGGCGGGGCGGATATCAACATCGCACGCGACCAGGGCACCGCCATCATCGACCTGCAGCAGGACGGTACCCGCTATTTCGACCTGCATCACACGCCGGACGATACGCTGGACAAGATCGATCCGGCCCAGCTGCGCCAGAACGTCGCAGTATGGACGCAGATCGCCGGGATCCTCGCCAACGAGCCGGGGGCGATCAAAGGCGGCGAATAGCTGCGCTCAGCCGAAGCTGCGCCGCATCAGCCGGGGCAGATACAGCAATTGCAGTACTGCGCGCAAAGCCAGGAATGCCGTGAAGCTGAGCCACAGCCCATCATTGCCAAGCGGCCAGCTAAGCCAGAGCAACACGCCATAGCCCAGCACGGCGCCCGCCATCGTGCCCAACAGGGCGCGGGTCCAGCTGGCCCCGACATATACTCCGTCCAGCACGAAACTGGCCACGCCCGCAAACGGTATGATCACCAGCCAGATCGCGCTGCCTTGGGCGATTTCGGCCACGGCAGGGGTGGCGGCGAAACTGGCGAGTATCGGATCGGCCAGCAGCGCAAATACGCCGGCGACAACCACCGCCGCGCCCAATCCGCGCCATAATATGGCATAGACATAACCGCCGAAGCCGGCCCGGTCGCGCGCGCCCAACCTTTCCCCATTCAACACCTGCGCGGCATTTTCGAACCCGTCGAGCAGCAGCGCAGTGAACACGAATAGCTGGTAGATGATGCCGTTGGCGGCCAGCACTTCCGGGCCGCGCTCCGCGCTGAGCCGGGTGAGCAGCGCCAGCGCCACCATCAGCACCAGAGTGCGCAGGAACAGGTCTCGATTGACGCTTAGGAACGGCTGCAGCACCTGCCAGCGCAGCACCGCCCGGTCCCGCAGCGCGGCGAGCAGTTCGCGCCCCGCCACACCCGACAGCACCACAGCGGCCAGCACCGCCAGCTTGGCATATTCGGCGATGAAGCTGGACCAGCCGATCCCTGCAATATTAAAATCCAGCGCCAGCACGAACCACAGGCCCAAAGCCAGGTTGAGCAGATTATACGCGACCTCGATAGCCAGCACGGCCTTCATGCGCCGCTGACCGACCAGGAACCCCATCAGCGCCAGATTGGCCATCACGCCCGGCGCGCTCCAATACCGGATTTCGGCATAGACCTGCGCGGCATCCAGCACGCGTCCCTCCGCCCCCAGCGCGCCCAGCAGGGCGGGCAGCAGCAGCGGCTTGGCAATCAACAGCAGGGCCGCAATCGTCAGCCCGATAAACAGCGCGCGCGCCAGCAGCGCAGCCTGTTCCTGCGCGCCGCTCGACCGTCCGCCCCGGGTGCCTGCCTGCGCCACCAGCCCGGTTGTCCCGGTTTTGAGGAAATTCATCACCGTAAACAGCACCGCGAACAGCCGCGCGCCGACATCCACCGCGCCTTGAACCGCCGCATCTTCCAGCCGCCCGACGATCCAGATATCGCCGATCCCGATCAATGCGGTGGCGACATTGGTCAGCATCGCCGGGATGGCAATCACCCAGATGGTCCGACGATCGAGAGTGGGGGAGGCTGGAGGTATCGGGGCCGGAGCAGGGGGCGGAGCAGGGGGCGGGGCGGAATTCACGGCCTGCACGCCCCCAAATCAACAGTGAAAATGGTCGGGGAGACAGGATTCGAACCTGCGACCCTCTGTTCCCAAAACAGAAGGTTGCTTTCCTCCCCAATTTCCTTCAGTTTCAGAAAGCCCTGCAAAACTAAGGGATATGCACAGGTTTGATCTGACTGGGTTGGATCAAATTGGACCGAAGTGGTTTCATGGTGCTTACCCCGTGCTGACTGGAACCGACAATGCCCAAGCAGAAACTGACGAAACGAACAATCGACGCGACTGAACCAACAGGCAAGGAATTTGTCGTTTGGGATACGCAGTTGTCGGGCTTCGGTTTGAAGGTGACCAAGGCCGGATCAAAGTCGTTCATTTATCGCTATCGCATGGGAGGGCGGGGCTATCCCGACAAACGCGTAACTATTGGAAGTGTTGGCTCGGGCTTGACTGCCGATGAAGCTCGCAAAAGTGCGGAGCTGAACGCCTTCAAGGTCCGTCAGGGTATCGACCCCCAGCAGGAGAAGAAGCGCGGGCAGCAAGACGCTCACTCGCTTGCCTTCGACAAATATGTCGAACATTTTGTCAGCCACGGTTTGGCAAAGGATTGGAAGAAGAGCGGCGGTGAGGCTGCTCGCCTGCTTCGCAGAGAAGCTGTCCCGCAACTTGGCCACAATCCCTTACCTGAAATCCAGAAGCGGGACGTGACGCGCCTGTTCGACAAGCTGGCGGACCGTCCCGGCATTGCTCGGAACACGGCGACAGCTCTTAGCAAGCTCTTCCGCTGGGCAGTGGCGAGAGGTGATCTGGCACAATCACCAATGGAGGGCATCCTCTGGCCGGAGAAGGCACCAGTTCGTGCAAGGTATCTTGATGACATCGAAATAACGGCTTTGTGGGAGGCCACGCAAGCAATCAGCCACCCATATGCGCGACTGGTCCGTCTCTTGCTCCTGACAGGCCAGAGAAGGGACGAGGTGGGCGAAATGGTCTGGGAGGAAGTGGACATTGATGCTCAAGCTTGGTTTCTGCCCGCCGCTCGGGCGAAAAACGGCCAAGCCCATACCGTCCCGTTGGCCGCGGCTGCTTTGGCAGAGCTGGTGGGACAGGAAATCGAAGGATGCGCGTACGTGTTTACAGCGTCCGGCAGTCAACCGATCCAGAACTGGTCATATTGGAAAAAGAAGCTGGACCGGGAATTCGACGCAGTGATGGAGGACCGAGGCCACATGCGACCGGAACGTTGGAAGTTGCATGACCTGCGCAGGACCGTGGCGACGGGCATGCAGCGGATCGGCGTTGCGAACGATGTCGTGGAAGCGTTCCATAATCGGCAGGTTCGGCAGGGTGTTGCGGGCCGATATCAGCATCATGACTACCCCGCCGAGAAAAAAATGGCGGCAGAAGCGTGGTCAAGTCACCTTATGGCCCTTGTCGCCAAAAGTGATCCAAACCTTTGATTTCATAAGCCGAGTTATCCACATGAATTTCGCGTGAATTTCGCGGGAATTTCCCGCAAAGTCTGCGTGAATTCTGCGCGAAAAGATGGGTATCCAAGCATGAAACTCTGTCTAGTTAAGGGGCCGCACATCGCATGGTGTGTGGCGCAATCAGTCAGATTGCGCCTTTTTCCAACTCCCTGACCGGGGAAGCTAATGAGAGGCCAAAATGCACCAGACCAACTTTCCACCCAACATGCGGACGCCAGATGCCGCACGCTACCTGAATGTATCATCTAGCCTGCTGGAGAAGATGCGCGTTGCAGGCGGCGGGCCAACCTACTCGAAAGTCGGACGTGCTGTGCTTTACCGCATGCCTGCATTGGATGCCTGGCTGGTTAAGCAAGAGCGACAGAATACCAGCGACCGCTCCGCTAAGGCACTTCGCCGAGGAGTGGTTGCTCAGTCGATGGAGGATAACGATGGCCTCTAATCGCAGCAAAAAGCGGAAAATAAACGCCAAGGGCCGGAACGAGCATTCGCGGTTTGTGAAGCTTGATCACTACTTGCTCCAGTCCGATGCATATCGATTGCTATCTCCACCTGCGCGGGCGTTGCTAGTCGAGTTTGTCTACCGGTTCGACGGATCGAACATTGGCAGGCTGTTCATGTCGCAACGGGATGCAGCAAATGTTTTGGGAATTCGGACGCACCAGACGGCTGGGAAATATATAGACGAACTCGTTCGGCGAAGGTTTCTGGAGGTCGTCATGCCCGGCAGTTTCGATTGCAAGCAACGCCATGCAACTGTGTTCAGGCTGACAATGGTGACGAATAGCGATCAGTCAGGACCGGCGTCGAAGGAGTTTATGCGTATCTCGGTCACCGAGGCTGAAAGGCAACGGCTAGAAAATTCAAAGCCGTCGTGGCTGAATAGTCGGCCAAACGGTATGAACGTCCTACCCGTAGGTTACGTTGACGCCATGAACAATCAGCTACGAGATTGCGAAAACAGCCGTATCACCGGGGTGAATGATTGCACCACATATAATATACCAAGGGATGGCGGAGAAACTGCTGAGCCGGGAAGTCAGTGCAACGCTGCGTAGAATTGACCCCGCCCCACGTGGTGCCAGAAATCTGCTGCTTCTTAGAAGCGGTTCCATTTAGGGTATCTCGCGGGGCGGGGGTCAAATCCGAGAGTACCTGATCCTGATTACTGATGATGGAATTTTTCAGACTGCTCTAAACCTCAATCCACCACCATACCGGTCGCGCTTCACGCGGCCGGGAGCTGGCCTCAAAGCGGCGCGCTGAAAGCGTGACGCGACAGGGCAGATCAACTTCTAAGGCCACGCCACGCGTGGCCGCTTTATCAGTCTATGGTTGCGACCAGCGCAGCCGGATCAAGGCCAAGCGCCACGGCGACATCGGCAAACTCAACAACGTCCAGACGTCTTTCGCCAAGCTCGAAGCGTGAAACGAATTGCTGATGTGTTCCTAGGCGGTCCGCCAGCTGCTGTTGCGACAGGCCACACTTCGTCCTCGCCGCGACAAGCGCAGCGATCAGAGTGCGATATCTCTCGTCATGAAACCCCTTGGCCAAGCCTTGCCACCTGCGTCTAATCAGCAGGTCGTCTCGGCCGTGTTGATTGATACACAAAAACCGTGTGAAAGATGTCTGCGGTCGCGAATCGGAAAATCTTCTACGCGTCCAGCTGAGAAAGACTTTGTCCTGAGCAGCGGGCATTAGGAACGGGGAAATGATGGGTAGAGTGATCGATCTCACAATGGTGGCAGTCTTCCTTTTCGGCTTGGCTGATCTGTTATCGGCCTTCGCTGGTGGAATTGGTATAGTCGCGCTTGGGTTTTCGGTGATCTACGCCATTTCCGTTTACGGCATCACGATATTCCGCAGGTTGACTGGCATCTAACGAATTGCGTTTCGCCACGCGTTTATCCAAGTGCGTTGTCGGACGATAGCTTCGAAACTTGAGCCGAATTAACACCCTCAGTCTCCATCGATCCTCGCTTCTTTGTTAAATGCTTGGCGATCCTTTTTTCGATCGCTTCGCCAGTTCTCTCTCGCTTGCGATCTACGATCAAGAGATGACCTCGCCAAACCGAATTGGATCGACAAGTCTGCCCAAAAAACAGGGCTGCGCGACCGATTAAGCACCATCATAACCAGAGAACGTACGGAGCAATTTGCCCTATTTTGTGAGGCCCGATGGGGATTCGATAGGGCAAGTCTTCCCTATCAAGATTAAGGTGAACGAGATGTCTTCATTTAATTTGGGGGAATATTTGGCCATCCGATTGACTTCCTTATGACAATCGCTTTCTTGACCCTATCATAACCGACGGAAGACGATATGGCTGATAGCGAAGGCTCACTAACGCAAGAGATGGATAACTTTGAGGCCGATGCATCGCACGTTGCTTCAAAAGAGCTACATAAGCTTATTGATGGTGAGCATCAGGTCGGTGATTTGTTGCAGATAGATTACGACGAAGCCGAGGTTATGGTCCATGATCATTTTCGGCAGAGAGTAGGTGGTCTTCCGCTTGGCTGCTTCCTCCTTGCTACCAGGCTGAAGCCGGAACAAGTCGTGGATTGTACACAAGAAGACACGTCCCTCATCCTGCTTCGTGTTGTCGGAAAAAGCCGACTCCCAAACGCTACAGAAACTGATTTTAATCGCTTTCATGCAGGTCAAAGAGCGTCGTCTGATGCTGAGAACTGGGACGAAATTAACAAAACCGACCAGTTCACCTTGCATCAACTGCGCTATTCCGGCGTCCGATGCCGCGTGCTGGGTACGTTTCGTATGCGCGAAGCCGCAAGAGGGAATTGGCAGCTAAGCTTCGGCTCCGACATCTCGAACTTTTATTCTGGCCGAGGTATGAAAGTGTACAAGCCGCTCGGCTCAGGCCTCATGTCAATTGTGAATTTTGCCACTAATGCCACGGACGAAAGTCATTCCTTGCATGGTATGCGAGCAAAGGTCGGACGGGTTCGTTATGCCTCGTCCGAGAGGATTGTCGACGAGGACGGAGATGCTGTCGCTGTCGTTCTCGACCCAACAGATCTGATTGCACGCAGAACCGCACTGTTCGGTATGTCGAGGACTGGTAAATCGAACACAACTAAAATGATTGCGTCATCGATTTTTCGCTTGCGTACGCATGGGACGGACGGGCGTATAGGCCAGCTCATTCTCGACGTTAACGGAGAGTATGCGAATGAAAACGTTCAAGACAAAACATCTCTTAAGAATATCGCTCTTGCCACCGAGGGTGCGGAGCAAGGCGATGTCGTAACGTATGGCCTATCGAAGCATCCAAACGATCCTGATCGGAAGATCGTCAAAATCAACTATTATGGCGGCGATCCGACAAGCCTTTGGCATGACAGAGATGATGTGGAGGACGCGATGCACTCTCTGCTGGTCGGAAAAATCGAGGTCGACACACTACTCCAAGGGGAAACCGTAAAGTACATCAAAAACTTTCGAGATACATCCTTAGAGGTAAATGCCGCTTACGATAAAAGCGAAGCAACTCGATACAGACGGGCGATTTTCGCCTACCGTGCTGCGCTTCATGCCGCCGGTTTTGAGGCGCCATCGACACAAGCGTGGTACATTAAGAGCCTCTTCGGCAAGGCCTTGCGTGATGCGATGACGGCCGACCAGAACGAGACAGATTATGTTCGGGCAGGCACTTTGATGGGCAAGCCAAGTGTAACTGGCGATGAGGCTGTGGAACTCTGCCAAGCCCTTCGAAAATTTATGCAGGACAAGGACTCCGAATACCGCGATTTCAACCGGCAATATGCTGAAGATCATGATGGCAGAAGCTGGCACGATCCGAGACTGGACGGTTTGCTTGCAATTTTTGATTACGCGAACGGTGTTCGCTCCTTTAGGTCACTCACCAATCAGCATGATCCGGCCGCTGTCGATGACTATGCTGAAGAGATATCAGACGACTTGCTAGCTGGAAGATTGGTCATTTACGACCAATCTCTCGGTGATGCTGACCAAAACCGGCGAGCGGCGGATCGCATCATGGCCACGCTGTTTGAACGTCAAAAAGTGGCTTTCGTTAATCCAAAAAAGGATGACTATGAAGAGCTAATCCCGCCAGATGACGTAATTGTCTATGCTGAGGAGGCGCATAACCTACTCCCTGCCGGAAACAATGCTGATGTCAAAAACATTTGGTCGCGCGCGGCAAAGGAGGGTTCAAAATATAGAATTGGCCTAGTTTACGCGACTCAAGAGCCGTCAACGATCCAGTCAAATATTTTGAAAAATACTGATAATTGGTTCGTGGCCCATCTCAATAACAGCGATGAGACTCGCGAGCTGCGAAAGTACTACGATTTTGCGGATTTTGAGACCGCGATTTTGAGAGTGCCTGATCCCGGGTTCATTCGCATGAGGACCCTGAGCAATCCATATATTGTGCCGATCCAAGTCGACAAGTTCCGGGTCGACTGATGCCTTACGAGAATGAATTCGCGACTGGAGACAGCCTGCTCAAGCTTCAGAAAAGCAAATCGCTTTCTGAGTTCGAGGGTGTCATTCGTGAGCTGGGAGATGATTATGAGCCGGACCCCGCTCCGGTCAAAACAGTTAGTGAGAGTGAATGGCTGCCCAAACGGGTAATCGCAATAGACGGTAGCAATATTTCGCATCGAGTGCGGAACGGTTTTCCAGGAGCGGAGGCTAGTATCGTGATGATGTCGGTAGTCTTTATCGATATCACCAAGCTTGCGGCAATTGGACCCGACGAAATTCCGTCTCCAAAGCTCTTCAATGAAATGGATTCAGCGCATACGCTTGATGAGGTCTTGCCCGGCGCGAATATAGTCCGAGCCGACCTCGCAGATGACACTCCGACAGCTTTTTTTCGGAGCAAGGTTTTTGACGCGCTATCCGGAAGGCTCGATCCGGCACACGAAACCTTGCTAGAGACCTTGCGAGCGATCTCCGACAAAAAGGCTGATATCATTTGCCCGATTGAGGACTGCCAAAATGCCTTTCACCTCTCTGAGGGGTGCTATGACTGCAAATGCGACCAGAAAGCCACGCTATTCGAAACAGACTCGTTTCGTTTTCACGAGAGGTTCAACGAACTTGGCTCGAACGGTGAGGTTCATGGCGAGGTCCGGCATGTTCTGGAGGTTCTTTCTCTAGTAAATATTCTTCGATTTTTCTCCCATCAAGATCGCCTTCATTACCTAAGAGATTGTGCTTTCGTACTTGACGGTCCGTTGGCAGTATTTGGTCAACCAGCCGCAATTGCTCCATATGTTCGTAGGGAAATTATGCGCATCAGTGACATTTGTCGACGGGAGTTCGGCAAGGACTTGCTGATCATAGGGGTGGAGAAGTCCGGCCAGTATGTAAGTCATTTCGAACAGCTGGACTGGTCAGATGAAATTTCAGGAGAAAAGTTTGCACCCCGCACTGTCCTGATTCCGGATGCTCGTTACGTAAACAGAAACATCGTATTCAGACCAGAAGATGCCAAGCCATCAGGTGCGGACACCTATTTTGGTCGAAAGGTTCTGTACAAAACCCGCAGCGGCTCACGGGCCGTTTTGAACATAGCAATGGTCAACGAAAAATCGGCAGACTTTACTGAGACGAGCAGCGGGGCCTTCCCTCGGCTACCGGATGCATTGAACGTGCTAGACCATCTCTCAACCTATCTATATCGAGATGGCTTCATGCCTCTGGTACGCGCGCATGCACACGCCGCTATCCCACTCAAGCGCGGAACCGACATCATCGCAGGGTTGTTCGAGTAAAATGCGATGAATGCTCCTTTTGTCCGAGAGTTGGAGGATAGGCCTGGGAAGCTGACCTATCAGCGATGGGCGTCATTCGGCCCGTATTATGCAATGTTTCCGGTAAGCTTTGCGCGCAGAGTGGTTACGACATACACCGAGGCAGGAGATAGCGTCCTAGATCCATTCTCCGGTCGTGGCACTAGTATCATTTGCGCCGCGGAGTTTGGTCGTGAGGGTTTGGGTGTTGAGTTGAATCCTCTTGGATGGTTGTACGGTGATGTGAAGCTCAATCCGGGTAGAAAAGAGCTGGTCTTGGCCCGGTTGGCACACATTACGAATATGGCTTCGGAATTTGAGTACGACGCCGATCAGTTACCGGAATTTTTCAAGCGTTGTTTCTGCAAGACGGTGCGTGAGTTTCTAGTTGCGTCCAGAGAGGCGCTAGATTGGCGAGGGTCGCGAATTGACCGAACGCTGATGGGCTTCATTCTTGTCTATTTGCATGGAAAAGTCGACCGAGGTCGTCCAAACGCTCTGAGCAATCAGATGCGCCAGACCAAAGCGATGGCTCCGGAGTATTCCATTCGCTGGTGGGCGAAGAATAGCATGTATGATCCGCCAGAAATTTCGCCTGAGCCGTTCCTTCGTCAACGAGTCGAATGGCGATATGCAAAGGGCAAGCCAGCAAACCCTCATATAGCTGCATCCATACGGAATGGGGATTGTCGGAAGGTCTTACCTGGGATCCGCGGTAATCTTGTCGGGAATTGCAAACTTCTGCTGACGTCGCCGCCGTATTGCGGCGTGACTTCGTACTATTACGATCAATGGCTGCGGTTCTGGATGCTCGGAGAAACCTCACATCCGACAAGAGATGCTAGCTGGAAGGGCAAATTTGAGAACGGGGCCGATTATCAAGACATGCTCGACCAGGCTTTCGCGAGTTCGCGCCGACTCTTGGCTGACGATGCGACGATATATGTGCGAACAGACAAGAGAGAAGCGACTAAGACTGCGACGCTCACAGCACTAGAGCAGGCGTTTCCCGAGTGGTCCGTGGCCATGATCGATTCGCCATTCCCAAGGGACACTCAAACGGCACTCTTCGGTGATCGAACCAAGAAGCCCGGTGAAGTGGACATAGTGATGCGAAGATAGCGCAGAAGTGCGTCGAAGTGCTGTCCCTGTGCTTACCCAAAGGATTTTTTGGCGTCGACGAATCGGCTAAGTCCTTGAAAAAAATGGTCGGGGAGACAGGATTCGAACCTGCGACCCTCTGTTCCCAAAACAGATGCGCTACCAGGCTGCGCCACTCCCCGAACCAGTTTCGCCGGCCGGTTTCCCGGTGGATGGTGGGCCCGGCAGGATTCGAACCCGCGACCTAGCCGTTATGAGCGGCCAGCTCTAACCAACTGAGCTACAGGCCCCCAAGTCCATCCTCAAGGCCAGTTCAGCCTTGCGACGAAGCGCGCCCTAGCCCCAGCCGCGCACCATTACAAGCGGGCTTGCGCCTAATCGCGCCGAACCTGTGCCATCACCTCTTTAACAGAGGTGGGCGCCACGCCGCGCCTGGCAAGATAGGCATAGATTTGACGAAACCATTCATACAGCGCTTCCAGATCGGCTTCGCTGCGAACATAGGGCGTGTAGCCGGGGGCGAGGGACGGGCTGTGGAACGACAGCACCAGCAGCGGCAGCCCGTCATCCAGAGCGATATCGATACCCCTGATCGCCTCGCTCGCGGTCACCCCTTCCGGGGTCAGCGCGATCCGTTCCAGCATACCGGTGCGCGCCAATATGCCGGGCAGCAGCGGCAGCTTCGCAGCAAGCGGTTGCAGCAACCGGCCCTGCCGCCGCAACATGCCCCAGAACACGCTTGTCACGGGCAACTCTAGCAATTCACGCTGTGCATCCACCCAATAGGGCTCCAGCGGGTGGCGGCGGTAATCCGGCCCGTGGCCCGGCCGGTAATCGAAATTGCTGCGCACTGAAGTATCGATCGCAACGCCTGCATCTTTAAGCAGTTCGGCGGTGTCCTGGCCCAGACCGTATCGCCCGGCGCGGTAGATCAGCGGCTGGGTATCGAAGCGCCGCTCGATCTCGTCGCGCAGATGCATGAACTTGGCCCGCTCCAGCTGCGGCGGGAGGTTTCCGGCATAGGAATTATACGCCGAAACCTCCTCGTCGAAGGGCGGGTTGACCCAGGGGTGCAGCTGGATCCCGATCTCGGCCTTGCCGCGCGTGACTGCATCGCCAATTAGCTCCACCGCCTCGGCAGACTGGGTGATTGGCCAATCGCACAGATAGACCGGCGCTGCGCCCAGCTCCTCGCAGAATTGCTGGAAGCGCGCGATACTGCCGACGTGCTTCAGTCCGTGATCGGTGGCGCTGAAATCGCCGCTCCAATCGAACTCCTCTTCGGTATCGACGGTGAGCAGCGCGCGCTGGCCGAATTCAGGCGCAAAATGCGCTTTCGCCGATGCTTCGGGTGGTTGTGTGATTGGCCGGTCCGACACGCTGCGTTCCCCCGCGGCGATCAGCGATGCTTACGGCTGATGGCGCGTGCGTTCGCTAGGTCCGGCATCGGCGGCGGTCAAGTGCGGCAGGCTCAGCACCAGCCAGTCATCGTCTTCTTCGCACAAATCTCCGCCAGCCGCGCGCGCCTCTGCCCGGGCCAAGCGCAACGCAAAGCCGGTACCGAATGCGCCGGAGCTCAACGCACTGCCGCCGGAACGCGCGGTTGAGCGGTAAATATCGTCCTGGCCCATCAGTGTGGCGGTCAGATGGATGCGCAACCGCATCATATCCGGATCGCAGGCCAGTCTGAGTTCGATTTCCTCGCCCGGAGAAACGGTTGCCGCAATCGTGGCGAGCAGGCGCCAGGCGATCGCGTCGGCATCGCTGCGGTCCAGCGCGACAAGGCAGGGGCCTTGCGAAAACTCGGCATCGAAACTGGCCATGCGGGTAGCGAGCACGCCTTGCAATTGGCCGACCAGCGCGCGGACTATCCCGGCGAAATCGCTGCTACCGGGCTCTATTTCCAGCGCGCCGCTTTCCAGCCGGGCCAGCCGGTCGAGCTCGTCGAAACCGGCCAGGATGCGCGCTGCATCGCCCGCGATAGTGGCGGCATGGGCGCGGTATTCATGCGGAACTGGGCCGAACATCTGTTGCTGGATCAGCTCGGCAAACCCTTGGATCGCGTTCACCGGGGTGCGCAATTCGTGCAGCATCTGGCGGATCCGGTCCGATTGGGCGTTGCTATCGGAAGCAGGTGTCTCACCTTCGGCCGCTGACCGAACAATTACCGAGCGTCGGAAGCGCCCGGCATAGCCGGTAAATTCACCGCTGGTTGTGCCGAATATCGGGGCGGCGTCGACTCGCCATTCACCGGCAACGGCAGCAGCGCCGCCGAGTTCGATCGGTATTCCCGAGAGCGGCTGGCGATCCTGCAAGGCGCGCGGTGGCTCGCCATTCAATCCTGCCAGCGATGCGCCAAACACCATCGCTGCGGCAGCTTCGCTCGCCCAGTCGATCCGCCCATGCGCATCGCTGGTAAAATCGAATGCCGCGATGTGCGCACGGCCCGGCGTTTCGCCGGTATCCCCTAGCGGCAAGCGCGGATCGGCGGCTGACCCGGGACGGTTATCCTCGCCCGAGCGTGCCCGCTGGAACGCCTCGATACGTTTGACCAGCCTGCCGATTTCGCTGTCCTCGGCGGCCAACTCGTCAGGCTGATCGGTGGGACTTGCAGTGACAGGCTCAACAGTCGTTTCAAGGGGCTGCGCCCCTGCGCGTTCCGACTTGACGGAGTCAGGTTCGGGAAGGCCGCGATCATGCACACCGAGACTGTCGAGCAAGCCGACCGTTCGCGCGGGCAAATCGCTACGGAACCGAAGGAAACCGCGCGCGCGGATCGGCAGGCGCGGGATGAGTGCTTCCCAATCCTCGGCACAGAGATGGGCACGGGCCAGGGCGGCGGCGGCCACCGGGGGCTCGTCATTGGCGAGATGCGCAACCAGTTCGGGGCTGGTCAGGTGCCAGCCTGATTCGTCCACGATCTCCGCCCGCTCGCCGACGGGAATAGTTTCGGCGAGGGCGTTCATCCGGCGCCATGCTTCGGCGGCAAGCTGCCTTCCGCGCACCGGCTTGCGCTGACCGAGCAGGTCGAGCAGTTGCCGGTATTGCGTACGTGCGGCGCGATTGCCGGTGACGCGCTGGCGCAGCACCGTGGCAAGGCGATCGTCGAATTGCATGCGCGCTTGCGGCTCTCCATGAGTGGTCGTGCCGGTTCGGGGGGCGGCTTCTTAGGATGCTTTTTACCAGCTTTGCAGGGGCCGACCATGCGCCTGCGCGAACGCGTTGCAAAGCGGGACAATTGCTGGCATCAACAATAATATTGTCGGCAAACACACTGCGAGGCCGTGTTCATTACGCGCCTGCAGCGATTGCAAACACTCAGGGGCGCAATAAATGGCCAATCTCGATGAAATCGACCGGCGGTTGCTCGCCGAGCTGCAAAGCGAAGGTCGGGTAACCAATGTCGAACTGGCGCAGCGCGTCGGACTGACCGCGCCGCCATGTCTGCGCCGGGTCCGTTCGCTGGAGGAAGACGGGGTCATTCGCGGCTATCACGCCGATCTGGATGCGGCCAAGCTGGGCTTTTCCATCACCGTATTCGCCATGGTCAGCCTGAAGAGCCAGGCCGAAGATGCCCTGCGCGAATTCGAAGAGCATATGCGCACACTGCCCGAAGTGCGCGAGGTGCACATGCTGAATGGCGAGATCGACTTCATCCTGAAAGTGGTGAGCCGCGATTTGCAGAGTTTCCAGGAATTCCTGACCAGCAAGCTGACACCAGCCCCCAATGTGGAAAGCGTGAAGACATCGCTGACGATCCGTACGGCGAAAGACCAACCGGGCGTACCGTTGGAGGTTTGAGTGCTGCGGATCCGGGGGCGAAATTACCCGCGCCGTTCCGTGTTATCGAAACCAAGCGGGGCGCATGATCGGTCCGCCGGAATGTCCGGGAGCGGACGTTACCCCTCGCGCTCGGCCAGCCATTCCTCCAGCCACTTGATCGAATAATCGCCTGCCAGAACATCGTCCTGCCGGATCAGTTCCTGGTGCAGCGGGATCGAGGTTTTGACACCTTCGACCACCATTTCTTCCAGCGCACGGCGCAGGCGCATGATGCACTTGTCGCGGCTGCGGCCGAACACGATCAGCTTGGCGATCATCGAATCGTAATAGGGCGGGATGCGGTATCCGGCATACAGCCCGCTATCGACGCGCACATGCATGCCGCCCGCCGCGTGATAGGCGGTCACTTCGCCGGGTGAGGGGGCGAAGGTAAACGGGTCCTCGGCATTGATCCGGCATTCGATAGCATGGCCGGTGAAGGTGATTTCGTCCTGCGTCATCGACAGGTCCTTGCCCGCCGCGATGCGAATCTGCTCGCGCACCAGGTCGATCCCCGTGATCATTTCGGTGACCGGGTGTTCGACTTGCAGCCGCGTGTTCATTTCGATGAAATAGAACTCGCCATCTTCCCACAGGAATTCGATCGTACCCGCGCCGCGATAGGCCATGTCGCGCATGGCTTTCGAGCATACCTCGCCCATCCGCTCGCGCTCCTCCGCCGTAATAACGGGGGACGGTGCTTCTTCGAGCACCTTCTGGTGGCGGCGTTGCAGCGAACAGTCGCGCTCGCCCAGATGGATCGCCTTGCCGCGCCCGTCGCCGAATACCTGGAATTCGATGTGGCGCGGATTGCCGAGGTATTTTTCCAGATAGACGGTTGCATCGCCAAACGCCGATTTCGCCTCGCTGCCCGCCTGTTTCATCAGCGATTCCAGCGTGTCCGGACCTTCGCAGACCTTCATCCCACGCCCACCGCCGCCGCTGGCAGCCTTGATGATCACGGGATAGCCGATTTCTTCTGCGATTTTTGCAGCTTCGCCTATTTCGCTGACCGCGCCATCCGACCCCGGAACCAGCGGCAGGCCGAGTTTCCCGGCGGTGCGCTTGGCCTCCACCTTGTCGCCCATGGTGCGGATATGTTCGGGCTTCGGCCCGATCCAGGCGATATCGTGCGCTTCGACGATCTCGGCAAATTTGGCGTTTTCGGACAGGAAACCGTAACCGGGATGGATCGCGTCGCAATGCGCCACTTCGGCAGCGGAGATGATCGCCGCCACATTGAGATAGCTTTCGGTCGCAGAAGGCGGTCCGATACAGACTGCGTGGTCTGCCAGGCGCACATGCATGGCATCGGCATCGGCAGTGGAGTGCACCGCGACCGTCTCGATCCCCATTTCATGCGCCGCACGGTGAATACGCAGCGCGATTTCGCCGCGATTGGCGATCAATATGCGGTTAATTGCCATAATGCGCCTCAGCCGATCACCAGCAGCGGCTGATCGAATTCGACCGGCTGCGCGTTTTCGACCAGCATTTCCTTCAGCGTTCCATCGCGGTCGGCGGTGATCGGGTTCATCACCTTCATCGCCTCGACGATCAACAGGGTCTCTCCCTGCTTCACGCCATCGCCAATTTTCTTGAACGGCGGCCCGCCGGGTTCGGCGGAAAGATAAACGGTCCCCACCATCGGCGATTTCATCGCGTCGGCGTGGTCGCTTGCCGCTGCATTGTCTGCGGCGGGTGCGGGCGCAGGCGCAGCTGCGACGGGCGCTGGCGCGGCAGGAGGCGGCGCCATCCCGGCGGCGGCAACAACACCGCCACGGGCAACGCGGATCTTGCGCTCCCCATCCTCGACCTCGATTTCGGTGAGCCCGGTATCACCGAGCATATCAGCCAGTTCACGGACCAGCTTTACATCAACATTCATACCGGACCCGCGGCCCGAAGATTTCTTGGCGTCGGCCATAGATGCCTCTTATTGCGTAAGGCCGCTGCCTATGCGCGGGCCGACCTTTGCTGGCAAGGGGGTGTCGAACGAAAACGCGCCCAGACGCTACGGAAAGCAGGGCGTTATGGAAAGCGGGGCACTGTACGGCGGCCGAGCTACAGCTTCGATGCAGCGTCCAGCGCGACGACATAGCTGCGCGCGCCCAACCCCTGGACTACTTCGGCGGCGGCCATGCCGACATAGGAGATGTGGCGAAATTCCTCGCGAGTGGAGGGATCGGACAGATGTACCTCGATCACCGGTGTTTCGATGGCGCGGATGGCGTCCAGCAGGGCGACCGAGGTGTGGGTATAGGCCGCCGCATTGAGCAACACCGCTTTGGCACCCTCGGCCTGCGCTTCATGCAGCCAATCGACCAGCATGCCTTCATGGTTGGTCTGGCGCATATCGATCTGCAGGCCCAACTCGCGGGCGCGATCTTCGAGCATCCCGGCAATATCGTCGAGCGTGTCGGAGCCGTAGATCTCGGGCTCGCGCAGGCCGAGCAGGTTCAGATTGGGGCCGTTGAGGACGTAGATCGTTTCCATATGGGCGCCATAGCGGGCGCGGGCCGGGCGGCCTAGCCGATTACTTGTCCACGCCCTTCACTTTGCCCCATTGGCGCGCGGCGGTGTAGCCGAGATAGCCGGTGCCGAACAATGCGTAGAGCGGTTCGGGCAGCCCGCCGAGATAGCCGTTCATCCCGCGCGCAATATCCATCGCGGCCGATGGGTTGAATGCCGCCAGCACGCCCATCGGCAATGCCCACAGGATCATCACATACATGACATAAAGGAAGCTGGGGCGCGCGCGGCTGGTCCAGGGATCCTTCGATTCGGCCTCGGCCACGATGGCGGCCAGGCGCACCTCGATCTGTTTCAGATCGTGCGAGCCTTCCAGCTTGAGCAGTTCCAGCTTCGCCTTCGCCCGCGCGTCCTTGTCGGGTATGATTTTGTCGATGATCGAGGCGATCGGGCTGATGAGGGATTCGAGTAGGGCCATTGCGGCTGCTCCTTGCGCTGATTCGCGAATGAGCTAACCATATCGGTTCTTGTAGGAAAGGGTTCTATCCTTTTGGGTTGCTTACCGCCTCGCGGCCCTATTTGCGACCCAGTGCTGCCTTGAGGTCACCGAGCCACGGTTCGTAGGGTTTCCAGGCATCCTGTCCCGAACGGTTGATCGGGCGGCGGACCTGTTCCGAACTGGCAGTGCGCACCGCGCGGTCGGTCTTGTGGAAGTGCAGGCAAGCTTCTTCGAACGGCACGCCGATATGTTCGAGCATCCGGCGCGTCTGTCCCTCGAGATCGTCGAGCACATCCTCGTGATTCACGCGCAGGACCTTGCCCGGAAGCACCGCATCCCAATGGTCCATCAGATCGGTATAATCGCTGTAATATCGGCCCACTTCGGTCAGTCCGTAGGTGAAATCCTGGCCTTCGGCGAACAGCTGCTTGAACGCGGAAAAGCAGCAATCCATCGGCGCGCGGCGGGCATCGATGATGGTGGCATTGGGCAGGATCAGCTGAATCAGGCCGATATGGCGGAAATTATTCGGCATCTTGTCGATGAAATACGGCGCGCCCCGTCGGTGAATGCGGGTGCTTTCGATGAAGTCTCGGCCCATCGACTGCAGCTGTTCGGGCGTGAGGTCGCGGAGCACTTGCGGGTATTGCGCCGCGCCCGCTTTTCGCCCGCGCAGCTTATGCGCCAGCGCGAGGATATTGGGCAGCTCCAGCGTACCGTCGATCATGGAATGGCTGGCCAGTATCTGTTCGAGCAGGGTCGAACCGGCACGTGGCAGGCCAAGAATAAAAATCGGGTCGGGCGCAGGGTGACCGGAGGATTTTTTTGCGGCGAACAGCTCGGGTGTGCAGATCTGCACCTGACGGGCCAGTTCCTCGCTCATCGCGTCGGCGCTGTAGCGGGTTTGCTGGCGTTTGAGCGTATTGCCTTTTTCATAAAAATCGAAGGACGGCTCGTATTCCTTGCGATCCTCATACGCCTTGCCCAGCGCAAAGCTGAGATGCACCCGGTCCATGAACGCCAGATCGGCGCGCTCCATCTGGCCGCGCATCGCATTCATTTCAGCGTCGGTGAAACGATAGGTCTTGAGGTTGGCGAGCGCATAATAGGCATCGCCATGACCCGGCTTGGCATCGATCGCGGCGCGGTATGAGGCCACGGCTTCGTCCTGCTGACCGGTGGTTTTCAGCGCATGGCCGCGCGAAGTCAGTGTGGCAGGGTCGCCGGGCACTGCCGCCAGCACCGCATCGAACAATTCGAATGCCCGGTCGTAATCGCCGGTCTGCATCGATTCGATGGCGAGGTGCGATTGGAATAAAGGGCTGGCCGGATCGCGCCGATACAGCGCCTCTGCCTGTTTGCGCGATTGTTCGAATTTCTGCCTGCGGCGCAGCACATCGATGTAATCGAGATGTACCTGGATATTCTCAGGCGCGAACTGCTGTGCGCTTTCCAGCAGGAATTCCGCATCGTCCAGAATACCCAGCTGGACACCGATTTGCGCCAGCAGCCGCATGGCTTCGACATGATCGGGTTGGCTGCGCAGGAAGTGACGGCAGATTTCTTCCGCTCGCAGTACGCGGCCCTCGTGCAAATGATGGGTGACCGCGACCAACTCGCGCGGCAGCGACCTGATCCGCTGCTCCTGTTCCCGCGCGGCTGCCGCTTCGCCGGTTCGGCCAGCCGTCTCCAGCAACTCTGCTTGGGCGCGCCAGCTTGCCTCGAGTGCGGGATTGAACCGCACTGCGCGTTCGAATGCGGTTAGTGCCGCAGCCTTGCCCCCACGCGAACGGGCGAGATGCCCGGCCTCCTGCCACGCGCGGCCATATTCGGGCATTTGCGTGTGCAGGCGGGCAAGGTAACTTTCGGCCAGTTCGGGGCGCTTCAGATAACGCGCCGCTACGGCTGCGATATACAGTGCCTCGGCATCCTCTGGCGTTTCGGCCAGCAGAGCCTCGGCCTGTGCCAATCCGCCGGCGAAATCGCCTTGTTGCAGGATTTGCTGCGCCGATTTGCGTTGCTGTTCGCGTGCCGTCATATCGCTCACCTACAAACGCAAACGGCGGAGGCAAACCCCGTAAGATTTGCCCCCGCCGATTAGCGATAGCCGAAAGGGCCGATCAGAAGTCGAACGACACCCGTGCACCTACCGTCAGCGGACGGTTGGTGGTGATGCGCGGACGATCATTCACGAAATTGCCCGAAATCTGCGCCCGTTCGTCGGACAGGTTCTCACCAAAAATCTCAAACCGGTACTGTCCGGTGTCGATACCGGCCGCCAGATCGAAGGTGGTATAGCTTTCCAGCTTCAAATTGTTGATCGTGATGATGTCGGTGTTCTTCGAAGCCGAATGGGCGACCTGCGGCTGGACGAATGCGCTGAGGCTGTCCGACAGATCCCATTCGTAGCGAACGCGCAGATTGCCCTGGAAGGACGGAGCGAAAGCGAGGTCGGAACCGACAATCACATCGCTCGTCGGCGTCAGCACCTCGGTAATCTCGGTATCGAGGATCGAGAATGCGCCCACCACGGTCAGGCCGGGAACGGCATAGGGTGCGTAGGTGAAATCCGCCTCGACACCGTAAATCTCTGCATCCGCCGCATTGTCGCTGAAGAACAGGTTGGTGATGCTGGGATCGAAGATGGTCGTCTGCAGACGAGCAATATCGACATAGAACGCGCTGCCGTTGAAGCGCAGTTCGTTGCCGAACAGCTGCATCTTCCAGCCCAGCTCGTAGTTCTTCACCTCGTCGGTCTGCAGTTCGAACGGCACGGTGAAGCCAGCGCCATTGGTCGCGCCGCCCGGCCGATTGAGCAGGCCGGGGCGGAAGCCTTCCGAATAGGTTGCGTAGAACAGCAGCTCTTCGGTCGGGGTCAGGGTCAGCGTGCCCTTGTAGATGAACCCGTCCGTCTGCGCGGTATCGGGCGCGCGCAGCGAATTGAACACCTGCTGCGCCTGCGATGCGCTGAGGCCGGCATTCTGGATGTCCTGCAGCGAATCGTCCAGATCGAACGTCTGGCGCAGATCGGCGTTGCACGAACCGATAAAGGTGAACTGTCCATCGCCATCATACAGGTCCGAAATATTGGTGCCGAATGCATTGGCATCCTGCGCCGCGCCGGAATTACAGAAGGACGCGTTGGCGCTGCCTTCGAAATCGACCTCGATATCGTAATAGCGCGCGCCGGCCGTGATGGTCAGCAAGTCGGGAACGATGTCGAAGCTGGCCTCGCCGAAGATGCCCAGCTGCTCGTCGGTCCGGCGAATATCGTTGCGGAAGATGGTTTCTGCCGGGAACGGGCCGGGATCGGTGTTGAAGCCCGGGAAGGGGAAGTTCGGCGCGAACGGGCCGAACGGGTCTGCCTGGACATTGCCGGGGTAGGCGAAGTCGTTACGCTCTTCCAGCTCGAGGTCGGAATAGAAGGCACCGGCGGTGACGCGGAAACGATTTTCCGAAGGCGTGCTGAGGCGCAGTTCCTGGGTGAACACGCTCGTATTGCTGAGCGAGTTTACATACAGATTCGGTGCCTGGCAGGTCCCGCTAGGGTCCGCCGAGCCAGGATAGCTGACCGAGCCATCGCAGATGTAATAGGGCAGATACTGGCCGACGAAGAGGTAGTCGGTGTAATCCACCCGCTGCTCCGTCTCGCGGTCGGTATAGGCGCCGCTATAGACCACATCGAGCATTGCGAGACGGCCTTCGACCGTCCAGCTGGTGTTGGAGAAATCGTCTTCCAGCCGGTCTTCCTCGAAGCGCTGGATTTCCAGATCGTCCAGTCCGCCCAATTCGGGATCGGCAAAGAACACGCCGTCCGATTCCAGGCTCTGGCGGCTATGCGCCACGGTCACGGTCCAGTCCGGCGTCACTTCCCACAATGCGGTGGCGCGGAAGCCGGAATATTGCGTATCGTTGAAATCGTCTTCGACCAGACCCGTATTGTTGGCGTCGATGAAGTTGACTGCGCTCAGATCGGCTCCTGCCTGGAACCCACCGCGCAGCGGGCTGACCGGAACGCCGTTGGAACGCACCGTACCTGCAGAACGGAAGCGGGCGCTGTCGCTGAGATCGCGTGTGCCGGCGATATTGTCGATATAACCGCCCTGATCGTCCAGGAACACGACGCCGCGCAGGGCCACCGTGTCGGTAACCGGCACGTTGACCATCGCTTCGGCCTTGTAGCTCGATTCGCCGCCCTTGGTGAAGGAAACGCCGGCCGATGCCGCTGCGCTGAAGCCGCCCAGATCGGGCTTGGCGGTGATCAGGCGAACAACGCCGGCCTGGCTGCTGGCACCGAAAAGCGTACCTTGCGGGCCGGAGAGGACTTCGATGCGTTCGAGGTCGGCGGCATAAACGTCGAGGTTACGACCCGGCTGCGCCAGCGGCTGCTCGTCGAGATACAGCGAAACGTTGGGAGCGAGGCCCGCAACGCCGGCAGTGGTCAGGTTGGGCGTGGTGGAGGCCAGGCCGCGAATGTAGATCGTGCTTTGACCGGGGCCGCTGCCGCCCGCGGTCACGGTCGGCAACTGGTCGAGATAATCCTCGAACGTGTCGATGTTGAGCTCGTCCAGTCCTTCGGAGTTCAGCGCCTGAACGGAAACGGGCACGTCCTGCAGATCTTCGCTACGGCGCTGCGCAGTCACGACGATAGTCTGGACACCGCCTTCGCGGGCTTGCGGCTCAGCCGGTGCGGCGGGAGCAGCGTCTTGCGCGAAAGCAGGCGTAGCGATTGCGATAGCCAGCGCGCCGGCCGACACGCCGCTGGTGAATTTGATCATGAAAGGTCCCTCGGGATCTGGACACAGCCGAATGCGCAGCGCGACGAAGTCCGCGCGGCAATCAGGCTGAAATGTGTGAGGCGCATAGGGGTAACGGGCACTCCCGCGCCCGGCCACCCGTCAGGCGGCTATTTCCCGAATAGGGTTTCAACCGTTACATTATTGCCACATGAAACGTTGCAAACGCGTTCAACTCGCTGCGGCAGCTCGCGATTCTGCCAATTCGGCACATCCTTCGGCTGTGGTCGGCACGCCATGATGCTTGCGCACGATATCGAACCCGATCGCCTTGACGATGGAAACGCCCATTAATGCGACCACTACCGAGAAGGGTAGTGCGCCGATGATCATGGTAACGCGAATGGCATCTATGCCGCCCAGGATCAGCATGCTGCCCACCACGAATGCCAGCGCCGCGCCCCAGAACAGGATGTGATAGCGGCGCTCGCCCTCCGTCTCGCCAGCACCGTTGATCGTGTTGACGATCAGGATCGCGCTGTCGGCGGAGGTGATCAGGTATGTCATCAGCAGGATCACCACGAGGCCCGAGACGATCGCCGCCACTGCTGGATCCAGCAATACGGCGAGCGTCGCGTAGAGCTGGTCGGACATGCCGGCCCCCAGGATCGACCCACCGGCCGCCCCCGAAAGCTCAAGGTCGATGGCGGTGCCGCCGACAATGGTCATCCAAACGAAGCACATGATCGAGGGCACCAGCACGACGCCGAAAATATACTCCCGGATCGTCCGCCCGCGCGAGATCCGGGCAATGAACATGCCCACGAAGGGAGCGAAGGCGATCCACCAGGCCCAGTAGAACACCGACCAATCGAGCTGCCATTGCAGGAGTTCTGCACCCGCTGGACCCTCACCGGAAAACAGCGTCAGCGAGATGGGGATCAGTGTGCGAATATAATCGAACAGGCCAACCGCCAGCAATTCCAGCCCGAACATGCCCGAGCCGACTACCGCGAACAGCGCCAGCAACGCGAAAGACAGGACCATGTTGATGTTGGACAGCCACTTGATTCCGCGCCCCACGCCCGAAAGCGCGCTCAGCGTGGATGCACCCACCAGCACGAGCAGCGCCAGAACGATTGCAATGGCGGAAGACGATCCGTCGCTCTTCAGCAGCCAATCGCCCATGCCGAGCCGCGCGAGGCCGGCCACGAATTGTTCCACGCCGAGCCCCATCGTCACCGCGACGCCCAGGATCGTGGCGACCACCGCGACAACGTCAACGATATGGCCCCAGACACCCGACAGCCGAGTACCGAACAAAGGGGCGAGGGCGGAGCGGATCGTCAGCGGCAGGTCGCGCCGATAGGCGACATAGCCGATTGCCAGCCCGACCAGCGCATAGGTTGCCCAGGCGGCAAAGCCCCAATGCAGAAAGGTGTAGATATAGGCGGAGCGCACCGTCTCGGCCGCTTCCGGCTGAACCAAACCGCGGATAATGTCTGGATTATTGGAAAAATGCGCCAATGGCTCGCCTGTGGAATAGGTTAGCATACCAATGCCGATCCCTGCGCCAAACAGCATGGCGAACCACGAAAAACGTCCGAAGTCCGGTTTTTCGCCCGCCGTGCCGATCCGCAACCGTCCCGATTGCGGAATGATTGCCAGGATCAGGCAGATCGCCATCAGGAAGGCAACAAGATAGACATACCAGCCGGAAAAGGTCGCGATGATAGTGGAATTGGCTGCAGTCAGCGTCTCGCTGGCGCTGACCGGGAAAAATATCGCCCACATGATCAGCAGCGAAACGATGATCTTGGACGGAATGGTGACCGCCCGGCTGAACCCGTCGTAAAAGCCGCGCGAAGCCGTGTGGATCGGCAAATCGACCAGCGGCGGGTCTATGATGAAATCGGATGTGTTCGGATCTGACTGTATCGGGCGCTTTTCGCTGCTCGCGTTCATCGGTGTCTCGCTATGGCGTAATCGCAACCGGTTCGCGGGCCGCGCTTTGTCGGATCGTATCGGCGCAGGATGCGCGAACGAGCCGGGGGCGGGAAACCACTGGTCGGGACGAGAGGATTCGAACCTCCGACCCCCACACCCCCAGTGTGATGCGCTACCAGGCTGCGCTACGTCCCGATCCAGTGGAGCGGCGCGTATAGGGTCGGTCTTGCTGCATGGCAAGCCGGTCTTCGCCGGGGACACGTCAAACTGTGCCACCTGCAATTCGTTGCCCTGTCCCTGACTTGCTGCTAGGCGCGCTCGCCAATACCGGCCCGGCTTTTCCGGTGCCGGCAGAACCTGTATCGAACCGCACAACATCAAGGCTTCACCATGATCGACCTACTCGCCGCAGCCCCCGCCGCAGGAAGCGCTCCGGCGTGGCTCAACTGGTTGCCGATCGTCGGCATGATCGCGATTTTCTGGTTCCTTATCATTCGCCCGCAAATGCGCCGGCAGAAGGAGCATGCTACCAAGATCGCCGGCATCAAGAAGGGCGACAAGGTCGTGACTGCAGGCGGACTGGTCGGCAAGGTGGTCAAGGTGGATGACGATTATGCCGAGCTTGAACTGGCGCAGGGCGTGAAGGTCAAGGCGGTCAAAAATACCATTGGCGATATCGTGCCTCCCGCCGGCTCCAAGCCAGCGAACGACTGACCGGCCAGAGAACGGGATACCGCAGACGATGCTCGAATTTCCGCTTTGGAGGAAGATTTTCCTGTGGGGGCTGACGCTGGCGGTGATCCTTGCCGCGCTGCCATCCATATTCGCTGCGGCCGGGCAGGACTGGCCTGAGGCGCTGCCGGAGCCGACCGTCAATCTGGGGCTCGATCTGGCTGGTGGCAGCCATATCCTGCTGGAAGCCGATGCCGAACAGGTGGAAGCGCAGCGGCTCGAAAACATGGAAGAATCGGTACGCAGCGTACTGCGGCGGGCCGAACCGCGCGTGCGCATCGGGGATGTGTCGACGCGCGGCGGCCAGCTGTCCTTCATGGTGGACAGTCCCGCCGACGTGGACCGCGCACGGCGACTGATCGAACCGTTGATGAACGGCACCGGCCTGACCCGCGAATGGGAGCTGAACTTCCGCGACGGAACGCGCTTCGTGCTTTCGCCCACTCCAGGCTCGCTGGATGTGGCCGTGACGCAGGCGATGGATAGCGCCACCGAAGTGGTGCGCAAGCGTATCGATAGCCTCGGCACGCGCGAGCCGACGATTATCCGGCAGGGTGACACGCGCATCGTGGTGCAGGTTCCCGGATTGCAGGATCCGGACCAGCTGAAGGCACTGCTCGGCCAGACTGCGCGGCTTGAATTCAAGCTGGTTTGCCAGGACGCCCTGCCATCGGATGTGGCGCAGGGCATCGCGCCGCCGGGCTGCCAAATATTCCCATTCGCCGACGGTACCGATGAGCAAGGCTCGTCGATCGCGGTCCGCCGCCTGGGCGGCATTCGCGGCGACAATCTGGTTGAGGCCGGGGCGAGCGTCGATCCCGAGAACGGGCAGGATATCGTGAATATCCGCTTCGACCAGCAGGGCGCACAGAAATTCGCGACCCTGACGACGCAGAATGTGAACAAGCCTTTTGCGATCATCCTCGACGGGGCGGTACTGTCGGCCCCGAATATCAACGAACCGATCCGCGGCGGCTCGGCGCGTATTTCGGGCAGCTTCAATGCCGAGACCGCCAACCAGCTGGCCATTTCGCTACGCTCAGGTGCGTTGCCGGTCGATCTAGCTGTGATCGAGGAGCGCACGGTGGGGCCGGATCTCGGCGCGGATTCGATCCGCAAGGGTCTGCTCGCCATGATGATCGGCTCGGTCGCGGTGATCGTGCTGATGATCGTTACCTATGGCCGCTTCGGTATCTATGCGACCGGCGCATTGGTGCTGAACGTCTTGATGATCCTGGGCATCATGGCCTTGATCTCCACCACCCTGACATTGCCCGGTATCGCCGGCTTCGTGTTGACCATCGGTGCAGCGGTGGATGCCAACGTGCTGATCAACGAACGCATCCGCGAGGAACGAAAACGCGGGCGACGTATCGTCGCGGCGGTCGAAAACGGGTACAAGGAAGCCAGCCGGGCGATTTACGACGCCAATGTCACCAACCTGATCGCAGGCGCGCTGCTGTTCATCTTCGGCTCCGGCCCGGTGCGCGGTTTTGCCGTGGTGCTGGTGATCGGGCTGGCGACTTCGGTTTTTACCGCCGTGTTCCTCACCCGCATGTGGGTGGCCGGCTGGCTGAAGCGCAATCGTCCCAACGAAATCAACATCTGAGGCGGAGGAGAATATCATGAAACTGCTCAAGCTCGTCCCCGACGATACCAACATCAAGTTCCTGCGGTTCCGCTTACCGTTCTACGTCGTCAGCCTGTTGCTGATGGCGGCAAGCTGGGCGCTCGTGTTCACTCAGGGTCTGAATTACGGCGTGGATTTCGCCGGCGGTCTGGAAGTGCGCGCGACCTTTACACAGAGCGAACAGGCACCGATCCCTTCGGTGCGCGAGCGCGTGGGGCAACTTGGCTATGGCGAGCCGACCGTCCAGCGGTTCGGCGAGGATAACCAGGTTTCGATCCGCGTCCGTCTTCCCGAAAGCGCGGAGGGCGACAAGGAAGCAGCGCAGAATATCGCCAACGAAATCGTCGAGGCGCTGCAAGGCAGTTTCGAGGATTTCCGGCTGGACGGAAACGACAATGTTTCCGGCAAGGTATCTGATGAATTCCGTTCAGACGCCGTGCTGGCGCTGATCGCCGCTATGCTGGCGGTGGCGCTGTATATCTGGGTACGGTTCGAATGGCAGTTCGGGGTGGGGGGCCTGTTCGCCTTGTTCCACGACGTGTCGCTCACGCTGGGGATGTTCGCCCTGTTCCAGCTGGAATTCAGCCTCCAGATTATCGCCGCATTTCTGGCCATTATCGGCTATTCGCTGAACGATACGATCGTGGTCTATGACCGCATCCGCGAAAATCTGAAGAAGTATCGCAAGATGCCGCTGCCCGAATTGCTGGACCTGTCGGTAAACGAAACGCTGGCGCGTACCGTGATGACCTCGCTCACCTTGCTGGTTGCGCTGGTGCCGCTGTTGATCTTCGGCCCGGCCAGCCTGTTCGGATTGGTCGCCGCGATCACGCTCGGCGTGTTCGTGGGTACCTACAGTTCGGTCTATATGGCCGCGCCGATGCTGATCTGGCTGGGCGTAGATTCCAACAGCTTCGTGCCGGAGGAAACCGTGGCCGACAAGCAGGAGCGTATCGCGCGCGGCGAAACTGCGGGCTGAGACGGCTCGGACCTAGGCGCCTGTTCTGGCGCTGGTTTGGACAATGCGCTCGTAATGTGAGGCCAGCGCGTCCGCATTGCCCTTCCAGCTGAACTGCGCAACCGTCGCCGAAGCCTGCTCCGGCGTCGGCGGAGCCGCCAGCAAGTCCTGGATTCCCTTCGCCACGGCATCGGGGTTACGCTCGACTATCAGCCCGGCATCGCGCGAGGTGACCAGCTCCCTCGCGCCGCCGGCATCGGTAATCACCAGCGGCGTACCGCAGGCCAGTGCCTCGACCCATGCATTGGCAAGCCCCTCATTGGCCGAAGGCAGCACCATGGCATCGGCGGCGGTCAGGATGACGGGCAGCAGATCGTGATCGACCGAGCCGAGGAAATGCACTCGCTCGCCAACCCCGAGATCGTCTGCCAGCCGCCGCAAATGCGCTTCGTCTGCGCCCGTTCCTACCAGCAGCAGGCGCGCATCGGGGATGGCGGCGAGCGCGCCAATGACGATATCCTGTCCCTTACGCTCGATCAGCGCGCCGACGGTGACCAGCAATTTCTCCGCAGCGGGTAGGGCGATCCCCAGCCGCTCGCCCAGCCTTGCCCGCAGGCCGACGTGATCGAGCGGACGAAAACGGTCGCGATCAAGGCCGGTATAATGCAGCGTGATCTTCTCGGCCGGCATCCCGATGTCGATCATGTCGCGCGCCAGTGCCTTGGACACCGAGAGCAAGCCGCTTGCCTGCCGGGCCGCCTTGACCATCGCGTGGCGGGCGAAATCCTTCTCGGCCCAGAAAGTAATGTCCGATCCGCGCGCCTTGATCGACAGGGGCAGGCCGAGCGCCTGTGCGACCTGCGCCGCAGCGGGACCGTCCGGCCAGAAAAATTGCGTATCGACAATGTCGAAGGGCTGCCGCTCGTGCAGGCCTCGCGCCACGCTCAACACCGCCTTGGCGACGCGTGAAGGGTTGGAGCGCGCCCCGATTTTCGGGATCAGCGGGAAGGTCGGGCGGTGGACTTCGACACCATTTTCCATGCCCGAAACAGCTGCTTCTGCCAGCGGCCGGTATTTGCCGAACACGATCGGCGGAATACCCACCGGGTTGATCAGCGTGACTTGCCAGTCGCCACGCGCCGCCAGCGCCTCCAGCGAGCGGGCGACGAAAGTTCCGAAGCGCGGCGTGTGTGCGTTGGGATACAGCGTCGAAAGGGACAGGACACGGCGTGTCACAAGGCGCGTACCAGCATTTCGGCAACCGCCAGCCAGGGCGGGCCGTCCACCACTTGCTGCTTTTCTCCCATCCCCGGCGGCAGCACGCCGACCAGCGCGCGGCCGTCTTTGTTCAAGCGCCGGTCGATCAGTCGGCCGAACGCGAAACGTCCGCCGGGCCGGGGGACGAGGACATCGCGATTGATCGCCCGCGCTGCATCTTCGGGCGCGATCTGGCGAAGCCATAATTGGTCGCCCGGGCGGTATTCGCCGGCACCGATCTCCACCACCAGCACCATCAAAGGGGTTTCCCCTCCCAGTGCGGTGGGCAGGATGGCATCGCGCGGTTTGGTAAGCGCCTCGGGCCCTGACGCGGTGAGTGCGGCGACCACTTGCGGATGATCGGCCTTGGCGGACCTTACCAACCCTTCCGGGTCGACGCCCAGCGCATCCGCGATCCGCTGCAGCCAGCCGGTTGACAGCGTCCGCGTTCCGGTTTCCAGTCGCCCGATGGTTTGGGCGGTGGTCGGCGGATCGCAGCTTTGGGCGAGTTGGGCGAGCGTCCAGCCCTTTTGTTTGCGAACATCGCGAATGCGGTTGATCATGCGTCGGGTCCTGCGGTCTAGATAACCAATATGGTTTTTTGTCTTTCCTACACTAACCGGCGCGATGCAAGTGCCATTCCCATCCGGGCCGCCAGGCCAATAATCGTAAAGGGGAATGCCATGCGCAGAGAGCTCGTCGAACGTGAACTTACCGAAGAGGGGCCGCGCCGGGGCAGCAGCGCCAGGCGTATCCGCCGCAGCGTGACGGTAAACGTCGCCGAATCGCCGCTCGGCTGGCTCCATGCGCGCGGCCATATCGATGATCGCCTGTTCGATGCCGGGGAACGTCTGCGCGCCGATTACGAGCGCGCTCAGCTCAGCCCATCGCTAACCATGCGTTGGGACCCGGTGCGGATCAAGGGATCGGGCGATGCCGGGCTGAGCGCGACCGAACGGCAGATCGCAGCGAAGGACCGTTTCGACGGTGCGCTGCGCGAAGCAGGCAAGGGCCTATCCGACATCTTGTGGCGCGTGGTCTGCGCCGGCGAAACGCTGCCCGATGCCGAAAAGGCGCTTACCTGGCCCGCGCGCAGCGGCAAGCTGGTTCTGAAGCTGGCGCTGGACCGGGTGGCGGGGTTTTACCGGATCAGCTGACGCCGCCCTCGGTCCCATACATGAAGCGTTCCTCGGCGATCTTTCCGTCTTTCACCGTGTACAATCCTACTTCGCTCATCTGGTTGCGCTCGCCTTCCATGGTCACGTCCATATCGTAACGCACGGCGAATTGGTCGCCGAAGACGAACGGCCCGGAAGTGTCGGATGAGTGGACTTCGGCATTGGCGTTCCACCAGGCATGTTTCTGCTCCAGCGCCTCGCGCCCCTCGCAGCGCGACATGTCGCCATCGCCGGGTTCCAGGCTGACGATATCATCGGCCCAATAGGCCTTGTAATCATCCTCGCGTTCTTCCGCGACCGCCTTGGTAAAATCCTGCGCCATCCGGGTGATATCCATGATGCTCTCCTGCCTGAGATTGGAAGGCCGAGTATCTCACGCCATTATGTCAGAAACGCGTCGGCGCAGTTCGGGCAGGACATCCTCGGCAAACCACGGATTGCGCTTCATCCAGATCGCGCTGCGCCATGCCGGATGGGGCAGGGGCAGCGCCGCTGGCAGGCAATCGCGCCACCGGCTGACTCGCTCGGTCATGGGCAGCTTGCGCATCGCAGGCAGATAATGGGCCTGCGCATAAGTGCCCACGAGTAGCGTGAGCCGGTCTTCCGGCAGCGTCGCTAGCACGCGGTCATGCCATCTGGGCGCGCATTCGGGGCGCGGGGGCTTGTCGCCGCCGCTAGCCTTGCCGGGATAGCAGAAACCCATCGGCACCAACGCAACTTGCGCCGGATCGTACATTTGCGCCTTGCTCAGCCCGGTCCATTCGCGCAGCCGGTCACCGCTGGCATCGTCCCAGGGGATGCCGGTGGCATGAACTTTGGAGCCCGGCGCCTGTCCGATGATGAGCAGGCGAGCGGTGGATGAAAATTGTGCGACCGGGCGCACGCCGCCGGGCAAATGTGCCTCGCAGTGGCGGCAATTGGAGATTTCGCGGTGAAGTGGCGAGTCCAGTGCAGTCAAGTCTCGACCCGCTCGGCCAGCTCCAGCCAGCGTTCTTCGGCCGCGTCTTTTTGAGCGCGGGCATTTTCCAGCCCCTTGGAAATGGTGGCGAATTTCTGCGGGTCGGCGGTGAACAGGTTGGGGTCCGAAAGGATGTTCTCGCCCTTCGCAATGGCGACTTCCAGCTCTTCTATCCGGGCGGGCAACAGATCGTAATCGCGCTGGTCGCGGAAACCCAGCTTGGACTTTTCCGCCTTTGTGGTTTGACCGCCAGCGGACGATCCGTTCCCGTCAGCGGGTTTTGCCGACGCGCTCGCCGGCTGTCCCGGTGCCGAGGACCGGGGTGATTTCTTGCGCCGCTCCACGCGCTTGGCTTCCCAATCGGCATAGCCGCCCGCCACGATATCGACCGTGCCGCTGCCATTAAGCCCCAGCGTCATGGTCACGGTCCGGTCCAAAAAGTCGCGGTCGTGGCTGACGATCAGCACGGTCCCTTCGTAATCGGCGATGACTTCCTGCAACAGGTCGAGCGTTTCCAGGTCGAGGTCGTTGGTCGGCTCGTCCAGCACCAGCAGGTTCGACTTGCGGGCAAATTCGCGGGCCAGCAGCAGCCGCGAGCGCTCGCCGCCCGAGAGGATGTCGACCTTGGTTTCGACGATTTCGGGTTCGAACAGGAACTCCTTGAGATAGCCCTGCACGTGTTTGCGTACGCCGCGAACATCGATCCAGTCGCCGCCTTCGGCCAGCACCTGGCGCACGGTCACATTGCCTTCCAGCAAGCTGCGCTGCTGGTCGATCATCACGCCGTTCAGCGTTTTCGCGATGGTGATCTTGCCGCTATCGGGCGCGAGTTCGCCTGTCAGCAGCTTGAGCAGCGTCGTCTTGCCAGCACCGTTTGCGCCGACCACGCCGATCCGGTCGCCGCGCTGGATGCGCAGCGAGAAATCGTGAATAATGGGGCGAACATCGTCCCCGTTGCCGTAAGACTTCGAAACCTTATCCGCCACGATCACCGATTTGGACTTGTTGTCCTGATCCGCCTGCAGTCCCAGCTTGGCCCTGCCGGTGGGATCGAGCATCGCTGCCCGCTGTGCGCGCATTTGCCACAGCTTTTCCAGGCGCCCCTGGTTACGCTTGCGCCGCGCAGTGACCCCGCGTTCCAGCCAGCGAGCTTCCTGTTTGAGCTTGGTGTCCAGCCGGTGCGCGTCTTTCGCCTGTTCGGCGTAAACCTGCGCCTCCCACGCCTCATATCCGCCGAAGCCGACTTCCTTGCGCCGCATACTGCCCCGGTCCAGCCACAGCGTTGCCTTGGTCAGACGGGTGAGAAAAGTCCGGTCGTGGCTGATTACGACGAACGCACCCTTGTAACGATCCAGCCAGCTTTCCAGCCATTCGATCGCACTGAGGTCGAGATGATTGGTCGGCTCGTCCATCAGCAGAAGGTCGGGATCCTGCGCCAGCGCCCGCGCTATTGCGGCGCGGCGCTTTTCGCCGCCGCTGGCACCCTCGGCCGGGGTCGCCATGTCGATACCGAGCTGGCCGGCAATCGCCTCGACCTCATGCTCGGCGGGCGGATGCTCGCCATCCAGCGCAAAGTCCATCAGCGTGGCGTAGGGTGCGAAATCGGGTTCCTGATCGAGCACGACGATGCGCGTGCCGGGCTTGACCTTGCGCTGCCCGCGATCCGGCTCGATCCGGTCCATGATCATGCGGAACAGCGTGGTCTTGCCTGCGCCATTGCGCCCGATCAGCGCCAGCCGGTCACGCGGGCCGATATGCAGGTCCAGCGCATCCTGCTCCGGCCCGCCGAACAACCAGCGCCCGCCTTGTTGCAGGCCGATATTTTCGAGGCTGAGGATCGGGGGTTGAGCCATGGCGGGGCAGGTAGGCGTTGCGGCTGCGCGGAACAAGGCGGTTCAGCGGCGCGTAAGCGGTAAGTCTGCTACCAGCTACGCGCAAAGGAGAACCCCATGATCCGTTTCACATTGCCTATCGCCGCCGCCACCGCTGCCACCGCCGCTATATTCGCGCTTGCGCCGAACACTGCCGTGCAGGCCGCGGAGGTACAGATTGCCAGCAGCGGGCCGGTGGTCGAGCTAACCGTGACCGAGCAGGTGAAAGCTGCCCCCGACATTGCCGATATCAGTGCAGGCGTGACCACACAGGCGATGACCGCGGTGGAGGCCATGCGGCTGAACGCGCGCGAAATGACAGCGGTGATCGCGCGGATGCGATCGCTGGGCATCGCCGAGGATGACATCCAGACGACCGGCATCAATCTGAACGCGCAATATGATTACGACCGCGAGAACCAGCGACAGGTCTTTCGCGGCTATCAGGTGTCCAACAGGGTCAGCGTGACAGTACGCGAAGTACAGGAAATAGGCCCGATCCTGGATGCGCTGGTGGCCGCAGGCACCACCGATCTGGGCGGACCGAGCTTCCGGATCGACGATGACAGCGCGGCCAAGGCCCAAGCACGCGAGGCGGCGCTGCAGACCGCGATGGCACGCGCCGGGCAATATGCCGGTTGGGCCGGTTACTCCGGGGTGCGCTTGCTTGAAGTAAGCGAAAACATCGCCTCCAGCCAGCCGCGCCCGATGATGCGCAGCATGGCGATGGCGGAATCGGCGGATGTGTCCACGCCGGTGCAGCCGGGACAAGTCAGCACCGGGGTAACGTTGACGGTGAAGTACGAGATGGTGCGCTGACGCATCACTCGATCCTGAACGCAGCCGGCGGGCGGTATTCAGACCTTGTTCAATGGTCCAGGCCCAATAAAAGGGCGTAATGAAACAGCTTCTCGCCTCTTTCGCCGCAATCGGCCTGCTCGTCTCCGGTATCGCCGTGGCGGAGCCCGCCCAGGCGCAATCGCGCAGCGAGCAGACCGAGGCGCGCAAACAGATGCGTGCCGGCCACACGCTGAAACTGCGCGAGATCGAGCGGCGCGTTTTGCCGACCATGAGCGGGGCGGAATATCTGGGCCCGTCCTATGACAGTTCTGCCATGGCTTACCGGCTGAAATTCCTGCGCGACGGGCGGGTAATCTTCGTCGATGTCGATGCGCGAACAGGGCGGGTTCTGCGCCGTACAAGGTGAATCTTCCGCGTCACAAGGTTGGGGTATGAAACCCGCAGCCATGTTGACGCGTTATGTGCAAAAGCGCACCAGTCGCGCAGACTTTCACCGATAGGGGCACCCGAACAACCATGCGTATCCTGATCGTCGAGGACGAACCAACACTCGGCCAGCAACTCAAATCCACGCTGGAACAGAACGGCTATGCCGTGGATCTGTCCACCGATGGCGAAGACGGCCATTTCCTGGGCAGCACGGAAGATTACGACGCCGTGATCCTCGATCTCGGCCTGCCCGAAATCGACGGGCTGACCGTGCTGGGCATGTGGCGCAAGGAAGGCCGCACCTTCCCGGTGCTGGTGCTGACCGCGCGCGATAGCTGGTCCGACAAGGTGGCCGGGCTGGATGCGGGCGCGGATGATTATCTCGCCAAGCCGTTCCAGACGGAAGAACTGATCGCCCGTCTGCGCGCGCTGATCCGCCGCGCCTCGGGCAACACGTCGAGCGAGCTGACCGCAGGCGATGTCCGGCTGGATACGCGCAGCGGCCGTGTTACGCTGAAGGGCGAGCCGGTGAAGCTGACTGCGCAGGAATACAAGCTGCTGAGTTACCTGATGCACCACAAGGGCAAGGTCGTCAGCCGCACCGAACTGATCGAACATATTTACGATCAGGATTTTGACCGCGATTCCAACACGATCGAGGTTTTCGTAACGCGCATTCGCAAGAAATTGGGCGCAGAAGTGATAACGACGATCCGTGGCCTCGGTTACAGCCTCGACGACCCCGCCGACGCACCCAGGGCGTAAGGTGGACGCGCCTGCTGCGCCAACCCCTCCCGCCAATGTGGGGGAGGATGGTAGGGCGGCTGTCGGTGATGGCGGCGCACGCGTGACCACCGGCCACACCGGCAGCCTTGCGCGCCGGATGATGATGATCGCCACGGGCTGGATCCTCGTGCTGCTGCTGGCGGGCGGGTTCGCGTTAGAGCGAACCCTAACCAATCTGGTTCAACAAAATTTCGACGACCAGCTCGATTATGTAATGACCGCCATGATCGCCTCCACCGAAGTGGGCGACGATGGAGATATATTCTTCAGCCGCAGTCTTGGTGACCAACGCTTTTTCGAAGTGAATAGCGGGCTTTATTGGCAAATCAGCGGCGAAGGCCGCGATGATTATGCCAGCCGATCCTTATGGGACCGCTCGCTGGACTTGCGCACCGACGAATTCCACGAACAACCCATTTTTTACGAGACCGATCAGTTTGTCGGCGAACCGCTACGCGTGATCGAACGATCCGTGATATTGCCCGACAGCGAGACCGAATGGACTTTTGCGGTGGCCGCCAGCACGGGCGAGTTGGAAGTGCAAATCGCCCGGGTGAGGACGATCCTCGTGCGCAGTTTTGCGGTATTGGGGGCCGGACTGTTGATTATGGCGGCGCTTCAGACGTTTTACGGACTGAGGCCGCTGCGGCGTGTGCGCGCCGCCATCCAGCGCATCAGGTCCACCGGCGCCAACCGCGTTACCGATCCGCTGCCTTTGGAAGTACAGCCTCTGGTGGTCGAACTTAACGGCTTGCTGGCCCATTCGGAAAAACAGGCGGAGGAGGCACGCACCCATGCGGGCAATCTTGCTCACGCGCTCAAGACACCGCTCACGGTCGTCAATAACGCGGCGACCGCTCATGCGCCCGACCTTGCCGATACGGTCATTCGCGAGGCGAGCACCATGCGCCGCCATGTCGATCACCACCTCGCCCGCGCCCGCGCGGTTGGCCGTCGCGCAGTTGGCCTTGCCAGCACGCAGGTTTGCGACAGTGCCGAAGCAGTGCGGCGCGCGATCGAGCGGCTATATCCCTCGGTACGCTTCGACATCGACGGCGACCGTTCCGCCAAGGTCGCGATCGAGCGGCAGGACCTCGACGAAATTCTCGGCAATCTGATCGAGAACGCCGCGAAATATGGCGGCGGTAGCGTGTTCGTGACGGTCGATGCAGAGCAAAAATCCGCCAAATGCGTGATCTGGGTAGAGGATGACGGGATGGGCATTCCGCCAGACAAGCGCGCGGAAATATTCGACCGCGGTGCGCGGCTGGACACAGGCAAACCCGGCACCGGGCTGGGCCTGGCAATCGTGCGCGACGTGGCCGAAATTTACGGCGGCGGCGTGGAACTGGACGAAAGCGAGGACCTGGGCGGGTTGCTGGTGAAGCTCAGCCTGCCCCGCGCGAATTGATCCAGCCGGGCTGGTTCACCCGGTCGGCACCGTCCCCGCATCCTGCATGGCTTTCAACTTGGCCGCATCGCGTTTGCGCATTGCGCCCAGCGCCTTGAAAACCTTGTCACCGGAATCAGGCTCCAGCCCGTCGCCCATCCGGTCCATCTGCTCGTAGGTCCAGCTGTGCACCGCGCCCATGTTGAGCATTTTGACGATTTTGAACGGGCTTTGCGGCGATAGCCAGCCGGGGCCGATGCGAAAATCGCGTTCTATGCGCGGCAGCTCGTAATAGTTGCCGAGCAGTTTGGTCGCGCCATTCGGTTCGGCTAGCAGCGGGCGTCCCAGGCCGATCATGTCGATCCCGTCGTCCGACAACGCTGCATCCATTGCACCACGGCTGCGAAATCCCCCGGTGACCATCAGCGCCGCATTCGGCGCGGCAGCGCGCATTCTGGGGGCGAAATCGAGGAAGTACGCCTCGCGCGCGGCGGTGCGCTGCTCGGCTTCGCTCAGCTGTGATTCGGCCATGCCCATCATCGCGGCATCTTCGTAAGTGCCGCCGGACACTTCGAGCAGATCGATACCGCGCTCATCCAGCCACCCGGCCACGCGTTCGCTATCGTCCACATCGAAAGCGCCGCGCTGGAAATCGGCGCTGTTCAGCTTCACCGCAACCGCAAATCCGTCTGCCGCCTGCGCCTTTACCCGCTCCACGATCGTCAGCAGCAAGCGCGTACGATTCTCCAGCGACCCGCCCCATTCGTCCTGGCGGCGATTGGCCTTGGGCGAGAGGAATTGCGAGAGCAGATAGCCATGCGCGGCGTGGATTTGCACTCCGTCGAAACCGCAATCTTGCGCCGCTTTCACCGCCTGGACGAAGCGTTCGATCACCTGTTCGATCCCGGCCGCATCCAGCGCGACCGGTTCCCCGAAACTCATGCCCGGCGGGCCGTCCAGCTTGATCGCGGAAGGCGCCTGGGGATGCGGATTGACCGCCTTGGACGTTTGCCGCCCGCCATGGCTCAGCTGCATCCACACCTTGCCGCCACCCGACTTGGCCGCCTCGGCCCAGCGTTTCAGCCCGGCCTGCATTTCGGGCGAGGGTGGGCGGTCGATAATCACGTTGCCCGCCCGCTCCAGATGGCCGGCATCGACGATGACATTGCCCGTCAGCAACAGGCCTGCCCCGCCTTGCGCCCAGCGCGTGTACAGCCGAACCAAACGCTCATCCGGTGCGCCATGAACATCGGCCAGCCCTTCGGTCATCGCCGCCTTGCACAGCCGGTTCGGGATCGTCTGTCCGCAGGCCAGCGTCAGCGGATCGGCGATTGTCGTCATGCGCTATGCTCTCGCGCCTGTTCGTGGTGGCGGATCACTTCTTCGATAATGAAGCGCAGGAATTTTTCGGAGAACTCCGGGTCCAGATGCGCTTCCTCCGCCAATCGGCGCAGGCGTTCTATCTGCATCGTTTCGCGCGCCGGATCGGCGGGTGGCAGCGTGACCTTCGCCTTGTACTCGCCCACCGCCTGGGTAATGCGAAACCGTTCCGCCAACATGTGGATCAGCGCCGCATCGATATTGTCGATGCTCTTGCGATAGGCGGCAAGCACCGGATCGTCTGCGGGAGAAGTTTGCTCGGAAGCGGCGGAATAGGGCGGCTGGCTGCTCATATGGCGCAAGGGTTAGCAGCATATCCGCGCTTGCCAAGCGCCCCGCTGGTCGCCATGTCGCACCCGCGATGAGCGCCGAGATCATTCCCCTGCCGCGCCGCGACGGTGCGAAGCTGCCGACGCTCGATCCCATGCTCGGCCTGACTGCCAGCGGAATGAACGCGGTCAACTCGGTCATTCTGGAACGCATGCAGAGCGAAATTCCTCTGATTCCAGCGCTTGCAGGGCATCTGATCGCGGGCGGCGGCAAGCGGCTGCGCCCGATGCTTACGCTCGCCGGGGCGCAGCTCGTCGGATATTCGGGCACGCGTCATCACCAGCTGGCCGCAGCGGTGGAGTTCATCCATACCGCCACCTTGCTGCATGACGATGTGGTCGATGGCAGCGAACTGCGCCGGGGCAAGACTGCCGCCAACATCGTTTTCGGCAACCCGGCCACCGTTCTGGTCGGCGATTTCCTGTTCAGCCGCGCTTTCGAATTGATGACAGAGGATGGCAGCCTGAAAGTGCTCAAGATCCTCTCGGGCGCGAGCGCGATCATTGCCGAGGGCGAGGTCGATCAGCTGACCGCGCAGCGCCAGATCGAAACCAGCGAAGAACGCTACCTCTCCATCATCGGCGCAAAAACCGCAGCCTTGTTCGCTGCCGCCAGCCGGATCGCGGCCGTGGTGGCCGAATGCGGAGAGCGTGAGGAACAGGCGCTCGACGATTACGGCCGCAATCTGGGCATCGCGTTCCAGCTGGTCGACGATGCGATCGATTACGATTCCGAAGCGAGCGAAATGGGCAAGGCGCGCGGCGACGATTTCCGCGAAGGCAAGATGACGCTGCCGGTGATCCTCGCCTATGCGCGCGGAACGGAGAGCGAGCGGACCTTCTGGAAAGCCGCCATTTCCGGTATTCGCAACGATGCGGAGGCGCTGGAAGAAGCGACCGCCCTGATCGGCAAATACGATGCGGTCGAGGCGACCCGCGAACGTGCGCGGCATTTTGCTGCACGCGCGGTGGATGCGATTTCGATCTTCCCCGACGGCAAGGCCCGCGCCGCGATGGGAGAGGCGGCGGAATTCGCCGTGGCGCGGGGATATTGAGACCGCCGCCCCCGCGGTGTGAGCAAGGGGCCTTTTCATGAGCGATCAACTGCCCCAAGCGACGCTGCCAATCGAAACAGTTTTGCCCGATGTTCTCGCGGCACTGGATGAAACCGGCTCGGCAGTCCTCGTTGCACCACCGGGCGCGGGCAAGACCACCGCTGTGGCGCCCGCATTGCTCGACCAGCACTGGTGCACCGGCCAGATTATCCTGACCAGCCCGCGCCGTGTCGCGGCGCGCGCGGCGGCGGAGCGGATGGCACAGATGCTGGGGGAGCAACCCGGTGAGACGGTGGGTTACCTAACCCGGATGGATTCCAGGCAATCGGCCAGAACGCGCATTCTTGTCGTAACCGAGGCGATCTTCGTGAACCGTATCCAGGAAGATGCGGAGCTGGAGGGGGTATCGGCAGTCCTGTTCGACGAGGCGCATGAGCGGCATCTGGATAGCGATCTCGGCCTGGCGCTGGCGCTGGAAAGCCGGGCGGTGCTGCGCGAAGACCTGCGCGTCTGCGTGATGAGCGCCACTATCGATGGCGCGCGCTTCGCCCGGTTGCTTGGCGATAAGGCGCGGGTCATCGAAAGCGAAGGCAAGGCCTATCCGCTGCGAACCGAGTGGCTGGGCGCGCGGCCCGAATTGCGGATCGAGGATGCGGTGGCCGATGCGGTGATGACCGCCTGGCGCGCAGAAGAGGGCGATGTGCTGGCCTTCCTGCCCGGGCTAGGCGAGATCGAGCGCGTTCGCGAGCGGCTTGAAGCGCGGCTGCCGGGCACGCCGATCCTGCCACTTCACGGGCAGGTCCAGCCTGCCGACCAGCGCGCCGCCATCGCACGCGATCCGCAGGGGCGGCGGCGGATCGTATTGGCCAGCGCGATTGCCGAAACTTCGCTGACGCTGGACGGGGTGCGCGTGGTGGTGGATAGCGGCCTTGGGCGCCGCGCGGAATATGACCGTGCGGCGGGCACCACCCATCTGGTCACCCATGCCGCCAGCCAGGCAGCCTCGGCCCAGCGCGCCGGGCGCGCGGCGCGGCAAGGGCCGGGGGCCGCCTATCGCTTATGGCGAGAGGCCGGCCATGCAGGCCGCGCACCATTCGATCCGCCGGAGATGGAAACCGCCGATCTTGCCCCGCTGGTGCTGGCACTGGCGCAGTGGGGCACCGCCGATCCCGCATCGCTGCAATGGCTCGACCCGCCTCCCGCAGCATCGGTTGCTGCTGCCAGGGGCAAGCTGGCGAAGCTCGGTGCGCTCGATGAACAGGGACGGATTACGCCATGGGGGCGCAAGGTGGCCGCCCTGCCGATGGACCCGGTTTCAGCCGCCGCGGTGCTGTTCGGTGCGCAGGCCGGCTGCGCGCAGGAGGCGGCGAGACTGGTCCTGTTGGCGCAGGAGCGTGGGCTAGGCGGCCGGGGGGAAGACCTGCTCGCCCGGCTGGCCCGCTGGAATGGCGATCGGGGCAAGCGTGCCGATGCCAGCCGCAAGCTGGCGCAGCGCTGGGCGCAGGCGGCGGATAATTTGCTCGGCGGGGCAGGAGATAGCGGCGGTTCCGCACCCGCGAACGGACCGATCTGCCTCGCCCTCGCCAATCCAGACAATATCGCGCGCAAACGCGGCCCATCGGGCGAACATTGGATCAGCGCAGGTGGGCGCGGCTATAGCCTCGATCCGGCAAGCCCGCTCGCCCAGGCCGAGTGGTTGGTCATCGCCGATGCGCAGGGGCAGGCCAAGGGCGCGCGCATAAGCGCGGCGGCGGAACTGGCTCAGCAGGATATAGAGACTGCGCTCGGCCGTATGATCGAGAGCCGCAGTATTCTGGAGTGGAACGAGAGCGCCCAGCGCATCGAAGCACGGCACGAGCGCACGCTCGGCGCGATCCGCTTGGCGAGCGGCCCCGACAGTGCCCCGGACCCGGCGGCGATTGTGGATATGCTTGTGGAAAAAGCCGGGGAGAGGCTGGGGACGTTGCTGCCGCCGGAATTGCTCGCCCGCGCGGGTTTCGCCGGAATAGCTGCGCTGTCGCGTAGTGCTTTGGTCGAACGCGCCGCGGATTGGCTCGCCCCGTTACTGGCTGGACGGCGCGATCTCGACTTGCCGCCACCGCGTTATGGCGAGGCGGCGCTCGGCCTGCTTGATTGGGACGCGCGCCAACGGCTGGACAAGGCGGCGCCGCGCGAATTTGTCTCGCCTGCGGGCACATCGCACCGGATCGATTATTCGGGCGATGATGCGCCATCGGTCGAGGTCCGCGTGCAGGCGTTGTTCGGGCTCGACCGCCAGCCGATGATCGGCGAAACTCCGCTGCTGACGAAGCTCACCAGCCCGGCGGGCCGACCGATCCAGTCGACCCGCGACCTGCCGGGGTTCTGGCGCGGCAGCTGGGCCGATGTCGCCAAGGAAATGAAGGGCCGCTACCCGAAACATCGCTGGCCGGACCAGCCCTGGCTGGAAAAGCCCAGCCTGAAGACCAAGAACGCCTTTTCAAAAAGCGGCGGCTGACCTAGAGCAATTCGGGCAGCGTAGCCGACCGCAAGGCCGACCGGCCGCCTGAGCTTATGCGAGGGAATCGTAGCGAAGCGGGGATGGCCGTAACGCCAACCCATGGAAGCGGATGCGACCGCCCGGCGTTTGAGGGACCAAGAAGAATGCCAGCAAGAATTTACCAACGCCCGCAAAGTGCAATGCAATCGGGGCGCGCCCGGACGGACGAATGGGTGCTCGAATTCGAACAATCCGAAGCGCGCGGAACCGATCCGTTGATGGGCTGGACCAGCAGTGACGACATGCAGGCACAAGTCGAGCTGAAATTTCCCAGCGTGGACGCGGCGAAAGCCTATGCCGAAAAATACGGTATCACCGCACGGGTCCATGCAACTCCGCCGAAATCGCTGAAACTGCAGGCCTACGCGGATAACTTTCGCTAGGCTTGAAACTGCCGCCCATTCTCGCCATATGCCCGCCCGGGAGTCGGGTGGACGTTTGCGTTCGCTCACCGGGTCAGGTCCGGAAGGAAGCAGCCCAGGTGAATTGCGGCGGGTCGCTCGGCTCCTTTTTCAATCCCCATCATGACAAGTCGGCCACCAGCGCCTACCTAGCCATGCATGGGTGATTCCTCCGACTTCGACGATATGAGCACGCCGCCGGGCGAGCAGGCGCAGGACGCTCCAAGTGCTGCGGAGTTGGAAGCCGCCGGCCAGGCCGGAATGTTCGGCGATGCGCCGGAAGCCGCAGCCACGCCTGCACCTGCTCCGACTAATCAGCCTTACCGCGTGCTTGCGCGCAAATATCGTCCACAGACCTTTTCCCAGCTGATCGGGCAGGAACCGATGGTCCGCACGCTCGCCAATGCGATCGAGCGGGATCGCTTGGCGCATGCATTCCTGATGACCGGCGTGCGCGGAGTGGGCAAGACCTCGACCGCGCGGCTGATTGCCAAGGCGCTCAACTGCGTCGGGCCGGACGGGCAGGGCGGCCCGACGATCGATCCCTGCGGCCAGTGCGAACCATGCGTGGCCATTGCCGAGGGCCGGCACATGGACGTGATCGAAATGGATGCGGCCAGCCATACCGGCGTCGACGATGTGCGCGAGATCATCGAGGCGGTGCGCTATGCCGCGGTCTCGGCGCGCTACAAGATCTATATTATCGACGAAGTTCACATGCTTTCGCGCAATGCTTTCAATGCGTTGCTGAAAACTCTTGAGGAACCGCCTGCGCATGTAAAATTCCTCTTCGCCACCACCGAAGTCGAAAAACTGCCTGTCACCGTGCTCAGCCGTACGCAGCGTTTCGACCTGCGGCGGATCCCGGCCCAATTGCTGCAAAGCCATTTCGGCTGGGTATGCGAACAGGAAGGCGTCGAGGCCGAGGACGAGGCGTTGCACATGATCGCCGCCGCTGCCGAAGGATCGGTGCGCGACGGGCTTTCGATCCTCGATCAGGCAATCGCCCATGCGGATCTGGACGAGGACAGCAAGGTAACCGCGGCCCGCGTGCGCGATATGCTGGGCCTGTCCGACAAGAGCGCGCAGCGGCGGCTGCTCGGCGCGGTGCTGGAAGGCGATGCCAAGGCGCTGCTGGACGGGGTGGGCGAGCAATACGCGCTGGGGGTCGAACCGCTGGCGCTGATGCGCGGGCTGATGGACCTGGTCCACCGGATCACCGTGGCGCAGGTGAGCGGCGGCGAGCCCGCTGCGCCTTCGGAAGATGAACGCCAGGCACTTGCAAAATGGGCCGAGGCGCTGGGCGCATCGCAGCTCCACCGGATGTGGCAATTGCTGCTTAAGGGGCATGACGAGGTGCGCAGCGCGCCCGATCCGCTGGTATCGGCGCAGATGGCGCTGCTGCGGGTTCTCCACGCCGCGGAGATGCCCGATCCGGGCAGGCTGGCAAAGCGGATCGAGGACCTGGCCAACGCCGCTCCGGCCCCTGCTTCCACACCCGAAGGCAATGATGCACCCGCCCCTTCGCCTGCTGCAAAAGCGCCGGAATGGGCCGATCTGGTCCAGAGCGTCGAACATTCCGGCCAATTGCGCGCCGCAGGCTTGATGCGCGACTGGATCAGAGTGATCGAACTTGGCCCCAATCGCCTGCGCTTCGCCGCGGCGGATGGGCTATCCGTCGATCCCGCACCCGATTTGCGCGATGCGCTGCTAAACTTGACCGGCGAGCGCTGGGAAGTGGAGCGCGGCGAAGAACCGGGCGAACCCTCGCTGCGGGAGGCAGCGGAAGCGGCGAAGGAAGCGGAAAAAGCCGAAATTCGCGCGCATCCCTTGGTGGAGGCCGCCTTTGCCGCGTTCCCCGACGCACAACTGATCGACGAAGACAATGTGGCCGATGCTGGCCACGCCCAATTCAGCCGGAGAGCATAGACATGCAGGATATGAACGAAATGATCGCCGCGGCGCAAAAAGCCGCTGAGACCATCCAGAGCCAGATGGGCGAAGCGCAGGCCAAGCTCGATTCGATCGAAGTCGAAGGCAGCGCGGGCGGCGGGCTGGTGAAGGTGCGCTGCACCGCCAAGGGCCGTGTGCTGGGCCTGTCGATCGACGACAGCCTCATGAAGCCGGATGACAAGCAGATGCTGGAGGACCTCGTTACCGCAGCGTTCAACGACGCGCGCGGCAAGGCCGACCAGGCATCGAACGAAGAAATGAAGCGCATTCAGGATGGTATCGGCTTGCCTGCAGGCTTCCAGCTTCCCGGCATGGGATAAGGCCTACCGTCTCAAATTCGCGAGGCTTGGCTTGCGGACCTGGGTGCGCGCGTCAGGCGTCGATATCCGAGGTTTCGGTGGTGTTGGGATGCGGTTTACGCTCGGGGTCGTCATCCCGGATCGCATCGAATTCCCGCCAGCCTTGCTCTCCGCGAATGAGTTCCGCGCCGCATCGGTCGCAGTTCGTGCGAAATTCAAGTCCATCATGCCACACGCGGCGGCGGTTGATTGCGGGATCGAAAAATTTGCAAAGCATTGATAACACGGGTTAATCCTTCCGTGCATTGATCTATCGGCGGATAGCTTCTGGAAGCTTGCGACTCCGATAAGTCAATATACTTAGCCGAATTCGGCATATTGGGCAGCCAATTGTTATGCGCTGCGTCACCTGCGTGGCTTTTATCCCAGTTCGGACGGGGATAGCAGCCCCGGAAAACCCGCATGGAGTTGCGGCGAAGGGCAGGCGCACCATATAGCCTAGCGAACGGGGGGCATTCCTGTAGCACCCTACGCAATTGCCGACGAAAGTTACCGATGACCGAAACCTATCCCCTGCTTCCCCTGCGCGATATCGTGGTGTTCCCTGGCATGGTCGTGCCGTTGTTCGTCGGCCGTGATAAATCGGTCGCCGCGCTGGAGGCCGCGATGGAGGGGGACAAGGATATTTTCCTGCTCGCGCAGCTCGATCCGGGCTGCGACGATCCGGAAGGCGACGATCTTTATACCACGGGCACGATTGCTCAGGTTCTGCAGATGCTCAAGCTGCCGGACGGCACCGTGCGGGTTTTGGTCGAAGGCAGCGCGCGCGCCGATCTCAAATCGCTCGAAGCGGCAGAGCATAAAGATGCCGCACTGGTCCGCGCGCAGGTTGAAAAGACCGATCCTTCAACCGTCAGCGGCAGCGAAGTGACCGCGACGATGCGCCTCGTGCTGGAAGAATTCGCCGAATATGCCAAGCTCAACAAGAAGCTGGGCGAGGGTGCGGGTGACGATCTTTCGGAAATCGACGATGCCGGCGTGCTCGCCGATGCGGTCGCTGCCAGCATCAGCGCCAAGGTATCCGACAAGCAGGCGCTGCTGACCGAGCGCGATCCGCTCAAGCGGCTGGAGATGGTCCGCAGTTTCATGGACGGCGAATTGTCCGTCCTGCAGGTGGAGAAAAAGATCCGCGGCAAGGTCAAGCGCCAGATGGAAAAGACCCAGCGCGAATATTACCTCAACGAACAGATGAAGGCGATCCAGAGCGAGCTTGGCGGCGAGGAGGGCGACGAGCTGGCCGAACTGGCCAAGACGATCGAGGAAACGCCGCTGTCCGAAGAAGCGCGCGAAAAAGCGGATGCGGAGCTGAAGAAGCTGCGCGCGATGCAGCCGATGAGCGCGGAAGCCACGGTCATCCGCAACTATCTCGACGTGCTGCTCGGCTTGCCCTGGGGCAAGAAGAGCGAGGTGAAGAAGGATATCGCAGAAGCGCAGCAGGTACTCGACGAGGACCATTACGCGCTGGAGAAGGTCAAGGACCGGATCGTGGAATATCTGGCGGTTCAGGCGCGGACGAACAAGCTCAAGGGGCCGATCCTTTGCCTCGTCGGCCCTCCGGGTGTCGGCAAGACTTCGCTCGGCAAGTCCATCGCCCGCGCAACCGGGCGCGAATTCGTGCGCCAGTCGCTCGGCGGTGTGCGCGACGAGGCTGAAATTCGCGGCCACCGGCGGACCTATATCGGCTCTTTGCCGGGCAAGATCGTGACCAATTTGCGCAAGGCCGGTGCGTCCAACCCGTTGTTCCTGCTCGACGAGATCGACAAGCTGGGCCAGGATTTTCGCGGCGATCCGGCGAGCGCGCTGCTCGAAGTGCTCGATCCCGAACAGAACTCGAAGTTCCAGGATCACTATCTGGAACTCGACCTCGATCTCAGCGACATCATGTTCGTAACCACCGCAAACAGCCTCGATTTGCCGCAGCCGCTGCTCGACCGGATGGAGATCATCCGGCTGGAAGGTTATACCGAGGATGAAAAGGTCGAGATCGCCAAGCGCCACTTGCTTCCCAAGCAAATAGAGGATCACGGCCTGACCGAAGGCGAGTTCGAGCTGACCGAAGACGGTCTGCGCGACTTGATCCGTTATTACACCCGCGAGGCCGGTGTGCGTACGCTGGAGCGGGAAATCGCCCGGCTGGCACGCAAGAGCCTGCGCAGGATCCTGGAAGGCGAGGCGAAGTCGGTCATAATTACGCCGGACAATCTGGGCGATTTCGCCGGGGTGCAGAAATTCAAACATGGCGTTGGCGAAGAAGAGGCGCAGATCGGTGCGGTCACCGGGCTTGCCTGGACTTCGGTCGGCGGCGAGTTGCTGACCATCGAAAGCGTCACCACGCCCGGCAAGGGAGAGGTCAAGACGACCGGCAAGCTGGGCGAGGTGATGAACGAATCCGTCGCGGCCGCATTCAGCTTCGTGAAGGCGCGGGCGCCAGCATACGGGATCAAGCCAAGCATCTTCCAGCGCAAGAACATCCATATCCATCTGCCCGAAGGTGCGGTGCCGAAAGACGGGCCGAGCGCGGGCGTGGGTATGGTCACATCTATCGTATCCACCCTGTCGGGTATCGCGGTGCGTCCCGATGTGGCGATGACGGGCGAGGTCACCCTGCGCGGACGGGTCTTGCAGATCGGCGGGCTGAAGGAAAAACTGCTGGCTGCCTTGCGCGGCGGGATCAAAACGGTGCTGATCCCGGAAGACAATGTGAAAGACCTGGCCGAAATCCCGAGCAACGTAACCGAGGGGCTGCAAATCGTGCCGGTCGGCCATGTGGACGAAGTGCTAGAACGTGCGCTGGTTTCCGCCCCGGTCGAAATCGAGTGGACCGAGGCCGACGATCTGGCAAGCCAGCCAGCGTCGATGCCCGGCCATGAGAGCGCCCGAACTGCCCATTAAAGCTTGGCAAGGGAATCGGCGGCGGCAGCGTCTTGATCGGCGCATAACGCCGGTTTTCGATTGCGTTTCGAGACTTTTATCGCGGAAGTAACCCTGTTTGCCGTGAATGGCATAACAAAGGACACCAAACCGCCAGAAATCCGGCGATTTGCCTTTGACAGGGCGGGCAAAACTCGCTCAACTCCGCCCGTTCGATGGAGCGATTCATCGTGTCGACTTTTTAGTGCCAGCTTCAATCCATCTATTTGGGGGAAACATAATGAACAAAAATGATCTCGTCAGCGCAGTCGCGGATTCCAGCGGCCTTTCGAAGAACGATTCGGCCAGTGCCGTCGAAGCGGTTTTCGACGCCATCCAGAAGTCGCTGTCGAAGGGTGACGAAGTTCGCCTAGTCGGCTTCGGTACATTCTCCGTCGCGCGCCGCAAGGCTTCGACCGGTCGCAACCCGCGCACCGGCGAACCGATGACGATCAAGGCATCCAACCAGCCGAAGTTCAAGGCCGGCAAGGGCCTCAAGGACGCCGTCAACTAAGACTGAATCTCATATGCCGGGAGGTGGGCCCGGCCAGAGATAACGAAACGCGCCGCGCCTTTCCGATGGAAGGGCGCGGCGTTCGTTTATTGGGTGGTGAACCCCGCGCATCCAATGTCGCGGTTCGAACTCAGCGTGTGGCCACTGCGTACAAAGCAATGGCGGCGGCATTCGATACGTTGAGGCTCTCTACCCCGTCGCCGATCGGCAAACGGGCCAGCGCATCGCAATGCTGGCCTATATTGTGGCGCATACCCGGCCCCTCGGCACCAAGCACCAGCGCGATCGGCCCAGCGGGGAGCGCATCGCCCAACGTCGCCTCTGCTTCGCCCGCTAGTCCGATCCGCCAATAGCCGGCCTCCGCCGCCTGATCGAGCGCGCGGGCGAGATTGACCACGCGCACCCATGGCATCGTTTCCAGCGCGCCGGATGCCGATTTCGCCACCACTCCGGATTCGGGCGGAGCGTGGCGGTCCTGAGTCACGATCGCGCAGGCTCCGAATGCGGCGGCGGAGCGCAGAATCGCGCCGACATTGTGCGGGTCGGTCACCTGGTCAAGCACGACCAAAGGCCGCGCTGCATCGCCATTCAGTACCTCGTCCAGATGGACATCCTCCAACGCCGCGCATTCCAGCACCAGCCCCTGATGCGGCGCATCGCCTGCGACGAGCCGGGCGAGATCGATCCCTTCGGCATATTCGACCGGGAAGTTTTCCGGCAATTCTCCATCGAGCGAGGCAATCCCTTCGCGCGTGGCCCACAGCTTGCGATGCTGACGCTCCGGGTTCTGGAGCGCCGCCTCCACCGCGTGGCGGCCCCACAGGCGCACCTGTCCGGGGCTTGCGCGGCCGCTGCCCCGGCCGCCTTGCATACGCCCCGCGCGCCCACGCAATGCTTTCTTCCGGTTACCTTTGGCCACGTCGTCGATCCTTTGGATTTGCGCCGCTGCTTGCGGCAAGGCGCGGCTGTGCCAGCAGGCCCATTGACAGGCAAGCACCGCTTCGCCATTGGAGCGCCTCTCGGTCGGAGGCAGCCTTTTGGCGCGCCCCCGACACCTCGCCGGAAACCGGCATATGGACAGGTGGCCGAGTGGTTAAAGGCAGCAGACTGTAAATCTGCCCGCGCAAGCGTACGCTGGTTCGAATCCAGCCCTGTCCACCACTGCTTTTCGCGAAGTCATCGCCGAACCCGCTGGGGATTTCCGGGCAATAAGGAACTGGCATGCGGCCGGATTCGTTGATCGCTCACTTACATTGGAGAGTTCGATGAAAGTTCCGGCAACCGCAGCACTACTCACCTTTGTGGCCACCGCCGCGCTGGCTGCCTGTGCGCCAGTCGAGGACGATCCGGCGCTTGCCGCCGCAGCTACGGCGGAGGATCGCCAGTGCTTCTTCGCGCGGCAGGTCAGTTCCTATCGCGACGCGCCAGAGGGGCCGGGCGGGGAACAGCGCATATATATCGATGTCGGTGCGGCTGACACCTATCTGTTCGAGACGTTCGGCACATGTCCCGATATCGATTTTACCGACCGGGTGGCGTTCGAACAAAGCGGCGTCGGACGGATTTGCGACGGGCTGGATGTGGATCTGATCGTAAGCGACCGCGATCTGGGCCCACGCCGATGCCCCGTACGGATGATCAGCAAAGTGGCCGATCGGGCCCGGTAAGATCGAAACGCCCGCCGCCATAGCTTGACTGGACACTACCCCACGCGGTTGGGTAATCGTTCCGGCATAAGGATAACCGTTATGCCCAACTTGAAACGTTCAAGCCATTGCGGCTTGGCTATCGCCGCGGCCGGTTGCCTCGCCGCTTGCCAAGGTGCTGCCGACGATGGCGCAGTTACCGCGGATAATGCGCAGCAGTTCGATGCAATCCCGGCGGGCGAGACGATCCGGTTGACCGGGAACGAACCGTTCTGGGGCGGCACGATTACCGCCGGTACGCTGTCCTATACCACGCCCGAGAATATGGACGGTGAAGTGGTTCAGGTGGAGCGGTTTGACGGGCTGGGCGGGCTCGGCCTGTCGGGCCGGTTGGGGGGCCAGCCGCTCGATATCGCGATCACCGAAGAACCCTGCAGCGACACGATGAGCGACCGGAGCTACCCGTTCTCGGTCATCCTCCGCATTGGCGACGATACGCGGCAAGGCTGCGCCTGGACCGCGGCGCGACCGTTCGAGGGGCCGGCTGCTCCGTGAAGGTCGCTTTGCCCGATAAGTCTGCGCTGCTCGCGCGTGTGAAGTCATCGCGCGGCGCGTGGGATCCCGGCTTTCGCCCACCGGGCGGGGCGGAACCTGCCGGGCCAGGCGAGGAATCGGTCTGGGACTATCCTCGCCCCCCGATATTGGAGCCGCTCGCCGGCAATTTGCTGATCGAACATTTTGGCCAAGTGGTTGCCCGCACTTCGCGCGCGGTAGAGATGAAGGAGACGGCGGGCGCTCCGGTACCGTATATCCCCCCAGAGGATGTGCAGACCGATTGGCTGCGCCCCAATGGCCGCGTTTCGGTGTGCGAATGGAAAGGCGCAGCGATAGCTTTCGATCTGGTCCTGCCCGGCGGGGAGCAGGTAGCGGATGCGGCATGGACCTATCCCGACCCGTTCAGCGATCTGGCCGAAGGCTATGAGGCGATTGCCGGTTGGTACGCTTTCTATCCCGCAAAGCTCGCCTGCTTTGTGGATGGCGAACGTGTGCGCCCGCAGCCCGGCGGCCTGTATGGCGGGTGGATGACCGACCGGATCAAAGGCCCGGTTAAGGGCTCGCCGGGAACGGGTCACTGGTGATGGCGGCCCGCATTCCGCCTGTACCGCGCCTGCTGGGCTGGGCAGGGGTGTCGCCCCAGGCCGCCGCGTGCCTGGCCGTCTATTTCGTAATGCCCGAATGGCGCGTGGCTGCGATGGGTGCAGCGCTGGCCTATGCGGCGCTGATCTTCACGTTTCTCGGCGGGACATGGTGGGGCATGGCGGCCACCGCGCCTGCAGCCGAGGGGCGCGGGGCGCTTGGCTGGGTGTGGGTCGCAGCAATAGTGCCCAGCCTCGTTTCCTTTGCAGCGCTGGCAGCAGTAGTTTTCGGCGTCGCTCTTCCGGGTTTCGAACCGCTGGCATCTTCGCTGCTGGTGCTAGGCGGTATAATTGGCGCGAGCGCTCTGGTGGATAGCGCCTTATCGCCCGGCGGGCCGGTTGGCATAGCACCGCAATGGTGGCCGCGTCTGCGTTGGCCGCTATCGCTGGCGCTCGGCAGCCTGACCATGGTTGCCGGGCTGGGCTAGGGGGGCATCGGCGAAATTTCGGAACGAAACGGGCGTTCGATCCGTTGTTGGCGGTGAAAGTGGCCAAATTGTGCCGCAATACCCCCGGAAGGAAAACCTATGAAACGCCTCATCGCCCCACTTCTCGCCTCAGCCGCGCTCGCAATCGCAGGCTGCGCGGAAACCGCCGAAGAGCCCGTCGACACTGAAATGGCCGATACCATGGCGAACGATATGGCCGATACCGGCACGATCGTGGAAGTCGCCCAAGGTAACAGCGATTTTTCGACGCTGGTATCCGCAGTGACCGCCGCCAATCTGGGTGAAACACTGTCGGGCGAAGGTCCGTTCACCGTGTTCGCGCCGACCAACGATGCATTCGCGAAAATTCCGGAAGCGACGCTTACGGATCTGACCACGAATGACACCGAAACGCTCGGCAATATCCTCACCTACCACGTCGTGTCGGGCAATGTGGATGCGGCGACGCTGATGCAGGCCATCACCGATGCCGGCGAAGGCGGCTATATGATCGAAACCGTCAATGGCGGCATGCTGACCGCAACGATGGATGGCGGGAATGTCATCTTGACCGACGCTGCAGGCGGAACCTCCACCGTGACGGCAACCGATGTCGCGGCCAGCAATGGCGTGATCCACGTGATCGATACCGTATTGATGCCCGCCTGATTTCAGGATCGAGCAGAATGACGAAAGGGGCGGTACCGCGAGGTGCCGCCCCTTTTTCGTTGGGGCTGCCAAAAATCAGGCTTGGGTTTGTTCGACCCCAGCCTTGTCCAGCTCAGGGCCGAGCCTGCCGGTGATCCACATCCACCACATCTTGAAATCGGCCATCAGCGACCACAGCGGATAGGTGAAGGTCGCTGGTCGGTTCTTCTCGACCCCGAAATGGGCGATCCAGGCGAAGAAATATCCCGCCAACGGCAGCGCGGCAAACAGCAGCCAGCGCCCGGTCAACAAGGCGATGACGGCGAACAGTACGACCAGCGTCGTCCCGATATAATGCAACGCGCGGGTGCGCGGCTTGGAATGCTCACGCAGGTAGAACGGCCAGAACGCGGCGAAACTGGTATATTCGCGCGTTCCGGCCATGGCTCAATACAGTCCCGGTACTTCGCGCTGGACCACGCTGGGCTGATCCGGCTGGAGCAATTCACGGCGCGAACGAACGCTCTGCGTGCCTTGAACGCCCGCTGCCCCGATAATCGGCGTGCAGGTGGGCGCCCCGCCGCGCAGGAATGCCAGTGCCTGGCTCAGCGACGCTTCGTTTGGATCGCCCAGCTGGTTGAAGATATCGTCTTGAGCTCGGCAAGTGACAGGGAAAACAGACGCGAGGCCGGTGAAATATTCCCCTTGGCCATTCGCGTTTTCGGTCTTGAACGTAACCGCACGAATGCGGTCGTCGCATGCTTCCAGATCGAAGCCGAACTGACCCACGGGCTTGCCGAAACTGTTCGACCCTACCAGTGCCATATCCGCCACGTAAGGCAGGAACGCGTTGGCGACCAGCTCGCTGGCAGAAGCGGTTCCGCCGCCTGAGATCACCGCGATCTTCATCGGGTCGATCTTGGGAATGCTGCGCGACGCGCCCAGATTTCCGGTGCTGGGGTTGAGCAGCCTCGTGCTGCTTTCGAACAGCTTGGTCTCGTTATTCTCAGACTTGCTTGGCCGCAGGACCGTCCGGCTGAATACCTGCCCGGTATTGTCGCCGCGCATCAGATCGCCCAGCACTTCGGCAATGCGGACCAGCCCGCCGCCATTATAGCGGAAGTCCAGCACGATCTCCGTAACACCCTGATCGCTGAAATTCTGGAAGATATCGATCAGCTCTTCATCGGCTGTGCCGACGATGAAGGTGCGCAAATTGAGATAGCCGACTTTCTTGCCAGCATCCTCGATAATCTCGGCGCCGTAGCGGTCCGAAATCGGATCGAGCGAAAACTCAGCCTTGGTCACCGAAACCTGGCTTTCGGTTCCGTCTACCTGACGGATGACAAACGTGCGTCGGACCCCGGGGTCCGACGCGCCCAAGCGGTTGATGATGCCCTGCGGTCCTTCGGAAGCCATGATGGCATTGACCGATTCCAAATTCGTTGCCGAAGTGCCGATCGAAATCAGCTCCACCCCGCGGTCGAAGCCGACCTGGAAGCCCGGTGCACTCTCGAATGCCTCCAGCACGAACACCCGGTTGCCCCCCGTATCGTAGCCCAGCCTGATGCCGAAGCCGGCGCTCGAACCGGTTCGGATCAGCTCGTTTTCTTCCTCGATCGAGGTGACGAAGGTGAACCCGCGATCCTTGTTCTGCGCCCGTGCCTCGGCAACCAGCGCGTCGAGGTAGGATTGCACGGAAGAATGATCCGATTTCTGGACCGTAGTATCGACCAGTTCGGGGAACAGATACCATTCATCGATTACCGCACGCGCGAAATCCTGACGCTCGCTCAACGAACAAGCACTGGTTGTCGGTGTCGGTGTTGGAGTCGGCGTCGGTGCGCCGCTGATCGGCGGGGCGGAACTTCCACCCCCGCCGCACGCTGCAAGCGAACCCGCCAGAATAATCGAAAGAGTGGTGCGACCCAGTTGCATCTATCTAAAACTCCGCCCAAATTTCCCTGGCGCCCAACATATAAGCGCGAGGTTGACTACGAAGACGATGCCGTGTGAACCAGCGATGAGCAAGGTCGATAATGGAATTCCTGCCAAGCGCGCTGCAATTGCCGGGGAAAAACGTGCAAAAAACGGCGTCCGCCCTTCGCTTGATCCCGCGATTGGTTCAAACGAGCGGTGAATTGCTCGTCAGGAGAAAGCGAACCCATGTCCGATACAGTGCCCGAATGGTTGGCAAGCGCGCTGAAAGGCGCAGGAGCGAATGGGAGCGGCGCACCCGGCGGGAAGGCTGGCGGATTGGCGATTGCTGCGCTGGCGGATGAGCGCAAGCTGGGACGGGGCGGGTTCGCCTTGTCCAGCCCGGCATTTGCGGATGGGGGCCAACTGGACCCCTGCTTTACCGCTGATGAGGAAGACGCGGTGGCTCCACCGCTCGAATGGACAGCACCGCCGCCGGGCGCGCAAGAGCTGGCGCTGGTGGTCGAAGATATCGACGCGGGCGGCGATGAGCCGCGCTGCCATTGGCTCGTCTGGGGCCTGGCCGGTCAGAAGGGCAAGTTGCTGGAGGGCGAGGTTCCGCCGCGCGTGGGCAAGAACGCCATCGGCAATTCGGAATGGCTCTTGCCGGATATTCCGCCGGGCAAGGGCGCCCATCGTTTCGCATTCCAGCTGTTTGCGTTGGAACTGCCGTTGACGTTGATGCCCGGTGCCTCGCGCGAGGATTTGCTTGCGCAAATGCGCGGAAACGTAATGGCGGCCGCTTTGCTGACCGCGACGTATGAAGGTTACGAAGAAGAAGATTGGGGCGAGGGGGAGGACGATTGACGCCCGCAGCGGCGCTTTTGTCAACTCTCCGGCCCATGTGCTAACGAAACAACACTAGAAAGGAACCCGAAATATGGCTGGCAAGAACAATGCATTGCAGAAACCCGTGACCGTTTCTCCCGAGCTGGAGGAAGTGGTCGGCAAGGGTCCGATGACGCGTGCCCAGGTCACTTCTAAAGTGTGGGATTACATCAAGAAGCATGACCTTCAGGACAGCAAGGACAAGCGCCAGATTAACCCGGACGGCAAGCTGGGTGCAGTGATCGGCAAGGACCAGATCTCGATGTTCAAGATGACGGCTGCGGTTTCCAAGCACCTCAGCTAGGATGTTCTCGGCGGCGTAGCGGCCAGTCCGTTACGCCGCCGGACCATAGTGCCAGCCAGATGATTATCGGCTGCGCAACCATACGCGGCGCATGATAGGCCATCGAAGGGCCACTCAGTGTGCCATCGAGATACATCATCATATGATTGATATTGGCCGGCCAGACGCACAATGCGTAGAGCGCCAGCCCGATACCGGCAGCCTGGCGTAACCTTACTGAAACGGGCTGGACAAGGCCGACCGCCCCCAGCAATTCTGCAATCCCGGTCAGCCAGACGACTTCTTCATGCGCCGGTACCATGGCCGGCATGATAAGCATAAATCCATCCGGTGCGGCGAGATGGAAATAGCCCGCAACCGCATAGAACAGCGCCAACAGCCAACGTATACCGGCTCGGATCATTGCTCGGTCCCCTCGATACGGTAGGGGCCGCTGCGCTGTGCCAGCCGCTCTCCCTTCCAGCTCAGCTGTATAGATTGCGCGGCGAGCAATGCATCAACCGCATCGTGGATGCGAGACATCTGCGCGCGCCAGTCGCCATCGGTCCCGGCGACCAGCCGCGCGGCCTCGCTCGGGCAGATCGTCCTGCCCGGGCCGCGTAGGGCCAGCAATTGGCGGATGGCTGCTTGCGGATCGGGTATCGGGCTGCTCCATTTGCCAGCGCGTCGGCTTGCGCTAATCAGATGAGCATTACCGCATTTTCGGGAGTTTCGCATGATCCGTTTCGCCGCCGCCACCAGCTTGATACTTGCCGCCTCCACTCCGGCAACGGCGCAGACGCCGGAGGAAACCGCGCAGGCCGCACTGGACAATGCGCCGGTGTGGGATGGCCATAATGACGTTCCCATCCAGCTGCGCGGCCGGTTCGGCAATGTCATCGGCGATTTCGATTTCGAGGATACCAGTGCCACCGGTCCGGAGCATTCCGAAGGGCGGACCATGCATACCGACCTGGCGCGGCTGGCGCAGGGGCAGGTTGGGGCGCAGTTCTGGTCGGTCTATGTCAGTGCCGCGCTGAGCGAACCCGAAGCGGTGCAGGCGACCATCGAACAGATCGACGTGACCAAGCGGCTAATCGCACGCTATCCACAAAGGCTGGGTCTGTCGCTGACGGCACGCGATGTCGAACGGCAGGTCGCCGACGGCCGGATTGCCGGGATGCTGGGGATCGAAGGCGGCCATTCCATCGGATCGAGCCTGGCGGTGCTGCGGCAAATGTATGCCATCGGGGCGCGTTACATGACCCTGACCCATTCGAAGAACACGCCCTGGGCGGATTCGGCCACCGATACGCCGGAACATGACGGGCTGACCGATTTCGGCAAGGATCTGGTGCGCGAGATGAATCGCATCGGGATGCTGGTCGATCTGAGCCATGTCAGCGAGAAAACCATGCATGATGCGCTGGATATCGCCCGCGCGCCGGTGATTTTCAGCCATTCCGGAGCGCGCGCGATCAATGGCCATGCGCGCAACGTGCCCGATAGCGTGCTGTCCCGGCTGGCGAGAAATGGCGGTATCGTGATGGTGGTCGCGCTGCCCGGGTTCCTGAACGAGGATGCGCGGCAATGGTATGCGAACCGCCAGGCGCAAAAGGCTCGGTTGGAAGCGCTGTGGCAGGGGCAACCGGACGAAGTCGAAAGGCGGCTGGAGGCGTGGGACGAGGCCAACCCGCTTCCGCTCGCCAGCATTTCCGACATGGCCGACCATATCGACCATATCCGCGAACAGGCAGGCACCGCAAATATCGGGATCGGCGGCGACTACGACGGGATGAGCACCGGGCCGGTCGGCATGGAAGATGTTACCGGTTATCCGGCGCTGTTCACGGAACTGGCGAGGCGCGGCTATTCGCAAGCCGATCTGGAAGCGATTTCCTTCGGCAATATGATGCGCGTGATGCGCGCGGCAGAGGCGATTTCAGCGCAGATGGACGATGTTCCGCCCTTCGAATATCCGGCGGGCGAACAGCGTTGAGCGACTAAGTTTCCCAATACTGCCTCAATCCTTTTCCCAGGCCGACAATTCGCTCCCACGCTTGAGAACCTTGTCGCCGTCTTCCTGTTTGATCAGATAGGCTGGATTATCCTCGTCGCCTTTCTTCGTGACTTCGCTACCCTGCAGGGTGCGCGTCACTTCGCGTTCGAAGCGCTCTTCGATCTGGCCTTTGCCTTCGCCATTGCCCCAGTTCCATTTGACGTATTGGTTGGACTGGTAGCTGTTCGAATTGCTCATTTTATTCCTCGGTGTCGTTTGCCACCGTGTCCAACGAGCTATCCGTAGCATCGGTTCCAGCGCCATCGATCTCGTCGAGGCGGTCGCCAACCAGGCCGTCGGTATCGTCGCCATCGTCTTCCATGGCTTCGATGTTGCCTGTCATCGTGGCCTCTTCCTCGCGGTCGCCCTGAAATGCAGCACCGGTCATCCAGATTGCCGAGAGCAGGATGATCGCCAGCAGCGTGCCGACAATCAGTACCCAGCGCACGACGCCTTCCTTTGAGCCCCCGCTGGCTTCGGTGGTGTCCACGTGAACTTCATCGCCTTCTTTATGCATGGCGTTTCCCCGTCATTTGTTAAAGCTGTTGCCGACCCTACGGCCCTGCACCAATTGTGTTCCTTATGAGCGCGCCAGTCAATCGCGGGCTTCGAACCCCGATTCTACTCGCGCAGCAGCTCGTTGATCCCGGTTTTGGAGCGGGTTTGCGCATCCACCGTCTTGACGATCACCGCGCAATACAGGCTGGGGCCGGGGGTGCCATCGGGCAGCGGCTTGCCCGGCAAAGCGCCCGGAACCACTACCGCATAGGGCGGTACCTGTCCGCGGTGGACCTGCCCGGTCGCGCGGTCGACGATCTTGGTGGAGGCGCCGAGATAAACTCCCATAGACAGCACCGCGCCTTCCCCGACGCGGACCCCTTCGGCAACCTCGCTGCGCGCACCGATAAATGCGCCATCCTCGATAATCACCGGATCGGCCTGCAACGGCTCCAGCACGCCGCCGATCCCGGCACCGCCGGAGATGTGGACATTCTTGCCGATCTGGGCACAACTGCCGACGGTGGCCCAGGTATCGACCATTGTGCCTTCACCGACATAGGCGCCGATATTTACGAAGCTGGGCATCAGCACCACGCCGCGGGCAATGTGGCTGCCCTGGCGGGCCACCGCACCCGGAACCACTCGGAAGCCGGCGTCGCGAAAGCGGTTCTCGCCCCAGTCGGCGAATTTTGAAGGCACCTTGTCGAATCCCGGCGCGCCCGCCGAGCCATGCTCTATCAGCGTGTTGTCGTTCAGCCGGAAGGAGAGCAGCACGGCTTTCTTCAGCCATTGGTTGACCTGCCATCCGCCATTGCCATCCGGCTGGGCCACGCGCGCCTCGCCGCTGTCGAGCATCGCGAGCACCGCCTCCACATGGCCGCGAAGTTCGCTGCTGGCGGGGGTCACTTCGGCACGGTCTTCCCATGCCTGATCGATAGCGGTTTGTAGCTGGGCACTCATGCGCAATTGCTCCTGCTGACGGCTGCCGGACTGGCGCCGTGCCTTGGCGCTCGCTGCTAACCAAGGCTGGGCGAACGGGCAAGCGCCGCGCCTTGCACAATAGACATCGCGTCCGCTTCCGTTCAGGAATTGGTTATTGCGGCAATGTTAGCGCAGGTGCCAAAGGAATGGTCTAATTTCATGAATCGAGCCCACAAAGTGTCACCGCGCCTGCGTTTCGGCGGCGCCCTCAGCGCGTTTGCTCTGCTCGCCGCATGCGGCGGCGGCAGCAGCGGCGGTGGCGGGCCGATCAGTACGCCTGCGCCGCAGCCCTCGCCAACGCCGAGCCCATCCCCGACACCAACACCGTCGCCCACGCCCACTCCGACCCCCACGCCGACCCCGACCAGCGGTTTCGACACTGCGGAACTGCGCCGGTCGGATGGTCCGGCCTTTCACAACGCCGTTTCCGCGTGGGAAGACGGAATTACCGGCACCGGATCGATTATCGCGATCATCGATACGGGGCTGGACGAAGATAGCCCGGAATTCGCCGGACGCGTTCATCCCGATTCAGCCGATGTCACCGGCGCGGGGCGGCCGATAACGGGCGTGGACGATCACGGCACGAATGTGGGCTTGGTGGCGGCAGCGGCGCGCAACAATACGGGCGTTCTGGGGATCGCCTTCGATGCCCAAATTCTCGCCCTGCGCGCAGATGGCCCCAATAGCTGCGGCCCGGACAGTCCCGATGATGCATCGAATGGCTGTACTTTCACCGACCGCGACATTGCCGCCGGGGTGGACCGGGCAATCGCCGCCGGGGCCACGGTGCTCAATCTCAGCCTGGGTGGCTCCACGGTCAGCGCACCGCTCCGCGATGCTCTGGCTCGGGCGGCAGCGGCGGGAATAGTGATCGTGGTTGCGGCCGGCAACGACGCGGATGATCCCAATTCCGGCTTCGATCCGAACCAGCCCGACCCCTTCGCGGTCAGCACGCTGGCGGCGGCTGGGGCCAACGTGATTATCGTTGGCTCCATCGACGAAAACAGCCAGCGCTCGCCCTTCTCGAACGCGGCTGGCGATACCGCGCAGAATTATATTAACGCGCTGGGGGAGCGGATTTGCTGCGTCTATCAGGACGGCGAATTGTTCATCGAGACGGACGAGAACGGCAACCGCTTCGTCACGCTGTTTTCCGGCACAAGTTTTTCCGCCCCGCAAGTGGCAGGGGCGGTCGCTTTGCTGGCGCAAGCATTCCCGAATTTGACCGGACAGGAAATCGCCGAGATCGTGCTGACCTCCGCCCGCGACCTGGGCGCTGCGGGCGTGGACCCGGTCTTCGGGCAGGGCGCGCTCGACATTGCCGCCGCGCTCGCGCCGCAGGGCGGCACCTCGCTTGCGGGAAGTTCGGTGAGCGTAGCGATCGGGGCCGATACGGGCAGCATATCGCGCCCGATGGGCGATGCCTTTGTCCGGGCGTCGCTGGAGACGGTGCTGCTGGATAAATATGACCGCGCCTATGGCTATGATCTGGCAGCGGGGCTGCGCGGATCGGCCGCCAGGCAGCCGCTGCTGGACGCAGTGGAGAACAACTCGCGCAGCGTTTCGGGCGGGGCGGGTCCGGTCGCGCTGGCTTACACAATCGGCCAGCGCGGTGCGGGCGAGCGCTCCGCTATCGAGAACCAACTGCAGCTGACCCCCGGCGATGCCGAGCGGGCGAGGGTGCTCGCCGCAAATGTCGCACTGAAAATCTCGCCGAAATCGTCATTCGGCCTTGCCTACCGGCAGGGCGCGGATTCGGTTGTAGCGCAGCTGCAAGGTGCCTCGCGCCCGGCGTTCCTAATCGCCAGCGGCGGACGCGGCGACGATGGCTTTGCCAAGGCTGCCGATATGTCGCTCGCCTTGCGGCACCGGCTCGGATCGTGGGGTTTCACGGCGAGCGCGGAAAGCGGCCGCGCCTGGATATCTGCGCTGAATGGCGAGGTGGCTCCGGGGCGCGTTGTCCAGCGCCATGATGTGCGCAGCTTCGGCATTGCTGCGGATCGCCGCTTCGGCCCGCTGGCCGCGACGCTGGGTCTCAGCTGGATGGATGAAAGCGATACGCTGCTCGGTGCGCGCTTCGCCAACGGGTTTGGCGGCGGTGCGGCCAGCCTGTTCATGGATGCCGACGCGCGGTGGGATATTGCGGGCCGCTGGCAGCTTGGCGCATCATGGCGAGAAGGGATCACCCGGGCCGATCGCAGCGGACTGGTGGCGGGCGGATCGAATGTGCGCACGCGCGGCTGGGCCTTCGATGCGCAGCGGCGCGGAGTGCTGCAATCGGGCGATACTGTGGGTCTGCGCCTGTCGCAGCCGCTGCGCGTGACCAGCGGCGGCTTGCAGCTGAACCTGCCGGTGGATTACGATTACGCCACCGAAAGCGCGCTGTACGGCGTTCGCACCCTGTCGCTATCCCCCGACGGACGGGAACTGGCAGGCGAGCTGGCATGGCGTGGCAGGCTGCTTAACGGCAGTGCAGCGGCCAGCCTGTTCTACCGTGACCAGCCGGGCCATATTGCCGGTGCGCCTGCCGATACCGGGGTGGCGCTACGCTGGAGCCGCGAGTTCTAGCTACTCGGCCCCGGCGGCCACTGCAAAGTCCCACGCACGGTCTACCAGCGGGGTGACGCGTTCGGACATCGTCTTGGCATGTGCGCTGGATGCGGTGCCGTCGATCACGCGTTTCTTGATGCCCTGCATGATACCCGCCAGCCGGAACAGATTATAGGCAAAATACCAGTCCATGGGCGGGACCGGGAAGCCGGTGCGCTCAACATAGCGTTCCACCGCTTCCTGCTTGGTCGGAATACCCAACGCGGCGTGATCGAGCCCGGCAATACCGGCACGGCCATCGGGATCGCTTTCCCAGTTGAGCATGAAATAGGCGAAATCCGCCACCGGGTCGCCCAGCGTTGACAGCTCCCAATCCAGCACCGCCAGTACTTCGGGCGAGTCCTTCCTGAAGATCAGATTATCCAGCCGGTAATCGCCATGGACGATGCCGCTGGTGTGCCGGTCGGGAATGGTCGTCGGCAGCCATTCGATCAGCCGCTCCATCTTGGGCATCAGCTCGGTTTCGGACAGCTTATATTGCTTGGACCAGCGAGCGATCTGGCGCGCGCAATAATCGGTCGGTTTGCCATAATCGGACAGCCCGATCTCGTCCGGCTTTTTCAAATGGAGATCCGCCATCGTATCGATCATCGCGTGGTAGATCGCGCGGCGTTCATCGGGTTCGGAATTGGGCAGCGACCCATCCCACAGCGATCGCCCGTCGGCCAGGCCCATCACGAAGAACTTGGAGCCCAGCACGTCGGGATCCTCGCACAGCCCGTAAGGTTTGGGCACCGGAAACCCGGTCGGGTGCAAAGCAGCCATCGCCGCATATTCCCGGTCCACCGCGTGGGCGCTCGGCAGCAGCTTGCCGAACGGCTGGCGGCGCAGGACATAGGCCTGAGAAGGCGTGTCGATGCGGTAGGTCGGGTTGGACTGGCCGCCCTTGAACTTGGTCAGCGTCAATGGACCGGCATAGCCTTCGACGTTGGCGGTCAGCCATTCGCTCAGCTTTGTTTCGTCCAGCTTGTCGGCTTCCGGCACATCCACGGTGCCGACCATGATCGCTTCGTAATCGGTTTTCTGCTGAGTCATTTCCGATCCCCCGCGAAGGTGGGGGCCTCCTTCCGAAAAGTCATTGCTTGCTGCACGAGATCCCCGCTTGCGCGGTGGACCGCCTAGTCGAACACGATCACGCTGCGCGCCGAATGCCCACCGCGCATCTTGTCAAAGCCTTCGTTGATCTGATCGAGCGAAATCCGTTCGGCAATGATTGTATCGAGATCGAGCAGCCCTCGCAGGTAGAAATCCACCAGCCGCGGCAGATCTACCGGGAAGTGATTCATCCCCATGATCGCGCCTTGCAGCTTCTTGCCGCCGAGCAGATCCATCGCGCCCAGCCCGACCTTGCAATCCAGCGGCATCATGCCGAGGATCGTCGCTGTCCCGCCGCGGCGAAGCAGCTTGACCGCAGTGTCCGCGCTGGCTTGCCGCCCGACCGCTTCAATGGCGTGATGCACGCCCCCGCCGGTTGCCTTGATAATGGCAGGCACGGTTGCCTCGTCGGTCGGGTCGAGCGCCTCGGTCGCGCCAAGCACTTTGGCCAGCTCGCGTTTTTCCGCGATCGGATCGAGCGCGATGACCGCACCGGCCCCGGCAATCTTCGCCGCATTGATCGTCGCCAGGCCGACCCCGCCGCAGCCGACCACCGCAACGGTTTCACCCGGGACGATTTTGCAGGCGTTGAAGATAGCTCCCGCACCGGTCGTGACCGCGCAGCCGAGCAGCGCCGCCCGGTCGAGCGGCATATCCTTGTCGATCGCGACGCAAGCATGTTCGTGGATCAGCATCCGTTCGGCAAAGGCCGACAGGTTGAGCATCTGGTTGACCGTTTCGCGGCCTCCATCGCCTCCTGAACGTGTCAGCCGGGGGGGCTGATCGCCGCTGCGCCGAGTATCCCCGCCAAGGCACAGCGCCATCCGCCCGGTCACGCAAAACTCGCAGTGGCCGCAAAACGCGCTGAGGCAGGAGACTACGTGATCGCCCGGCTTCACGGTCTTCACTTCGCTGCCAACCGCCGCGACTACCCCCGCCGCCTCGTGCCCCGGAATGGCGGGCATGGCGTGGGGATAGGCCCCGTCGATGAAATGCAGGTCGCTGTGGCACAGTCCGCAGGCCTTGGTGTCGATCAGCACCTCATGCGGGGCCGGATCGGCGATTTCGACATCGCCGATCCGGAGGGGCTGTCCAGCGGCTTCGAGTATGGCAGCTTTCATCGAATTACCGCGCTCCAGCCGTTGCTGCCGCGCTTCCTGCGCCGCTGCCGGCCGCAATGCCGGTGCCCAGCTGCGCCGGATCCTCGTTCGGATCGGGGGCATGGCGGGAGAACTCCATACGCGCGATGGAACGTGCATGGACCTCGTCCGGACCGTCCGCCAGGCGCAGGGTGCGCTGGTGGGCATAGGCGCTGGCGAGGCCGTAATCCTCCGATACACCGCCGCCGCCATGGGCCTGGATCGCATCGTCGATGATGCTCAGCGCCATGTTGGGGGCCTGCACCTTGATCATGGCGATTTCCTGCTTGGCCGACTTGTTGCCGACCTTGTCCATCATGTCGGCCGCTTTGAGACACAGCAGGCGCGTCATCTCGATATCAATGCGGGCGCGGGCCACGCGTTCTTCCCAGACCGAATGCTTGTAGATCGGCTTGCCGAACGCTTCGCGCTGCTGGAGGCGCTTGCACATCTTCTCCAGCGCTTCCTCGGCGACGCCGATCGTGCGCATGCAGTGATGGATGCGGCCCGGGCCGAGGCGGCCCTGCGCGATTTCGAAACCGCGGCCTTCGCCCAGCAGGATATTGTCCACCGGCACGCGCACGTCGACCAGATCGACTTCCATATGGCCGTGCGGGGCATCGTCGTAGCCGAAGACGGGCAGATGGCGCAGAATGTTCACGCCCGGCGCATCCATCGGCACGATGACCATGCTTTGCTGGCGATGACGGTCGGCGCCGGTATCGGTCTTGCCCATCACGATGGCGACCTTGCAGCGCGGATCGCCGAGGCCGGAAGACCACCATTTGCGGCCATTGATGACATATTCGTCGCCGTCACGCTCGATCCGGGTTTCGATATTGGTCGCATCGGACGATGCAACGCGCGGTTCGGTCATCAGGAAGGCGCTGCGAATCTCGCCGTTCATCAGCGGGGTCAGCCACTCATCCTTTTGCGCGCGCGTGCCGTAACGGTGGAACACTTCCATATTCCCGGTATCGGGGGCGGAGCAGTTGAACACTTCGCTGGCCCAGCCGACACGGCCCATTTCTTCGGCGCACAATGCATATTCCAGATTGGTCAGGCCCGGCCCTTCGAATTCGAAGGTTTCGTCCACGTGAACCAGCGCGCCGCGCGGCGGCATGAACAGGTTCCAGATCCCCTGCGCCTTGGCCTTGGCCTTTTCCTGCTGCACGGTTTCGAGGACCTTCCAGCGATCGCCGCTGGCGTCTTCGGCCTTGTAGTCGTCCATGCGGGGGCGGACGTTTTTCTGGATGAAATCGCGCACCCGGTCACGCCAATGCTGCTGCCGGTCTGTCAGTTCGAAATCCATGTTCGCGTTCCTTCCAATTCGATTCTGTGTGGCCGTGTAAGTGGCACGGCTATGCCGCATCGCCAAGCCCGGCATTGGGTAGTTTCGCCGAAGGCAGAGCCTATCGGGGCGGGTGGTGAGGCACTTCGACCTGCGGTTCCGTAGCGTCATCGCCCGCGCTCATCACAGCCACCCGGGCTTCATGATCGGCCCGGTTTATCGGGAACCGGATAAGCCAGAAGGCGGCAATCAATGTCAGGACGATGGTGATACCGCCATAAAGCAGGATCAGCGTGGAGAGGACATCCATCGGCACCGCCCCGGGTGAGGCGTCGCTCGAAAGGCCGGAAGCGGAGATCACCCCGCCGGTGAGGAAAATGCCCAGCCCGGTCGCGCATTTCTGCACCAGCCAATTGCCCGAATAGAACGATCCTTCCGCTCGCCTGCCGGTCCGCTCCTGAAACGCCTCGACGATCTCGGCAATCATCGAAGAGGCCGAAATCATCACGACCACGGCGAACGTATTGCCGAACAACAACAGGACATAAAGACATAGCGTCGAGGTTAGCGTGCCCACTTGCGGCCACAGGCCCAGCAGGAACAGCACATATGGCACCAGGAAGAGCACCAGGGCGATCAACGCCGCATAAGCCGCGCTGCGCGGCTTGCCGAGCTTACGGTGCATCGGGCCGACGATGAAGAACATCAGCACGACCGAAAGAAACAGCGTTACGGGATAGAGGGACAGCGCCGCCCCATCGAGCATCCAGACGAAGATCATAACGTAGTTCGTCATCGAGAACGTCATGCCCTGGCTGACATAAGCTGCCAGTCCGCCCGCAGCGAAGATCAGAAAGGCCTTTTCCGAAAATGCCTCTCGTATCTCGGAAAATGCGCCAGAGAAGCTGAACGGGCCGGGCTTTTGGTCCGGATAATGCGCCACCAAATGATGCTGGCCGGCCGCCGATCCGATCACCGATGCGACCATCAGCACCGCGCCGAATATTCCGAACGCGGCGTAACCATCTGCATTGAGCACGCCCTGCGATCCGGGCACGAACACGGTGTAGGCAAGGATCATCATCAGGATCCCGCCGCACCAGCCGGACAGATAGCGATAGCGAAACAGCGTGGTGCGCTCGTCGTAATCCTGCGTCAGTTCCGGGACCAGGCTGACCGAGGGAACCTCGCAAGCGGACAGCAGGATGCGCACGCCCACCGCAATCCCGAACAATCCCCAGAAGCTGGGCGCTTCGCTGCCGGGCGGGGACCACAGCAGCACCCACATCAACGCCAGCGGCACCGCTGCAATATACAGCCATGGCAGCCGCCGCCCCCAGCGCGACCACGTGCGATCGGACAAATTGCCGATCAGCGGATCGACCACCGCATCGACCAATAGCGCAAGGCCCAGCGCCAGGCTGACCAGCCCGGCATCCATGCCCAGTGCCTGGTTGTAGAATGGCAGCAGGAAGAAGCTGAAGCCGCTATCCTTCACCCCGAACGCCACCGCGCCAAAGCCGTGAATCGCTTTCAACCGCATGGGCAGCGGGTGCGGAACAGCAGGACGTTCGCTCATCGTAGAAGACGCGCTCTATTATCGATCGCGAATCTGTCCATCCCGCCCCTCCAGTTGCATTTCGCAACGTTAGGCGATTGCGCATCCGGGTCAACGCAGGCTTGTATCGCTCTCCGGATACGGTTCGGCTGACGCTACGGAATGGCCAATGGTGGTTTGAACGCTTGCGGCAGCGGTGTTTTTGGCCTTACGTTGGCGGCAACCGGAACGGAGCAGCGACTCTGCCCGTCAAGGATATCTGGAGAGCGAATATGTCCGATCTCGAAACCTTCCGCAGCGAAACCCGCGAATGGCTGGAAGCAAACTGTCCCGAAGAAATGCGCCAACCCGTGCGCGACGAACGCGATGTCTATTGGGGCGGGCGCGGAGCCACGTTCAAGAACGATGCGCAAAAGGCGTGGTTCGAGGCGTGCCGCGACAAGGGCTATACCGTTCCCGAATGGCCGACCGAATATGGCGGCGCAGGGCTCTCACCGGCGGAAGGCAAGATCCTTCGTCAGGAAATGGCCCGCATCAATGCACGCCCGCCGCTCAGCAGCTTCGGCATCTGGATGCTCGGCCCCGCATTGCTGAAATTCGGCACGGAGGGCCAGAAGCAGCGCTTCCTCAACGAAATCGCCAACGGCGAAATCCGCTGGTGCCAGGGCTATTCGGAACCGGGCAGCGGCTCCGACCTCGTCTCGATGCAGACTTTCGGCGAAGACAAAGGCGATCACTGGGAAGTCAGCGGCCAGAAGATCTGGACTTCCTATGCAGATCAGGCCGACTGGATTTTCTGTCTGGTGCGCACGGACAAGGCGAACAAGTATCAGGGCATCACCTTTATGCTGTTCGACATGGCGAGCGAGGGCGTTTCGACTAAGCCGATTCTGCTGATCAGCGGCAACAGCCCATTCTGCGAAACCTTCATGGACGAAGTGCAGGTGCCCAAGAGCTATGGCGAGGATTGCCCGGCCTATGTCGGCGAGATCAATCGCGGCTGGGACGTGGCGAAATACCTGCTCGGCCATGAGCGCGAGATGATTTCCGGCGCGGGTGGCGGCGACCGGACCAGCGCGATCGGCGCTGCGATGACACGCCATGCGGCGGAACATTCGGGCGAATTATCCCCCACTTTGCGCGCCGACCTCGCCGATTTCGATGTCGATGCTCTGGCCTATGGCTGTATGGGTGAGAAATTCCTCGACGAGATGAAAGCGGGCAAGGGCCATCCCGCGCAGCCGAACATGATGAAGTATGTCGGCACGGAACTGAACAAGCGCCGCCACGAATTGATGATGAGCACCGGCGGCAGCCGCGCGCTGGAATGGGAAAGCGACGAGACCGATGGCGGCGCGCGTCCGCGCGGCTGGCTGCGGACCAAGGCCAATTCGATCGAAGGCGGCACCAGCGAAGTGATGCTGAATGTCGTCGCCAAGCGGATTCTGGAACTGCCGGGCGGCTGACGGCTCGCAACTACAAGCACGACGCCAGCTTCCGTTCGTCATCCCGCCATCGCGGGAGTGACGGCCAAAGGTGGCAGCGCAAAACATATCGATTGGGGAGAGAACCCGAATGCCACTCTATCACGACGAAGATCAAACCATGCTGGCCGATACGGCGCAGCAATTCATGGCCGAAGAAGGCGCCATCGCGAAACAGCTGCGCCATTGGCGCGACCAGGATTGCAAGGATGGTTTCGGCCACGAATTGTGGAAGCAGTTCGCCGAAATGGGCTTCACCGGTATCCTGGTCGGCGAAGATGATGGCGGGCTGGGCATGGGTCATGTCGAGGCAGGCATCGTGCTGGAGAATATCGGCCGTAACCTGACCCCCTCGCCATTCCTCACCAGCAGCGTTCTGGCTGCCACCGCGCTCAATGCGGGCAGCGAGGAATTGCGCGGACGCTGGCTTCCCGGACTGATCTCCGGCGATCACGTGTTCGCCGTGGCGGTGGACGAGGGCGCGAAACACAATCCTCAGCGCATCGCTACTCGCGCCGAAAAATCGGGCAACGGGTTCAGGCTTTCGGGCAAGAAGGATTTCGTGATCCACGGCACCAGCGCCGATATGCTGGTGGTGGCCGCGCGCACTTCGGGCGAGGATAATGACGATGAGGGGATCACCCTGTTCGCCGTGCCCAAGGACGCCAAGGGGCTGGACCAGAATGCCGTGCGACTGGTCGATTCCTCAATGGCTTCGCACGTTACATTCGACAATGTCGAGCTGGATGGCGATGCCGTGATTGGCGAAGTCGATGGCGGCCGCGAAGTGTTGGGCCGGATGCTCAACGCAGGGCGGATCGGTGCCGCGGCGGAAGGCGTCGGCGTCGCGTCGGGCGCAATGGACATGACCGTCGATTACCTCAAGCAGCGCAAGCAATTCGGCAAGGTCATCGGAGAGTTTCAGGCTTTGCAGCACCGCGCCGCGCATCTCTACAGCGAAGTCGAAATCGCCCGCGCCGCCACGATCAAGGCCGCGCAATTGCTCGATGCCGATGCACCCAGCGCCGAACTGATGACTTCGGTCGCCAAGGCCAAGGTCGCTAAGGCAGCGGGCCTGGCGGTGAAGGAAGGCGTGCAGATGCATGGCGGTATCGGGATGACCGATGAATACGATATCGGGCTTTATATGAAGCGTGACCGGGCGCTGCAGGAATTCCTGGGCGACCAATATTACCATACCGAGCGTGTTGCTCAGCTGAGCGGTTATTGAACGGAGCGCCGACCATGATGAAATTGAACGACTTGTTCGGCCTGCAAGGCAAGGTGGCGCTCGTCACCGGCGGCAGCCGCGGCATTGGCAAGATGATCGTCGAAGGCCTGCTGGAAGCGGGCTGTGCACGAATTTACATCGTCGCCCGCAAGAAGGAGCAGGTGGACGCCACCGCTGCCGAGCTGGGCGACAAGGTTATCGGGATGGTCGGCGACCTGTCGCAGATGGACGGCATCAAACAACTGGCTGACGAGCTGGCGGCCAAGGAAGACAAGCTCGACCTGCTGGTCAACAATGCCGGCGCAGCGTGGGGCGAGCCGTTCGAAGACTTTTCCGAAGCGGGCTGGGACCGCACGATGCATTTGAACGTGAAGACCCCGTTCTTCCTGACGCAAAAGCTGTTCCCGCTGTTGAAGGCTGCGGGTACGAAAGAACGCCCGGCCAAGGTGCTGATGATCGCATCGATCGACGGGATGAAGAGCAATCCGTGGCCGACCTATCCCTATCAGGCGTCCAAGGCTGGGCTGATCCACCTGACGCGCCGCATGGCGGCGGAGCTGGTGGGGCACAACATCATCGTCAACGGCATCGGCCCCGGTGCTTTCCCCAGCGCAATGAACCGCGCCGCACGCGACAATGCGGATATGGTTGAGAAGGGGATCCCTTCGCGCCGGGTCGGTGTCACCGAGGACATGGCTGCGGGCGCGATCTACCTGCTCAGCCGTGCTGGCGATTACGTGGTCGGCACGACCATCCCGATCGATGGCGGCGTGGTGAACGCCAATATCGGGGCCGGGAATTTCGTGGATCCGTCAGGCGATTGACGCCCGGCGGTCCGCCGTCATCAGGTGCTCGGCCGTAACGCCCTAACGCATCAGGTCGCGCACGAAATCGACGATGCCGGTCTGGCGTGCGCGGCGCATGCGCTCGCTTTCCAGAATGCCGCGCACCTTGGCGAAACATGCGTCGATAGCGTCATTGATCACCACAAAGTCGTAACCGTCCCAATGGCTGATCTCGCTGCGGGCGCGGGCCATCCGGTCGGCTACCACTTCGGCGCTGTCGGTCCCGCGCGATGACAGGCGTCGCTGCAGTTCAGCGATGCTGGGCGGCAACAGGAAAACCCGCACCACATCGACTTCCATCCGCTGGTAGAGCTGCTGAGTGCCTTGCCAGTCGATGTCGAACAGGAAGTCCTGACCCGCCTTCAGTCCCGCCTTGATGTGGGCTTTCGGGGTTCCGTAAAGATGGCCGAACACTTCGGCCCATTCCAGGAACTCGTTTTCCTCCACCATTCGCTCAAATTCAGGCCGATCTACGAAATAATAATCGCGGCCTTCGACTTCGCCCGGCCTGATCGGGCGGGTGGTGAAGGAGACGGACAGCGCAATTTCGCTATCCGCAGCCAGCAGGCGCCGCGCGACGGTGGTCTTGCCCGCGCCGGAGGGCGAGGAGAGAATGAACATCAAGCCCCGGCGGTGGAGCGTATCGGGACTGCGGGGTGTTTCGGCCATGCGCGCTCTTGCCGCAGGCGCGGTCAAGAAATCAAGTGCCGGGCCGAATTGCGAGGTTGCCGCTTACTCTTCGGCATCCTGCATCAATTTGCGGTGGCCTTCGCGGCGAGAGGCGCGGCGCGACTGACTGCGGTCGAACAGCGTCTTGGCTAGCAACCCGCCGCCCACCAGCAATGCGCCGGGAACGGAGCGAGTAGCCAGCTTGGTGACACCATAGGCCGCCAAAGCCTGCACCATGGAGCGGTTCTCCACAATATCCTTTGCCAGCTTGGGATCGTAGCGGCGGCGCAGCAGGCCTTTCTCGACCGTCTGGCGAGCAATACGGCCCACGCTTCTGAGAAGAATATCCTGGATCAGGACATTGGTCGCGGGGTTGGTGCTCGGGCCCGGCACCTTATCCGCCGGACCATTCGCCTTGCGCGCAGCCTGAGCCAGCTTGTGTGCGCCGCGATCGGTGATGTGTTTGCTCATATCCTGCCCTGTTCAATACCGCGCCGCGATATTCCGGGGCACGAGAAACTATTTCTTCCGGCCGAAATCGACCGTGACGACATTAGAGCCGTCTTCGCTTTCACCAACGCTGGCCCGGTCACCGTGTTCCGAATGGTCGCCGGATGCGTCATTTTCGGCGTCTTCGTGCTGTTCGGGCGACATATCGGCGACCGTCGCCTGGAATTGCAGCCCGAAATCGACCGCCGGATCCACGAAAGCGGTGATCGCGCTGTAGGGGACGGTCAGTTTGGAGGGGACAGCATTGAAGCTGAGTCCGACCGAAAAATCTTCCTCGCGAACGTCCAGTTCCCAGAACTTGTTCTGCAACACGATCGTCATTTCATCGGGAAAGCGTTCGCGCAATGCCACGGGAATGGAAACGCCGGGCGCACCGGTCTTGAACGTGATGTAGAAGTGATGTTCGCCCGGCAGTTCGCCGCCGCTTTGCTGCACTTCGCCAAGCACCCGGCCGACCACGGCGCGCAGGGCTTCCTGCACGATGTCGTCATAGGGGATCAGGCTGTCTGGCGTATCGTCACTCATGAATTGCTAGGTGGCGAGGCGCGCGCGCAGGGTCAAGCGCCAGTTTGTTTTCGCCCCGATTACCATGCGTGCAGCTTGCACCTGTTGGCGGGCGGTTTATAGCGCCGCTCATGCGTAAAGGCAGCATCTCTCGCGATACCACCGAAACGAAGATCGAAGTCGCTGTCGATCTCGACGGTACGGGTAGTTACGATATTTCGACCGGAATCGGCTTTCTCGATCATATGGTCGAGCAATTCTCCCGCCATTCACTGATCGATGTGACGTTGAAGGTCGATGGCGATCTGCATGTCGATCAACACCACACCACTGAAGACAGCGCAATAGCCCTGGGCCAGGCGCTGTCCGACGCGCTCGGCGACAAGGCCGGGATAGGTCGTTATGGCCAGGCCTATTCGCCGATGGACGAAACTTTGGCGCGGGTGGCGCTGGATATTTCAGGGCGGCCATATCTGGTGTGGCGCGCGGGCTTCAGCCAGGAAAAGCTGGGCGAATGGGATACCGAGCTGATCGAGCACTGGTTCCATTCGGTAGCGCAGGCCGCCGGGATCACGCTTCATATCGAGCTGCTCTATGGGCAGAACAACCACCATATCTGCGAAGCGGTCTACAAGGGTTTTGCGCGTGCGATGCGCCAGGCGGTGGAACTCGATGTGCGCAAGGGTGACGCCGTGCCAAGCACCAAGGGGCAGCTTGGTGGCTGAAATTTGTTTGCTCGCTTGCGCTCGAGCCGGTGCCGCGACCCTGGAAGCATCGTAGATGCTCGCCCGACAAAGCATCGCGCTGGTCGATTACGGCGCGGGCAATCTTCATTCGGTCGAAAATGCGCTTCGGGCAGTCGGGGCGAATGTGGTGGTAACGTCCGATGCGGAATTGGTGGGACGTGCCGATCGGATCGTGTTGCCGGGCGTCGGCTCTTTCCGCGCCTGCGCCGAGGGGTTGCGCGCGGTCGACGGGATGGTCGAGGCTTTGGAGCAGCGAGTGTTACAGGGCGGCGCGCCGTTTCTGGGCATCTGCGTGGGAATGCAGCTGCTCGCCACACGCGGGCTGGAGCATGGCGAGTGTGCCGGACTGGACTGGATTGGCGGAGAAGTTCGCCTGATCGAACCGGGCGCAGAAGCCGTCAAAGTGCCACATATGGGCTGGAACGACGTATCGCCGCGCGGCGATCATGCGGTGATTTCTCAAGGTGAGGCCTATTTCCTCCACTCTTATCACTTCGCGCCTGCCGACCCTGCCGATATTGCCGCGATGACCGATCATGGCGGCCCGCTGGTGGCGGCCGTGGCGCGCGGCAACATTGCCGGGGTTCAATTCCACCCGGAAAAGAGCCAATCCTACGGGCTGGCAGTCCTGACAAAATTTCTGGAGTGGCAACCATGATCGTGTTCCCTGCCATCGATTTGAAAAATGGCGAGGTAGTGCGCCTTGCCGAAGGCGATATGGACCGCGCCACCGTCTATGGTGACGATCCGGCGGCGCAGGCGATGCTGTTTGCCGATGCCGGCGCCCAGCACCTCCATGTCGTGGATCTGGACGGAGCCTTCGCGGGCGAGAGCCGCAACCGCGAAGCGGTCGAACGGATCGTCTCCGCATTCCCGGGCTATGTCCAGCTGGGCGGCGGAATTCGTGATCGCAAGGCGGTGGAGGGTTGGTTCGATCTGGGCGTGGCCCGGATCGTTATCGGTTCGGCTGCGCTGAAAAACCCGGAATTCGTGCGCGAGATGGCACGCGAATTCGAAGGCGGCATTGTTGTGGCTGTCGATGCGAAGGACGGCATGGTCGCGACCGAAGGCTGGGCCGAGGTTTCCGATGTGCCAGTGGCCGACATGGCGCGGCGGTTCGAGGATGCGGGCGTTGCCAGCCTTCTGTTCACCGATATCGGGCGCGACGGGTTGCTGAAAGGCTGCAATATCGACGCGACGGTGGAGCTGGCGCGGCAGACCGATCTGCCGGTGATCGCCAGCGGCGGGGTGAAGGGTCTCGATGATATTCATATCCTGTCGATGCATGCGCAGGAGGGGATCGAGGGCGTGATTACCGGACGCGCGCTGTATGAGGGGCGGCTCGACTTGGCGGCAGCGCTCGCAATGGCAGAGAGAGCATAATTTGTTGGCTTGCTATAACTGCCACCGGCTTGTGACAGGCATTCCGACATGACCGTTCGCGTGCGCGTCATTCCCTGCCTCGACGTGGCGGATGGCCGTGTGGTCAAGGGCGTCAATTTCGTCGACCTCCAGGATGCGGGCGATCCGGTGGAACAGGCGCGCGCCTACGATCTCGCCGGGGCGGATGAGCTGTGTTTTCTCGACATCTCGGCCAGTCACGAGGGGCGCGGAACGCTGCTCGACATGGTCGCGCGCACGGCCAAGGTCTGCTTCATGCCGCTCACCGTGGGCGGGGGCGTCGCGTCGGTAGAGGACGCGCGGGCGTTGCTGCTGGCAGGCGCAGACAAGGTCGCGGTCAACAGTGCAGCGGTGGCTCGGCCCGAACTGGTGGGCGACATTGCCAAGCGGATGGGCAGCCAATGCGTCGTGGCCTCGGTGGATGCCCGGCGCTCCGCACCGGGCAAATGGGAAATCTTCACCCATGGCGGGCGCAGGCCAACCGGGATCGATGCGCTGGACCATGCGCTTAGATTGACCGAACTCGGCGCGGGCGAATTGCTCGTCACATCGATGGACGGCGACGGTACGAAATCCGGCTACGACCTCGATTTGACCCGCACGATTGCCGATGCGGTGGGCGTACCGGTCATCGCCAGTGGCGGGGTCGGCACTCTGGATCACCTTGTGGAAGGGGTGACACGGGGGCATGCCAGCGCCGTTCTGGCCGCCTCGATCTTCCATTTCGGCACTCATTCGGTGGCTGAGGCGCAGGCGGCGCTGCGAGCAGCGGGAATACCGGCAAGGGCGCCTTCCCAGGCTGGATAATGTCGGGCAGGTTTACAATTGCCGGCCGCAGCCTGCCGCCATTAACTACCGCTAACCGCCTTTTTTCGCGAGTCCACCGGACTGGCGCGCGGTTTGCATTAACCGCGAATGATGGTTCGATTTTTCAGCCTTGCCGCCCTGTTGATTGCCGCTCCGGCGCATGCGTCCGGTGCCGTGCCGGTGCCCGAACCGTCCAACATGGCACTGTTTGCCCTTGGTGTACTCGGCCTGCTGATCGGGCGTTACAGCGCCGGCAACGGGCGCGGCGACGACAGATGAGGCTGCACATTCTCACCGCTTGACCGGGCATTGGCAGCGCGCCAATGACCGGTGCCATGGATATTCTCTCTCGCCTAGAACAGACGATCGCCGAACGCAGTTCGGGCGATCCGGATGTCAGCTATGTCGCGAAGCTGAACGCGCGCGGCTTGCCGGTAATGGCACGTAAGTTAGGCGAGGAAGCGACCGAAACCCTGATCGCCGCGCTGACGGGCGATCAAGAGGAACTGACGGGCGAAGCGGCCGATCTGCTGTTCCACCTGCTGGTATTGCTTGACGCCAAGGATGTTCCGTTTGCCAATGTACTGGACGAATTGGCGCGGCGCGAAGGCTTGTCCGGCCTGGAAGAAAAAGCTGCCCGAGCAGACAAGGGAGATGCCTGATGCCGATCGATCCGACCCAGCCTTATGACGACAGCAATATATTCGCCAAGATCCTGCGCGAGGAGATTCCGTCGCAAAAGGTCTACGAGGACGAATGGGCGTATGCCTTTCACGACATAAACCCCCAGGCATCGGTTCACATCCTCGTGATACCCAAGGGCCGCTATGTCAGCTGGGACGATTTCAGCGAGAAAGCATCGGCCGAGGAGATCGCCGGGTTTGTCCGCGCGGTTGGCCATGTGGCCCGCGACAAGGGGCTTGTTGTGCGCGGATACCGGGCCATGGCGAATGTCGGTCGAAACGGGGGACAGGAAGTGCCGCATCTCCACGTCCACATATTCGGCGGACAACCGCTTGGGCCGATGATTGTCGGCGCCTAACGGCCTGCCGCACACGCGGTTCCCTTTGTCGCTATCGCTTGCGGGGCGAGTCGGCCCTGCGCTAGACGCCGGCGCAGTGAAAAAGACGCAACCGACACCTCCGGGCGGCATACTCGATGGCCCGCTGCATCTCTATGCGGTGCGGGTCTATTACGAGGATACGGACCTGTCCGGCATCACCTATCACGCCAATTATCTGCGCTGGTTCGAACGGGCGCGGTCGGATTTGCTGCGGCTGCTCGATATCGATCAACGCGCCGCGATCGAGGCGGGCGAGGGCGCTTATGCGGTGGCCGATATTCAGTTGAAATACCTGCGCCCGGCCAAGCTGGACGACGATGTGGTGATCGAAACCCGCTGCACCGAACTGGGGGCTGCCAGTTGCCGGATGCACCAGATTGCCTACCGGGGATTTGGGTCCGGTTCAGAAAAGCTCTGCGAAGCGACCTTGCGGGTCGGCTTCGTCGCACCCGATGGCCGCCCCCGGCGCCAACCCGCCGAATGGCGAGAGGCGTTCAAAACCGTTCTATCCCGAGATGAGACCGCATGACCGAACTGACACTTCTCGCTGCTGCTGCAACCGCTACCGGCGCACCGACCCGGCTCGATCCGGTCGAACTGTTCCTGCAGGCCGATATCGTGGTCCAGGCGGTGATATTGGGGCTGGTGCTGGCCAGTATCTGGGTGTGGGCCATCATTATCTCCTTCTCGCTGCGGATGGGCGGCGTCAGGCGGCGCAGCAAGGCCTATGAGGACGAGTTCTGGGAGGTCGAGGATTTTGCCGCGTTCAACAAGCGGCAGGCGAAGAAGAACATCCCCTCCGCCCGCGTGGCCGCTGCCGGGCTGAACGAATGGCGCCGTTCGACCGGCGGCGCAAAGGTGGTGGACCGCGACGGAACGCGCGAACGGCTCGCCGCTACTATGGCCAGCCAGGTTGCGCAGGAATCGGACGAACTGTCCGACCGGCTCAATTTCCTTGCCACCACCGGCTCGGTTGCGCCGTTCGTCGGGCTGTTCGGAACCGTATGGGGCATCATGAACAGCTTCTTCCAGATCGGGGTGCAGGAAAGCAGCTCGCTCGCCGTGGTTGCGCCGGGTATTTCGGAGGCGTTGTTCGCCACCGCCATCGGGCTGTTCGCGGCGATTCCCGCAGTAATCGCCTATAACCGCTTCAGCCATTCGGTGAACGGGTACGAGGCGAATTTGCAGCGATTCGCCGACCGCTTCGGGGCAAGCCTCAGCCGCCAGCTGGAGAGCATGTAGAGTGGCAATGGGCGTTCATAGCTCATCCCGGCCGGGGCGCGGATCGCGGCGTGCACCGATGGCCGAAATCAACGTCACCCCGCTGGTGGACGTGATGCTGGTGCTGCTAATCGTGTTCATGGTCACCGCGCCCTTGCTTACCGCCGGGGTTCCGGTGGAACTGCCGGACAGCCGCGCCGGTGCCTTGCCCCAGGAAACTCAGGAAGTGTCGGTCACTTTGGCGAGCGACGGGGTGATTTACCTCGATAACCAGCCACTCGCGCCCGGAGAATTGCCGGGCCGGCTCGAGCAAATCGTTTCCAACTCTACCGGAAACCCGCCGAACATCACCCTGCGCGCCGACAGGCTGATGTCTTACGGGCAGGTAATGGGAATCATGGGCGAGTTGAACCGCGCGGGGCTGAATTCGATTGCGCTGGTCACCAACAGTTCCGCCGCACCGCCCGCCGTGATCGCGCCAATGCCGGATACGACAGGCTCTGCGTCCGCCGAGGTCAGCGACGGTTCAGGGGAGGGCGCATAGCCGCGCATCATGGGACAAACCGCCTTACGCCGCGATGAAACCATTGCCCTCGGGGTCGCGGTGGTACTGCATGTCGTGCTGGCAGCGGCATTGCTGATGCAGCCCGAAATTTCGGAATTGCCGGATATCGAGCGTGTATCGGTGAGCTTGGCCGAGGATGTAGGGCTGGAAGCAAGCGCACCCATGCCCGTGCCCGAAAGCCGCGCGGCCACCGCCCCTACCTTGTCTGACATGCCGCAGCCGATCCCGGCCCCTGTGGTATCGGAACCGATCCCCGCACCGCGGGCGGTTGCAACCCAGCCGCCGCGCCCGGCCGCCTCCCGGGCTCCGCGCTCACGGCCGACCCGCGCCCGGTCCACTCCCGCGCCTGCCCCGCGCGCCACCAGCAGCGAGCCTCGCCGCCGACCGGACCGGCCGACATCGCGGCCCGCCGCTCAGCAGCCTAGCGGGGCAAGCCGGTTGGGCGACAATTTCCTCGAGGGAGCAGGGGCGAGCGCCGCCACTACCGAAACCCGCGTGCCCGCATCGCAGATCGGCAACAGCGCGAAGGCGTCGTTGTTGCAAGCCCTGTCCCGCCAGCTCAAGCCGCATTGGTCGCCGCCAAGCGGGCCCGAAGTCGACGAGATCGTCAGCGTGGTGAGTTTCAGCCTGAACGAGAACGGATCGCTGGCCGGTACGCCGCGCTTGCGCCGGCAGACCGGAGTGAACGCAACCAACCAGGCGCAGGCCGGCCGTCACGGTGAACAGGCCATTCGTGCAGTGCAACTTGCCGCCCCGTTCGATTTGCCCGATGAGTATTACGAGGCTTGGAAGAGAGCCACGATCAGCTTCGATTGGAAACTGTCCCAATGACCAGAACCATACAAACACCCGCTCGGCCTGCGGCCCCGTTCCTCAGGGCCCACGGGGTATGGGGAGCAACCGCCGCGATGCTTCTCGCTTATTCGATTTCGCCCGTCATGGCGCAGGATCTGGGCAGCCCGCCGCCCGTCGTCGTGCCGCTGGAGGTGGAGGAGACCGCGATTGCGGATGACGATCAGGATGGTCTGACGGGCTCGGTTTCATTCGAAGGCAACCTCGATGATCTTGGTATCGCGATCCCCGGATTCGCGACCGATTCCAACCGCACCACCCCCGCCAATGCCAGTGGCACTGCCGCGCTCGGCAAGGAGCTGGCGCGGGTCATCACCGCCGATTTGCGTAATAATGGATTGTTCGAGCCGACAGGGCCGGATGCGCTGCCTCAGCCCCAATTTGCCGACATCGCCGATCCGGTCTGGGGAACATGGTCCAATCGCGGGGCGGAAATGCTGGTGCATGGTTATGTCCGTGCGCGCGGCGATGGCAAGCTGGTGGTGGGCTGCTATCTCTATGATATGGCCTTGAAGGACGAGCTGACTCGCGGGGGCTGGGTCGTGCCGCCTTCCGATTGGCGGCGTGCAGCACATAAATGCGCCGATCTGGTCTATTCGCGGCTGACCGGTGAAAGCCCGTTCTTCGACAGCCGCATCGCCTATATCGCGGAAACCGGACCGAAGGATAACCGGACCAAGCGGCTGGCCATCATGGATAGCGACGGGGCGAACCACCGCTTCATCACCACCGGGCGCTCCACCGCGCTGACCCCGCGTTATTCTCCCGATTACCGCCAGCTGCTCTATCTCAGCTATGTCGATGGCAATCCGCGGATCTATATTTACGATATCGGCACGGGCCGGCAGACGCTGGTGACCGAAAGCAGCAATCCCACTTTCGCCCCGCGCTGGAGCCCGGATGGCGACTGGATTCTGTATTCCATGGCAGTGAATGGCAACACGGATATCTACCGCGTTTCGGCCAATGGCGGACCGAGCGTTCGTCTGACCACCGCGCCGGGAATCGATATTGGTGGATCTTATTCGCCCGACGGATCGCGCATCGTGTTCGAAAGCGACCGTTCGGGCAGCCAGCAAATCTATATCATGGACGCCGATGGCAGCGACCAGCGACGCCTCAGCTTCTTCGGCGGGCGCGCGGCCACGCCCGAATGGTCCCCGCGCGGCGACCAGATCGCTTTCACCCATATTGCCGGAAATTTCCGTATCGCGGTGATGAATCCCGCCGGACGAGGGCTTCGCCATCTGACCGATAGCTGGCAGGACGAGGCACCCACCTGGGCGCCAAATGGCCGGATCGTGCAGTTCTTCCGCACCTCGCGCGGCAGCGGCGAAACCGCTTTGTACCAGGTCGATCTGACGGGCGATAATCTGCGCCGCCTGCCCACACCGGTCGATGCTTCGGACCCGGCGTGGGGACCGATATTGCCCTGAATGCATTCAACCTAATGACGGCGAGGGGTCGCGCCGTGTGTTTTTCCCAAGGAGAGAATACTCATGAACACCCGCATCCTGACCGCAGCAATCGTCACCGGAACGCTGGGACTGGCCGGTTGCAAATCCAAGGCACCCGAAGATTTGCCTCCCCAGCCGGTAACCACCGTTTCCACGCCGACCCAGGCAACCCAGCCGGCCGGTCCGGTGCTGGGCACCCAGCAGCATTTCGTGAATGCGGTGAACGGACAAAACGTGATCTATTTCGATACGGACCGCTTCAACATCGACAGCCAGGATGCTGCAGCCCTGCAGACGCAGGCACAATATTTGCTGCAATATACCAACCTGACCGCCACGGTCGAAGGCCATGCGGATGAGCGCGGCACGCGCGATTACAACCTCGCCCTGGGCGAGCGGCGCGCCAATGCAGCGAAAAACTACCTGGTCAGCCTGGGCATACCCGCCAGCCGGCTGGGCACTGTCAGCTATGGCAAGGAACGCCCCGTGGCGCTGGGTTCGAACGAGCAAGCCTGGGCGCAGAACCGCCGCGCGGTGACGGTAATCGTCAACTGATCGCGGCTCGGCATAATCGGCAGGAAAGCGTCGGCGCGGCGAGTATGTTCGCTGCGCCGGGGCGCTTGATCAGGCGATGATAGAAAAAGGCATCGCAGCCAGCGCAAACGCCGCCATGGCAATGGTGCTGACTGCGGCGGATAGGGTCAATTGACGGCTCATGGCGTTCTCTTATCTGTCTGCACCGGCGCTTAAGCTGCCGATATTACGAAAGTGTTGCAATGCAACATTTCACACTGCAACCTGTTCCCATGCCTTTTAAAATCGTTCCAGCACCCCTAGACTGACCGCCATGATCCTCGGACGAACGACATAATGGCCGGTGCGCGGCGCTCAAACGATTGGGGTTTTCCCCGCTGGCGGGCCTATGGCGGCAGCCGGGAGGCGACCAATCTTCGCATCTGCGACCGGCATAATTGCGACGAGCCGGGCGATTGCCCTGCGCCCAAATCACCCAACAGCCCCGACAGGTGGTATTTCTGTCAGAAACACGCTGCGGAATATAATCGCGGTTGGGATTATTTCGAAGGCCTCGACAAGGAAGAGAAGGCCAAACGCACCAAGTCCGAACAAGCCGAGAATGCAGGCTATGCCGAGGCGCAGCATTATGGCTGGGCGGGCAGCGGCGATGGCTCGCGCTCATCCGACGAGATGCGTGCGCTCGACGTGCTGGAACTGGAGGCTGATGCCGAATTGGCAGAGATCAAAAAGGCCTTCCGCGCCAAGGCGAAGGAAGTGCATCCCGATGTAAAGCCGGGCGACGATGAAGCGGCAAAGCAGTTCCAGGCGGTCAGCGTGGCCTATGAAGTGCTGAAGCAGGCCGAAGAGCGCCGCGAGTGGAAGGGGTAGGCCGAACCCCGCGCCGAGACTGCATCAACCTGGCATCGCCGCCTAATTATCGTTCCACCAGGGCGTGTCGGTCCACGGTCGCAGATCCACTTCATGGGTCCAGGCACTGCGCGGCTGGTTCGCCAGATGCCAGTAGGTTTCGGCTATCGCTGCCGGTTCGAGCAATCCGTCCTCGCCCTTCGACTGCTTATAGGCATCGAACTGCTCGCCCAGCATCTTGCCGAGCGTATCGGGTGCATCCACCGGTCCGTCGATCAGCACATGGGCAACATGGATGCCTTGGGGCGCGAACTCGGCGTTCAGCGTCTGGCATAGCATTCGCCGCCCGCCCATCGCGGCGGCATGACTGTGCTGACCGGCATTGCCGCGCACGGCAGCCGTGGCGCTGGTGACGATGATGGTGCCCCCAATGCCCGATTTGCCGCGCTCCGCCATCCGCGGGGTCAGCGCATGGGCCAGCCGAAACAGACCGAAGGTCCCCAGCCGCCAGCCCAATTCGAACGTGCGATGCGGCGTATCGGCCAGCGAGCGGTTCCCGATCTGCGCGCCGATGTTATAAAGCACAGTGTCGATCGGCCCGATATCGCGCTCAACCTGCTCGACCAGTTCCTCGATGGACCCGTCCTGCGACACGTCGAGCAAGCGTCCAGTCGCTTGCCCGCCGCCTGCTTCTATCGCCGACACCAAGCGGCCCAGCCCCTCCTCGTCCGATCGGCGGCAGAGCACTGCATGATAGCCTTCGCGGGCAAACCGGGCGGCGGCGTGGCCACCAATCCCGGCCCCGGCCCCGATGACGAGGAAGGTTTTGCCGGCCATGTCAGACTTTCGTCAGCGCCTGCTCGAAATCGGCGATCAGATCGTCCGGATCCTCGATCCCGATGCTGATACGGACCAGATTATCCGATATGCCGAGCTCGGTCCGGCGGCCTTCCGGGACAGACAGATGGGTCATGCTGGCAGGGTGGCTCGCCAGGGTTTCCGTCCCGCCAAGGCTGACGGCCAATTTCGCGATCCGCAGCGCGTCGAGGAAGGCGAAACATTCCTGTTCCCCGCCTTTGATGAACACGCTGAACGTGCTGCCGGCACCCAGGCAATGGCGGTCGTAAATATCCTGCTGGCGCGCATCCTTGATCATGCCGAGATAGCCAAGCCCCTCGACCTTGGGGTGCCTGGCGAGAAATTCGCAGACCTTGGCGGCGTTTTCGCCAGCGCGCTGCATTCGCAATTCGACCGTTTCCAGCGATCGCAACAACATCCACGCGGTGTTGGGATCGGCAATGCCGCCCATCGTGTTGCGCAGCGCGCGCACCGGATCCATCCACTTCTTGTCGCCAGCAATACTGCCAGCAACCAGATCCGAATGGCCGCCGACATATTTGGTCAGCGAATAGCACACGATATCCGCCCCGTGATCTAGCGGGCGCTGCCACAGTGGGCCGAGGAAGGTGTTGTCGATGGCGATCGGGCAGGACCAGTCCAACGCCGCATCACGCGCCTCTTTAACCGCTTCCACGTCGACCAGTGCGTTGGTGGGATTGCCCGGGCTTTCCAGATAAATCATCGCGACCTTGCCGCCGCTCTCGCTCGCCATATCCTTGGCGCGGGCGAGCACATCGTCCAGCTGCTCGCGCGTCGCACCGGCTGGGAAATCGACATATTTCACGCCGTATTTCGCCAGCACCTTGGCCACGAAACCCTCCGTCGCCGCATAAAGCGGGCCGGAATGGACGATCACGTCGCCGGCGCTGCAATAGGCCAGCATCAGCACGGTAATCGCGGTCATGCCGCTGGAAAAGCTCAGCGCGTCTTCCGCGCCATCCCAGATCGCGAGGCGGTCTTCGAGAATTTCCTGGTTCGGGCCGTTGAAGCGCGAATAGACCAGCCCTTCCGCACCGCCCTCACGCTTGCCGGTAATACCTTCGAAATGGCGCTTGCCCGCCGCGGCGTTTTCGAACGCGAATGTACTGGTAAGGAAGATCGGCGCTTTAAGCGATCCTTCGGACAAAGCCGGGTCGAACCCGTGGCCCATCATCAATGTGCTGGGCTTCAGCTTGCGCCCGGCGATGGTCGTGGCCTCGGGCTTGGGCTTGCGGCGGGGGGTAGGGGTATCGGTCGAATCGACAGCATCGGTCATGAAATGTGCTTCCTGCATTCACGCTCCCAGGAAGGCAGGAGCTTGACGGGATGGCGGGCCGCCCGTTCCTAACCTCCGCAGGAACGCATCTGCACCGCCGCCCTATTCACCGCTGCCCGATTATCGCGATGGCGGCGCCGCTTCAAGCGAGCTTTTAGGTAATGGCCGCAACCATCCACACCAGTGCCACGATCATACCGATGCCGATGATGTCGAGCACCAGCCCGGCTTTGACCATCCGGCCGATGCGGATATGTCCGGTTGACCAGGCAATCGCGTTCGGCCCGGTGCCTGCCGGCAGCATGAAACCCCAGCTGGCAGCCAACGCGGCGGGCATGGCGAGAAGCACCGGATCGCCGCCCAGCGCCACCACCAGGCTGGCCACAACCGGGATGATCGCGCTGGCCGTGGCGACATTGCTGGCAAATTCGGTGATCAGCACGACCATGCCCACGATCGCGAGCGCAACCAGCACGAGTGGCACTGTATCGAGGAAAAGCAGCGCATTGCCGAGCCACGCGGCCAGGCCGCTGGCGCCCATTCCGGCTGCCAGAGCCAACCCGCCGCCGAACATCATGATCACGCCCCACGGCGCGCGGTCCGCCTCGTGCCAGAGCAGCAGCGGCCGCCCGGTGCCGTCGGGCAGCAGGAACAGCGCCAGGCTGGCGGCGATGGCGATCGTCCCGTCGGTCCATGATCCGGCGGGCAAATAGGGTGCGACGATCAACCGGGTCATCCAGGCAAAGAACGTCAGCGCGACAATCACCATCAATCGCCGCTCCGCACTGCCCATCGGCGCGGTCTCGGTAATCGCGTTGCGTGCGGCAACCACGTCGAACGGGTGGCTGGCGACTTGCTGCACCTTGGCGATGATGAACGCTGCCAAAGGTACGCCCAGCACCACAATCGGCAACCCGTAAAGCGTCCATTCCGCGAAGCTGATCTGCACACCGATGGTCGTATCGAGCAGCCCGACCGCGATCGCATTGGTGGGCGAGCCGACCAGCGTACCAAGCCCGCCAATACTGGCGGCAAAGGCGATGCCCATCGGCAAAGCGCCCGCCAGACCTTCCTGCTCCTTCGCCGCCAGACCGCCCCCGGCCAGCACCGCCAGCGCCATCGGCATCATGATCAGCGCGGTCGAAGTATTGGAGATCAGCATGGACAGGATCGCCGCGCTGATCATGAATGCCAGCAACAAACCGGCCTGTCCGCCTCTTCCTCCCACAGTTTGCAGGATCGCCAGGGCAAGCCGCCTGTGCAATCCCGTCCGCTCGATCGCCAGTGCAATGAAGGCGCCGCCCAGCAGCAGGAACAGGATAGGCGAATAATAGGCGGAGGCCGTTTCGCGCGCATCCATCACGCCCGCGAACGGCAAAACCAGGAAGGGCATCAAGGCTGTGGCGGTCAGGGGGATCGCCTCGGTCATCCACCACGATGCCATCAACACGACCAACCCGGCCACGATCAGCGCTTCGCGCTCCATCCCGGCGGGGGTCGGGGCGAAAATTCCGGCCAGCAGCGCCAGCGCGCCGATGATCAACCCGATCCGGCGCGCTGTCATCCAGCGTGCCGGAATAATGTCTTATCTACGCTATTCGACTTCCTCTGCACCGGCCCAGTCCCCATTCGGGTTCAGGAGGATAACCCGCCCCTGCAATTGCTTGCGCTCCCGCAGCTTGTTTATCTTCTGCGCGCGCTCTTGCAACAGGCGTTGGACCGATCCGGGAATTCTGAAGCGCTGGGCGACCGAACCAAATCGGTCGTCGCTTTGAGTGACAAAACCATATTGCGGATCGCGTTCACCGTTCATCAGATCGGCCAGGTCGTTTTCATAGACCGTGGCGCTCACTTCGTCTGTTTCCGCCAAAATTTCCTTGACCGGCGCATCTGCATAATCGGCCAGATGCGCTCGAAGATCGTTTGGCCAATCGGGGAACAGAAAAGGCTGCGCCTCGGCATAGATTTCCGAGACCATCAGCTTGCTGCCCTGCTTGTGCGCGCCGCGCAGCGAGTTGACGAACTCATTGCCGACTTCTTGCAACAACGATCCGATATTGCCGCCTGTAAAGGCGATATCCTGGATCGAAGGGCTGCCAATATCGCCGCGGAAAAAGCCGTAAATGACCCGCGGATCGTTCCAGTTAGGATAAACGATCTGCGTGCGAATATCTTTCGGACTCATCGTCACACCGCGGATGGTCACGATACCCGCATCGTCCAATGGAACCTGATCGGCCCCGATCTTCATGCGAGCGGGCTGGGCGACCGGATAATTGCGCGCAATCTGTTCGATCACCGCGACGTTATGCAGGTTCATCCAGAAGGCGAGTTGTTCGTTCCGGGACAGGGTGGCGATATCGACTTCGCCCGCAATCCGTTCCAGATCCGCGCGGTAATCGGTGAGCGATTGAATGACTTCGGGTTCCAGGAACGAGAAAACGATCCGGTTGCCTTCCAGCCTGTAGCGGGAATCATGACCCCAAACGCGCCTTGTCCCCAATCCAGGTTCGGGGCGGGATGCGTTCTCCCGGGTGGATTTGCCCATTTTCAGCACGAAAAAATCCAGCGCCTCGTCCCACAGTTCATAATCCAGCCGGGGTGAACCGGCTGCCGGGCGCGGTGCAAATTGCGCAAAAGCAGAACTGGACGCAGCCGATGGCGACGTATTGCTTTGTGCCAACGCGGACGGCGCGCTGCCGACCATGGCAAGCGAGGCTGCGCCTAGGCCTAGAAGGGTGAGTATTGACGGTTGCGAGGCTGACATGGCTGAGGACTCCCGAAGCATGAAAATGCGAAGCTTATTCGTCTGATATCGAAGCTGAAAGGCACCTTAATAGGTGATCGCTATTTGCAGCGAGAGACTTCCGATGAACGGCAATAGCGGCTCGACAAGTGGTCGGGACTTGCCGAGCCGGATGCTCTATTTCGGGCTGAGAACCATCAGCATCTGCCGGCCCTCGAGGCGCGGGAATGCTTCCACCTTGGCCACCTCACCGGTGTCGTCCTGCACCTTTTTCAGCAAATCCATGCCCAGATGCTGGTGCGCCATCTCGCGTCCGCGAAAGCGCAGGGTGACCTTCACCTTGTCGCCATTTTCGATGAATTTGAACACGTTGCGCATCTTCACGTCATAATCATGCGTGTCGATATTGGGGCGCATCTTGACCTCTTTGATGTCCTGGGTCTTCTGCGTCTTGCGCGCGGCATTGGCCTTCTTCTGCGCCTCGTAACGGTATTTACCGACATCGAGGAACTTGCAGACGGGCGGGTTCGCGTTGGGGGACACTTCCACGAGATTCAGGCCGGCTTCCGCCGCCTGATCGATCGCTTCTCCAGTATACATCAGACCCAGATTCTCGCCGTTCTCGTCGATGACGCGAACCTTGTCGGACTGGATCATATTATCGTAGCGCGGGCCGCTCTTTACGGGCGGCGTGTTCATGCGCCGGGGTGGACGGGCTATGGGGCGTTCTCCTGTAATGCCGTGGTTATGACGGGCTACTTAGTGGCAAACGAATGGATTCGCTAGGGCAAACCCTGTGTCTGATTTATCACGCCCCAGGACATCGCCGGAATCTCTGTCGGGCCATAGCCAACTACTTTCGGAACCAAGAACAGAAACAAATTCAGGACGAGACCGAGAAATACAGAATGAATTAGAAATCCGAAAATCAAAAAGTCTGTCGGAGTGTCCTTATCATTGATCGCGAAGATATAGAGATAGAATGTGGCTGCAACGCCAATACCTATCAGTGCCGATGTGGGCCAGACTTGCGACAAAGAAAACTTATCGCCAAAAATTTGCCCGATGATAGGCATAAAAAGCAGGTAGAACAGCGCGACTGCTGCCGCTGCAAAGCCTAATTTTGCAAGTAGTGATAACTCGCTTTGGCTACCCTGTAATCCGATCATGAGAACAACCGCTGCCCAAATGGCTACATGCCACCATGTCAGTAGTTCGATGGAATATAAAATGGGCGCCGGGAGGCTCACGCCGCCTCCCGCCACAACGGATAGCGCACCAACTTCCCCGCAGCGGGCAGCAGCGCATCGATCTTTTCCGCCGGCTGCAATGCTTTCACGATGGCCGGATCGCCCGCATCCATCCCGCCGGTGAGGGCTCCGAATGCCGGCAGGATCATCCGGCAGGACTGATCTTCCGGCCCGGACATGCATGCGCTGACTACGGCGCAGGGGCGGCGGATGCGGCGGTGGCGGATGGTGAGTTGCAGGCGCGGGTGGAAGTGGCCGGACAGTTCGGGCTGGGTCTCGCCGTGCCTGGCCATGTGGCGCAGGACCATGCCGCCGATCTCGAGCTCTTCGGCGATAGAGCCACCATTGCGCGCTTCCATCGAAGGATCGTGATTGCCGGTGATCCACACCCAATCGACCGCGCGGGTGAGGGCGCTGAGCATTCCCGCCGCGTGGCTTTCCAGCCGTGTGCTGCCAGAGGAATCGTGGAAATTGTCGCCAAGCGTAAATACCCGCCTGGCGCCGGTGTCTCTGATCGCGGTCGCGACGCGCTCAAGCGTTTCGCGGCTGTCATAGGGCGGCAGCATCTGACCGTGCTTGGCGTAAAAGCTGGCTTTCTCCAGATGGAGATCGGCCACCAGCAAGGCTCGCTCGCGCGGCCAATAGACCGCGCCGGATTTGGTGAGCGCCAATTCCTGACCTGCGAACGAAAGGGGAACCATGGGCCGCTATTGCCGCGTGGCGGGGATAATGGCAAGTCGCATTTCATGGCCGATTCCCACAACGATCATTCCGAACATACACAGCAGGCCCGCGAATGGTTCGAAGCCCTGCGCACCCGCATTTGCGAGGCTTTCGAAGAGATCGAGCGGGAAGCGGGCAGCGATGCCGCGTTCGAATATACGCCGTGGGACCGGCATGAGGAGGGCAACGACGATCCCGGCGGCGGCACCCGCGGTTTGATGAAGGGCAAGGTGTTCGAGAAAGTCGGCGTCAACGTGTCCACCGTACGCGGGAACTTCAGCCCCGAATTTGCCGGTCAGGTGAACGGGGCGAGCGCCGATGCGCCGGGATTCGCCGCCACCGGCATCAGCCTGGTTGCCCATATGGCCAACCCGCATGTGCCCGCCGTACACATGAACACCCGCTTCCTGACCACCGGCAAGGCATGGTTCGGCGGCGGTGCGGACCTCAACCCGCCAATCCCGTATGAGGACGATACCGAGGCTTTCCACGCTGCCTTCCGCGCCGCCTGCATGGCGCACAACCCGACCTATTACGAACGCTTCCGCAAATGGGCCGACGATTATTTCTACATCCCCCACCGCGGGTGCCATCGCGGGGTAGGGGGTATTTTCTACGATCATCTGGAATGCGACGATGACGCTGCCTTCGAGCGGAATTTTCACTTCACCCGCGATGTGGGGGAGGCGTTTCTGCACATTTTTCCGCAGCTCGTCCGCCGCCGAATGGATGCCAAATGGACCGAAGATGAAAAGCGTCGGCAACTGGAATGGCGCGGCCGCTATGCGGAATTCAACCTGGTCTATGACCGGGGCACGTTGTTCGGTCTGAAAACCGGCGGCAATATCGACGCGATCCTGATGAGCCTGCCTCCGGTGGCCGAGTGGAGCTGACGTAAGGCGCGCCAACGGCACGATTCCGCTTGCCCCTGCGGCCCTGCCACCGCACATTCAATCCCAAGATGCTGCGCCAGTACGAACTTGTCGAACGGGTCAAGGAATATGACCCCTCCGCCGACGAAGCGGCGCTTAACCGCGCCTATGTCTATACCGTCCAGAAACATGGCACGCAGGTGCGCGCCTCGGGCGATCCGTATTTCAGCCACCCGGTGGAGGTGGCGGGGTTGATGACCGATCTGCAGCTCGATCAGGAAACGATCATGACCGCGCTGCTCCACGATACGGTGGAAGATACGCTCGCCACGATCGAGGATATCGAGGAAAATTTCGGTGCCGACGTGGCGCGGTTGGTCGATGGGGTGACCAAGCTCAGCAAGATCGAGGCGATGCCCGAAAACGAGCGGGCGGCGGAAAATCTGCGCAAGTTCCTGCTCGCCATGAGCGAGGATATCCGCGTGTTGCTGGTCAAGCTGGCGGACCGGCTGCACAATATGCGCACGCTGCATTTCATCAAGAGCGAAGAGAAGCGCCAGCGTATCGCGCGCGAAACGATGGATATCTACGCCCCGCTGGCCGAGCGGGTGGGCATGTATGAGTACATGCGCGAAATGCAGCTGCTCGCCTTCGAACAGCTGGAGCCCGAGGCATACAAGCTGATCACCGGGCGGCTGGACCAGATTCGCAAGCAGGATGGCGGCCAGGTCGACGCGATTGCGCTGTCGATCAAGCAGGCGCTGGCCGAGGCGGGCTTGCAGGTGGAAGTGACCGGGCGCGAGAAACATCCGTTTTCGATCTGGAAGAAGATGGCCGAGCGGCACGTTTCGTTCGAGCAGGTGACCGATATCATGGCCTTCCGCGTAGTCTGCCATGACGAGGCGGATTGTTACGCGGCGCTGGGTGTGCTGCACACCACCTGGCAGTTCATTCCAGGCAAGTTCAAGGATTACATCTCCACGCCGAAAAACAACGGCTATCGCTCGATCCATACCTCGCTGATGTATGAAAACTCGATGCGGGTGGAGGTGCAGGTGCGCACGTCGGACATGCACCAGCGCAACGAATTCGGGCTGGCAGCGCATTGGGCCTACAAACAGGGCGACCGGCCCGATGGGCAGGTCGGCTGGCTGCGCGATTTGATCGAGATCGTCGATGCGAGCCACGATGCGGAAGAGCTGCTCGAACATACCCGCATGGCAATCTACCAGGACCGGCTGTTCGCCTTCACCCCCAAGGGCGCACTGTTCCAGCTGCCCAAGGGGGCGACCCCGGTGGATTTCGCCTTTGCGGTGCATACCGATTTGGGCGCGCAAACGGTCGGCGCGAAGATCAACGGACGGCACATGCCGCTGCGCACCGCGCTCAACAATGGCGACGTGGTGGAGATCATCAAGGGCAAGGACGCCGCCCCGCAGATGAGTTGGCTGGGCTTCGTCGTCACCGGCAAGGCGCGCGCCGCCATCCGCCGCGCCGTAAGGCTTAAGGAACGTGACGAAGTGGCCGCGATCGGCCGCAAGGTGTTCGATGAAATCGCCATTCGCGTGCCCGCAAAAATCGGTAAGAAAGCCATTCGCGAAGCTCTCAAGCGCCTTGAAATGGAGGAAGAGGACGAGTTGATGTACGCCATCGGCGCGGCCAAGATCCGCGACCGAGAGGTGATGGAAGCGCTCGTTCCCGGCTGTACCGAGAATATCGAGGAGCCGGTCGACTGGACCAAGCAGGAACGCGCGATCTCGATCAGGGGGCTGACGCCTGGCGTGGGTTTTCACCTGGCCGATTGCTGCCACCCGGTGCCCGGCGACCGGATCGTGGGCCTGCGCGAGGCGGGAAAGCGGGTGGAGGTCCACGCGATCGATTGCGCACAGCTGGCCAGCGGCATCGATGCCGACTGGCTCGACCTGTCATGGGACAAACGCAGCAAGGGCGCGATGGGGCAACTGCGCATAACGCTGTATGACCGGCCCGGAACGCTGGCGGAAATGGCGACCATATTTGCCAAGAACCATGCCAATGTCCGCTCGCTGGAACTCACTCAGATGGACCACCCCTTCGGCATTTACGACGTGCTGCTGGAGGTGCAGGATCTGCCGCACCTCACCCGCATACTCAGCGCCCTGCGCGCAAGCGATGCGGTGACTCAGGCAGAGCGTGCCTGAGCTCTAGTTTGGCGGGGTTTCGTCGCTCGCGACCCGCCGCACCGGCACCGGAATGTTGCAGATATCTGCCCCGCCGGCGGGGGCGATGAAGAACGGATCGCGGCGATTGGCGCGGGCTTCGGCATAGCGAGCGAAGGTCTCGCCCTCGGTCGAGAGATATTCGAAACGCGGCGGTTCGCGCAATTCGCTACCCAGTACGATGGACTTAATGGGAACACGTTTGGCCGGATCGACATAAAAGCCGAGATCACCCTTGCCGCGCGGCAGGCTGGACAGATGCTCGATCCCCTCGATCACTCGACCGACGAGCGCGATATTGCGGTCCAGATGGCGCGGCGCGTGGCCTATGACGGTATAGAGTTCCGCGCCTGTGCCGGTGTCGGGAGAGTAGGAGCGACCCACGCCGACCATGCCGTAGCAGTGGACGGGCCATCGCTGAAGAACTCGCGTATCATCACTTATCTCAGATGCGGTCGGCCAACCATTATCTATCTGCGCAAAATCACCGTAGCTATCTACATAGTAGTCACGCGGATGCCAGAGTACGATCGAACCCTCTTCGCCAACGGAACAGGTTTCGACATAATCCTCCTCATCCATTACCTGCAGCCCCTCCGGCAGTGCCTTCGCATCCCCATCCGCCTCCGGATTATCGACATTCGGATCGCCCCATTGGACGACGTAATTATCCTGCACCCGGTTAATGCTCACGCCGTCATACCAACCCGCGCGGGCTAAGGTGCGGATGTTCTCCACCCAGCCCTGGCTGAACGGCGCGGGCATCAACTGGATCACCGCCTGCCGCGCATTGCCTTGCGCGTCCGGGGCGAGCGTCATCACCAGCAGATCGTCCGGCGCAATCGCCACCCACTCCTCCGCCGCAGCCTCGGCAACGATTTGGTTTGGCGAAGGCGCGGAAACGGCCTCTGCTTCCTGAGCGGCGAGGGGGTTGGCGAGCAAGGCGAGCGATCCGCCGAAAAGCAGTCTGTTCATAGACCCATAGTGGCACGCCAAACGCGCCCGCGAAAGCCTATCGGGCCGCAACCCTTTAACTGCGTGCGGAAAACCCGCATTCGCACGTCTTGCGCGCCCCCGATTACCTCGCTAGACGCGCCGCTCTGCCAAACAGGCATGCGGAGCGGTGGCCGAGTGGTCGAAGGCGCACGCCTGGAAAGTGTGTAAAGGGGCAACTCTTTCGTGGGTTCGAATCCCACCCGCTCCGCCACCCGCCCAGAGCACCAATCTCTGTTTACAGGGCAGCCGCGCAAAGCGGCGGTGTCTGCGCGCCCCAACAGGCCAATCCGTAGCTAGCCAGATTGTGAAGCGCTGTCTCTGCAGATATCAGGCGAGATTTGCGCGGCCAGTCTCTGCGCCAATCGCAATCGGTTGAGTTTCCCTGTTTAACAGGGAAGAAACAGGGAAATTTGTTCATTTGAGGCCCAAAACAGGCTGATCTGGCTAATTCTTGCTAAATCGCCAGTAGGAAAATAGCGTGATTACCGAGGGTTAGGTGCTTGAAAATGGGGTTTCCCTGTTATTCGCCGTAACAGGGTGCGAATTCGACATAACAGGCCTGTTACTCCTCGGAACAGGCTAATTCACAATGGGCCAGTTCAGCGCTGTCCGCTGCTCATCCCAGCATAGCGGAATGTCCAATTTGATGAGCTGCTGGAGGTTCAGCGAGCCTGGTCGCCGGCCTTCAAGAATGCCGCGCTGAATGTCCGGCGCTAGGAAGGAGAGCTTGAGCAACATGCGTAGGTAGGCGGCAGACGGAGAAATTTCGATTAGCGGCATGCCTTTGCGATCTCGTCCTAGCAAGGAATGCGCGCGGCGCAGCGCGGTAATGAGAGTGGGGTCAGCGGATGTCTGGGTTGCCGTTGGCAATGATCTGCCGCTGGTCTCCGCGAAGAGGTAAAGTTGCAGGAAGATGCACGCGACAGAGCTTGGCGGACGAATGGACGATGCGCTCGCCGCCAAGAAGATGCTGGGCGATACCGGCTGACAGTTTTGCGGGACAATCCAGAACCATTCCGTTTTCTGCAACCCGAGCTGCGAATAGTTGATCGAGTGGATCTTTCGCGCCGGGCATCCAGCGTGCGGCTGTTTTAGCGAGCAAGGTCTCGATAGCGCTAGCTGGCAATCGTTGAACTGTGTCTTTGTCTCCAGCGGCCGAACCTTGCTGCAAAGATGCAGAGACATAATAACGATAGACTTGACCTGACCGCCCACGCGAGAATGACGGGCTCATGATCTCGCCATTTGCATCGAACAGCTTGCCGGTGAGCGGTGCTTTGGTGACACGTGTTTCTGCTGCAGTATTGTGACGCCGCGCGTTGCTATTGAGCTTGCGCTGCACGCGGTCGAACAGAGCAGGGTCCACGATCCCTTCATGCTCCCCTTCGAAGACATGATCCTTGTGCACGATCTTGCCTAGGTAGATGCGGTTGCGCAGCAGATAAAACAGCGCCCCGCGGCTGAACGGCAAAGCCGCCCATCGACCTACCCTTCGCGGTTACATGCAGCTTTGAGAGAACACCGTACGCTTCAAGCTCGCGATGCAGGGCATGGACCGATCCAAGCTCGAGATATTATGTATAGATTTGGTGGAATTGTTCAGCCTCAGCTGCGTTGACCTTCAACTTGCGTGATACGTTAGTTGGTGGATCATATCCCAGCGGCGGAACTCCGCCCATCCACATACCCTTGGCTTTGGAAATGGCGATCTTGTCACGAATACGCTCGCCGGTGACCTCGCGTTCGAACTGCGCAAACGAGAGCAGCACCTTGAGCATCAGCCGGCCCATGGGATCTGTAGTGTTGAACGACTGGGTGACCGAGACAAAACTGGTCTCTGCTTTGTCGAAGATCTCAATGATACGCGAGAAGTCGGTCAGCGAACGTGTCAGCCGGTCGATCTTATAAACCACCACCACATCAATTTGTCCGGCCTCAATATCAGCGAGAAGTGCCTGTAGGCCGGGCCGCTCCATCGTGCCGCCCCAATATCCGCCATCATCATAGAGGGTGGGGATAATGGTCCAACCTTCGCTGGCTTGGCTGGTAACATAAGCCTCGCCCGCTGCGCGCTGCGCATCAAGACTGTTGAACGACTGGTCGAGGCCTTCATCGGAGCTTTTGCGGGTGTAGATCGCGCAGCGAACCGCAGCCTTCTTTTGAGGCTTAGCATCCTTGGTCACGCGGCATCCCTCAGCACAAAGAACCTTGGTCCGTTCCAGCGGCTTCCTGCGATGGCGGTGGCTGCAGCTGATAGGCTGGGATAAAGCTCATCCTCCCATCGAAACCCGTCTTCCTCGACCACCACTTTGATCTCTCGGCCTTTCCAACTGCGGGTCAGGACCGCGCCTACGCCAAGGTCACGCCCGGTGGGCTGCGCTGCACCGGTTCGCGCGAGCGCCTTGCGGGTCTCTGCATCAATCCCGCCGTAAGCTTCGCTTTGCAGGCGCCATGCGAGCATCATACGCATGATCGGCTGAGAACGCAGGGTAGGAGGGACGCCGTAGCGCCGCCTCCATGTGCTGCGCAGTTGTTCAAGATCCATCGCCGCTATCTCGTGAACGAGTTGCTGAGTGTCAGGGTTGCTCATGCTGATGTCTCAGCTTGATAGCGGCGAATTTCATCGACCTTCTGCGAGGTAATCGCGAGCCCGCGCTTCTTAAGCGCGCCTGCCATCGCTCCGCGCACCGAATGTTGCTGCCAGCCTGTGGCTGCCATCATCTCGGCAATGCTTGCACCGTTTTTGCGGGTGAGCAGCTTCTCGAGAGCATCAAGCTTGCTCGGTGGTTTGGTTTTGGACGATTTTGTCTCGGGTGTTCTCCGGTTGATGCAGCCGCCGGTTTGGCGGCCGCTACCGGCACAAGCCCGGCTCGCCGGGCACGGACAGCAATGCTCAAGGGTGGCACGAAGTCCAGTGGCTTTAAATTTCCACCGCATTTTTCCCGGAAAAACACTCGTGCGTATTCGTATTGGGATCTGTGTCCGTATAGTTCCTGCATGACTACAAAATCCATGGAGACAGCCGGTCTTGTCAGACTAACTGCACCTGATTTAATTTGGTCGCTGATTGGGTAGGGCTGGGCGATGCCCAGACCGAGAAAACCAGCCAGTCCATTCAAACGCTTCAACTTATCGCCCGAAGTGATCCGCCTGGTTGTGTTGATGTATGTTCGATTTCCGCTGAGTCTGCGGAATGTCGAGAATCTGCTTTTCGAGCGAGGGATCGATATCTGCCACGAAACGGTTCGCTTCTGGTGGAACCGTTTCGGTCCGATGTTTGCGGCTGATATCAGGCTCCAGCGAATTTCTAGAATGAAGGGCTTCCGCCATTGGCGCTGGCACCTCGACGAGGTGTTCGTGAAGATCAATGGAGAGAGGATTATCTGTGGCGCGCAGTCGACCAAGAAGGTGAAGTTCTTGAAAGCTATGTAACCAAAAAACGGGACAAAAGTGCGGCTCTGCGGTTCTTGAAGAAGGCGCTGAAACGTCACGGAAAGACTGAGAAGATCGTGACCGATGCCCTCAGATCCTACCCTGCGGCTATGCGGGAGCTTGGAAACGAAGAACGCCGAGAGATGGGGCGCTGGAAGAACAATCGAGCCGAGAATAGCCACCTACCATTTCGACGAAGAGAACGTGTGATGCAGCGGTTTCGGAGGATGAAGAGCTTGCAGAAATTTGCCTCCGTCCACGCCAACTTTCACAACCACTTCAATGCCCAGCGCCACCTCGTAAATCGTCAAACATTCAAAGCCGCCCGCTCAGCCGCCTTGGCTGAGTGTCAGAACCTCGTGGCCTGATTGGGCCTTCGGCTGGGGCGCATTACGCCAATAGGAGACGAGTTGCCATTAGACTGACAGCACCTAATTTTTTGAATTCCATTTATGGTAATTGAATTGACAGAATCACAATTGGTATTTAGCTTCAAAATCAGGGTAAACATAATAATAATAACAATTGAAACCACTTGAAATGTCCGATTTCGTGGATGAAAAACTTTGCCTGTGGGGGTGGTGTGGCTCATATGAATAAATTCTTTGGTGGATTTGCGCTTTCCGCGCTTCTTGTTTCGACTTTTGGACAGGCCGTAAGTGCTCAACAACCCAATGATCAACCGTACACTGAGGCCAGGGATTCGAGCACTGGTTCGTTTCTCGCACTTTCGGATGTTCATCTAAAGGCCGGCACGGAATACGATTGCTTCAACTGTGAGACAACAGAGCCATTATGGAGGGCGGCTCGCAAAAAAGCCGGCGATATCATCACGGCCAACTCGGTCGATTTCGTGATGTATCTGGGTGACATGCCTGCTCATGGCCAAAGCACCGGCCCGCGCGGAAAAGATTTCGGCGAAGTGTTGGATGGTCTCGCTGACATTGTTTCAAGCAGCGGTGTTCCGCTGCTGTACTTGCCAGGCAACAATGACACGATCGGGCCCAACTATTGCGGTTTCGATTGGAAAGGCACCACGGTCTTCGATTTTGCCAAAACGTCGAAAGGCGACGGCTGGCCTATAATCAATGGTTCTTCGGCCCCAAGTAGTAGGGCCTCAATCATCGACGGAAGTCACCTGGACAAAGGCTTCTATTCAGCGCGGCTGACAGTGGGCCAGGTAGGAGCTGAGCAGCAGCTGCGAGTTCTTGCACTCAATACGGTGGTCTACACTAGAAGGTCGGACACCTCGCGATGTGACCAGAGCAGCATGACTCTGGAGCAGCGCGAGCTGAGCATCAGCCGAGGTGCATCGGTCCAACTCGATTGGGTCAGGGATCAGCTAGCTGCTGCCGAGACTGCTAATGAACCGGTTATTCTGGCAATGCATGTCCCGCCTGGAATTGATGGCTTTGGCGGTGGAAATATTTGGGGCCGCGACCTCGACTATCACGGCGACAAACACAGTGACCGCGGACGTTGGCTGCAGGAGGTGTTCCTTGAGCGGATCACTGCGAAAAGCGACGTGATCGTCGGTGTGTTCTCGGGCCACACCCATCTCAACGGTATTCGGCGGCTACGATCATGCAGCAATAATTTTAAAGAGTTGCTGATTTCGATTCCGGCAATTTCAACGGATCATGGCAACTTTCCTTCGCTGAAGCATATCACTTTGGGTGCCGGTCTGGAGCCGATTGGAGCGGACACGTATCACGCCTACGACGCGCCCGATTTCCCGTGGTCTCCGGGCAAGATGTTCAGTTTTGAGGACAACTATCCCAATAGCACCGCGCCCGCTGGCTCAACGCTGTTTGAGATTATCGATCAAGTCCCCGAGCGCAAACTCTTCGGTGATATGATGAGCTACCTCTACGCAGGTGCCAAATCGAGCCCGAAATCGCGCAGCTACGCCAAAGCAATTGATGTGACCTGTGACAGGTGATCCAGTCATGCACGCGCGCTCGTCATTCCTACGGTTCGTTCCCAATAGGAGAAACAGGCAGTGAGTGAGTTTGTCTTCTCCAACCGTTTTGACACCGCGAACTATTACGGTGGCTTGATAGAGGGAGAGACAGCGCTCGATTTGAAATTGCTCGGCAATGTGGCCTTCGTCACGAAAGAGCAGAGCGAAAAGAGCGAATTCACCCTTGATGAGGCCTGGACGTCACCAAACGGCGCGATCTTGGTAATGGGCCGCCAGCCCATGGATCCTGTCGCTATCGCCAAAATGGTGGTTGCCAAAATTTTGAAGCCGGGCGTCGGGCTAATCTGGGTCGAAGATCCCAATGTGCGCTTGGAAGAGTGGAACAGTGCCGTATTTCCTTTCAGCAATGTCGACGGCAGTCACGTTCTAACCAATAGGGTCGAACTGGCATTAACGGGTGAAGAGACCGGATACGGCCTGCACTTCGCCGAGGGTCTTGCAGTCACTCCGGATGCCGAGACGAACAGCCTCTTGTTTGCAGGTGGCGAAATATCGTTTGGCCGAGACGAAACCTGGTTTCCAGCCATATCAAACCAACTCGCCATAGATCTGGGGGCGCCTCCTGGGCCGAAACTAGAGATTGATTTCACGATCCCCGGCGGCGATGAATTGGTGACCAGTCTCGATGCTATGGGGCTAGGTTTTTGGTTTTCGAAGACCCCGGACGGCGGTGAGCGCGTGGCCTATCGCTACCCTCTATTTGAGAGCCACAAGTCGCACGATGGCCTGTCCTGCAAGGCCGAGCTTACGCTGAATGCTCTGCTCGATAGCAGCCTGACCAAGATATCGGCCGCTCCATCTGGAACGCCGACTGCGAACTTCGTAACGTGGTTTCGATCAATCCTAGGGCGCTCGCTCACCGCGACGCTGCACGGTTCGTTCGGTATGGCCTTCAACCCGGCAGGCGCGGGGGCATTCGGCCTGTCGCCCACCGGGCAGATGGAGTTGCGCTTTAGCGATCAAACGCGGCGTGAGGCTGCCCCCGAAATCTCCAAACGTGACCGCGGCTTTGCCTGCGGCACAACCGGGACCGAGTGCATAGTGATGCCGGAAGGTCAGGATGAGATCATCACAGTTCATCTCGTGCCGGGGCAGCCGTCTTGTGTGCGGATGGCAGGCGATGACGTGTCGATGGCAGATGACACTACGACATCCTGGCTCAAGTTCACCCTTCCTCAGCCGGATCCACCGGCTGCTGATGAGCTGCTCATGCTTTATGAGGCTCAGCCTCCTGGGCAGGGGACGCTCTTCGATGCAACGCAAGCAAGCGCTCCGCCGGTTTCGATCTTGCCATATTTCCGGCCTGTGCCGGTTGCGTTGCCTAACGATGCCAGCGCACCGGTTATGCCGATGGTGCCACTGGCAGGCATCAAGAAGGGTAGTGAGAAAGGCCCGATAGATCTTGCGGTCACTGCCATTGGCCCGGTCCGCAAGGCGCAGATTGTCCAGACGGAAGCTGTGCGTATTTCGTGCGGCGGTGTCGAGCGGAAATTCCCAGCTAACATTACCGTGGACGAAGGGGAGACGCACACTGCGATCACGCCGCGTGGCCTCGAAGCGACCTTCGATGACACCGGCTGGGTCAGCGTTCAGATTGCGCGCTTGTTGGGTATTCTACCGGGCAATGCCGGGCAATTACGCTTTGCAGGTGAGAACGGGATCATCGATCCGCTGAAGGCGGCGTTGATGACCAGCGAGCAATTCCTGGTCGTTAGCGATCCGGAATCGATCAAGCAATTCTTTGCCGACCCTCCTCCGCCGCCGCCACCACCTCCTCCTCCGCTATCTTCGGCTGGCGATGCCAGCCAAGTGGATGATGCAGAGACCAACACAAAAGTCACTCTGCGTGATTGGGAGTTCCTGCTTGGTCCCGAATTTTGGAAAGCGCATGGCACGATCCTGATCCTCAAAAATACGCCGGTGGCAATGCAAGATTTAATTGGCGACCTGTCATCCTGGACCTCGGCTGATCAGTTTAATAAGGACCCGGCGGCGACGTCTCGGCGTTTGCAGGAAATTGCCGACAAAGCGCGCCAGTCAATGCAGGCCGGGCGCGGCCGAATGGCGCAGATGATCGGCGTGGACCCAGGCGACGCCACTCATGATTTCGATTTCTTCGTCCAATCCGTCCTCGACTCGCCCAACTGGAATGGCTTCCTGTTCCTCAACGCTCAGCTAGGCGCGTTTCCGAATGACCTCGCGGGCATTCGGGCGGGCATCAAACCAGATGGCCTGTATGCACATCATGTCGGCGTAACGCAGACGCCTTTCACATCTCTGGCAAATTTGCAGAACCGCTCATCTTCAATGTTCGGCCTGATCCGTTACGAGGATGAGAGCAAATTATCCGGCAACGGTCTGAGCTACACATTCCGCGTGCGCGAGCTGGGGGTACGGTTCGCGGAATCGGACGTTTGTGATTTCCGTTCGACCATCGATCTTGCCTTGGGCGAGATGTTTGGCCAGCGTTCGCGACTTGCAGACGGCACATTCCCGGTTTCGGAAATGATCGGCACCCGGCAGGTTCGCACAGGCGGCGATGGATACAGCTTCAACGCGACCAAGCCGATTACGGTCAAACCGGGGGCCGGGCCACTCCAGACAATTCAGCTGTTGCAAGGTGAGTTTGTCACCAAGTCGATCGATGAGGTCGCGGGCGAGGTGCACTCCGACTTTAACTTTGCCGGGTGGCTCGAACTCAGCAGCCCTGCCCCAGGCTTGGGCGAATATGATGTTCTCTCGTTCGACGAGCTGGCGTTTTCAAATCTGACGATTGCGATGACAACGCTGGATGGCCCGCCTGCAAAGACGTCTTACGCCTTCAACACGGATCAATTTGAACTGGATGAAGGGCTTAGCGTTGCCCGCCCAGGATCGTTATTCGAGGGCTTCCCAATCAAGTTGGACAAGCTGGTTCACGGGAAGGGCAAGCCCGATGCGCAAGGTAATATGACGGTGCAGATGCCGTATAAGCCTAAGTCGCTACCAGCGAATTGGTACGGCTTCACACAGATCATCGATATGGGCGCGCTCAGCGAAGTGGCTGGGGCCGCAGGTCTTGAAGCACGGCTCCTCACCGCATGGGGAAAGGAGCCGGGACAACACTATGTCGGGCTGAAATTCTCAGGCCCCAACCTTAGCGGCATCGGCGTCGATATGGACTTGCTGAGCGTGTTGAAACTGCGCGCCTATGCGCTCGATCTGCGCAATGAGGGCGATCAGTGGACGCTGATGATGCACGGCGTGAACCTCAGCATTTTTAGCAAGACTTTGCCCCCGGGTGGGGCGTTTGAATTCTACATATTCGGCGTTCCGGACCCTTCGGGAAGCGCGAATTCGCTTGGTTGGTACGGCGCGTGGATCGCCGAAAAGGAAAAAGAAGCCAAACCCAATGAAGTGATCAATCAGATTGTCACCGGTGACCTCATCGAGGCCGCCCCCATCCTCACGCACTCACCACGTCTGCGTTTTAGAGATGCAGCGAAAACCTAAGGAGATTAGTTATGGCGGTTCAGACTTCGGGATCCGTAGCACTGGAAATTGGATCGGCAGGGGATCGTCGCAAGATCGTGCTCGACGGTCAGGTCGGCAATCAGATCCAAGTCGGCTTCAGGGCCAAGGATGGCGACAAGGAAATCAAGGTCGGTTCATTCACCGATGTGGTCGGAACTGTCGCAGAGGCTTTGGGTGCTGGACCAGATTTTCAAACCGAGTTCGAAGCTCGCCTCACCGATCTGGAGGCGGTCGGACCATTGAAGCCCGTGGTGATAGAACTACGGGAGGCCCAACTCTTCGTCACCGATCTTGCGCTTCAGGCTAACTATGATGAGGCTGCGAGCACTTACAAGTTCCAGAGCGGTGCCTTTGGCTTCCGCGTCGAGTTCGCCCAGTTGGAGCTGGGCCCGATCAAGCTTGTCGGGTTTGGTGTGCTGTTTGAGTACACGGAAGATGCCACCGGTGCAGGTGCGGGTGCGATGCGGGCCTTGCCCTGATCGTGAGGCGCTGATGCGCCGCATTCCGACAATTTGTCTGCACTCCGTCTGGCGATAACGATGACCACTGGCACCAAGGCGATCACTGTCCAGAGCGAAATCTGGCTGTTTGAAATCCCGTTCATACTGACCGGGCTGTTTGAGGATTCCAGCAAAGGCAAGCTTGTGCGGTTTACCGTTCGGGTTGGCAACAAGACGCTCGGCGAAGTGTTGCGATATGTGCTTGATGAGGTTGGCGGGCCGCGTCTCGCACTCGATCCGCCTTGGAATGCGATCGAAAAAATCCGGCTCGACAGTTTCGAGTTCGTCATTGAGCTGCGAGATGGCGTCACCTCCTACGGGCTGGTCTACAACCAGCTGAACATCGATCTTGGCTTTGCGCAGTTTGATAAACTTGGAGTGCTCTACTCGGAGGATGCAGGCCGAGCACTTGATGTAAATATCTACGGCTCGTTCTTGGGCGTAGATTTCAGCAAAAATCCGATTAGCTGGGACGCGTTGAAGGAGCAGCCGCCGCAGTCACCAGCCAAGTCCGACTCGGTGTTCAAACTCGACTATCTCGGTCTCGGCCAGCGCGTTACCCTGCGTGATGTAACACAGTATGAGACCATCGGCGCGGTGATGGAGGCGTTGCAGGAATCCTATTTTCAACCGGATTCCGAGCAGCTCAATCCCCTTCAAACACCCGGCCAGAGTGCGCTTGTCTATGACGAAAGCGCGGCATGGTTGGTCGGGGCGAAATTCTCCGTGCTCGATACGTTTGCATTCCAGGGTCTATGGAATCTTCCTGCGCTTGCAGGAGCACGGATTGCACTGAGCGGGGAGCGTGCCAAGTCGCTGGCGGGTTTCGAATTCGAGATATTGTACCGAAAGATCGCGGAAGATCTGGGCCAGTATCACATTGAGCTCGTCCTGCCCGATGTCCTACGGCGTTTCCAAGCCGGCGCGGCTTCGGTTGCGCTGCCAATCATCGCCATTGAGATCTACACTGATGGCGGTTTTAAGATCGATCTTGGTTTTCCGGAAAACCTAAATTTCGAACGTTCCTTCTCAATCGAACTGATGGTTGGGCCGATCCCGGTCACAGGGGCAATCGGCGTCTATTTTGGCCGCTTGAGCCCCAAGGCTGTGCCCGGTTTGCCGGCCATCACGGGCGGCGATTTCGGACCGGTGATAATCGCGGGTGCCGGTTTCCGGATTGGCGTCGGAAAGTCGATCAAGGCTGGTATTCTTGAGGCCGGCTTCTTCCTCGGCATCGAAGGACTAATCGAGGGCGTTGTCGGCTTCTTCGAGCCATGGGAAAATTCGGAACCCAAGGCGACATACTACCGGGTCTCGGGCACATTGCAGCTCACCGGGCACATCTATGGCAAAGTCGATTTTGCAATCATCAGTGCCGCGGTCGACATCTATGCATATATCTCTGTCTCTGGAACATTCGAAGCCTACCGAGCGACCGTTCTTGCCTTTGAAGCAGGCGTCAAAGTCAATCTGACCGTCAAGATCAATCTTGGCCTGTTCAAAGTTCCGATCGAACTCTCTTTCTCAGCGACGATCCGCGAAGAGGCAGTAATTGGCACGGATGAGCAGACCCCGTGGCTGCTCGAAGGGGATGTTGGTTCCACGCTGAAGGAACGTCTGGGCCCAGTCGGTTACCGACGCCTGCCGACAGGTGAAATCGTGGCGAACCCGGTTTTCGCCCGAATGCTGAACCGCGATTTTGACTGGGACAAAGCTGCGGCTGCCCGCGTTCAAGACCTGATGCCGAGCATGCTGGCAGCTCCGTCAGAACCCGAAGAACTCAAGCTCTATTTCCGGCCCATCACATCTTTGGCACTCAAAGGTGACCGACCTGGTGAAACTCCAGACCCTGCACTCGGTGAGGCCAATCTGGTTGCAGCGTTGATGCTGCGCACGTCACGTGAAAGCGAGGAAAGCTTCTCACCAGCGGAGAAATTCTCAGAGTTGGTGCTGCGTTTCGGGCTTAGCAAATGGCGCGAAAAGGCCTGGCTCGCCGGGGCCGAATTCAACGATGATGTTGTCTCCCTGTCTGAATTGACATGGCTGAAAGACCATCTCGAAGGTGCCGATCCGCCCATCGTGATTACACCTGGAGACGTTGAAGAGTTCTTCAGGAAGTGGGCCGCACCCGTCATTGAACTGGCACCATGGACTGATACCGGCCCGGCTTTGACCCCGTTTCCGATGATCCCGCTGATGACTGTCTCAGCTGGCGTGGAGGAAACGGAAAGCTACCGTTTCGATTTCGAGAATGGCCCGCTGTGTTCCGAAGCGTATCAGGCGGATATTCGCGAGTATTTTCAAAATCTTGATCCGATGCGTGATTCCCAAGGGACGCCAGTGGACGCGGTTGTCAGTGACGAAGGCGATCCGCTTTCGATGGCACAATTGATCTTCATCGATTGCTTCAAACTGACCTTGAGAAAGGTTGTGGCGGATGCTGTGGAACAGCTTACGCTCGCAAATCTCGTAGCTGGCGGTCGTTCAATCCAGAAGATCGCCGAGGATTGTGGGATCAATCATCCAGCCGGGATCGCACGGATTATCGAGGCCAATCTCGAAAACGCGCAACTGTTTACCGAAGGTGCAGCTATCGCGATCGCGAGAGATGGAGTGCCGCTCGCCTCGGCGCCTAATTTGGTACGCCTTGGCAAAGCCGCAAACATTGTGCCACTCGCCGCCGCAAGATCGATTTTTCGCCAGCCTCTGATCAGTGAGACTGCCAAGCTAAAGATGCATGGCGTACGCCACCTGATCCTTGTGAACGACACGAAGCAGTCGATCCTCGACCAGTACTTTCTCAGCAATTGGCAAGAGATCGAAGATGCCAATCCGGTGATGGACTGGAGTGTTCCCAAAGCCACCTCTGATCCGAACTATCCGACGCTGTCTTTGCCCGCCGGGTCTTGGATCGACATCCCAGAATTTATGTTGCCGCCGGCGGCAGACCGCTCGATTGCCGACCTTTCTGACACCTATGCTCAGTCGCCCGCTGATATCATTTGGAAACCGGCAAGTATCGTATTCGACACCGGACGGCTCGCGCAGATCGGGCTTACGACGTTGGTCGGCGAAGGCGAGACAATCGCCGTGATTGCGGCCAAGTTCGGCCAAACCTCCGAAGCGCTAATTGATGCGAGCCTGCTGTACGATCCGGCTGTGCTGTCTCCCGGCCGTGCTCTATCGGTTTCGGCGGGCAAGTATCTGATTGCACGTGATGATACTTTGCCATCGATAGCCGCTGCTCATCAGACCACGCCTGAAGCGATCAAGAAGGCCAATGAAGCGGAGCCGTGGCGTCTTATGCCGCGCCCAGATAGCATCGAGAAACTGCCGATGGGTGTCGAGATCGCATTGCCAGCGGTTGGCCATTTCGTACCGCGCCTTGGCGATACATTCGTTGCAATCGCGCAATTGTTCGGCATCGATGCCGCCGCATTGGCGCTGGCGAATGCCGAAACCCTGGTGCTGACGACTGGAGCTGCGGTCTATCTTCCTCAGTTCAGCACCACCACTGCGGCGGCGACCAGTCCGGCGAATGTTGCCAAGAGTTTTGCGGTAACGCCTAGCGGGATTTTGCGCGCGAACCAGGGTACCCTTAGCGGCTGGGGCGAGCCTGCGCCCTTGGCTAGTGTTGTTGTCCCTCATTGCGAAGAAATGGCCGAGAGCGAGTTGATCGACCGACTGGCCAATGGCGATAAGGGTTCGCAGCTCAACGGCGCCGCTCAGGCGCAATCACGGTTCTTGTTGGCGGGCCTGCGCCTGCCCGATCCGAGTGATCCTGCGCGAGCCTCGGACCCAGAAACGGACAAGCCGCTTTGGCCGCTTTATACACTGTCAGGCCAGCAATGGCCCGCGCCAGCGACGCCAAGTGAAACCTATTGGGTGAAGCTGAACTGGAATGCGAGCGAGCCTGCGCAAATAATGGCGAAGGCTGTGCACGATGAGGCGGTTGATCCCGAGTCGGCTTACCTGACCACCGATGATATTGCGCTCATTAACCAGTTCCGCGCACTCGGCGCTGACCCGGCGAAGCTTGAGCCCAATCTGCTGGCTCAGCACCCATATCCTGCATATCAGCAGGTTACCGTCGCAAAGACCTTTGGTGCTGCGATCCAATGGACGATCCCGGATGCGGTCGGCTTTGGTGCCCCTCCGCCTAATGAAACCGTGATCCAGCCGTTGCTGCTTGATGTTCCGATCAATATCCGCAGCGCACTCCCAAGCGAACTCAAAGAGCGCGCGCCGCTCGAATTGAGCGAAGTCAGCCCGGATCCCATCAGCGGGAAGCCGTTGCGGCGAATTTTAACAAATACTGGTTGGGCGACCGCTATCGAACTGCGAATCCGGCAGTCCTTTGGCAGTGAAGACAATGGCGCGCCGCTGAAGGCGACATATGAGGCGATCTCAATCGCGGCGCAGGGACAGGCGGATCTGGAAGGGTTGCGAAGCTATATCCATGATCATCATGGCGACAACCCGATCGATATCTACCTGCTCTATTCGACCGATCCACTTTCCGCCTCGCCCGATGGTTTGAATTCCGATGCGATGTCAGCAGAGGCGCGGGCCAAGATCGCCTTGCTTAAGGCAAACCTATCGACATTCTCTAACCCGGCGGGCTCATTCAGTCAGGTCGCTCTGTTTGAGGGTGGCGCGGAAGTGGCATCGGCTACGCTGACCGAAGGCGAGCGATTCCTCGATCTGCTTTGGCAGATTAGCGTCACAAATGGCGGTGGCTTCTTCCTCAACTACCCCGATGGCCCTGATGGTCCAGGACTGCCCGAGAACCTGTTCGAAGCGGGCGATACAGCGACGATTACTCTGCTTGTTGCGTTGCGAGTTGGTGATCCGTTGAACAATCCGTACCTGCCGACGATCCCCCCGGCGAAGTTTCACAACACGCTGATCACTGCCGAGAACCTGACCAGTGCTAAAGCGACCGTCGAGGTTCAAGCGACAACGAAGCCGGTCGGCTATGTCGAAGGTTCTGACCCTCAGCTCACCCAATCGCTTGAACAGATTGCCGGTTCGATGTTGACGCTCGATGAAATCGTCCAGCTCAATCAATCAAACCACACGATTTTGCATCAGGGTGCGGTTATTACACCGCTTGAAGGCGATCCCTATACGATCAAGCCAGGCGATGACCTGCTTGGTGTGTCGCAAGCGATGGCTCTCGACATCACGCAACTGACTGCACTTGTCGGAACTCAAACTGATTTGCTGGAGTATGGCGCGATGCTTGCCATGCGGCCGGGCTGGGTCACGGGCAAGAGCCGGGTGGAGCCCGAACAGGGCGGGTTCGAGATCATACGTTCACAGCCGCAACCAACCCCCGCTACGGCAGATATTACGCCTGAAGAAGCGGTCTATCGTCTCCAGGCAATGTTCCAGATGATGGGGTATGCGCTGGACGGCGATGATGTGTTCTCGCTCAGCAATCATGGTCTTGCGATCATGCCGGATGAGCCGGATAATACCGATCCCCTGGCGCGGTTCGGGATGGATGGAGATGCGCTTCAACCGTGGGTCTATCGCAGGCTGCTGCCGATCGCTCCATTCGCTAAAGAAGGCCCCTTCGATCATATAGACAGCCTCGATCCCTATGGCGGGCTCGGGAAAGCTGCACGCGTGTCCTTCGGGTTCCAGGACATATTCGGCAATCGTCTTCCGGTGGCAGGCGATGGCAAAGCGATTTCTTGGAAACAGCTTTATCGCGATCCGTTGATCCCGCTGCATGCTTGGCCGTCGGTCAGCCTCGCTTATGACGTGGCTGATTCCCGCCAGCAGAGCTCGCCGCAAATTCGCATCAGGGTGAAATTCGCGCCCGCTGGTTACGTCGCAGAAATTGGCGGGAGCGCCGGTCGCCTTCGCAATAAAGCCAAGGCTGACCAAAAACGGTTTGCGCTCGCCTATTATCAAGTTGCAAGCCAACGAGTGAATGCGGAAGTTTTCACCACATTGACGAAGGGCGTTTACACGCCACTAGACACCAAGAGGATGGCAGTTTTTGCCAAGGACGCTTTCGATTATCTTGAGGCAATTCAGAAACTTGAGCCGCAGTTCGAAGAGGCGACCGAAGACAGTACGCTCAAGATGCTCGCGGTCGGCGCTCAGGTCACTGTCGACCAGATAACTGTTCACATCGCTAACCAGCCGTGCTTGCTGCGGGCGGGTGCGAGTGTGATGTTGCCTGAGCGGTTTACAGTCATGCCCAACACCTCTCTGGCCGGTATTTCCGAGCGGATGAATGGGCATCCAGATCCGGCAACGATCGGTATTCTCAACGAAACCGCCGCGCTGACACCGGGTTTGCTGCTCGAGCTCAACAAGAGTGATTATGTCACCAAAACAGGAGATACACTCAAGAAGATTGCGCCGGACAACCGAACCGTCGCGCAGATTGCCAAGGAAAACGAGGCCGTAAAAGGGCTGTTCCCAGAAAGCACTGAACTCTTTCTAGGTCTGCTTGAAACCACAATTGAAGAATGCGATACATTGGCGAAAATCGCAGCTCGTAATGCGGTGCGTCTTGAAGATATCGCAAGCATCAATGCGGGTCATCCGTTCTTTGCAGAAGGCGCCCAAATCGAACTTCCGCTGCAATTGGCAATCCCTGCGGGAATTGCGATGTCTGCGGCGATTGCCAGTGGCCAACCACTTTCGGTATTTGTGAAGGCGCACGAGGGATCGGTCCGCGATATCCTGACCGCAAACTCGGCTACGACTGGCTTGCTCAAAAAGGGCGCGAAAATCGCCTACAGCACCAGCACGATGAATGACGAAGTCTTCGAAACGGTCACCCAAAACGATACTTGGGCAACGATTGCCCTCAAGATGGGTGCTAGGATCGGAGATCCGTCGCTTAAGCCTGCGGATGTCGGAGCCTATCCGGCCAATGCCGACAACACCGCTCTCTATGTCGACGATGCCTTGATGCTGCTCCCTCCGATCCGCTTCGGCAAAGATGTCGATGTGCCACACTCGGCCAGCACCGCTGTCATCACAGATCGCCTCGGTGTCGAGATCCGGGTCAATCGCAATGATGAAACACTGATCGACCCGGCGTTCCGCAATTTGGCGGAGGTCCAAAGCGTCACGAGTACTGTGCCTGCGCGCCTGTCTTCGGAGTTTACGCGGGCGCAGCGGGGCACCCTGTTGGCATTCGCGCGGCAATTCCAGGATACCTTCGACAACCTGAAATTGTGTGTTGGACCCGACACCTTCACGTCCGTGTCTTCGCGCGCCTTGTTATCTAAAAGTGATGACCCGGAATCTAAGCTGATTGCGGTAAATTGGAGCGCCAAAGGGTTTGGTGCGGAAGTTTCTGGCCCGCCGCGTTTCTTTGCTCCGCGTCCATTAATGCGCCAGCCTTGGAATAAGAATGGTGTGTCGATCCTGCCATATATTAGCGGTGCTCCGCTTGATCCTGCTGCGGCGGTGGAAACCAATTTCAACAATGCCGATCTTGAGCGTTGGGCAATGGCCTTGCTCACCAAAATCGACCGCATCCTCTACCCTGATCTGGCAGCGCCGCTGCGCGCTCTCTCGCCGACGCAATACGAAGCGATAACCGCTGCAAAGGCAGCAATTGCCAAAGCAGTTTCGGGCAGTATCGATCAAATTCTAGATCCGCAAACCACTGATAACCCGCCAGATCATGCCAGTGCGGCCGAGCAGTTAGAGCAGCAATTGCTGGTAGAACTGGCAAAGACGTATCGCGGCGGAGTGGTGGCTCAATTTGTTGTCTCGGCCACGACACCTGCTGGCGAGAACTGGACACCCGAGACCGCGCCACGATTGTTGTGTTCCGCCAGTCCTGTTCTCTACAAGATCCCTGATGACGAGCCGACCTTTGATGAGTTGGCTAAGCATTTTGGCACTAAGCCAGCGCTCATTGGCGTGCTCTTGCAGAACGTCGAAAACTTGCTTGAACCCGGTTTCAAAATTCCAGTCGGGACGCAGCCGGTCGTGGCGGTCGGAGAAACGATTGCACACGTTGCTGGGAAAGCAGAGATCACAATCGAAAAATTGATTGCGGCGGTGCAAGACACACGGGGTTTCCTACGGCCAGGCGCAGAAATACCGCTCGCTCGCAATGTGACCAAGACGGCAGTTGATGAGACACTGGGATCAGCGCTGGAGCGGCTTGCCCCCAATCTGACCTCAGGCAATCTGCTGGATTTCTCGATCAGTATCTTTGTCCAGATGAATGGCACGACGAAGGGCGTGTTCGAGCCTGACATCTCGCTCGAGTGGAAAGACAAGGAAACCTATACCACCACGGGTGATGAGTGTTTCGACGATCTGGTCGCTTGGTTCAAGGAGACGGATGCTGCGGTGTTCAGGCATTTCCTCGTTGAGGCGCCGCTGCTGAAACCGGGAACCGAATTTGCGTTCCTGGCACGCCTGCCCCCAGTTACTGCATCTGCTTCGAAAATTACGCTGTGCTCTGATCCCGCGTATGTGAACAAGCTCAACACGGTGCTGGTCAACTCAATGCCAGACCAAGCCAGCAGCTTGCCCTTGCAACTCGCTTTCCAAGTGCAGGCGATGGAGTACAACATACACGATGTGGCTGATGGTGGCGACTATCAGGCGTCGGAATGGTTGACCTTTGTCGACCATAAATTCGGACAGATTCCTGATGCGTTTGACCTGCCGGTACCGAACCGCCAATTCCCGATCCCACCACAAGTCCTCGATCACGGCGTTGCGCCAAGGGTGGCCGATAGCAAGGTCGACCCGGCGAAGATCGAGGATGCACTGTTCTATGATTACCGCTTGCGCTTCGCGTTTGACGCGTCGGCGCAGGATGAAATTTCCTATACTCGGTATGAGCCCGGTGCTTTCGACACCCAGGCGCAAGACGAAGACGAGCCTGTAGGCGTGGAGGCTTTGGCTGAAACGCTCGCGCAATTCACGGCGATCGAAGAGGCGTTGTTCGAGGATATCCTGATCATGCGCACATGGAATGGGCGGCCAGGCGGCGACGCGGAGGCGAAGATTGCCCTGAATGCCGTTGAGATTTTTGCTGCTATTGCCACCAAAGCAGGCGCGCAATGGCAAAACCTTGGTGAGGACGCAGCGCCAACTGTATCTGGCGAAAGCTTCCGCATCCGGCGGCACAATCATCCCAGTGGCCATTCTCTGCTGACTGTCACGCCGCACCGCGATGCAGAGGCGTATGGCATGTCAACTGGCGGGAGAATCCCCGAGGCAAGCATTATCGGGCGCGAAACCTCGGCAATGAAGACCGATAGCTTCACTGCGACGATGATGTCGGCGAAGCACGCTTCTCTCGTTGATATCGACGCCGACTCTATCGAAGAGGCTGGGGCAGTGCCGGTACCGCGCACCCGCTTGGGTGAGTTTTACCAGGTCGATGATAAGCATCTGAACCTGCTGAATTATCAGCAATGTTGGGGTGGGATTTCAATCTTGCGCAACAGGCGGCTGGTCGAAGGTATTCCTACCGCTGATCCATTCCTGCTGCACGTCCCCGATGTACGGACCACCAGCTACCTAACACCGACCTTTATCTATGCTCAGCGGATCAATCTGGGGACCGAGATCGGGCCTCTGGCCGACAGGCTGAAAACGATATTTGAGCGGATATTCTTCCCGACCGAGAGCGGTGTAGTTCCGCCTCGTCAGCGGGTCTCGGCAACGATGGCATTTACCCGCCCATCGGCGACCGCTGCTGGCTGTGAGGAGGTCGATCCGGCAGACTGGAAATCTATGTTCGTGCCGGTGTCGACCACGCCATTGATTGAGCTTGACCAGGCTGGAACGGACGGGCTGCCCACACCGAAGGTGGCGGCCGATACCATTGCCGCGCATCTGACCGAATTCCTGTCTGGTTATGACCTTTCCCCGAATGAAAACTGGTCATTCACGCTGAAGCTTTTCAGCCATCTCAACGATAAGGACACGCCGCCGCAATTGCTCGAAATAATCGATATCAGGGTGCGCATGTCAGACCAATAAAACGGACTCAAACTGCAAGGGGAAATCACAATGAGTGACAGACAGTTTCGGATCAGCCGCCGGTTGGCCATGGGATCAACTCTGGCCGCGGGTGCTGCGTTTGCCTTGCCGGGTTGCAGTGAAACGTTATCTACCATGCCAACCGATGGTGCGGCTGCTGCAACCTGGACCCGCAGCAGTGTGACTTCGGCGGAGGGCAAGGCTCAGCTGGCCACTTACAAACTGGCAATTGAGAAAATGCTCGCACTGCCGCCATCCGATCCGCGCAATTGGTATCGTCAGGCGATCCTGCATCTGATCGACTGCCCTCATGGCAATTGGTGGTTCTTCAACTGGCATCGGCCATTTATCGGATATTTCGAGGAGATTTGCCGCGAACTGACAGGTGATGATACTTTCGCGCTTCCATATTGGGACTGGACCGCCGATCCATCTTTACCCGGCGAGTTCTGGGGCGCGGATAAGCAGCCGAACTATCTCGATCCGGGAAGTTCTTACTTCTATCAGAACAAGACCGACTTCATGGCCGGTCTCAGCGGCGCTATCGATGCGTTTTGGGCTGGGTTGACACCGTTGCAGAAGGCCAAGCTCGCCAAGCGGCATGGAGCGACGACTCTCGCGGATCTCAAAGCTGCGGTGAAAGGCTCCTATGCAGGAGGGGCCAACGCTCGCGGCGCTCTCGCGCAGACAGGAAAGCTGAACTCAGTGGCCACCAAAGCAGTGGCCTTGTCGGTGTTGCAAACCGGGCTTGCGGCAACAGACTTTGACCAACCGAACCCGCCGCCACTGCCAAGCGACAAGATCTTCAATTCGCCGATTACCGCCGATCACAGCAAAGTGAAGGGCTTCGAAGTGATTGAAGGGCAGCCGCACAACAACGTGCATGACAGCATTGGCGGATTGATGGCGCGCTTCCTTTCGCCGGTTGATCCGATCTTCTGGCTGCACCACGCGAATATTGACCGGATATGGACAGTCTGGGATAAAATCCAGCAAGCAGCTGGCCGCTCTGATAAGCCATCGTCCGGCGTGGCCGCGCAATATTACCGCGAGGAATATCTCTTCTTTGTCAACGGCAAAGGAGCACCGGTCGCGCGCAAGATCACCGCGTCTGACTATATGAGCACTGCCAGCTTCGACTATGCCTATGCCGGTGGCTCGCAAGTTGCCGGCCCAACACAGGAGGCGGCCGTGCCCGGAGTTGAGCCCTACACAATCGAAGCCGAAATTCAGAAGCAGGAATTCAGCGTTGCTGATCCCGCGACCGCTAATGTAGCGCCGCAAGACGGATCTGAACTGGCGCTCAATGCGCTCGCTGATGCAGACCTTGACGGGATTGCGCGGATCAATTTCACACCCATTGAGCAGGGCAATTATCGCTACAATTTCTACCTGAGCCCTGCTGGTGCGAGCCCGGATCTCGACATCGATGGGAAGGACTATGTTGGGACTTTCGTATTCTTTGGCACGCCGCATATGATCCAGGAAACGCCAATCACGATATCATTAAAAGCGTGGCTGGCGGACAATCAGGAGCGTGTCGGTGAAGACCTCACTGTGCATTTCAATGCCGAACCTACTGAGGCGAATGAGAGCCTTGCAGCCAATGAAACCGGCGCAAGCAGGCCGGGACGTCTAAATTCGGTCGCGCTGTATATCTATTGAACGAACAGTCCGCTGTTTAGGAGTGTGTGGTTGTTGTCAGACTGACGTGACAGGCTAGGTTAGCGGCTGCCAACCAGCGGCACTGTCAGAGCAAATGCACCTAATTGAGGGCTGAGGCATTTGGGGTAGGGCAGGGAATGCCTAGACCCCGCAAACCAGCCAGTCCGTTTCGCTATTTCAACTCGTCACCTGAAGTGATCCGACTGGTTGTGATGATGGATGAGCGTTTTCCGCTGAGTTTGCGTAACGTTGAAGACCTGCTGGCAGAGCGCGGTATCGACATCTGCCACGAGACGGTGCGGCACTGGTGGAACCGGTTCGGCCCGCTGTTTGCAGCCGATGTGCAGCGCCAGCGACTGAGCCGGATGCGAGGCTTTCGCCAATGGAAGTGGCACCTCGACGAGGTCGATGTAAAAATCAACGGAGAGCTGCATTACCTGTGGCGCGCGGTCGACCAAGAGGGTGAGATCCTTGAGAGTTACGTTACTAAGACCAGAGATAAGAAAGCGGCTTTGCGCTTCATGCGAAAAGCTCTAAAGCGGCACGGACCGATGGAGAGGATAGTCACCGACGGGTTAAAATCATACCCTGCTTCAATGCGGGATCTTGGCATAATTGATCGTCAGGAAATGGGGCGGTGGAAGAACAATCAGGTAGAGAACAGCCACCTGCCGTTCCGGCGAAGAGAGCGAGCTATGCTTAGGTTTCGACAGATGAAATCGCCACAGAAGTTCGCCTCGGCCCATGCCAACGTCCACAACCACTTCAATGCCCAACGTCACTTAGTCGATAGAGAAACCTACAAGACCTCCCGCTCAGCCGCTCTGGCTGAGTGGCAAAATCTCATGGCCTGAACTCAAATCAGATAAGGGATAGCTGCGCCGGTCAGAGACAAGTTGCGATTAGACTGACAGCACCGCCATTAACCCCCACGCTAGTCTCTGCTTGTGCGCCCTGCGCTGAATCTCGCGGAACGGGCGGGTTTGCGCGCGCCATTCCGTAACGAGCGCATCATTGCGGCGGTATCTTCTGTGCGAACAGAGCGGTTTTGTCCGGCCCGTCTCTAGCGGGATGAAGATCGGTTGGGTTTGCCTGTTAAGCAGGGAAGAACAGGGATGTTAAGTAGCCCGCGCGCCGACATATGGACCGAGCGCAAGATCGCGAACGGATCGGAAGCCTTCGGTACCCAGCGCTGGATCGCGTCGCCGATAACCCGCTCATTCTCCAGAGCCGACAGGCGTTGAAGCGTTACCTCGTCGGCCGGTCTGGTTCCCTGCTGAAGTGATGCCGAAACATAAGAACGATACAACTTGCCCCACTTGCCGCGTGAGGTGGTCGGAATCATTGGTTCGTCCGCCGCATCGAATAACTTGTCCATCAGCGGAGCGGCGATCTTACGTCGCCTGGCCTTCGCGCGATGGCGCCGTGCATTGCTATCGAGATGCTTCTGAACCTGGTCGAACAACTCTTGGTCGATGATCGCATCGTGACCGCCTCTGTGAATTTGAACTTGATCCTTGTGAGCGATCTAACCGGGGTAAAGGCGATTGCGCAGAAGGTGGAATAGCGCCCTGCGGCTAAAAGGCTTGCCTCCCATGATCTTGCCTTTCTCGGTTATCCATCGCTTCGAACAAATTCTCCGATCGGCGAGATTGCGCTGCAGCGCATGGACCGAGCCAAGCTCGAGATATTGCACGAACATCTCGCGGACAATTTTGGCTTCGGCCTCTTTCACCCTCAGGATACGCTTAACATCGTCAGGCTTGTCGTGACCGAGTGGCGGATTGCCGCCCATCCACATGCCCTTAGCCTTTGATGCTGCAATTTTGTCGCGGATCCGATCGCCAGTAACTTCGCGCTCGAACTGGACGAAAGACAGCAGCACGTTGAGCATCAGCTTGCCCATCGATCTTGTGATGTTGAACGACTGGGTCGCTGAGACGAAGCTGCATTCCGCAGCATCGAAGATTTGAACAATGCGCGCGAAGTCGGCAAGGCTGCGGGTAAGCCGGTCCCCTAGCGGACAACCACAATATCGACCCGTCCGACTTCAATGTCGGCGAGCAGCGCCTTCAACCAAGGGCGCTTCGTATTGCCGCCCGAGAACCCACCATCGTCGTAGCGATCCGGCAGTGTCTCCCAGCCGTCGCTGGCTTGGCTCAATACATACGCTTCGCAAGCTTCACGCTGGGCATCAAGACTGTTGACCGACTGCTCGAGACCTTCTTCCGAGCTTTTGCGAGTGTAGATCGCGCAGCGTTTGGTAGCGCTGGCCATCAGCTATCTCGCAAATGACCGCGAAGAGTGGACGTTCAACGCTCTCTAGCATGAGATTGAGAGGGTACGGACCGTTCCACTTGTAGTGTTTGTTCAATGCGCCAATTCGCAGTACTCAATTGCACGGCCTGTTACTTCTCGCGACCTGATTTCATATGCTCCAGGCCCTGAACGATCCCTGTTTTCTGAGATGGATTCGAGGCGTTGGTTTTCACCTTTTCGGCCTTGGGTTTGCGAATTTCACGGTTTGATTTCTTCTGCGACTTTGCCATTGTTTTTCCTTTCAGGGGTTAATTTACGCGGCAATCACTTCCGTCACGTCCGACGGTAAAGGTATTCTCGGCTGCGTTGCCGAAACGCAGTATTTGTCACCCGCCGGCGATGCCAGGTGGCTTTCGAGTAACGTAAGGATTTCCGTCTTGAACTCGGCATCAAATTTGCGCGCAAAAAGATCGTTGCTGCGCTGCAATTGTGCAAAATCGTTTTTATCGTAATTACGTGGGCGCAGCTTGATGTCGCCATCAGGAACCCAGTCGATCATCCGCAGGTCGTCGTTCATGACAATTCCGTGATCGACGCTGTTCATCATCACCGTCTGGAAGAACGCCTCGTCTGCGATAAAGCTATTGCGGTAGAATGCCTTGAACCGCTCCGATCGAGGATCGTGGCAGACATATTCGCAAAAGCTGCGGGTAACTGCCTTCCACTGGGTGCCGATGAACGGCGTATCACCGGCCATGAAAGGGCGCGCAACGCCAGTCGCGGTCATCTTCCCATGCTCCTCTATGAACATGTGGCTGATACGGTTCATGGTATCGGGCCGCTCTTTCGCCTGATCGAGCGCGCGGATAAACTGTTTGCCAGGATTGTCGGCGAAAAACTGTCGGATATAATTTTGGCTCTTGAGCGGAAAATCCTGTCCGGAAAGGTTGATGTAATGGCTCCAACGGCTGTCCATTTCGAGCAAGCGGGTCATCCCTCTCAGCTCTGCCTCGACTAGGCTGTAACCGCCCCAAAGTGCATCCCGAGATTCGAGTAGCTCCGCCCCCTGATAGGGTTCGAGGAATGCCGAAATCTCCTGTTCAAGCCCTTCGCCAGAGCTTTTGTCGACATGGATAACATATTGGTTGCCCGGAAGATAAATCGCTTTGAAAAGACGTTTAAATTGTGCCGGGTAACGGTGCACCAAAAGGAAATATGCGATCATTGCGCAGATCCATCAGATCGCGTGTGCCTGGCTGTCGAAACCCCCGGGACAAAGCGACTGTGTTTCCTGTCTCAGGAAAGCCAACCAAAAGAATTTCGATTGTGAAGAGACACCGCCAGACAGAGCTGCGATCAATCGGTCGCAACGGCGTAACTATGAAGTGGTGCGCCAGCCCATCGTTACAAGTCATAAAGGCAAATTTAGCTTGTAAACCTATCACTGCCGATTTGCGTTTTCCCCCTATCAGATCCATGGAAATAGCTTACAAAATAACCAAGCGTTCTACGTTCTACGCCTAAAGTCGTCAGGTCCTATCAGACTAACCATAATCCGCTCTGCGGCGGGCCTGCTTGCGTGTTTCGAACTACACACTTCCGGACAACCGGATGCGCGAGACAAGCCTTAGGCCAGTGACTCTATTCCAACGCGGTGCCTCGCTCGAGAAGTGCATCGCCGAGCCGCAATCGATAGCAATCCCCGGCATTGTGGGTTAGTGGTGAACCGACATGACACCTAACATCGAAATCGAAGCGAGCAGACAAGGAAGCGGATCAAAGCTCTTGCTGGTTCATGGGCTGGGGGGAAGTGGCGAGACTTGGTCACCGATTGTCCCGCTTTTGGCCGGACGAAGGGAAATCCTCACCATCGACTTGCCCGGACACGGCGGCACGGCAGCGCGTGCCGACAGCGGAACCTTCGCTGGTCTGGCCGACGACTTGCAAGACTATATTGAGCAAAACGCACTCAGAGATGTCGACGTTGTGGGTTTTTCACTAGGCGGGCGGCTGGTGCTCGAAATGGCGCGGCGCGGCTGTGTCGGAAATGTCGTGGCCCTAAACCCCGGCGGCTTCTGGCGCGGTTGGGAGCGGACATATTTCAAGTGGACACTGACCGCTTCGCAAAAACTCTTGAGCGGACTGAAGGGCCAACTGGGAATGCTAAGCGGATCGTCGATTTCGCGAACGGCATTGCTTGCTCAGCTATCGGCCCGGCCTTGGGCGCTCGATCGGGCTATGGTCGAAAAGGAACTCATAACGTTCGCCGAGACACCTACTGTTGTTCCCTTGATCAAGGATTTGGCGAGCACCCCCGCGCAGTCAGGACCAGCGTCACAGCAAGCTGGCCGCGTAACAATAGTCTGGGGTGAAAAGGATCGGTTGTGTCCTCCACGCCAAGCGCCGCGCGCCCGTGCCGCATTTCCTCAAGCTGCGTTCCACTGCATCACTGGTAGCGGTCATTATTCAATCTGGGACAGGCCCAGCGATGTCGCGGACATCATACTCGAGAGTACGGGACTGAACTAAGACCGCTCGTGGGCCGGAAATAAGCAGACCGCTGTCGGATCGCGGTGTCGCGCAAGCTGACACAGATGACGAGCTCGCCAGTTCGGTCGGCTACGTGTCGGCTCGATCAAAGCAGAAGTGCGGCCACAAGCGCCGAGGACCATCGGATGAGTTCGGCGATCCGTCCTTATCTTGCGGCATACGCCTTGAATAACGCATCCGTAGAGCTCGCGATCCATCGTGATCACGCGCGCGTTTACCGTTGCGCACGCTAGGGCTATCGTGCCGTCATGCCGATAAGGTTCGACATCCTTCGCGATCCGGTTCGCGTGCTTCCGTTCGTAGGCGCAGTGCTATTGTTCGCAGGCTATTGGGCGATATTCTACCTCACTACGGAAGACGGCTTCACAAGGGCGGCGATCGCGGCCGCCAATAACACGCTCCCTGCAATCGGGCTGGCTTGGCTGACCCATCTTGTGCTTGATCGCTATGTGTGGACGGCAAATCCGTCCGTGGGGCTGGGGCTTCAGGTTCCTCTGGCGGTGCTGTTCGCCTTGGTGTGGTACGTCGCTATTCTGGTGCTGCGCGAACTTCGGGGAGACTGGTTGACGGAAGGGTTCGCCATCCGCCCCTTCGTTCCCATCGCCTTCGCCTGGCAGATGTTTCAGGGGATTACCTTCTATGCGCTGACGGCACTGGCCAGCCTGTCGATCTCGCTCAGCCGCCGATTGCGCAGCGCCGAAGAGCAGACGACAATTGGAGAGCAGGTTACCGAACGAGCTTCTATGCTGCTAATCGCGACCGGAGATGGAGCTGAAACTGTGGCAATACAGGCGATCAGCACGATATCGGGTGCAGGCGACTATACCGAAGTGCGCCTCCCGGGCCGCGCAATCTATTCCACTACCACGCTAGCCGAGTTTGAAACTCGGTTGCCGCAGGATCGCTTCTTCCGCGCCCATCGGTCCCATCTTGTCAACATGGACGCGGTGGAACGTAGCGAGCCAGCAGGCAATGGGCGCACGACACTGCATTTGGCGGATGGGCGGACCATCACCTCAAGTCGGGCGGGAACGCGGCTGTTACGGGAACTGGCCCTCTGAGCTTTGTTGATTTACCGGCGATAAGTGTCCGTTCGCCGAAAACCGGCCGGTATTAGGCCGGTTTACTCCACAACCGCTCCACCGAACCGGAGCCGACTTTATGCGCACTTTGACGAAATTTTGCCTTACCGCCCTTGCTTTCATCGCGACGCCGACAATGGCGCAGAACGCGTCCATGATCGCATTCGAAAACGTTCGCATTCGCACCATGCAAGGCGAAAGGCTTATCGAGGACGGCTACCTCGTGGTCGAAGGCACGCGCATAGCGAGTGTGGGCGAAGGCGATCTTCCGCCGGACTATTCAGGTGAGCGGATCAACGGCCAGGGCGCGGTGCTGATGCCCGGCTTGGCCGATATGCATGTGCATTATTACGAGAAAGATATCGGAGCGGTGTACCTTGCCAATGGCATCACCTTGGTCCGCAATCTCACCGGGAGCCTAAACGCAGCACGGCGGGACCAGGCGGCGTATGACGCGGCATCAATAGCCCCGCGAGTGAAGACGAGCGGCCCGATCATCGACGGCGGTGACGGGTTTCCCAATGATTTCTTCATCCGCGCCCGCAACCCGGACCAGGCGATCGGCGCCGTCCGCAGCCAGAGCCAAAGTGGATACGATGCGGTCAAGCTCTACGAACACCTTGATGCGGCAACCTTTCGCGCCGCCGCCGCCGAAGCACGAAAACAGGGCATGAAGATCTACGCTCACGTGCCGGCCAGCCTCGATATCCATGCTCTGCTCGCTATGAAGGTCGATAGTCTAGAACACCTGGACGGCTATGCCGAAGCCATGGCGAAGGAAGGTTTTGCGCCCACGCGTAAACAGGCATGGCCCGAACAATGGGCCAATGTCGATCGCGCCAAATTCGCTGAACTGGCGCGCGCCACTGCGGAAGCTGGAAGTTGGACTGTACCCACATTCGCTATCACCTATGGCCGCATCGCATCGGCCGATCCCGATGCCTATTTCGCCCGGCCGGAAGCGCGCCTGTTGCCAAGCTGGGCACAGACCTGGCGACGAACCGCTGAGGGCTATGGCGAGGATCGTCCGTTCTTCGCGCGTTCGCTGGTGGAAAAAGCTGCTTTTGTTAGCGCTCTGCGCGAAGCCGGTGCCAATATCCTGATCGGCACCGATGGCCCAAACCCTTTTGTCACCCCCGGCTACGCGATCCATGACGAGTTTGCGGCGTTCAAGCTAGCCGGATACACCAACGCGCAAATCCTTACCATCGCGACGGTGGAAGCGGCGCGCTTCATCGGCGACCGCGGACGAACCGGCACCGCCACCGCCGGGGCGCCAGCCGACCTTATCCTACTGACGGGCGATCCTGTAGACGATCTCGGCGTGCTGCGCGATCCGATCGGTGCGATGGTCGCTGGGACCTGGCATTCTCGCTCCCGCATTCAAGAGGCATTAGACAGGCGGGCGGAGCGGTTGAGCTTCGAAAGTGAGCGCGCCGGAATCGAGGGATAGCTGAACTGCGGACCATGAAATTTGCGATCCTATTTCAAGCCGATAAAGAACTACACCGCCTTGCAGCTACTTCTGTGTTCCGCGTCAGCGTCTATCTATCGAGCGTGCTCGATGACTGCTCGCGCTACATCATCGCATGGAAGCTGTGCAGCACGATGCGGGCTGAGGATGTGACCGAGACGCTGGATACGGCGCTGGAAGCCTCTGGTTGCGCATCTGCCAACGTCAAGCACAGACCGAGACTGCTCAGCGACAACGGTCCCAGCTACATCTTGGGCGAACTGGCCGATTACATCGAAGCCAATCGAATGAGGCATGTGCGCGGCGCGCCGTTCCATCCGCAAACCCAGGGTAAGATCGAAAGGTGACATCAGACGCTCAAGAACCGTGTCCTGCCGGAAAACTACTTCCTGCCAGGCGATCTAGAAAACCGGATTAAAGCGTTCGTCGAGCATTACAACCACCAGCGTTGCCACGAGAGCCTCGACAACGTTACATCTGTCGATGCCTATCTCAGTAGAGCTGAGCCATCATTGAAAAGCGAGAAAGGACCAAACGACAGACCTTCCAACATCGACGCTTGCAACATCGCAAGCCAGCCGCCTGATATCACCCGACAAGACGAGGCAAGCGTTCCGCAAATCTATGCCCCAGCTTGGGCCAAATGTTCTGACGACGGACAGATCGCGACTGTGCTTGAGTGGCGTGGCGATGACCGGCTGAGTGCAGATCAACAGCGAGTGATATGGAACGCCACCCGGATGCCGCAAAAGGTTGCGTGGCCGGACCGCAGGAGCGCCATCATGAAATGGGCGAGCGAACACTGCCGGGCAGCCGGTTCAAGACAACCTGTGGCGACACCGGGCGAGATGGAGAATTTGTCTGAAGATGCACACAAGAACAGGGTCTATCACTGCCAATATTGCGGGTGCCTGTGGTCTAGAAGAATCGACTTTGGAGCTCAAATATGGCATGATCCACCAATTGCATCCGGAGTAATCGCTCCGCCGTCGGATGCCGGCTTAGCTGAGTGTCCGGTTTCAGGACTCGCCAAGCGGTTGTCGGGTGTCTGCAACGGGGTTGAACCCGGACATTCGGAACATCGAGATCTTCGGCCTCTATGATGCCTTTGGCGGACGGTCCGCATTCGGTGTTCTTTAGCGAATGCGGACCGTCGGATCGATTTTTAAAAACCAAAAGCTACGCCCACACGCCCTCCGGTCGTATCGGAGACTGTAGAGCCAGCAACGCCCCCAGAGACGTAGATTCGTTCACCGATGCGCGCGGTGACCGCGCCGGAGAAGCCCTGCTGGCCCTGATAGGTAGACGCGTTCAGGCTGATCGACAGATTGCTATCAGGCACGACCATCGTTCCGCCGAATGCCATCGCCGCAGCAATGCCGCCACTGGTGGATTGATCGAGCTCGTCCAGCCTGAAATCGAGATTCGCAACATTGGATTCCAGCGTGTCGACCCGTCCGGCCAGCGCGTCGAACTGGGCGTCGCTAACCGCAGCGATATAGTCTACCGCAACGCGCACATCCTGCACCTGGCTGGTACTGGCGGCCTGCTGGCGGCCGAGCACGCCATTCGCATCCACCGTGACCACATCGACCGGCCCCACCTGCGCATTGGTGCTAGCGTCGATATCGGCCACCACCACGCTGGTTCCGGCAGCGCCCAGCATGACCTGATTCTGCGCTGTGGTTGCTGCACCTTGTCCCACTGCCGTCGAGTCTGCGAAATTGGCGCGCGCGCCTTGGCCGATGGCCGTACCGCCTGCGCCGCTGGCGGCAGCACCCTGACCAAGCGCGGTGCCGTTCTCACCAAGCGCGGAGGAGCCCACGCCGACAGACGTGCTGTTCCGCGCCGAAGCCGTCGATTGCACACCGAAAGCAATGCTAGAAGAGCCGCTTGCGGTCGAACCCTGACCCATTGCGGTGGAGAGCGTGCCGGACGCGGTGGCACCTTCGCCGATAGCGGCATTGCCGCCTTGCGTGGCAGAGGCGCCTGCACCGATTGCGACAGACTTGAACCCGGCTGCGCTAGCTTCCACACCCAGTGCAGTGCTGGCGAAACCAGCGGCGTTGGCCCCGCGGCCAATCACTACGGTGTCTCCATTGGCTGCTTTGACGCCTTGTCCGATAGCGACTGCACCGTTGCCCAGCGCCTCGGCAGCCTGACCGATGGCAACCGAATTGCCGCCCAGCGCATAGCTGTCATTGCCGAGCGAGGTAGAGTTGTCGCCTCGCGCCCAGGCACTTGTGCCCAGCGCCGCGCTCTCGGCCCCGGTTGCTTGCGAAGCCGCACCCAAAGCAATGGCATTGCTCCCGGTTGAGGAAGCTGCCGCCCCGCTGGCACTGGTGGCAAGGAAATCACTTTCGAACCCACTCGAAGTCGGGACGGCAGCAATCGCCGCGCTCAACTGCGCTACGGTTACCGCGTCGCTGTCATTCACGCCATCGGCGAGGTTGACGATGCGCCGTTGGACCAGCGCATTGCCGACCGATACCGTGTCCGCCTCATCCGCACTCGAAAGAGCACCGAGGGCCACCGAGTTCTGGCCCTGCGCACTGCTGAAACGCCCTATGGCAACAGCATTCACGGCCGATGTGCTCGCTTCTTGACCGAGCGAGATCGCACCTTCGCTTGATGTGACCGCATCGGTACCCACGGCGATGGCGTTGGAAGCGGTGGCGAAGGCGCCATACAGGTCGCCATCCCCATCTGCGCCAATCGCTATCGAAGTATCCGCTTGCGCCTCGGCGAAATTGCCCAGGCCGATGCTGTTGCTGCCAACGGCGTAGGCTCCGCCCACGGCGACCGCGCGATAACCTCTGGCTACCGAATAGGAGCCCAGAGCCGAAGATTGTTCACCGATGGCGGTGGAGCCGGACCCGATTGCGGATGCCTCTTCGGCCTGGGCAAGCGCGCCCCAACCGATGGCGGTCGAGTACTTTAGCAAGGCCGAAGCGCTCGCGCCAACTGCCGTGGCATCCTCGCCGAAAGCACGCGACTGGTCCCCTATCGCAGTTGCCGACTCGCGATTTGCATCTGCATAAAAACCGAGCGCAGAGGACTTTACACCGGATGCGGAGGCTGCCGACCCGACCGCAGTTGCCAACAAGCTAGATGCGGTGCTTTCCCCGCCCAAGGCGACGCTAGACTCGGCAGCTGCCCGAGCATCAACGCCTATAGCGATGGAATCCTGCCCCGTGGCAGTCGCGCCAAGATCATTACCCCTGTCGCCCGCATCGGAACCATCGGCACCTATTGCGATAGATCGTACGCCGGATGCGGATGCACTTGCACCTGCGGCGAGAGCTTCACTGCCCGAAGCATCGGCAGCGTTGCCGGTCGAATTGACCTCGAAGTAAGCCAGTTCCGCACTGATTGCGTCGACTGAAGCCACTGCGGTATTGAGCTGGCCAACCGTGGCCGCATCGCTATCCGCCACGCCGTCGGCCACATTGACCAGACGGCGGGTAATGGCGGCGGTGTCGTCGCTTGTGTCGCCTGGCGTGCCGCCATCATCGAATGCGCGGCCAAAAGAAACGGTCTCAGCTTCAATTGCTTGTGAACCATAGCCGAGAGCAACCGAATTATCGGCGCTTGCAGTGCTGGCAGTTCCCAATGCAACGGCGTGCTTGCCGCTGGCCGAGGATGCGTCTTCCAACTGGGTGAAAGTGTCGTTGCCGTCAGCATCGGTGGTGGTTTCGAACACTGCCGAGCCGATGGCGATTGCGCCGGCCCCGGCTGCGGAGGCGTTGGTGCCTCCAGCGAAAGCGTCAGCTCCTTCTGCCAAGGCAGACACGCCTAATGCGGTTCCGCCATGGCCACTGGCTGTAGCACCGTTGCCGAGCGCGGTGCCGCCATTACCGGAAGCAACAGCTTGCGCACCCACAGCGGTGGCCCATTCGTTGGAAGAAGCGGCCTCTGCGCCAAGCGAGGTCGCATAGATCGCCCTCGATTCCGCGAATTTGCCGAGCGCGACGCCGCTATCGGTCGTTGCCAAGGCATTCGAGCCGAGCGCTATCGAGCTCCTGCCTATTGCCGAAGAATCGTTGCCAAGGGCTGTAGAACTGTCGCCATTGGCCGAGGCACCGTCTCCTATCGCTACGGCTGACCGACCTGTCCAGATTCCGTCGAAGCGGAGATACGCTGAATCTGTACTCTCATTGAGTACAACAGAAGCACCATTCCCGATTGCAATGCCGTGCGTGATGCTGGCATTGGCATCGGTGCCGATAGCGACCGAATTCTCACCGGATGCGAGGGCACCGGTTGCAACTTCACCAAAACCTTCCGCATCATCGCCGTCGGCGCCGATTGCGATGCTGTGCGAGCCGCTGGCCGTGGCATATTGCGACGCAGCAAAGCTTACCGCGCCCGAAGCATCTGCTCCGGGGCCGACGGCAGCCGCGTCGCTACCAGTCGCCGTCGCGCTCGGTGAGGTAGAGTTCACCGCAAAATATTCGAGTTCGGCAGCGTTCGAGGCAGCTGAGGACGATACGCCGCCGATCGCGCTGTTAAGCTGGCCGACAGTGGCGGCATCGCTGACTTCTACACCATCCGAAATGTTGGTCAGACGGCGCGTGTAAGCTGCGGTATCATCGCTTGTGTCGTCGAAGGTCCCGCCATCATCGAAAGCACGACCGAAAGATACGGTATCGCTGGCTGTGGTTTCGGCATTGCTACCGATCGCAACGGCGCCCGTATGAGCAGCTTTTGCCTCGGTACCGAAGGCGGCAGAAAGGATGCCGCTGGCTTCGGCGCGATCGCCTACTGCAACGCTCAATGGGCCGGTTGCCATCGCAACCGAAGTATCTTCGTTGGTATTGACCGCGAAAAATTCCAGTTCCGCAGCACTGGAACTGGCCGTGGACGCTACTGCTTCCAATTGAGCGTAATTGACCGCATCGGTGCCAGCCGTGCCAGCCGCGACATTGACGATCCGGCGTTCGCTTCCAATGGCTCCGACGGAAACTGTGTTGGCTTGGTCGGCGACGGAAAACGCACCCAGGGCAACACTGCCGGCTGCGGTGGCAGATGTCTCTTGACCGATTGCGATAGCGCCGTCGGCTGTCACCCTGGCATCAGCGCCGAAAGCAGCAGAGCCTTCACCCGACACAAAGGAGTCCGCACCGAAAGCAATGGCCGTTGCACCCGTCGCTTGTGCGGCGTCGCCGATAGCAACCGCAGCGTTTTCAGTAGCCTCTGACTGGGTACCGATCGCGATTGCTGAGCCAAAGAGCGATGCGGCGTTGGCAGATTGCCCGATCGCTATCCCCCCAGAACTGGCAACCGTGTTACCCCCGATTGCGATTGCGAAATTACCGGTCGAACGCGCGTTATCTCCGATAGCTATAGCAAAGTCATCGACGTCGAAATATGTGAGCACAGCAGCATTCGCATCGGCCACTGCCGAAACAGCGGTCAGTTGGCCGACAGTGGCCGCATCGCTGGCATCTACGCCGTCCGTGACATTTACGATCCGGCGAGTGAAACCTGCAGTGTCGTCGCTGGTATCGTCCGGCGTTCCATTGTCGTCGACGGCCTGCCCCAACGATACTGTCAGCGCCTCATCGGCTGCCGAACCTGCGCCTAATGCAACACTGTTCGCCCCGCTAGCCCGCGACGCACTTCCGAGCGCCACCGAGTTCGAAGCTTGCGAATAGGCCGAGAAGCCGACCGCCACGGAATTGGTTCCGCCGCTCCAGGTTTCGCGGCCGACGGCGACGCCATTCAAGCTTTCGGCGTAGGCGTTGAAACCCACGGCCGTGGCGCCTTCGACTTCGGTGAATGATCCAGCACCGAGCACCGTGGATCTATCGCCAAGTGCCTCAGCCACGCTGCCGACAGCGGTCGAAAACACGCCTTGGGCCAGGGTGTTATCACCGTAGGCCGACGATCTATTACCCGTTGCTTCGGCGTCATGGCCGGTTGCAGTGCTATGGTCGCCGCTGGCAATACTGCCGGTACCGACTGCGACCCCCGAAAAGCCCGAAGCTAAAGCCCGATAGCCGATTGCGGTGGCACTATCGCCGTTCGCCAGTGCATCAGTACCGCAGGCAAGGCGCAGGTTTTCTTCATTTCCGGTGTCAGCCGCATTGGCCGAACTCGCCCCGCCATCCGTATCGCTGGCGGATGCCACGCCATCCTGATCGGTATCAACCAGGCATTCCGCGGCGTGGGCCGGTGCAGGCTGCACCGCGAATGCTGCAATAGCAATTAAGGAAGCGCCCGAAAGCGAAGCGAAAAGAGCTGATTTGCGCATGTTAGTTGGTTCCCGTCCTGTTTATGTTTGACAGCCAATTCCCCGTGATGACTGCCGCGTTTTGCAGGCGGATCGATACTTGGCCGATGGTTAATTCGGACTCCGCCAAATCTGGAAATATCGTGGAATTTCGGGTGCAGCCTTTGGAATACTGGCGGCTATTTCCATCTGGCGGTAAGGCTGATGCTGGAGAAAAAATGATCCTGCGTTTTGCCGAATATGCCGTCGATACCGACCGGTTCGAGCTGTCTCGCAATGGCGAGCCAGTAACCATCCGCGCGCGCGCCATGAAGATACTGCTCTATCTGCTGCAGGCCGATGGTAGGCTAGTGCGCAAATCGGAACTTTTGGCACACGTTTGGAATGGTCGGATTGTGTCCGACAGCGCACTGACTAGCCAGATCAAGTTCCTCCGCAAGACACTGGACGACACCACTCGGCCACACCGGATCTTGGCCACCATCCATGGCGAAGGCTTCCGTATCCTGACCTCGATTGAAAACGATGGTGGTCAAACGGCGAGTCTTGCTGAGCAGCGGCCCGAAGATGAGTCCGCGGCTGTCGACCTTGTGGGCACGCGGCCACGTCTCGCGATCCTGCCATTTCGCCATGTTGGGTTGATGGGCGAACACGCCCAGCTTGCCGAAGCATTGCCGGACGAGATCATAACAGCCGTTTCTCGCTTGCGCTGGATTGACGTAATCGCACGCGGATCGAGCTTCCAGTTCGCCGCCGCCACCGCCGATTTGAGCACCGTGCGAGAGAAGCTGGATGTGCAATACAGCCTGTCCGGGTCAATCGAACTGTCTGGCGAGAAGATGCTCGTGACGGTCGAGTTGAGCGACACGCGCACGGACACAATCGTCTGGTCCGAACGCTACAATACCAAAATCGGCGGCATTCACGAACTGCGTGAGGAGATTGTCGGTAATGTTGTTCAGTCGGTCGATTTCCATATGCCGCTGCATGAACGCAAACGCGCGCAATTGATTGTGCCCGAGCGGCTGACCGCGTGGCAATCCTTCCATATGGGCATATCCAACGTATTCACCTTCGGCCAACCCGATTATGCAGCGGCAGAGCGGCAGTTCGAACGGGCTATAGCGATCGATCCGCTTTTCGCACGCGCACATGCGGGGCTTAGCCATGTCATCTGGTGGCAGATGGTTCAGCAGGACGCTGAGGTCGGTGCAAACGCTCGCGCCAAGATGGCGGAGGCTGCAGATAACGCCATCGCCTGCGACCCGCTAGACCCCTTCGCCAATCTTGTACGCGGTAGGGCCGCATGGCTAGAGCGCAGCGGTGTTGAAGCCGAGCACTGGATCAAGCGGGCCGTCGAGTTCTGTCCCAGCTACTCCATGGCTCACGCGGCACTCGCCAACCTCAGAGTATTGAGTGACAAGGCCGAGTCCGCGATGCCACATGTCGACAAGGCAATCTCTCTCAGCCCGATCGATCCCTGGCTGCACAACGTTTTCGCAATCCGCGCCATCTCTCATATCGGACGCGGCGAATTCGATATTGCTGCAGATTGGGCGACGAAAGCCAGCGCGATGCCGCATCATAGCCTGATCGTGTTGCAATGCGCGGTGCTCGCGCTTGATCTGGCAGGCCGTGACGAGGAGGCAGCAAAAATCGCCGACCGTATCCGCAAAGCTCATCCGGGTGCCGACCACTTAGGTATGACGCGCTCCCTCCCTCTCTTTTCCAATAATCTAGAGAGAAGAAGCTACGAAGCCTTCCGAAAACATGGCTTGGCGAATTAAACCATCCTCAGTTGCGCGCGGCTCAGACAAACTGCCCCGCCTGCAGAGAGATTGAGCTGGCGGTATTTATGGCCGAATTGCCGCACTTCTCGCTCATCCGTTAGGCCAGTCTGGAATGCCGGGATGAAGCCGCGAAAAGAGTCGGCATAGGGCGAGCGCGTTTGAGTTCGCAGCGGGCGAATTGCCATATCGCTTCGATCGGCATTCCGAGTACAATTTTGTCGCCCTTGCAGGGACCCAGACAAACCGATATATACCCCTACAGGGTATTGATCGTGGTTGAACCGATGAGCGACCGAAAGACAGCCAAGCTACATCGACTGAACCGTATTTCGGGGCAGGTTCGCGGGATTGCGCGGATGGTGGAAGAGGATCGGTATTGCATCGATATCCTGACCCAGATCCAGGCAATCAAGTCCGCTTTGGCCAGGGCCGAGGATGAGATCCTGAAGGATCATGCGGCCAGCTGCGTTGCTGCGGCCATCGAAAGCGGTGATGCGGACGAGCAGACAGCCAAGTTCGGTGAGCTGATCGAACTTATTGGCAAAGTGAAGAGATGACCGAAATGAGCGAGAAAACCGCGACGATCTACCGCATGGTTATGGAAAGCCATACCTGCCCCTACGGTATCAAGTCGATCGATTTGCTGAAGCGCGAGGGGTTCAGCGTGGATGACAATCACCTGACCACCCGCGAACAGACGGATGACTTCAAGCAGGAACACGGCGTCGAAACGACCCCGCAAACCTGGATCGGTGACAAACGCATCGGCGGATATGACGCGCTGCGCGAACATTTCGGCAAGGATGTAAAAGAGGCAGGAGAAACGAGTTACTGGCCCGTCGCCGTGTTGTTCGGGATGACATTTGCGATGGCGCTGGGTGCGGCCCAACTGGCGACCGGTGAATGGGTTTCGATCCTGGCTGCCGAGTGGTTCGTCAGCTTCTCCATGTGTGTCCTCGCTTATCTGAAATTGCGCGATATCGAGAGCTTTTCGACGATGTTTCTCAATTACGACCTGTTGGCGAAGCGATGGGTGCCTTACGGCTATATATACCCGTGGGCCGAGGGGCTGGCCGGCGTTTTGATGACCGCACATATCCTGCCTTGGCTCTCGGTTCCGGTCGCGCTGATTGTTGGCAGTATCGGAGCGGCCAGCGTGTTCAAGGCCGTCTATATCGACAGGCGCGAACTGAAATGTGCCTGTGTCGGTGGGGACAGCAATGTCCCGCTGGGCTTCGTCTCGCTGACCGAAAACCTGTTCATGATCGGCATGGCCGTGTGGATGGGGGCGAAGGCGTTTGGTTGATATCCGTTAACCGACTGTAATCAGGGTAATACGATAGTGCGTGGTTCCACATGGTGGTTATCATTTGCTAAGTTACCATGTTTTAAGCACTTACGCCTATTTAGGGCGCATGTCGGAGAACAGGATCGCGCTTAGATATCCGGTCAGCGTGCCGGGACGTTACCGCCTTGGGCGGGGCGTGCCGCGCGATGTCATGGTGCTCGATCTGTCGGAAGGGGGGTGCCGGTTCTTCGACAAGTTCGGAACTTTGCGAGAAGGAGCGGCTCTGACGTTTCGGATCGGGTCGATCGGCCCGATACCGGCAGTTGTAGCTTGGTCCACCGGCCAGGAGGTCGGGGTCAATTTCGAAAACGACCTGTACGGCCCTGTGTTCGAGCACATTAGGGATCAGTTGAACGGAGGGAACCGTTCAGCCGCAATGGGTTAATAAATAAAAGGACGGGCAGGAACCAGTAATGCGTTCTCTTCACTCAATCGCAACTGTACCGATTTATTGAGGGGTTAAGGGTCGCAAAAAAAGAATGACAGGCTATTGCCATGCGCGACGAATTGATTGGGAAGCGAGAGGGGCGGCGCGTCAAGCTGCGATTGCCCGCGCGCCTCATCATGCCAGAACGCGGCCAGGACGTGTGGATTGTCGATCTGTCGGATAGCGGCGTAGCGATCGAAATGATCAAGCCGCTCCAGAACAGCAGTGGCCTCCTCGTATGGCTGGATTTTCGCCGAGTGGTGGATCTGGTCTGGCAGGAACATGGTCGCTGCGGTTTCAGGTTCGCCCGCGCTCTCGAGCCCGGATGCCTGGAGAAGTCTGCGGATGCAGGCGCGGATCGCAGCGTTCTGTATGCTGCGAATGATTGCGCCTGAAATAAGTTCGGCGCTGCCAGCTGGCTAAGGTTTCCGCTCCCAACGCTTTGTATCCTGATAATCCGCCGAAGTCGGCTCGATCCAGTGAGAGCCGTTCCCGGTATCCTCCCGCTTCCAGAACACGGCATCGGTCTTGAGCCTGTCCATCGTATAATCGACCGCTTGCAAGGCTGCGCGGCGATGGGAAGATGCGGCCGCGACCAGCACGATCGGATCGCCAGCCGGCACCCAGCCGAAGCGATGGATGGCCAGCAATCCGGTTATAGCGAAACGGTCCATCGCGGCATTTACGATAGCGTCCATGGATTTGGCGGTCAGCCGAGCATGGTGATCGAGAAACAATCCCTTCACAGCGCTCCCATCTTTGCTGGCGGACCGCGCGATGCCGGTGAAGCTGGCGATCGCTCCCGCGCCATTAGAGCTGACCAAAAACTCGCGCAAGCGCGCCTCCGCATCGAACGGATCGCCGGTCAGGATGCAGTCTATCGTCACGCCCCGCCGCCCGAGACCGGCGGAAGGAACTCGACGCTGCTCGTTCCGACAAGGGCGGTGTCATCGTCCACGAACCGGTCACCGATCAGGGATTTCAGACGGTCCGAGCGCAATTCTGCGGCGTGATCCGGCCATTTTGCGCCAAGCTTGCTCCGTAGCTCGCCAATGGTGGCGGCGCCGCTGGCATCGAACATCACTTCGCGTCCGATTGCTTTGCCCAGATGGCCATAGAACATAATTGTCAGCTGCATCTTTTGCCTTTGTAGCGCATGATTCCACGCTGTTTAACGCCGCCGGGTGAGCCCCCAAGTTTCCCCGACTTTTCCAGCCGCAATTGTCACGAACGGGTCACATAGCGCGGCCAGACCGAGCCTTCCATCACGGGGGCTAATTCGCGAATGGATATCGTTACCATCCTGCTCAGTAATGCCAAGGCGCGCTCTATGGACGAGTTCGTCCATGGCGAGACGCTGTTTATCTTCGACCAGCTTACGCCCGACGGCCCGACCCGAATGATCGAGGGGCCGGTCTGGGTCTTTGTCGACTGGGTGCTGGAGGAACTGGCCGGGCTGGAAATGTGCCGCCGATTGCGCGCCGATACGCGGACCGCCGATGCCCACATCACCATAGTGCTGGAGGAGGACGATCCGGAGGATCGCCGCCGTGCGCTGCGGGCAGGTGCGGATGATTACATGGTGGGCCCGCTGGACCGCACGGCAATGCTCGACCGCGTGTTGGCTCTGCAATCTGCAAACAACAAGCGCCGCCCTGCCAAATCGCTGGATGTCGGCAAGCTGGAGATCGATCTGGCCGCGGTGAAGGCGCGCTGGGATGGCAAGCCTATCATCACTCAGCCCAACGAATTTCGGCTGCTGAGGTATTTCGCCGAGAACCCCGACCAATTGCTCAGCCGCGAAGAATTGATCGAAGGGCTGGGCAAGCAGGATCCGCCGATCGATTATCGCACCGTCGATGTATGGATCGGGCGTCTGCGCCGCGCTTTGCGCGAGGCCGGGGCGGGGATGCCCCTGCGCACCGTACGCTCGCGCGGCTACGTGTTCGATTCGGACATCTGACGCCCTGCGGGGGCGCGGCGATTGGCGCCGCGCCCCGCCTTTAGAACTCGGCCGAGATGGAGAATGAGAAGCTACGGCCGACTTCGTATGTATTGATGTCGATCCGCGTGGTCCCGTTGTCCTGGAACTCGAAATTATCGCGCCCGGTCAGATTGCGCGCTTCGAATTTCGCTTCCAGCTCCAGCCCGCTCAGATTGAAGCCCTGCCTCGCCACCAGATCCAGCGTTAAGCCTGGATCCTCGACGATGTCGGGCAGGCCGCTGGTACCGCGGCTGGTCACGCGCTCGCTGGCATAGGACATCAGCACGGTCAGTTGTTGCAGCCTTTCGGTATCTTCCACGCCCAGCTGCACGTTGAACAGATGATCCGATTGGCCCGTCAACGGCGATCCATCGCGGAAGAAATTTGTCGCAGGCTGCGGCGCGCTCGGGAATACGAGCGTCAGGTCATCGGCGCCGACGCTGATTTCGGAATCGGTAAAGGTGTAATTCGCCACAACCAGCGCGCGCTTGTTTTCCCAGAAGCCGCCCCAATCGTAGAGGTCGTGGAAATATTGCGTCTCGATCTCCGCGCCATACAGCGTTGCCTGCGGCGCATTGGCGAAGCGCGACAGCTGCTCATTGTCGGAGAAGCTGGAGAAAATCTCGATCGGATTGTCGATTTTCTTGTAGAATCCGGCGATCGACACGCGGTTGCCGCCGTTCCAGTAATGCTCCAGCCGCGCCTCCGCATTGAACAGGTCGCTATCGACGAGGTCGGGGTTGCCGTTGAACTGGCGATTGGTTTCCGGGTTGAAATAGGTCTGGAAAATCAGCTCGCGAAATTGCGGCCGGGCGATGGTTTTGGACGCATTCAGGCGAATTTGCAGGCCGTCCTGAATTTCATAGGTGAGCGTGCCTGCTGGCAACCAATTGTCGTTATTCAGGAAAGTCGAGCTGCCCGAATTTGCCGGGACTGCGAACACTTCCACCGGAACAACCGATTGTTCGGCATCTTCGTAGCGCACACCCAGATCGAGGGTCAGCCCGATCACCGGCTCTACGCGGACCTGCCCATAGCCCGCATGGATCGTCAGATCCGCCTGGAAAGCGGGGTCCGACTGGGTGGTTTCGATCAGGCCGATATCGTAGAAATCGATGACCGCGTCGCCCAGCAGGAAATCGGGCCTGAACGCGCCCACCGCATCCTCGAAATTCGTATCCGCATCGAACAGGAATTCGCGGCGCGTGGAGAAGCGATCGGTGTCGGTATAGGCATAGCCGGCACTGACGGTGAGCCAGTCGGTCACCGGATAGGACAGGTCCAGCCCACCATAATAGAGCTCTTCCGTCAGGTCGGAGAACACCACGCTGGCGCTGCCGGTCTGGCGGTCCAGCACGTTGAGAAACGTGTCGCCCAGCGGATCGTTGGGATTGTTTGTGCGGACATAGGTGAAGTCATACTCGTACGGGCTTTCGCGGTCCGTCTGGGCAAATCCGCCGCGCAGATCCACCGACAGATCGCCAAACTCCAGCTCGCCGACCAGTTGCGTATCGATCAACTGGCGCTCGAACCACGAAGTGCTCTGCTGCAGTTCGTTATCGTCATCCTGGAAATCGGTGCCGAAAGCGATGGAGGCACGTTTCAACGTGTCGCGGATAAACAGGTTGGTGAAGCGGAATTTATGCGGCCCGGTTTCCAGCCCGAACCCGACCAGCCCGTTTACCAGGATCCGGTTGTCGGTGACCGAATCGCGGAAATCGGTGTCGAGGAAAATCTCGTTTTCGTTACCGACGGCGGTTTGCGAGATTATCGAGCGGGTGCGCCACTTGTTGGAAATGGAGGCGGTGGCAATAATGCCGAGGATGCTGTCATCCCCGATGTCGAAACTGGTCCCAGCCGTGACACCGCCGGAAAAATTCGCCGGAATATCACTGTTCCGCTGCACGAGTACGAGGTTCGGATCGCCGAGTTGTTTGGCGATTTCCTGTTGATCGACGTTCAAGTCGGTCAGACGCGCGCCGCTATCGAAGAATGCCTGCAAGGCGGGGGGAATATCGCGCGTGCCGTCGTCGAAACCGGACCAGTCCGTGTCGGACCCGTAATAGGTCAGCCCATCGGACAGGGTGGTGACGCTATCGCCGCTAATTCCGGCGCTGAACTCGATAAAGCTTTCATCGGGAACCGCGCGGGTGGTCAAATTGATGACACCGCCGCCAAATTCGCCGGGGAAATTGGCCGAGTATGTTTTTTGCACTAGGCTGGACGCCACGATGCTGGTCGGGAAAATGTCCAGCGGGACCACCCGGCTGAGCGGCTGGGGGGAGGGCAGCGGCAGGCCGTTGAGCAGCGCTAGCGAATAACGATCGCCCAAACCGCGCACGAAAACGAAGCCGTTGCCCTGAACCGAAAGTCCGGTGACCCGGCCAAGCGCGCCGGCAATATCACCTTCGCCGGTCCGCGCAATTTCCTCCGAGGACAAGACGCTGATGACCTGCGCCGAACTGCGGGTAACATCGCGCGTGCGCCGTCCGGTGACGACGATTGTACCGCCTGGGATCGAGATGTCGGGCTGGGCCTGTTCATCGCTGAACTCGCCGGGTTGTTCGTCTGGACCCTCGGCCTGTTCGCCAAGTCCCGTGCCCGTCCCGGTGCCAGTGTCAATGTCAGTGTCCGGGGCAGGACCCTCGGCCCCTGTACCCGGCCCACCGGTAGTGCCTTGCGCTAGGGCGATTCCGGGATAGCTGAGAGCGGTCGTGAGCAGAAGCAGCCCCGCCAGCCGTTTGCCTGTGGTCATGTGAGTGGCCCCTTCTGAAAGGTAGTTTGCCTAGATCGGGATGGAGCGATCCCGGCTCCATTCGAATGCATGGCGAACCTGCGCAGGTTCGCGGTGTATGGCCGGGGCCGCGCGGCGTGTTCGCTCCGTGCGGCCCCGATCTGCCGATTAGTTGGTGAAGACCGGGATGGTCGTGCAATCGCCGGTATTGTTACCGAACGAGATGGCTGCGCTGTCGCAGGTCCACCCTTCGAAACGGTCGCTGCCGGATTGCGCTGCACCGATGAAATTCACGCTATCGAAGAAGCTCGACAGAGCGGTTGGATCGAATGCAACGACCGCGGCTTCATTCGCGCCGTTGATGTAGGTCATCGTCAGCGTGTTGGTGAAGTTCGCATTGTTGTTCGATCCGGCATTGAACTGCGCCTCGACCTGGGCGGCCGTGGTGCCGCCGCTGCCATCGCGGAAGGCGTTGTCGCAATCGAGCACGAGCGATTCGAACACGGGCGGCCCGTTTTCGTCTGTCGCGCCATTGGCCGCGTCGAACGTTTCGGGCAGGTCGATCCGCAGGCAGGCGGTCCCCTGCGATGCGTCCACGATCACCGTGTTGACCAGCGCATAATCGGTCCCGCCGCGGATGCGCACGACCTGGTCATCGGTCTTGCGCTGGATGAAGGTGGCGTTGGAGATCTGCGTGTTCTGGCGGGGTGTCTGGTCCTGCAGGCCGTTGTTGGAATCGGCCTCGATGATCGTGTCGCCAACTTCGCTGCGCTGCACGGCCACGACATATTGCAGATTGGCCTTCACCCCGGTGTCGGTATCGATTGAATCGTCTTCGGCCCCGACGACCACAAGGTTCTTCATATTCACGAAACCGCCGAAGAACTCGACGCCATCGTCGGAGCTGTTGTAGCTCATGATGTTGTTGAAGGTGGTGCCCGATCCGGTGCCGCCGGTGGTCAGCGATTGCAGCTCGTTATCGCCCGAAAGGACGAAGCCGGAATAGCGGATCTGGACGAATTCCAGATTGCCCGAATCATCATCCGGTGTCGCGCCGCCGAAAATGGCGGGCTGCGCCGCACCCTCTACCTGGCGTTCGCAATCGACAGTTCCGGGTGTTGCGCCACCGGCGATGCAGTCCGTGACCGGGGCACGCCCGCCAAGGACGATACCGCCCCACTGGCCGGAAGAGTTCTGGTTGTTGATGCCCAGGACATTGTCGCGGCTGGTGAAGATGATCGGGCGCTGCGCCGTACCCACCGCGTCGATCTGATTGCCGCGATTGACGTAAAGAAACGCCGAACCGCTGGCATAGACGATCACGCCCGGGTCGATCGACAGGGTCACGTCTGTGTCGGCTCCGGTGTCCGTCGGTCCGCCATCGCTGCCGACATCCACGCGGCCAGCCATGCGGTATAGCAACCCTTCGATAAAGGGCAGGGTGGAGGAACTGTTGAAACGCGCGGGCAGGGTGCAGACGCGGTATTCGCCGGTCGGGCCGGTTATCGTGCCATCATCGGTCAGCCCCTGCGCATCGGAAATGGTGGGGCAGCCATTGGCAGGCGTAACCAGCGTTCCGGTAGGGGTGGGCGTGGGTGTTGGCGTGGGCGTGGCAGGCGGGTTGTTGATGGTGATATTTCCGCCGGTACCGGGCGAAACGATCTCATCGGCCCCGCAGCCGACAAGTGCCAGCGTGCTGCAGCCGAGAATAAGCGAGCGGTGAAATTTGGTCACGAGCGACGTCCCCTAAGTCCATGTCTGACCCCGCCATTGCCGAATGGAATGCGGGTAGAATTGCGAATTACGCGGACCGAACATGCCGGAACGCGATTCGCGGACTAGGCGCGATGCGTGACAGTTTTTTTGCAAAAGCCCGGCTTATTCAATGACCCGAATACGTCCGAAATATGACGAGAAATCACGCAAATTGGCCTTGCTCATTGCCTCACCTGCCGGGATGCCCCGCGATCTGCCGAGTCCCGGCGCAGCGGCGAATATTACAATTCGATGACAATATTTCGTTTTTGTTGCAGTTTCGCGGCAGGCCGGACAGTCTGATCTTCACAAGCTGTTTGGAGAGAGACAATGTCGTTCGCATCGGTAGCATTATTGGCCCTGGCAAGCCCGGTCGGCCTCGCCCACGAAACTCCGCGTGAAGACCATGTCGAGGCATCCTACGATGCGCTGGCGGCGGGCGACAACCAGCAGGCGATCGAGGCGATCGATCTGGCCGATGCGCTGGCCAAAGATGATCCCGCCCGGCTGATAAATCTCGGCATAGCTTATGCGCGCGAGGGGCGTTTCGCACAGGCCCGGACTATGTTCGAAGCGGCCGAGCGCAGCGATATGCGATACCGTCTTGAGCTGGCCGACGGACACTGGATCGATTCCCGCCGCCTGGCGCAGCGGGCGCTGGTCATGCTGGATGGCGGGGCCTTCGCCAGCAATAGCCGGATGGCCCAGCGCTAGGCTGAGGCGCGATCCGGCAATTGCCGACTCGCGCATTATCAATTGATTACCGAACGCCTCCCCAACGGGTAGAGTAACGTTCGCGGTTCAGCTTACTGTCACTCTGGTGTCATTTAGGGTAAGCATTGCCGTTGGAACGGAGGCTTCGATGATTCTTCACCGCTTGGGGTGGTCTGGCGCAGCGGCGCTGGCCGCTCTGATTTCAGCGCCGGCTCATGCCGACGTGATGGAAATCGACGGCGAAAACGCTCGCTGGATAGCGGGTGGCTCTGCTATGCAAGCGACTTGTACGGCGCTGGCGGGTCCGGTGGAACTGGTCGAACTTTCCGCAGATTATTACGTTCCCGCGCAGGCGGTTGCAGAATTGCAGCACCATGCCGGATCGATTCCGCCGCAATATCTCGCCAAGGTGCAGGAACTTGCCGCGCGCTTCGATCTCAGCCCGGCATTGATCGAGGCGGTGGTGTGGCAGGAAAGCCGCTGGCGTGCCGATGCGGTCAGCCATGCCGGCGCGCGCGGGCTGGCCCAGTTGATGCCGGCCACCGCGCATTATCTGGGCGTGGATCCGGATGATCCATTTGCCAATCTTGAGGGCGGGGCGCGCTATCTGCGCGAACAGCTCGATTTGTTCGATGGCGACCTGGAAAAGGCTCTGGCTGCCTATAATGCCGGGCCGGGCCGGGTTATCCGGGCGGGCGGTGTGCCGCGCATTCGAGAGACCCAAACATACGTGGCGGCGATTATCGGCCGCCTGTCGGATTATTCACGGGAGTAGAATTCACTATGCGTTCCAAGTTTCGCCTGCCTGTTTTGGTCGCCCTTCTGTCCGCACCCTCGGCGGCATTCGCGCAGGCCGCGGCAGATCCGCAAGGGTCCGGTCCGATCGTGGCCGCGTTGGGCTGGCTGCAAGGCACGCTGCTCGGCAATGTCGCCACGGCCATCGCGGTGATGGCCGTCGCGGCGATCGGCTTCATGATGTTGACGGGCCGCCTCAACTGGCGGTTCGGCGCGACGGTGATCATCGGGGTGTTCATCCTGTTCGGCGCCAGCACCATCGTCGCCGGTATTCAGGGCGCTGCGGGCTGATCGGGCTGTGAGCGACGAAGCAGCGCCACTGGTCCGTCATCCCGTCCACCGGGCGCTAACACGTCCGCAGATGTTCGCCGGGGTGACGATGAATTTCTTCATCATCAACCTGATGGTGACGGGGGAGCTGTTCCTGATTTTCAAGAGCTTCTGGCTGCTGCCCGTGCCGCTGATCGTGCATGCCATCGGCTATTTCGCTTGCCTGCGCGAACCGCGCATATTCGACCTGTGGCTGACCAAGGTGAGCAAGTGTCCGCGGGTGAAGAATTACGACAAATGGGGCTGCAATTCCTATGCGCCATAAACCGAAATTCAATCCGCAAAAGGGCCTGAGATGAGCAAGTGGATCGGCCCTGCCAGTTGGAGCGCAAGAGAGGCGAGCGCGGGCGACCGCCTGCCTTATGCGCGGCTGGTGGATGAAAACACGCTGCTGCTGCGCGATGGCAGCCTGATGACCGCGATGCAGGTGCCCGGCCTGTTGTTCGAAACCGAGGATTCCGACGCGCTGAATGCCCATGCGGCCACGCGCGAAGTGATCTTGCGCAGCACGCTCGATGCGCGTTTCGTGATGGTGCACCACGTGATCCGGCGGCGGGTAGAGGTCGAGCTGGATGCCCGTTTCGACGATCCACTCAGCCGCCATATCGATGCCCGCTGGCGGGAACGCCTGGGGTCCGGATCGCTGTTCGTCAACGATCAGTTCGTCACGCTGGTTCGCCGCCCGGCGCGCGGCAAGGCCGGGCTGGCCGATCGGCTGGCCAGAAAATGGAGCCGCAAGGGCCGCAAGGAGGCCGAAGCCGATCCCAAGGATCTGCGCGCGCTGAAGGCCGCTGCGACCGGCTTGGTCGCGTCGCTCCAGCCATACGGCGCGGCTCTGCTCGGCGATTATGCGGGCAACAATGGCGAGAGCTATTCCGAGATATTGGAACTGCTCAGCGCGCTCTATAATGGCGAAATGCGCCCAGTCCGCCGTCCGGCCGACGATTCCGATGTGGGTGAGATGCTGCCCTATCGCCGGGTCAGCTTCGGCCTCGACGCGATCGAGCAGCGCGGTGCCGGGCAACCCGAATTCTGTGCGATGCTGGGGCTGAAGGATTATCCCGACGCGACCAGCCCGGGCCTGCTCGACAATCTCCTGCGCCTGCCGCACGAGTTGATCGTTTCCGAAAGCTACGCCCCGGCCGAGCGCCAGACCGCGCGCGAACGGATGGATCTGGCCATTCGCCGCCTGCGCAGCGCGGACGAAGAAGCGATGGCGGAGCGTGCGGACATGATGGCAGCGCGCGACGAATTGGGGGCGGGCGCGGTTGGCTTCGGCGATCATCACCTGACCGTGCTGGTGCGCGAAAAGACGCTGCCTATGCTCGATGAAGCTTCCGCTTCCTGCGCCGCCGCGCTGGCCGATACCGGCGCGATAGCGGTGCGCGAGGACGTGAACCTGGAACCGGCATTCTGGGGTCAGTTCCCTGGCAACGAGCATTATTTGGTGCGCCGTGCGCTTATATCCAGCGCCAACATGGCCAGCTTTGGCAGCTTCCACGGATTTGCGCTGGGTCAGGCCGAAGGCAACCATTGGGGACAGGCGGTCACGCTACTGCAAACCACCAGCGCCACGCCGTTCTTCTTTAATTTCCACCATGGCGATTTGGGCAATTTCTCGGTCATCGGACCGAGCGGGTCGGGCAAGACGGTGGTCATGAATTTCCTCGCCGCGCAGGCGCAGAAATTCAAACCGCGCACTATCCTGTTCGACAAGGATCGCGGGGCGGAACTGTTCGTGCGCGGGATCGGCGGCACGTATGACCGGATCGTCTCCGGCGAACCGACCGGTTTCAACCCGCTCGCTCTGCCGGATACGCCCACCAACCGGGCCTTCCTGCGCGACTGGCTCGCCGTGCTGCTCAAGGCGGATGGGCCTGAGGAATTCGGGATCATTTCGGCGGCGGTCGATGCTGCCTATCTCAATGATGCCTCGCTCCGCCGTCTGCGCCATTTCCGCGAGCTGCTGGCTGGTGGCCGCCGTCCCCAGCCGGGCGACCTGGCTGATCGCTTGTCCGCATGGATCGCGCAGGGCGAGCATGGCTGGCTGTTCGACAATGAAGATGACCGGCTGGACCTGAGCACCCGCGTGCTCGGTTTCGACATGACTGCGCTGCTGGAAAACCCGCGTCTGCGCACGCCGGTCATGATGTACCTGTTCCACCGGATCGAGGAGCGGCTCGACGGTGAGCCGACCATGATTCTGATCGACGAAGGGTGGAAGGCGCTGGACGACGAGGTGTTTGCCGCGCGTATCCGCGATTGGCTGAAAACGCTTCGGAAACGCAACGCGCTGGTCGGTTTTGCGACGCAAAGCGCCCGCGATGCACTGGAAAGCCGGATTGCCACCGCGCTGGTCGAGCAGACTGCGACGATGCTGTTCATGCCCAACAGCCGCGCACGGGCGGAAGATTATTGCGACGGTTTCGGCCTTACCCGGCACGAGCTGGACGTAATCCGCACCTTGCCCGCGCATAGCCGCGCCTTTCTGGTGCGTCAGCCCGATGCCAGCGTGGTTGTCCGGCTCGATCTGAGCGGAGCGCCCGAAGTGCTGACCGTGCTTTCAGGCCGCGAATCGACCGTCCGCCGACTCGACTTGCTGCGCGAAGCGGTGGGTGACAATCCGGCCGAATGGTATCCGGCGCTCACCGGCATGGCATGGCCGGGCCGCGAAGAGGCCGAGATCGTCGATCTGGGTTCCGACATTCCCTTCAAGCAGGCGGCAGAGTGACGCAGGATTGTGCCCTGGTCGCCGAAGGCGTCGGCAATGGTGTCGCGGCCAGCCTGGCCGCGGTCGATTGTGTCACCGGACAAATGGCCGAACAGGCGTTTGCGCGGCTGTTCCAGTCGGGCGGGGCGCTGGGGCCGGTCCTGACGATCTTGCTTGGGCTGTTCATCGCGTTTTTCGCGATTGCGCTGCTGCTGGGCCGATCGCGGTTGAATATCGGCACGCTGACCCCGCGCATGATCACGCTGGGACTGGTGCTCACTTTCGCAACCAGCTGGGTGGCCTATCAAAGCGTTGTCTGGAACCTTGCCATTGCCACGCCGGATTGGCTGGCTGGCGTGCTGACCGGAGATACCGGATCGGCCACGATGACTTTCGCGCAGAAGCTCGACGTGGTGTTCCTGTCGATTCAGCAAGCGACCGAGGGGCAGGATCCGGATGTCTCGGCATTCAGCCCGCCGGGTATGGTCTGGCTGGGCGCAATGATCCTGCTGCTGGGCACGGTCGGCGTGCTCGTCACCGCGCGCATTGCGCTTGCCGTGCTGATTGCCCTGGGGCCGATTTTCGTGGTGATGGCGCTGTTCGAGGGGACACGCGGTTTGTTCGTCGGCTGGCTGAAAGGCGTCGTAATGCTGGCGCTGACCCCGCTTTTCGCGGTGCTGGGCGGGGGTATCATGCTGGAACTTTCGGTGCCGATCCTGCGCTCGCTGACCACAATTCCGGGAGAGATCGATACGCAGGCGGCCGTGGCGTTCTTCCTGCTGGCCGCCGTTCACGCCGCGCTGATGATCATGGTGCTGAAGGTTTCCGCCACGATGGTGGCAGGCTGGCGCGTGTTCGGGCTGGTCGCCGACAGGCAGGAGCAAGCTATCGAAACGGCTAGCGCTGCGGCAGCCTCGGCGGGCGCTGCGCAGATGGCCGCCGCGACGCAGGCGGCGCAGGGCCCTGGCGGCAGCGCCGGCGCGCCCGCAGCCAGTCGCCGCGCGATCCCGACCGCCGCAATGGCCACCGCCGCGCCGGCGAACGATTCGGGCCCGGCCAGCACCGGTTCATCGCGCGTCACCAAGATATACGCAGCTGGCGGCGATGCCAGCAAACAGGCCGCGCAGGCCGCATCATCACAGCGTGCAAGCGGGATCGGCAGCCGGTTCCGCGCACCAAATTCCCCCCGGACGGAGAAGTTCAAATGATCCGCGCGAAGTTGGCCATTCCGGCCCCCGCCTTCGCCCTGGCTGCGCTGGCCACCATTGCGTCAGGTACCGCAGCCATGACGATGCCCATGCCTGCCGCTGCGCAGGATTCGCGGCTGGTCGAACGGATGTACGATCCCGGCCGGGTTGTGACGATAGAAGGGCGGACCAAGGTCCAGGCCAGCATCATGTTCGCCGATGATGAAAGCATCGAAAACGTCGCGATAGGTGACAGCAACGCTTGGCAGGTTACCCCCAACAAGCGCGCGAACCTGCTGTTCATCAAGCCGCTCAACCCCACTGCGCGTACCAATCTCACGGTAATAACCGATCGCCACACCTATTTCTTCGACCTGGTCGCAAGTCCGCGCGCCAAGCCAATGTATGCGCTGCGTTTTCTCTATCCGGCAGAGCCGGAGCCGGAGGCGGAAGATGCACCGATGGTGGCAGAGGGAGCGAACGCGCTGGAACAGGCAGCGGCGAACGATCCGTTTGCCGTGGTGGACCCCGCTTTGCTCAATTTCGACTGGGCCGGATCGGGCGACGAGAAGCTGCTGCCCGCGCGTATCTTCGACGACGGCGATGCGACGTTCCTCACCTGGCCACGCGACCGGCCCGTGCCGGCCGTGCTGGTCAAGGATTACGAGGGCACCGAAGGTCCCGTGAACTTCACGGTACGCGGGGAAACCATCGTGGTGGTCGGTGTGCCCAAGGAAATCGTCCTGCGGTCGGGCGACGAAATGGCCACGCTCGTCAATCAGGGCCCGCCGCGCGTGGTCGCGCCTTCGCCGCAAGCCAATGCCCGCCAGAGCCGCAGCCAAGATGGCAGACCGGCCCACCGTCCAGTGAGGGGAAGCTGATATGAAACTTGCCATGCGTCTGCCCGAAAGCACCGGCAAGAACGGTGCCGCCAACGATATCGATCCGCGCGAGGAACAGCCCGCCGAAATTATTGACCTGGCCAGCCGCAACGCCTATCCGGCAGTCGGCAAGGGTAAGGGCAAGTCGGACATGCTGGCGATGGTCGCAGGCATCGCGATAGTGGCGGCGCTGGGCGCGGTAACCTTGTGGAGCATGAATTCCACGCGCGTGACGGAGAACGAACCGATCGGCAATCCGCAGGTCGCCCCGCCTCAGCAAGCCTCCGTTGCGCCGGCCCAGATCGGCAATTCTCCGCAGACGTCGCCGGCAGTGGTCCCGCTCCGCGATCCCGCGCCTGCACCGGTCCTTGCCGCACCCCCGCAGCCGATGGCGGGCACCGGCGTCAATCCGAACAACAGCCCGACTATCGTGTTCGATGCGGGGGCGCGTTCATTGCCGAGCGTTGCTGCAGCGGGCTTGGCGGCCGACGCAGCCGCTGCGGGCAATACTGGCGGCGGCAGTGCGGGTGATTTTGCCAGCCGTATCGGCGGGGTGGGCGGTGCGGCCGCGCAGGCCACGCCGATGACCAACCCGGCGACCACGATCACGCAGGGAACTTTGATCCCCGCCATCTTGGAGACGGCGATCAACACCGACGTTCCCGGCTATGTCCGCGCGGTGGTCAGCCAGGATGTGCTGAGCTTCGACGGGACGCGCACCCTCCTGCCGCGCTCCAGCCGATTGATCGGGCAATACCAGTCGGGCGTGCAGAACGGGCAAAAGCGCGCTTATGTCATCTGGACCCGCGCGATCCGGCCCGATGGTGCCTCGGTCAGCCTGGGCAGCCCAGCCGTGGGCTTCGACGGCACGACCGGGCTGACCGGCGATGTCGATAACAAGTTTTTCAGCCGCTTCGGTTCCGCAATGTTGCTGTCGGTGGTCGGCGGCCTATCCGCAATCGGTTCCGGCGGAGCCTCGGTTGTGCTCGGCGGGGCGGGACAGGGCGCGGCCAGCGTCGCGGCTCAGCAGGACAGCCAGATCGGCCCGACCATCCGGGTTCGGCAGGGTGAGCCGATCCGCGTGTTCACCGCGCGCGATCTGGATTTCTCGCAGGTTCCCAACCGCTAATTCGATGAGCGCGGATATCCATCCTCTCGCCGCTGCGCCCGCGCCGACTGCGGTGGATTTGCCCCGCGGCGAGGATGGCGAGCGCAGCGTCTATCTGGATGCCTACCTCGCGCCGTTCCGCCAGTGGCTGGACCGCGATACGGTGACCGAGATCCTCGTCAATCGGCCCGGCGAAGTCTGGATCGAGGATGCGCGCGATCCGGGAATGCAGAAGATCGAAGCACCGCAAATCGACGACCGGCTGGTCCAGCGCCTGGCCGAACAGGTCGCGCGGGTAAGCCACCAGGGTATCAACCGTGAACACCCGCTGCTCGGCGCGACCCTGCCCGATGGTGCGCGCGTGCAGTTTTGCGGCCCGCCCGCCGCGCGCAAGCATTGGGCGATGGCCATTCGCCGCCATCGCCGACTGGACCTTCCGCTAGATGCCTACGATGCCGGGCCGCTTGCCCCGCCAATGGCAGAGGCGATGCCCGATGCGCAGCAGCAGCCGATAGCCTTTTTGCGCGAGGCGATCCGCCAGCGCCGCACCATCCTTATTTCCGGCGGGACCAGCACCGGCAAGACCACCTTTCTCAACGCGATGCTTGGTGAAATACCGGCGGGTCAGCGGGTGGTGCTGGTGGAGGATACGCCCGAACTGAAACTGCCGGGCGAAAACGGGGTCGGGCTGGTCGCGGTCAAAGGGGAACTGGGCGAGGCGAAAGTGACCGCCAATGAATTGTTGCAAGCCGCGCTGCGCCTGCGCCCGGACCGGGTGGTACTGGGCGAATTGCGCGGGGCGGAGAGCGTCAGTTTCCTGCGCGCGATCAATACAGGCCACCCTGGCAGTTTCTCTACCATTCACGCCAACAGCCTGCGCGGCGCGCTGGAACAGCTCAGCTTGATGGTGATGCAGACCGGCATCGGCCTCTCCCGGTCCGACACGATCGAATATGCAGCCAGCGTTATCGATGTGCTGGTGCAGCTGGGGCGCGACGCCAATGGCAAGCGCGGTATCACGCAAATAGCCGATAGCAGTTCGCTGATCTGAAATCTGACCGGCGGCCATTCGCCTTTACTCCGCAGCCGCGCAGCGCGAAAAGGGCCTATGTCCCTCGATATCGATCTTGAAAATGACGAAACGCTTCCCGCCCGATCCCGTTCGGATGCGAATGACGGGGCGAACGACGGTGCGACCGGCGCCGACAATCCGGCCGGGCGCTATTTTAACCGCGAGCTGAGCTGGCTGGCCTTCAACCAGCGCGTCCTGGCCGAAGCGGAAAACGTCAATTACCCGTTGCTGGAGCGGCTGCGGTTCCTGTCGATCTCAGGCAGCAACTTGGACGAATTTATTATGATTCGCGTCGCCGGGCTGGTCGGGCAGGTTCAGCGCGGGATCGAGCGTCCTTCGATCGATGGCCGCACTCCGGCGCAGCAATTGGCCGAAGTGCGAGAAGCAGTCCGCGCGCTGACCGACCGACAGCAGGATGTTTGGCGCGCGCTGCAAGGCGAGCTGGCCGAGGCGGGTATCGCCATCGCCGATGACAGGCGGATCGATGAGGACGCCTATTTCCGGCTGCGCAGCCATTTCTTCGAGGAAATCCAGCCGGTCCTGACGCTGCAGGCGCTCGATCCGGCGCACCCATTCCCGTTCATCGCGAATAAGGGCGTAGGGCTGCTGTTCACGCTGGAGCGGCAGAGCGATGGCGAGCGGATGGTCTCGATGATCCTGGTGCCTGCCGCTCTGCCGCATTTCGTCCGCGTGCCGGGCACAGATGCGATCTACATCTCGATCAAGAGCTTGATCGCCCGCTTCGCCGACCATCTGTTCCCTGGGTTCGATATTTTGGGAGATGGCGCGTTCCGGGTTCTGCGCGACAGCGATATCGAGATCGAGGAAGAGGCCGAGGATCTCGTGCGTACTTTTCGCAGCGCGATCCAGCGGCGCAGGCGCGGGCAGGCAATCCAGCTGGAACTGAAGGAGGGCTTCGACGAAACCGCCGAAACCTTGCTGCGCGAACAGGTCGGCATTCAGGATGCGCTGGTGCTGGAAACCGACGGGCTAATCGGACTGGCCGGGCTGGCCGATATTGTCGAGGAACCGCGCCCGGACTTGAAATTTCCCGCCTACACACCGCGCTATCCCGAACGCGTCCTGGAGCATGACGGCGATGCCTTCGCCGCCATTCGCGAGAAGGATATCGTAATTCACCACCCTTACGAAAGCTTCGAAGTGGTGGTCGTTTTCATCCGTCAGGCTGCCGAAGATCCTGACGTGGTTGCGATCAAGCAGACGCTCTATCGCGGCGGCAACCAATCCCCCATTCTCGCCGCGCTGATTGCCGCGGCGGAGGCGGGCAAATCGGTCACCGCAGTGATCGAGCTGAAGGCGCGTTTCGATGAGGAAACCAATCTCGAATGGGCCAGCAAGCTGGAACGCGCCGGGGTGCAGGTGATCTATGGTTTCGTAGACTGGAAGACCCATGCCAAGGTTGCGGCGATCGTGCGGCGGGAGGAAGACGGCTTTCGCACCTATTGCCACTACGCCACCGGTAATTACCATCCGGTCACCGCGAAGATCTACACCGATCTCAGCTTCTTTACCGCCGATCCGGCCTTCGGACGCGATGCCGCGAAACTGTTCAATTTCGTGACCGGATATGTCGAGCCGCGAGAGACCGAACATGTCGCCATCGCGCCGCTTGCCTTGCGCGACCGGCTGTACGGGCTGATCGACCGGGAAATCGAAAATGCGCAAGCGGGTAGGCCCGCCGCGATCTGGGCGAAGATGAATGCCATGACCGACAAGGGCGTGATCGAGCGGTTATACGCGGCCAGCGCGGCAGGGGTCGAGATTCAGCTGGTGGTGCGCGGCATCTGCTCGCTGCGCGCCGGCGTGGCCGGGCTGTCCGAGAATATCCGGGTGAAGTCCATCATCGGCAGGTTCCTGGAACATAGCCGCATCTGGGCGTTCGCCAATGGCGCTGCCTTGCCCGGGGACCAGGCCGAAGTATTCATCTCCAGCGCCGATGCGATGGACCGCAATCTGAACCGCCGGGTCGAGGTGATGGTCCCGATCATCAACCCTACGGTACACGATCAGGTGTTGGAACAGGTGCTGCTGGCAAATTTGCTCGACACCGAGCAGAGCTGGGAATTGCAGGTGGACGGGTCTTATCGGCGTTTGGAACCGGGGGACAAGCCGTTCAACTGTCACCTCTATTTCATGACCAACCCTTCGCTGTCGGGCCGGGGCGGAGCGCTGGAGGCCGATGCCGTTCCCAATCTATCGCTGCGCAAGGGTGCCGTTTGATGTCCAGCCGCAAGCTGCGCAGCGACCGCAAGGGCCTGTTTTCGGGACATACTGCACAGCGAGCGATCATCGACATCGGATCGAACACGGTGCGCGTGGTGGTCTATGGCGGATCGATGCGCGCGCCGACCGTGCTGCTGAACGAGAAAGTGGTCGCGCGGCTGGGCAGTGCCGTTGCCGATACGGGCGCGATGTCGGACGGGGCCGTCGAACTCGCCATGCGCGGACTGCGGCGATATCGGTTGTTGCTGGCCGATATGGGCGTGCAGGATGTCGAAGTGGTAGCCACCGCCGCCGTTCGCGAAGCTTCGAATGGGGCAGATTTTCTCGATGAAGTGCGCGAACTCGGCTTCGCTCCGCGCCTGCTCGACGGACTGGAGGAGGCACGCATTTCCGCCCAGGGCGTGATCGGTGCCTTTCCGGGCGCGCAGGGCGCGGTCGCCGATCTGGGCGGCGGCAGCCTGGAACTGGTGCGGATCGGACCCGAAGGGCCGATGCAGGGGGTCAGCCTGCCGCTTGGCACGCTACGCCTGGCAGAATTGCGCGGCGAGAAACCGGGTGTTCTGCGCAAGGCTGTGACGAAACGGCTCAAAAAGGTCGGGTCGGACAAGCCGGTGGACGGTCCGCTGTACCTTGTCGGCGGCAGCTGGCGGGCGATGGCGGTATTCGCGATGGAAGCGCGAAAATTCCCGCTGACCGACCCGCATGGCTTGGGCCTGCCTGCCGATGAGGCGTTCAAGCTGGCTCGCCGCGTGGCCCGCATGGACCCCGGAAAACTGGGCGCGAACCCGCGCATTTCCGCCATGCGAGCGGCTTTGCTGCCCGATACGGCGGTATTGCTGCAGGCATTGCTCAAACGGCTGGAGCCGGAGCGGATCGTCTTTTCCTCCTGGGGGCTGCGCGAGGGGCTGCTGTACGATGCGCTCGACCCGCTCGCACGGTCGCAGGATCCGCTGCTGGCCGGGGTGGCGCAATTTGCCGAGCTGCGCGGTGCGCCTGCATCGTTGGCGACACGCATCGCCGGATGGACGGTTGGCGCGCTTCCAAAGGACAATGGGGCGCGGATCAATGGGGGGAACGAGCGGCTGCGGCTGGCCGCGACCATGCTGGCGCTGGCCGCGATGCAGGTGGAGCCGAACATGCGGCTGCGTATCGGACTGGAATGGGCGCTCAACAAGCGCTGGATCGCTATCTCACCCCGCGGCCGGGCCATGCTGGCCGCCGCTATCTATGCCAATGTGAACACGTGCACCCTGCCCGATGAACTGTATAAGCTGGCCAATGAAGAGGCGCTGGAAGAAGCGATCTGTTGGGGGCTGGCGATCCGGCTCTGCCGCCGGATCGGCGGGCGATCCAACACGGCGTTGCAGGCGAGCAACTTGCGCGCCGGCGATGGCAAGCTGACCCTGCTGCTGGACAAACCTCATGCCGACCTGTTCGGCCTGCCGAACGAGAAAGACCTGGAGGCGCTCGCCACCCGGCTCGGCCTGCAAGCGGAGTTGCAGATCACCGATCTGGACCGCGACCAGTCCGAAAATTAGTCGCGGCTTAGCTTGAAGGGCGAGAAATCGGTCTCGGTGTCGAACACCTCCACCCCTTCGCGGCGTTTCAGCCAGCCGACGACTGCATAGGTCACCGGTGTCAAAGCGGCCTCCCACGCTACCTTCAGCCCCCATTGGGTGAGGGCGACGATCATGACCAGTTCGCCGGTCCAGCCCGCCGCCCCCAGAAATGCGAGCGGGTAGAACAGTGCGCTGTCGACACCCTGGCCAACCACGGTCGATCCGATGGTGCGCGTCCACAGCGCCTTGCCGCGGGTCCAGATCTTCATCCGTGCCATCACGTAACTGTTGACGAATTCACCCGCCCAGAACGCCACGATTGAGGCAAAGACAATGCGCGGCACCTGCCCGAACACTGCTTCATACGCCGCTTGGTTCCCCCAGTCGGCAGCCGGGGGCAGGGCGACGACCACCCAAGCCATGAAGGCCATGAACAACAGTGCACCAAACCCGGCCCAAATACATCGCCGGGCATAGGCATAGCCGTAAACCTCGGTCAGAATATCGCCGATCACGTAGCTGATCGGGAAGAACAATACACCTGCGCCGAATACGAACACCTCCCAATCGGTCAGCGAAGTGATCGCGGCAGGCAGTTCGATCTGCGCAACCTTGCCGGCGCCAATGACATTGGACAGCAGCAGGATGGTGACAAAGGCTGCCATGACGAAATCGAAATAGCGGAACGGGCGGTGTTCGGGGTGCGTCATGGGGCGCGGTCCTATGCGCAATTTGCGCGGACCGCAAAGCAGGCTATGGGCGCTGGGGCGCGCGCCCGTAGCTCATCTGGATAGAGCGCGAGACTTCTAATCTTGAGGCAGCAGGTTCGAGTCCTGCCGGGCGCGCCAACCTTTCCACTTCGCTTCATACACCTGAACTGTTCTTATCGGGCCCGGCGTTTATCCGAAAATCAGGGGCTTCCGAAAACCTCGACGAGCTCGCCCCTGCGCTATTTACAGTGGTGCAAATAAACCACAGCGCAGGAATGTTGCGTAATAGGGCAGTCCTGCGACCATTGTAAGACGCTGCATCGCCGTGCAATACCACTTTCCTGCACGAGGTAGCCCGTCGAAACGAACGGAGCGCCACGTCGGAGTTGGGTCAAACGGCCCGACGTTCCAAGGGAGAGATGCCAAAATGAAAAGAATCCTGCTCACCAGCACGGCTGCAATCGCCATGATCGGCCTGGCCGGCACCGCACAGGCTCAGCAAGCCGTCATCGATGGCGACGATGTCGGACAGAATGAAGAGGCTAGCGATCGCCGGGATGACAATATCATCATCGTTACCGCGACCCGCCGGGCCGAAGATGTGCAGGAAATCCCAATCGCGGTGACCGCCGTCAGCCCGGTTCAGCTGGAGCGTCAGGGTGTGGTCAATGTGCAGGAAATCACCCAGGTTTCGCCCAGCTTCTCGACTTCGAACGCGCAAACATCCTCCGGTTCGGTGGTGCTGCGCATCCGCGGCGTGGGTACGACCTCGAACAATATCGGCTTCGAAAGCGCTGTCGGCGTGTTCGTGGACGGTGCCTATCAATCGCGCCCCGGCATTGCCTTGTCCGAATTCGTCGATGTGGAACGCGTCGAAATCCTGCGCGGGCCGCAGGGCACGCTGTTCGGACGGAACACCTCCGCCGGTGCGCTCAACATTACCAATAAGCGTCCGGACCTCAGCGATTTCGGCGGTTTCGCCAATGCCACCTATGGCAACCGCGACCTGTATAGCGTGCAGGGTGCAATCAACGCGCCACTGATCCAAGATACTTTGGCCGTGCGTCTGACCGGTGCCTACCGCGAACGTGACGGCTTCGTTACCGTGGTGGATGCGAGCGGTACGCCGGTGGGCGAATCCAACGGTGTGGACCAGTATCTCGTTCGCGGGCAGATCGGCTTCGAAAGCGAGGGCGGCATTCGCGGCCGGATCATTGGCGATTACAACAAGAGCAAGGCGCCCTTCGGCGCAGCGATCGAAGTGCTACAATCGCCTGTCGAAACAGCTGGACTGTTCGCGGCGGTGGGCCTGGGCGCTCGCGGCGGTATGGCCGGGCCGGTGGTCGCAGTTAACCCGTTCAATCAGGAAGCGGCCGAAGGTGCGATCGACGCGCGCATCGCAACGGCCAATTTCGCACCCGAAACCGAAGGCGATCAATGGGGCGTCACCGGGGAGATCGAATTCCCGCTCGGTGCCGACGCGGAGGTGATCTATATCGGCTCCTACCGCGAATATGATGCTTTCGAACGCTACGATTCCGACTTCTCCGGGCTCGACGTGTTCAATGTGGACAGCAACTTCACCTCGATTGAGACGATGACCCACGAGTTGCGCCTGCAGGGCGAAACGTTTGGCGGCCGGCTGAGCTACCTTATCGGCGGCTATTATTCGGAAGAGGATATTGCGCAGGAGGTCAATTTCTCGCTGGGCGAAGATTACGGCGAGTTGATCGGGGCACTGTTCTTCGCCCCTACTGGCGGCGCATTCGGTGCCAATCCGCTCACCGTGCTGTCTGGCGGGATCGACCCGGCTGGGACGACAAACACCAACCTCTACGCTCAGAACAGCAAGAGCTATTCTATCTTCACGCATAACACGCTGGACATCACCGATTCGCTCGCGGTGACGGTGGGGCTGCGCTATTCGGATGAAACGAAGGATGGCTCTTTCCAGCAGGGAAATAACAGCAATGCGCTCTGCCCGGCGATCCTTGGCGCGATCGGAGCAGGGGCCGTGCCAGGACCGCTGATCAACAATGTATTCGGGACGGGCTGTTTCGCCTTTACCGCTCCGGCCGATCTACCGGCGGCGGCGGTATTCCCGCTGCCCCGGACATTCGTATCGGAATTCGACGATTCCGAGCTGATTTACACCGGCAAGCTGAGCTACGCCTTCGCCGCGCCGGTGAATGTCTATGCCAGCTTTACCCACGGCTATAAATCGGGCGGCTTCAACCTGGACTCTACGGCTGCTGCCGGGGGCGCGGATCCGCGCTTCGCCTCAGAAGAAGTCGATGCCTATGAAGTTGGCTTGAAGGCCCGGTTGATCGACGATGCAGTGACGCTGAATGTCGCTGGCTTTTATCAGGAATTCACCAATTTCCAGGTGCTTGAATTCACCGGAGCCCAGTTCCAGACCTTCAACGTTCCGCGCGCGCTGACATCGGGTGTGGAAATCGAAACGGTGATCCGGCCTAGCGATAATTTCACCGTGAATGGCGGTGTTACCTACACCGATGCACGTTATCCGGATGATTGCGCCGGCGACCTGACATCGAACAACGTGACCAACCTGTGCGGCAATTCGCTCACCAACGCGCCGGAAATCGTGGCGATTATGGGGGCGACTTACGAACGCGAAGTCGGCAATTACATGGAGTTTTTCATGAATGGCCAGGTGCGTTTCGAGGATGACCGGCGGACATCGACGCAGGCGTTCGATCCGGCCGTTCCCACGCTGCGGATTCCGGTGCCGTTCGATGTGCAGGACTCCAACACCAAGGTGAATCTGCGCGCCGGTATCGGCGCTCAGGATGATAGCTGGCAGCTGGAGGTGTTCGGGACGAACGTCACCAATGAAATAACGCGCGGTGTTACCTTCAATACGGTGCTGCGCTCGGGTTCGCGCTCCGCCTTCCCGCAGGAACCACGTTCTTATGGCGTGACGGTGCGCACGCGCTTCTAGGCCAGCCGACTGAACAGGGAAGGGCCGCTTTGCCGCACGGCGAGGCGGCCCTTTGCCGTTGGGCCGAACGGAAAGCGCTTGTCCGGGCAATGGAGCGGGTTTATCCACGCGCGCCATGACAGCCGTTTCAAGCTCAACCCACCGCCCCGTCATCTCTGCCACCGGCCTGTTCACCCCCGAACAGAGCATCACGAATGAAGAGCTGGTCGACAGCTTCAATCGCTTCGTTGACCGGGAAAATGAAATTCATGCGGATGAAATTGCCAGCGGAGCGCGCGAGCCGCTGACCCATTCCTCGGTCGGTTTCATCGAGAAGGCGAGCGGGATCAAGGCGCGCCATGTGATGTCGAAAGAGCCGGTTCTCGATCCGCAAACCATGTCGCCGCGCTGGCCTGAACGCGGGAATGACGAATTGTCCCTTATGGCCGAAATCGGCGTTGCCGCCGCACGCCAGGCGCTGGAACGCGCCGGACGTGAGCCGGGCGATGTAGATGCGGTCCTGTGCGCCGCGTCCAATATGGAACGCCCCTATCCCGCGATGGCGATCGAGATCCAGCAGGCGCTGGGTATCGAAGGATTCGGTTTCGACATGAATGTCGCTTGTTCCAGCGCGACCTTCGGCATCCAGACCGCCGCAGACTATATCCGCGCCGGCAATGCACATAGCGTGCTGGTGGTCAGCCCGGAGATTACTTCGGGCCACCTGAACTGGCGCGACCGGGACAGCCATTTCATCTTCGGCGATGTTGCAACCGCCGTGCTGGTGGAGGACGCGGCTATCGCCCCGGAAGCACATTGGGACATTCTCGGCACGAAGCTTAAGACGGTGTTCTCCAACAACATCCGCAACAATTTCGGCTTCCTCAACCGCGCCTCGCCCGAAGGGGAAGGACAGGCAGACAAGCTGTTCGTGCAGGAAGGGCGCAAGGTGTTCAAGGAAGTCGTGCCGATGGTTGCGGAGATGATCCTGGAGGAGGCCGAGCGCCTGTCGCTCGATCCCGCCGCCTTGCGCCGCTTGTGGTTGCACCAGGCCAATGCCGGGATGAACCGTCTGATCGCCCAGCGGGTGTTGGGCCATGAAGCGAGCGAGAATGACAGTCCGACCGTTCTCGATACCTATGGCAACACGTCGAGCGCGGGTTCGATCATCGCGTTTCACTTGCATAGCGAGGAACTGGAGCCTGGCGATACCGGGCTGATTTGCAGCTTCGGCGCGGGCTATTCCGCCGGTACGGTGTTCGTCCGCAAGGCGGCCTGACGCGTTCGCGCCAGCCAGCTGTCCCAACCGGCCAGCAGCGCCTCGGACAGTTTCCACAGCGCGATGATTGCGATCAGCGAAACCAGCCCGTCCACCGCATAATGATAGGCGAGGTGGACAGAGCCGATCCAGATAGCGACCAGAAAGGCGAGAAACACGGCAGCCAGGCGTCGCGAAACCCGGCGCATGGCGAGCCAGAACAGCACGCAGATCGCAACATGCATCGACGGCATCGCAGTAATCCCGCTACCCAATCCGCCCGCATCCGCCATGTGCCAGTCCAGCAGCATCTGCTGGACCTGCAACGGCATCACCGGAACCTGCTCGTTCGCCTCCCGCAGGTAGTCCATTTGCGCCGCGAATGTCGCGTCCCCGACCAACGGCTCGAGAAAGCAGGGCCCCACCGAGGCAAGCCATGTTGCCATCGCGCCGCCTACAATCGTCCAGGCCAGCACATAGGTGAGGAAAAACTGCCGCCGGACCGGTGCCGCTCGCCGCGCAAATGCGAACCACAGCGTACCGATGAACAGCAGCAGGAACCACATCTGGTATAGCAGGCCGAGCAGCGCCGTTATCACAGGGTAGCCGAGAACGGGCTGGAGGATTTCCCAAGCATCGCGCCCGCCAAAAATCGCGCGGTCCCACGCGATGAAATCTGCGTCCCAGCTGTATGTATTGAACAGCGGAATGGCTGCTTTCATCTGCGAAAAAAACGGCATCAGCAGCACCAGAAGCCCCAGCAGCGGCAGCCCACCCGCGATCTGGATCCGGTGATCGGAAAGCATTGACCGGAGATGGGCAATTGGTTCGCGCGGCCGCGACCGGGCCAGTTCGGCCACTGCCAGCAGCACAGCGATAGCGAGGATCGACAGCGCAAACAGGTTGGCGTTGGCTAGAATCGGGGCGAGCGACAAAGCCACCCCCTGGCTGGCGAGCAACGCAGCGCAGGCCGCCAGCAACATGGCAGCGCCGGCATAAATCGGAATTTCGCCGGTCCAGCGTTGCAGCAGGATAGCGCGCGCTTTTTCCATAACGCGCGAGTTAAGGAAAAATGGTCAACAACAGCCTAACGCTCGGCAAACCCCTAACCGGCGGGTCGGATGACTTGTGGCAGGCGGCGTGAAAGCCTAGACAACCGGCCATGTCGGGTGAGCTACTGGATAATCGTGGACGCGGGGAAGGCGGGTGGTCCTTGCCGCCGATCCATCCCGAAGGCCGACGTTTCGGACTGATTGCAACCGGTATCAGCCTGGCCGTGCTGCTGCTGACCGGATGGGACCTGATCGCATGGCCCATGCTGGTCGCTTCCGCGGGCGTTTTTGCCTTTTTCCGCGATCCGGAAAGGATCGTGCCGCAAGGCGACGATTTCATCATTTCACCTGCCGATGGGATCATTTCCCAGATCATGGACTTGGAACCGCCGCGCGAATTGCAGGGGATCGATGGCAACGGCCAGGCCGGTTTGCCGCCTGGTCCAGTTGTCCGGATCTCCATTTTCATGAGCGTGGTCGATGTGCATATAAACCGCGCACCGATTGGCGGTACGCTGCGGCGTCAGGCATATATTCCGGGCGAATTTATCAACGCGCAGCTGGACAAGGCGAGCGAGGTCAACGAGCGGCAGCATCTGCTGATCGAGCGGAGCGACGGATTGCAAATCGCCTTCACCCAGATCGCCGGATTGGTGGCGCGGCGGATCGTACCATTTGTGAAGCCGGGCGATTTGGTCGCCGCCGGGCAGCGTATCGGCCTGATACGCTTCGGTAGCCGGGTGGATGTCTATCTTCCGCCGCAAACCGCCCCGAAAGTGATCGTGGGGCAGAAAATGGTGGCCGGAGAGACGGTTATCGCCGAGATAGGGCAATCTGAATTGCTGGAAGGTATTGCCCTGTGAGGGACGGTTTTGAAGACGATCGCGGCCGCTTGGGCCCGAAATCTGCCGAGGGCGAGCCCGAGGCGACACGCCGGGGCGGGCGCGGGCTGGCCATGCGGGCGGTTTTGCCCAATGCCATAACCGCTGCCGCGCTGTGTTCCGGCCTGACGGGTGTACGCTTTGCCATCGGGGGCGATTGGGCCTTCGCCATATTCGCGGTGATCCTTGCCGGTGTGCTCGACGGGATCGATGGACGCATTGCTCGGCTCCTCAAGGCGCAATCGCGCTTCGGGGCGGAGCTCGACAGTCTCGCCGATTCGCTCAGCTTCGGGATGGCGCCGGCCCTGATTGCCTATCTGTGGTCGCTTCAGGATCTGCCGCGTTTCGGATGGTTCGCCAGCCTGGCCTTCGCAATCGCCTGCGCGCTGCGGCTCGCGCGGTTCAATGCCCAGATCGACACGGACGAACAGCCGCATAAATCGGCAGGCTTCCTGACCGGAATTCCCGCCCCGGTTGGTGCGGGGCTGGCCTTTCTGCCGTTTTACCTATGGATGGCGACTGGCGAGGAATGGCTGCGCGATCCGTTGATCATGGCGCCCTGGATGGCGCTGATCGCGTTTCTGATGATTTCGAACATCGCCACGCTTAGCTGGAACGCCATCCGTCCACGCCGCAATGTTCGACTGGAGCTGATCGCCGGTGTCGGCCTGCTGTTCGCAGCCTTGCTGATGGAGCCCTGGTGGGCGCTAACCGCAATCAGTGTCGGCTATCTATTGCTGATGCCATGGGGAATGGTGCGATATGCCCGGATCAAGCGGCAGCGGCGAGCGGAGCAGCCGGGCGCCGCGTAAGTTCCCGGCGGGCTGACACGCGCGAACCGGAATGTATCGCAGCAGCGGGAGCAAGTTCGATATCGTCGATCCGGTCGACCCGCGTGACGGTGACCGCGCCGCTCATCACGCGGTTTTCGGCCCGCAACCTCTGCGCGATCCGCTTACCCCGCAACGCACTGTCGGCGAGAACCGCTGCAACCAGAATTGCCGTGGAAACGAATAGCAGGAAAATCAGGCCAGTCATCGCATTGATCGCTTTCTTGTCCGATCCACAACCCTGTTGACGGATTGTGGATAAGTATGAAAAACATCGATATCCGGATTGGTTCCGGCTAGAAGCCCTGTGTTCTCTATTTGTTCCGGTGCGTCAAGCGATTTATGGCATTTGGTGCGATAAATCGTTGTGTCTGGTCGTTCGATTGAGGGTGGATTTTTCCTCAAGTCGCCGCTAAGTCGCCGCTGCTTGGCAACGAATCCTGCGTTCTGCAGTGTTCCTGCCAGGCAAATTCACATGGAAAGCACGCACATACCGGTGCCTGCAGCGGGTAAGGGGCGAAAGCCTTGCCGCACGGGTTCCCCGCTTTCCAGAGGAACAACCGGAAGGAATTTTACTATGGCGGCACCTACCGTCACGATGCAGCAATTGATCGAGGCCGGATCGCATTTCGGCCACCAGACCCACCGCTGGAACCCGCGCATGAAGCCGTATATTTTCGGCGCGCGCAACGGTGTCCATATTATCGACCTGTCGCAGACGGTGCCCCTGATGGCCCGCGCTCTGGATTTCGTCGCCTCCACCGCGCGCAGCGGCGGCAAGGTGCTGTTCGTCGGAACTAAGCGCCAGGCGCAGCAGCCGATTGCCGAAGCGGCCCGCGCAAGCGGCCAGCACTTCGTCAACCATCGCTGGCTGGGCGGCATGCTGACCAATTGGCAGACCATCAGCAACTCGATCAAGCGCCTCAAGAGCCTCGACGAGCAGCTGGCTGGCGAAATGACCGGCCTGACCAAGAAAGAAACGCTCCAGCTGACGCGCGAGCGGGACAAGCTGGAACTGTCGCTCGGCGGTATCCGCGAAATGGGCGGTATTCCGGACGTGATGTTCGTGATCGATGCCAACAAGGAAGATCTGGCGATCAAGGAAGCCAATGTTCTCGGCATTCCCGTGGTCGCGGTGCTCGACACCAATGTCGATCCGAGCGGCATCGCGTTCCCGATTCCCGGCAATGACGATGCGGCCCGCGCCGTGCGCCTTTATTGCGATGCGGTTGCCCAGGCGGCAACGCGGGGCGGCGGCGAAGCTGCCGGTGCCGATATTGGCGATATGGAAGCTCCGCCAGCCGAAACAGTGTCCAGCGAACCGGCTGCCGAAGCCACCGCTTAATTCACGAGCCGCGCCTGCAATACCCGGCGCGGGAAATCACTGAAACACGCGCCCCGATCCGCCTTTTCCGGCAGGTCGGGGCCGCGACCTTAATTACGAAGGACCAGACACATGGCCAATTACACGATCGCCGATGTGAAGACCCTGCGCGAGAAAACCGGCGCCGGCATGATGGACGCCAAGAAGGCGCTCGAAGCTGCCGATGGCGATATCGAAGCCGCAGTCGATGCATTGCGCGCCAAGGGCCTTGCCACTGCGCAGAAGAAGTCCAGCCGGACCGCCGCCGAAGGGCTGGTGGGTGTTGCCGTCGAAGGAACGAAGGGCACCGCGCTGGAAGTGAACAGCGAAACCGATTTCGTTGCCAAGAACGATCAGTTCCAGGATTTCGTGCGGCACGCCACGCAGGTCGCTCTCTCTCTGGACAGCGACGATGTCGAAGCGTTGAAAGCTGCCGATTACCCCAGCGGCGGCACCGTGTCCGACAAGCTGACCGACAATGTCGCGACCATCGGTGAAAACCAGCAGCTGCGCCGGATGAAAACCGTCAGCGTGTCGAACGGCGTGGTTGTGCCTTATGTCCACAATGCCGCCGCCCCGAACCTCGGCAAGATCGGCGTTCTGGTCGCGCTGGAAAGCGAAGCCGGCGCGGACGTGCTCGAACCGCTGGGCAAGCAATTGGCGATGCACATTGCTGCCGCTTTCCCGCAGGCTCTCGACGCCGACAGCCTCGATGCCGAAGTGATCGAGCGCGAGCGCGCAATCGCCCAGGAAAAGGCAGCCGAAAGCGGCAAGCCGGAGAACGTGCAGGAAAAGATGGTCGAAGGCGCGGTGAAGAAATTCGCCAAGGAAAACGCCCTGCTGAGCCAGCTTTTCGTGATCGACAACAAGACGCCGATTGCCGACGTCGTTGCCAAGGCAGGCAAGGATGCCGGCAGCGAAATCGTGCTGAAGGATTATGTCCGCTTCCAGCTCGGCGAAGGCATCGAGAAAAAGGAAGAGGATTTCGCGGCGGAAGTCGCCGCGGCCGTCGGCGGCTGATTTCCTCGCTTATTGCAAAAATTTGAAAATTGGCGGCCGTCGGAGCAAGTTATTGTTCCGGCGGCCGTATTTCTATCAGCCAGATGGTTGGCTGGGTGAATAACCGCACCGGGATCAGACTGGTGCCAAGGCCAGGGCCGACCACCAGCACCTTGCCATCCTCGTCCACCCGGCCGCAGCCATAGCGGTCGCCATGCTCGGAAAGATGCGCAGGCGCTCCGCCCCACGGATAGGCGATTTGTCCGCAGTGCGTGTGCCCCGCCAGCATCAGACCCGCCGATTGCGGCACATCGGGAAACGGGTCGGGGCTGTGGCTGAGGATCATCCGGGCACCCTTCTGTGCGTTCATTGCCGCCAAGGTCGCGGGCAAGTCGGCGCGGCCGGTATAGGCATCGTCCAGTCCGCCGATCGACAGCGGGCCAAATGTCGCGGCGTTGTTCACGAGTAGCGTGATGCCTGCCTCGTCCAATTGCTCGGCCAAGCCCGGCATGTCGAACCAGTGGTCGTGATTGCCCGGAACCGCGACCACGCCGAGCGGCGCCGATAGCTGGGCGAGGGGCGCAACAATCTCCTCCGGCGCGTAGATATGCGTTGCGGTGCGCTTGTCGCTCACCAGATCGCCTGCGATTGCCACGAGGTCGGGCGCCAACGCGTTAATCTGCTCGACGATCCGCGCGAGCCGTTCCGGCGGCATATCCGGCCCGGCGACATGAATATCGGAGATTAGCGCGATCGTCAGCGGCTCGGTACCGCGATGCAAGTCCCGCAGGGGCACGCTCGTCCGCTGGATCACCGGATCGCGCATGGTGTCGTGCCAGGCCTTTGCACCAAGCGTTAATAACCCCAGCGAGGCGGCCAGGATTATCCAGCGCCAGCGTATACGTTCTATCCGCAGGTTCTCCATACGCTTTGCCTAGCGCCCCGCGCCTAAAGCGCCACGTCCCGCTCGATCGCATCCGAGTCCGGTGGCAGCGAAAAGATCATACCGTCCTCTCCCACCACGATGTGGCCGTCGAAATTGTCGGCTGCATCGCCCAGAAAGGCTGGGTAGAGCAGGCTGCTTGGCAATGGCGGCACGAGGTGTGAGAGCACCAGCATATCGACACCAGCAGTCTGCGCGCTGACGGCGGCTTCCTCGGGCGATGCGTGATAGTCGAGGATATCGCGCGTGATTGTGGCAGTGTGGACCTGCCCTGCGTTTTCAAGCGCCCTGGTCATGGACGCGACCAGGCGCGGCTGAAGAGCGTCGTGGACCAGAATGTCTGCACCTTGCGCGGCCCGTTCAAGATCGGGCGTGCGCGCTGCATCGCCGCTGATCACGATCGAGCGGCCTTGGTAATCGAAACGATAGCCGACCGCCGGACGCACAGGATCGTGATCGACACCGAAGGCTGTGATGGTCAGCCCATCCCGCTCCAGCACGGTGATGGGCTTATCGCCGAGGGCAAACGGCTGGGCACGCGCGCCGCCACCGGTCGCAGGCACGATATCGGTCCCGTGATGGGCGATGCGATATTCCATGTCCGTCGCGTAAAAGGCGTTGAAACCGTCGATGACAGCTTCAACTCCCTCTGGCCCATGAACCGGAAGCGGTGATGTGGCCGTTCCCATGGTCCAATAAAGCAAGGCCAATGGTCCCAGCCCGTCGATGTGATCGGAGTGGAAATGCGTCAGCAGCACACCGTCGATCCCGGCAATGTCCATCTGCATCAGGTTGAGATTGCGCGCACCGCCTTCGCCGGTATCGACGATAAAGGATTGGTCGCCGGCCACTATCAAATTGCAGGGTCCTGCGCGGCTGGGGTTGGGAAGGGGGGAGCCGGTGCCGCATAAAACCAGGTGAAGGCCGTCGCCGAACTCGGGCCCGTCACCCGCAAAGCGCGCTGCCGCGGCCCGCTCGAATAAGAACTCGCCAATCTGGCGTTGCAAGGCGAAGGCTGCGGCCAGCGCAACAACAAGAAGCAGCAGCAACCCTACTCCGATCCGCTTCACCATTGCTATTCCCCTTTCCCTTTGCGCGTGTCTGCCCTTGTGGCTAAGAGCGTCGCGACGCCTGAACCGACCGGAACCCTCTGCCACATGCCAGCTCCGACTTACAAACGTGTCCTGCTCAAGCTTTCGGGCGAGGTGCTGATGGGTGGGCAGGAGTTCGGCATCGATCCGGGCTTCGTGATGGAACTGGCGAAGGAAGTGAAGGCCGCTCAGGAAACCGGGCTGGAGATTTGCCTGGTCATCGGCGGCGGCAATATCTTTCGCGGCATGGCGGGCGCGGCGCAGGGCATGGACCGTGCGCAGGCTGATTACATGGGCATGCTGGCCACGGTGATGAACGCGCTGGCAATGCAAAGCGCGCTGGAACAGATCGGCGTGCCCACCCGGGTCCAGTCCGCGATCGAGATGGACAAGGTTTGCGAACCGGTGATCCGCCGCCGCGCCGAACGGCATCTGGAAAAGGGCCGCGTGGTGATCTTCGCCGCCGGCGTCGGCGCGCCCTATTTTACGACCGATAGCGGGGCCGCCTTGCGCGCCGCCGAAATGAAATGCGATGCGCTGTTGAAAGGCACCAGCGTAGATGGGGTCTATGATAGCGACCCCAAATCCAACCCGGGCGCAAAGCGTTTCGACACGGTGAGTTACGGCAAGGTGCTGGCAGATAATCTGCGGGTGATGGATGCCTCTGCCGTGGCATTGTGCCGCGACAACAATATACCGATCGTCGTGTTCTCGATCCGCGAGAAGGGCAATCTCGCCCGCGTTTTGATGGGTGAGGGCGTGAAGACGCTTGTTAAAGATCAATGATAGATCAGTGAGAGGGTAGCGAGACCGATTATGGCAAAATACGACAAGGCCGATATCGAACGGCGGATGAGCGGCGCGGTGGACAGTTTGAAGGGCGATCTGTCCGGCTTGCGCACGGGGCGCGCCAATACGACGCTGCTCGATCCAGTGCAGGTCGAGGTATACGGCGCGATGATGCCGCTGAACCAGGTGGCCACCGTATCCGCGCCGGAACCGCGCATGCTCAGCGTGCAGGTTTGGGACAAGGGCAATGTCAGCGCGGTCGAAAAGGGCATTGCTCATGCCAATCTCGGGCTCAACCCGATGCAGGATGGGCAGACTTTGCGCATCCCGATGCCCGACCTGACCGAGGAACGCCGCAAGGAACTGGCCAAGGTAGCGGGCAAATACGCCGAAGATGCAAAGATCGCGATCCGCAATGTGCGCCGCGACGGTATGGAATGCCTCAAGGCGGACGAGAAATCCAAGGATATTTCCGAGGACGAGCGCAAGCGTGCCGAGGACGAAGTCCAGAAGCTGACCGACAAATATGTCGCCGAAGCCGACGATGCGGCGACCGCGAAGGAAAAGGAAATCCTGACCCAGTGAAGGTGGCGCCAGCCACTTTCCTGACAGGGATACTCCGCCATGTCCGATAACAGCGCCCGGCATGTCGCCATCATCATGGATGGCAATGGCCGCTGGGCCAAGCGGCGCGGCCTGCCGCGCGTGATGGGTCACCGCAAGGGCGTTGAGGCGGTGCGCGAACTGGTGCGCAATGTGCAGGGAATGGGGCTGGAATGTCTCACGCTCTACGCCTTCAGCAGCGAGAATTGGAAGCGGCCGGACGAGGAGGTGGACGATCTGATGGGGCTGATGCGGCGCTTCATCAAATCGGACTTGCCGGAATTCGTCGCCAATGACGTGCGCCTGAAAATTATCGGCGATTGGCAAGGACTTGCACCCGATATCGTCGAAATGCTCAAAGATGCGCTGGAGCAAACCGCAAAAGGCAGCAACACGCTGGCAGTGGCGCTGAATTACGGCTCGCAAGACGAGATTGCGCGTGCGGCGGCGCTTGCCGCGCAGGCCGGCGAGGTGTCGGCCGAAACCATCGCGGCACATCTCGACACGGCCGATTTGCCGCCGCTCGACCTGCTGATCCGCACCAGCGGCGAAATACGGCTGTCCAATTTTCTGCTATGGCAGTCGGCCTATGCCGAGATGATGTTTGTCGATACGCTGTGGCCCGATTTTACGCCGGGCCATTTGCAGGATGCGCTCGATGGGTTTGCACGAAGGGAGCGGCGCTTTGGCGGAAGATAGTTCCGAATTGCTGGGAGAGCCGCAGGGCGCGGATGTCGCCGCCGGCCAACAGCGCGGCCGCAAGCGTGACCGTATGAAGCGCGCGGTGGGCGGGCCGCTGCAAAAGGGTGTTTCGGATCTGGGCGTTCGCGCTGCTTCCGGCCTGGTGATGATCGCGATCCTCGTCACGGCGATCTGGCAGGGCGGTGCCGTGCTCGATGCGCTGTTCACCATCGTCGCCTTGGCGGCGCTGGTCGAATTCGTGCTGCTGGTGGTCAAGGCGACCGACAATGTCCCCTTCCGGCTCGCCGCGATCCTGGCAGGCGCAGTCTATATCGGCGTCGCCGCCGCGGTGCTGGTGGGGGCGGAGCTCTATTACCTCGTCGCGGCGCTGGGCGCGGTGATTGCCACCGATACCGGCGCATATTTCTCCGGACGGACCATCGGCGGGCCCAAAATCGCTCCGAGTATCAGCCCCTCCAAGACCTGGGCGGGACTGCTCGGCGGGATGGTGATGAGCGCGCTGTGGATTGCCTGCGTGGTCGGTGCGTTCTTCTATCTGCAGGATTACAAGACGTTTGGCGAACTGTTCGAGGTCGCGGGCGACCAGCTGATCGGTGCCGCTTTGGTCGGCGCAGCTTTGGCTGTCGCGGCGCAGGCCGGGGATTTTTTCGAAAGCTGGCTAAAACGCCGGGCCGGGGTCAAGGATAGCTCCAGGCTTATCCCGGGGCATGGCGGCGTGCTGGACCGGGTGGACGGTATTTTGCCGGTGGCGTGGATTGTCGGCATTCTGGGCGCGTTGTTCTGATGCGCTCGATTTCCATCCTCGGTGCAACGGGATCGGTCGGCGCTTCGACGCTCGACCTGATCCGCCGTAATCGCGGCGAGTGGCGGGTGGTCGCGCTGACTGCGAATTCCAGCGCCGAGGAACTGGCCAGGCTGGCGCGCGAATTTGGGGCTGAGATCGCGGTAGTCGGTGACGAAACCTGCCTGGGTAAGCTGCGCGAAGCCTTGTCCGGCTCCGATATCGAAGCAGCTGGCGGGCCGGATGCCTTGTGCGAAGCGGCTGCTCGCCCGGTGGATTTGACAGTGGCCGCGATCGTCGGCTGCGCAGGGCTCGCCCCGACCATGGCGGCGATCGAACAGGGTGCCACGATCGCGCTGGCCAACAAGGAAGCGCTGGTCTCCGCAGGCGAAGTGATGACCGCTGCCGTGACCCGGCACGGGGCGACATTGCTACCGGTCGATAGCGAGCATAACGCGATCTTCCAGTGTCTTGCCGGGAGCGATCTGAGCGATGTCCGCCGGATCACGCTGACCGCCAGCGGCGGCCCTTTGCGCAATTGGTCGGCAGAGCGACTGGCGGCCGTCACGCCGGCCGAAGCGGTGGCTCATCCCAACTGGGATATGGGCGCAAAAATCAGCGTCGATAGTGCGACCATGTTCAACAAGGGCCTCGAATTTATCGAGGCGCATCACCTGTTTCCCGTGGGGCTAAACCGTCTGCGCATCGTGGTTCACCCGCAAAGCGTGATCCATTCGATGGTGGAATATCGCGACAATTCAACGCTGGCGCAGCTGGGCCCGTCGGATATGCGCGTTCCCATCGCATCGTGCCTGGCCTGGCCGCGCCGGATGGACACGCCGTGCGAACCGCTCGATCTGCCGGCTTTGGGCGAACTGACGTTTTTCGCGCCCGATGAAGACCGCTTCCCTGCCACGCGCATCGCTCGGGAGGCGGCGCAGGCCGGCGGCGCGGCACCTGCGGTGATGAATGCCGCCAATGAGGTGGCGGTTGCCGCGTTCCTGGCGGGTAACATGGCGTTCACGCGCATTGCTTTAGTGGTCGAAGAGACGCTCAACAATTACACGCCCGATGCGCCCCAATCGCTGGCCGATGTGCTTGCGGTGGATGGCGAAGCACGCGCATCGGCCGAAACCCTGCTGGAGACCGCCTGAATTGACCGAATCTATCCCAATCTGGATGTGGATCGTCGGGTTGCTGTGCATCCTCGGCCCGTTGGTGACCCTGCACGAGCTGGGACACTATCTGGTGGGCCGCTGGTTCGGCGTAGGCGCGCAGGCGTTTTCGGTCGGGTTCGGCAAGGAACTGGTTGGCTTCAACGACAGCCGTGGCACGCGCTGGAAGATCAGCATGTTGCCGCTGGGCGGTTATGTCCAGTTCAAGGGCGACATGAACGCCGCCTCCATGCCGGAAGCGGACGCGGAAGATGCGACCTTCGGAATGGCGACCGAAGAGGCGTTGGCCGAGGATGGTGACCGCGACGTGGTCGGCAAAAGCTTCCACAAGGCCGATCTGTGGAAGCGCGCGCTGATCGTGTTTGCCGGGCCGGCGATGAATATCATCATCACCATCGCCATCTATGCCGGGTTCAACATGATCTATGGCGAGCTGGAATCGCCCGCCATCGTGGAAAGCTTCGCGGAAAGCTCCGTGGCCCGCGATGCCGGGGTGGCGGTCGGGGACGAAATCCTGGCCATCGATGGCGAATTTGTCGAAGATTTCTTTGCCGTCCGGCAGACGGTAATGATGTATCCCGGACGCTCTATCGAGCTGACGGTGGACCGGGGCGGCAGCCAAATCGACATTCCGGTAACGCTGGAAGACCACACGATTACCGACCGTTTCGGCAATGAATCGCGGATCGGTCTGCTAGGCGTACAAAGCGCCGAACCCCAGCGAGCGCCGCTAGGACCTGTGGAAGCGGTCGGCAAGGCAGGGGTGCAGACAGTCCAGCTGCTCGACATGATGATTACCGGCATCGGACAGATTTTTACCGGCGAGCGATCGGTGCGCGAGCTTGGCGGGCCGATCAAGATCGCCAAATATTCGGGCGAGCAGCTCAGTCTCGGCTGGCTTGCTTTCGTCAACTTTGCCGCGTTGATCTCAATTAACTTGGCATTCATTAACCTGCTGCCAATTCCGACGCTCGATGGCGGGCACCTGGCGTTCTACGCGGCCGAAGCGGTCCGCCGGAAGCCGGTAGGTCCGCGCGGGCAGGAATGGGCGTTTCGCACCGGCCTCGCGCTGGTTCTCATGCTCATGCTGTTCGTCACGATCAACGATATCGTCTCGCTGCCTGTTTTCGGCATTTAGCGCGGCGAAGCAGGCTGAATTGCGGGCAGAGATGGCCTGCAATGCTTGATCGCGGTGGCTGCATCGGGCAGGGGGTCGCCATGTTCGCGCAGACCGGCATTTATATTGTCGGCCGTGCGGGCGGGGGTTGAAACAAACAGGTTTACGGACGGGAAACCCATCTCGATGAATTCACGCATTAAGGCTCGCGCTCAAAACGGTTACCTGCGCCCGCAATTCGCCCTCGCTTTGCTGGGCGGAACCGTCCTGGCGGGCATGCCTGCCGCCGCATTGGCACAGGACGAAGGCGCCGAGGAAGACCCTGCAACGCAGGCGCAGCCGGTCGGCCAGCAAGGGCAGGCGGCCCAGACCCCCTCGACCATCGCCACGCAGGACATCATTCGCACAATCAGCGTGGCGGGCGCACAGCGGCTGGAGCCGCAGACCATCCTCAGCTACATCCGCCTGCGCCCCGGCCAGCCTTACAGCCAGGCGGCGGGCGATCAGGCGCTGAAGGAACTCTACGCGACGGAACTGTTCTCCAACGCCCGGGTCAGCAACGATAATGGCGCGATCCTGATCGAGGTTACCGAAAACCCGGTCATCAACCGCATCATTCTGGAGGGCAACGACCGGATCAAGGACGACAAGATCCTGCCGGAAATCAAGCTGTCGCCACGCCAGATATTCACCCGTTCCAAAGTGCGCGCCGATGTTGCGCGTATTATCGAGCTGTACAAGCGGCAGGGCCGGTTTGCGGCCAGCGTCGAGCCGCAGATGGTTCAGCTCGCCCAGAACCGCGTCGATATCGTGTTCGAGATCACCGAAGGGCCCAAATCCAAGGTCCGCCAGATCAACATTATCGGGAATGAAGAGTTTTCCGATGGCAAGCTGCGCGGCGAAATGGTGACCAAGCAGGCGCGCCTGACCACCTTCCTGAGCTCCAACACCAGCTACGATCCCGACCGGCTGGCGTTCGACCAGCAGAAGCTGCGCCAGTTCTATCTGACCAAAGGCTACGCCGATTTCCGCGTGGTCTCCGCCGTGGCCGAGCTCACGCCCGACAAGCGCGACTTTATCATCACCTATGTGGTCGAAGAAGGCGAACGCTACAGCTTCGGCGAAGTCGATGTAGAGAGCCAGCTGCGCGATTTCGACAGTGATTTGATGAGCCGCCAGCTGCCGATGAACACCGGCGATTCCTACAATGCGAAGCTGGTCGAAGACACCGTCGAGCAGCTGAGCGAGCTGGCCGGCACGTTCGGTTACGCGTTTGCGGACATCGCGCCGCAATTCAATCGCAACAAGGAAGAGCTCACGATGGACGTGACCTTCCTGATCCGCGAGGCACCGCGCGTCTATGTCGAGCGGATCGACGTGAACGGCAACACGCTGACGCAGGACAAGGTCGTGCGCCGCGAGTTCCGCCTGTCGGAAGGCGATGCCTTCAACACGCTGTCGGTCAAGCGGTCCACCGCGCGGATCAATTCGCTCGGCTATTTCCAGGAGAATTTCGAAGTCGAGCAAAAGCCCGGCAGTGAACCGGACCGGATTATCCTGGAAGCGAACATCGTCGAAAAGCCGACCGGCGAATTGCAGCTATCGGCAGGATTTTCCTCGATCGAAAGCTTTATCCTGGCCGGGTCCATCCGCCAGCGCAATTTCCGCGGGCGCGGGCAGACGGTTGGCGCCAGCGTCAATTATTCGCGCTTCAGCCGCTCTGCGCAGCTGAGCTTCACCGAACCTTATGTGTTCGACCGCAACATCTCGGCAGGGATCGATATTTACCGCCGCGACTACCAGAATTTCGGTTTCAGCAATAACCAACGCAACACCACCTTCGAACAGGCCACCACCGGTGCCGCCTTCCGCGTGGGTGTGCCGATCACCGAATATATCTCCGGTATCGCCAGCTACACCTTCAACTATGACGATATCAGCCTGGACGAGAACACGTTCTTCGCCGATCTCGACGGTGACGGTATCCGCACCTGCGAACCGCTGCTGGCTGGCCGTTTTCTGTGCGATTCGATTGGCGAGCGGGCGAGTTCGATCCTCGGCGTGACTCTGGCCTACGATTCGCTCAACAGCCGTTTCCGCCCGACGCGCGGCGAGACGCTGTCGGTCGGCGCCGAATTCGCCGGACTTGGCGGCGATGTTAAGTATCTGCGCCTGCGCACCAAGGGGTCGAAATACTGGCGTTTGCCGGCCGGCTTTATCGGCTCGATCACGGCCGAAGGCGGCGTAATCGAAGCGCTCGAAAACCGCGAGGGAGAGGGTGTGGACGACGTTCGTCTGACCGACCGTTTCTTCCTGGGCGAACCGCAGATTCGCGGCTTCGATATTCGCGGTGTCGGCCCGCGCGTGATCCGTCAGCCGATCCGGGACGATGGTATGGGCAATCCTGTCGTAATCACGGACCGCGACCAGGTATCCGACGATGCGATTGGCGGGAGGGCCTATTACCTCGCACGAGCGGAGATCGAAATTCCGTTGGGCAGCGGCGCCAGCGAACTTGGTCTGAGGCCTTCGATTTTCGCCGACATTGGCGGACTGTTCAACATCGAAACGCCCAAGCTGACGCAGAACCTGCTGGGGCAGGAAGTGTTTCTTCCGACGCGCGATGGCGACGGGAACCCGGTCTATTTCTTCAACGGCGATCCCGATGATCCCAATGACAATATCCAGGTCGGCATTCCGGTTGGAAACACTATCCCTGATGGTTTTGTCGCGGTTGGCAGTACCTTCCCGGCTTTCCAGGAAGTCTTTCTCGGCGATTCGCCAAGCCCGCGTATCTCGGTGGGTATCGGGGTGAATTGGAACAGCCCGTTCGGCCCGTTCAGGATAGATTTTGCTCAGGTGCTTAAGAAGCAGCCGGGCGACGACACCAAAAAATTCTCCTTCAATGTAGGAACGCAATTCTGATGAAACTTACCCGTACTTTTCTTTCGCTGGCTGCGGCCGGTGCCGCACTCGCTGCGACCGGTGCTTCTGCGCAGGTCAATGGGATCGCTACTTCCAGCCCGGAAGCTGCCATTGCCAGGGCGGCTGCTCGTACCCAGGCTTACAGCACGATCAGCACGACCTATGCCACGCAGATCCAGCAGATCGGCACGCTGCGCCAGCAGGCGCGCGATTTGCAGCTCAGCCTCGATACCAATGGCGATGGCCAGCTGACGCAGCAGGAAGCCGCGGCCAATCCCGGTGTACAGCAACAGCTCGCCCAGCTCCAGCAGCAGATCGACACCGCAGGTCGCCCCGCGCAGCTCGCGCAGATCTATGTCATCGAGCAGATTATCCAACGCTATGACGAAGCGCAGACCCAGGTCGTCCAGCAGAAGGGCATCCAGCTCATGCTGTCGCCTGAAGTGTTCCAATACGCCCCGCAAGGTGTGGATGTGACGCAGGATCTTGTCACCGCCATCAACGCGCTGGTGCCGACGGTTAATGCCACGCCGCCGGCCAATTATCAGCCCAGCCGCAGCGCAGTGGAAACGCACCAGGCCGTCCAACAGCTGCTTCTGATGGCAGCCGCGCAGCAACAGCAGCAGGCAGCCCAGCAACAGCAGCCGAGCGGCCGCTAAGCCCAGCGCTGTCGGGGACGGAAAATGAGTGATAGCGGCAAGGCCGGCGGGGGCGCCGGATCGGACGGCTCCGGTTACGATATTCGCAAGGTTCTGGACACCTTGCCGCATCGCTACCCGATGCTGCTGGTCGACCGCGTCGTGTCGCTGGATGTCGAAGAAGGCATCCATGCGGTCAAGGCGGTCAGCTTCAACGAAGGCTTCTTCCAGGGGCATTTTCCCGGCCGCCCGATCATGCCGGGCGTTATGCAGATCGAGGCGTTGGCTCAGGCCGCAGCGCTCCTCGCTATGGAGGCGCTGGACCTCTCCGGTAGCGGCAAGCTGGTCTATTTCATGGCGATCGAGGAAGCGAAGTTCCGCAAGCCCGTGGAGCCGGGCTGTTTGCTCGATCTACATGTCGGCTTCGTCCAGAAACGCTCACGTGTGTGCAAGTTCTGGGGCAGGGCGGAAATCGAGGGCGAGGTCGCAACCGAAGTCAAGTTCACCGCGATGGTCGCCGATCCGCCACCGGCACCCGAATAGGCCCGATTAGAGCTACCGAAAAACTTGCCAAACAGGCCGCACCGCTCTAAGCGCGCGCCTTTCCAAACCCTTTTCAAACACGGCGCGCCCGGTCGGTACCGAGCCAATGCTATGAAGGACACTTTGCCATGAAGGCCGATACGCATCCCGATTACCACAATATCACCGTCAAGATGACCGACGGCAGCACCTTTGAAACGCGTTCCACCTGGGGTGCGGAAGGTGACACGATGACTCTGGATATCGATCCGACCAGCCACCCGGCATGGACCGGCGGCAAGCAGCAGATCCAGGAAGGCGGCCGCGTCGCCAAGTTCAACAAGCGTTTTGGCGGTATTTCGCTGAAGAAATAAGCGCATTTCGCCTGTGCGATCTACGCGGTGGATGGGGCGGTCTTGCAAGGCCGCCCTTTTCGTATCCGGCGAAGGCAGATTGCGCCCTTGCCGCCGCCACCTGCCCACTTGTAAAGGCTGCGAGATATGAACTCAGACAACACCCCGAGCAACGCCTCGTCCCGTCCGCGGCGGGGCATGATCCTCGCCGGCGGATCGGGCACGCGGCTGTGGCCATTGACCCGCGGCGTCTCCAAGCAATTGATGCCGGTCTATGACAAGCCGATGATCTATTACCCGCTCAGCGCGCTGATGCTGGCGGGTATTCGTGAGGTGCTGATCATTACCACGCCGCAGGATCAGGAAGCGTTCAAGGCTGTGCTGGGCGATGGATCGGATTGGGGGATGGAACTTCACTATGCCATCCAGCCGAGCCCCGACGGGCTGGCGCAGGCGTTTCATATCGGTGCGGACTTTGTGCGCGGCGGGCCGAGCGCGCTCGTGCTGGGCGACAACATATTCTACGGACACGGTTTTCCGCAGCTGCTCGCCAACGCCGACCAGCGCACCAGCGGCGCTAGCGTTTTCGCCTATTATGTGTCCAATCCCGAAGCATACGGGGTAGTCGATTTCGACGATCAGGGCCGGGCGCAGACGATCGAGGAAAAGCCGGAGCAGCCCAAGTCCAATTATGCGGTAACGGGGCTGTATTTCTACGACGACACCGTCGTGGACCGCGCGCGCGACCTTAAGCCTTCGCCGCGCGGGGAATTGGAAATCACCGATCTCAACCGGCTCTACCTCCATGACGATGCGTTGAATGTCGAGATTATGGGGCGCGGCTATGCCTGGCTCGATACTGGGACGCATGGCTCGCTTCTGGATGCGGGCAGCTATGTTCGGATCACGGAGGAACGGCAGGGCCTGAAAATCTGCTGTCCTGAAGAAATCGCGTGGCGCCAGGGCTTTATAGGCGACGAGCAGTTGCTGCGTATTGCCGAGCCACTCAAGAAATCCGGCTATGGCGAATATCTCGCCGCTCTGATCAACCACCGCTATACGCCATGAATATACTGCCTTGCGATATTCAAGGACCGCTGATCATCGAGCCGGCGGTGTTCGGAGACGAGCGCGGTTTTTTCATGGAAAGCTGGAACGCGGCCAAATTCGCCGAAGCTGGTCTGGATATCGCTTTCGTCCAGGACAATCACAGCCGCAGCGAGCGCGGGGTGCTGCGCGGCCTGCATTTTCAGAACCCGGGTCCGCAGGGTAAGCTGGTGCGCGTGGTGAATGGCGCGGTGTGGGACGTCGCAGTCGATCTGCGGAGGTCTTCGCCGACTTTCGGCCAGTGGGCCGGGGTAGAGCTGAGCGCGCGGAACAAGCGGATGTTCTGGGTGCCGCAGGGCTTCGCGCATGGGTTCCTCACGCTCGAGGATCACACCGATTTCCTCTATAAATGCGACGCGCCCTATAATCCCTCCGCCGAGCATACGCTCGCGTGGGATGATCCCGCGCTTGGCGTTGAGTGGCCGCTAGACGGGCTGGAACCGCAGCTTTCGGTCAAGGACCGGCAGGGCAAACCGCTCGCGCAGATCGAGGCGTTCGCGTGAAGGCGCTGGTTATCGGAGCGAGCGGACAGGTCGGTTCGGCGCTGCTGGGGCAAGTGCCACCGGGAATTACGGCCACCGGGCTCAGCCGCGATGCACTCGATCTGACCGACGAAACCGCGATTGCCGAAGCAATCTTCGATCACCGTCCCGATTTCGTGCTGAATGCCGCCGCCTATACCGCGGTGGACAAGGCCGAAAATGAGCCCGAGCTGGCGCAGGCGGTCAACGGCGATGCGGTTGGCGCAATGGCGATGGCGCTGCTGGAAACGGGCGGGCGGCTGGTCCATATCAGCACCGATTTCGTGTTCGATGGCGAACAGTCCACTCCCTATGCGCCGGACGATCAGCGCAATCCGCTCTCGGCCTATGGTGAGACGAAGGCGGCGGGCGAGGATGTCGCTGGCGATGATGCGATTATCTGCCGTACCAGCTGGGTCTATGCTGCGGGAGGCGCGAATTTCGTGCGCACGATGTTGGGGCTGATGGGGGAGCGCGACGAGCTTTCGGTTGTCGCCGATCAGATCGGCGCGCCGACCTGGGCTTCAGGCCTTGCGCGAACCTTGTGGGCGCTGGCGCTGGAAGGGCAGCCGGGCACCTATCATCACCGCGATGCCGGCGCGGCGAGCTGGTACGATCTGGCTGTGGCCATTTACGAGGAGGGCAAGGCGATCGGCCTGCTTTCCCGCGATGTGGCGATCAGTCCCATCGCTACCGAGGATTATCCGACGCCGGCGCATCGCCCGGCATATTCGCTGCTCGACGATAGCGAAACGCGCGCTTTGCTGGGTGACCGGCCGCCCCATTGGCGTGTAAATTTGCGCAAGATGCTTCAGGAGGAACAACGACTTGGCTAATCTGCTCGTTACTGGCGGGGCCGGTTTTATCGGCGGCAACTTCGTGCATTACTGGCGGGAGAAATACCCGGCAGACACGGTCTATGTGCTCGATGCGCTGACCTATGCGGGTAACCGATCGACCATCGGCGATCTGCCGGACGAACAGTTCGTCCACGGCGATATTTGCGATTCCGATCTGGTCGAGACGTTGCTGCGCGAGCGGGAGATCGACACACTGGTTCACTTCGCAGCCGAAAGCCATGTCGATCGCTCGATCACCGGGCCGGATGCATTTATCGAAACCAATGTGGTCGGCACACACAGCCTGCTCAAGGCGGCACGCAATGTCTGGCTATCGGGCGATGGATGCCAGCACCGGTTCCACCATGTTTCCACCGACGAGGTTTACGGCTCGCTCGGCCCGGACGATCCGGCATTCAGCGAAACCACCGCCTATGAGCCGAACTCGCCATATTCCGCTTCGAAGGCAGGCTCCGATCATCTGGTGCGCGCCTATCACCACACTTTCGGGCTGGAGGTCACGACGACCAATTGTTCGAATAATTACGGCCCCTATCAATATCCGGAAAAGCTGATCCCGCTGTTTCTGATCAACGCGTTGAAGGGCAAGCCGCTGCCGATTTACGGCGACGGCATGAATGTGCGCGATTGGCTGCATGTCGAGGATCACTGCCGCGGCATCGACGCGGCGATCACCGGCGGTAAGGTGGGCGAAGTCTACAATATTGGCGGCGGACAGGAGTTACCCAACCTTCACGTGATCGAAGCGATTTGCCGCGGCGTCGATGCCGCCTTCGCCGCCGATCCGTCGCTGGCCGAGCGGTATCCGGACGCGCCCGCAGCCAGTGGCAAACCGAGCGACAGCCTCAAGACCTTCGTGGAGGATCGCAAGGGCCATGACCGCCGCTATGCGATCGACGAAACCAAGGCGCGCGAGCAGCTGGGCTACAGCGCCAGCCGCACATTCGATGAGGGATTCGCGCAGACGCTTGGCTGGTATCTGGCCAATGAGGATTGGTGGCGGCCATTGATGAAATGACCCAGCCTGCCGAGACCATCCCAGATCTCAGCGTGCTGATCGTCAACTGGAATACGCGCGAGATGACGCTGGAATGCCTGCGCTCGCTCTATGCCGAAACGCGCGAAACCAGCTTCGAGACGATCCTGGTCGATAATGGCTCGCAGGATGGTTCTGCCGAAGCGATTGCAGCAGAATTTCCTCAGGTCCGGCTGTTGGCGGAGGCGGATAATCACGGCTTTGCCAAGGCCAACAACATGGCCGCGCAGATCGCCCGGGGCCGTTACGTCCTGCTGCTCAACAGCGATACGGTGGTGCTGGATGGCGCAATAGACCGGCTGATGGCATTCGCAAAGCGCACGCCGGATGCCAAAGTCTGGGGCGGCCGGACGGTGTTTGCAGATCGGTCGCTGAATATTGGCAGCGCCTGGGGCAAGCTGACCGTGTGGAGTGCGTTTTGCTTCGGCACCGGCCTGTCGCAGATATTTACCGGAATAAACCTGTTCGATCCCGAGGCGATGCGCGGTTGGGACCGGTCGACCGAGCGGCAGGTCGATATCGTTTCGGGCTGCTTCTTCCTGATGGAGCGGGCTTTCTGGGACCAGTTGGACGGCTTCGATCTCAACTTCTTCATGTACGGCGAGGAAGCCGAATTGTGTGCGCGCGCGCGCGATGCCGGGGCCGAACCGCGCGTCACACCCGATGCCACCATCATCCACCATGGCGGCGCCAGCGCCACGACCAAATGGCAGAGCCGAAACTCGGTTTGCGCAGCCAAGGTCGCACTGGCAAAGAAGCATATGAGCCCCCTGAAAGCCGCCTGGGTGCGGCGGTTCTACGTTATGGGCGTCGCCTTGCGCAGCTTCGGCTACCGCGTGCTGTCTGCGCTGACGGGCAAGGGCAAGGTCCAGGCCGGCATCTGGACCGAGGTCTGGAAACGCCGCCACGAATGGACGCGGGGCAAGCTGCCCGCTCGGTAGCCTGCGCCCCGTGCGGGGGCGCGCGTCAACTTACGGAATGTGCCTCGGCCACGGCGGCGGCAATCCGCGCCGAAGCCTGCCCATCGCCGTAGGGATTATGTGCGGTAGCCATTGCTTCGTAAGCGGCCCGGTCATCCAGCAGCCTGGTTGCCTCGCGCACAATCCGGTCCTTGTCCGTCGCCACCAGCAGCGCAGTCCCGGCATCGACGCCCTCCGGCCGTTCCGTCGTGTTACGCATCACCAACACCGGCTTGCCCAGGCTGGGGGCTTCTTCCTGAATACCGCCGCTATCGGTCAGGATCAGATCGGCCAGCCCCATCAGCCGCACGAAATGGGGATAGTCGAGCGGCTCGATCAGCGCGACATTGTCGCGGCCTGCCAGCGCTACTTCCATCACCGGGCGAACGTTGGGATTGGGATGCACGGGGAAGATCACCGCCACGTCGTCGCGGCCGGCCAGCTGCGCGATTGCGGCAGCGATATTGGCCATGCCCTGGCCGAAATTCTCGCGGCGATGCGCGGTCAGTGTGATGATCCGCTTGCCCGCGAAGCGCGCCGCCACCTCGTCCAGCCCGCGGGCCAGCGAAGGGTCGGCCTTCACCCTGTCATGCGTGGCGAGCAGCGCATCGATCACGGTATTGCCGGTGACGTGGATATTGCCGCCGGGTACGTTTTCGGCGCGAAGCGCAGCCGCTGCCCCCTTGGTGGGTGCGAAATGTAAATCCGAAACCGAGCCGGTGACCTTGCGGTTTACTTCTTCGGGCCAGGGGGAATAGATATCGCCGCTGCGCAATCCCGCCTCGACATGGCCGACCGGTATCTTGCGGAAATAGCTGGAGAGGGTGACCACCATGGTGGTCAGCGTATCGCCATGTACCAGCACGCGGTCCGGCTGCCACTGATCCAGAACCTCGCCATATGCGGTCAGGATGCGCGCCGCCAGCGCGTCCAGCGACTGGCCATGCTGCATCAGATCGAGATCGATATCGGGCTGGATATCGCCGATTTGCAGCACCTGGTCGAGCAATTCGCGGTGCTGGGCAGTAACCGCTACGCGCACATCCATGCCGCCCTGTTGCTTCAACGCATGGACCACGGGGAACATCTTGATCGCTTCGGGCCGGGTCCCGAAACTGACCAGGATGCGCGGTTTGCCCGGCTGTTTTTCGGGCGCGCTCATGCTGCCCACATTCCGCGCGTATCGTATACGATCTTGCCGCTATGCATTTGAGGCGGGGTGTTCTTGAAAGCGTCGTGATCGACCAGCACGCCAATCAGTTCGGCCTGGCGCATGGCATCGTCGAAGCTGACCAACTGCGCACCGCTTCCGCGCAGCTTGCCGGGCAGCTCGTCGGTAAAAGGTTCGACCACCAGCAGCCGCTCGCCATAATCGGCCAATTGCTCGGCAATCTGGAGGGCAGGGCTTTCGCGGAAATCGTCGATATTGGGTTTGAAGGCGAGGCCCAGCAGCGCCAGCTTCGCTTCGGGAGAGGCGTCCAGCATCGCTTTCAACCGGCCTGCGACATGCACCGCCTTGCCATCGTTCACTTCGCGGGCGGTGCGGATGAGGCGCGCATGGTCCGGCGATCCGGCGACGAGGAACCACGGGTCCACCGCGATACAATGACCGCCCACACCGGGGCCGGGCTGGAGGATCTGCACACGCGGATGACGATTGGCGAGGCGGATTACCTCCCACACATCGATATCCATCTGTTCGGCGATCAACGACAATTCATTGGCAAAGGCGATATTCACGTCGCGAAAGCTGTTTTCCGCCAGCTTGACCATCTCCGCCGCACCGGCCTGGGTCGGCAGGCAATCGCCATCCACGAAGCGGCGATAGAAATCTGCAGCGCGCTGGGAACAGGCCGGCGTCAATCCGCCAATCACCCGGTCATTGGCGACCAGTTCTTCGATAATCTTGCCCGGCAGAACGCGCTCGGGACAATAGGCGATCGCGATATCGGGCTCGCCCCCGCTCTCCTCGTCGCATTGGGTCGGAACCGCAAGGTCGGGCCGCAACTGCGCCAGCCTTTCGGCCAGTTTGCGCGTGGTGCCGATGGGCGAAGTCGATTCCAGGATCACGCAGGAGCCCTTGGTGAGGCGCGGTGCAATCATTTCCAGCGCGGACAGGACGTAGGCGATGTCCGGCTGGTGATCGTCCTTGAACGGGGTTGGAACCGCGATCAGATAGGTGTCGGCCACCGGCGCTTCCAGCGACGCGGACAGCAGGCCCTGATCGACCACGTTCTTGACCAGCGCATCGAGGTCTTTTTCCTCGATATGGACATCGCCCGCATTGATCGTCTCGACCACGTGCGGGGTCACATCGACGCCCCGCACTTTCAGCCCCGAACGGGCGATGACGGCAGCGGTCGGCAGGCCGATATAGCCCAGGCCGATCATGGCCACATCGAATGTCTCTTCGGTCATGGGTGGTGCAGTCTCACGCAATTTCGCTTCGATATCGGCGGCCCATAGCGGCGCAGGGGCGCTGTGTCACAGGCAACTTATCGGATTGCTATGCTTTTGCCGGGCCGGAATGGTCGATTCGCTCCACCGGGTTGCGGCCGGTCAGCAATGTCTTGAGCAGCAACCAGCCAAAAGCAGCATTGGTGCTGGCATAGCGCCAGAACATCTTGCGCGGTTCCTGCAGCAGGCGGTGGAGCCATTCCAGACCGTTTCGCTGCATCCAGCCGGGGGCGCGGCTGACATGGCCGGCGAGCACATCCACGCTGCCGCCTACGCCCATGATGAAGGGCACGCCGAGCGCGTCGGCATGGGCATGCAGGAACCGCTCCTTATGCGGGGTGGGCATGGCGACGAACAGGCAATCGGCGCCGCTCTCGCGTATATCCGCGACGATTTTCGGCTGGTCTTCGGCTGTGAAGTAGCCATTGCGGCTGCCGGCGAACTCAAGGCCCGGGAAGCGCGAGCGAGCGGCGGCCACCGCCTTGTCCAACTGTTCCTGCTTCGCGCCCAATATGTATGGCTTGCGACCGGTGCGCGCGCACAGATTCATCACTTCCAGCATCAGGTCGACGCCGGATACGCGCTCCGCCTGGGTTACCCCGAACAGTTTCAGCGCATAGACCACGCCCATACCGTCAATTCCCAGCAAGTCGCTTTCGCGCACGTCCTGCGCCAGTTCCGGATCGCTCTCCAGCTTGACCAGCTTGGCCACGTTCAGCGCGGTATGACGCAGCCTGCGCCGTTCCGTCATGGCGGCGTCGGCGGCCGCGACGGTCTGCTCCATATTCAGCAGATCGACCGGCGTTCCGTAAAACCGGATACGGCTCATCGGCGCAGCGCGGCCCGGCCAACGCGGCCAACTCGGCGGCGCTTGGCATTGTGATAGCGCGGCGGCAGAGGCGAACCCTCCCCGAGCGGGGAGGTCGAGCCATCCTGCAACCTGGCGGCGATGGTGATGCCGGCACCTGTCATTATCATAAACCACGCGTTGATGCCGCCATTCAGCGCCACGGTGAATGCCATCAACAAAATCACGCCGATGGCCATCGCCAACGAACGAATGGCCTGCCGTTCGCTGCCGGTGGTGATGACGCTGGCCCGGCTGAGGGCGTAGATCGCCCAAGCGCCCAGCAACAGCACAAGAACCGCGACGGGAACGCCATAACGAATGGCCAGTAGCAGCCAATGGGCATCGACCGATTCGGTCAACATCCAGATCGGCCGTTCGTATCCCTGGAAGCCGATGCCGAATAGCGGGTTCGCGCGCACGGACACCAGCCCATATTCCCAGATCAACTGGCGGAAATAGCCCGTGGCCGGATTGAGCGTAAGGTAGCGGACGATCACGTAGACGATCCCGCCCTGGCTAAGAATTTGCAAAGCAATCGCGGCGACCAAACCGACGATCCCGACCAACCCCCAGCTTAAGTTCTGAACGCGCTGCTGGATCCAATCATACCCGACAAATGCGAATGCCATCAGCAAGCCGAGGATCGCGGCCGAGCTCAAGGAAAAGAAGCTGCAGGCCGCGGCGAATATACCGGCGAATTTCGGCCAACCGCGTAGCGTCGACCAGAAATATAGCGAAAACATGCTGGCGAGGAACAGTCCGCCCAAAATCGGGTGCGGAAACGGGCCGGCGGCGCGCATGAAGCCAAGCCGGTATTGCTGACGGTCTTCGACAAAGCCCACCGCCTCGCCGCTCAGATAGGTTGGCAACCGGCCGAAGATGGCCTCGGCTATCGGCTGCACGATCTCGCGCGAGAGCAAGCTTTCGGCAAGTATGGCTCCACCTGCGAGGGCTAGGCCCGGCGCATAAACCACCAGGACCCGCTGCAAATCACGGGTCGATTTGATACACAACCGCGCCAGGAAATAGCCGATAACCATATCCAGCGCGAGCGCGCCGCCGCGTTCGATGCCCGATGCAAACCCGTAATTCCGCATCATTGCCAACACCATCCAGCTACCGGCCAGCAGGATAATTGCGTCCGGCAGGCGGAAGCGCAGAGCGCCCGTAAATACGGAACGCAGCAGGAATGGCAGCATTGCAAAAGCCACCATCCGGTCGGCGAAGAATACCAATCCGCCCAGATCTATGCGGACCTCGCGCGGCAGAAGGATGGCGTATAGCAGCAGCACGACCGGCCAGATGGCGTTCTCGGCCCGCGCTGCGGCCACAACCCTTCCGCGCCGCTGAGCGTTGCGCGTGATCTGTTTACCACCAGGCATGGCGGTATCGATTGGCGGGGCCTGGCTGCTCATCGCGCTCGGCTTATCCTGCTTGGCGCGTGGTGCAAAGTGTTGTGATGGTACTTTTCGCAGGTAGATCCAAAATTTGGGACTGTCCGGCGCTAAAAGTCAGCTATAGGCGCGCATCATGTCGGCCCTTTCCCGTATCTCGAACCCCCGCGATCCCAAATCGCTGAGCTATCGCCTGCGCGCTAAGCGCGATCGTTTCCTGCGCGAATTCCTGCTGCGTAATGCCGCAAAGGGCGGGCGGCGGATCCTCGATCTGGGCGGAACGGCGCATTATTGGCACCGGGTGGGGCTGGATTTCCTGCGCGAGAACAAGTTCGAAATTACGGTCGTCAATCTGACCGAAACCGATTTGGGCGAGGGGCCGTTCAACCTTTTGGTGGGCGATGCGACTGCACTGGATCAGCCCGATAACGCTTACGATATCGTTCATTCGAATTCGGTGATCGAGCATGTCGGCGGGGCCGATCAAGTGGCCGCATTCGCCCGCGAATCGCGGCGGCTGGCCCCGGCGCATTACATGCAAACCCCGAACTATGGTTTCCCCATCGATCCGCATTTCTGGCGGATGCCGGGCTTTCACTGGCTACCTGAATCGATGCGCGTTTCGCTGCTGCAGCAGTTCCCGATCGCAACTGCAGGACGCTTGCCCGATCAGGAGAATGCGCAGCGGGCGGTGGAAGGCACTCGTCTGCTGACGATCGAGGATGTGCGGCGGCTGTTCCCCGATTCCGCCCTGCGATTCGAGCGGTTTGCCGGGCTGAAGAAATCGATCATCGCCTGGCGGGACGCCTGAAGCACTCTTGAACCGGCCCTTTTCCGACGAGCTACTTTTCGCTTTCCTACAGCCATCCGCCGCGCATATCGGCCATGTTCTCTATTCGTTCCAACAGGAGAACAGGTTCATGCCTTTCGATACATTTTCCCGCAATTCCGATTCGCCCAGCTCACCGGCGCGGCATTGCTTTGCCATCGTACCTGCCGATGCGGCCGAACTCGGTTCGGTGACCAAGGCGGTTTACGTCGGTACGGCTGGCGATATCGTGCTGCGTGCGGTTGAAAGCGATACGGATGTCACTTTCCGCAATGTATCTGCCGGCGCGATCATTGACGTACGGTGCAGCGCCATTCGCGCGACCGGCACCACCGCTGGCGACATCGTAGGTCTTGCCTGATGGGTCGGCTGGGCTTTGGCTTTGGCAGCGTGTCGCGCGGAGTGATCGGGGCAGGCCTGCCGCCTGCTCCGCCGCAGCCCGGGATGATCCCGCTGGCGATCGATAATACTGGCTGGCGGGCGTCGGTCGACAATCCTGCGGACCTCACATTGCAGCCGATTGAACTGTCGCGGGCGGGATTCGACGGCGCGGGGGCGCCGGCGACTTGGGACACGCAGTTGCTGCTTACCAAGCGGGTACGCCAGCCATTCCCCGATCATACGCAATTCACACCCGGCCAAGTTGCAATATCGGACTATGTCTACGCGTCCGATACGCTGACGGGTGTGGCAAATAACAGCCTTGCCGAAAGTCCACTGCCTATCGCACAGTGGGTAATGCCGAGCCGGGAAGTGGTGGCCGATACCGTCGCTTGGGAAGTGGTCGCCTTCCACCGCGATGCCCGGGCCGATCCGGTCAGCGGAAAAGGCAGGCAGGTAGCCTGCGTTCGGGTCCGCGCCAGCAACGGCGGCCAGACTACTGCCTGGCAGGCAGTTTCCGCCACGAGCATCTCGGCCCTATGTACCGAGGGTTGTCCGCTGGAAGTGTATTCGGGCGCGCTGGATATCACAGCCTTGAATGACGGTATGTTCTGGCTGGAGGCGGAAATTCTGCCGTGGTTCGGCACTGCCGCTTCGGTTTTGCGCAGCGAGGACAATACCCAGCCGCGCGAGTTTTCGCGGCGATATTTTCTTAAGGATGCGGTCCGCGCCGCCGCGCCCCCGCTGGTCTATGTCGCGTCGAGTGGCAGCGATGGGTCCGGCGCGGTTTCGGCAGATCCGGCGATTGCCTCGGCCAGCCCCTGCCTGACCGTCGGCGGAGCGCTGGCGCGGGCGAGGGCTCAACTGGGGGCCACGCAGGGTTCGCTGGACGGGCTGCGCATTCGTGTCATGGACAGCGTGCAAATGGGCTCGGTCCCATACCAGGCGAACTACCCCCAGGACGTGGGTGCGATCGTGGTCGAGCGTGCCCCCGCGACAGCGCGGGCAGATGCAGTGATCGCCTGGAGCACGACCTTGCGGTTCTATTTCAAGGCGCATACCGCGCCGATCACCGAGGGCGCCTTGACGTTCCGCGAAGTCACTATCGACCGCCAGGCGGCCACGACCATTTACGGCGAGGCGGCTAACCAGTTGCTGGTGCAGTTCCATGACGTGGTGTTCGCCAACCACGCCAATGCCGGAACGCTGCGCGCCAACACCCATCTGGCAGTGTTCGGCATGGCCATCACCGGCTATTCCGGCACCTTCTCGCTCACCACGTCGGGTGAGATTCGAATGCTGCGCGGGGTGGTCGGCGATCTGAACAATGGCGGCCCGGAGGCATGGGTGACGGTGGCGTGCGAGCTGACCAGGGCCAATGCCTGTTTCTATGCCGATCCGGCGAAAGGAGCGATTTTCGCTTCCAATCGCTACCTCTCGCCAACCGGTAATACCGGCCCACTGGTATTCACAGGGACGACCGCAGGCGGAGATATCGGCCCGTTGGCAATTGTGCAGAACCTGATCGAAGTAACCCACACGGTGAATTCCAGCGCGAGCGTAAGGTTGAGTGCGGATGACGATTTTGGCAACATCGCCAATGCCGTCATCCTGCATAACACCACCACGGGTATCGGCCAGCTTGGCCGATGGAACGTGTTTTACGACGAGCATCCAACAGTCGCGCGTGAGCATAGGTTGATTGCCTGCAAGGGGAACCTTGTCGCCCAGCTCAATACGAAATCCGATATCTTCCAATCGAATGGGACAAGGCAGGGCAATTTCGCCTTTTCCCACGGCGTTGGATGTGCAGGGAACTATGCGGTCTTCGATGCGAATGCACCCGATAGCGAGCATCAGGATTATGCCGGACCGGGCAGCAAGATCGGAGGCGGGCCCCCGGCCTATGTCGCCTATCGCGGCACTAGCGGGACGCAGTCGGCCCCGGTGGCAGGGCAAGGAGGAGGCGATTACCGGCTCGACCCTGCCAGCAATGCGCGCGGCATCCTTGCCGAGCCATTGCTCGCCTTCGACCTGAACGGTGCAGCGCGCGGCAATGCGGCCCAGGCTGCGGGCGCTTACGCCTGAACGGCACGGGTTTAGCACGGCGTGGATGCATCCACCCTCGATGGCTTCGCGGTAGTCCTGCGATGGCCTCGGGGGTGGAGCAACCCGTCTGGCAGGAAATGCGCGGCGTAAATTACGCCGCCGAATATCAGCCTGCCGCCGCGCATCCTGACGCGATGGCTTCGCGATAGGCGCGCGATCCCTCGACAGTGTGATGCAACCCGTCACGCTTGAGAGGGCCTTCGATTGGGTCCACGAAAGGTATGTTCCGCTCTTCCGCCAATTCCGCCACGAATGCATTGGCTGTTGCGGAATTGGATATACCGACCAGCACCAGCTCCCGTCCTGCCAATCCGTCAATCAATTCGGGATAGAGACGGCGAAAATCATCGATCTCGTTTCCAGCTGTGAAGTGGTTCGCTCCGACTGCGATGACCAGCTTTTCCGGCGTGGTGGACGCCAGCAAGTCGGGCAGGGCAGCCTGCACGTCCTGAATACGCGCCCCGCCGATACCGCCATTGAAAGTACGCCCGCATGCAGCCGAAAGATCGGTCTGCTCGACAAGGCTATCGCCGACCACCAACGTATCGGCATCGCCGAATTGTTCGGCCAGCTGGATGACGAAAGGCGACCTTGCCTCGGGATAGGTGGGGGGATCGTAATCGCGAATCTCGAACAGGCCCGCCCCGGCAGCCGTGCCCGATCCGAACAGCAACAATATGGCAAACAAGCGTTCCATGCCTTGAAACATTAGGGGAACGGCTGTGTGCGCAGCAACTGCGTATGAATACCTACGCCGACGTTGGTCTGGTCTTAAATTAGCCCGAGTCTCTGCAACTTGCCGGCCATTTTGCCTGGCAGGACATCCCCCTCATCCTCGCCATCCTGCTGATCGGGCGGGGCGTACTCTTCCTTGAGGTAACGCCAGCCCTGGTGCGCGCGTTTGTAGCGCTGCTTCACCTTGATCAGCCGGGGTTCCAGATCGATATGCCAGCGGCCGTCGGGTGATTCGCTAAAGCCCAATATCGGGCTGCGCGCGACCAATGCGTGATCGAGAATCCAGTAAAGCGAGCCGCCGACCATCTCCTCATGCCGTTTGGGCAAGTACCGCGTGGTCAGATGCATTTCATCCCGATTTTCGAACCAGGCGGCCAGATCCGCCCAGCTCTTGGCGCGGTAGGCGATCTTGGTCATATGCAGCGGCATCGTCTCAAACCACCTGCAACAATACGGCCAGGCCAAGGAAGGCGAAGAAGCCCATCGAATCGGTAATCATGGTCACGAAAACGCTGCTGGCGACGGCAGGGTCCTGGTCCAGCCGTTCGAACACCACCGGCACCATCACTCCGGCAAGCCCGGCGATGATCACATTCACGACCATCGCCAGCGCTATCACCACGCCCAGCATCGGGGTAAAGATCGCGCCGGTCGCGAGGCCGATCAATACTGCGATGGTTGCGCCGTTCAGCATCGCCACACGCATCTCGCGCCACAATATCCGCCCGGTATTGGCGCGGGTCAGCTGGTTCATCGCGATGGCGCGAACGGTCACCGCCATTGTCTGCGTGCCAGCATTGCCGCCGATGCTGGCGACGATGGGCATCAGCACGGCAAGCGCCACCAGCTTCTCTATGGCCGAACCGAAGAAAGCGATAATAAGGCTGGCGACCAGCGCTGTGCCCAGATTGGCGATCAACCAGCGCACGCGGCTGCCATAGGCTTCGCGGATCGGTTCGTTGATGTCGCCTTCGCCGGCACCGGACAGCAGCAGCACGTCCTCGCCCGCTTCTTCGGAGATGATATGGACCACGTCATCGACGGTCATCTGGCCCACCAGTCGGCCGCTCTCATCGACCACGGCGGCGGAGATCAGTCCGTATTTCTGGAACATCAGGGCGACTTCTTCCTGATCCTGCATAACCGGGATCAGCGTCTGGTCGCGCTTCATCACATCGCCCAGCGCGACACTGCGCGGGGTGCGCAATATCCAGGATAGCGAGCATGTCCCGACCGGGTGATGCGCCTCGTCCACCACGAAGACTTCCCAGAAATCCGTGGTTAGGTCGGGTCGGTCGCGCAAATAATCGATCAGGTCGCCGACCGTCAGATGTTCCGGCACCGCCACAAAATCGCGGCTCATCAGGCGGCCGGCTGTCTCTTCCGGATAGCCGAGCGCGGTCTGCACCGCGGCTTGCGTTTCGGGCTCCAGCTCGGCGATGATCGCCTGCTGGTCGATCTCGTCCAGATCCTCGATCAGCTGGACGGCATCGTCGGTTTCCAGCGTTTCGGCGATCGAGGCGACGGAGGCGGCGGGCAGTCCCTCCATCATGTCCTCGCGGACGTAATCGTTCAGCTCGGCGATGACTTCGCCGCTCATCAATTCGGGCACTACCGCACCCAGCGCGCCGCGTTGTTCGGCATCGAACAGTTCGAGCAGATCGGCAATGTCGGCCGGGTGCAGCGGCTCGACCAGATCGTGCACGGTGCGCTCGTCGCCATTTTCCAGCGCGTCCTGCACGGAGCGGACGAATTCGGGCTTCAGGCGGTTTTCCTCGTCATGACGTTCATCGTCCACGCGGTCATCCGGCCGGGCTTCCTCGGCGCGAGCGACATCGTCGGCGGGTGATTGTTCCGCCTCCAGCAGCTCGTCATCGAATTCGCCGTTTGCCATGCCGCCGCTCTAAGCGAGGCTTTCCCAAAAGCAAGCGTGGCTGCGGGGTGACATGCGCGCACAGGGCTCTATATCGGCACGCAACCCAACAGGAGAATGCAAGCGATATGGCCGATCAGAAACTTACGCTCACCCTCGATACCGGCAATGGCACCGGCGATGTGGTAATCAAGCTGCGCCCCGACCTGGCACCGGGCCATGTCGAGCGCATTACCGAGCTGGCTGGCGAAGGTTTCTACGATGGGGTGGTATTCCACCGCGTGATCCCCGGCTTCATGGCGCAGGGCGGCGATCCGACCGGTACGGGGATGAGCGGCAGCGACAAGCCCGATCTGAAGGCTGAATTCAACGCCGAACCACACACGCGCGGCACCTGCTCGATGGCCCGCACCCAGGTGCCCGACAGTGCCAACAGCCAGTTCTTCATCTGCTTCGACGATGCCCATTTCCTGGACGGTCAATACACCGTCTGGGGCCAGGTTGAGAGCGGCATGGATCATGTCGACGCGCTGCCCAAGGGCGAACCGCCCGCGCAGCCGGGCAAGATCGTGAAAGCGACCGTCTCCTGATTCTGTGTCCGGGACAGGGAGTGTGAAACGAGCGGCTCTGTTGCTGCTTGGCAGCCTTGCACTGGCAGGCTGCATCACTCCCTATCCCGACCTCACGCAATCGCGCAGTCCATGCCGCACCGAACCGGGCGGCTGGTGCGATTTCGTGCGCGAGGCGGCAGCGGAGAGCTATGGTTACGCCATGCTTTCCAGCAACGCTTATGAAGACAGCGACACCTATACCCGCTTGCCGCAACAATTCGTGGAACGGGTCGTCGCCGATAATGATGGGGACGGCTTCGCCTATTCGCTGTTCGACGAATATGCCTTGGACGAGGCGGGGCAGCGTGCCGATATCGAGGCGCGCGTCATCGCCTTTCGCGGGTCGGAGCCGGGCTCCCCCAAGGATCTGATTTACGGTTCGCTGCGGTCGGACCAGATCGAGCGTGCGCGGGTGACTTACCGCGAAGTGCGCGCGCAAATGGATGCCGAGGGGCTGCAAGAACTACCCCTGATCACCACCGGCCACTCGCTTGGCGGTGCGCTGGCAACGCAGATTTCGATCGAGAACCCGGGCGTAAAAGCATATATATTCAATCCGTCTCCGTTCTATAGCGGCGATCCGATGGCAGGCGATACCGACCGCATCTCGATCTCCGAGCGGGGCGAATTTTTGAGAGTTCTGCGCCGCTACCGCGCCCCGCCCGCCGCCGAGACGCTGGTGATCAATTGCGGGCCGGGCAGCAGCGCGAGCGACAAGCACTCGATCCGCAAACTGGCCGACTGCCTCACCTGGATCGCCGCCTATGACGCAGCCAGCGGCGCGGCCGATTTGCTGGCCGACAACGGCATTATCAAACCGCCCGCGGAATGCGGTTTGGCGGTCAAAGTTCACCCGGCCATCTCGAACCAGGACGAGACGCCCTGCATCCACCAGGTACCCGCTCGGCCCGAATGACTTGGCGGATTATAGCTCCGCTCCGACTAGCCAGTCATGGAACAATCGCACCGGTCTTTGTTCCAGCGCAGCGGGCTTGCAGACGAACCAGTAGCTATACGGGCTTTCGACCGGACGATCGTAGAGATGCGCCAGCCGGCTGTCTTCGGCGCGGCTGATATGGTCGCCATGCATGATCGCGATGCCGAGCCCCTGTGCTGCGGCCTCCAGCATTAGCGTGCCCGAATCGAGATGGTCGATGGCCGCCGGCTCAAGCTCTGGAAAGCCCATCGCATCTTTCCATGCGGCGAAGCTGTCGGGAAATTCGTTGTGGATGATGAAAGTCTGCTTTTCCAGCGCGGCCCGATCGGGCGCATCGCCCATTTGCGCCACCAGCTTTCGCGAGGCGACGGCATGGACCATGTTGTGATCCAGCCGCACCGCATGCAGGGCGGTGTCGGGGCCGCGCGACAGGATAATCGCCGCGTCGAGCACGTCGCCCACGCGGTCGTCCAGATGCGGGCCGGTATCGATATCGATATGTAACAGCGGATGGCGGACGCGCAATTCGCCGAGGCGGGGGAACAGCCGCTGGCTGCCGAAAACCGGCAGGACGCCCAACCGCAAGCGGATCAGCGAGAGATTTTCCGACTGGTTTTCAACCGCCGCCGCCAATGCCTCCAATTGCGGGCCGACCGCTTCGTAGAAAGCCTGCCCCTCATCGGTCAGCTGCATCGCCTGCCGTTGGCGGGTAAACAGCTTCTTGCCGATGAACTCTTCAAGGTTGGAAATGCGCCGCGACAGGGCCGATGGGCTCAGGCCCAACTCCTCTGCTGCCGCGCGCGCGGACCCAAGCCGCACAGTGCGCATGAAGGCTTCGAGTGCGCGCAGCGGCGGTAATCGGCGTGTCGGCATGCGCGTTAAATGGGGAGCGAATTGCCTTTTGTCGAGCATGCGGTGCAATCCGGCGAAAACTCACCCGCCTATGGCTGCACCGCAGCGTCTTCCGGAGCATGCAGGCGCAGGCGCTTCACATGCGTCTCATCGGCGGCGGTCACTTCGATTTTCCAGCCGCTTGAATGGGTTACCACAGCGCCCACCGGAGGGACCTGCTCGGCCAGCACGAAGGCGAGACCGCCAAGCGTATCCACCGATTCCTCGACCTCGGCCAGCCGCGGATCGAGAGTATCGGCCAGATCGTCCAGCTCCACGCGAGCATCGCAGTCCCACATTCCATCGCCGATAGGGCTGATCAATTCCTCGGAAACATCGTCGTGTTCATCCTCGATATCGCCGACAATTTCCTCGACCAGATCTTCGATCGTTATGACCCCGTCGGTGCCCGAATATTCGTCAAGAACGATGGCCAGATGGATCCGGCGCAGGCGCATATCGGCGAGCACGTCCAGCGCGCCGCGCGATTGCGGGACGAATAGCGGCTGACGCATCAGCGTGGTCCAGTCGGACGGCGGTGCCTGGCGGCGGGCGATGATCGGAAACACGTCCTTGATGTGAATCATGCCGATGACCGTGTCGAGCGTGTCGCGATAGACGGGCAGGCGCGAATGGCCGTTTTCGGAGAAGGATTCTACCAGCTCGTCCCAGCTTGCGCCTGCCGAAACCGCGATGATCTCGCCGCGCGGAACCGATACATCATCCGCATCGTGCTCGCTGAAATGGAGCAAATTGCGCAGCATTTGCCGCTCGACTGGCGACAGATCGCCGTTGCCAGCGGAATTTTCCGGCTCATCCGGACCGTTTTCGCCTTCATGTTCGTCGATTGCTTCTTCCAGCTGCGCGCGCAGGCTGCGGTCTCCCGCGGCTGGATCGAAAAGTTTCTTGATCACGGGCCACAGCCCGCCGCTACTCTCCGGCTCTCCCGTATTCTGGGATGCTGGTGAGCTACGTTCGCTATCGGTTTCGGGCATGGCCCTGCTTGATTACTCCTGAATTACGCCCGGATCGCCGGGCCGGTCCCCATATGGGTCCGCTATACCCATAGCGGCAAGGGCATCTATCTCCAATGCCTCCATCGCATCGGCATCGGCGGTTGAAATTTCGTGATCGTGTCCGGCCAGGTGGAGCAGGCCGTGGATGATCAGGTGGGCGGCGTGCCGGTCCAGCGCAAGGTGTTTGTCATCCGCTTCACGGGCACAGGTCTCGCAGGCGAGTGCTATATCGCCCAGCAGGACGGGTGGGCCATCCGGCTCTAGCGCAAGCAATTCGCCGCGATCCAGCATCGGGAAGGAGAGGACGTTGGTCGGCTTGTCGCGGCTGCGCCATTCGCGGTTCAACTCGTGAATTTCACTGTCCGAGGTGAACAGCAGGCTGGCGGAAAGGCGCGGGTTGCCCAAAGCGGGTTCGGCACATGCGGCAGCCATCGCTGCACGCTGCGCCAAAGCAGCCCATTCGCCGGCGGGCCAGCCTTCGATATCGATATCCAGATTCACCGTTTGGCGTCTTCGCCTTCATAGGCTTCCACGATCCGGCCCACGATCGGGTGACGCACCACATCGGCAGAGGTGAAGCGGGTGACCGCAACGCCTTCCACACCGTCCAGCCGGTCCACCGCATCGGCCAGGCCGCTCATCCGGTCGCCGCCGGGAATATCGACTTGACGGGGATCGCCGCACACCACCATGCGGCTGTTCTGGCCGAACCGGGTGAGGAACATCTTCATCTGCTCGCGCGTGGTGTTCTGCGCCTCGTCCAGAATCACGAAAGCATCGGCCAAAGTGCGCCCGCGCATGAATGCGATCGGAGCGATTTCGATTTCACCGCTGGCGATCCTGCGCTCCACCTGTTCAGGCGGCATGCAATCATACAGCGCATCGTAAAGCGGCCGCAAATAGGGATCGACCTTGTCCTTCATGTCGCCAGGCAGGAAGCCGAGCCGCTCGCCCGCTTCCACTGCAGGGCGTGACAGGATCAGGCGCTGGACGCTGCCGGTGATCAGTTGGCTGACCGCTTGCGCAACCGCGACATAGGTCTTGCCCGTGCCCGCCGGACCGAGCGCGAATATCACGTCCTCGCGCGCCAATTGCCGCATGTAATCGCTCTGCGCCGCGCTGCGCGGCACGATAGTCTTGCGCCGGGTGCGGATCATGATGGGCGGCGTTTCCTTCGCGCCCGAGACGATCCCGTCCAGCGTGGGTTCGTTGGACATGGCAATGACCGCTTCGATCATGCCCTGATCCAGCTCCTGCCCCAGCGCCAGCCGGTCATACATGGCCTGCAACACATCGCGCGCGCGGGCGACCGAATCTTCCGGCCCTTCGATCATCACCATGTCGCCGCGTGCGGATATGAATACACCCAGGCGGTTTTCGACCTGCACCAGATTGGCGTCGAACTGGCCGAACAAGGGTACCAGCAAAGACTGGTCTTCGAAGCTTACCTCCGCCTTGGCGCGGCGAATCTCGCGTGCGGGAACGGGCGGCTTGGACAATGCCGGATCGGCGCTGCCGCTGCGGCTGGCTTTCGGGGAAGGTCGTCGGCCCATAGGGTCCTTTCGCTGGAGGTCGGCCAAATCTAGGCTCCAACGCGCGAAGGGCAAGGGATCAGCGCGCGATCGGCGGTGGAAAGTCACCAAAGCGCAACAAATATTGCATCCGTTCTACGCAATCGCAGGCTGCTTTATGGCCCCTTCCAGCGAATTGGGGCCAGCCTGGAGCAATTGCGCCCCCACCAGATCGCCGATCTGGCAGTCGCCTTCGAACCAGACCGATTGGAGCCAGGGCGATTTGCCGAGCCATTGGCCCGGATGCTTTCCCTTGCGTTCGACCAGGACTTCACAGACCTTGCCGACACTGGCCCGGTTGAAGGCGTGCTGGTCGCGATTGAGTGAGGCTTGCAGCCGTTGCAGCCGCTCGTCCATGATGTCGGCTGCGATCTGATTGTCCATCGCTGCGGCAGGGGTGCCGGGGCGGGGCGAATATTTGAAGCTGAATGCCTGCGCGTAGCCAACCGCATCGACTATGGCGAGCGTCTCTTCGAATTCCGCGTCGCTCTCGCCGGGGAAGCCAACTATGAAATCGCCCGACAAGGCTAGATCGGGGCGCGCCGCGCGAAACCGTTCGAGCAGTTTGAGATAGCTGTCTGCCGTATGACTACGGTTCATCGCCTTAAGCACGCGGTCGCTGCCGCTTTGCACCGGCAAATGGAGGAACGGCATCAGCTTGTCGATTTCGCCATGCGCCGCAATCAGGGCATCGTCCATGTCCGCGGGATGGCTGGTGGTGTAGCGAATGCGGGCGAGCCCCGGCACATCGGCCAGTGCGCGGATGAGGCCTGCCATGCCTATAGCGTGTCCTGCAGCATCCTCGCCGGTCCATGCGCTGACATTCTGGCCGAGCAGCGAGATTTCCTTCGCACCGGCATCGACCAGTTTGTAAGCTTCGTCCACCAGATCGCTGAAAGGTCGTGATATTTCCGCGCCGCGAGTGTAGGGGACCACGCAATATGTGCAGAATTTGTCGCACCCTTCCTGAATTGTCAGGAAAGCGCTTGGCGGCGATTTGCGGCGCCGGGGCAGGGCGGCGAATTTGGCGATGGCCGGCATGTCCGTATCGGTTGCGCGGCGTCCCGATACTGCATCGTCGATCATTTGCGGCAGGCGGTGATAGGCCTGCGGGCCGACCACCATCGAGACATCGGGCGCGCGGGCCATGATTTCCTCGCCCTCGGCCTGCGCGACGCATCCGGCAACAGCGATCAGCGGCTTCTTGCCCGCAGCGCGCCCGGCTTTCGATATCCGCCCGATGTCGGAATAGACCTTCTCGGCCGCCTTTTCACGGATATGGCACGTATTGAGCACAACCAGATCGGCCTCTTCGCCCTCGGCAGCGGGAGCAATGCCCTGCTCGGCAAGCAATTCGCCCATCCTGTCGCCATCATAGACATTCATCTGGCAACCGAAGCTTTTGACCCGGTAGGTCTTGGGAGGATCCGATTTCTGCATGGCGGGGCGGTTAGACGAAAACCGGGAGGCGTTAAAGCGTCATCGCTCGCTGAATGGACGCGTGAGAAGCGGCGGCCATCGATTTGCGGTCGGTCAGGGCCTCGCCCGACAGGGGTTCGAGGAAATGGATATCCAGCTTGATCGGGCGATACCGTGCCAGCACCCGTTTGAAATTGTCGAGGCCCGGCTCGTCCCCGACCCAGGAAATATGCGGTGCGTCATGATAGGCCAGCAGGACCGGCTGCACCGAAACACCGTCCGGCAAGGGTTCGAATGCCGAAAGCAGCGCGGATTTGAACGGCAGCAGTCCAGTGCCATCGCTGGTCGTGCCTTCGGGAAACAGCGTCAACGTGCCGCCATTGTCGATCGCGGTGCGGATATTGTCTGCCTGCTCCGCCACATTGGTGCGCCGGTTTCTTGCAACGAAAACGGTATCGTTCATCTCGCAAAGCCATTTCAGCAGCGAGAATTCGCTCAGCCCGTCATGCGCCACGAAGGCGCTGCCGCTGGCCTCGGCCAAAGCGGGGATGTCCAGCCAGCTAACATGGTTGGAGATCAGCAACGATCCACGCGTGGCGCGCCCAATCCGCTTGATATGCAGCCCGGACAGCGCGCCCACACCGCTCAGAAAGATGCGCGGCCAGAAACGCGGCAGCCGGAACATTCGCCACAACAAGTGGAACGGTACGCACACGATCAACAGCCCGATGATCAATGTGAGCCGAAAGGCCAGCATTCCCCAACCGGCCAGCCCGATCCGGGGCGGTTCCAATGCGGCGGCGTCCGCCGTCATTCGCTTTCGCGGTCCAGCTTGACGCCGTATAATTCCATTCGGTGATCGACCAGCCGGTAACCGAGCCGTTCGGCGATGACTTTCTGCAGCGCCTCAAGCTCCGGATCGACGAATTCCACCACCTTGCCGCTTTCCACATCGATCAGATGGTCGTGATGCGCCTCGGGCGCAGCTTCGTAACGGGCCCGACCGTCGCCGAAATCATGGCGGTCCAGGATCCCTGCCTCTTCGAACAGCCGCACGGTGCGATAGACCGTGGCGATAGAGATCTTCGGATCGATCGCATTGGCCCGCTCGTGGAGCTTTTCCACGTCGGGGTGATCGTCGCTATCGGACAGCACCTTGGCGATAACGCGGCGCTGGTCCGTAATACGCAAGCCGCGTTCGGCGCATAATTGTTCGAGATCGATTTTGTTCTGCAAGTGGCCGTCCCGCATTGTGGTCTGACGAAAAACGCCCCGACCCTTTAGAGGGACGAGGCGCTCTTCTCAAGTTACCTGCCCACCACGGTGGACAAGCGAACAATCAGGCGGTTTTCTTCTTGCGACCGCGCTTCTGCCCCGGCTTGCGACCCAGCCCGATCTTTTTGGCAAGATCGCGGCGGGTTTCGGCATAGTCCGGTGCGACCATGGGGTAATCTGCGGACAGTTCCCATCTCGCGCGATATTCGTCCGGAGTCATGCCATGCTCGGTCATCAAGTGACGTTTGAGCATTTTCATCTTCTTGCCATCTTCCAGGCAAACGATGTGGTCTTTCTTGACCGAGGCGCGGATGGAAACCGCCGGATCGGGCCGGGGGTCTTCTTCCTCACCTTCATTGCCGAGACCGGACAGAGCGCCGAAAATGCTGGTAATCAGCCCCGGTACTGCGTCCACATCGACATTGTTGTTGCTCACATGCGCAGCGACGATGTCCGACGTCAGCGTAATAAGCGTTTCTTTCATATCTGTATTGAAGTCTTCCATGATGCTTCCCTCAAGTGGAAATCTTGTTTTTTTGATGAGTATCGTGCGTTTATTTTTTTCGCGACCACGATGAAGTTGCGTTAAACGATAGGTAAGAGGTATGCAAACGTCTCGCGGGTTTTTCATCGCGGCATTAGCGCGCCTGCTATAGCTGGCGGGCGAATGTTACGGCGTCGATGAATCCGCCACCGGCGCAGCGGTAATAGTTTGGACGCCGTCCGATGGCTTCGAACCCTGCCCTGCGATACACGGAGATTGCCGGGTTATTCTCCCGCATTTCCAGAAATATGCGCTGCGCCCCGCGGTTTTTTGCATCGCTTGCGAACAGTTCGAGTAGCGTAGCGCCCAACCCTTGCCCGCGCTGGTCCGGGCAAACCGCGACCAGCAACAGCTCCTCTTCACCGGGGGCTGCGCGTACCAGAAAAAAACCTGCAGGGTTGGCTTCGACATTGCCGGAAACGTAAGGTTCGCCGCCTGAATCGACCAATCGGCAATGCGTATGCGACATCGACAGCGAATCGGTTACCTGCCTGCGGTTCCAAGCCTCACCCCAAGCTGGATCGAATGAAGCATCCATGATGCGCATTATGTGATCGATATCGTCCATCATGTGGCGGGTTTGGCATTGGCAGGCTTTGCATCCGGGGGGCGGCCATAGATCGCCGATACGTCTGCGGTGATGCTCTCCGGCGGCAGGGCGAGCGCGAAGCGCGCATCGGGGTGGAGCGGCGACGCGTTGCCCGAGCCGCGTTGTTCGACCAATTCCGTCGCGCGCGTGCCAGCCACCAACTCCTCGGCGTTGGCGATGGCAGCGGCGGGCTTTAACGATTGCGGAAGCAGGGCCGGCGTTCCTTCGGCATCGAATGTCTGGAAAAACCATTCACCATGCCCGCCCGCCATCGCCACCGATACTGGCTGCGGCCCGGCCTGTGCGCGGGCAATCGCCGCGACGAGGCCGAGGGTGGGGTAGCCGAAAACTCCCGCGCTCCACGCCACGCCCAACGCGCGCGCGGTTGCAATTCCGATCCGCACGCCGGTGAAACTACCCGGACCGCGCGAGACGAGAATGCGCTCGGCGTGTCCCTTGCCGGGCAGATCGGCGATCATGGGAACCAGCCGTTCGGCATGGCCGCGCCCCAGCACGCGGTGATCATGCGCCAGCAGAGCATCCCCATCGAACAGGGCGACCGAACAGGCTTCGGTCGCGCAATCTATCGCAAGCGTTCTCATCGCGCGCACCCTTTGTCCGTCGGCGGAGCGAAGGGCAAGGGTGTTGCGGCGGGGTTCAGGCGATGGTGTTGAACTTGTCGAAATCGGGACGCGGACTGCGATCGAAAATCGTTGTCCTGTCGCCATATCCGATAGAGCAGATCCAGTCCGCCTTTACGCGCGGTTGATCGGCGAAGAAATCGTCCGTCACCTTGTCCAGATCGACCCCCGACATCGGGCCGCAATCCAGCCCGAGCGAACGGGCCGCCAACATCAGATAGGCACCCTGCAGTGCAGAATTACGCTTGGCACCCTCGATCCGGCCGTCTTCGTCGCCTTCGAACCAGCTTTTCGCATCGGCATGGGGGAACAGCCAAGGCAGCTGTTCGTGAAAATCGATATCGTAGCCGATAATCACGCAGACCGGTGCGGTCTTGACCTTCTCGACATTACCTTCGCTGGCATATTGCGCCAGGCGGTCCTTCGATTCTTGCGAATGACACCAGACAAATCGCCCGGGCTGCATATTGGCCGAAGTCGGACCCATCTTAGTCAGTTCGTAAATTGCGTGCAGCTGATCTTCCGAGACTTCCTTGTCCAGCCAGCCATTATAGCTGCGCGCCTCGCGGAACAGCTGGTCGAGTGCGTCGGCGGACAGATGGTTGTCGTGGAATTGCTTGGTCATGAGAGTCCTTAGTGTCTGGAAATTCAGGCTGCGCGGACTTCAACGACCTCCGGCACATAATGTTTCAGCAAACCTTCGATACCGTGCTTCAGCGTGGCGGTGGAAGACGGGCAACCCGAACAGGCGCCCTGCAATGTCAGGTAAACGATCCCGTCCTTGAACCCGCGATAGGCGATGTCGCCGCCATCGCCGGCAACGGCCGGGCGCACACGGGTTTCGAGCAGTTCGTTGATCTGGGTGACGATATCGGCATTGGCCGGATCGTCTTCCACCACCATATCGTCTTCCGCCGGGACCGAAATGGCGCCCGCGCTGCCCACTGCGAATAGCGGTGCCTGCGAAACGAAGTGGTCGAGCAGGATCGCCACCACTTGCGGCTTGAGATCGGGCCAAGCTACGCCAGGCGCGGCGGTCACCGAGATGAAATCGCCGCCGAAGAACACGTTCACGATCTCGCCCGTATCGAACAGAGCCTGCGCCAGCGGCGATGCCTCTGCCGCCTCGGGCGAGGCGAATTCGCGCGTGCCGGAGGTCATGACCGGCTGGCCCGGAAGGAACTTCAGGCTGGCGGGATTGGGCGTGGTTTCGGTTTCTATGAACATATTGCCGATGTAGGGCGCGCAGCCTGTGCGAACAAGGCGCGGATTTACGCCGCGCATTCACTATCCCTTCACACCGTGCGCCACTATATGGCCGGTATGACGATGTTTCCACGTGCCATCAGGCACTTCGCGCTGCTCCTTCCTCTGGCCCTGCTGACCGCTCCCGCAGCGGCGCAGAAGAATGTCCAGCCCACGCAGCCGGCCTCCTTACAGATCGGCGATGAAACGCCGTGGATTTACGAAGGCAGCGATGTCCCGCGCGACAAGGAATGGCTGTGGGGCGAAATGGCTAACGGCGTGCGCTATGCCGTGCGCCGCAACGGTGTGCCGCCGGGCCAGGTTTCCATCCGGGTGCGGGTCGATGCCGGATCGCTGCATGAACGCGATAATGAGCAGGGCTATGCCCATCTGATCGAGCACTTGCTGTTCCGCGAAAGCCAATATCTGCCTGCGGGCGAGGCCATCGCGACCTGGCAGCGGCTGGGCGCGACTTTCGGCAGCGATACCAATGCCGAAACCAGCCCGACCCATACGGTGCTCAAGCTGGACCTGCCGGGTGTGACACCTTCGAGTCTGGATGAAAGCTTCCGCCTGATCAGCGGCATGATCCGCGAACCGGCGCTCAGCGACGCCAACCTCGTCGCAGACGTGCCGATCGTGCTGGCCGAGAAGCGCGAACGCGGCGGCGCGGCGCAGCGCACAGCAGAAGCATCGCGCCAGACTTTGTTTGCGGGGCAGAGATTGGCCGAGCGCGCCCCCATCGGCACAGTCGAGACCTTGCAGGGCGCCACCGCGGAATCCGTCCGCGCGTTTTACGAACGCTGGTACCGCCCGGAAAACACGGTAATCGTAGCCGCCGGCGATATCGATCCGGTGCGCTTGGCCGAGCTGATCGAGCAATATTTCGGCGACTGGAGCGCGCCCGGCACTGCGGCCGCCGCGCCCGATTTCGGCGATCCCACCGCGCCGCAGGGGGCCGATCCCGGCAACCCGGTAGGCGAGACGACAGTGCTGGTCGAGCCCGACCTGCCCCGCAGCTTCACCTACGCCATCATGCGCCCTTGGCGCCCGGTGCAGGATACCATCGTTTACAATGAAGGCCTGCTGATGGACTCGCTCGCGCAGGCGCTGATCAATAGGCGGCTGGAATCCCGGGCGCGCGGCGGCGGTTCCTATCTCTATGCGCAGGTGCGGCAGGACGATGTGAGCCGTTCCACCGATGCAACCTTCGTCAGCTTTGCGCCCTTGACCGAGGACTGGCAGGCAGCTTTGACCGATGTGCGCGGGGTGATCGCCGATGCGCGTACCACGCCGCCGACACAGGAAGAGATCGAGCGCGAACTGGCCGAATTCGAAGTCGCCTTCGCCAGCTCCGTGGAACAACGGGCGGTCATGGCCGGGTCCGAATTGGCCGACACGGTGGTCCAAGCGGTCGATATTCGCGAAACCGTGGCCGCGCCCGAAGTGGTGCTCGACGTATTTCGCTCGATGCGTTCCAAGGTAACGCCTTCCGCACTGCTCGAACGCACGAATGCTCTGTTCGAAGGGGCGGTCATCCGCTCGGTCTATGTCACTCCTGCCGTGGGTGAGGCCGATGCCGGGGCAGTCCGCATAGCGCTGGCCGATGAAGTCGCCGCCGATGGCAGCGCCCGGCTGGCGGCGCAGAGCGTGTCGTTCGAGGATTTGCCTCCGATTGGCGAGCCGGGAGAAGTGGTTGCCGCTGCACCGCTCGGTGTGCTCGGTATCGAGCAGGTCGAGCTATCCAACGGTGTGCGCGCCCTGCTGTGGTCCAACAATGCGGAACCGGGCCGCGTGGCGGTCCGCGTGCAGTTCGGCTCCGGCTGGCGGGCATTCGATGCGGATACCGCGCCCTACGCTGCGCTGGGCGAGATGGCCCTTGTCGGCAGCGGTGTCGGTGAGCTGGGGCAGGAGGAGCTCGACCGGATCTCCACAGGGCGCAAGATGGGTTTCGATTTTGCGATCGACGATGCGGTATTCACATTCAACGCACAGACCCGCGCGGCAGACCTTGCCGACCAGCTGTATCTGTTCGCAGCCAAGCTGGGGATGCCGCGCTGGGACGAAAACCCGGTGATCCGCGCGCAGGCTGCGAGCCGAATTGCTTATGAAAGCTATGCCTCCAGCCCATCGGGCCTGCTGACCCGCGATCTGGAATATTTGCTGAGGGCGCGCGATCCGCGTTTCCTGACGCCCGACCCGGCAGCCATCGCCTCCACCACGCCGGAAGGTTTCCGCGAGGTGTGGGGGCCGCTGCTGCGCCAGGGGCCGATCGAGGTGATGATTTTCGGTGAATTCGACCGGAATGAAACGCTGGCTGCACTGGAGCGGACGTTCGGCGCCTTGCCCGAACGCGAGCCCATTCCGGCGCAGGTTCTGGCCAAGACTCCCGATTTCCCGGCAGCCGGCGAAGCAAGCGTGCTCAACCATCGCGGCGATGCGACGCAGGCTGCCGCAGTGATTGCCTGGCCGACCGGCGGCGGGGTGATGGATTTGCGCGAATCGCGCCAGCTGGAAATCCTCACCCAGCTGTTCAACAACCGCCTGCTGGACGAAATGCGGGAACGGGCAGGCGCGTCCTATTCGCCGCAAGTCGTGTCCGATTGGCCGGTGGAGCTGGACGAAGGCGGCACGATCACTGCCATTGCACAGCTCAAACCGGAAGATGTGCCGGTGTTCTTCGCCGCAGCCGATACGATTGCCAACGATCTGGCGGTCAATCCGCCCACGCGGGACGAATTGGAACGCGTTACCGAGCCGCTGCGCCAATTGATTAGCCGCGCCTCCACCGGAAACGGGTTCTGGATGTTCCAGCTGGAAGGAGCGACTTTCGATCCGCGCCGCATCGGCATGCTGAATTCGCTGCTCAACGATTATTCGCTGACCACCCCGGAACGCATGCAGGCCCTGGCGCGCAAATACCTCGCCGCCCGGCCCGGCTGGCGTCTGGCGGTGATCCCCGAAGGGCAGGAATTGGCGCGCACCGTGCCGAGTTCGGGAGGCGCGGCCACGGGACGGTAAAGCTCCGCCTTGCGCGGGTGCAGCTTAATTGCGCTTGCGATAGGGGGTGGATTGCCCTTCAATAGCGGCCGAACTTAACGAACAGGCGCAATACGTGGCACATAATTGGCAACCCGATAGCTGGAAATCGCACGAGGCGCGGCATTTGCCGCGTTACGAGGATGCAGCAGCGCTCCAATCGGCCGAAGATATGCTGGCCAACTATCCGCCGCTGGTCTTTGCCGGCGAAGCGCGGGCGTTGAAGGCCGATCTGGCCGAAGTGGCCGAGGGCAAGGCGTTCCTGCTGCAAGGCGGCGACTGCGCCGAAAGTTTCGCCGAGTTCCACCCGAACAATATCCGCGACACCTTCCGCGTGATCCTGCAAATGGCGGTGGCGCTGACCTTCGCCAGCAAGCGTCCGGTGGTGAAAGTGGGCCGGATGGCGGGGCAGTTCGCCAAGCCGCGCAGCAGCGATACCGAAACGCAAGGCGACGTGACCCTGCCGAGTTATTTCGGTGACAACGTCAACAGTATCGAATTTACCGCCGAAGGCCGCGCGACCGACCCGGCGCGCATGGTCAGCGCCTATAGCCAGGCGGCTGCAACGCTCAACCTGCTGCGCGCCTTTGCAGGCGGCGGCTATGCCAATTTGCGGCAGGTCCACCAGTGGACGCTCGATTTCATGGGCCGCAGCCCGTGGGCGGACAAGTTTGCGCAGACCGCCGACCGGATTGGCGAAGCGCTCGATTTCATGGAAGCGTGCGGGATCGATCCCGAAACCGTGCCGCAATTGCAGGCCACCAGCTTCTACACCAGTCACGAGGCGCTGCTGCTGCCTTACGAACAGGCGCTTACCCGGCGCGACAGCCTGACCGGCGACTGGTACGATACCAGCGCCCATATGGTGTGGATCGGCGACCGCACGCGCTTCGACGGCAGTGCCCATATCGAATTTGCGCGCGGCATCGGCAATCCGCTCGGCATGAAATGCGGGCCCAGCCTCGAACCCGATGCATTGCTGCGCCTGCTCGATACGCTCAACCCTGCGCGCGAGGCGGGGCGGATTACACTGATCAGCCGCTTTGGCCATGACCAGGTGGAAGCCGGTCTGCCGAAATTGCTGCGCGCGGTGGAGCGCGAAGGCCATCCGGTGGTGTGGTCCTGCGATCCGATGCACGGCAATGTCGTGAAATCGGAAAGCGGCTACAAGACCCGTCCGTTCGACCGTATCCTGGCCGAAGTGAAGGGTTTTTTCGCGGTACACCGCGCCGAAGGCACCCATCCCGGCGGTATCCATATCGAGATGACCGGGCAGGATGTGACCGAATGCGTCGGCGGCGCAGTGGCGATTACCGACGAAGGGCTGCGCGATCGCTATCACACGCATTGCGACCCGCGTCTTAACGCCGCGCAATCGCTGGAACTGGCGTTTCTGTTGGCCGAAATGCTCAATGAAGAGGCGGGTGCCGGGGGCAGCGGGCGGCAGGCAAACGCCGCCTGACAAGCAATTGATTTATCCTGAGCTTCGGAACCTGACGCGCCTTGGCCCTTTAATCCGGGGAAAGTTTGCGCCATGTTCGTGCGCCAACCCGAACTAGCGGGAGAGAATATTGCCAGAGCCCCAGCTCGAAACATCGTCCGGCCCCGATGTTCCATTGTCGCAGGCATTCAGGGCTACTCGCGAGCTGACTGAGGCGCTGGCGGCACCGCTTTCCGATGCGGATGCCACGCTGCAATCGATGGAAGATGCCTCGCCTGCCAAGTGGCATCTTGCGCATACGACGTGGTTTTTCGAAACATTCCTGCTGCGCGACCATTCGCCCGGTTACACGCTGTTCGACGAGCAATTCCCGTTCCTGTTCAACAGCTATTACGAGGCGGAGGGGGAGCGGATCGGCCGCTTCGCCCGCGGAATGCTGTCGCGCCCCACACTGGATCAAATCCGCGATTGGCGCGCGCATGTCGATGCGGCGATGGCCGATCTGCTGGACGATCCGGAGCGGGCCGAACTGGTCGCGCTGGGCATCGCGCATGAACAGCAGCACCAGGAATTGCTGCTGACAGATATCAAGCATGCGCTGTTCCAGAACCCGCTCGGCCCGGCCATGTGGGCTCTGTCCGCCGTTGCAGCGCAAGGGCATGATCCGAACTGGCATTCCCACCCAGGCGGAATCGCCTTGATCGGCCATCACGGGGACAGCTTCGCCTATGATAATGAAGGCCCGCGCCACCGTGTCCTGCTCGAACCGTTCGCACTTCGCACGGCCCTCGTGACGAATGCCGAATGGGATCAGTTCATCGCCGATGGCGGCTACCGCGATGCCCGCCTTTGGCTGTCGGACGGCTGGGCCTGGGTAAATTCGGAAAAGATAGAGCGCCCGCTCTATTGGCGCGCGGATGAACAATTTACCCATGGCGGCTGGCAGACCCGCGATCCGAACGCACCGGTAACCCACATTTCCTATTTCGAAGCGGATGCCTTTGCCACTTGGGCGGGTGCGCGCTTGCCCACCGAATTCGAATGGGAGGCTTTGGCGCGCAGCGGTGAGGGAGACGATTTCAGCGCCGATGGGGGCAACCAGCTGGACGGGGCTGCCGCGCTGCTGCCTCGTGGAGGCGCTTCCATGTTCGGCGATTGCTGGCAGTTCACCCGTTCCGCCTATCTGCCCTATCCCCGCTTCGAGCCTGCGCCGGGTGCGGTGGGTGAATATAACGGGAAGTTCATGTGCGGGCAGGTGGTGCTGAAAGGCGCCAGCTGCGCCACGGCGCGCGGCCATTCGCGCGCCTCCTATCGCAACTTCTTCTATCCGCACCAACGCTGGCAATTCACCGGCCTCAGGCTGGCCAAGGATATCTGATGACTGACAAACAGGGTTTGGCCCTCGTCGATCTGGACGAGGATGGGGTGGACCGCGCCTTTCGCGCCGATGTGCTGACAGGGCTGCGGCAACCGCAAAAGGCTGTTCCGGCGCGCTGGCTGTATGACGATGCCGGATCGCAATTGTTCGAGGATATCACGCAGATACCCGAATATTACCCGACGCGTGCGGAAACCGAGATATTGGAGGACCGCGAGCACGACTTTGCCGAGGCGATCGGGCCGGGCAGGGCGGTGGTCGAATTTGGCTCCGGCTCTTCGGTAAAGACGCCGCTATTGCTCCGGGCGATCGATCCCGCCGCTTACGTCCCGCTCGATATTGCAGGCGATTTCCTGCGCGCTGCGGCGGCCGATTTGCAGGAGAAGTTTCCCGCTCTACCGATCTACCCGGTCGAAGCGGATTTCATGCGCGAGGTCGCTCTGCCCGAAGCTGTGGCGGATATGCCAAAGCTGGGCTTCTTCCCCGGCTCCACCATCGGCAACATGGTGCCGCGCACCGCAACCGATTTGCTGCGCACGATGCGGGCGACGCTGGGGGAAAGCTCCAAGCTGCTGATCGGCATGGATCTGATCAAGCAGCCGGACGTTCTGGAAGCGGCTTATGACGATGCCGGCGGGGTGACCGCGGAGTTCAATCTGAACCTGGCGCGCCGGATCAACCGCGAACTGGGTGGCAGCATTCCGGTCGAGACCTTTACCCACGTGGCGCGCTGGAACGACGATTTTGCGCGGGTCGAGATGCATCTGGAAGCGCGGCAGGACGTAAACTTCGAGGTGTCGGGAGAAGCCTTCGAAATGGCGCAAGGCGACACTATCCATACCGAAAACAGCCACAAATTCAGTCGTCACAGTTCGGCAACGCTGCTGATGGCCGGCGGCTGGACGCCTGTGCAACGTTGGCTGGACAAGGAGCAGCGCTTCTCGGTCATTCTGGCCGAAGCCACCATTCCGCGCAGCGCGCCTTGACGCAGCCGATCGCGATTGTCGGCGCAGGCATGGCCGGGCTCGCTTGCGCCACGAGGCTGGCCGAGCGCGGCGAGCAGGTTGTATTGTTCGACAAGGGGCGCGGGCCGGGTGGACGGATGTCCGCCAGGCGCGCGAGCGTGCAGGGCGAGACTGTGCGGTTCGATCACGGTGCGCAGTATTTTACCGCGCGCGATGACCGGTTTCGCAAGCAGGTTCAGGACTGGCAAGCCAATGGCATCGCCGCCCCGTGGCCAGCGGCGGGCGAAAATTCATGGGTCGGCACACCCGCGATGAATGCCCCTATCCGGGCGATGGCCGACAGTCTGGATGTGGAATGGGGCGCCAGGGTCGAAGCGGCCAAGCGGCAGGACCCACAAACGGGCGAGGGCTGGTGCGTTCGCATCGGCGAGCGGGAGTTGCCATTCGAGCGGCTGGTGATCGCCGTGCCTGCCGAGCAGGTTTCGCCGCTCTTGCAAGGTGCGGCACCGGATCTGGCGAAGCTGGCGCAGGAGGCGCGCTCCGACCCCTGCTGGGCGCTGATGCTTTCTTTTGCCGAGAAACTGCCTGTTTCGCAGGATGTTCTGCGATCCAGCGAAGGCCCGATATCATGGGCGGCGCGGGATAGCGCCAAGCCCGGGCGGGCCGAAGGCGAACGCTGGGTAGTACACGCCAGCGCCGAAGTCTCGCGCGAGATACTGGAAGTGCCTTCGCAAGTAGCCGAGCGCGAAATTCGCGAACGGTTCTTCGCCTTGGCAGCCGCCGCTCCGGTGGAGCCAATCCACCAGGCTGCGCATCGCTGGCGGTTTGCGAAGGTAGCGCCCGCCAAGACAGCGCACCATGCAATCTGGGATCGGGAGCGCGGCATCGGCCTCGCTGGCGATTGGCTGGTCGGACCAAGGGTGGAGGATGCCTGGCTGTCGGGAAGGGCACTGGCGGACATGATCGCACCGGGCTGAACCCTGCGTTCATGGCACCGCAGGGCATTGGTCCCTATATTGCCACAATGACATTCGCCGATATCTGGAACGGGATCGCCGCGCTGATCCGCGAAATCCCGCAATCGAGCTTGCTGATCTTCACCGTGGCGGCCTTGGTGGGAAGCTGGCTGGGCGCGGTAATGGTGCGCCGGCGGGTCGCCAGCGGAAGGCTGATCAGCGCGGTGAGCACGTTGATGCTGGGCGGCGTGCTGGTTCTGGTGGTCCTGCAAATGTCCCGCTTCGATCCGCGCCTGGACGTGTCGATGCCGGAGCTGGGCTTGCCGGAGCAGGTTGTCGCCGGGGGTGAAACGCGCATTCCCATGGCGCGCGACGGTCATTTCTGGCTGGAGGCCGAGGTGAATGGAACCGCCGGAGCATTCATGGTCGATACGGGCGCTACGCTGACATCGCTATCGCCCGATATGGCCACGCGCGCCGGTCTGGAGCCGCGCGATGGCGGGATGCCGGTCATTCTGAAGACCGCGAACGGGTCCGTCGCAGCCAAGCTGACTACCATCGAAACGCTCGCCTTTGGCAGCATCGATGCGCGCGGGTTGGATGCAGTGATTGTCCCGGGGCTGGAAGGGACGAATGTGATCGGCATGAACCTGCTGTCACGGCTGGGTTCTTGGCGTGTGGAGCAAAATACAATGATCCTGGTGCCGAACAGCGCCGATCGGGTCGGTTCGGCGGGCATATCGGTTCAGCAATAGCGCGGCTTGTCCGATTGAGGAGGCCGTTTGCGCCCACCTTCCATTGTTACCAATTCGTCAAGTTCTACATGACCCGGACGCCCGCGGCGGCGTTTGAGGTTCTGCGCCACTTTCAGTTTTAGAAACTTCGGATCGAACGGTTTGCGGATGTAATCCTGCGCCCCGTAATAACGTGCCTGCGCCTCGTCCTGTTCCCCCGTCATCGCGGTCAGCATGACCACCGGAAGATCATAGAACTTGGCCGATTTCCGCAGTTGTCTCAGCAGTTCACCGCCTGACATTCCGGGCATGTCGTGGTCCAGCAGCAACAGATCTGGGCGGCGCCATTTCAGCAGGTCCAGCGCCTTCTCGCCATCGCTGACCCAGCCGCAGGCGTAGCCTGCTTCGATCAATATGCTGGAGGCGTGTTCGCCAATCAGATCGTCGTCATCCACTACCAGAATTGATGGCATTATCTGCTTCCCGTAAGTTGGTGTGCCGTGTGAAAAACGCGCACCTTGCAGAACGATTGTAGGCTCGCCGCACGGCATCCGGGCAAGGCCGGAAAAGTTTCCTCGCGTTGCCGAGCAAACGCCTTTTATGCGGCTTGCATGGGTGGGGCGCGGCTGGCACTCGCTCCGCGATGAACGATCAATCGGCAGACAAGCGAGTCCTGAACCTTTCAGGCGTGCGAAACTTTCGCGATTACGGCGGTTATGCCGTGGCCGGAGGGGGGCGCGTCAAGCGCGGTATGCTGTGGCGATCGGGCGAACATGGCGAGGCGAGCGATACCGATCTCGATCATATTGCCGCGCTGGACTTGCGCTATATCGTCGACCTTCGCGGCAATGGCGAGCGCGAGGTATCGCCCTGCCGCCGCCACCCCGATTTCGACGGTGAAGTGCTGTTCTACGACGGCGAGACCGGCGGACTGGCGCCTTTGCTGGAACAGAACGATGGCACCATGACCGAGGAATATGCCCATCGGGCGATGGAGGCGATCTATGCCGACCTGCCGAACCGCGAGAACTTGCTGTGGATTTTCCGCCGCTACTTCGCCTCGCTGAACCATGCGGCCGGCTCTGCGCCCGGCACGGCGGTTGGTGGAAATCTTATCCATTGTCACGCGGGCAAGGACCGCACCGGAATGGCGGTGGCGCTGTTGCACCATGCATTGGGCGTGCATCCCGACGATGCAATGGCCGATTTCCTGATGACCAATGCGGCCAGCGATATCGATGCGCAGGTGGCCCGCAAAGCCGAAGGAATGCGCAAGAAATTCGGCCCGATGGAGGATGAGGCGGTGCGCGTTTTCATGGGCGTGGACGAACGCTATCTGCTCGCCGCGCGCCGGGCTGTGGAGGAAAGCCACGGTTCGCTGGACGCATTCCTGTCCGATGTGCTGAACGTGGACGATGCAAGGCGCGATGCCTTGCGCTTGCATTGGATCGAAGCGTAACCAGATCGCTTCCCAAGCGAACACCCATCTTACGAATTGCAGGATTATCGAATGGCAACCCACCGTACCAAGATGCTCATCATCGGCTCCGGCCCGGCTGGATACAGCGCCGCTATCTATGGCGCGCGCGCGATGATGGAGCCGATCGTGGTGCAGGGCCTGCAGCCCGGCGGCCAGCTGACGATCACCACCGATGTCGAGAATTATCCCGGCTTCGCGGACGTGATCCAGGGGCCGTGGCTGATGGAGCAGATGCAGAAACAGGCCGAGCATGTCGGCACGCGAATGCTGTGGGATACGATCGTGGAGGCCGATCTGGAAAGCGGCCCGCCATGGCGCGCGATAGGCGACAGCGGCGATGAATATATCGGCGATACGTTGGTGATCGCGACGGGGGCTCAGGCGAAATGGCTGGGCGTGCCGGGTGAACAGGAATTGGGCGGCAAGGGCGTGAGCGCCTGCGCGACCTGCGACGGGTTCTTCTATCGCGGCAAGAAAGTTGTCGTGATCGGCGGCGGCAATACGGCGGTGGAGGAAGCTCTTTATCTGACCAACCATTCCGACGATGTGACGCTGATCCACCGGCGCGATGAGCTGCGCTCGGAAAAGATCCTGCAGGAACGGCTGTTCCAGTCGGACAAGATCACCCCGCTATGGAACAAGACGGTCGATAGTTTCCAGGCTGGCGAGGATGGTTCGCTGTCGCATCTGGTGCTGAAGGATACGCAGACCGGCGAGACATCTACCTTCGATGCCGACGGTGCGTTCGTGGCTATCGGGCACGCGCCCGCCACGGAACTGTTCAAGGGCAAGCTGCCGATGGACGATGGCGGCTATTTGTTGGTGGAAGCGGGCACCCCCAAGACCGCGCTGCCCGGCGTGTTCGCTTGCGGGGACGTGATGGACCACACCTATCGTCAAGCGGTGACCGCTGCCGGCACGGGCTGCATGGCGGCACTGGATGCGGAAAAATTCCTCGCCACGATGGATTTCGCCAAGGAAGAGGCGCAGCAGGCCGAAGCAGCGGAGTAACTCCCCTGCCATTCGGCCTGCCAGCCATTTAGTGCAGGTCGAATACCAGCACAGTCGCGTGCACGATCAACGCGATCAGCACCACGCTGGACAGCGCAAACAGGATGAAGCGCACGATTACCTTGTTGGCAGTCACCTGGATCAGCGAATGCGCGACGCGCAGGCCGACATATATCCACGCCAGCAGCGCGTTCACCTCATGCCCCGTATCGGCGACCGCCAGCAGGATCGCCACGGCATAGAAGACCGTCGGCTGTTCATGCAGATGGTTGTAATTATCGGCCTTCCAATTGACCCGGTCGGGCAGTTTTTCGCGCAGGCCCGGACCGGTGGTGCCAACCAGCTTGGAAGCATCGAGTTCCGGCGAGTTTTGCATCGCCGGGATCCGCGTGGCGTACATCCATGCCCACATGATCATCGTCCAGATCATCAGCGCCACAACCGGCTGCAGCATGGCGTAATCAACGTTGGGCATCAGAATACTCCCGGATCATGAAACAGGGTTGCGATCACAGCCCGAATGGCCAGCCAGATCAGCGCAAAGGTCGATAGCAGGAACAGCATGAAGCGCACCGATACCTTGTTGACGGTGGACTGCCAGATCGAATGGAAGATGCGCAGCGCCACGTAGATCCACGCTGCCAGCACATCGCCGACACCGGCCCCCATGATCGCGAGCATAATGACCACCGGATAGAAGATGGTCGGCTGTTCCATCAAATGCGCGTAATTGTGGGCTTTCCAGTTCACCCGGTCGTCGATCACACCTTCCAGATCCTGGCCCCGGCCGCCCGGTTTGGCCGTGCCCAGACTGCTGCCCGACCGTTTGATCGCGGGCAGCCGGGTGAATGCCATCCAGAACAGCATCACGATCGACCACACCACCAGCACCGCAGCCGGTGCGAGAATTTGCGCCTGCATTTTGAATTACCCCTCCATTGCGGCCGCCAAATTGCGGGCAGGGTGATCGATTGTCAAACGCAACCTAGGCGGTTTTACGCGATTGTCTGGGCGAAGCTGGCGGCATCGGTGTTCCCACCGGTCAGCATCACGACCGTATTCTCATCCAACGGCACCTTTCCCGCCAGCGCTGCAGCCAGTGCCGCCGCGCCGCCGGGTTCGAGCACGAGGTTGAGCGAAGCAAAGGCGAAACGCTGCGTTGCGCGAACCTCGGCATCGCTGACGGCAAGCGTGCGGCGGACGCGCGGCTTCAGTACCGCCAAGTTGACCGGCGCGGTGGCATCGGGCCGCAGCGCATCGCAGATGGTCGCAGGAGCATCGTCGCCAACCCGCACAATCTCGCCGGCAGCCAGGGCCCGTCCAACCATGTCCCACCCTACCGGCTCGACCGGAATTACCTCGCTTTGCGGGCAAGCCAGCGCCAATCCCGCCGACAGCCCGCCGCCGCCGCAACAGGCGAGGATCGCGCTCGGCTGGCGGCCCATCTGCGCAGCGATCTCCACCCCGGCGCTGCCCTGTCCTTCGATCACCCACGGGTCGGCAAAGGCGTGAACCAGCGTGCCGCCGCGTTCCGCCAGTACCTCTGCGGCAACCGCGTCACGGTCCTGACCCGGCCGTTCATACAGCACGATATCTGCGCCCAATGCACGCGTGGCATCCAGCTTAACCCGGGGAGCATCGCGCGGCATCACGATAGTTGCGCTTATGCCGAGCTTGCGGGCCGCCCAGGCAACCCCTTGCGCATGATTGCCGCTGGACACCGCCACCACGCCGGCCGAGCACTGCTGCTCGGTCAGGTTGGATAGCCGCCACCACGCCCCGCGTATCTTGAACGCGCCGATCGGCTGCAGGCTCTCTGCCTTAGCCCACAGCCTCGTGCCCGCAATTTCCAGCGGAAGCAGCGGCGTGGGGGGCAAGATTTCGGCAATGGAAGCGGCGGCAGCGTGCACGCCTTGTGCATCGGGTTCTCGGATCATCTTGCGGGTCTAGCGCATTTGCCTATGTGAACACCAAGTTTTCGAACAGTATCCCAGGAGCGGTCATGTCCAAAGTCCTTATCATCGGCGCAGGCGGCGTCAGTTCGGTCGCGGTCCACAAAATGGCCATGAATGCGGAGATATTTTCCGATATCCACCTTGCCAGTCGCACGAAATCGAAATGCGATGCCATCGCCGCTTCGGTCAAACAGCGGACCGGGCAGGACGTATCCACTTACGAAATCGATGCCGAGGAAGTACCTGCGCTCGTCAATCTGATCCGCAAAATCGAGCCCGGCCTGGTGGTCAATCTGGCGCTTCCCTATCAGGATTTGCCGATCATGGATGCCTGCCTGGAGGCGGGCGTGAGCTATCTCGACACGGCGAATTACGAACCCAAGGACCAGGCGAAGTTCGAATATCACTGGCAATGGGCCTATCACGACCGCTTCAAGGAAGCGGGTCTGATGGCGTTGTTGGGCAGCGGGTTCGATCCCGGCGTGACCAGCGTTTTCACCATGTGGTTGAAGAAGCACAGGCTGAAAACCATCCGCCAGCTCGACATCCTCGATTGCAATGGCGGCGATCATGGCCAAGCTTTTGCGACCAATTTCAATCCGGAAATCAACATCCGCGAAGTCACCGCCCCGGCGCGGCATTGGGAAAATGGCGAGTGGATCGAAACCCCGGCGATGCAAGTGAAGACGCAGTTCGATTTCGACGAGGTCGGCAAGCGCAACGCCTATCTGATGTATCACGAGGAGCTGGAGAGCCTGTCCAAATTCATCCCCGAGCTGGAGCGGGCGCGGTTCTGGATGACGTTTGGCGACGAGTATATCAAACACCTCACCGTGCTGCAGAATGTCGGCATGACCGGGATCGAGCCGATCCGGTATCAGGGCAAGGATATCATCCCGCTGCAATTCCTCGCCGCCGTGCTGCCGAAGCCCGAAACACTGGGCGAGACCACCAAGGGCAAGACCAATATCGGCGTCATTGCGACCGGAGAGGCCCTGGACGGATCGGGCGAAAAGACGTTCTACATCAACAATATCTGCGACCATGAAGACGCCTATGCAGAAACCGGCAACCAGGCGGTATCCTATACCACCGGCGTACCCGCCATGATCGGCAGCGCGCTGATAGTGCAGGACGTGTGGAGCGGGGACGGCGTGTTCAACATGGAGCAGATGGACCCCGACCCGTTCATGGAGATGCTGAACGAGCAGGGCCTGCCGTGGAATGTTCGCGAGATGGATGGGCCGGTGGGGTTCTAGTTTCCTGCGACAGCTGCAAATAGAGATCTGACAATGCAAACCCATGCCGGCCATCCGGGCGCTTTCGCCAATTTCGATCTCGACCGCGTCGATAGCCCGGCATTCGTGGTCGATACCGCGAAACTGCGCGATAATTGCCGGATTCTGTCGGACATCGGGGCGGAAAGCGGGGCGAAGGTGCTCTCGGCGCTCAAGGCGTTTTCCATGTGGTCCACCGCGCCGATCCTAGGCGATTATCTGGATGGCACCTGCGCCAGCGGATTGTGGGAAGCGCGGCTGGCATCCGAGTTCTACGATGGCGAAATCAGCACTTACTCGCCCGCCTACAAGCCCGACGAGTTGGAAGAAATCTGCCGCCTTTCGGACCACGTGATCTTCAATGCGCCGGGCCAGATCGAGCGGGCGCAGCTGATCCTGGAACAGGCCCGCTCGACCGGCGGGGCATTCGATATCGGACTGCGCATCAATCCGCAGGTGCCCACGGGCGAAGTGCCGCGATACGACCCCTCCAGCCCAGGATCGCGGCTGGGTTTCCCGCTCGACCAGCTGCAGCCGGACCATATGGAAGGCGTCGATGGCATTCACTTCCACAATCTGTGCGAGCAGGATTTCGAACCGCTTTCAAAAACATGGGACAAGGTGTTCGACGCGATCGAGCCGTGGTTCGGCCAGCTCAAATGGATCAATATGGGCGGCGGCCACCATATCACCCGCGCCGATTATCAGCGCGAGGAACTGACCGAGTTTCTACGCGATGCGGCGGCAGATACCGGGGCGCAGATCTATATCGAACCGGGCGAGGCAGTGGCGCTCGATGCGGGAATTCTTGTCGGCACTATCCTCGATACCGGGGTAAACGACACGCCGTTCGCGATTACCGATATTTCCGCCACCTGCCACATGCCCGACGTGATCGAAGCGCCCTATCGCCCGGCCATGCTGGGCGAGGTAGGGGAGGGCGCGTCGGTGCGGCTGGGCGGGCCGTCCTGCCTCGCGGGCGATGTGATCGGCGATTACGGTTTTGCCCGCCCGCCCCAGCCGGGGCAGCGCATCGCGTTCCAGGACCAGGCGCATTATTCGATGGTCAAGACCAACACGTTCAACGGCGTTCCGCTGCCATCTATCTGGTTATGGGACAGTGAAACCGACGCGCTGGAACAAGTGAAGCGCTTCGACTACGATACGTTTCGCGACCGTTTGTCGTAGCCGCGCCTGCCGATCCGGGCGCAGAAAAGGGGACCACCATGCGCTCATTGTTCAAGCTCGCCGCGATTGCCGCATTATCGCTATTCGCCTTGCCGCAAGGTGCGGCTGCGCAGGGATACGAGCCCGGCCGCGTCGTGCAGGCCGTGGAATATAGCGATCTTCAGGCGATCGTCCTGTCGCTCGGCCATACGATCGAACAGCAGGCACCGAGCGGTCCCCGCTCGATCCGCGCCGTTACGCCGGGCGGGCTGACCTATTTCATGACCGGTACCGCCTGCGACCAGAACCGGGTGCGCGGCTGCCAGGGCCTGATCATGCAAGTGCGCTTCGAAGTTGCCGAAACCGCCACGCTCGACTCGCTGTCGCGAGCGAACAACAATTTTTCGCCGCTGAACGTGTGGGCCATGCCCGAACGCGGAATGATGGGGATGACGCGCTATGTCGTTCTGAATGGCGGCGTGACCATGGCCAATCTGCGTGAGAACATGAACGTTCTGCTGGGACTTACCGGTCCGGCGCTCGATGTCGTCACAGGCGCGCAATGATTCCCGGTCGCAGCCGGCTGGTGTTCTGCTGCACGCTCCTCTTGTAACCGGCGGGTTTTGAGCGGTCCGCCGGTCCTCGGAGGCGAATTTTTGCTTGCACCCGGCCACGCGCGGCTTATATGCGCGCTCCGCCGCCTCGCCCCTGGCAACCAGGGGACTTCCCGCATTGCGGGGCGGCACGCAGGTGAAACAGCTCTTAGGGGGTCCCTTGAATTGCCATCTTACTCTGACGCCAAGGCGGTAGTTCGGGCGCTTGCGCCCGATGAGCCGGTAATCTGCAATCGACCTCACGCTGCGCGCCGCGCGGCTCGTTTCTTCGTGGAAAAATTTCCCGGAAAATCGCTCTATGCGGTGAAAGCAAACCCTTCGCCCGAATTGCTGGAAATCCTGTGGGATGCGGGCGTAACCCATTACGATGTCGCCAGCATCGCCGAAGTTCGGCTGGTCAGCCAGACACTGCCGGAGGCGGTCCAATGCTTCATGCACCCGGTGAAAACCGCCCGCGCCATACGCGAGGCTTATTTCGAGCACGGCGTGCGTGTGTTCAGCCTGGACAGCCAGGAAGAGCTGGAGAAAATCGTCGATGCCTGCCGCGCCGAGGATGGCACGGAGGCGGACGATCTGTCGCTCTGCGTACGGCTGCGCGTATCGAGCGAATATGCCGAGCTGAGCCTCGCTTCCAAATTCGGCGTCGATCTGGCCGATGCGGCCGCCTTGCTGCAGACCACTCGCCAGCATTGCGAGGCGCTGGGCGTATGTTTCCACGTGGGCAGCCAAGCGATGACACCGTTCGCCTATGTCCAGGCGCTGGAACGGGTGCGCGCGGCGATTGTCGAGGCATCGGTGACGGTGGACATCATCGATGTGGGCGGCGGTTTCCCCAGCATCTATCCCGCGATGGATCCACCGCCGTTGGAAGATTTTTTCGACGTCATCTTCCGTACCTCCGAATCGCTGCCGATTTCCTATTCGAGCGAGCTGTGGTGCGAGCCGGGCCGCGCCCTCAGCGCTGAATATTCATCGCTGATCGTGCGCGTGGAACGCCGCCGGGGCGAGGAACTGTATATCAATGACGGTGCCTACGGCGCCCTGTTCGATGCCGCTCATGTCGATTGGCGGTTCCCGGTCGAGGCGCTGGAAGACGATCTGCTGGAAGGCGACCAGGATTTCGCGTTTTTCGGCCCGACCTGCGACGATGCCGATTACATGAAGGGCCCGTTTCCCTTGCCCGGCGATATCCAGGCCGGGGACTATATCGAGATCGGGATGCTGGGTGCCTATGGCGCGGCGATGAAGACCGGCTTCAACGGCTTCGGGGATGCTGAGCAGGTGGTGGTGGAAGACGAGCCTATGGCAACGCTCTATCGCGGCGACCGCCCCGATCCGCGCCAGAGCGACAATGTCGTAAATTTGCGCTGAGGCACGGTCAGGCCGCTGCGCCGATCTGGACCTGCAGGAATTGCGGTTCGCTGCTGGAGCCTCCGGTCAGCACCTCGGTGGGCGCGCCACCTTCATGCAGAGAACGCAGGGGCATTCCTGCCGCTGCCAAAGCGTAAGGCGATACGCGGTGTCTGGTGCAAAGCCCGCCTGCGCCGTCGCTTACCAGCGGTGATTCGAATTCGATACCGATCTGCGCACCTTCGGACCGGGTGACCACGCCCACGGCCAACTGGCCGCTGCCCATATCGACGACCAGCTGCGTGCCCATAAGTACGCCGACGAGCCCTTCGATAAAGGTGCCGTTCGCCGACAGGTCGCGCATCACCGCATCATAGCGATGATCGTCGTGAATTACGCCCACCCGTCTGAATACGCTACGGCGTTCCGGGCGGTGCGCCTCCGGACCCTCGGGCTCGATCTTGAAGCTGCCCGAAATGATTTGCTGCAGGACCATCTGCTGCGGCATCGCCTTGGCATAGAGCCAGCCCTGTATGAGCTTTGCGCCCTTGGAGCGGACCACTTCAAGCTGGTCGAACGCCTCGACCCCTTCCACGGTGGTCTCCATGCCCAGAGCGTTGGACAGGCCGACGATCGCAGCGATGATCTTGGCGCTGTTCTTGTCTTTCTGCGTACAGCTATCGACGAAGCTGCGATCCACCTTGATCTTGTCGAACGGGGCGGAGCGCAGATAGCTGAGCGAGGAGTAGCCGGTCCCGAAATCGTCGAGTGCGAGGCGTACGCCAAGCCGTTTGAGATCGTCGAACATTGCTGCGGTTTCGTCGCTGTCGCCGACGAAGATGCTCTCGGTCAACTCCAGCTCCAGCCGGTCCGGGGACAGGCCGCTTTCGTCCAGCGCACTGGCGACCACTTGGGGAAAGCCGGGATTGGCGAATTGCACGGCCGATACGTTGACTGCAACCCGCACGCTGGATGGCCAGGCGAGCGCGTCTTCGCAGGCGCGTTGGAGCGCCCATTCGCCGATATCGTTGATCAGGTCCGAATCCTCGGCCACCGGAATAAACAGGCCGGGGCTTACAAAGCCGCGATCCTCGTGTTCCCAGCGCATCAGTGCCTCCAGGCAGACCACGGTGTTGTCCTTGGCATCCACCACCGGTTGGTAATGCAGCTGCAACTCGCGTTTTTCCAACGCCACGCGCAGATCGTCGATCAACTCGTCGCGCTCGGTTTCCTCGTCCTTGAGGTCGGCAGAATAGAAGCGAAACTGTCCGCGTCCGCCGTTTTTCGCGGCATAGAGCGCCAGGTCGGAACAGCGGACGAGTTCTTCTTTCTCAACCCCGTCATAGGGGGCGATGGCGATGCCGACCGACGTGCCGATAATCGCTCGCTTTTCGCCGATGGGGTAGGGCTGCGAGAGCATCTGGATGATCTTCTCGGCCAGTTCGCCCAGTTTCCCGCGATCGTCGATATCGGGCAGGATTACCTGAAATTCATCGCCGCCCAGCCGGCCAACTTCGCCGCGCTTGCCGACGATATTCGTCAGTCGCTCGGCCACCTGTTGCAGCAGCGTATCGCCGGCCTGGTGGCCCATCGTGTCGTTGACGCGTTTGAACTTGTCGAGATCGAGCATCATCAGGGCGCAGGCGCGCTGCGATGTCTTGTAAGCCGCGATCAGGCGATCAAGCTTGCGGTCCATCACCCGGCGATTGGCGAGGCCGGTCAGCGCATCGAATTCGGCAATTTTGGTGTCGGCAAGCTTGCGCTCATATTCGCGGGTAATATCGGCGGCACTGCCGCGATAGCCGGTAAACTCGCCATTATCGTCCAGCATCGGATAGCCGGAGATCGACCACCATGTCTGCCGCACATCGTGCTGCGATTTTTGCAGTGCGAAACGCACGGTCAACTCGCGGATTTTCTTGTGCGCTTTAAGCTGGAATTTGAGCGGTCGGTCGGTTTCGCTGGGATTATCGGGGTCTGTTTCGAACATTTCGACCATCGAGGCGCCGAGCAGATCCTCTGCTGGACGGCCGATATTCTCCACGGCGGCATCCGACAGATAGATCAACCGTCCTTCGGCATCGGTCGCCCAGATCCAGCCAATCCCGGCACGTTCGAAATCGTCGATGACCGAAAGGCGCAGCTTGTTGTCGGCGCGCGAGAGCGGCTGCTGGCCGCCCGATTTATCGTCGGCTTGCTGATTGCGGCCGGTGATGCCGCCGAAGATATCGCTTACTGCCATTGCCTAACCGCGTGCTCGTTTCGCTTCGTATTTGGAGATCCACACACGGCCTGACATGAAATCGTTTAGTTAACGCTAAGATATCTCTCCAACGTTGAGCGTCGCTCGAAAAATAATCGTTTTAGACTAGAGGATTACAAGCTATTTTTCTGGAAACCCGACGAACCGCACCGCGTCGTCCGCCGCCTTGCGCCGCGAGACTACGGCATTGGCGGGAAATGTCTCGTCAGGGAAACCCATCGCAACGCAAATCATGATCACCTGGTCATCCGCGATCCCGGCTTGTTCGCGCACGACCGGGCTTTGCATAATGCCCTGCGAATTGATCACGCAGCCCAGCCCGCGCGACCAGGCTGCATTGACGAGAGCATTGGTCACCGCGCCGCAATCGAACGGGGCCACATCGCTGCCCAGCAGATCGCGGTCGTAAGTGACCACGATGCTGACCGGCGCATCGAACTGGCGGAACCCGCGCAGCACCCAGTCCTTCCGCGCATCCTTGTCATCCCGCTCGATTCCCATCGCGCCGAACAGCTGCTTGGCAACCTCGATCTGGCGGGCGCGGTGGTCGCCCGACTGTTTATCATGCGTGCGAAACTCGCGGCTGTCGGGAATGCCGCCGAGGATGCCCTCGACATTACCCTTGCGGATCAGGTCGAGCGGTTCGCCCGATACGACCGCGAAATTCCAGCACTGGTTGTTGAAGCTGGAAGGCGCACGCATGGCGAGGTGAAGCACTTCGCGGATCAGTTCCTGCGGTACGGGTTTATCCAGGAAACCCCGGATCGAGCGGCGGCCCAGCACCACCTCGTCATATGTCATGGAAAAACGGTCTTTCAATCTTGGAAGAAAGGTCGGTCGCCGGCGATGGTAACGCGCTCCATCTTGCGCCGCTGGGGGAAGTAATCGCTCACCGCCAAATGCTGGCAGACGCGATTGTCCCAAAACGCGATCGATCCTTCGCGCCAATGGAAGCGGCACTGAATCTCGGGATCGGCCGCCGTGCTGTAAAGATGGTCCAGCAGCCAGCGACTTTCCTTGGCGCTCAACCCTTCGATATGGCTGGTGAAGGCAGTGTTCACGTAGAGCGCGCGCTGTCGGGTTTCGGGATGGGTGCGGATGACCGGATGCCGTTCCGGTGGATAAAGGTCGTGGAGATCCTCGGGCGATTTGCCCAGCCGCTTGGCGAACACCCGGCTGATATCGTGCACCGCCGTCAGCCCTTCGCAAAACCGCTTCATCTGATCGCTCAGCCCCTGGTAGGCGAGGTGCATATTGGCGAACAATGTGTCCCCGCCCACTTCGGGCACTTCGCGCGCCAGCAGGATGGAACCGAGCGAAGGTTCCGTGCGCCAGGTGACATCCGAATGCCAGTAATTTTCCTGCCCCCGGCTTTGCGGGCCGTGGGAGATGCGCAAAACTTCGGGATTGGGTTGGTCCTTCGGCGTGGCCGGATGGACTTCCAGCTCGCCGAAATGACGGGCAAAGGCGATGTGCTGTTCCTGCGTCAGCGATTGTTCGCGAAAGAAGATCACGCCGTGAGCCAGCAAGGCAGCGCGAATGGCGGGCACATGAACGGCGATGGCGCTGCTGGCGAGATCGATGCCGTGCAGTTCAGCCCCGATGGCCGGGGTCAGCGGGCGGATATCCAGTGTGGCTGCGCAATCGATTTCTGCCACGCTCGCCATTGGATCAGGCAGCCTTCGCCAATTCCATCTCCATACGGTCCCAGATTTCGCACAAGGCGCCGACCAGTTCGCGCATCATATCTTCGGTATGGGCGGGGCCGGGGGTGAAGCGCAGCCGCTCCGTCCCACGCGGCACGGTCGGGAAATTGATCGGCTGCACATACACGCCATACTCGGCCAGCAGAATGTCGCTGATCTTCTTGGCGCGGACCGGGTCGCCCACCATCAGCGGCACGATATGGGTCACGCTGTCCATCACCGGCAGCCCGGCATCGCGCATCAATTGCTTGAGCGTGGCGGCGGCGGCTTGCTGCGCGTCGCGTTCCTCGCTGCTGGATTTCAGATGCTTTACCGAAGCTAGCACGCCCGCCACCAGCACCGGGCTGAGCGAGGTGGTGAAGATGAAACCGGGCGCATAGCTGCGGATGCAGTCCACGATTTTGGCATCGGCCGCGATGTAACCGCCCATCACGCCGAACGCCTTGCCCAGCGTGCCTTCGATAATATCGATTCGGTGTGCCGCTTCGTCGCGTTCGGAAATGCCGCCGCCGCGTTTGCCATACATGCCCACGGCGTGGACTTCATCGACATAGGTCAGCGCGTTGTACTTATCGCCCAGATCGCAGATTTCATGCAGCGGCGCGACATCGCCATCCATCGAATAAACCGATTCGAAGGCAATCAGCTTGGGCGTTTCTTCATCCTCGGCAGCCAGCAATTCTTCCAGATGCGCCATGTCGTTATGGCGGAAGACGCGCTTCTCGCAGCCGGAATTGCGAATGCCGGCGATCATGCTGGCATGGTTCAGCTCGTCGGAGAAAATCACGCAGCCGGGCAGCAGTTTGGCGATGGTGGACAGCGTGGCATCGTTGGAGACGTAGCCGCTGGTGAACAGCAAGGCGGTTTCCTTGCCATGCAAATCCGCCAGTTCCTTCTCCAGCTCGACGTGGAAATGGGTGTTGCCGCCGATATTGCGGGTGCCGCCGCTGCCTGCGCCGACATCGTGCAGCGCACTTTCCATCGCTTCGACGACCTTGGGGTGCTGCCCCATGGCGAGGTAATCGTTGGAGCACCATACGGTGATCGGCTTGGGTCCATTATGGCCATGGAAACAGCGCGCATTGGGGTAGGCGCCCTTGTTGCGCAGGATATCGATAAAGACTCGGTAACGGCCTTCGGAATGAAGCCGGTCGATCGCCTGGTCGAATATGTGGTCGTAATTCACCGCAATAATCCCTGTTCGCGCTGATCTGTGTGGCCGACCCCTCAAGCCTTGTTATGTGGGCTTATCTAGGCGGGCGATGTGCATTTTGCCACAGCGATCTTTGCGAATGGTTCGCAAGAAAAGCGCGCATTCAAGCCGTTTTCCCGAAGCGTTCCAGCCGGGTCAGCCCGTATGGTTGCAGGAGCGCCGCAAACGCCGCGCGATTGGCAACCGGTCCGCTGGTGAGCAGCGTGTCCGGACCGGCGCGCTCGAACGCCTCTCCACGTGTCAAATCGGCAATGCGCCGGGCGATGCCGCGCGATCCGTCCACCAGCTTCACCTGCGGCCCAAGTTCCGCCCCGAGTTCATCGGCCAACAGCGGAAAATGGGTGCAGGCCAGCACTACGGTATCGATCGCCTCGCCGCCATCATGTGCGCGCAGCTGCGATACGGCGTTGGCGATGATGGCCGGGTCGGGCGCCTCGCCATGCAGCTTGGACTCTGCGGCGATCACCAGGCCGGGCGCGGCATGGCGGATCAGGCGTTTATCCGCGGCAAATTCAGCCTCCAGCCGGTCGACATAGACCTGCCGGATCGTCGCCTGCGTGCCGAGCAAGCCGATTGTGCCGGTTTGCGTTAATGCAGCAGCCGGCTTGATCGCCGGGACGGTGCCCACGATCGGTATCTCCAGCACTTCGCGCACCATTCCCAGCGCGATGGTGGAGGCGGTGTTGCAGGCAATGCAGGCAAGGCGCGGGCGGTAACGCTCGCTCAACCGGCCCAGCAATCCCGCCACTCGCGCGGCTATTTCCGCTTCGGTTTTTTCGCCATAGGGCAGGGCAGCGGTGTCCGCGAAATAGAGGATCGGTGCCTCGGGCAGCAGCTTGCGCAGCTCCCCCAGCACGGTCAGCCCGCCCACACCGGAATCGAACAGCAGGATCGGGGCGGTCGAATCGGTCAAAAGGAAAACTCCGTCGCCCGCACGCACATGGCAGACATTATTTGCTTGGCGCGCAGCGCTAGAAGAAAAACGGGTGCTTCGACAAGCTTGGTACGAACGGTTAAGTGACGAATCATGGATATCGCACTCGCATTGCTGCTCGGTTACGCCTTCGGATCGATCCCCTTCGGCCTGATCCTCACTCGCCTGGCCGGGCTGGGCGATGTGCGCCAGCAAGGAAGCGGCAATATCGGCGCGACCAACGTGCTGCGCACCGGCAACAAGGCATTGGCAGGCGCAACGTTGCTGCTCGATCTGGCGAAGGGATTGGCGCCCGTGCTGCTGGCATGGCAGTATTTTCCCGAAACGGTCGGTTTTGCAGCGCAGGGCGCGATATTGGGGCATTGTTTTCCGGTCTGGCTCGGCTTCAAAGGCGGCAAGGGGGTCGCGACATTGGCAGGCGTGTGCTTCGGCATCGGCTGGCCGGTTGGCGCGGCTTACGCGGTGACATGGCTGGGAATGCTGGCGGTCACCCGGATCAGTTCGCTCGCCGGAATGACCGCCGCCGCGATCGCCCCGGTGGCCGCCTGGTTTACCGGCTTTCCCGAGCTTGCGCCGCATCTTGCGCTGATTGCAGTGCTCATCCTGTGGCTGCACCGCGCCAATATTGCACGGCTGCGGGCAGGTACGGAGCCGAAGGTCGGCGCGAAATGACGCTGAGCCAGGGCGAGGCTTTCGCCCGCATTCGTCTGCTGCGATCACCCAATATCGGCCCGGTCAGCTACGCGCAGCTACTCGCCCGTTTCGGCAGTGCGGCAGAGGCGCTGGACGCGCTGCCGGATTTGGCAAAGGGCGGTAAACGCCACTACCGCGCCGCGCCGAAAGACCGGATCGAACGCGAAATCGACGCGACCCGCAAAGTGGGCGGGCGGTATCTGTTTCACGATCAACCCGATTATCCGGCGCTGCTGTCGGCGATCGACGGCGCACCGCCGATCATCACCTATCGCGGCGATATGCGGCTGGCATCCAGGCCATGCGTGGCGATGGTGGGCGCGCGCAATTGTTCTGCCGCCGCGGTGAAGCTGGCGCGCGAATTCGCGACTGCGCTGGTGGAGGCCGGATTCGCGGTTGTCTCCGGCCTGGCGAGGGGGATCGACGGTGCGGCCCATGAAGGGGCGTTTCCCGGAACGATCGGGGTCATCGCCAGTGGGCTGGATATCGCCTATCCACCGCAACATGCCGAGCTTCAGGAACGGATCGCGACCGAGGCGCTGCTACTGGCCGAACAGCCCCCCGGCACCGAGCCGCGCGGCAGCCACTTCCCCAGCCGCAATCGCATCATTGCAGGGCTGGCTGCGGGAACGCTGGTGGTGGAGGCTGCCCCCAAATCGGGCAGCCTGATCACCGCCCGGCTGGCGGGAGAGGCCGGACGCGAGGTCATGGCGATCCCCGGCAGCCCGCTCGACGCGCGCAGCCAGGGCTGCAACCATTTGATCCGCGAGGGCGGGGTGCTCGTGCAGGCGCCGGAAGATGTGGTGGAATTGCTGAGCGATTTCGACGGCAACCCGCGCAGCAAATTCCGCGAAGCCGCTGCCGCTTTCGATTATGCACCGGAGGAATTGGCCGAGGCGGAACCTGCCGATATCGCCAGCCTGCTCACCACCGCGCCGGTTGGGGTGGATGAGTTGATCCGGCAATCGGGTGAAAGCGCGGCGGCTGTGCAACTGGCGCTGCTGGAGTTGGAAATAAGTGGCGCGTTGACGCGGCACGCAGGTGGGAAGGTAAGTGTGAATGGATAAGCGCCGCCTCGAACTCGACAGCCTGTTGAATGCAACATTCGAAATTGTGCGTCGCTACAAGGTGACTGTGCTGGCCTGGTTTGCGGTGTTTGTCGCCTTGGATTCGGGCTTCGGCGCATTTCTGGAGTACGTAGTGTGGTCGGATTTCAATTTCGGCATGGAAGAGACGCTCGATTTTGGTTGGGCCTTCTGGCTGCCTTTGATCGCGTACATGTTAGTCTATTGGTTCCTGATAGTTATGGCGTGCCGTTCGTTGCTTGCTGCGGGCAAGTCCGATTTTGTGGCCGAGCGATTGCCGGACGGGTCACGCGTGCTGGTCGCATTCTTTGCTTATTTTGTGGCCACGCTGGCATTGTACATCGGCCTTCTGTTCTTGATAGTCCCCGGTGTTTTCGCCTTAGTCCGTTGGGCTTTCGTCATTCCATATGCGCTGGACCGCCAAGTAAATTTAAATGAAGCGTTGTCGCAATCATCCAACTTGGCGAAGGGCTCGGGTTGGCCCATTTTGATAGCATATGTCTTGTTTGTCGTGCCGACCTTGGTCGCCAGTTTTGCAGTGAGTGACCTCGCTTCACGCGGAGAAGTCTGGCTTCTCATATCCACGGTAGGCAGTGCGGTGTTGAATTCGATTTCCACCATACTGACCATCTCCATGAGCATCGCCGCCTACCGCGAACTTATGCCTGACAAGGCCGAACTCAGCGAAGTCTTCACTTAACCACTTGACCCCGCCGCCAAACCGACCCCACCCTCGCGTACGCATACACACACGTAAGGACTGCTTTCCTCCACCATGCAACTCGTCATCGTCGAATCGCCAGCCAAGGCGAAGACCATCGAAAATTATCTCGGCAAGGACTTCAAGGTTCTCGCCAGCTACGGCCATGTCCGCGATCTGCCGCCCAAGGATGGCAGCGTGCGGCCGGATGAGGATTTTGCGATGGACTGGGAGCTCTATCGCGACAAGCAGAAGCGTTTCAAGGAGATCGCCGATGCCGCGAAGGGAGCCGAGCGGCTGGTGCTCGCGACCGACCCCGACCGCGAGGGCGAGGCGATCAGCTGGCACATCCGCGAGCTTCTGGCGAAGAGGAAGCTGTTACCGGAGAAGGTCGATCGGGTAGCGTTCAACGCTATCACCAAGGCTGCTGTGACCGAAGCCATGGGCAAACCGCGCCAGCTCGATACCGATCTGGTCGACGCCTATCTGGCTCGCCGTGCGCTTGACTACCTGTTCGGCTTTACCCTGTCGCCGGTGCTGTGGCGCAAGTTGCCGGGTGCGAAATCGGCAGGCCGGGTGCAGTCCGTCGCCCTACGGATTATTGTCGAGCGCGAGCGTGAAATCGAGGCATTCAAGGCGGATGAATATTGGTCCATCGTCGCCAAGCTGGTGCAGGACGGGACCGAATTCGAAGCGCGACTGGTCCGGTATGATGGCAACAAACTGGACAAGCTGAGCCTCGGCAAGGAAGGCGCCGCGATGGAGGCCAGGGCCAAGGTCGAGAACGCGCCTTTCACGATCGAGGAGGTCGAGACCAAGCCGCTCAAGCGCCACCCGTCGCCGCCTTTCACCACCTCGACCCTGCAGCAGGAGGCGAGCCGCAAGCTGGGCTACAATGCCAGCCATACCATGCGGCTGGCGCAATCGCTGTATGAGGCGGGCGCGATCACCTATATGCGGACCGATGGCGTGCAGATGGATGGCAGCGCCATTTCCGCCTGCCGCAAGGCAGTGAGCGAGCGTTACGACGGGCATTACCTCCCTGAAAAGCCGCGCCATTACTCGACCAAGGCGAAGAACGCTCAGGAAGCGCACGAGGCGATCCGTCCGACCAGTTTTGTAAAAGACCGCGCCGGCACGGGCGACGAGGCCAAGCTCTATTCGCTGATATTCAAGCGCGCGATGGCCAGCCAGATGGCCTCTGCCAGCCTCGAGCGGACCACCATCACGCTGCGCGATCCGGCGGGGCTGCATGAGCTTCGCGCCACTGGGCAGGTGGTGAAGTTCCCTGGCTTCCTCGCCGTCTATCAGGAAGGCCGCGACGATTCCGATGATGACGAATCCGGCCTATTGCCGCAAATGGCCAAGGGCGATCGGCCTGCCAAGAAGGCGGTTGAGGCGAACCAGCATTTCACCCAGCCGCCACCGCGCTTCTCCGAAGCGAGCCTGGTGAAGCAACTGGAGGAGCACGGCATTGGCCGCCCCTCCACCTACGCATCCACCATCCAGACGCTGCGCGACCGCGACTATGTGCGGATGGAGAAAAACCGTTTCTTCGCAGAGGAAAGCGGGCGGTTGCTGACAGCGTTTCTGGAGCGCTTCTTCCCGCAATATGTCGCTTACGAATATACGGCGGGGCTGGAAGACGAGCTGGATGTCGTCTCCGACGGACGCGAGGCTTATAAGGTTTTGCTCGCCAAGTTCTGGAAGGACTTCAAGCCCAAGACCGACGAGGTGATGGAGTTCAAACCCTCCGAAGTTTCCGAGCAGCTGGACGAGTTCCTGTCCGACTACCTCTTCCCCGAACGCGCCGACGACAAGCCGCCGCGCTTCTGCCCGCTCTGCGACAAGGAAGGGCGCGAGGGTGGACGCTTGGCGCTGCGCGGCGGCAAATACGGCGCGTTCATCGCCTGCGCCAACTATCCCGAATGCAAATTCACTCGCCGTTTCGCCCAACCGGGGGCGGATGGCGAGGACGCCGCCGAAGACACGGTATTGGGCCAGGATCCGGACACCGGCCTGCCGGTCGAACGCAAGACCGGACGGTTCGGGCCTTATGTTCAGCTGGGCGAAGGCAAGGAGGCCAAGCGGGCCAGCATCCCCAAGGATCTCGACGAATTCGACCTGGAATGGGCGCTCAAGCTGCTGCATCTGCCGCGTATCGTCGGCCAACATCCCGAAACCGGTAACGATATCGAAGCTGCGATAGGCCGATACGGCCCCTATCTGCGCCATGACGGGAAATATGCTAAGCTGACCAGCACGCGCGACGTGTTCGATACCGGCATGAACGCTGCGGTCACATTGCTGGCCGAAGCAGCCAATCGCAAGGGTGGCGGGCGGCAGAAAGCCGAACCGATCAAGACCTTCAAGGAACACCCCACCAGTGGCGGCGAGATGAAGGTTCTGCCGGGCCGCTACGGCCCCTATGTCACCGATGGCACGACCAATGCGACCATTCCGAAGGATGTGAAGCCGGAGGACGTTACCGAGGAACAGGCCATCGCCTTGATCGATGCGCGCGTGGCGAAGGGTCCGGCGAAAAAGAAGAGCAAGAAGGCCGCGCCAAAGAAGAAGGCTGCGCCGAAAAGGAAAGCTGCGGCGAAAAAGAAAGCACCAGCGAAGAAAAAGGCACCGGCGGAGAAAGAGGCCGCGGCCAAGTGAGCAAGGACCGCTTCGAGCGCCACAAGCAACCCTGGACCGGGGAGGAAGCTGGCAAACTACGCTCCCTCGCCGCGAAGGGAATGGGCCTGAAGCAGATCGCCAAGGCGCTCAACCGTAGCGAAGAATCGACCAAGAGCTTCGCCAAATCGAACAAGGTGAAGGTCGCGAAGAAGCGTTAGATCGCAGGCCGGGAGGGGCCGGCTACCCCTTCCACTCCAGCCCCATTTCCTCGTACATTTCCTTGTCCTGATCCCAGTTTTCCGCATGTTTGACGTGCAGGAACAAGTGGACTTTCTGCCCCAGAAGCTCGGCCAGCTCGGTGCGGGCCGCTTCGCCGATGGCCTTGATCCGCTGTCCGCCTTTGCCCAGCACGATGCTCTTCTGGCTATCGCGGGCGACCACGATCTGCTGGCGGATTTCCACGCTGCCATCCTTGCGTTGGGTATAGCTTTCCGGCCGTACGGCGGTGTCGTAGGGCAATTCCTCGTGCAATTGGCGGTATAGCTGCTCGCGCGTGATTTCCGTGGCGAGCAGGCGTTCCGAAGCGTTGCTGACCTGATCTTCCGGGTACATCCAGGCGCCCCCGGGCATCAGCTGCGCCAGCGCATCCTTCATCTCCGGCACCCCGTCGCCGGTCAATGCGGACACGAAGAACACCTCCGAAAAATCCAGCTTCGCGCCCAGTTCCTGCGCCAGCGCCAGCAGCGGCTCCTTGGGCGCGCGATCGACCTTGTTGAGCACCATGATCTTGCGCTCGGGCCGCTTCTCCAGCGCCTCCAGCAGTGGCTCCAGCTCGTGGCGGCGCTGCTTGATCGGATCGACCAGCAGGACAACCGCATCGGCCTCGCTCGCGCCTTCCCATGCCGCGCTGACCATCGCGCGGTCGAGCTTGCGGCGGGGCGAGAAGATTCCCGGCGTATCGACCAGGATCATCTGCGTATTGCCGTGCAGCGCGATACCCAGCATCCGGGCGCGGGTGGTTTGCGCCTTGGCGCTGGTAATGGCGACCTTTTGTCCGACCAACTGGTTCACCAACGTGGATTTGCCCGCATTGGGCGCGCCGATTACGGCAACCACACCGCAGCGGGTTCCGGCGGATGTTCCGGTGGGTGTTTGGGGGGCCGTTTCGGGCGGTGTTTCGGTCAACAAAATTGCTCCATAAATGCTTTTGCGGCGAGGGTTTCGGCCTCTGCCTTGCTCGATGCGCTGGCCTGCGCCTCCCCGACCTTCGCAATGCTCACGCGCATCTTGAAATTGGCGCGGTGATCGGGGCCGGAGCGGTCGATGGTCTCGTAACTCGGCGTGGCGCGGTTATTGGCCGCCGCCCATTCCTGCAACGCGCTTTTCGGGTGCTTCAGCTTGCCCGCATTGCCTTCGACCAGCGATCGCCACAGCTGCCGGATCAGATCGCGCGTCACGTCGAAACCGGCCTCGCGCTGGCTCGCGCCGAGCAGCGATTCCATTACATCGCCCAGCAGATTGTCGCCATGCTGCGCCGCCTCGTCGCGGGCCTGCTTGCCCAGACGCATATGGTCCGCCACCCCGATATCGCGTGCCACGGCGGCGCAGGCGCTCTTGCTGACCAGCGCGTTTAGCCGCTGCGCCAGCTTGCCTTCGGCTCCCCGGTTGCGCTCATACAGCCAGTCGGCAATCGCCAGGCCAAGCACCCGGTCGCCGAGGAACTCCAAGCGCTGGTAATCGCGGTCCTCACCCTTGCTGCCATGGGTGAGCGCCTCCAGCCACAGCGCCTCGTCCTGCACGGCGAAACCCGCCTTGCGCAGCCAGTCGCGCGTTTCGGGCGCCAGTCCGCTCACAGCCCGTCGCCGATGCGGCCCCAGCGGGCGGCGGTGAACCAGGTCCACGGCTTGATCCATTCCGCCCCGCCATCGGTGGACCACACGATTACTTGCGCCTCGCCTACCAGCAATTCCTGCGGAACCATCGCCAGCCCACCGCCAGCCTGTGCGCGAAAGCGGCTATCCTGCGAATTGTCGCGATTGTCGCCCATCAGGAACATCTCGCCCTCGCCGACCACGGCCGGACGATAATTATCCTGCGGCAGCGTGCCGAAATCGAGCACCTGGTATGTGCGCCCGCCCGGCAGGGTCTCGCGGTAACGCCGATAGCGGCAGATATCCTCGCCCTCGGCGGTGGTATCCGCCACCGCGCCCCATGCGCAGGAGGTGTTGGGCGACACGTGAACGATAAAATCATCCATCTGTTCGCGCGGCAGGGCCTCGCCATTCAGGATCGGCACGCCGTCGCGCATGGCGATGGTATCGCCGGGCAGGGCGATCACCCGCTTGATATAATCCACCCCGTCGACCGGATGCTTGAAAATGACGACATCGCCGCGCTCCGGCTGGCTGGCAAGGATGCGGCCATCCCAAGGCGGGCTGACGGGCCAGAACGAGTGCTTCGAGAAGCCGTAGGACCACTTGCTTGCGAGCAGGTAATCGCCGTTCATCAGGCGCGGCAGCATGCTTTCGCTGGGGATGTTGAACGGGCTGAACAGGAAGATACGGAAGATCAGCACCGCGATCACCAGCTTCAGCACGAATTTCGCGAAACTGCCGAATGTCTCGCCCTCTGCCGCCGCGTCATCCGCCTGCGCCTTGAGGGTGGCGGCGGTTTCATTGGTGGGCACCACTTCGCTCATCGTGCAGCGTCCGACCGGGCGGCGAGCGCACCGGGCGCTGTTGCGGGCTTCCAAATCATGGCTGCGCCCTCTACGCGAGCCGCGCATCGCTTTGAAAGGATTTTCGATGAATCGCGCCGCACAAACACAGATCGATTCAGCCTGGGAGGCTATCGGGAACTGTCCCGAGCGCAAGCTGACCGAATTGTTCGAAGGCGACGGCGAAGCGCGCGTAAAGGCGCTTTCGGGCCGGATCGAATGGGGCGTTTCCGATGGCGGGGGCGATCAACAGGCGGGCATCCTGTTCGACTGGTCCAAGACGCATCTGGACGAGTGCCTGCTGGACGGTTTCGAGGCGCTGGCCGAGGCGTCGGGCTTCAAGAAAAAGCGGGCGGCGCTGCTATCGGGCGAGAAGGTCAACAACACCGAAGGCCGCGCCGCCGAACATACCGCGCAGCGCGGAATGGGGGCGGATGCCTCGGTCGAGGAGGCGCAGGCGCTCCACGCCCGCATGCAGATGCTGGTCGAGGCGATCCATTCCGGCGCATTGGGTGAGGTCGAGCACCTGATCCATATCGGTATCGGCGGCAGCGCGCTCGGCCCGGCGCTGGCGGTCCGCGCGCTGACCCATGATGCGGTGGCAACGGGCGGTCCGGCGGTCGATGTCCATGTCGTCTCGAACATCGACGGTGTCGCGTTGGAGCGGGCGTTTGCGGCGTGCAATCCAGCCACCACCATGATTGCGGTAGCCTCCAAGACCTTCACCACGATTGAAACCATGACCAACGCTGCCAGCGCGCTTAAATGGCTGGGCGAGGGCGGGGTGGACGATCCCTATGGCCGCGTGGTCGCGCTGACCGCATCGCCCGACAAGGCGGTGGAATGGGGCGTGGATGAGACCCGCGTGCTGCCTTTCCCGGAAAGCGTCGGTGGGCGCTATTCGCTGTGGACGAGCATCGGCTTTCCCGTGGCGATGGCGACCGGGTGGAGCGATTTTGCCGAAATGCTGGAAGGCGCAGCGGCGGTGGACCGGCACTTCGCGTCGGCCGACGGGCGCGCAAACCTGCCGCTGCTCGCCGCCTTTGCGGATCGCTATTACACGCGGGTGCGCGGCTGCCAGACGCGGGCAGTGTTCGCCTATGACGAGCGTGCTGCGCTGTTCCCCGATTACCTCCAGCAGCTGGAAATGGAGAGCAATGGCAAGCGCGTGACCTCCGCCGGCGATCCGGTGGATGAACCGACCGCTGCGGTGACATGGGGCGGCGTTGGCACCGATGCGCAGCACGCGGTGTTCCAGCTACTCCACCAGGGCACGCATTTGATCCCGGTCGACTTCATCGCCAGCATCGCGCCGGGCGACGGGCTGGACCCGGCCCACCACCGCATCCTGCTCACCAATTGCTTCGCGCAAGGCGCCGCGCTGATGGCCGGTAAATCATCCGAAGATGGGGCGAGGGATTTTCCCGGAGACCGACCCAGCGCCACCATCCTTTGCGACGACATCGACGCCGCCACACTGGGCGCACTGATCGCCTTTCACGAACACCGCGTGTTTGCCGGCGCGGTGCTGATGGGGATCAATCCCTTCGACCAGTTCGGCGTGGAACTGGGTAAGGAGATGGCGAAAGCTATCGAGAGCGGCGGAGGGGAGTTCGACGCCAGTACGCAAAGGTTGTTGGGGGCGGCTGGATTATAGTAGATGAGTTGTCCTCAAACTAGGTTTATCTATATGTGAACTTATGGCGAGTGCACCTGAATTTCCTCTCGATCTTAGAGAGATGATGCATGACTGCATTTTGGAAATTTTTTGGCCGAAAAAGAAGATATCGGAGTTTCTTATCGGGGTCGGATGCCCGGAAAGCGTCATTCCCAATCTTCAGGAGAACAGCAGACACGAGATTATTGTCGAGACATTCTCGCAGCTAGGCAGTCGCTCTGACCGTGGATACCGAATTTTTCAGACAATGCTTGATAGACTTCAGAACTGGACATACTTCGATCCTTATTGGTTCGAAAAAGTCGAAAAGCTGAACGAGAGATCGGCCCGAGCGAAGCTAGAGACTTTGCGGCAGAGCGTATTGAACCGAAATTTGCAGGTCAGTCGCCAGCAAAAGCAAGCATCGACAACCAAAACTCAAGCGGCGAAATCAAACGATCTATCCCAGCTCAAAAATGTGTTTGCCAAAATTTATGGGACGGAAATGAGCGCCCAGGCCCGCGGTCGATTGTTTGAGGATTTCTTAAAGCTCACATTCGATAAGCAAGGTGTTCAGATGGGTGAACCCTTTAGGATTATCGGTGAGCAGATTGACGGTTCGTTTAAATTTGAAGGCGAAAACTACATCGTCGAAGCTAAATGGCAGGATCCATCTACAGCGACAAATCAGCTCTACGGCTTTGCATTTAAAGTGGACGGAAAGATGCACGGCCGTGGTGTGTTTATCTCGGTGAATGGCTACTCTAACGAGAGTATAAAAGCAGTAGTTCACGGCAAGCATATCAAGACGATCCTCATCGACGGGCAAGACATCTCCTTTGTGCTGGAAGGTCAGATAAGTCTGGCGGAGATGCTCGATTTCAAAATCCGCGCTGCCCAAACGCGTGGCGAAGTCTATGTTTGTGCTCTCCGACGAAAAAGCAAAGTCTGACAAATTTGAAGCTCGAACTTTAAGTTTGATTGACTTTTATGCTGCGCTGCACCACATAGCCCCAATCGAAACGCCTCGCAGCGTGAACTGGCGAGCGTTCTAGCTCGCCCCGGCAGCGTTTCGGCTCTAATTTCAGATCACCCAATTCACGCGGGCGGTTATTTCCCCCGCGCCGCGCATGGCCTGTTGCCGTGCGCGCCGCATATTTTGCGAGTTTGATACTTCATAATGACTACCACTTTCGACCAGCTCGGTCTTTCGCAGCCCGTGCTGCAGGCGCTCGACCTGCAGGGGTACAAGAACCCCACCCCGATCCAGGCGCAGGCAATTCCGCCGGTGCTGGAAGGGCGCGACCTGCTCGGGATTGCGCAGACGGGCACCGGCAAGACCGCTGCTTTCATGCTGCCCAGCATCGATAATCTGCGCAAGGCCGACAACCAGATCCCGTTCAAATCCTGCCGTATGCTGGTGCTTGCACCCACGCGCGAGCTGGCCGGGCAGATCGCTCAGTCGGCCAAGGATTACGGCGCATTGGCGGGCCTCAAGGTCCATTCCATCGTCGGCGGCACTTCGGTCAACAAGGATCGCAACAAGCTGCATCGCGGCTGCGATATCCTCGTCGCCACGCCGGGCCGCTTGCTCGACCTGATCGATCAGCGCGCCTTCAACCTCGATGGCGTGGAAATCCTGATTTTGGACGAGGCCGACCAGATGCTCGACCTCGGATTCATCCATGCGCTGCGCAAGATCAACGAGCTGGTGCCCGACGATCGCCAGACGCTGTTTTTCAGCGCCACCATGCCGAAACAGATCAAGGAACTGGTCGGCAAATATTGTCATGATCCGGTTCAGGTCAGCGTTACCCCCGCCGCCAGTACGGCGGAGCGGATCGACCAGTACCTGCTGATGGTCCAGCAGGACGAGAAGCAGACGCTGCTCGAAATGCTGCTATCCGCCGAATATCCCGTGCCGGGCAAGCTGGAGCGGGTGCTGGTTTTTGCCCGCACCAAGCATGGCTGCGACCGCGTGGTGAAGAAGCTGGCGCAAGCCAATATCGCCGCCAATGCGATCCACGGCAACAAAAGCCAGCCGCAGCGCGAACGCGCGCTCGCGCAGTTCAAGTCTGCCAAGGTGCCGGTGCTGGTCGCAACCGATGTCGCTGCGCGCGGGATCGATATTCCCGGTGTCAGCCACGTCATCAATTACGAGCTGCCCAACGTGCCGGAACAATATGTCCACCGCATCGGGCGCACCGCGCGTGCGGGCAAGGACGGCGTGGCCATCGCTTTTTGCGCCGAGGATGAGCGCCAGTATCTCAAGGATATCCGCAAGCAGACCGACGCCGAGTTCGAGCGCCTTCCGCTGCCGGATAATTTCCGCGCCGTGGTCGAAGGTGTCGGCCCGACCAAGCCTGCGCCCAAACAGCAGCGCGGCCGCGTGAATCCGCGCCCCGCCGGCGGCAGTTCGGGCGGCCCCAAGCGCAAGCACCAGAGCCGTGCCGGCCGTCCGCAAGGTGGGGGCCAGGGTTCGGGCCAGGGTTCGGGCCAGGGTGGCGGCCAACGTCGCCGCAATCGCCGCAGCGGCGGCGGTGGGGGCGGCGGGCGCGGCTAAGCCGCTTCGCTGCGCTTGCGAGAAGTCTTTCGCGCGGCCATAGCGCGCCTCCTGACAGGAGATGCGCATGGCCGCCGAAGACCAATCTAATTACGATTACGACCTTTTCACCATTGGGGCCGGCTCCGGCGGGGTTCGCGCCAGCCGCGTATCCGCAGCGCATGGCGCGAAGGTCGCAATTGCGGAGGAACACCGGGTCGGCGGAACCTGCGTCATCCGCGGCTGCGTTCCCAAGAAGATGCTGGTCTACGGCGCCCATTTTGCCGAGGATCTGGAGGATTGCCAGAAATTCGGCTGGACTGTGGAAGGCAAGAGCTTCGACTGGATCACGCTGCGCGATAACGTGCTGGCCGATGTGGACCGGCTGGAAGGCGCCTATACCGAGACGCTGGAAAACCACGATGTCACCATCTTCAAGAACCGCGCAAAGCTGACCGGCCCGCACGAGATGACGCTGGACGATGGCAAGGTCGTCACTGCCAAACATATCCTCATCGCAACCGGCGCGCGCCCGCGCCTGCCCGATTGCGACGGGATCGAATATGGCATGACCTCGAACGAGGCGTTCCATCTCGATAAGCTTCCGAAGCGGGTGATCATCGCCGGCGGCGGCTACATCGCCAATGAATTTGCGGGGATTTTCAACGAATTCGGCAGCGATGTTTGCGTCGTCAATCGCGGCGATCAGCTGCTGCGCGGCTATGACGAGGCGGTGCGCGATCGCCTGCTGCAGATCTCGATCATGAAAGGCATCGATTTCAAGTTCAACACCACTTTCGAATATATCAAGGAATGCCCCGAAGGCGGCTATTTCGTGAAGCTGGCGAATTGCGACGAGGAACATGCCGACCTGGTGATGTTCGCGGTCGGCCGCGTGCCCAATACCGAAGGGCTTGGGCTGGAAGATATCGGCGTGAAGCTTGGCGAGAATGGCGAGATCGAGGTCGATCAATACAGCAAGACCAGCCTCGATCACATCTATGCCGTGGGCGATGTGACGGACCGCGTCCAGCTGACGCCTGTCGCCATTCGAGAAGGGCAGGCCTTTGCCGACACGGTGTTCGGCGATGGCGATCCGGTGGCGGTCGATCATGGCTGCATCGCCAGCGCAGTATTCAGCCACCCGCCCATCGCGGCGGTCGGCATGACCGAAGGCGAGGCGAAGAACGCGCTTGGCAGCGTGCGCGTCTATATCTCGGATTTCAGGCCGATGAAAAACGTGCTTGCCGGTCGTAACGAACGCAGCCTGATGAAGATGATCTGCGACGGCGATAGCGACCGGATCGTGGGCATCCACATGATCGCTCCCGAAGCGCCCGAAATGATGCAGGCGGCAGCAATCGCGGTGAAAGCCGGGCTGACCAAGGCCGATTTCGACGCGACCACCGCCATCCACCCGACCATGGCGGAAGAGCTGGTATTGATGCGGTAAGTTGCGGCCCGCAACGCGCTCGCCTATCTCGCCCGCACAGGGGAGAATGGAAATGGCGAAAACGGTTCTGGTCACGGGCGGCACGGGTTACATTGCAGGCGAGCTGATCCGGCAATTGCTGGAGCGAGACTGGACCGTCCGCACGACCGTGCGAAACAAGGCGAAAAGCGAGGCCGATCTCAAGGCGCGCTTCGGCCGGCATGTCGAGGTGTTTCAGGCAGAGCTGATGGACGATGCTGGCTGGGCCGATGCGGTCGCCGGCTGCACCCATGTCGCCCACGTCGCCAGCCCGATCGCCGCATCGACGCCAAAGGACGAAAACGAGATGATCGTGCCCGCCCGCGAAGGCACGCTACGCGCGCTGCGCTTCGCCTGCGAGGCGAAGGTCCATCGGTTCGTCCAGACCAGTTCGATGGCGGCGGTTGCCTATGGTCGCAGCGAGAAGGAATATACCGTCGATGAGAGCGACTGGACCGATGTCGATCACGGCGACGTCTATCCCTATGTGAAATCGAAAACCATTGCGGAACGCGATGCCCGGCAGTGGGTCGCCGAAAACTGTCCGGATATGGAATTCGTCTCGGTCAATCCGTCGATGGTTCTGGGGCCGGTCGAAAATGCAGATTTCTCGCCCAGCGTGGAGGCGGTGAAGCAGCTTCTCGACGGATCGATGCCGATGGCACCGGACCTGGGTTTTGCCGTGGTCGACACGCGCGACGTGGCGGCGCTGCATGTCAAATGCCTGGAGGAGCCGGGCTTGCGCGGAGAACGCTTCCTGGCGGCCGGGCGGTTCATGAAAATGATCGAAGTGGGCGAGGTGCTGCGCGCCAACCTGCCGGCGGATCAGGCCAGGAAAGTGCCGACAAAGGTCATGCCGAACTGGCTGGTCCACATATTGGCGCTGTTCAACAAGGGCGTTGCCTCGATCAAGGGGGAACTCGGCAAGAGCCGCCATGTCGATGCCAGCCATGCGGAAAAAAAGCTCGGTTGGAAAACGCGGCCCGAAGAAGAGAGCATCACCGATTGCGCCAAGAGTCTGATTGCGCATGGCGTGGTAAAGGTCTGAACTGCATCGCTTGACGCTGCTATCGGCGCGCAGCTACGCCGCGTCCAACGATCACACAGGGGAACTGAATGTCCGCCAATATTGCCGAGATGGAACGCCGCCGCGAGGAAGCTCACCTTGGCGGCGGGCAGAAGCGTATCGATGCCCAACATGCCAAGGGCAAGCTGACCGCGCGCGAGCGGCTCGACGTGCTGCTGGACGAAGGCAGCTTCGAGGAACTGGACACCTATGTCGTCCATGACTGCACCGATTTCGGCATGGAGAACCAGAAGATTACCGGCGATGGGGTGGTCACCGGAAGCGGCACGATCAATGGCCGGCTTGTTTACGTCTTCAGCCAGGATTTCACCGTGTTCGGTGGCTCGCTGTCCAAGCGCCATGCGGAAAAGATCTGCAAGGTCATGGACACCGCGCTGAAGATCGGCGCGCCCGTCATCGGCATCAACGATTCCGGCGGCGCGCGCATTCAGGAAGGCGTGGCCAGCCTGGGCGGCTATGCCGAAGTGTTCCAGCGCAATGTGCTCGCCAGCGGCGTGGTGCCGCAGCTCAGCCTGATCATGGGGCCATGCGCGGGCGGGGCGGTTTATTCCCCGGCCATGACCGACTTTATCTTCATGGTGAAGGATAGCAGCTACATGTTCGTCACCGGCCCCGAAGTGGTGAAAACGGTCACCAACGAGGAAGTCACGCAGGAGGAGCTGGGCGGCGCGGTTACGCACACGACCAAGACCAGCGTGGCCGACATTGCTTTTGAGAACGATATCGAAACGCTGCTCGCGACCCGCAATTTCTTCGATTACCTGCCGCTGTCCAACCGCGAAGAGGTGCCGGAGCGTCCGACCAGCGATCCGTGGGACCGCGAAGAACACAGCCTCGACACGCTGATCCCCGACAATGCCAACCAGCCTTACGACATGCATGAAGTCATCCGTAAGACGCTGGACGAAGGCGACTTTTTTGAAATTCAGCCCGCCCATGCCGCCAATATCATCTGCGGCTTCGGCCGGGTGGAGGGCCGCACCGTGGGCGTCGTGGCGAACCAGCCGATGGTGCTCGCCGGGGTGCTGGATATCAATTCATCGAAGAAAGCCGCGCGCTTCGTGCGGTTCTGCGATGCGTTCGATATCCCGATACTGACTTTCGTCGATGTGCCCGGTTTCCTGCCCGGCACCGCGCAGGAATTGGGCGGCATCATCAAGCACGGTGCGAAGCTGCTGTTCGCCTATGCCGAGGCGACCGTGCCCAAAATCACCGTCATCACCCGCAAGGCCTATGGCGGCGCATATGACGTGATGGCATCGAAGCATTTGCGCGGCGATTTGAACTACGCTTGGCCCACCGCCGAAATCGCGGTGATGGGGGCGAAGGGCGCGGTGGAGATTATCTTCCGCCAGGACCGCGGCGATGCGGAAAAAATCGCCGAGAAGACCAAGGAATATGAAGACCGCTTCGCCAATCCCTTCGTGGCGGCACAGCGCGGCTATATCGACGAGGTGATCTACCCGCATTCAACCCGCAAGCGCATCGCGCTCGGTCTGCGCAAGCTCCGCGGCAAGCAGCTCGAGAACCCCTGGAAAAAGCACGATAACATCCCGCTTTGAGGCTGGCGGGCCGGGTGTTAGTCACTGAGACTTGTTCGATGCGGTCGTCCTTGGCGTAATTTTGGTCCCATCCATACTGGCGGGGCTGGCAATCCGCAGCGCCTTGCGCGATCCCGATAATTGGGCGCTGGATGCGGATCGCAGACGCATTCGGTTTCACAACTGGACGGAACTTGCTGCCTATGGCGCTATACTAGCGGCGGAGGCCGTTTTCCTGATATTGATCGCCGATTAAAGCGGCCGGGCAAAACTTAATTTCTGCTCATTTTCGGTAACTATGGGTTACAACCCTTTACTTGCGAAACAGGGCTAATGCGTATCACATGATCGGGAATTTGTGGCCGCCGGGTGGTTGCGGTCTTGGTCATGAAGGCCGTTGAAGGGGAAGAGGTTATGTTCGTAATGCTGATTGGTGCAATGGGGGCATTGCTGGCCATCGCCATGGCGAGTTGCTGGCGCGATCCCAAAAATTGGTCCGCGAATAGCGAGACCGGTACGTTGCAATTTACCGCTTGGGCCGAATTGTCGGCATTCGGCACGCTGATGGCGATCATCGCCCTTTCGTCGCTGCTTTTCATAGGCTGATACCCAGCCGATCCGTCGGGCCAATAAGCCAGCCGCTGCCTATTTTCAGGGTCGAATACGGGATTGAAGCCCGCCGCAAATCGCCTACACCCGCTCCCCTAGATACGGGAGATCCCAAATGAAACTCGGCCGTTTGAACCATATCGGCATTGCCACGCCTTCGCTCGATGACAGCATCGCCTTTTACCGCGATATCATGGGCGCCACCGACATTACCGAGGTTCAGCAAATGCCCGAACAGGGCGTGAAACTGTGCTTCGTCAACACGCCCACCGCTGGCGGGGCGATCGGCGAAGGCACCCAGCTCGAACTGATCGAACCGATGGGCGACAATTCGCCCGTAGCCGCGTTTCTGGCGAAGAACCCTGCCGGAGGCCAGCATCACGTCTGCTACGAAGTGCCCGATATCGAACAGGCACGCTCCGAATTCGAGGCGATGGGAAAACGTATTCTCGGCCCGACGCGGATCGGGGCGCATGGCACGCCCATTTTCTTCCTCCACCCGAAAGACATGATGGGCCAGCTCACCGAGATCATGGAAACGCCGGGGGACGTCGCCCACTGAAATCCGGCGCGGCGGACCTGCGGGCCGTAGCGTACTTGCCAGCGCGCCCACAGGCTTGGTAGGCGCGTTGCGAATTGCAACTTCCCGGAGAGCGCCCGAATGACCTACGAACACATATTGGTCGAAACGGCCGAAAGCGTCACGACCATCACGCTCAACCGGCCCGAGCGGTTGAATGCCTGTCCGCCAGAAATGGCGGTGGAAATCCGCGACGTGCTGGCCGATCCGGGAGATGCGCGGGCTTTCCTGATCACCGGGGCGGGTCGGGCATTTTGTTCCGGCGCTGATTTGGCGGCGAGGTCCGAACGGCCCGTAACCGGCGGGCGCGGCGCGTATGATTCGCTTTCGATGAGCTACAATCCGCTGATGGTGCAGATGGCGCAGTGCGCGGTGCCGATCGTCAGCGCCGTGAACGGCCCGGCGGCGGGCGTTGGCTGCTCCATTGCGCTGGCGGCGGATTTCGTTGTGGCGGGCGAAAGCGCCTATTTCCTTCAGGCCTTCGTCAATATCGGCCTCGTGCCCGATGGTGGGGCAAGCTGGATGCTCCCGCGCCTGATCGGCAAGGCCCGCGCGACCGAAATGATGATGTTGGGCGAGAAGATCGGCGCAAAGAAGGCCGCCGATTGGGGGATGATCTACAAGGCGGTAGCGGACGATGCGTTGATGGACGAAGCGCGCGCGCTAGCGGCTCGTCTGGCTGGCGGGCCCACTCTTGCGCTGGGCCAAATGCGCGCGAACCTGTTCCGGGCGCTGGAGGATAATTACTCCGCTGCCTTGCATCAGGAGGCTATTGGCCAGCGGCGCGCGGGGGAAAGCGGCGATGCCATGGAAGGCGCGATGGCGTTCATGCAGAAGCGCAAGGCAGAGTTCAAAGGGCAGTAATTCGGGTCGCAGCCCCTCATCCAAGCTTCGGTAGCCGCTTCACGGGATGAGGGGCTGCGACACAAGCACGACGCGCAACTTCCAGCCACATAACCACCCTAAACCTAGCATCGTTCGCGCGAATATGTGTATTGCCTGCGCATGAGTGAAACCGATTCAGACCGTCCGACCAAATCCGACTGGCAGGAGCGTGCCAACAAGGAAGTGAAGGGCCGCGACCTCACCTGGAACACGCCCGAAGGCGTTGCGATCCAGCCGCTTTACACCGCCGAGGATGCGCCCGCCGATCCGGGCCTTCCGGGCTTCGAACCCTTCACGCGCGGTCCCTATGCCAGCATGTATACGGGCCGCCCGTGGACGATCCGGCAATATGCCGGATTCTCCACCGCCGAGGAATCCAACGCCTTTTACCGCCGCAACCTGGCGGGCGGGCAAAAGGGCCTGAGCGTGGCCTTCGATCTGGCCACGCACCGGGGCTATGACAGCGATCACCCGCGCGTCACCGGCGATGTCGGGAAGGCGGGCGTGGCTATCGACACGGTCGCCGACATGGAAATTCTGTTCGACCAGATACCGCTCGATACCATGTCGGTTTCCATGACCATGAACGGCGCAGTGATCCCGGTGATGGCATTCTATATCGTTGCAGGCGAGCGCGCCGGGGTGAGCGCGGAGAAGCTTAGCGGGACCATCCAGAACGATATCCTCAAGGAGTTCATGGTCCGCAACACCTATATCTACCCGCCCGAACCGAGCATGCGGATCGTGTCGGACATTATCGCCTATACCTCCGCAAACATGCCCCGTTTCAACAGTATCTCGATCAGCGGCTATCATATGCACGAGGCGGGGGCGACTGCGGTGCAGGAGCTCGCCTTCACCATTGCCGACGGCAAGGAATATGCCCTGCGCGCGATGGAAACCGGCCTGGATATCGATGCATTTGCGCCGCGCCTGTCCTTCTTCTGGGGCATCGGCATGAACTTCTTCATGGAAATCGCCAAGATGCGCGCGGCCCGGCATTTGTGGCACGATGTGATGGAGGGGCTGGGCGCGCAAAATCCGAAATCCAAGATGCTGCGCACGCATTGCCAGACCTCCGGCGTATCGCTGCAGGAGCAGGATCCTTACAACAACGTCATCCGCACCACGGTGGAGGCGATGGCGGCAGTGCTGGGCGGCACCCAATCGCTCCACACTAATGCGCTGGACGAGGCGATTGCGCTCCCCACCGATTTCAGCGCCCGCATCGCGCGCAACACGCAGCTGGTGCTGCAGGAAGAAACCGGCATCACCAACGTCGCCGATCCGCTGGGTGGCAGCTATTATGTCGAAGCGCTTACCGCCGAACTGGTGGACAAGGCCCGCGCCGTGATCGCCGAAGTTGACGAGGCGGGCGGGATGACCGCCTATGTCGCCAGCGGCAAGCCCAAGGCGGCAATCGAACGCGCGGCAGCGCAGAAACAGGCCAGCGTCGATCGCGGCGAGACCGTGATTGTGGGCGTGAACAAATATGTGCTGGACGAAGAACAGCACATCGACACGCTGGATATCGACAACCACGCCGTGCGCCAAAGCCAGATCGCGCGGCTGGAGCGGGTACGGGCCGAGCGGGACGAAGCGGCCTGCCAGGCGGCGCTGGATGCGCTCACTGAAGGCGCGCGGGGCGAGGACAACCTCCTTGCACTGGCGGTGGAGGCTGCGCGCTACGACGCAACTCTAGGCGAAATCAGCGCGGCGATGGAGGATGTATTCGGTCGCTACGAAACGTTGCCGACACCCGTGCGCGGCGTGTTCGCCGAAGCCTATGCCAGCGACGATCGCTACGATCAGGTGGTCGAAGGCGTGAAGGCGGTCGAGCGGCGGCTGGGTCACAAGCCCAAACTCATGGTCGCCAAGATGGGGCAGGACGGCCACGATCGCGGTGCTAACGTGATCGCCAGCGCCTTTGCCGATATGGGCTTCGACGTGCTCTCCGGCCCGCTGTTCCAGACGCCGGAGGAAACCCGCGACATGGCGCTCACCAACGAGGTGGATGCGATCGGTGCGAGCAGCCTTGCGGCAGGCCACAAGACCCTCATCCCCGAACTGATCGGCCATCTGCGCGATGCCGGGCGCAGCGATATAAAGGTCGTCGCCGGCGGTGTGATCCCGCCGCAGGATTACGACTTCCTGCGCGACGCCGGGGTGCAGGGCATTTACGGCCCGGGCAGCAATGTGGTCGAATGCGCGGCGGATATGTTGCGGCTGCTCGGACACAATATGCCGCCTGCGGGTGAGGAATTGGAGAAAGCTTGATGATTTTGAATGTGTTTCCCTTGCTGATGGCGACGCAGGCAGTCGCCTCATCCGACGTCGTTGATCAGATCGCCACTGCAGAAACGGCTTTCGAAATTTTCGACGAAATCTGCTTCAGCACGTTTCCCGATCCTGATGCGGCAATTGTAGCTATCGATAGCCATACGGCCAAATTCGAAAAGCAGACCAAGACTGGAATGCAGGCTCAGCAACCGGGAGATGTCTGGTTTTCGAGCGACATGAAGATTACCTATGCTAGTGCAGATTGGTTGCCGCGAGATTTGCCTTCCCCTCAATGCAGTGTCTCGATTCCTTTCGCGTCCGACCTGACGCATCGTGAGCTTGCGGCGGCATTCATATCGCGGTTAAACCTTCCGGAGGGCAAGATCGGCAAGGACAAGCCGAGAGCAAGCAGCCGTTGGGATATGCCAGGAATGGGCAATGATACTTGGCGCATCTTCCTTTCGACCGAGAACACAGATGGAGAGAAAAGTGTGCGAATTTCCCTGCTGAATCTGCGTGGCAAGAAATGACCCAAATCCGCACTGACTGGACCCGCGACGAAATCGCGGCGCTGTTCGACCTTCCCTTCACAGAACTGCTGTTCCAGGCCGCCAGCGTTCACCGCGAGTACCATCAGCCGGAGCAGGTCCAGCTATGCACGTTGCTGTCGATCAAGACCGGCGGTTGCCCTGAAGATTGCGGCTATTGCAGCCAATCGGTCCATGCCGACAGCGGCGTCGAGGCAACCAAGCTGATGGATGTGCGCGCGATTCTCCAATCCGCGGCGCAGGCTAAGGATGCCGGCAGCCAGCGCTTCTGCATGGGTGCGGCTTGGCGCAATCCGAAGGATCGCGACATGCCTGCGATCGTCGAAATCGTGAAGGGCGTGCGCTCCATGGGGCTGGAAACCTGCATGACGCTGGGCATGCTCACGCCGAAACAGGCCGATATGCTGGCCGAGGCAGGGCTCGATTATTACAATCACAATATCGACAGCAGCCCGGAATATTACGAACGCGTCATCTCCACCCGCAAGTTCGACGAGCGGATCGAAACGCTCGACCATGTGCGCAATTCGGGCATCAACGTGTGCAGCGGCGGCATCGTCGGCATGGGTGAGACGCGCGAGGACCGGGTGGGCTTCGTCCACACGCTCGCCACGCTGGAGGCGCATCCCGAAAGTGTGCCGGTCAATGCGCTGGTCCCGGTCAAGGGCACGGTGCTGGGCGATATGCTGGCCGATACACCGCTCGCCAAGATCGACGATATCGAGTTCGTGCGCACCGTCGCCGTGGCGCGGATCACCATGCCGCTGAGCATGGTCCGGCTGAGCGCCGGGCGCGAAAGCATGAGCGAGGCGGCGCAGGCGCTGTGCTTCATGGCGGGCGCGAACTCGATCTTCACCGGCGACAAGTTGCTGACCGCTCCCAATGCTGGCGATGACAGCGACGGTGCCTTGTTCGCCAAGCTGGGACTGACACCGCTCAAGGGCGAGGAGCCGCTCCGGCAAGGGGCGGCATCGTATCCGAACACCAATAATGAGGCGGAGACTCACGCATGACCGAAGCCATGAAGCCCGAAACCCTCGCCATTCACGCCGGGCAGCAGCCGGACCCCACCACCAATGCGCGAATCACGCCGATCTACCAGACGGCGAGCTACGTCTTCGACGATGCGCAGCATGCGGCCGACCTGTTTGCGCTCAAGCAATTCGGCAACATCTATTCGCGGATAATGAACCCCACCAACGATGCGCTGGAACAGAAAATCGCAGCGCTGGAAGGCGGGGTCGGCGCACTGGCCGTTGCTTCGGGCCATGCTGCACAGTTGATCGCGTTCCACACTTTGATGGATCAGGGCTGCAACATCGTGGCTGCCAAAAAGCTGTATGGCGGGTCGCTCAACCAGCTGGGCGAGGCTTTTCGCAAGTTCGGTTGGGAAACCCGTTTCGTCGATGCGGACGATCCGGCCAATGTGGAGGCCGCATGCGATGAAAACACGCGCTGCGTCTTTATCGAAAGCCTCGCCAATCCGGGCGGCGTGGTGAGCGATATTGCGGCAATCGCCGATATTGCCCATGCGGCCGGTGTACCGCTGATCGTCGACAATACGATGGCATCTCCCTTGCTTTGCCGTCCGATCGAGCATGGCGCAGATATTGTCGTGCAATCGACCACCAAGTTCCTCAATGGCCATGGCAATTCCATCGGCGGCGTGATCGTCGATTCCGGCAAGTTCGATTGGGCCGCGCATGGTGACAAGTTCGCCAGCCTGACGCAGCCGAACGGATCCTATCACGGTGTCGTTCTGACCGAGGCGCTGGAACCGATGGGTCCGATCGCCTTTATCGTCGCCTGCCGGGTATTGGGCCTGAGAGATTTGGGCCCGGCGATGGCTCCGATGAATGCGTTTCTTGCGCTAACCGGCATGGAAACTCTCGCGCTGCGGATGGAGCGGCACTGCGACAATGCACTGGCCTTGGCGCGGTGGCTCGATAGCCATGAGAAAATTGCCTGGGTTGGCTATGCCGGACTGCCCGATAGTCCGTATCACGGCCTTGCAAACAAATATCTCGGCGGACGTGGAGGCGCCGTGTTTACCTTCGGGCTGCAGGGTGGATACGATGCCGGGGTAGCACTCGTCTCGAAGGTAAAGATGTTCAGTCACCTCGCCAATATCGGAGACACCCGCTCGCTGATCATCCACCCGGCCTCCACAACTCACAGCCAGCTTAGCGAAGAGGCCTTGGCAGAAGCCGGGGCGGGACCGGATGTTGTCCGCGTATCGGTGGGGATCGAGCATATCGACGATATCAAGGCCGATCTCGCCCAAGCGCTCGATGCAATTTAGGAACCGGAATTGCTCAAGGATATGTTGGTCGCCGTGTGCGCCAAGCTGAGGCTGACATCGATCGAGGGCGATGGGCCGCTCCGTGCCTGCAAGGTGGCCGAGCCGGCAGCATGAGCCTCGGCTTCTCCGTCGATGAATTGCTGCCCCGCGCGCGCGGTGGGGGCGTTCTGAAAATGGGGCTTGTGCGGCTGGAAGAAGGCGAATGGCTCCAGCCAAGGCCCGACCGCCAAGCGCGCCGCGCCGCTTTCGAAGCCTATCCCGGCGGCATTCAGCTGACGCCGGAATGCGAAGGTGCGGGGCGCGAACTTGCCGCGATGGTGGGCGTGCCGGGCGGTTTGCCAGATGCGGCGCGGGCGCAACATGAGGATATGTGCCTGCTCGCCCGGGGCCGGCGGGATGACCAATACCGCCTGATCGGCGCTGCCGTGGCCTGGCCTTCCGACTGGACCCCGGCCGAAAAGATCGGTTTGCCGCTGCGCGCGCTTCATGCGCCGATCCAGGGATACGAGCAGCAATTGGCGAGCGGCGTGGACCGGTTCATGGACAAGCTCAAACCCGGAGCGATCTATGGCCGCTGCAACTGGTTCATCGCCGCAAGCGACGCCCGGCGCTGGGTCGCCGATACTCCGGCGCGCGCCTTCGCCCATGTTTCGGCGGATAATGCCGGCGAAACATTGTTCGTTCGTTCGGAGCGCCAGACCCTGCGGCGATTACCCGAAACCGGCGCGATCCTGTTTACCATCGGTATCTACGTCGTATCGCTGGGTCGGCTATCTGCGACAAACGTCCAGCGCCTGTCCGCTGCGGCCGCGTCGCTGCTGGAAGGCGAGGGCGAGCGGCGCGGGGCAGGGGCTTACGCCAACGCACTTATCGGCTATGCAGCGCGGCATAAGTTGGGGAACAAAGACTAGAATGTTCAAAAAAATCCTGATTGCCAATCGCGGTGAAATTGCTTGCAGGGTCATCAAGACCGCGCGCCGGATGGGCATTGCCACCGTGGCGGTATATTCCGATGCCGATGCCCGCGCGCCCTTCGTTCAGATGGCGGATGAGGCGGTGCATATCGGCCCCGCGCCAGCCGCCGAAAGCTATCTGATCCCCGAAAAGATCATCGATGCCTGCAAGCAGACCGGGGCCGAGGCTGTCCATCCCGGCTATGGCTTCCTCTCGGAACGCGCCAGCTTCGTCGAGGCGCTGTCGAAGGAAGGTATCGAGTTTATCGGTCCCCCCGCTGGAGCCATCGCAGCGATGGGCGATAAAATCGAATCCAAGAAACTGGCGAAGGCTGCCGGGGTTAACACCGTCCCCGGATCGCCCGAGGCGATCGATACCACCGAAGAAGCGCTCAAATGGGCGAACGATATCGGCTATCCGGTAATGATGAAGGCCAGCGCGGGCGGCGGCGGCAAGGGTATGCGGCTGGCCTGGAACGACACCGATGTCGAGGAAGGCTTCGAGGCGACACAGCGCGAGGGGCTCAACAGCTTTGGCGATGAGCGCGTATTCGTGGAAAAGTTCATCGAGGACCCGCGCCATATCGAAATCCAGGTGCTGGGCGACCGGCACGGCAACATCCTTTACCTCAATGAACGCGAATGCAGCATTCAGCGCCGCCATCAGAAGGTGGTCGAGGAAGCCCCGTCGCCCTTCGTCACCCCGAAAATGCGCAAGGCGATGGGCGAACAGGCTGTCGCTCTGGCGCAGGCGGTGGATTATCACTCCGCCGGGACGGTCGAATTGATCGTGTCGGGCGCGGATGAAAGCGGGGAGAGTTTCTACTTCCTCGAAATGAACACACGCCTGCAGGTCGAGCATCCGGTAACCGAGGCGATTACGGGCATCGATCTGGTCGAACAGATGATCCGCGTGGCTGCTGGCGAGAAGCTTGAGCTGACGCAGGACGATATCGGCATCAATGGCTGGTCGATCGAAAACCGCGTCTATGCGGAAGATCCCTATCGCGGATTCCTGCCCAGCATCGGGCGGTTGGTGACCTATCAGCCACCAGAAGCCGAGCAGCGTCAGGCTCCGACATTCTCCGACGACCAAGAAGCCTATATCCGCATCGATGATGGCGTTGTCGAAGGCGGCGAGGTGTCGATGTTCTACGACCCGATGATCGCCAAGCTGATCACCTGGGCCCCGACGCGGGACGAGGCGGCGGACCTGCAAGTGAAGGCGCTCGACGCATTCCGTATCGACGGGCTCGGCCACAATGTCGACTTTCTCAGCGCCATCATGCAGCACCCCCGCTTCCGTAGCGGCGATATCACCACCGGCTTTATCGCTGAGGAGTATCCGGACGGTTTCGAAGGTGCGGCGGCTTCGGACAGCTTGCTGCGTAACCTGGCGGCGATCGGCGGCACGATCGCGGCGATCGAGGCGGACCGGGCGCGGCGCATTGGCGGGCAGCTCGATGGTCCGCTCGCCCCTCCGGGTGAATGGTCCGTCAAACTCGGCGGTAACGACTATGCGGTGAAGCTGGAAGAACACGCGATCACCGTCGATGGCGACCCGGTCGACTTTTCGATGCGCTACACCCCCGGCGACGATTTCGTGCAAGTAGCACTGTTCGATCCGCCCCGGGACGAGGGTGACGATGAACGCGCCGCCGATGCGGTGTACGGCATCCAGGTCGCTCGCCACCACACCGGTCTTGCGCTCACCACCCGCGGCGCGACGCACCAATTGGGTGTCCTTCCCGCCAGCATTGCCGAATTGACGCGGCATATGATCGAGAAAATTCCGCCCGACTTGTCGAAATTGCTCATCTGCCCGATGCCCGGCCTGTTGGTGAAGCTCCACGTCGACGAGGGAGACGAAGTACAGCCCGGTCAGCCGCTGGCCACGGTGGAGGCCATGAAGATGGAAAACATCCTGCGCGCCGAAAAAGCGGCGACGGTCTCAAAAGTGAATGCTCAGGAGGGCGAAAGTCTGGCCGTGGATGCGGTGATACTGGAGCTGGAATAGGCCGCTCTTACAGATCGGTTCAGGTGACCGGGTTCAGTGGGCGCGCAGTTGCTCGTCGAGGAACTCGGTAACATCTGCCATGTCCACGTCACGCGCCAGATAGGCAGCGCCGATACCGCGCAGCAGGATGAAGGGCAGGTTGCCGGCATCCATTTTCTTGTCATGCAGCATATGAGCGGCCAGCGTCTGCCCGCTGCAATCCAATCCCAGCGCGGCAATTTCGCTGGGTAGCCCGGCCAGATCGACAGCGCCCGCAACCCGCTCGGCATCGCTTAGCGACATCAGCCCGCGCCTCGCCGAATATCGCGCCGCAAGCACCATGCCCAGCGCCACGGCCTCGCCATGTAGAAGCGTGTCGCAAAAGCCGGTCTCTGCCTCCAGCGCATGGCCGAATGTGTGGCCCAGATTGAGCAGGGCCCGCGCCCCGGTGGTCTCGCGCTCGTCCTCGGCCACGATCTGCGCCTTGGCGGCCACGCTGCGCGCCACCGCCTCTTGCTGCGCGGCACGCTCGCCGCCGATCACGCGGGCACCATTATCGGCGCACCAATCGAAAAATGCGGCATCGCCGAGCACGCCATATTTCAGCACCTCGGCATAACCCGCCCTCAATTCGCGGTTCGGCAGCGTGGCAAGCGTGGCGAGGTCGGCCAGCACCAGAGCGGGCTGGTGGAACGCCCCGGCAAGGTTCTTGCCCGCCCTTGTATTGATGGCGGTCTTCCCGCCCACGGAGGAATCGACCTGTGCCAGCAAGGTGGTCGGCACCTGGATGAACCCGCAGCCGCGCTTGACGATACTTGCCGCAAATCCGGTCAAATCGCCGATCACGCCGCCGCCAACGGCAAGGATGTGATCGCCCCGCTCGACCCCTTCGGCCAGCAGCCAGTCCACCAGCGCTTCCAAGCCGCGCCAGCTTTTGGCCTGTTCCCCGGCATCGACGATATGCCAGCGCGGCTCGAACCCGGCCTCGCTCAATGTCCGGCCAACCGTTTCGCCCCAGGCGGCGTGGACATTATCGTCCGTGACGATCGGCACCTGCGTCTTGCGCAGCAGCGCCCCGCACTGGGCGGGGAGCGTGGCCAGCAAATCGTCACCCACCCGTACTTCGTAGGATCGGCCCGCAAGTTCTACGGGAATTACAGCCATCGCTCGATTGCCTCCAGAATTGCCTGCGCAGTTACCGCATGCGGGCCATTGTCGCTCGGCACCCGTAAATGGGCCTGCGAATAGAATGGCTCGCGCTGCGCATGGAGGCGAGTGAGAATTTCTTTGGGGTCGCCGTTTTTAAGCAAAGGCCGCGTCTTGCGCCGCCCGGTCCGCTCCACCAGCGTGTCGATATCGCAATCGATCCACACGGCGACGGCTTTATCCAGGATCAGCGCGCGCGTCTGGTCGTTCATGAAGGCACCGCCGCCAGTGGCGATCACACCGCGCCGTTCCTCGATCAAGCGGGCGATTACGCGCCGTTCCCCATCGCGGAAATGCGCCTCGCCAAATCGTTCGAAAATCTCGCCGATGCTGAGCTGTGCGGCGCGCTCTATCGCATCGTCGGCATCCACGAAATCGGTGCGGATCATTTCGGCAAGACGTCTTCCGACGGTCGATTTGCCCACACCCATCAGTCCGACAAGCACCACCGGCCGATCGATCCTGCGCGCGATGGCCGCGATTTCGCCCGGCGATAGGGCTGGGCCTGGGTTTGTCGACGCTTGGGTCATTGCCGCCCCGCCTATAGATGGGCTAAAGCCCGCGCAACCGCGTGTTGCGGACTGGAATATGGGTCAGGCAGTGCAATCGATGGCAATCAACAAGACAGCAATCGGGCGGATCGTGCTCGGCATGTTGGCGCTCACCGTAATCATCTTGGGATGGGCCTGGATCGATGGCGGGCGAGAGCCGCTGCGCCCGATTGTCCAGACCATCGAGCCACCGGCCCCGCTATCGGAGAACGCATGATGAGATCCGGTTGGCTGATCGGGGCTGCGGCCCTGGCGATCACCTCGACGCTGGTGGTGGCGCAGGACGCGCCCGAATCGCTGCTGCCCCCGGGCTTCGACGATCCGGCCCCCGCTCCGAGCCCGACGTCTGCACCGTCCCCCGCACCCCGGGCCGCACCGCAGCCAAACGTAACGCGTCCCGCCCCGTCGGCGCCTCCCGGCCCGGGAAGCACGCCGGTAATTCAGCCGATCCCGACTACGCCCCCTGCGGCGGCTCCGGCCCCGCTGCCCTCGGGCCTGCCAAGCATTTCCGAGCTGGAAAGTCTTTCAACCGACGAGCTGGACGAGGCGCTGGGTCTGCGTCCGAGGTTCGATATACCCGCCGCCGCGCGCCGTTCGATGGCACAGGTCGGTTTGCTTTCGGCTGCAGAAGGCGGTTTGCCGGTCGATGCTTTGTCGCAGCAGCCCGGCGCAATCGTTGCGGCGGCTTTGGGCGGAACCGATGGGCCACTGGTGTCGCGCTGGGGCCACATTCTGCTGCGCCGCGCATTGGTCAGCCGCCTTTCCGCGCCGCAAGGGATGAACCCGGTTCGCTTCGCTGCCCTGCGCGCCCGCGTTCTCAATTCGATGGGAGAACATGGCGCGGCGCGGGCATTGGTCCAGGATATCGATACCGGCAATTGGGATGATGCGCTGACCGATGCGGCGCTCGATGCCTATATCGGAACGGGCGATATCGTCGGCGCGTGTCCGGCAGTGCGCATTGGGCGAAGCGATCGCGAAGACTCGCGCTGGGAATTGCTGCAAGGGATCTGCAACGCCTATGCGGGCGAAAGCGGACGCGCCAACACCGATCTCACCCGGGCGTTGCGGCGCGACGATACTCCGGACATCGACGTGCTGCTGGCGCAGCGTTTTGCCGGAGCCGCCGGGCGCGGCCGCCGCGCAGTCAATCTGGAATGGGACGGTGTGGACGAGCTGAGCCCGTGGCGGTTCGCGCTGGCAACCGCACTGGGCGCTGAACTGCCCGATAATCTGAGCAGTAATGACAGCGCCTATTACCAGCGCATTCGCGCACTTTCACCGTCATTGCCGTTGGAACAGCGGGTTTCGGGCGCACAAGTGGCCGCACGCGAAGGGATCATGTCATCGGCCGCAATGGTCGATCTCTATTCGCAGCATTACGCCCAAGGGGGTGCCGGCCCTGTCGCATCGCGTCTGCGAGAGGCTTATGTCGGTAATCAGCCCGCCAGCCGGCTGGCCGCCATCAAGGATGTGTGGGGCGGGGCACAGGCGGCTGATCCCGATTATGCGCGCCAGGTGCTGACCGCTTTTGCCGCTGCTCGCATTCCTGCAAATGAAGAGTTTATCGACGATGCCGGTTTGCTCGTTTCCTCCATGCTGAGCGCAGGGCTGGACCGGGACGCGATGGAATGGGGTAGCATCGTTCCCGAAGGCAGCTTGGCTTGGGCTCAGCTGGCTCTGGCGCAGCCGAGGCGTAGCAATCCGGTTTCCGGTGGCGCGCTCGACGATTTCATGGATGACGACACCAGCGTGCAGCAGCGCAAAACGCGTTTCCTGTTGGCCGGGCTGGCAGGGCTGGGCCGTCTGGAAAGCGATGATCTCGACGATTTTGCCGAAAGTCTCGGCGTCGATCTGGCTCGTCAGAGCAAATGGTCGCGGCTGATCGGGCAAGCGGCCGCTACGAATAATCAGCCGCTGGTGGCCTATCTGGCGGGGCTCGGGATGCAGGGATCCAGCTGGGACCAAATGACCGCTCGGCACCTGTTTCACATCGTATCGGCGCTGGACCAGGTGGGATTGTCCGCCGAAGCCCGTATGATCGCTGCCGAGGCGGTTGCACGCGGCTGATGGCCAGCGCCGCCATCGGCGAATTTCTCGCCATGCTGGCGGCGGAACGGGGTGCCGCTGCCAACACCATCGCCGCCTATCGCCGCGATCTGGAGGCCGCCGACGCATTGGCTGGCCCACTGGAGCAGGCCGAGCGAGACGACCTGGCCGAACTGTCCAGCCATTGGTCCGACCTCGCCCCTTCGACCATCGCTCGCAAGGCATCCGCTTTGCGCCAGTTTTACGGATTCCTGGTGGATGAGGGACACCGCGGTGACGATCCCTCTGCCGCCCTGCCGCGCCCGCGTGCGCGCCGTCCTTTGCCCAAATTGCTGTCGCATGCGGAGGTCGAGAGGCTATTCGCCCGCGCGGAACTGGAGGCGGAAAACGCCAAACCCTCATCGGTCCGCCTGCTGACTATGCTTGAATTGCTGTATGGATCGGGATTGCGCGCCAGCGAGCTGGTGTCGCTGCCGCTTGCCGCAGTGCCGCGCGATGCGCCGTTCCTCACGGTGACGGGGAAGGGCGGACAGGCGCGGATGGTGCCGATCAGCGGACGGGCGAAAGCCGCCCTCTCGCGCTGGCTGCCGCTGCGCGGCGGGGGTGCCGCGGTGAAGTCGAAATTCCTGTTTCCGTCGCGCGCAGCGCATCTGTCACGCGTGCGGCTGTTCCAGCTGCTGAAAGAACTGGCTGTTCGCGCCGATATTCCGCCGGAGAGGGTCAGTCCGCACGTCCTGCGTCACGCATTCGCGACTCACTTGCTGGAAGGCGGCGCGGATCTGCGCGTGCTGCAAACGCTGCTCGGCCACGCGGACATTACCACCACCCAGATTTACACCCATGTCGATTCGGCGCGGTTGGTTGCTTTGGTGAATCAATGCCATCCACTTGCCCGAACAAGCGGCCAGCCACTTGCCCACAAGGCAAATGGGGACTAGCTGGCGACGATGATTTCCTACCTCGAATTCGAGAAACCCGTCGCCCAGCTCGAAGCCCGGATCGCCGAACTGCGTTCAGCCTCCGAAGGCGATGAGGTGGATATTTCGGCCGAGCTCAAACGGCTGGAAGACAAGAGTGCGGCTTTGCTCGCCAGCACCTATTCCTCGCTCAGCCCGTGGCAGAAAACACAGGTGGCCCGGCATCCAGCTCGCCCGCATTTTCGCGATTTCGTGACCCATGCTTTCGAAGAGTTCACCCCGCTTGGCGGTGACCGGTTCTATGGCGAGGACGAGGCTATAATGGGCGGCTTCGCCCGGCTGGATGGCCGGCGGGTCATGCTGATAGGCCATGAAAAGGGCCATGATACCGAAACCCGGATCAGGCACAATTTCGGGATGGGCAAACCGGAGGGCTATCGCAAGGCGATCCGCTTGATGGAACTGGCCGACCGTTTCGGGCTGCCGGTCGTGACGCTGGTCGACACTTCGGGCGCGTTTCCCGGTGTCGAGGCGGAAGAGCGCGGCCAGGCGGAGGCTATCGCCCGCTCGACCGAAGCCTGCCTCGCGCTGGGCGTGCCGATGGTGGCCGCGGTGGTCGGCGAAGGCGGATCGGGCGGCGCCGTCGCACTTGCCAGTGCCGAGCGGGTGCTGATGTTCGAACATGCGGTTTATTCGGTGATCTCTCCCGAAGGTTGTGCCTCGATCCTGTGGCGCACCGCGGACAAGGCCCCCGACGCGGCGCAGGCGATGAAAATCACCGCTCAGCACCTCAAGGGGCTGAATGTGATCGACCGGATCGTGACCGAACCGGTCGGCGGCGCGCACCGCGCTCCCGAAGCCGCCGCACGGGCGCTGGCCCAAGCGATTTCCGAAGAGCTCGATGCGCTGGGGGACCTGGCACCGGAAGACCTGCGCCGAATGCGCGAGGAACGGTTCCTCCAGATCGGCACAGCCATCTGATTTCGGGAACAAAGGCAGCGCACCGGCTGTTGCCATAGGCATCACCAGATGCGTGGCGGGTGGAGCGCCATGTCCAAGCCTAAGGGGAGTCGCTTCATGCCATCCATTAAGATTATCGCTCTTGTCACCGCAGCGCCGCTCGCATTGGCCGGCTGCGCCACACTTGGCGGGCCGGTGCCGGATAGTTCAACACCGATCACCGCCAGCGAAGCGCAGCAGGGCGCGGAATATCACCCGCAATTGCTCGCCCAGTTCGGCGGCGCAATGACCGGGGCACAGGCATCTTATGTCGAGCAGGTCGGTCAGAATATTTCAGTGCAATCGGGCCTCGCCAATGCGCGTTCCGATTTCACCGTCAGCATGGTGAACAGCTCGGTCAACAACGCTTTCGCTATTCCCGGCGGCTATGTTTACACCACCCGCCAGTTGGTCGCGCTGATGGACAATGAGGCCGAACTGGCCGCAGTTCTCGGCCACGAAGTCGCCCACGTCGCCGCCCGCCATTCGCAGCGCCGCCAGCAAACGGCACAGCGCAACAGCCTGTTGGGCGGGCTCGGCGCGATTCTTTCAGGCGTTCTGCTTGGCGATACCGGGCTGGGCAGCTCGCTTGGGCGGACTTTCCTCCAGGGCTCGCAGTTGCTCACGCTGAAGTTCTCGCGCAGCCAGGAAATCGAGGCGGATGAGCTGGGTATCCAGTATCTTGCGCGGGCCGGTTACGATACGCAGGCAATGGGTACGGTGTTGCAATCGCTGGCCGAACAGAATGCGCTCGACGCGCAGTTGCAAGGCCGCGCTAACGCTACCTTGCCAGAATGGGCATCGACTCACCCCGATCCCGCCAGCCGCGTGCAGAATGCGCTGTCCAGGGCGCAGGCAGTCGGCAGCACGGCCGGTGTGACCAACGAAGTCACGTTCCTCAACCGCATTGACGGCCTGATCTATGGCGACGATCCGGAACAGGGCGTTATCGAGGGCAACCGCTTCATCCACCCCGAATTGCGGCTGTCGTTTACCGCCCCCAATGGCTTTTACATGGTCAACGGAACGCGGGCCGTATCGATCAACGGCCAGAGCGGCCAGGCCCAGCTCTCGCTGGCGCAATATAATGGCGATCTCGATCGCTATGTGCGCAGCGTGTTCGCCCAGATTGGCGGCGAGCAGCAGCAGCTGACGCCGAGCTCGATCCGGCGCACGACGATCAACGGCCTTCCGGCTGCGTTCGGAACCGCCCGCGTGCAGACCAATAATGGCGAAGTCGATCTGGTCGTATTCGCCTATGAATTTTCCAACGACCGCGCCTATCACTTCCAGGCGGTGACAGCCGCCGGGCGGTCGGGTACGTTCGAGCCGATGTTCAATTCCATGCGGCGGATCAGCCAGTCGGAGGCCGATGCAGTGATCCCGCGCCGGATCGACGTTGTCACGGTGCAGCGCGGCGATACGGTCAACACGCTGGCGCGCCGCATGGCCTACGATAATGGTCAGGTGGAACGGTTCCGCGTACTTAATTCTCTCGGCGCAAATGAAGGTCTGCGTGCGGGCGAGAAAGTGAAGATCGTGGTGCGTGCCCGCTAAGGGATAACGCACTGCGCCGCCACGGGCGGACGCAAAAAAGGGCGGCGAGGTTTCCCTCGCCGCCCTTTCTTTTGCTCAAAGGCGTTCGGCTTAGTTGCCGGCCATCTTCGTCGACACGGTCGAGAAAGTGGTGGTCAGCTGGCCGCCGAGACCCTGCATCGCGGTGATGGCTGCGACGGCGATCAGAGCGGCGATCAGGCCATATTCGATGGCAGTTGCGCCCTGTTCGTCACGGATCATTTTGTTAAAAAATTTCATGGTCTACTCCTGGTTCAGTCTTCGTTACCCGACTCGTCCAGTCCGTCCGGATCGAGCAATGTTAGAAATACGGGGTATGTGTTGACAAATTCCTAAGGTACCCCGCCGGACCGGAAAAAATTCCGACAATCGCTGGTCAGCCGCCGCTGGTGCTGGAGGTGCTTCCGCCGCTCGAGCTGCTGCCGCTGGTGCCGCTATTGGTGGATGAGAGAATATCGCTTTTGACGCGGGCCCACAGGCCGGTGTTTTCGTTCGCCACCGATTCCAGCGCGCCAACCATGGCGATGACTATAAGAGATACGATCAGGCCGTATTCTATCGCCGTTGCGCCGCGTTCGTCGCGGGCCAGGCGTTTCGCCCGGGTGGTGATCGTCTTGCTTATCAAATTGGCCATTGTCAGGGATTCCCCATATGCCGCGTCCATGGATTGGAAAGTGCCTGCCAAAGGGCCGTTAAGAAAAGGTTTCAAAAGCCCCGTCGCATGGAAAATTTTCCGACAACGATGCCCGTAGTGGCTGCCGCATTGCAGGATGCGGCGGGCAAATGGCTGATGCATCGCCGTCCGCCGGGCTCGCATCATGCGGGCCTATGGGAATTTCCCGGTGGAAAGGTGGAAAACGGTGAGAATCCGCCATTCGCGCTGGCTCGCGAGATCGCGGAAGAGACCAGCATCGTGTTAGATCCCGCCGATCTTCAACCTGCCGGTTTCGCTTGGCAAGGGGCTGAAAACGGGCGTCCGGCCATTGTCATCATGCTTTACACCGCTTCGCACTGGCGCGGAGAGCCCATGGCGCTTGAGGGCGGGGAACTGGCATGGTTCGATGCAGGCGAGATCCACCATTTGGCCAAACCGCCACTCGACCTGGCATTGGTGCAGCAATTGTTGGGCCGCCGACGAAGTTAGCGCGCAACAGGGATTGCCAAGCCGAACACCGCCCCCTATGTGCCGCCCTCCAATGCGCGCCCGTAGCTCAGCTGGATAGAGTACCTGACTACGAATCAGGGGGTCGGAGGTTCGAATCCTTCCGGGCGCGCCATCAACAAACCCCGCCCTGTCGGCGGGGTTTTTTGTGGTGTTGGTCGGCACCCGGAGGGACTGATCCGCAGCGGGCTAACATTGCGCCCTCCAGACCTAGCTGGCGGCCCCGTTGACCCTAGGGACCCTGGTGAGCACTCCGCCTGTCTGCTTCTATGGCCGCGCGCCTATGAGCCCGCCGATCAAGCCGGTCCAATCGGTTGCCGCGCTCACTGCGGGGTTCCACACCTCTTTGTCTGCTGCCGAGGTTGGATCGGCCTTGGGGCTGTAGGTGGACGGATTGGCCCGGCCGAAGCCGCCACCTGCATTGAGCGCCTTGGCGGCCTCTATCATCTCGCGCGCCGTGTGCGGCACGAAGTCAGCATCAATCCCCAACATTGCCCCTGCCAGCGCGGCGCGTGCCTCGGCGACCGCCCGGGGCCGGCCATTCTCCAGCAATTCGTCAAACAATGCGGTCGATAGCGCGCTGTCGAAAGTCAGCCCCCGTCGCCAGCCGTGTGCAGCGCCGGTCAACATGACCGCATCATCCACCACCAAAGTGGTCGATGCCATATAAAGAGAGCGGCCCGGGCCGGCTGTGGGGCTGACCCATACGACCCGGTCTTTCGCCGCTGCCTTCAAGGTCTTGAGCGCACCCTTGAGTGCGGATTTGCGAATCTTGTCCAGATTGAGATCTCGGTCTGGCAGGTGTTTTGCAGGCAGAATGAGCAGACAGTGAAGCGCCTTGTTCTCGGTCAGCCGGTCTGTCAGCGCCTCCAGCAATTCGATATCGCCTCCCGGACGCACGAATTTCTCGCCGTCGATCGCCGGTGTTTGCAGCCAGACCAGATCCTGCGCCCGCCCGATCGCGGCAATCGCCGCATCGGCGAATCCTTGCGAACCATTGCGATATTTGTGCAGCACCCGGTCAAACGCAGCCGCAGCAATGCTGTCTACGACATTAGTGCCAGCAGTAAGAGCATCGGTGGTCGGCGGACCGGGTAGCGAACTGAGCACAGCATCGATTTCCTGTTTGATGCCCAGATTGGCGGGGTCCGGATTGTCCCATATCAGCCCGGGTTCGACGCTGGCGGGAATCCCCCCCATCAGAAAATGGCCATGGGTGCCTTTTTTACAGGTTTCCAATAAAACCGACCAAGGACCGGGGTCGGTTACCGCCGTTGCCGGGACGATTTCTGTACCCATCGTGGTGATGAAGCCAGTCAACCCGTCGACCGCCCGTTCGCGCATGATCAGTCGCAGCTGATCTGCCGCCGGTCCGGCAAAACCGGTGCCTTCGCCATGCACTTCAGAAGCGGCGCTGACGCCGGGATGGCCGAGTGCGGCGGGCGGCGCCTCATGATATTTATCACGCCCCGGTGCCGCACCGACGAGGCCGGTGTTGTTGCCCGTATCGTAAACCGCCAGATCGTGCATGGATTGACCGATACTGGCCGAATGGAACCCGCCACCATGGACCAGCTGCGCACCGTTTGGACTATCGCCATTTTCGAGATCGCCTGTGGGCGTTTTCAGGAATGGCGGTTCCCGGGTAACGATAATATCGTCGACACCAGCTTGGTTTGCCAGCGCGTCGCTGACATCTTCGGCGCGCAAGCTGTCAGGGTCGATCTTTGTATACGTGACGGATGGCAAGCTCCCTTCGACTGCGAAAACCTTCGATCCGGGCGGGATCGCATTGGTGGCGGCTGCCACTAGACCGCCGGTTTGCGGGCAATAGATTGTTTGCGAAGGGGACAAGGCATCGATCGCAACCTTGCCGCTGGGCGCGCAAGCCGGGCGGTTGGCCCGGCGATCAACATAGAGGCGCGATCCGGCGTCGGTGACGATCAGCGCATCGAAGCTGAAGCGCACGGCGCTGCTGCCATCTCCATTGGTCCCGTCCGGCAAGGGCAGCGCAACTAGCGCCGTTCCCGCAGCATCGGCCAGCGCAGCCGCGCCGGTTAGCCGTTTCCGCCGGCCGGTTTCGACATCCCTTCCATGGGGCCACAGGCGAACCCAGCATCCGGGCGGAAGGCTTCCATCGAACCGGATAATGACCGATTGATCTTGCGCGACCCCAGCGGTGAGGCTGCCCGAACCGACAAGTTGATGCGTGTAGAACTGCGGGTTGTCTTCTACCTCATCTGCTCCGCGCAGATCGTCCCACTGCGGATCGAACGGATCGCCGCCCGCAGGTGTGCGCGCATTTTGGGGGCCCCAGAATTGATCTAGCTCGGGCGCGATAAGCTGCATATTTCCGCTACCAATTGCAAACTGATCCATCGCCTCGCGCGAAATGGCGTCCAGCGTTGGCAGGAACAGTGGATCGGCGGTATTGCGAGCGGGCGAAATGCGCAGCCGGTCATCGGCCTGCGTGCTGTTCGCTGTCCTGGCCAGGCCGGTCGTCATCGCCTCTATATCGGTGATCGCAACCCTTAGAAAATCGCGCGTTAATGCCCCGGCATCGGCCCATCCGGCGAATGGTGCGGCGCTGTCCAGCGGTGAATATGGCCCGGCGGGCAACGGGGCGATACGCGCCAGCGGCGCGGTATCGGTGTTGGCATCGCTGGCAGCGGATATGGCAATCGCCGGGTTGGCATCGGCGGTGAACAGCACTTGCGAGGTGTCGATTGCGGTCAGATCGGTGAGATTAGCGGGATCGGCTGTGATTCGCGCCGCCAACGGTGCATCCAAAGGCCCTTCATGCGCGTTGACCAGATGAACGATGTAGCCATCGGTGCTTGCTGCGACGCGCTGGCGCGCCGTATCGTCCGATGCCCAGAGATTGTCCCATTGCCGGTCAGCAAGATCGGTCCACAAGGCGGCCAGCGAACCGGCATCGTAGGGACGGCCGCGGACATCGAACGCCCATAGCAACACATTCAATTCGGCTGCGCTGTCATTTTGCAACAGGCGGCGATCGTCGGCTTCTGCGCGACGCAGTATGGTTGCCGGCCGTTTGGCGTTTTTCAACCCGCCATCATCGGCTAGCCCTACGAAAGCGGCCTTTTCGCCACTGTTTCCCAGACCGCCCATAATATCCTTCAGATCAAAGCTATCCAGATCGGGCAAGATGGCTTCCAGCTCCGTCACATCGCCAATGATCTGCGGTGTGATCTCCAGTGCTATCCGGTCAATTACGGGGCGGGTCATTTCACCCGCGGTGGCGGCCGCAGTGCTGTCTGCACGCGGAGCGGCTTGCGCCAGCGCCCCCAGACGCTGCGCTACTTCCGGCAGTAGAGTGAACAGCAGCACCATCGAATCATCGGCAAACGCCGCGCTGCCATCGGCCTGGCGCAGCGTTGCCAATGCCTTAGGGCGATCAGCTGCCGCGACGAAATAGCTGAGCGTACCATTGGCCGGGGCATTCCATATTGCGCCAATGGGTATGGCAACCGGGCATGCGAGCGACTCCCGCGGCTGGGGTATCGGTCCCAGATCGGCGGAGTTGCTGTTCGAAGTTTCGAACCACGCGCCCAGCTGCGGCGAAGAAAGGCCCAGCGTGGCCGGATCGGGGGTGAGGTCAACCATGAGATATTCCCTTTGCGGCCTAGACGATATATTCGGTGGTGGGACTGCGGCGACCCAGCGGATCGATCACGAAAGTCCGCAAAATGGTTCCGGACGGCAGGAACAACGTGGCATCATCTGGATCGCCCGCCACGGTGAAGCCCAGTTCTGCATCGGCAGCGCGGCGCATTACCGGTTCTGAACGCCCTGCTGGCCGAACGCGGTCAACCGCCACGGTCCAAGGACCGAAACTGGTGGGCACCAGGTTTACCGGGTAGGAAAAATCCAGCTCCAAACCACTCGTTCCCACGCTTTGCACAGTGCCGCGATCGGCCACCAATGTGGGTGCTGGCGGATCGCCTTCGGGCACGACATCCAAAGTGCCGGGCGCGCTAGGCTTGCTCCACAAACCCGGCACCGGACCATCGCTGGTGGCGGCGGATCCGGGTTCCGGCGCGCCCTGCGCCTCGGCCAGCCAGGCATATTTCACAAACGGCATGAACCGCGCCGATGGCGCGATATTGGCGGCTCCCAAATCGCGGTAGGTGGCCGTTTGCAATCCCGTATCGGGATCAACTCCATCAAATGGCACGGTTGCAATTACCGGATTGCGTAGCGGATCGCTGACGCCGGAACGAGTGCGCCTAATGCGCGCCGATTGGGCATGGCTGACGCCGGGTCGAACGGTAATGGTCAGTTCAACCACCAGATCGGGCTCCGCGCCAATCCCTGGAACTTGCCGCGCGGTAATAACCGGGCGCGGCGGCGGATCGGAATTGGGTACCGCGTAGAACACCGTATCCACCTGCGTCAGATCGGGGCGCGATGCCGTCGCCGCAGCTTCGGCGGCTATCTTGTATCCTGCCAGGATCCGAAAGGAACCCGATAATGGATGGCGAAAGCCCAGCTGGCCAGGCGATCCTTCAACCGGCACCACCGCATCTTTCAACCGTTCAAACACCGATCCGGGGAAACGGTGTTGTTCATTCCGGAAAATAGTCGCCTTGGCTGCCGGATCGGCTGCCGCTGCAATATCCTTCAGTACCGATAGATGTTCGCTAGGCAGATGGCTGGCCAGCATTTGCAGCCGTGCCTCATCCTGCTCTTCCGCCGTGCCGCCTGTAACCGTCTGCAAATCAGCATCAATCTGCGCCGGGTTGGATACGCCATTGGTTTGCAGGATGCTGATCCGGCCCGCAGCGTTGGGCGCCGCATCGATCTGTTCCAGAATCTGTCCGGCAAAATCCTGATGCGTTTGGCGCAAATGTTCGTTCAACCGGTTCTCATCGGCAAAATACACCGCATATCGAGTGGCCGAGCCGGCATCGTTCCAGCGCCGTTCAACCCATGCCTGCCCGGTCGCATCGGGCCGGGCGGAATACAGCAGCATGTCTGGAATTGGTGTCTGCGCGGGCGGGTAGGGGTCATGCAACACCAATTCGGCAGGTTCCGAAGGCGCCGAAACCTGTCCTTCAACATCGTACCAATGGGCAATGATCTGCAGATTGGCGGAGCCCATGGGCGCCAGGGCCGGCCCGTCAAATTCAATTCGAACAGCGAGGCGATCATCCTTTGGCGCAACGGGTGGATTGGGATGTATGGAAACGTTTGCCGAGGCGGCCAGATCGAGCGGCAATCCGAAAGGTACCCCATCCACCGTAACCGACAGGCGGGCCAGCACAAGTTCATACGCACCCGGGGCCAAAGCGTCCTTATCGGGCATGGGGACGGTGGCGGTTACTCTACCAATATGGCTGCCGCTTGGAATTTCGGGCTGGCGATAGCTGGCCATCACTGTGGGGCGCGGGGGCAATGGGCGCGGCCCGGCTGCACCCAGCACGTCGGCCCAATCGGAATATCTTCCAAACCGGTCCATTTGCGCCGCATACATCTGGAACTCCTCCGCCTGTGTGGCGGGATCGCTCAGAAATGCATCGGGCAAGCCGCCCGCCGGAATAGGTGCGGAAAAGGGCCCTGGTTGCGGAATGCCCGGCAGAATCAGCGCGCGCCAGGTCTGACCGTTGGCTTCCACCTTGCTATTTTGCGGATACCAATTGGCCGAAGCGGGAAGCTGCCGGCGGGTGGCGGCCAAAGTGGCCCCCAGGGAAAGCCCTCGCACGCCGGTTTCGGTTACGCGCACATCCGGGGCGTCTTCCACAGGCAACCAATGTTTGTGCTCCGGCTCATCCAGCACGGGCGCGACCGGGCGCGCAAGCGGGGCACGGTGATCCGCCACGGCCACTGCCCCCAGGGCCAGGCAATTGCCACTTTCCAACGCAAACCCGGCACTGAAATTTTGATCAGCCAGAAACGGTCCAGCCTCGTTCATCCATAACTCTTCGACCATACGGGGTGAAAGCAGCCCGCCTTGCGCAATCGCAGCCTGCAATGGACTGGCAAAAACCTCTCCTCGCCCAAGCGAGGCGTCAACCACCCCGGACGGTGGATCACGAAAATAGGCGGTCAGGCGGTAAAGACTGAGAATGTGATTTGGACTGCGATTTTTGTCCTGATCGAGCGTTTTGTATCCGCAATAGCTGGCCATGCCGGGATCGGCCTGGCTTTGCAGGAACATTCCCAGCGTGCGAATTTTGACCTGCGCGCTATGGTCCGATGAGATATTGTATCCATTCTCATCCAGCAAATCCTTAACCAGCACCTGATCGAGCGGAGGTGGGGATGCGGTTATGAGTCTGTGGAGCGGCACCGCCAGCTCAGCGAAAAACGTGGCAATGCGGTCTTGTTCCTGGGCACGGGTGAAGTTGGGGGCGGCGAGAGGGCCGGGTGCCCCTTGCGTGTCCTGCAACGGCCTGCGGCGGGGCGATTGCGTGTGCCGACGCGCATCGCAAAGTGTTTCCCAATCGGGGAGCATGGCATAACGCGGCCCGCCCGCATGCGGAAGGTTGAGAAGATCGACCGTCCTATAGTTGATATCTTGCGTGTCTCCGGCGTTGATCCACCGCACGCCCGTCACGGTTCCGCGCCCGCGCAGGACGATCCGCACGATGCCATTGCCGCTAAACGAGATGGGCATGGCCCGGCGTTCGCCAATGAACACATCCTCGCTCGCAACGGAACGTCCATAGGCTTGCCCGGTGGGCCGATGATCGCCGGAGGGGTCTATATCGATCTGCGCCCAGACCGCGTTGATCCCCGGTCCGGTGGGCAAGGTAACGGTAATCTCATCACGCGGACCGATAGCGAAGGGTGGTTTGCGCATGGTGTTGTTCTGATCGGTGAACAGCGCCTCATTACGCAGCACCAAATCGCCAAAATTTTTCGCAGTAATATCGGCTCTTTCAAGGATGAACGGCGCCACTGGCAGCGATAGCAGCGGATGATGATTCACCCTGACATGCGCACCATGCTGGGCATGGGGGTCGGAATTGTCGATGAACAGCGATTGCAGGTTCAACAATGTGGGATCGATATAGGCGTCCATGTCAAAATCCCTCGATTTCCATCACCAGCGGCACGCTGCGCAGGTGTTGGCGGCCGATCACAGGGCCATTATTGGTGTCAAAATGCAGTTCGAAACTGTCGCCGTTTGTCGGTGAAGAAAAGCTGGCTGGCGCGGCCAGCAGGGCTCGGGTGGAATTGCGGGTTCGCCGCACCACCTCAAACCTGCGGCCATCGACAACCGCATGGCTCAGCCGGCAGCGATCCACCCATTCTATGTCGCCCTGAACAATCGCAGCCTTGCGATCGAGCGGTTCCAGCGCATCGACCAACAGGGCAACCATATGCATGGCTCCGCCTGCGGTATCAGGCTGCCAGATCTGGAACAGGCGGGGTTGGCCATCGGGCAAACCCAGCGTCTCCAGCCCCATATCCGCCATGGCGATATCAAAATCGCGGTCGGATGGGCCCATGATATTGGCTGGCACTGATTTGCCCTGTTCGATCACCAATTCAAGTGGTGGCGCCGGGCTGGCCTGGGACCCCGTGCCCATGCCTATTGCTTCCACCATTTCGCGCGGATTGGCATAGCGTGATGTGGTGAAGCGGCTGGCCTGTACGCGCAGCTTGTCCGTATGGTCTGCAGAAACGCGCGCCATCAGATCGCAATCATACATCACCTTCGGCTCAAGCGGATATGTGCCCGCCATGGCGGTGCCGCCGGCAATCGGGTCCACGCCCGCAAGGCAGGGCGCGGCCTTGATCGCCACATCAATCCGCTGATCGAAATCAGACTGTAGTTCTTGTGGCAGGCCCACCTTCGAAACGACCCCAGGCAGCGGCGCGATCAGCGCGCTAATATCGCCGCCGGGCTGGGGCGGGGGATCGGTGCGCCGCACTTCAATTGACAGCTCACGGCCATAAACTTCGAGTAGGTTGCCGATATGCGCTTGGCTGAAATAGAACACCACGGGATCATCGGTGAAATGAGCGATGGCGGCATTGGCCGGATCGGAACCCAGCAGATAGCGGTCGACGTCGCGCGGATCGAATATACATTCGTTCGGCCCATCCTGTATGACAGGCCCATCCGGAACGGTCGGAAGCACCGTTTCGCTGGCGGTGGTAAAGAAGAAGCTATCGCTTGTACGGTTGCCGAAATTGCTGTCGATTGGAGTGGCCGGCGCGTTGTCGGCGTCGTCTTGCCCCTGCCATGCTTGCCACTCATATTCGATATCGATCCGGTATTCGCAATCCGGGTCAAGAAGGACGGGGCGCCCGTCGCCATTGGGATCGTTCGCCAGATCGGCGGCCAAATCGCTGCGCACGTCCACATCGCGGGCGCGCCACTTCGCCGCGCGGTTGTCCACACCGCACAGCGACAGCAATGCGATATCCTGCTGTTCGGTTTGCGGAGTGACGGTGACCCGATCAAACGGCTTGGCCCCTTCGGGCATGACGTAGCGCACCACTGCGCAGCGATGTCCATTTTCATGACGGAATTCGCGGATGACCGTGCCGGGCCAGTTGGAACCGGACCCGGTGGCGGCTTCATCCACATCCTCGGCGGTAACGACCGGCAGGCTGATAGCGTTTTGTTCTGCTGGATCAGAGTGGCCCAGCATAGTGGGCGCGTGGTGCCCGGGGCTGCCAGTCCGTTCGTCGATACAAATCCGCGCAAGAATTCCTTGGCTGGGCGCGCGGATCACCACCTGGGCAATACCTTCGCCTTCCAGGGTGATGCTCATTGGCTTGCCGATGCTTTGTCCACCTTCACCGGCTATGCGCTTGCGCCTTTCGCCGAGCGCCTCGATCGCATATTCAACGCCCTTCGGCACTGCCAGCAAGAGGCTGACGCGGCGCGCGGGCGCGGGCAGGGCGATGTTCAATCCGCCTTCGCCGAATATCAGTTCGTTCACCCCATCGGGGCCAGCTTTGATCTGCTTTTCGTCCACGGTGAGCCGGTCGGAGATATGCAGGCTCTTGCGGCCGCCGGGATCGGTAAAAATTACCCCCTCTTGCGCCAGCTTTGCCAGCTTTCTTTGGTCGCCCGGCCTGCGTTTAAACGCGATGCAACGCTCGCCCTGCGTAGTGGCAGCGCCAGCAGCACAGCACAGCCGGAACAGCGCCGATTCGTTGCCGCCGCCCGACAGTTCGAGGCGCTCTATCGGCGTTTCGGCCTGCAATGCGATAATCTGCGGCCCGCGCTGGCGGGGGTCGCTCGCCCCGCGCGCGATCAGATTGCCTTTGGCATCAAAACCCTTCGCCAGAACGGGCTGGCGATGCGCCTGGATGATGTGCAATTCCAGATCGGCGCAACCGCGCGGCCAGTCCAGCCGCAGGCCGTTCCGATTGATCAACAGTTCGGCCTGTTTATCGCTGCCCGCCTGCGGAGCGCCGCTGGTATCGACCATATCGGTAAGCCCGATGGGCTGGCCATGCAGCGGTGCAATGCGCAGATCTTCGATGGATGCCGATTTGCGGCCATCGAAAGCTCGCGGGAGATCGCTGAGATCGATGCAATGTTTGTCGGACCCCGGCAGATCGTCGTCAGACATGCAGCACAGGCGGTAGAGTAAGGCCTCGCCATCACCTCCGGCAAGTTCGACCCGCACAATCTCTTCGGTCGCACGCAGGGTCAAAGTCAGGCCAATTGCCTGAACCTGCGCGGCGCTCGCTTCGGCCACCACCTTTCCATCGGCATTCAGTCCGCGGGCAGTCACCGGCCCGGCAAATTGCATGATTCCGATTTCGAGATGGGTGCATCCAAACGGCAGATCGATGCTCATCCCGTCGTAGGGGATTTGCAATTCCCACCGACCATCCTGCCCCCGCCGGGCCGGTTCACTGCCGCTGTCAATAGCATCGGTGCGGGCAAAACTGCCGCTATTGCCGGTCGCCTTGAAGACCGCACCTTCATGTTCAAAGCCGCGCTTGCCCTCGATGGAGGCGGGAAGTCCTGAAATGTTCAGGCATTTGCCGTCTACCGGCGGCCGGGGATCACCAGAAGGTTTGCAGCACACGCGGTAGAGGTGAATGAATTTACCCGGAAACTTTATCAGAACCGCGGCGATCCCGCTTTCGGAAGAAAGAGCGACCAGGATCGCCGCAGATGGCGGGCCATCGGCGGTTTGTTCGCTGACCGACCCATCGGCGTGATGGATGACGAGCGTCAGTTTGCCCGTTGCTTGCCGGAAAATATGCAATTCCAGCTCTTTGCAATGTTTGACAAAATCCAGTTTTGCACCCGGGTGATGGATAGTCAGTTCGCCCTGCTCATCGCTTCCGCGCTGCGGCCCGGACGGGCGCGAAATATCCAGTCGATCGGTTATTTCCAGCGGCTTGCGCGTGTCGCTGGCGGTTGCGATGAATGAGGGGAAGGCCAGCCGTTCGTTGACTGTGCCGATCTGGCTATCGGCAAAATCATAACAGTGTTCGCCCCCTCCCGGCGAATGATCGCTGTCATCCTGACAGACCAGCAGGGTCAGTTCGCCATCGGTCACATCACGGTCCAGATCGGCGCGCCATGACAATGCTACCGGCGAAGATCCTTCCGGGGTGACACGCTGCCCAGCCGGCAAGCGATAGGCCTGGCTGTGCGAATGGCCGCCCGCCAATATTGCCGGGGTCGGCACCATTTCGCCGCCGCGCATATTAATCCCGCGCGAAGTGAGCAGTGCGGTCAACTGGCTACCAGTATGGACGATGTTATTGTGCACCGCGACGGATCGGCCCGTGCCGCGGAATTTGCTGGGATAGGGGCCGGGTGCAGGTTGATTACGCCGCAGCCGGGCGTCTGTCGGCGATAAGATATCGGCGGCCGATCCGAGCAAACAGGCGCGTGCCGGTGGCGGCACGGGCTCACAAATGCGGCCGATCGTGTCCACCGGGTCGCCGGGCTGCCCTTCGCCGCCATCTGCGGTGCTGCGGGCCCAGGCCCATGGTTCCCAGTTAAGCAATTGCAGGCTGGTTGCCTCTGCCCCCGATGGCACTGCAGCCCCGCTTCCCGACGTATCATCGGCGGCGCGGCTGGGTGAATGGGTCCAGGCCGATTGGAGGCTATCGCCCGAAGGATCGCTGACCTGGATACCGGTGGTCAGATTGGTCAGAACGACATTGGTCAACTTATAGGCGTATTTCAGGCGGCTCGATCCAAACCAGGGTTCGCCGCTGGGCTGGGCCGAAGGATCGAACTGCCCCGTACCCAGACCATCCTTGATGAAGTGGCCGAAATTGATAACCGGCACGGTGTCTGGCCAAACGCGGTGATTGTCTTCTGCATCAACCCCTTCATTCTGCATGACCCCATTGTTGTTGACGAAATCGAACAGCTTGCCCGACTTTAAATCGGATTGGTTGTTCACAGCCTCGCCCATGGTGGTGCCCATACGATCTGTCAGCGCGATCGATTTTACCGGCGAAGGTGCAGCGGGCACCGGCATGTTCACATCCGGGCCGATTGAAAAATCGACGCAGCCTTTCAAGGAGAAGAACCACATGTCCACTTCACCGCAGAACTCACCTTCCAGAGAAAGGGTGGGGGAAGCATTCGGCATATCGGTATAGGTCAGCACGATGTCGCCGCGCGCGGCGATCGAAACCACCACCAGATCCAGTTTGCCATCAACCCACAACCCGCCCTTGATAATCAGCGGATCGGTTCCCAGCCCCACTAGCATTTTGGCGGAAGCAGACAGGCCAATAGGGCCGGCCTTCCATTCCAATCCGATCCCGGCACCAAAACCCACCGCGAATCCGTCAAAATCCCAATCGGCCTCGCCGCCCAGATCCTGAATGCCGCCGCCTTCGATCATCAGGAACGACCAGGCTCTCAGGTCCAGTGTATCGGGCAGCAGTGTGATGGTAATCGGTTCGCCGGGCCGGTCCGCATGGCCATCCGAACCCAGTCTGATATAAGTGTTGTGCCCGGTGGATGGGGCTGGGAAATACGCCGAGAATGGCACCTTGAGTTCGAGTATTTTTGGAATTTCATAATCCGCCGATACCGCCAGCGAAACCGCTTGCGGATTGATTACCACCAGGCCGGTAATGGCAGCGCTTGATCCCGAAGCCTTTTCGTCAGTGGCCGCCGATGAAGGGACCGACAGCAGATCGACCTCTACCCCAAGGATCACTTCGGGATCAGGGAAGGCTACCACCACCATTCCTTCGGCCGACAGGCAGAAAGAGGCATCGGGCAAGGTGCCGATCACCACGCCTACACCCAATGCATGCTGGCCGCGCTCGGGCCGGTATTTGAGCTCTGGCGGAGTCCCCCACCAGCCGATTTCGCGAGTTACGATATCGGTTGTGTTGTCGATATCGCGTTCACCATTGATTACAGTCTGACCGATGAAACCCTGGATCGCCAGTGGCAGCGGGCCGAGCGGTATGCCGCCGGGGAATTGCACCTTGGCATACAGATTCATAAACAGCGATGGCGCCACTTCTGGCGGTTTGCCGACCGCCAGCGCAGCAACGGCGCGCACCTGCAGCGGCAGCACGGTAACATCGATTGCCGCCTTGACCAGACCGCTTTCCTCGATCTTCAGGCGCCCTTCTCCCCTTAGTGCGTTGGGGATATCGACCGATGCGGTAAACCCGCGCAGGCTGAATTTCGGCGGCAGGATAAATTTGCCAGCTGAATCTTTTTCAAAAGTTACGCGGAAGGTCGCTTCGGAAACCTCCACCACGCCCAGATTGAGCGCCAGCGAAAGCGACGGTTCGATCCACAGCGATCCCACTCCCATGCGGAAGCTGCGCACCGACAGCAACGTGCCGATAGGAGGTTTGATTTCCCACAGGCCGCTATCTTCGATCGACATGGCATCGCTGGCGAAAACCAGCCCGACTTTCTTGTTCAGAGCGGCGTCGGGATCGGTGTTGTCGAAGATGATGCCAACATCATCGTAACGCAGCTTCATTGGCTCTTTGGTTTTCAGGCCGAGCGCGCCAGCATCGATATTGACCGTGTTGGTGTAATCTACGGTCAGCTGCGTTTTCATGCTGGCGAACGGATCTTGCAAGGTGCGGGTTGTGGTCTTCGATTCCACACCGATAAGCGCGGTTTTCGAGCCCCCGGCGACCAACGGGCCGGTGCCCGTATTGATTGTGCCGATTGCTCCGGCCCCCACCATAGCGAGCAAGGAGGCTGCGCCGACATCACCGGGAAGCATATCGGTTTGCGAATTCAGAACCGGCGTCAGCATAGGACCGAATGCGAAAGCCGAGACGAGCTTTGTGTCGGTCGTTGAAGCCAGACCGTCTTCATCGCCCTGCGATTCCAGCCCTATGGTGAATTCGGTAAAGCCAGTGAGATCGTCGTAGATCCATTTGCCATAGGCCATCAGCGTCTGCGCGGTCAGGGTGATCCCGTCATCGCTGGGCGTCCACGCATATTCCACCTCTGCGATGTTGGGCACCATATCGCCCCAACCGGTGAAGCGTGCTCGGTCCCAGCCAATCACTGCCTTCAGGCGGTAATCCGCTTTGGCATTGCCGTTTGCAGAAGGGGCAGTTTTGCGGCCGGTTGACGGGACCAGAATGCGGCGCCGATCAGGCTCTGTCACCAGGCTGGGAGAAATTTGCTGCGGAGCGGAGGTGCCGCCAATCGCATATATATCGGCGCGGCGATATTTCAGCCGCTCACTTTCTCGCGATGGGTCGGGTGGAGCAGTGCGCAGCCCATTGTCATTGCCATCCTTGGGCCATGGAGCGGAAGTGCCATTTGCATCTATCAGCCGGTGGGACTGTTCATCTATGTCCGGTTCGATCAATGCAGCGGCGCCTGGCAAAAGACTGACGATGGATTGTTCGCCGATCGCCTGAATGGTCGAACCCTGCGGCAACAACGCCGCCGCCGCATCGGCGCGGTGCTGCGCCAGATCTATATTATAGCTGTCGCTGCCAACATCATCGCACCGGCCGATAATCTGAAACGACGCGCCGGGGAATTCTTCTGCCCATTTAAGCACGGCAGCAGCAATATCGGAGCCTGCATCGGCCGGCTCTTCCGGGCCCCATCCCACGGGCTGGTCGGAATCGAATTGGAACAGCACCTGTATATGCCGACTGTCCGGCGCGGGTAACGCAGCCTCCAGTTGATCGACTGCTACTTCGGCAATCATTCCTGCGGGCACGGAAACAGTTGAACCTGACCGGGTTGCATCCCCTGCACCGCCGCTCAACCGCCCCTTGGTGTGAAAATCGGCCAGATCGTAAGTGCCCAGAACCTGGCTGATATTTTTGGCTGTGGACGGGTCGATATCACCAAAAACGCCTGCTGGCGTGCCCACCAGAACTTCGTCCTCGTCATTCTCACGTAGCTTCAGCCGCAGTTTGGTCGCTGCGCGGTCAACGGCATCTTTTTGTGTGATCTCAATAAAATGGGTGCCGCGAGCATGCGAGGGGATCGCCAGGGTCAGCGATGTCCCCACGCTGTCGATCCCCAGCGCCTCGCTGCGAAAATGAAACTCGGCCGCACTGTCGGGCGGAACGTCGGCAGCGTTCAGCACCATGCCGTCCAGCTTTGCGGCGGGGCCGGAGATATCGACAATCCCAGCCAAGTCGGGGCCTATCACATTGCTCGACAGTTCTGGCGCGGTGTCGCTGCCTTCGGCGATCATGCGTATGGTGAAAGGCGGCTTCCTAATCTCTACATCGTCGGGGCCGATCACCTCTATCGACGTAATCTCGACGATATCGCCATGGCTGACCATGCCGCTGGCGCTGTCAGCCACTATCGCGGCCTGGTTGGGAAATTTATATTCCGCCTTGTAATCGGTAATCCCGTCCGGATCGCCCGAAGACGGGTCATCCACCGTAAGGCTGGCCTCAAGCAGCACCTCTTCGCCCGGCTGGGCGGTGATTTTCAGCGTTCCGGCTTCTTTGTCAAAACCGCCTAACTCGTTCCCAGCCTGGTTGAATACGAAGGTGGCGCTGTCGAGCGGCGACCGGCCCATCTGAAATTCGATTCTGGCCTGGAGCCCGGCTGGATCGCCGATAAGGAAATCGCGCAGGGTGGCAGACAGGGTGGCCAATCCCAGAGCGGGGGCCGTATAGACCGTCGCCTCTTTCAATGCGAAGCCGGTCCAGTTGGCAGATTGCCCCTGTTCGATAACGAATGGCGGCGAATACCGCTTGCTTCCATCGAACATGATATCGCGGATGGTGAAGCCGACACCGGATTTACCACACAGGAAATGGGGCGGCGTGCAGGTGATGTGGGCCACGCCGCCCGACAGCGCGTTGGGCAGAAAAGGGTCGCTGCCGGCGATCGGATCGATGAAGCGGAACGTTGGCTGCGCGGCCGATGAAACGCGTTCGATGCGCAGCGCCGCGCTGCCGGTAAAGGCAACAGGTTGTTTGCCCGGCAAGGCTTCCAGATGGCGCGGCGTGGTGTCCACCTCTTTTATTAATCGGGCGGCCACCAACCCATCGAACACCAGCGAAAAATCGTCAAGAAACAGGTCGAACTGCCAACTGTCTTCGGCGGGTTCCAGATCGTCGGTGAAGTTCGTATTTCGCCGTTTGGAAAACTGGAAGGGAAGAACCGTGGTTACGCCGGGTATCCGCAATTTGCCGAAGCCCAGATCGAAATCCTGAATATCACTATCGGCCAGAACCACGTCGAGCGACTGTATTTTCCCGGTATGGATCACCGCGCCATCGCTGGTGCGGCTTTCCAGATCCAGCGCCACGAATTTCCCAAGGAAGCTGGCAATTGGTTCTGGCAGCGATTGGGTGATCTGTTCGACAGTATCGAACAGGTTGAGCAGAGGAATACCGGCTTGACGCGCCATCGGCGATCTCCCTCCCGCATGCCAGCAGCCGCTGGAATGCAGGTTAATTCAACAGAGATACGACCGAATCGAAACTTGTACGACGTGGTTTGATTATGCTGGGGGCGGTCTTGGCGGAGTGATATGGGTCACAATTCTATAAACTTGAGAAAGTTTTAATTGCTGGTAGGCGGAAGTTCTGTTTCGAATAGGTAAGTGGAAGTCGGATTTAACTCGGCTCTTGCTGCTCCAGCGCATGCATCTCCTCGTCCGAAAATCCGAAGTGATGCCCTGCCTCATGAATCACCACGTGGCGGATAAGGTCGCTCCATTCGACGCCGGTCTCGCGCCATTCGCGCAGCAGCGGCTGGCGAAACAGTGAGATGATCGCGGGCATTTCGGTGGCGTTCCAGACCGAGCGTTCGGCCAATGGGTTGCCTTCATACAGGCCGGTCAAGTGCCAGCGGCTGGTCATGTCCACCGCCGCCAGTTGCTCCGCCGTGGCAAACTCTTCGACCTGCACGACAATATCGTGCAGCTGGTCGCGCAATTGCGCCGGTAGTGTTTCGAGCACACGCGCCGCCTCGATCTCCATCGCCTTGGCAGTCTGTTCGGGGAGAGGGGCATCCGACATCGTGCCGATATGGTCCCGCTCGTCCGCTTCGCCAAGGTCTGTGGAACCGCAAGGGGCTTTCGCCGGTTTCATCGCCACACGCAAACAGGAGAACGCCCCATGTCCGATGAAATTTTCGCACGCTTGAAGCAGGATCATGACGATCATCGCGCGATCCTGGACCAGATGGCCGAAACCAGCGGCGAAACCGAACGGCGCAAGGAATTGCTCGAAAAGTTCACCAAGGACGTGAAGAGCCACGCTGCGGCCGAGGAGCAGGCGCTCTATTCGACGATGTTGCGCAAGCCGCCGACCACCGACGACACCCGCCATTCGGTGGCCGAGCACCACGAGCTTAACGAAGCGCTGAACGATCTGGCAGCCACCGACATGTCATCCAGCGCATGGATGTCGAAGTTCAAGCAGCTCGATCACGATTACCGCCACCACATCAACGAAGAAGAGGAAGATCACTTCCCCGAGTTCGAAAAGCATCTGACCGATGACGATCGCGAGCACATGAAGGAAGTGTTCGAGCGGCGGAAGAAGGAAGAGAAAGCCGATGCCGAGGTGACGCCGGAAAAGAAGGACGACGCGAAGGAATGATACCGCTAGGGCTGGCCGGGTGAATGATGAAAGCCCCTCGACCAAGCAAAACGAAGACGCCGCGTTCGACGACAGCTCCGTCGAACGCGGCGTCTGGCGTTACGCCAAGGCGAAACGGGCCACGGTCATCGTCGACGCGGAAAATTACTTTCAGGCCATGCAGCAGGCCATGCTCGCCGCGCGTCAGCGAATCCTGCTGATCGGCTGGGATTTTGATACGCGGATCCACTTGGCGCAGGGGCGCAAATGGTATGGCAAACGCGGCGAGGGACGTTATCCGAGCCGGTTGGGCAGTTTCATCCTCTGGCTGAATCGCCACCGCGACGACCTGGATATCCGGATTCTCAAATGGAGCTACGGCTTCTTCAAGTTCGCCGGTCGCGGATCGATGGTGCTCGATCTGGCACGGTGGTTTCCGCATAAACGGATCGATTTCCATTTCGATACCGCCCATCCGGTCGGGTGCAGCCACCACCAGAAGATCGCCGTGCTGGATAACAGTCTGGCCGTATGCGGCGGGATCGACATGACCACTCACCGCTGGGACACACGCGATCATATCGAAACCGATCCCCGCCGGAAGCGTCCGCGCGGCTCTTATTACATGCCGTGGCACGATGCGACGATGATGCTGGAAGGCGAAGCGGCCGATACGCTGGACGATCTGGGCCGCGACCGCTGGGCCACGGCCGGCGGCAAAACGCTCTCCCAGATCGAGGTGCCCGAAAAATCGCTCTGGCCCGAAGGGCTGAAAGCGCAGTTCGACAATGTAGAGATCGGCATCGCCCGCACCAGGGCCGAACATGATGGCCGCCCGCAGATCGACGAGATCGAGCAGCTCTTCGTCCGCCACATCGCGCGTGCGAAGCGGTTTATCTACGCCGAAAGCCAGTATTTCGCGAGCCGCACGATCGCCGAATGTATCGCCCGGCGCATGACCGAAGACGATCCGCCCGAGATCGTGATCGTCAACCCGGTCACTGCCGATGGCTGGATGGAACAGCAGGCGATGGACCTCGCCCGTGCCCGTCTCGTCCGATCGATCGCGCAAAAGGATTTGCGGGGTCGGTTCCATGTCTTCGTGCCGTTTACCGGCGAAGAAGCGATCTATGTCCACGCCAAGATCATGATCGTGGATGACGAGGTTCTCAGGATCGGCTCTGCCAACATGAACAATCGCTCGATGGGGCTGGACAGCGAATGCGACGTGTTCATCGATTCCCAGCGCGCCGGGAACGAGCATTGCACCGACGGGATCGCCGCATTGCGCCATTCGCTGCTGGCCGAACATTGCGGGCTTGACGAAAGCGCGGTGCCCGGCTTGCTGGAGCATTACGGATCGATGGCGGTCATGATCCGCGAGATCGATCGAAACCAGCGGCACTTGCGGCCGCTGGAATTGCCCGAGCTTGGCGAAATGGAGCAGGCGCTTGCCGATAGCGGGATGCTCGATCCCGAACAGCCGGAGCAGATGTTCGCTCTGCCCCGGGATCGTCCGGGCCTGTTTCGCAAAGGCAGCGTCCTGCGCCGCCCGTTCAGTTACATCAAGAAGAAGGTATCCAAATGAGCAGCCTGGTCGGACCCGATGAAGATGTTGAACGCGGCAAGCCCCCCGTTCCCGAACACGTACAGGATGCCATACGCACGTTGATCGAATGGACGGGCGACGATCCGACTCGCGAAGGGCTGCTCGATACGCCCAAACGCGTCGCGCGCGCGTGGAAGGAATATTGCCTGGGCTACAATGAAGACCCGGCGATACATCTCGCGCGCGTGTTCGAGGAGGTTGGCGGATATGACGAGATCGTGCTGCTGAAGGATATTCCGTTCCAAAGCCACTGCGAACATCACATGGCCCCGATCATCGGCAAGGCCGCAATAGCCTACCTGCCGACCGACAAGGTGGTCGGAATATCAAAACTGGCGCGGGTTCTGCATGGCTATGCCCGGCGGTTGCAGATCCAGGAACGCCTTACTGCCGAGGTCGCCCAATGTATCTGGGATCATCTGGAACCCAAGGGCGTGGCGGTGGTGATCGATGCCAGCCATTCCTGCATGACGGCGCGCGGCGTCCGCACCCCCGGCGTGTCCATGGTCACCAGCCGGATGATGGGGACGTTTCTGGAGGACCAGCGCAGCCGCAAGGAAGTGCTCAGCCTGATGGGTTATTGACGCGCTCAAGTTCGGCTCGTCCCGGCAGGGCAACGGGTCGGCTCGAAGAAGCGGCCAAACCGGACATAGGCTGGCTGGGCCGTGGAACCCTCGCGCGGGCAATCCGTTGATCTTGCAAGCGCAATTTAGCGCAAAGATGGAGCAAGATCATGGATAAATCGCACGATATTTCGGTAACCAACAACCTCATCAAGACCACGCTGGACAGCATGAAAGGCTACAAGGAAGCGTCCGAGGACAGCGAGACTTCCAATAGCGCATTTTTCTGCGAAATGGCCGATGAGCGTAGCGCGGTGGCCAGCCAGTTGCAGCAGCACGTCACTTCGCTGGGTGGCGATCCCGAAGATGACAGCAGCATTTCCGGCGCAGCGCATCGCGGCTTTATGGATTTGAAGCAGGCGGTGATGGGCACCGACGAAAAGGCGATCGTCCAGGAAGTCGAACGCGGCGAAGATTACATCAAGAACAAGTTTCAGGAAGCTTTGCAGGATAACGATCTGTCGGACCAGACACGCCAGCAAATTACCAATTGCTACCAGTCGATCGAGCAGGGCCATGCCCGCGTCGATGCGATGAAGTCGCAGATGTCCTGATCGACGGGTCAGTCGGATATAAAAAAGGGCGCTCCCAGCCGGGGGCGCCCCTTTTCGTTAGTTGGATACGGCTTAGAGCTGGCCGAGCATATGTTCCGCGCTGCTGACCGAGAAATCGCCCGGCGCTTCGACGTTGAGCTGGGTTACCGTGCCATCATCCACCACCATCGAATAACGCTGCGCCCGCTTACCCATGCCGAAATTGCTGAAGTCGGCGTCCAGCCCCAGCGCCTCGGCAAAATCGCCATTGCCATCGGCCAGCATGGTCACGTCCTGCGCGTCATTATCCTGTTTCCAGGCATTCATGACGAACGCATCGTTGACGGCGGTGCAGGCGATTTCGTCGATCCCCTTCGCCTTCAATTCGTCCGACTTTTCGGTGAAGCCGGGCAAATGCTTTGCCGAACAGGTCGGAGTATAGGCACCCGGCACGGCGAACAGCGCCACTTTTCTGCCGGCGAAAAATTCGCTCGCCTGGACCTGCTGCGGCCCTTCCGGAGTGGCCTTGACCAGCTTGATGTCCGGGATCTTGTCTCCGATCGAAATCGCCATGTTGTAATATCCTTTCGTGGGATGTGCTTGCAGCGCTCGATATAGCGTGGCCGCGCGCCACGGCAACGAATACAACATATAAAGATAACTTTATATTTGATCGCAGCGCCCTCCATCGCTACATCGCGGGCCGAACGGACAGGGGCCGCATATGTGGCTCCGCCCAGATTTAATTTTCAGGAGATTTCGCGTGGCCACCAAGGTTCAGGACTATATCATCAAGGACATTTCGCAGGCCGATTACGGCCGGGCCGAAATCAAGATCGCCGAGACCGAAATGCCGGGCTTGATGGCTCTGCGCGAGGAATATGGCGACGAGCAGCCGCTGAAGGGGGCGCGCATCACCGGTTCGCTGCACATGACGATCCAGACCGCCGTGTTGATCGAAACGCTAACCGCGCTGGGTGCCGATGTGCGTTGGGCGACCTGCAACATCTTCTCCACCCAAGATCACGCCGCTGCCGCAATGGCTGCGAGCGACATTCCGGTTTTCGCCGTAAAGGGTGAGAGCCTGGCCGAATATTGGGACTATGTCGGCAAGATCTTCGACTGGAGCACCGAAGACAACCCAGATCAGACCGCCAACATCATCCTCGACGATGGCGGCGATGCGACCATGTTCGCATTGTGGGGCGCGCGGATCGAAGCGGGCGAGGAAATGCCCGAACCGCAAAATGCCGAAGAAATCGAGATGCAGCGCGCACTCAAAGCCTACGTCAAGAAGAACCCCGGCTACCTCACCCAGAGCGTCAAGAATATCCAGGGTGTTTCGGAGGAAACCACCACCGGTGTTCACCGTCTCTACAGCCTTGCCAAGCAGGGCAAATTGCCGTTCCCCGCGATCAACGTGAATGACAGCGTGACCAAGTCGAAGTTCGACAATCTCTATGGCTGCAAGGAATCGCTGGTCGACGCCATCCGCCGTGCAACCGACGTGATGCTGGCTGGCAAGGTCGCCTGCGTCGCCGGTTTCGGCGATGTCGGTAAGGGCAGCGCAGACAGCCTCCGCAATGGCGGCGCGCGTGTGATGGTAACCGAAATCGATCCGATCTGCGCATTGCAGGCGGCGATGGAAGGTTATGAAGTCGTGACCATGGAAGAAGGCGTGAAGCGCGCCGATATCTTCGTGACCACGACCGGCAATGAAGACGTGATCACCGCCGAGCACATGAAGGCGATGAAGCCGATGAGCATCGTGTGCAACATCGGTCACTTCGACAGCGAAATCCAGATTTCTGCCCTCGACAATTACGATTGGCAGGAATTGAAGCCCGGCACCGATGTCGTCACCTTCGACGATGGCAAGTCCATCATCATCCTCGCCAAGGGCCGTCTGGTAAACCTCGCTTGCGCGACCGGCCACCCCAGCTTCGTGATGAGCTGTTCCTTCACCAACCAGGTGCTGGCGCAGATGGAATTGTGGAACAACCGCGATGCCTATGAGAACGACGTTTACGTCCTGCCCAAGCATCTCGACGAGAAGGTGGCGCAACTGCATCTCGACAAGCTGGGCGCTCAACTGACCAAGATGAGCCAGAAGCAGGCCGATTACATCGGCGTGCCGGTGGAAGGCCCGTACAAGCCGGAACACTACCGTTACTGATCTGGGCATCGCGCGAGTTCGAAAACAAGCAAGGGGCCGGCTGCGACCGGCCCCTTTTTTGTTGCGTAATCCGCGCATCTATCCGTTGCATCGCGCCCCTGCGGCGCATAGCTGACACCCCATGGAATTATCCCCCACCGCAACCGTGCTGATCGGCCTGCTGATGGCCGCCTGGACCGCGGGCGCAGCCTGGCTGATGATTGCCGCAGCGGGCAAGGCGCGCGGTGCGGAAAATGCGCGCAAGGCGGCACGGCGCATGTCGCGCATGATCGACGAAGCGCCGGCCATTCCTTTGCTGGTGCGCGCCGATGGCCGGATCGAGGGATCGGACCGGCTGGCCGGTTGGCTGGGGCTGGACAAATTGCCGCAATATCTCAGCGAACTGGCCCCGGATGACGGGGCGGGGCTGTCCAAGGCGCAGGTGGCGAAGCTGGACGAAGAGGTGCGCCGCACCCAGAAAACGGCGGCACCGTTCCGGATGGAGCTGTCCCCCCCCGGTTCGCAGCGAAGCCTGGCCCTGCGCGGAGTGCTGGCCGACCAGCAGGTCAGCCCCGGCGGCGCGGCGCTCGTATGGATTTTCGATTTCAGCGAGAGCGAGGGCGAACTGTCGCGCCTACGCGAAGAGGCAGCGCGGGCGAAGGGCGATTTCGGTGCCCTGGTCGGCCTGATCGAGGCTGCCCCCATGCCGATGTGGTTCCGCCAGCCGGATGGACGCCTGCGCCTGGTCAACCAGGCCTATGTCGAAGCGGTAGGTGCTGCCAGCTCGGGCGCGGTGATCGACGCGCAGACCGAACTGGTCGAGACGGTCGAAGGGCGAAGCGCGGCTCAAGTCGCCCGATCGGCGAGCGAGCGGGACGAGGCGATCGAGCGCAATGTCAGCGCAACGATTCGCGGCGAACGGCGCAGCCTGCGCGTCAGCGACCTGCCATTGGGGGCCGAAGGTGTCGCCGGATATGCCGTGGATATCGAGGAGCTGGAGGAACAGCGCCGCGCCTTCCGCGCTTTCCGCGATGCGCAGCGTGAGATGCTTGACCAGCTGTCGGTCGGCGTCGGACAGTTCGATCGTGACCGCAAGCTGGTCTTCGCCAACCAGCCATTTCGCCGTATTTTTGCAATCTCGCCCGGTTCGGTTGCGAACAACACCTCGTTTGACCGCCTGCTGACGATGGCGCGCGAGCAGGGCAAGACCCCCGAAGTGCGCGATTTTCCGGCGTGGCGGGCCGAACATGTGGAATGGTTCGACAGCGGAACGCAGCATGAGGAAAACTGGCCGCTGACCGACGGGACGCATTTGCGGATCGTCGCCCAGCCGACGCCCGATGGCGGATTGGTGCTGATAGCCGAAGACCGCACCGAACAGCTTGCCCTGTCGGCCACGCGCGACACGCTGCTGCGCACCCGCACCGCCACTTTCGACAGCCTGTTCGAAGCGCTGGCCGTATTCGCGCCCGATGGCCGTATGCAGCTGTGGAACCGCAGCTTTCCACGCGCATGGGGTATCGAACCCGATGCGCTGGAAGGCCATCCCGGCGGAGACGAATTGCTGGAATTGATCGCTCCGCAACTGGAAAAGCCGAAGCGTGCTGCGAATATCGGGGAAGTGATCCGCAGCGCCACGCTCGACCGTCAGGAGAAGGGCGGGCGCGTATCGCTTACCGACGGCCGCACGCTGGAATTTGCCGGTGTGCCGTTGCCCGACGGAAATGGCCTGCTGACCGTGCTCGACATCACCGATTCCCAGAAAGCAGAGGACGCGCTGCGCGAACGCAATCAGGCGCTCGAGCAGGCCGATGAGGTGAAAACACGCTTCCTCGCCAACATGTCCTATGAATTCCGTACGCCGCTGACGTCTATCGGCGGATTTGCAGAGTTGCTGGAAGCGGGCGTAGCCGGCGAGCTGAGCGAGCAGGGCCATGAATATGTGCAGGCGATCGTGGAATCGGTCGGGCGGCTGACCGAGCAGGTGGAAAACGTGCTCGACCTGTCGCAATCGGAAGCCGGCCTGCTGCCGATTGCCAAGCAGCGGCTGGAACTGATGGCGTTCGTCGCGGAAATCGTGCGCGAGCGGGAGGCAGCTATTTCGGGCGGCGGGCTGAGCCTCGATCTGCGTGGGACGAGCGCGGGCAAGGTCGATGCCGATCCGCGCCAGCTGGGCCGCGCGGTGGGTCATCTGATCGACAATGCCATCGCCGCGACCCCGCGAGGCGGCAAGATCCTGATCGCCCTGTCGCGTCATAAGGACGGCGTTCGCATAGTGGTGAGCGATAATGGTAGCGGAATGGGCAGCGCCGACCTCCACCGCGCGATGGACGGTCTGCGCACCGGACCCGGCGGCACGCTGGAGCGGCGCCAGGGCCTCGGCCTGCCGCTCGCCCGCCAGTTGGTCGAGGCGCATGGTGGGCGGCTGGAACTGTTCTCGCGCAAGGGTGAGGGCACCACTGCCACGATCGATCTGCCGTGAAGATCGCATTGCCCGACCTTGCCGCAATGGAGCGATATGGCGCCAGCATAGCCGCGCGCTTGCAGCCGGGCGATGTCGTCGCGCTATCCGGCGGACTGGGCGCGGGCAAGACGACGCTCGCGCGCGCAATCATCGCGGCGCTTGATTACGCCGACGAAGTACCGTCACCCAGTTTCACGATCGTCGAGACCTACGATCCGCCAGCCACGCGGCTGCCGATTGTTCATGCTGATTTCTATCGGCTAGAAAATCCGTCCGAAGCCGAAGAGATCGGACTGGACGATTACCGCGAGGGCGCGGCGCTGATTGCCGAATGGCCGGAAAATGTCGGCGGCTTCTCGCACGAGCCGGGCTGCCTCTCGATCCGACTGGAAATTGCGGATGAGGGACGTTTGGCGATTGCCGAGCCGGGGGCGGATTGGCTAACCCGCCCGCTATGACCGGAGAATCCATGAACGCGCTTCCCCCGGGTATCGATTCCTTTCTTCAACACGCTGGTTGGGGCGGTGCGAATATCGATCCATTGCCGGGCGATGCGTCATTTCGGCGCTATTTCCGTGTTGCCGAAGGCGGGCGCAAAGCCATGCTGATGCATGCTCCCCCACCGCATGAGGATCCCAAACCCTTCCTCCATGTTGCCCATTGGCTGCACGATCAGGCGATGCGCGCTCCGCAGATTCATGCCGAAGATGCTGCGCGCGGCTGGGTCTTGCTGGAAGATTTCGGCGATGACCGGATGCGCGACTGGCTGGACGATCACCCGGAAGGCGAAGGCCCGGCTTACGAGGCGGCGATCGATGCGCTGGCGAAGCTCCACGAAAAACCGCCCGGCCCGTTCGATCCGTACGACATGTCCACTTATGCCCGCGAAACGGCCTTGTTCACCGATTGGTACTGCCCGGCGATGGATTTGCAGGTCGATCAGGCCGGTTTTGCCGAGGCCTGGCAGCAAGCGCTCGGCCCGCTGGTAGCGCGGCAGGATCCCGGGGTGACGGTACTGCGAGACTATCACGCCGAAAATTTGATGCTGCTGTCCGGCCCGCGCGAGCAAGGCATCATCGATTTCCAGGACGCGCTGGTCGGCCACCGGGCCTATGACGTCGTCTCGCTGTTACAGGATGCGCGGCGCGACGTGTCGCAGGAGCTGGAGGGGCGGATGCTGGAACGCTATCGCAGCATCGCCTCGCCCGGGGAACATTTCGATGCCGATTACGCCCGGCTCGGCGCTCAGCGGAACGCCAAGATCGTGGGCATTTTCACGCGGCTGTGGAAACGTGATGGCAAGGACCGGTACTTGTCCATGATCCCTCGCGTCTGGAGCGCGATGGAGCGCGATCTGGCGCACCCGGCGCTGGCCCCGGTGGCCAAGTGGTTCGATGCCAATATTCCCGCCGAACTGCGCAATACCGGCGGAGGAAAAATCACGTGACAAAGCTGGCAAGCGATACGGCGATGGTTCTGGCCGCCGGGATGGGCACGCGGATGCGTCCGCTGACCGCCACGCAGCCCAAGCCGCTGGTGCGCGTGGCTGGCAAACCGTTGATCGATCATGCGCTGGACCGGCTGGCCGATGCCGGAATTACCCGGGCCGTGGTAAACGTCCACTACCTCGCCGATGCGCTCGAAGCCTATTTGGCCGAGCGCAAGACACCCGCAATCAGCCTGTCGGATGAGCGGGCGGAATTGCTCGAAACCGGGGGCGGGATGGTGCTGGCGCAGGCGCAGCTTCCGGACCCGTTTTTCTCACTCAATTCGGACAATATCTGGCTCGACGGACCGCGCAGCGCATTCGCAGATTTGTCCGCTCGCTGGAATGCCGATGAGATGGACGCTCTGCTGCTGGTGGTACCGCATGCCCGCGCGCGCAATTTCGATGGCAAGGGTGACTTCCACCTCGATACGATGGGCCGGGTAACCCGCCGCCAGCCGGGACGGATCGCACCGTTTATCTTTACCGGCATCCAGATCGTATCGCACCGCCTGTTGCGCGATGCGCCGACGGGAAAGTTCAGCACCAACATATTGTGGAACAGGGCCCTGGAAGAAGGACGGCTTTACGGCCTGCCTTTCACCGGAGAATGGTTCGAAGTCGGCACGCCCGATGCCATCGCGCCCACCGAAGCCGCACTGGCCGGTGGTTGAGCGCCGGGTGACAGAGCCGACCGCACCGCAAGTCTATTCGATCGCCGCGCATCGCGGCTTTGCCGATGCGCTGGTGGCGGGCCTGGTCCCACGTTACCGCGAGGAAGGGCTCGGCCTCGCCCGGCTGACACTGTTATTACCGTCGAGCCGCGCGGTGCGCACGGTGACGGAGGCGTTCGTTCGCCATTACGGCGCCAGCGGCGAGGACGGGATGCTGATGCCGCGCATGGCGGTGGTCGGCGATCTCGACCTCGACGAGACGCTCGGCCCGCTGCTCGATCCGCTCGGCGCGAGCGAAATCTCGCCTGCCATCGACCCGACAAAACGCTGGTTGAACATCGCTGCCCTGCTGCCCGACGTATTGAAGCGGATGGGCCGCGAAGTGCCGAGCAGCGCCGCGCTGCTGAGGTTGGCTCAGCAGGCTGCGCAGACGATGGACCGCCTGCTGGTGGAAGACATCGCGCCCGATGCCTTGTGGGAAGATGCGGTGATGAACGCGCTGGAAGACCAGTCTGCGCATTGGAAGGACAACACCGCCCTGTTCTATGCCGTCCAGCAGGTCTGGCGAGCGGAGCTGGAGGCGGCGGGGCGCACCGATGCCGCCACGCGGCGCAACCGCTTGTTCGATTACGCGGCGCGGCGCTGGCGGGAAAGTCCGCCGCAAACTCCCATCGTCGCCGCCGGCGTAACCAGCGCGGCCCCGGCGCTTGCCCGGCTACTGAAGGTTGTCAGCCAATTGCCGCAGGGAGCCGTGATCCTGCCCGATCTTGACCTGTCGATGACGGAAGAAGTCTGGGCGGAGCTTGGCACGGCAGGTGCGCCGGAAAATGCAGGAGACCCCCCGTTCGAGCGGGGCGATGCGGTGACCCATCCGCAATATCACCTGAAATTGCTGCACAATCGCATGGGTGTGGCCCGGGCGGAGGTCCAGCAATGGCACCGCAAGGGCGAAGCTGCCGCGCCACCCGCGCGAACCCACGCAATTTCCAGCCTGTTCCTGCCGCCCGAGGCGAGCCAGAGCTGGATCGACTTGCCCGCGGAAAAACGCCGCCTGGCTGGTGTGAGCATGGTTGAAACCGCCAATCCGGAAGAGGAAGCACAGGCCATCGCCCTGCTGATCCGGCAGGCGGTGGCCGAACCGGACAAGCGCGCCGCTTTGGTGACGCCCGATCGCGGGTTGGCGCGCCGGGTGGTCCAGCATCTTCGCCGCTGGAATATTGCCGCAGACGATTCTGCCGGACAACCGCTCTCGATAACCCCCGCAGGCCGGGTGATGTTGCTGCTGGCCGAATGCGCTGCTGAGGAATGCGCGCCCGTTCCGCTGATGGCGCTGCTCTCGCATCCGCTGGTTTCGGGAGAATTGCCGCGCGGCGAATGGCTGGACAATGTCCGCGCGATGGAAATGGAATTGCGTGGTCCGCGCCCGGCGCCCGGCCTTGTCCCGCTCGGTCCGATTGCCGGCAAAGCGCAGGTGGCGCAGTGGTGGGAAGGGGTAGCGCAGCTTCTTGCGCCGCTGGCCGAAAATGCAGACGAACGCCCGCTCGCCGATTGGCTCGATGCGCTGTCCGTGGCTGGGGAGGCTCTATGCGGCGAGGCTATGTGGGCGAAGGCCGATGGCCGTGCATTGTCCAGCTTCGTGGAGGAATTGCGCGATGCGGCGCGCGGTGCAGGCACACGGCTGGAGCGGGGCGAGCTTCATGCGGCCTTGCGCGATGCGATGGAGAGCGAGGCGGTGCGCCCGCCCTATGGCGGCCACCCCCGCGTATCGATCTATGGCTTGCTGGAATCGCGGATGAGCCGGGCGGAATTGGTGATTTGCGCCGGCCTGAACGAAGGGACGTGGCCCGCCGCGCCCGCAACCGATCCGCTTCTGGCCCCGGCAGTTCTGCGCGCATTGGGTGTGCCGGGTGCGGATTTCCGCATCGGCCTGTCCGCGCACGATCTGGCAGCGGCGCTCGGGGCGCCCGAAGTGGTGCTCAGCCGGTCGCGGCGCGATGTTTCAGGCCCGGCGATCCCGTCGCGTTTCTGGCTGCGCGTGCGCGCCTTGATGGGCGACAGGCTGGCGGCGGAGCATGAAGACAAGAGCACGGTTGCGCTGGCGCGCGCACTCGACACGCAGTTGCAGCTTGCCCCTGCATCTCGTCCGCAGCCGATGCCTTCGGCAGAGCAGCGCCGGGTGAAGATCAGCGTGACCGCACTCGATCGTCTGCGCTCCGATCCGTATCAATTCTACGCTTCGTCGATCCTGCGATTGGCGGAGCTCGACCCGCTCGATGCCGAGCCGTCCCCTGCCTGGCGCGGCACGGCGGCGCATGAAATCCTGGAGTTGTGGCACAAGGCGCAGGCCAGCGGCCAACCGCGAGCGATGGCCGATATTTCAGCCGAGGTGCTACAGCAGATGAACGCGCACCCGCTGATGCGCGCCTTGTGGGAGCCGCGGCTGGAACGTGCGCTGGAATGGGTCGAGGGGGAACTGGAAAAGCTCGGCGAACGCAAGCCTGTCGCCATCGAGCAATCGGGCGAAATGCAGGTCAAGGGTGTGACCATTCACGGCAAGGTGGACCGGATCGACCGGATGCCCGACGGCTCGCTCGCCATCGTCGATTACAAGACTGGCGGCCCGCCCTCGGGCGCGGAGGTCGAGGCGGGGTTTGCACTGCAGCTCGGCACGCTTGGCCTGATGGCCCGAGCGGGGGCGTTTGACGGGCTGGAGAGGGGCGAGGCCAGCGTGTTCGAATATTGGTCGCTGGCGAAAAGCGACAAGAGCGATACCGGCTTCGGTTACATCGCCACGCCTATCAAGGTGCCGTCCAAGCGCAGCGGAATAGAGCAGGAGGAATTCCTGCCGCAATCGCGCAAGTTCCTGCTGGAAGCGCTGGATGAATGGATTTTCGGCGATGCGCCGTTCACCGCGCGGCTGAACCCGAACGCGCCGGTATTTGCGACATACGACCAGCTGATGCGGTTGGATGAATGGATGGGGCGCGACGATGAGTAGGCAGCTGATCTATCCGCTCACCGACGCTCAGGCCGGGGCTGTCGAACCGCAGGATAGCGTTTGGCTGTCCGCCTCTGCCGGGACGGGCAAGACGCAGGTGCTGTCCGCGCGGGTTTTACGGCTGTTGCTGCAGGCCGAGACCGATCCGTCGCAGATATTATGCCTGACTTTCACCAAGGCCGGCGCGGCGGAAATGGCGACACGGGTGAACGAAGTGCTGGCCAGCTGGGTCCGTATGCCGGCGGGCGCATTGGCGCAGGATTTGCAGGCCATTGGTGCTCCGGTAGATCCCGATACGCAGGCGCGGGCGCGTACCCGCTTCGCCAGCGTGCTGGATTGCCCCGGTGGCGGTTTGCGGATCGATACGATCCACGCCTTTTCGCAGTGGCTGCTGGCTGCCTTTCCGGAAGAAGCCGGGCTGGCCCCCGGAACCCAGCCTATGGAGGACCGCGACCGCGATTTGCTGGCGCACGAAGTGCTCGCCGCGATGCTGGTCGAGGCGCAGCAGACCGGCGACCGGGCGCTGCTCGATGCGCTGGGGATGCTCAGCGTGCGTTGGGGGCCGGACGGGGTACGCGGCTGGCTGATGCGCTGCGCAGCTTCGCGCGAGATGTGGTTCGGCAAAGGCAGTTGGCGCGCGGAGGATATTCCCGCTCGCACCAAGCAGGTTCTGGGACTGGCCGCAGATGCCAGCCTTGCGGATGCCGAAGCGATGTGCGGCGATGACCGGTTTCCGGTGAACGCTCTTCGAAATTTCGTCGATGCTATGCGAGCGTGGGGAACGGCAAACGGCACAAAATATGCCGATGCGGCGGCTGTTTGGTTGGCGATGGACCCGGCGGGACGGCTTGGCGCGATGGATCAATTGCTTGATTCCATCCTGAAGAAAGATGGCACCCCGCGCGGCGGCATCAAGAAACCGCTCGAACAGAACCCGGCCTTGGCGGAATGGCAGGACGAGGTCGCGCAGGCCTATGCTGCCATTGCGGAATTCGTCACTTTGCTGAACCTGTCCGAATGGTTTGCCCAGGCGCTCGCCATCGGGCGCAGCTTCGCGCTGCACTGGGACGAGGCCAAGACGCGCGAAGGCTTTATCGATTTCGACGACCAGATCAGGCAAGCAGCCGCGCTGCTCAACACGTCGGACCTGTCGGACTGGATCCGCTACAAGCTGGATCGCCGTTTCGACCATATTCTGATCGATGAGGCGCAGGATACCAACCAGTCTCAATGGGACATAATCCGTGCCCTGACGGAGGATTTCTTCGCTGGGGCGGGGCAACGCGAGGGCAAGCTGCGCACCATTTTCGTTGTCGGCGATTACAAGCAGGCAATCTTCCGGTTCCAGGGCACCAGCCCGCAAAACTTCGCCCTTGCGCGCGATTATTACGAGCGGATCATAGGCGATGCGGCGAGCAATGCGGCGAGGTTGCGAGAACGGACCACGCTGCGACCATTGCAGGAGTTGCCGCTGGGGCGGTCCTATCGCACCTCGCAGCCGGTGCTCGATTTCGTGGATATGGCGATTGCCGAAATCGGTCCGCTACAATTCGGCCTGTCCGAAACGCCCGGGGTGCATCGCGGTGATGCGCGACCGGGGCAAGTCGTCTTATGGCGGCCCGTTCCCGTTATACCGCAGGACATGGAGGATGAGGACGCGGCGGAGGATAGCTGGGTCTCCGCACCCGAACGGCGCACGGCCGACCGGATCGCTGACCAGGTGAAAGGCTGGATCGGCACCTATCCGCTCTACAAGGGCGGGGAGCGTACCGCGCAGGCGGGCGATATTCTGGTGCTGGTACGCAAGCGCAAGGAACTCGCCGGATTGATCGTGGCCCGGCTGCACGCTGCCGGTGTTCCGGTGGCTGGGGTGGATAGGCTGCGGCTGGGCGCTCCGCTGGCGGTGAAGGATCTGATGGCGGCGCTGCGGTTTGCCGCGGAGCCGCTGGACGATCTCAGCCTGGCCTGCTTGCTGGTCTCGCCGCTGGTGGGATGGAACCAGGAACAACTTCTGGAACATGGCTATCGCGGCGCGAAAGTCGCGCTGTGGGACCATGTGCGCAAATCCGATACGCCGGAAGTGATGGGGGTGGCCGACAGGCTGCGCGACTTGCTGAAGCTGGCGGATTACGAGACGCCGCAGGCGCTGCTCCATTGGCTGCTGCTCGGCCCGTGGCAAGGCCGCGCGAAGCTGGTCGCGCGGCTGGGACGCGAGGCGGCCGATCCGATCGACGAATTGCTGGGCGCCGCGCATGCCTATGCCGCTGCCCATACGCCCAGCCTGGCCGGATTCATCCAGTGGTTCGATGCAGGCGACGGCGAATTGAAGCGCGAGGCGGGCGCGAGCGAAGGGCTGGTGCGGGTGATGACCGTCCACGGGGCAAAGGGACTGCAGGCACCCATCGTGATCCTGGCCGATGCCACCGGCGATCCCGATGCCTCGCCGATACGCGACCTTTCGCTGAGCGAGGATGGCGGCGACGGGGAAGGGCGCGCGGTGCCGTTACCCAGCCTGAGCGCCAAGGACCGCGTCGGCCCGATCGCCGCGGCGCAAGAGGCAGCGAAGCGCGAGGAACGCGAAGAACATTGGCGGCTGCTCTATGTCGCGATGACCCGCGCGGAAGAGGCGCTTTTCATCGGCGGTGCGCTGAATATGCGCGACAAGGATGGGGAGCCGAAACCCGATAGCTGGTTCGCGCGGCTCACACCGCTGGTCGATGGGCTGCCCGAAAACGATCCGGTTTGGGGTTGGCGGCTGACGCATGGCGAGGCTCCTCCGGCGATACAGGGGAATGCCGCCGAGCCGGTTACCGCGCCGCAGGGTATCGCGATACCCGATTGGGCGCGCCGGCCGATTGGCCCCGAACCGCGCCCGCCGCGCCCACTCGCACCGTCTTCCGCAGGGGAGGATATCGGGGCGCGGCCGCCTCTGCCGGTGCAGCAGGTCGCCATCGCCGCGCGGCGCGGGGTGCTGATCCATGCATTGCTGGAGCGGCTGCCCGACGTGCCGCAGGCAGAGCGGCGCGAGCGGGCCGAAGCCTGGTTGCTGCGCCAGGCAAGCGAGCTGGACGAGGCGCAGCGCCGCGAAATGGTCGATTCGGCACTGGCGGTGCTGGACGATCCGCAATTTGCCGCGATATTCTCTCCCGATGCGCTCGCCGAAGTGCCCTTGGCCGCAACGGTCGAGGGGCAAGTCGTGGCCGGCAATGCAGACCGGTTGCTGGTGGAGGAAACCCGCGTGACGGTGGTCGATTTCAAAACCGCTCGCCGGCCCCCATCTTCGCTTGCCGATCTGCCCGGGTCGGTTCTGGCACAGATGGGCGCTTACGCCGCTGCGCTCGGCGTGATCTATCCGGGGCGCGAGATACGCGCCGCCGTGCTCTACACGCAGACACCCGAATTGTTCGAAATCGATCCGGAAATTCTCGCCGCGCACAAACCGCGCGTTTCAAGGCGAGAGGAAAGCTTTGCCCTTCCGGGCGTTGAGTAACCAGCCAGCGCGCCTAGATTGGGTGCAATTAGAATTACAGGAGAAGCCGAAATGGCCACCAAGAACGTCACCGATAACAGTTTCCAAGCCGATGTGCTGGAAAGCGACAAGCCAGTGCTGGTCGATTTCTGGGCCGAATGGTGCGGCCCGTGCAAGATGATCGCCCCGGCATTGGAAGAAATCAGTGAGGAACTGGAAGGCCAGGTCACCATCGCCAAGATGGATATCATGGAGAACACCGGCATCCCCGGCGAAATGGGCGTTCAGTCGATCCCGCTGATGGTGCTGTTCAAGGATGGCAAGCCGGTTGCGCAGAAACTGGGCGCAGCGCCCAAGGGGCAGCTGAAACAGTGGCTTGAGAGCGAACTCTAAGGCATCTTTTCCAGCCGCGCGGCCAGATCGTCCCACAAGGCTGGTGAGGCTGCGCCAATCATTCCGGTCCGGTCCGGCTCGTCCACGCGGTAGGGCGAGCCATCGGGCCGGGCGACCTTTCCGCCCGCCTCGTTCAGCCAGAGCGCGCCTGCCGCATGGTCCCACGCCAAGGTGCGCTCGAAGATCGATACGTCGTTTTCGCCCAGCCCGAGGCGCGGATATTGCTCTGCCGCGCAGCGCGGTAAATCCACCAGGCGGTAATGCGGCGAGATATGTTCGCGCACGGCCTCACGCTGTGCCGGGTCCATGAACATGATCGAGATCGCTGCGACCGGGGGAGTCTCGCCAGTAGCGCAAGCGGTGACACGCGCGCCATTTACATACGCTCCCTTGCCGCGCTGGGCGGTGCACAATCGGTCCGCGAGCGGATCGTAAATCCATCCGGCATGGGCTTTGCCTGCATCAGCCAAGGCCAGCAAAATGCCGAATGGCGGCTTGCCCGATGCGTAATTGTTGGTCCCGTCGATCGGGTCGACGATCCAGCAGGAACCGGTCAGCCGCTCCAGAACCGAGGGATCGGCATGGGCAGCTTCCTCGCCCACGATCGGCAGGCCCGGCGTGATCTTTGCAAGCCCCTCCTCCAGCATCTCCTCGGCCAGAGTGTCGGCAACCGTCACCACATCGTCGGCGGCTTTTTCCTCGATTTGGTCTGTGGTGAGCGACTGATAATGTGGCAGGATAACCTGCTGGGACACCTTGCGCAGCAGCGCGGCAACTTCGCGCTGAAATGCATCTGCCTGGGTTGATGTCATGAGCGATAATCGGCGTTGATATCGATATATCCATGGGTCAGGTCGCAGGTCCACACTGTGGCGCAGCCCTCATCCAGACCCATGTCGATCTCGATAGTGATCTCCTCGCCGCGTAAATGCTCGGCGATCGGAGCCTCGTCGAAATCATCGAGCGGTTGCCCGCCGCGCGCGCACCAATGGCCGCCGAAGCCGATGGACAGCCGGTCGCGGTCTGCAGGTTCGCCGGCTTTGCCCACGGCCATGACCACGCGTCCCCAATTTGCGTCCTGTCCTGCAATCGCGGTCTTGAGGAGGGGAGAATTGGCGACCGACAATCCGATGATCCGCGCGCTTTCGTCGCTGGCCGCCCCGCCGACGCGGATCTCCACGAATTTTCGTGCTCCTTCCCCGTCGCGCACCACCAGCTGGGCGAGTTGGCGGCAAATATCGTCCAGTGCAGCGGCAAACGCATCCGCACCCTTATCGCCGAACGAAGCGAGCGGCGCGTTGCCTGCCGAACCGGTGGCAAATGCCAGCACGGTATCGCTGGTGGACGTATCGCCATCCACCGTGATGCATGAAAATGAGCGCTTGTTCGCCGCTTCCAGCAATTGCTGAAGAAACGCGGGCGCAACCGCCGCATCGGTGAACACATAGCCGAGCATCGTCGCCATATCGGGCGCGATCATGCCGCTGCCCTTGATGATCCCGGCCAATTCCACCCGCTGCCCGCCGATCATTGCCGAGCTGGTCGCACCCTTGGCAAAAGTATCGGTAGTTCCGATGGTTAGCGCGGCCTCTTCCCACGAACATTCCGCCGCCCGCAGCGCGCTTTCTACGCCTGCGCGGGCCTTGTCCTGCGGCAGGGGCACACCGATCACGCCGGTTGATGACACGAAAACCTGGTCTGCCGGGCAGCCAAGATGGCTGGACACTTGCGCGGTGATCTGTTCGACCGCCGCGCGCCCGCGATAGCCTGTGAAGGCGTTGGAGTTCCCGGCATTGACGATCAGCGCGCGGGCGCGGCCCTGCCTTACCTGTTCGCGGCCCATTTCGACCTCGCTCGAAGCGCACGCGCTCTGGGTGAAAACTCCGGCGACGGATGTGCCTTCGTCCAGTTCGACATAGGTAAGGTCCGTGCGGTCCCAATCCTTGTAACCGGCCCGGGCCACGCGCGGAACCGCGCCGACAATGTCTGGCATTTCGGGAAAGGGTCTGGCGAGCGGGGAGGGTGGCAGGTCCATGCCTAGCGCTGTAGTGCCGCCGGACGCGGGCGTAAATGTGCCTTTGCCGGTGGACGATGGCGCTGCGATGACCTATCTAGCGCGCGTGCTTATCCGCCGCATCCTGACTGCGCTTGCGCTGATTACCGGGCTCGCCGCCACCGGCGCACCCGCCAGTGCCGCCATGGCCGACGTGGTAAGCGAGCAATTGGCGGAAGCTTCTGCCAAGCACACCGGCCAGCAGGCAGCCTGCGAATGCATTTACGAACGCGGGCTCGATCCGATGAGGCAGAAGCCGCGCATCAAATGCGCCGCGGTGCCTGCGCCGGTGACGATTTTTATCCCCACGGTGCAATTGAGGGCCGACCGCGCGCTGGAATAGCGCGTCCTCGGCCACATCCACGCACAAGGCCTGCTGGCACCCCTCTCGATATCGGGGGGCCCAAGGCGCAAATCTTCAAAATTCCAGTCCCGTCAGGACCCTTCATGATTCAGAATTTCGTCAAGTCGCTCTTCGGCTCGTCAAACGAGCGCTATGTCAAATCAATCGGCAAGATCGTCACGCAGGTGAACGAGCTGGAGGGCCAGATCAAGGCGCTGTCCGACGATGAACTGCGCGGGCAGACGGACAAGTTTCGCGCCATGCTGGATGAAGGCACCAAGCTGGACGATCTGCTGCCCGAGGCATTCGCCACCGTGCGCGAGGCGTCGATCCGCGTGCTGGGTATGCGGCATTTCGATGTTCAGCTGGTGGGCGGCGTGGTGCTGCATCGCGGCGAAATCGCCGAAATGCGCACCGGCGAGGGCAAGACGCTGGTGGCAACGCTGGCAACCTATCTCAATGCGCTGGAGGGCAAGGGCGTCCACGTCATCACCGTGAACGATTACCTTGCGGCGCGCGACGCGGAATGGATGGGGCAGGTTTACAAGTTCCTCGGCCTGACGGTGGGCGTGATCGTGCCGAACATGAGCGAATTCGACCGGCGCGATGCCTATGCCGCCGACATTACCTATGGCACGAACAACGAATTCGGCTTCGATTATCTGCGCGACAATATGAAGCAGGACCGCGCGCAGATGGTGCAGCGCCCCTTCAATCATGCGATCATCGACGAGGTCGATTCGATCCTGATCGACGAGGCGCGTACGCCGCTGATCATCTCCGGGCCGACCGAGGACAAGTCCGACCTCTACGTGGCGCTGGATGCCATCGTGAAGAAAGTCCCCGAAGACTGGTACGAGAAAGACGAGAAGAGCCGCAGCCTCTCGCTGACCGAAGATGGCAACGAGGCAATCGAAGATCTGCTGCGCGATGCCGGCCTGCTGGAAACGGACAATCTCTACGATGTGGAGAACACGCAGGTTGTCCATCACCTCGACCAGGCTCTGAAGGCCAATATCGTGTTCAAACGCGATACCGATTATATCGTGAAGGACGACAAGGTCGTCATCATCGACGAATTTACCGGGCGGATGATGGATGGTCGGCGCTGGTCGAATGGCCTTCACCAGGCGGTCGAGGCGAAGGAAGGAGTGAAGATCGAGCCCGAGAACCAGACGATGGCCTCGATCACCTTCCAGAACTATTTCCGCATGTATCCCAAGCTGTCCGGCATGACCGGCACCGCCGCCACCGAAGCCAGCGAGTTCTGGGACATTTACAAGATGAACGTGGTGGAAATTCCCACCAACGTCCCCGTCCAGCGGATCGACGAGGATGACGAGTTCTACAAGAACACGCTCGACAAGTTTGCCGCCATCGCGAAATCGATCGGCGAACATGCGCGCAAGGGCCAGCCGGTGCTGGTCGGCACGGTTTCGATCGAGAAATCCGAATTGCTGTCCGACTTTCTCAAGAAAGAGGGCGTTGAGCATGAAGTTCTCAACGCCCGCTTCCACGAGCGCGAGGCACATATCGTGGCCCAGGCGGGTCGCGCCGGGGCGGTGACGATTGCTACCAATATGGCGGGCCGGGGCACGGACATTCAGTTGGGCGGCAATGTCGATTTCCGGATCGAGGACGAGCTTTCCGAGATGGAAGACGGCGCGAAGAAGGACGCCGAAATCAGCCGGATCAAGGCCGAAGTCGCTGCCGAGCGCGAGAAGGTACTGGAAGCGGGCGGATTGTTCGTGCTAGGTACCGAGCGGCACGAAAGCCGCCGGATCGACAACCAGCTGCGCGGCCGGTCCGGGCGTCAGGGCGACCCGGGGCTCAGCCGCTTCTACCTCTGTCTGGAGGACGATCTGCTGCGCATTTTCGGGCCGGACACGCTGTTCGCCAAGATGATGAATTCGAACCTCGAGGATGGCGAGGCGATCGGTTCGAAATGGCTGAGCAAGGCTATCGAAACGGCGCAGAAAAAGGTCGAGGCGCGCAATTACGACCAGCGTAAGCAGGTCGTCGAATATGACGACGTGATGAATGACCAGCGCAAGGTAATCTACGAGCAGCGCGCCGAGATTATGGATAGCGAGACGGTGGACGACGTGGTGCTGGATATGCGCCGCGATTCGATCAACGCGATGGTGGTCGAAGCCTGCCCGCCCGGATCCTATCCCGAGCAATGGGATATCGAAGGATTGAAAAGCCGGGTGGACGAAGTGCTCGGCCTGCAACCTCCGCTCGATCAGTGGATGGAAGAAGACACGGTGGAGCCGGAGATCATCGAAGAGCGCATCACCGCGCAAGTAGATGAGATCATGGAGAAGAAAGTCGCCCAAGCCGATCCATCGATCTGGAACCGGGTTGAAAAGAGCGTCCTGCTCGAGCGGCTGGACCACCATTGGAAGGAACACCTCGCTACGCTCGATGCGCTGCGGCAGGTGGTGTTTCTGCGCGCCTATGCGCAGAAACAGCCGATCAACGAATATAAGCAGGAGGCGTTCGGCCTGTTCGAACGTATGCTGGAGACGCTGCGCGAGGATGTGACTGGTATCCTGATCAAGAGCGAACTGCGCATGGCCCCGCCGCCGCAGGCGCTGCCGGACCTGCCCGATTTCCTGACCGGACATATCGATCCGCTGACCGGTATCGATAATTCTAACGATGGCGACGGTTCGCGCGGGCAGGAGGCGATGCTCGGCTCGCTCGCCGGATCGCCGGTGGCCGCGGCCGGGCCCGGCGGTGCCATGACCGACAACCCCTATGCCGGTCAGGACATCAGCCGCAATTCGCCTTGCCCATGCGGTTCGGGCAACAAATACAAGCATTGCCACGGTTCTGCGGCCTAGATTTGCCTTGGCGGGGAGGGGCAAGCTGAATGCCGTTTCTCGCGCTCGCATTTCTGGTCACCGCGCTGCTTTATGCGTCGGTCGGCTTCGGCGGTGGATCGACCTATAGCGCGCTGCTGGCGCTGGCGGGGTTCGATTACCGGTTGCTGCCGATCCTCTCGTTGGCATGCAACATTCTGGTGGTGACCGGCGCAAGCTGGCGCTTTGCGCTCGGGGGCGTGACCCCGTGGCGCGGGGCGGCTTTGCTCACCGTTCTAGCCGGTCCCGCCGCGCTGCTGGGCGGTCTTACGCCGATAGGGCGGGACGATTTTCTGACGGTGCTGGGGGCAAGTCTGCTGTTCACAGCCATCGCGATGTTCATCCCGCAAGCAGCCGATAATGAAACGAAACGTGGGCGATTGGCGAAGTTCGTTCCGCTCGCTGCGGTGCCGCTGGGTTATCTGGCAGGGCTGGTTGGTATCGGGGGAGGGATATTCCTCGCCCCGTTGCTCCATCTGGCCCGGTGGGACAGCGCCCGCGCAATTGCGGCCACGGCCAGCTTCTTCATTCTGGTTAATTCGCTGTTCGGGCTGGCCGGGCAGCTTGCCAAGAATGGCAGCGAGCGTTTTGGCGAAGCGCTGTGGGGCAACCTGCCGCTTTTAGTGGCGGTGGTGGTCGGCGGCCAGATCGGCAGTCTGCTGGCGCTGCGCGTGCTGTCGCTGCGGACGATCCGCTGGCTGACCGCGCTGCTGGTCGCCGCGATCGGTTTGCGTTTGTTGATAGGCATTTAGACCGCGCTTCTCGGCGGCAAATCCCGCCGACATTCTTTACGGGCCGTAAACCACAATCGGCTACCAGTTTGGGCCTGTAGGAATAGCTAGGCGCGATTATGCGCCGGAACGGTTGCGCGCCCCGATGTCGAACATACTGGTTCTGGGAGACGACAGCTCGGCCTTTCTGGCCGTGGTGCGCTCGCTTGGCCGGGGGAGGCATACGGTACACGCGGCAAGTTCGCGGCAAACGGCACCCGCCAGCCAATCGCATTTTCTGGCAGGGTGGCACCGGCTTCCCAAATATATCGGAGATGGTGCAGCTTGGCAGCAGGCAATCGGCGCGCTGCATGGCCAGCTGGGTTTCGACATGATCGTCCCGACATCGGACAGCTCGCTCGCCAATGTGGCCGCCCACCGCGAATTGTTCCTAGGCGCCATCTGCGCCGTGCCGAACGATCAGGCACTCTGCGTGCTGTCCAACAAGCAAGCGACGCGCAAATTGGCCGCCAGCCTTGGCATATCGATCCCGCCCGGACGCAGCATCTCGCCCGGTGAAGGTGCCGCAGATATCTTGCGAGACATGCGCCTCCCCGCGATCCTGAAACAGAAATCATCCTATCGCAGCGGTGACGAGGTCATGAAATCGCCCGTCCACCTTGTCCGCAGCGGCGAGCAGTTGGCCGCCGCGCTGCGGCAGAGCCAGCCCGACCTGGTCGAGACCTATTTGCCCGGATGGTGCCGGGGCGTGTCGATCATCGCGAGGCAAGGGGAGGTGCTGCACGCCTTCCAGCACCGCAGGCTGCGGCAGAAGCACGAAACCGGACCGAGCAGCTACCGCATCTCCGAACGCTGCGATCCGGAGCTGCTCGAATGGACGAAAATGCTCGCCGCGCAGACGAAACTGACCGGCGTGGCGATGTTCGAATATCGCTACTGCACCGATGATGGCCGCCATTATCTGCTGGAAGTCAATCCGCGCTTCTGGGGCTCCCTGCCACTGGCCGTCGCAGCGGGGGCGAATTATCCCCTGTGGCTGCATGATTTGCTTATCGGTGAACAGGCCCCGGCGGGGGTGGTTCAATTCGCCACCGGGAACCGCAAGCGCGACCATGCCGGGGAACATCACAATCTCGCACTGTCCTGGAATTCGGCGCGTTCGGTCGTCGACTATCTACGGCTGATCCTGAGATTGGCCGAATTCGCCGCACTGATGGTCCGCGGCCGTGCGTTCGACAGCTGGGCAGCGGACGACCCGGAACCCTTTCGGGCGGAGAGGCGCAAATTCATTCGCAGCATGCGCCGATTTGTGGCCAAGCGAACCAGGCGGCCCGCGCTCGGCCCGGTTAAGCCCACGTGAGCGGGGATATACCTCCACCCGCCGGGCCAGGCGGGGCGGCTCCGCGTTCCGCGCTGCGCGGCGCGGCAATGGCCGTGGTGCTGGCATGGACCATGCGCGCCATCGGGCTGATCTCGGTGTTCATCATGGCCCGCCTGCTGACGCCGGAGGATTTCGGGATTGTCGGGCTTGCCATCACCGCCGTCGCATTCGTGGAGATATTCTCCTATCTTGGGCTGCGCCAGACCTTGCTGCGGATCGAGGATCCAGATCGCAGCTATCTCGACACGGCCTGGACGATCCAGTTCGGCATTCTGACGCTGATCGGCATCGTGCTGGCATTGCTATCGCCCGCTATTGCCGCGTTCTACAAACTGCCCGAGCTTGTTCCCGTGCTCTGCGTTCTGGCAATGCGTTCCGTCATCGCGGGGGCGATCAATATCGGGATCGTCGATTTCGACCGACATTTCCAGTTCGGGCGGGATCTGGGAATGCGCCTGTTCGCCAAGCTCAGTTCGCTAGCGGCGACTGTTACCGCCGCACTTCTGCTGCAATCCTATTGGGCGCTGGTGATCGGTTTGGTGGTGCAATCGGCGGCGCAAACCGCTGCGTCCTATGTGCTGCATCCCTACCGGCCGCGGTTCAGCCTGCAGCGGCGGGCCGAACTGATCGGCGTGTCCATCTGGATGTTCCTGGGCGTGGCTGCGCAGATAATCCACAACCAGATCGACCGGGCGGCGCTGGGCAGGGTGGCGCAGCCAGAGTCGGTCGGCGCGTTCACCGTGTCGAAAGACCTGTCCGCAATTTTCACCGAGGAAATCGCGACCGCGCTGAACCGGGTGTCGTTCGTGCAGACCAGCAGGCGCGGCTCGATCCGGGCGCAAGGGGCGCAGATCGGTCCGTTGCTGGGCGCTTACGCGATTGTCACTGCGCCGCTGGGCATTGGGCTGGCGGCCGTGGCGCCGGAATTTTTTGCGGTGTTCCTTGGGGACCAGTGGGGCCTGGCGGCGGAGCTGGCACTGTGGCTGGCGCCTGCCGGAGCGGTCTATGCGGTATATCGCCTGATCGCCTCGTCCTTGCAGGCGGGCGGCTCTGCGCGCCTGTCCGCCGGTGTTTCGTGGACGGGCACCGGGATGACCCTTGCCGCCGTGCTGGGCGTGATCTGTCTGGGCGAAGGGACCGCCGGACAGATTGCAGCGGCGAGCTTCATGGCATGTGTCGCCACGCTGATCCTGGGTGTGGTGGTGATCGGACGCATGGGGCAGGCCGATCTGGGAGCGTTGGCGGCGGATATTGCGCGCCCGTTCCTGGCTGCGACCACCATGTATGCGGTGCTGAATCTGCTACCGATATGGCCCGCATCGGACCTGCTTTCGCTGATCGCCAAGGCGGCATGCGGCGCAGCGGTCTATTTCGCTATACTGGTTTCGCTGTGGTGGATATCCGGCCGGCCCGATGGGGCGGAGCGGCAGATGCTGCAACTTGTCGCAGCCGCGCGCAGTCGCTTATTCACTGCCGTCCCGGCGAAATGAAATCCACCGGCTGACATTCGCCTGCGCTGGCTTGGGAAAAAAGAGTGGCTCCCCGAGTTGGATTCGAACCAACGACCAAGTGATTAACAGTCACCTACTCTACCGCTGAGCTATCGGGGAACAGCCCTGTCGCCGCGATCTATCTCGCGGCAGGGGTGCGCCTATATGGGCGGTGCGCCGCTTTGGCAAGTGGCTGAAATGCGCAGGCGCAATTCAGGTGACGAATTGTTCGGCCACGATGCGCTCGTCCAGCGCATGATGCGGGTCGAATAGCAGGGTCAATTCGGAATCGCGGGCAATTTCCAGCGACACTTCGGCAATGTCGCGCAGTTCTTTCTGGTCAGCCACGGCGAGCACCGGCCGCTTCTGGGGCTCCTTGATCCGCAGCTTTATCGGGCTGCGCTCTGGCAGGATAGCGCCGCGCCAGTGCCTCGGCCTGAAGGCCGAAATCGGGGTCAGCGCGAGCAGCTTGGAATCGAGCGGCAGGATCGGGCCATTGGCCGACAGGTTGTAAGCGGTGGAGCCAGCCGGGGTGGCGACCAGCACACCGTCGCACACCAGTTCCTCGATTCGCACGCGGTCACCCACGGACACCTCGATCTTGGCCGTCTGGCGGGTCTCGCGCAGCAGGGACAATTCGTTGATCGCGCACATTTCGTGGTGCTCGCCCTCTTGCGTCACCGCCTGTATGCGCAGCGGCGCAACCGCCGTTTCGCGCGCCTTTGCGATGCGCGAGCCAAGCGAGACGTTCTTGCGCGTGCGGTTCATCAAAAAGCCGACCGTGCCGAGATTAAGCCCGTAAGCGGGGATCACGCGCCCGCTATCCAGCATGGAATGCAACACTTGCAGCATGAACCCGTCGCCGCCCAGGACAACCACGGCATCGGCCTGGTCGATCGGCACCCAATCATGCTGATCCACCAGCCGCTCATGCGCCTCCTGCGCGCGCAGCGTGTCGGACGCTGCCAGTGCGAGTCGCTCGTATGGGTTCGGCTGTGTCAAATGGGAACTCCCCCGCTTCCGTCATCTTTCGACTGCGACCCGGTAGCGATCTCTATGATTAGCCATTCAGTTTTGCAACGCAGGGAAATCGGGAACGAAATAATCATTTTACGCTGCTATGCAGCCTGCATGGCCCCGCCAGCAACGAAATCTTCAAGAGACAGCCTGACCGGCCTGCCCGGCGCGGATGCCGCGCGGGCGGAGCTGACGGCTTGGCGATCGGGCAGTACGATGGCCCATGGGGACCGTCCGGCACCGGTCCATGCCATGATGCTGGGGCTCGGGCGCTTCGATACGGTCAACCTGGCCTATGGCGAAGCGGCGGGCGATGGCGCACTGGTCGAGGTGGCCCGGCGAATTGCACATTTCGCGGGCGACGAATTCGATGAAGGCGACTGGATTGCCGCACGCGTGGGGGGCGGCAAGTTCCTGCTGGCCGCACGCGAGGCATGCAGCCGCGACCGCTGGCAATGGCTGGGCGAGGCGCTGGCCGATGCCGTGGCCCTGCCGATCAACGCTGCGGGCGAGGCGGGGACATTGCGCTTGTGGCCGCGCGTCGCGCTGATCCGTGCATTGCCGGGCGAAGGGCCGGAGGCGCTGTTCGACAGGCTGGCGGGCGCGATGGAACGCTTCGAGGGACATCAGGGCCGCCGGGTGGACTGGGTCGACCGTGATTTGGCCGTAGCCGGACGCGGCGGAGCGGAGATGGAAGCGGATTTGCTGGCCGCGCTCGATCGGGACGAGATCGAGATCATGTTCCAGCCGCAATATCGGGCCACGAATGAAGCGCTGATCGGTGCAGAGGCACTGGCCCGGTGGCAACATCCCGGGCTCGGCAGGATCGGCGCCGGGGCGCTGTTTTCCATTGCCGAGCGGGCGGATCACGTCGCGCATCTGTCGCGCCATATATTGGGCCGCGCATTGGCGGCGGCGAAGAACTGGCCGAAGCATTTGCGGCTGTCGCTCAACATTACTCCAGCAGACCTGGCGGTGGGCGGGTTTGCGGGCGAGTTCCGCCAGCTGGTTCGCAGCAGCGGCTTTGCGCCCAACCGCCTGACGCTGGAAATTACCGAGCAGGTGCTGCTGGGTGATCTGGAACGTTCGGCAGAGGAACTGACCGCGCTGAAGGCCGAAGGTATGCGGATTGCTCTCGATGATTTCGGGGCAGGCTTCTGCAATTTCAGATATCTGAAAGTGCTGCCGCTCGATTATTTGAAGCTGGACCGGGCAATGGTCGAGGGAATCGAAAGCCACGCGGACGATCTGGCGGTTTTGCGCGGTATCATCGCGATGGCCAAGGCATTGGGGCTGGACGTGATCGCCGAGGGTATCGAGAACGAGGCCCAGCGTGGGATCATGGCGGCAGAAGGCTGCGCCTATTATCAGGGATTCCTGAAGGCCGCTCCGATGAGCGTGGACGAGTTTTCCGAGCTGGTTGGCTAAGCCGCCTTCTTCGCCGCTCGCTGGACCACGCCGCTCAGACCCTTGGTTAGCTGGTACAATCCGTTGAGACGCGATTGCGGATCGTTCCAGACGCGGCTGATCACCAGCTTCATGTCAGGCCGCAGCTTGGCCGTGCCTTTCAACCGGTCGACATAGGCGATCAATCCGGCGGGATCGGGGAAATTATCCTCGTGGAAGGTCACCAACGTGCCGCGCGCACCGACTTCCATCTTGGCGATATTCGCCTCGATCGCCTGGTGTTTGATCTCGATCAAGCGGACGAGGTTTGCCGTGGCATCGGGCAGCGGGCCGAAACGGTCGATCATTTCGGCGGCCATGCCTTCGATCTCGGATTTGTCGCTTGCATCGTTTAGGCGCCGATATAGCGCCATGCGCACGGCGAGGTCGGGGACGTAATCTTCGGGGATCATGATCGGCGCATCGACGGTAATCTGCGGGCTGATCTTCTCCGGCCGGGCCTCCAGCCCCATCTCACCTGCCTTGGCCGCCAGGATCGCGTCTTCCAGCATTGATTGGTAGAGCTCGAAACCCACCTCGCGGATGTGGCCGCTCTGCTCGTCGCCCAACAGATTACCCGCGCCGCGAATGTCCAGATCGTGGCTGGCAAGCTGGAAACCAGCGCCCAGCGAATCCAGATCGCCCAACACCTTCAGCCGTTTTTCCGCGATTTCGCTCAGTTGCATGTCGGGGGGATAGGTCAGATAGGCATAGGCGCGCAGTTTCGCACGGCCCACCCGGCCGCGCAGCTGGTAAAGCTGGGCCAGGCCGAACCGGTCGGCGCGGTGGATGATGATGGTGTTGGCGCTGGGAATATCCAGCCCGCTTTCCACGATGGTGGTGGATAACAGTACGTTGTATTTGCCTTCGTAAAAAGCGCTCATGCGCTCTTCCACTTCGGTCGGGCTCATCTGGCCATGGGCGCTGATGAATTTGAGTTCCGGCATGGCCTCGCGCAGCCATTTCTCCAGCTCCTCAATATCGGCGATGCGCGGCACGACGATGAAGCTTTGGCCGCCGCGGTGATGTTCGCGCAGCAGCGCCTCGCGCATCACCACCTCGTCCCATTCCATCACATATGTGCGCACGGCGAGGCGATCGACCGGCGGAGTCTGGATTGTAGACAACTCGCGCAGTCCGGTCATCGCCATTTGCAGCGTGCGCGGAATCGGCGTGGCGGTCAGCGTCAGCATGTGCACATCGGCGCGCAATTGCTTGAGCTTTTCCTTGTGAGTGACACCGAACCGCTGTTCCTCGTCCACCACCACCAGTCCAAGATCCTTGAACTGCGTGTTTTTGGACAGGATCGCATGGGTGCCGATCACGATATCCATCGTGCCATCGGCCAACTTTTCGCGCGTTTCCTTCATCTCCTTGGCCAGGACGAGGCGCGACAGACGGCCGATATTGAGCGGAAAACCGGCGAAGCGTTCGCTGAAATTGGTGAAGTGCTGGCGGGCCAGCAGCGTCGTCGGCGCGACGACGGCGACTTGCTGGCCATTCATTGCCGCTACAAAGGCGGCGCGCAGGGCGACCTCGGTCTTGCCGAAGCCGACATCGCCGCAGACCAGGCGGTCCATCGGCTTGCCGCTTTCCAGATCGCGCAGCACATCGGCGATGGCGCGGTCCTGGTCGTCGGTTTCCTCCCACGGAAAACGGTCGGCGAACTGGTTGTAGGTCTGATCGTCGGCTTCCAGCACCGGAGCCTTGCGCAGCGCGCGTGCGGCGGCGACCTGCATCAGTTCGCCCGCAATCGCCTGGATCCGTTCCTTCAGGCGGCTGCGACGTTTCTGCCAGGCTTCGCCGCCCAGCCGGTCGAGCATCACCGCTTCTTCCGAACTGCCATAGCGGCTGAGCACGTCGATATTCTCGACCGGAATGAACAGCTTGTCGCCGCCTTTATATTCCAGCATCACGCAATCGTGCTTGCTATTGCCGACCTCGATCGGCTCGAGACCGAGATATTTGCCGATCCCGTGTTCGGTATGGACCACCAGATCGCCGCGGCCCAGCGCAGACAGCTCCGCCATAAAGGCATCGGAATCTTTGCGCTTCTTGCGTCGCCGGACCAGCCGGTCACCCAGCATGTCCGCCTCGGTGAGGACTTCCAGCTCGTCATTGGCGAACCCCGATTCGAGCGGAAGCACCATGATCGCGGGCTTGGGGGCGGATTTTTTCGGAGCGGATTTGCCCAGCGCGTCCTGCCAGCTATCGGCCTCGCGCGTTTCCATGCCTGCCTCGGCCAGGATCGATCCGATCCGGTTGCGGCTGCCCTGCGAATAAGCGGCAATCAGCGGCCGCTTGCCGGCCTTGGACAGCGCGCGCAAATGGTCGGCGACGGCGGGATAAACATTGTCCCCGCGCGCCCGTTCGGCACCGAAATCGCGGGCCGAAGCGAAGCCGAAATCGATCACGCGGTCGCTTTCGGGTTCTGCGAAAATCTTCGTGCGGTGGACCGGCCAAGCCTCCAGCGCGCGCTGGAACTCGTCCTGAGACACGTACAGCGCATCTTCGGGCAGCGGGCGGTAACTGCCCTTGGCCTGGCCAGCCGCGTCTTTGCGAGCGCTGTAGTAATCGGCGATATCGGACAGCCGTTCTTCCGCCGCCGGGATCGCACTGTTGTCGATCACTATCTGATCCCCGTCGCCAAGGTGATCGAACAACGTGCTCAGCCTATCCTCGAACAGCGGCAGCCAATGTTCCATGCCCGCCAATCGCCGTCCTTCGCTGACCGCTTCGTAAAGCGGATCCTGCGTCGCGGCAGCGCCGAATTTTTCCCGGTAACGGCCCCGAAACCGCTTGATCGTATCCTCATCCAGCAAGGCCTCGCTGGCGGGAAGCAGCAGGAAACTGTCCAGCGTGCCGGTGGTGCGCTGGGTAGAAGGATCGAACAGGCGCAGGCTTTCCAGTTCGTCACCGAAAAAATCCAGCCGCAGCCCCTGATCCAGCCCGCTGGGAAAAATATCGAAGATCGATCCGCGCACGGCAAATTCGCCGACATCGACCACCGTATCGCTGCGCTGATAACCCTGGCGCTGGAGCAGGGCGGTCAGGCTGTCATGGCCGATCTCGATGCCGGGCTTCAGCTCCTTTACCGCACCCCGAATGCGAAACGGGGTGAGGGCGCGTTGCAAAACGGCGTTGATGGTGGTGACGACCAACTGCGAACCGGTCTTGCCCCGTTGCAGGCTATGCAATGCCGCCAGTCGCCGCGATCCGATGCCGGGGGCAGGGCTGGCGCGGTCATAGGGCAGGCAATCCCAGGCGGGATATTCGATCACTTCCAGTTCGGGTGCGAAATAATGCGCCGCATCGGTCACCGCGCGCATCGCCGCATCGTCCGGCGCAATGAACACGGCACGCCCGGTGGCAGCACGTGCAATGTCGGCCATGACGAGCGGCTGCGCTCCGCGCGCGACGGAGGCAAGTGTAAGCGGGCTTGCCACGTCGAGGATGCGTTGGAAATCTGGCATGGATGAGTGAAGCGTTAGTGGGGCGGGCGCGTTCCCGCCAGTGCCCAATTCGTCCGCGCGATTATCGCGGGATATCGACGTAATCGAGCTTGCGCATGGCATCCATCTGCTCGCCGGCGAAGCGGTCCGGTATCGGCTGTGTGCCCAGCGCCCAGGCCATTACGTCCACATCGTCCTCTTCCAGCAGCGATTCGAACCATGTGATGTCGGCTTCGGCCCACTGCGCATGGTAGCGATCGAAAAAGCCGCCGATCATGTAGTCCGCTTCCCGCGTGCCGCGGTGCCATGCGCGAAATTTTGCCTTGGCCAGGCGCGGGGTGAGGGTGGTGGTCATGGGCTCGCTGGGTAATGACAAGGCGTACGAATTACAATCCCGTCGCCCCTGCGAAGGCGGGGGGCCAGACAAGCTCGGTCAAGCTGTGAAACCACGGTTACCGAGGTTGCTGAATTGGCACACACTCCGGGAGCGACCAGTGTTATTTGGGCCCTCGCCTACGCGGGGGTGACGAAAGGATTGCCGGTGGAGTAAAGAGGCCGGCACATTATGCGTCCCGATATTCTCAATCCCCTGTTCGCCGAAGTCGATACGCTGGACGGCGTCGGACCGAAGCTGAAAAAGCCGCTCGACAAGCTCGGCCTGACGCGGCTGCGCGATGTTGCTTATCACCTTCCCGAACGCTTCGTCACGCGCCGCGCGGTGGAAAATCTGGATGCGGCGGGGGAGGGCGAGCAAATCGTCATCGCGCTGACCCCGACCGAACATCGCTCCAGCGGAACCGGGCGCGGGCCGTACAGAGTGCTGGCGCAGGATACGCCGGGCAATATTGTCGCGCTGACCTATTTCGGGCGCGCATCCTATACCGCCAAGAAGCTGTTGCCGGTGGGCGAGAAACGCTGGGTGGCGGGGCGGCTCGACCGGTATGGCGACATGTTTCAGATCGTCCATCCCGACCACGTGGTGGAGGAAGGCGGCGAAACGCTGCAGCGCCTGTGCGAGCCGGTCTATGCCCTGGCCGAAGGGCTGACCCAGCCCAAGCTCGCTTCGCTGGTGGCGCAGTCGCTGGAAAAACTGCCCGACCTGCCCGAATGGATCGAGCCGGGGCAGTTTGCGCAGCAAGGCTGGCCGAGCTGGAGCGATGCGTTGAAGCTGGCGCATCGCGGCGAACATGCGGCGGCGCGCGACCGGCTTGCCTATGACGAGATGCTCGCCAACAGTCTCGCCCTGATGCTGGTGCGCGCGGACAATCGCGCGCGCAAGGGACAGCCGCTGATAGGCGACGGATCGCTGCGCGCGAAGCTGGCCCTGCCATTCGAGCCGACCGGCGCGCAAACCCGTTCCGTGACGGAGATAGAAGGCGACCTGGCGCAGGAATCGCCGATGCTGCGCCTGTTGCAAGGCGACGTGGGTGCGGGCAAGACGCTGGTGGCGCTGAACGCGATGCTGATCGCCAACGAAGCCGGTGCGCAAGCGGCGCTCCTCGCCCCGACCGAAATCCTGGCGCGCCAGCATTTCGCCACCTTGCAGGAAATGGCCCGCCCTACGGGGGTCGAGGTCGCTCTTCTGACCGGGCGAGACAAGGGCCGCGCGCGCGAATCGATCCTGATGGGATTGCTCGATGGCAGTATCGATATCGTGGTCGGCACCCATGCGATCTTCCAGGAAACGGTCGCTTACAGGAATCTCGGCCTCGTGGTGATCGACGAGCAGCACCGCTTCGGCGTCTCGCAGCGTTTGATGCTGACCGAAAAGGGCCGCCGCGCGCCCCACACGCTCGCCATGACCGCCACCCCGATCCCGCGCACGCTGACATTGGCCCAATATGGCGAGATGGATGTCAGCCGGCTCGATGAGATGCCGCCCGGACGGCAGGCCATCGATACAAGGGTGGTAGCGCAGGACCGAATGGAGGATGTCGTGGCAGGCCTAGCGCGCCATCTGGAAACCGGTAGCCAAGCCTTCTGGGTCTGCCCGATGGTCCATGACAGCGAGCAAAGCGAACTGGCCGCCGCGGAGGCGCGCTACGCTGCTCTGAAAGAACGTTTCGGCGATGCGGTGGTGATGGTCCACGGACAGATGCGGCCGGAAGACAAGGACGCCAACATGGCGCGTTTCGCCGATGGCGAGGCCCAGTTGCTGGTGGCGACGACGGTGATCGAAGTCGGCGTGGATGTGCCCGCCGCCACTCTGATGGTGATCGAACAGGCCGAACGTTTCGGACTGGCACAGCTCCACCAGCTGCGCGGCCGGGTTGGGCGCGGAAGCGAGAATTCGGTCTGCCTGCTGTTGCGCGGTGGTGCCTTGACGGAAACCGGCAAGCAGCGGCTTGCCTTGATGCGTGCCTCGCAAGACGGGTTCGAGCTTGCTGAGAAGGATCTGGAACTGCGCGGAGGCGGCGAATTGCTCGGCACAAGGCAATCGGGCGACACGCCCTTCTCCATCGCCACGCTGGAGCAAGTCCAGCGAATGCTCTCGGTCGCGCATGACGATGCGCGGATGTTGGTGGAACATGATGGCGGACTGGACAGCGAACGTGGCCAAGCGGCGCGGGTGCTGCTGTATTTGCTGGAGCGCGATTGGGGCGTGAAGACTTTGCGCGGCGGATAGAGTTCAGCGGGGTCATCATTTTGCGGACCAGCTAAGTCTTTTTGCGAGATAGAATCCAATAACCGAGCGGAGCGAACATAATCGATAATGACACAATCGATAAAAACGGCCTGCGGAAATTGCAGGATTCTTCGAGGAAGTAGACCCCTCCCATCAGATAACCGGCGATAATATACAATGCGCTGGCGAGAGCGAAGCAAGACACTGTTATCAGTCGATTATATATGCGCTCAGCCCCAAAGCCGCTCCCGGTACCACTTCGTAATCACATATTTGCGGCCCTTGCGCACCTTCATACCGTGATGGAGCGTGTTCGGATTGACGCTGCCATCGGGGCGGCGATTGTTCCAGCATAGCAGCGTACCTGCCTTGGGCTGAAAAGTCTTGCCGATCGCCTTGAACCGAGTGGCGCCGCCAGCCTCGACATCGTTGAGGTATATCATGAAGGTCCAGGTCCGCTGCCCCGCGACCGAGCAGAACTTCTCGTAATCAGCTGTTCCGGGCGTGAAATAGTCGGAATGCGGCTTGAATTCCTGGCCGACATCATAGCGCTGGCCCTGCAGCGGCTCGCCATGCGCCGGGTCGATCCCCGATAGCCGAGTCAGCTTGGCCTCCAACGCGATAACCGAAGGCAGCGCCGGGTCCAGATCGCAGGTCTCGCTGGTCCGGAAATAGGCATCGCCATTGTCGTTCGCGATAGTGGAGGGGCGGCGTTCGGCCTCGACCAGCTCGATCAATTGCGCGCACAGATCGGGGCCGATAAAATCGCGGCGGCGAAACAGCTCCAGCTTCGCACCCGGAACCCGCTGCATCTTCGGATCGCGCAGCAAAATTTCGGCGGAGGATTCGCGCAAATTTTCCATGGCTGGCAGGATACCGCCGCCACGCCCCTTCGCAAGCCGCGTAACAATATTGCGCCGAAATTCACTTTGCACACTTTTCGCTTCCAAATTCGCGGGCATCATGCAACAGGCTCGCCACCGCACCGCGCGCCTCTTGACCGGGGGCCGCAGCGCCGCCAACAGGCGCGCTCCACACGGCTTTGCCGGGGTGTATGGCGATCGTAGCTCAGTTGGTTAGAGCGCCGGTTTGTGGTACCGGAGGTCGGGGGTTCGAGACCCCTCGATCGCCCCATCATCCCTTGTTTGCAGGCCGAATACAGGCGCGCTTTTGCGGGGGTACGGGTTATGACGGCATTCTGGGCAGAACCCGATTACGACGATCACGAGCTGGTCCAGCTGGTGCGCGATCGCGCCTCCGGCCTGACCGCGATTATCGCGATTCACTCGACATATTGCGGCCCCGGCGCGGGCGGAACACGTTTCTGGCATTATCCGGTGCCGAAGGACGCGATGCGCGATGCGCTGCGCCTGTCACGCGGGATGAGCTACAAGAACGCCATGGCCGGCCTGCCGATGGGCGGCGGCAAGGCGGTGATCCTGGCCGATGAAAGCAACACGAAATCGCCGGAAATGCTCGCCGCTTTCGGTGATGCGGTGGCCGATCTTGGCGGAAATTACGTGACGGCAGAAGATGTCGGCATTTCGCCCGACGATATGGTTGCCGTGTCCAAGCGCACCCAATTCGTCTCCGGCCTGCCGGTATCCGGCGAAGATGCAGCGGGCGGCGATCCCGGGCCGTTCACCGCAATCGGCATCTTTCACGGCATCAAGGCTGCGGTCGAGCACAAGCTCGGCAAGACTTCGCTGCAAGGCGTGCACGTCGCCATTCAGGGTACCGGAAGCGTGGGCGGCGGCTTGGCCAAGTTGCTGGCCGCCGAAGGGGCGAAGCTGACGCTGGCCGATATTCACGAGGAACGCGCAACCGCGCTCGCCAACGAACTGGGCGGCGAGGCCGTGTCCAGCGACGCGATAATGGGTGTGGCCTGCGACGTGTTCAGCCCCTGTGCGCTGGGTGCGATCCTGGACGATGAGGGTATCGCCCGGCTCGAAGCGCCGATCGTCGCCGGCGGGGCGAACAATCAGCTCGCCCGGCAGAAACACGGCGCGATGGTGGCGGAGCGGGGCATTCTCTATGCGCCGGACTACGTCATCAATGCCGGCGGGATCATCTCGGTAACGCTGGAATTCCTCTGCCGCCAGCACGGCGATCCGTGCGACATCAACGAAGTGCGCAAGCGCATCGCCCAGATACCGGGCCGGCTCAAAGAAATCTGGGAAGAAAGCGATTCCACTGGAGTCTCGCCCGACATCGTGGCAGACCGGATGGCACAAAAACTGATCGGGCGCTGACAATTTTGCAACTTACGCGGGCTTGATAGCAAGTGCGCGGGGTGGCATTGGTTTGCCCGGACGGAATTACATGCACGGCTTTGCAAATCCCAAGCGGTTCCTATCGCTCGCGCGGTGGCTGACGCCCCTGCTGCTTGTCAGCGGGTTGCTGCTTGCGGGCGGCGCGCTGGTCTGGGGATGGTTCATGGTTCCCCCCGACCGCCTGATGGGCGAAACCGTGCGTATCCTGTTCATCCATGTCCCGGCTGCTTGGCTCGGCATGGGCGGTTGGACCTCCATCGCAATTGCCAGCGCCGTGGCGCTGATTTGGCGGCACCCGCTGGCCGATATTGCCGCGCGCGCATCGGCTGCGCCCGGGCTGGTATTTTGCGCCATCTGCCTGCTGACCGGATCGATCTGGGGCCGCCCGACCTGGGGGACCTGGTGGGAATGGGATGGGCGGCTGACATCGATGCTGGTGCTGCTGTTCCTCTATTTCGGCTATATCGCGCTGTCGCAGGCGGTCGCTCGCGATGGCGGGTCCAGCCGTATCCCGGCGATTTTCGGCCTGGTCGGTGCGGTTAATATCCCGATTATCAACCGCAGCGTCGTGTGGTGGAATTCCATCCACCAGCCTGCCAGCATTTCCATCGGCAAATCCGCCATCGATGCGGCCTATCTGGTGCCGTTGCTGGTCGCCACGCTGGGTTTTTCGCTCTTGTTCGGCGGCGTTGTGCTCGCCCGCATGCGCGCGTTGCTGGCCCAGGCACAGGCAGAGGCGCGGCTGCGCAGGCGGGCGATGGATGCCGAGCCTGTGCTGGCAGCAAGGGCGGCCTGATGCGCGAGGCGCTGGATCAATGGGATTTCGTGATGGCCGCTTATGCGGTCGGCGTGACCGGCACCCTCGGATTGGTGATATGGAGCTGGCTGGCGATGCGCCGGGCAGAGCGTAAGCGCGAGGAGGCCCGGCGAATGGGCAGGAGCGAGAGATGAGCGCATTGCAGCCCAAGCACCAGCGCCTTGTGCTGATCGGCATCGCCATGATGGCGCTGATCGGCGCAGGCTTGCTGGCCGCCTATGCCTTGCGCAGCGAAGCGAGCTATTTTTACGTGCCCAGCCAGATGGCCGAGGATCCTCCCGAAGTGGGTCAGCCGGTACGGCTGGGTGGCATGGTCCGCGAAGGATCGCTCGCTACTCTGGATGACGGGGTCACGATCGCTTTCGTGGTCGGCGATGGAGAAGCGCAGGTTCCGGTGCGCTTTGCCGGGATCGTGCCGAGCCTGTTCGTCGAAGGATCGGGCGTGGTGGCCGAAGGGCGGCTGGCAGGTGATGGGACATTCGTCGCCGACAATCTGCTCGCCAAGCATGACGAGAATTACGTCCCGCGTGAATTGCAGGAAATGTCCGAGCATCAGGCCCGCGACATCGTTGCCGGGACGGAGCAACTCGGTGCAAACCGCGTGATGAACAACCAGAATGCGCCGAGGTAAGCACCGCAGATGATCGCCGAACTTGGTCTCGCCGCCCTGTGGCTCGCCGCCGCCTTGTCCGTGCTGCAACTGGTTGCGGGCGCGCTGGGACAGCGAGAAAATTCCGGCGAGCTGGCCACGCTGGTCCGCCCGGCTGCGGTAATCCAAGGCGTGCTGGCAGGTATCTCTTTCGTGATGCTGCTGTGTCTATTCGCGCGCACCGATCTTTCGGTGAAGCTGGTCGCGATGAATTCGCATTCGGACAAGCCGCTGGTGTTCAAGCTCGCCGGGGCATGGGGCAATCACGAAGGATCCATGCTGCTGTGGGTCACGGTGATGGCATTGGCGGGCGCACTAATCGCGGCGGCGGAAAAGCGTTTGCCTGAAAAGACCATGCGCGCGACGCTGGCGGCGCAGGCATTCGTGGGGATCGGCTTCTATGCCTTCCTGCTGTTCGCTTCCAACCCGTTCGAGCGGTTGCCGCAACCCGCGCTGGAGGGGCTGGGACTGAACCCGCTGCTGCAGGATATCGGCCTCGCCTTCCATCCGCCGACGCTGTATTTCGGATATGTCGGGCTGTCGATTGCCTTCAGCTTCGCCGTTGGCGCCTTACTGACACGGCAAGTTACGCCGGACTTTGCACGGGCGATGCGCCCCTGGGTGCTGGGCGCGTGGATATTCCTGACGCTGGGCATTACGGCGGGCAGCTATTGGGCGTATTACGAGCTTGGCTGGGGTGGCTGGTGGTTCTGGGACCCGGTCGAAAATGCCAGCCTGATGCCGTGGCTCGCCGCGACCGCGCTGCTACATTCGGCGAGCGTGCTAGCCAGCCGCGATGCGTTGCGCGCATGGACGATCATGCTCGGCGTGGTGGCGTTTTCGATGAGCATGGTCGGCACCTTTCTGGTGCGCTCCGGCATCCTCACCAGCGTCCACGCATTCGCGGTCGATCCCGAGCGCGGTACCTTTATCCTGGCGCTGCTGGTTCTTTATATTGGCGGCGCGCTGGCGGTGTTCGGGCTGCGGGCGGGGACGGTTTCGGAAGGCCAGCGTTTTTCGCTGATCAGCCGCGAAGGGGCGCTGGTGTTCAACAATGTGATGCTTTCCGCGATCCTTGGCGTGGTGCTGATCGGCACGCTCTATCCGCTGCTAACCGAGGCATTCGATGTGCGCGTTTCGGTCGGCCCGCCCTATTTCAACCCGGTCGGCGCGATCTTTACCCTGCCGATGCTAGCGATCATGGCGGTCGGCCCGCTGCTGCGCTGGCGGCAGGACCGGTTGGAGCGTATTTCGAAGCCGGCAATCGCTGCAGCTGTCGCCGCATTGGCCGCGCTCGTGATCGTGCTGCTGATCGGCGGTGTCAGCGTTCTGCCGCTGCTCGGCCTGGCTCTGGCTGCCGGGCTCGCGGTTGCCAGCTTCATGCCGCTTCGCGGGCGTAAGCTGACCCGCGTGCCCACCGCGACCTGGGGCATGGTGATCGCCCATTTCGGAATAGCGGTCGCCTTGTTCGGCATGGCAAGCGAGAGCGCCTTCAGCGAGGAACGGCTGGCGGCAGTCGAGATTGGCGGCAGCGCGCAGGTCGGTAAATGGAACGTGGCTCTGGACGCTGTGGACCCGGTCGCCGGGCCGAACTGGACCGCGCTGCAAGGCCGGCTATTCGCGACCTATGGCGATGGCTCGCCGATCGAACTCGGCCCGCAATCGCGCGATTTCTGGTCGCCGGTACAGCAAACCACCGAAAGCGCGCTGGTCACTCGCTGGAACGGGCAGCTCTACGCGGTGCTTGGCAACCAGAACGCCGACGGCCGCTGGCAGCTGCGCCTGTGGTGGAAGCCGTTCGTGACCTTCATCTGGTATGGCGGGATGCTCATCGCGCTTGGCGGATTGCTCGCACTGATCGGCCGGCTGGTTGGCGATATCAAGCGCCGCCGCATCCGCGCTCGCGGCGATGTCCGCCGTGCCGATGAAGCCGAACTCGCCGCGGCCAGACCGGCGGCCGCAAGCTGATGCGCTGGTGGCTGTGGATACCGCTCGCGCTGTTTGCCGGTTTCGCTGGGCTGGCGGCGTGGCAATTGACGCAACCGAAGAACGATTTCGTGGTTAGCGCGATGATCGGCAATCCCTTGCCCAGTTTCGACCTGCGCCCGGCCACCGCCGATCGTCCGGGCCTGTCCGACGCCTATTTTCGCGATGGCCGGCCGAAATTGCTGAACGTCTGGGCTAGCTGGTGCCTGCCTTGCATCGCAGAAGCGCCGCATCTGGAGCGGTTGCAACGCGCAGGCGCCGAGATTACCGGGGTCGCCATTCGCGATCGCCCGGAAGATGTGGCGAGATTCCTAAACCGCTACGGCAATCCGTATAGCCGGATCGGTGCGGATGATCTTTCCGAAGTGCAGCTCGGCATCGGATCGTCCGGAGTGCCCGAAACCTTTGTGATCGATGGCAATGGGGTTATCCGTTACCAGCATATCGGCGATATACGCGCAGAACACGTGCCGCTACTGCTCGAAAAACTGGAAGAGGTTGGCGGATGAAGAGCGTTCTCTCCTCTCGCTCGATGACAGCGGGCCTGATGGCGGTTCTGGCGGCTACGGCCACCATTCCCGCGGCTGCGCAGCAATCGCTGCCACCGGCGCCCTATGCCTACAACCAGCTCGAAAACCCGGCGGATGAGGCTGAGGCACAGGAATTGATGCTCACCCTGCGCTGCCTGAAATGTCAGAGCCAATCGATCGCCGATAGCGACGCGCCGATGGCGGGCGATATGCGCCATCAGGTCCGCACCCGCATAGCGGCGGGCGAGGAGCCGGAAGCGATCCGTGCATGGCTTGTGGAACGCTATGGCGATTATGTCAGCTATGCGCCGAGTGTCAGCCGCACGACCTGGCCGCTATTCGCCGCGCCGCTGCTGCTGGTGCTGATCGCGGGGCTGTTATTGTGGCGCCGGCTGGGCAAAAGGAAGAACAACGCCGCATGACATGGCTGCTGATTATCGTATTGGCGGGCGCGACCTTCCTCGCCGCCGCCTTCGCGCTGAAATTGCCGCGTGCCGGCTGGGCCCTGTTCGGGGCGGCCCTGATGCTGGGGCTGGCCGGCTATGCGTTGCAAGCCTCGCCCAATTTGGCGGGCGCGCCCAAATCGGCAGCGGCGGATGCCAGCGGGGCCGGTGCTGCGATGGTGGAAGAACGCCGCGCCTTGTTCGATACAAGCTTGCTGCCATCGCGCTTCGTGGTCACCGCCGACGGGTTTTCGCGGCGCGGCCAATATGCCGAAGCGGCGCAGTTCCTGCGCGGTGCGCTGGACGATAATCCGCAGGATACAGAGGCATGGCTGGCGCTGGGCAATGCGCTGGTCGAACATGCCGATGGTCAATTGACCCCGGCAGCGATGTACGCCTATCGCCAGGCAGAATTGAGCGATCCGGCGCATCCGGGGGCGGGTTATTTTCTGGGCGTGGGTTTGCTGCGTTCGGGCAGGCCGGGCGATGCGCGGCAGTTGTGGCAGGAGATCGTCGCCAACGCGCCTGAGGCGGCGCCTTGGAAACCGCTGATGGAACAACGGCTTGCGCGGCTCGACGATATGCTGTCCCGGATGGGCGGGGTCGATCCGGCAAACCCGGTGGGAATGCCGCGATAATACGCGCGAGCGCCGCGATGTTGCCCGATGCGGGCGATGCTGCTAGGGGCCGCCGCCTTGCACGGGATCGCTCGAAAGGCAGCCTTATGGGCGAGATATGGGCACGCGGGGCAGAAACGCACGCGGCATGACTCAATCCAGCGACAATATCGCGCCTTTGCCTTCGCAGGAGGGCGCTGGCGACCGCGGTGAAAGCGTGGGCGCTACCGGACCGGGCGGCGGCGGTCATGCCAAATCCGCATCCAAAGCCGCGCTCGCCATGGGCGCAATCGGCGTGGTGTTCGGGGATATCGGCACCAGCCCGCTTTACGCCTTTCGCGAGACTTTCGTCGGCCCGCATCCGCTCGATCTCGACAGGTTGCACATTCTGGGCGTCATCAGCCTGATCTTCTGGTCGATGACGCTGGTCGTATCGATCCAGTATGTCACCATCCTGATGCGCGCCGACAATAAGGGGCAGGGCGGCTCGCTCGCGCTGGTGGCGCTGATTTCCAGCAAGATCAGCAAATCGAAATATGGCTGGGTGGCGGTTCTGCTGGGCGTTTTCGCCACTGCGCTGTTTTACGGCGATTCCATGATTACCCCGGCGATTTCCGTTCTGTCGGCGGTCGAGGGCTTGACCGTGGTCGATAGCCGGTTGGACCGGTTCGTGATCCCGATCGCGGTTGTCCTGCTGATCTTCCTGTTCATCCTGCAAAAGCGCGGCACGGCCAAGGTCGGTGCACTGTTCGCGCCGGTAATGATTGTCTATTTCACCGTGATTGCCGGGATGGGTCTGTGGCAGATCGCGGGCACGCCCGACATCCTTTGGGCGCTCAATCCCTATTACGCGTTCAATTTCTTCTGGGTCGACGGGACGCTGGCGTTCCTGGCGCTGGGTAGCGTGGTTCTGGCCGTTACGGGTTCGGAAGCGCTCTATTCCGATATGGGCCATTTCGGGCGCGGACCGATGCGTCTCAGCTGGTTCGGCTTCGTGATGCCGTGCCTGCTGCTCAACTATTTCGGGCAAGGGGCGATGGTGCTGGGCCTGCCGCCCGAACAGGCGGCCGAGGCGATTACCAGCCCGTTCTTCTTCCTGGCGGCGGAAGAATGGCGCTTGCCGCTGGTGTTCCTGGCTACGGTTGCGACCTTCATCGCCAGCCAGGCGGTTATTTCCGGGGCGTTTTCGATTACGCACCAGGCGATGCAGATGGGCTTTATCCCGCGCCTGTCCGTGCGCCATACCAGCGAGACCGAGGGCGGGCAGATCTATATCCCCTCGATCAACTGGGCGCTGATGATCGCAGTGCTAGTGTTGGTGTTCACCTTCCAGAACTCCTCGAACCTGGCCAGCGCTTATGGGATCGCGGTGACCGGGGCGGTGACCATCGATACGCTGCTGATGGCGGTGTTGCTGGTGGGCGTGTGGAAATGGCGCTGGTGGTATGCCGCGCCGGTGGTGATCCTGTTCCTGATCGTGGACGGTGCCTATTTCGCTGCCAACCTGACCAAGGTGCCCGATGGCGGGTGGTTCCCGCTGCTGATCGGGTTCATCGCCTTTACCCTGCTGACAACCTGGGCGCGTGGCCGCAAGCTGATGCGCGAACGGATGAGCGAAGTGGCGCTACCAATCGAAATATTCGCAAAATCGGCGAAGAATTCGGCCACCCGCGTGCCGGGTACGGCGATCTTCATGGCCAGCAGCGCGGCGGGCGTGCCAAGCGCGCTGCTCCACAATATCAAGCACAACAAGGTGCTGCATGAGCGGGTGGTGATCCTGACCGTGCTGATCGCCGATGTGCCCTATGTGCCCGATGAAAAACGCTGCGAGTATCACGACCTTGGCGACGGATTTTACCGCGCAATCCTGCATTACGGTTTCATGCAGGAGACCAATGTGCCCGAAGGCCTGAAGACACTGAAGCAATGCGGCGGCGAGTTCGAGATGATGAGCACCAGCTTCTTCCTCAGCCGTCAGACCCTGCTGCCCAGCGACAAGCCGGGAATGCCTATCTGGCGCGAGAAAATCTTCGCGTGGATGCTGCGCAATGCGGCCACCGCGATGGAGTTCTTCCGCCTGCCGACCAACCGCGTGGTCGAACTGGGCAGCCAGGTCGAGATCTAGGCGGCGCTACTCGCCCGTCTTGGGGTGTTCAGCTATCGCATCGTCTTCCTGCTCCACATCCAGCCCGTGCCGCATCAGCATGGGCAGTTGGGTAAAGGTGAACAGGAAAGTCAGCGGCAGGAACACCCAGAACTTGGCCCATAGCCAGGTTTCGAAGCTGTCGTTCTCGACATTGTAGAGATAGCGCAGCACTTCATTCAGCGCGGCGAGGGCGAGGAAGAATACACCCCAATTGCGCGACAGCTTGAGCCAGCCTGCATCGCTCAGCCCCTCGAATGCAGCCTCCAGCAATATGCGCAAAAGCGGCCGGCCCCAGGCATAGCCGCCCAGCAACAATACTCCGAAGGCGGAGTAGATGATGGTCGGTTTGATCTGCACGAATGTAGGGTCGCCGAAGAAGACGGTCAGCGCGCCGAACCCGATGATCAGCACAGTGGAGAACCACAGCATCGCAGATGCCTTGCCGAATTTCCATTTGGAAAATACCAGCGCGATCACCGCGGCGAGCATGAAAGCCAGCGTTCCGCGCACGACGGCGGCAATCTCGCCGACCGGCTCGGGATCCTCGGGCGAATAGATCTTGTACACGGCCAGGAACACGACCAGCGGACCGTAATCGACCGCGACGTTGAGCCAGCCGGATCCTGATTTCTTCGTTTCGGTTGCTTCTGTCATCAGGCCACTCCGGCAATTACACGGGCGACCAGATCGGGATCGAATGGCCGCAAATCATCGATCTTCTCGCCCACGCCGATGGCGTGGATCGGCAGGCCATATTGCTCGGCCGCGGCCACCAGCACGCCGCCGCGCGCGGTGCCGTCCAGCTTGGTCATGACCAGCCCGGTGACGCCTGCCACTTCCTTGAAAACATCGATCTGGCTGAGCGCATTCTGACCATTGGTCGCATCGAGCACCAGGATCACGTCATGCGGTGCCTCCGGGTTCAAGCGGCCCAGCACTTTGCGGATTTTGGCCAGCTCGTCCATCAGCTCGCGCTTGTTCTGCAAGCGGCCCGCAGTATCGACCACCAGCGCGTCGATCCCTTGCTCGGTGGCTGCCTTCACACCGTCGAACACGATGCTGGCGGGATCGCCGCCTTCGGGGCCGCGAATGATGGGCACGTCGATACGCTCTGCCCAGGTGGCAAGCTGCCCGATTGCGGCGGCGCGGAAAGTGTCCCCGGCGGCCAGCATCACGCTGTAATCGTCCTCTTGCAACCAGTGGGCAAGCTTGGCGATAGTGGTGGTCTTGCCGCTACCGTTCACGCCGATCACCAGAATGACTTGCGGGCGCGGAAACGCGACGATTTCGAGCGGCTTGGCCACGGGGCGCAGGATGGCGGCAATTTCTTCCGCCACCGCCTCTTTCAACTCGGCTTCGCTGATTTCGAGGCCGAACCGCTTTTCTGCCAACTTGCTGCGAATGCGCGCGGCAGCTGCCGGGCCGAGGTCGGAAACGATCAGCGCATCTTCGACATCGTCCAGCGTGGCATCGTCCAGCTTGGCAGTGCCGACCACGCCGGACAGGTTTTCACCCAGCTTCTCCGACGTCTTGCGAAATCCGCCGAACAGGCGCTGGGTCCAGCCGCCGGGCGCATTTTCATCGGCACTCATCGCAGCAGACCTTGTTCGAGGCGGGTTGGAATGACGGTCACAATCTCTCCACGGTGGGTTCCTTCGGGCACCGCGACTTGCGCGAAATCGGGGGCGTGGCCGGTGCCTCCGGCCTCGGCAAGTATCTCCAGCGGTTGGCCGATATGGTTTTCCAGCCATTCCCGGCGGACGGCTGCACCCGCCCGGCGAAGTTCGGCAGCGCGCTCCTTAATGACCGAACGCGCCAGTTGCGGCATTCGCGCAGCCGGCGTGTCGCGGCGCGGTGAATAGGGGAAGATATGTGGGTGAACGATCTGCAATTCCTCGATAATCGAGAGGTTCGCGGAATGCATCGCCTCGTCCTCGGTCGGGAATCCGGCAATCAGGTCCGCGCCCACTGCTATATCGGGCCGCACGGCCCGAAGGCGGTTAACGAGACCCACCGCATCGCCGCGCAAATGGCGGCGCTTCATGCGTTTGAGGATCATGTCGTGGCCGTGTTGCAGCGAGAGATGGATTTGCGGCATGACCCGCGCCTCGCCAGCGAACAATTCGAACAATAGCGGGTCGATCTCGATCCCGTCCACCGAAGACATTCGCAGCCGAGCGAGCGAGGGAAATTCACCGAGTATCGCCTCTACCAGCGTGCCCAGTTGCGGCGCGTTCGGCAGATCGTGGCCCCAGCTGGTGACATCGACCCCGGTCAGCACGACTTCGCGCGCGCCGCGGTTCAGGTCGCGCTCGATCTCGCGCAGGACTTGCGCGATCGTCAGCGAGCGGCTTGGCCCGCGGCCCTGCGGGATCGCGCAGAAGGTGCAGGCATGATCGCAGCCATTCTGCACCGCGACAAAGGCTCGCGTATGCGCGGCAGGAATCGCCGGGGCGGTTTGCGGCACGTTCCAAGCGCGCGCATCCAGCTTGGCCGTGTTGGCAATTAGCCCATCGACTTCGGGCATCGCCGCAATCTGCTCGCGCTCGATCTCGGCAGCGCAGCCGGTGACCAGCAGCCGCGCATCGGGGCTGGCCCGGCGAGCGCGGCGAATGGCTTGGCGAGTCTGGCGTACCGCTTCGGAAGTAACCGCGCAGCTATTGACCACCACCAGATCCTGCTCGGCGGCAAGCATGGAGCGCATGCGCTCGCTCTCGGCGAGGTTCAGGCGGCACCCCAGCGTGACGATCTCGGCACTCATGCGAAATCGCCCCAGTCGAAACTGCCCCGGAAACTCTCCGCAGCAGGTCCGCGCATCGTAATCGAGCCACCTGGCCGCCATTCGATCTCCATCGAGCCGCCGGGCAGGGCGACCTCGACCGGCGAGGTTGCCAGCCCTTGCCGAATGGCCGCAACCGCTGTTGCGCAGGCACCCGTGCCGCAAGCCCGCGTCAGCCCGGCGCCGCGTTCCCAGACGCGCAGCACAATCTTGCCTGGCGTAACATGCGCCACGTTGACATTGACCCGTTCGGGAAACACCGGGTCCCGCTCGATCCTCGGCCCCAGCTCATCCAGCGGCACTGCATTGGCATCGTCCACGAAAAACACTGCATGGGGATTGCCGACATTGACGGCAAAGGGACGTTCCAGATCTTCCCACGAAACAGGCATTTCGGCCGGGTCCATCGCGTAACCCAGCGGGATTTCCTCCCATCCGAAACGCGGCACCCCCATATCGACCTCGGCCCCGCTGGCCGTCGGGGACAGACGGATAATGCCGCCGCCGGTTTCGACCTGTGCCGGCTTGCCATGCAGCAGCGCGACGGCGCGCGCCGCATTGCCGCAGGCACCGACCTCGCTGCCATCGGCGTTGAATATACGCATCCTGAAATCCGCATGGGGCGAATTTTCCAACACGATGAGTTGGTCGCAGCCAATACCCGTGCGGCGGTCGGCAATTTGCGCTGCCGCTCGCTGGGTGATCGGAGGCAGATCGCGCGCACGGCCATCCAGTACGACGAAATCGTTGCCAAGCCCGTGCATCTTTGTGAAATCGATCCGCATCGCGCCCGCGCATCTATGCGCCGGGTGGGTCTGCGTCCAGTATAGTGTGCTGTGCGGTCAGGCGCGGATTATCCGGTTGCGGCTTTACCGAACGGGTTTCGCACAGTGTTATCGGCCTTATCTGCCCCGTCCGCCTCTTCAGCCTGGGCGAGCAAGCCAGCCTGGGCGAGCCGCCTGTTGACGGCTTCGCTGTTTTCAGGGCGGCCATAAAGAAAACCTTGGCCTTTCAACTGACCCATTTCCCGAAGCGCATCGAGAATTTCCTGGTTCTCGATACCCTCTGCAGTCATCGGCAGGTTCAACCCATTGCCGAGCGACACGATTGCATCGACAAGTTGCGAGCCGGTCTTACCGTCATTGAGTTCGGACACGAAGCTGCGGTCGATCTTCAACCGGTCGAAGGGCAGGGTCCGCAGCTGGGCCAGGCTGGAATAGCCGGTGCCGAAGTCGTCCAAGCTGATCCTGACCCCCTGGTTTCGCAGCGAGGTGATGATCGAGCGCACGACTGCGACATTTTCATGCAAGCAGCTCTCGGTGATTTCCACATCCAGCCGTTGCGGCGGGAAACTGTGCTGAACCAGCATTTTGAGCAGCTTTTGAGAAAACCACGGATCGCGCAGCTGCACGGGCGAAATATTGACGGACATGGTGAGGTGCGGCGCCCAGCCCTTGGCGTCTTCCAGCGCCTTTTCCAGAAGCTGGTCGGATAGCTCTCCGATTACGCCGATTTCTTCCGCGATCGGAATGAAGACGGTGGGGGACACCACGCCAAGACGCGGAGATTCCCAGCGCGCCAGCATCTCGAAGCCCATCAGACTGCCGGTTTCCAGGTCGATCTGCTGTTCGTAATAGGGCACGAATTCGTGGTCGTTCAGGGCCAGCCTGATGCCGGCTTCCAGCTCGTTGCGAAACCGTAGTTCTTCTTCCATGGTTCCTTCGAACCAGAAATAGCGGTTCTTGCCTTTCTTTTTCGCGTGATACATCGCGATATCGGCATGATGCATCAGCGTGTCGGCATCGATGCCGTCCATATTGCCATTATAGACCGGATCGCTGGAGGCGAGGCCGACTGACATGGTAATTTCGAACACCAGACCATCGATCTTGACCGGTTCTGCAACCTTGTCGATCAGCAGGAGGGCCAGATCATCGACCTGGCTCGGCGCTTTGGCGTCATACGGCACCACGCAGCTGAACTCGTCTCCGCCAAGCCGGGCAACCAGCCCGCCTTCGGGAGCCAGCGCTGACAGTCGATCCGCAACGGTGCGCAGTACCTCGTCACCCAGCTTGTGCCCGTTCATATCGTTGATCTGTTTGAAATCGTCCAGATCGACCATGATGAACGCCACGGCCTGTTGATCATTGTCCGCCGTTTCCAGCAGCTCGTCGGTCGCCACGCCAATGCTGCGGCGATTGAGGCAGCCGGTCAGCGGATCGGTTTCGGCCAGAATGCGCGCCTGTTCCTCGGCAGAACGGTGCCGGGCGATAGCGCGTAGCATTTCGGTGTATCGCCGCCAGCCGAACACGATCAGCGCGATATTCAACAGCAGGGCAGTGGTGAGAACCTGCCCCGGCCCGCTGCCCATCCCCAAGGTCTGGCGCAGGATTGCAGGCAGGACGACGCTGCCGGTCCCGATGAACATCAGGATCGCGCCTGCGGCTATTCCCAGTGCAACGATGTCCCGCCGGGCGGCCCGTCCGCCCGTTGGGCCTTTTACTATGCCACTTATGGCCATATTCCGTGTGGTTACCCCCATCTCGAATTGCCTGCCTTGTGACGAATTAGGTTAAAAATCCGGTTAAGGAAAAACGGGCGGCTATTAAGCCTAGTGACCTGTGCCTGGGTTTCCGGCTAACTCCGTAAGGTCCCTGAGTATGCGGACCAATGCCGCAAACAGCTTACCCAAGCGAATTTACCCCAGCATTTGGAGCAAGCGATGCCGAATTACTGGCTGATGAAATCGGAACCTTCCGCTTATGGCTGGCATGATCTGGCGGCGGAGCGCGAAGGCACCTGGGACGGGGTGCGCAACCACGCAGCGAAGAACAATCTCCAGGCGATGGAGGTAGGCGACCAGTGCTTCTTCTACCATTCGCGCGAAGGGCTGGAGATCGTCGGCATTTGCGAAGTCAGCGCGGCACATATCGGCGATCCGACCGACGATACGGGCACATGGGCCGCGGTAAAGATTGTGCCCAAGACCAAGCTGCCCGCGCCGGTCACGCTGAAGCAGATCAAGGCCGAACGGGCTTTGGCGCAGATGGAGTTGGTGCGCCTCTCGCGCCTGTCGGTCAGCAAGGTGACCCCGCAGGAATGGTCGCTGATCCTGGCGATGGCCGGAGTTTAACGCCCCCTCAAGCCGGATACGCTCGCGCCGCTGGCAGCCAGCTGTTCGATATCGATCAGGCAGTGGATCAGCCGCAGCCCGCTCCGCCCTTTTGCGGCAACCAATGCATCGCGGAACTGTTCGGTCGTCTCGGCACGCTCGGCCCAGCCACCGAAGCTGCGCGCAAGCTGCGCGAAATCGGGGTTCGACAGCTGGGTCGCAGAAACCCGCGCGGGAAATTCGCGCTCCTGGTGCATGCGGATCGTTCCGTAGGCGGAATTGTCGATAACCAGCACGATCATGTTGCAGTCATTCTGCACGGCGGTGGCCAGTTCCTGCCCGTTCATCAGGAAATCGCCATCGCCTGCCACCGCTACCACGGTCCGATCGGGAAAGCGCAGGGCCGCAGCCACAGCCGCCGGCACGCCGTAGCCCATCGCCCCGGCCGTGGGGGCAAGCTGCGTTGGCAGTCCTTCATATCGCCAATAACGATGCCACCAGCCCGAAAAATTGCCCGCGCCGTTGCAGATGATCGTGTCGGCGGGAAGCTGGTCGCGCATGAAGGTTACCGCCAGACCCATATCGAGCGCGTGGTCGCTGGGCAGTGCGGTGGCCCATTCTTCCCATTCGCGGTGCGCCAGAGCGCCCGCATCGAAGGCGATAACATCCTTATCGTCCCATAGGGCGGCGCTCTCTGCGAATTCCGCCATGTCGGCGCAAATCGCCAGATCGGTACGATAGACGCGGCCCAGTTCCTCCGGATCGGGGTGGACGTGGATCAGCAATTGATCGGGGTGTTCCGGAGTGGGGAAACTGTAGCCATCGGTGGTCGCTTCGCCCAGCCGCGCGCCCACGGCCAGCACCAGGTCCGCCTGCTTGACACGCTCGACCAGCTTCGGGTTCGGACCATATCCCAAATTGCCCGCATAGACGGGGGAGGATGGCGAAATGGCATCCTGCCGGCGGAAGGCTGTGGCTACCGGAATGCCCAGCCGCTCTGCGAATAGCTGGAAATACTCGCGCGCCTTGGCATCCCAGCCAGCTCCGCCGATGACAGCGATGGGTGCAGCCGCATCGCCCAGCATCGCCATCATCGCTTGCATCGCATCGGGGCAGGGCGGCTGCGCGGGTGGCTGGACCATCGGACGCGGCTGCAGGTCTTCCGGTACCGCGTCGGACAGCATGTCTTCGGGTAGGGCCAGAACAACCGGGCCGGGCCGTCCCGCCATCGCGACCGAGTAGGCGCGGGCAATATATTCGGGGATGCGCGCTGCATCCTCGATACGGGCGGCCCATTTGCTGATCGGAGCGAAAAAGGCAGGAAAGTCGATTTCCTGAAAGCCCTCGCGGTCTCGCATGGGGCGGGCGACATCGCCAACGAACATGATCATCGGCTGCGAATCCTGATGCGCAACATGCACACCGATGCTGGCATTTGTCGCGCCGGGGCCGCGGGTGACGAAAGCGATGCCGGGGCGAGGTTTGCCGAATGCCGCGCTCATCGCGCCGTCGGCGCAGGCCATGAACGCGGCGCCGCCTTCCTGCCTGCAGGTCACCACGTCGATCGCATCCCGATCATGCAACGCATCGAGTACTTGCAGGAAGCTCTCGCCCGGAACGGTAAAGATGCGGTCGCACCCCTGCTGGGCCAGACAATCGACGAGCAGGCGCGCAGCGCCCGGAGCTTGGTTTGCGGTCATGACGGGCCGTTTAGCGCCGCAGCCCCCAACGGGCAACGCGCCCTGGGCGCCTGGCTAAAACAACGAACATCCTTAATGTCCCGTTACGCGACGGCCCGCACAGCGCGCGGGCAAATCGTTACCAAGGTGTTAAGAAGCCAGCATGAAAAGAAGATCACTGGTCGTAACCGATGAAACCGCCCGCCACCCGTTCCTGGCATCTATCCCGCCGCATGTGCGCCATGGCGGGGAGCCGATTGTCGCGCGCCCGGCCTGGAAGCTGACGGCGAGCGATGTGACAGGCTTCCTTGCCGCCTACGTCGCTACGTTGACCGCGGCTTTGGTGTTTATCGCTTGATCACGCGGCACGGGCTGTGATTGCGGCTCGCTCGGCCTGCAGCAGCTTGTAGCCCAGCCAAGCCGAAATCAGGCACATGGCCGCGCTCAGCAGCAATTGTTCGGCAATCGGTACGCCGACCGCGCTAAGCGCCATGGCAATCAGCGATCCGGCCACCATCGCGCCCGAATTGACGATGTTATTGGCAGCGATAGTTCGCGCCGCCTGCTCGGGCGGAACGCGCGTCGTCAGAAACGCATAGAGCGGCACCACGAACATGCCCCCGGCAATCGCAATGCCCAGCAGGCTGAGCAACAGCACCGTCGCCATAGGCCAGGCCAGGAACTGCGCCACTCCCAGCAATTCGGTCGGCTGATCGGCGCCCCATAATTTGGCGATAACGAAGAATGCCACCACGAACAGTCCCATAGCGATGACCGAGATCGGGGCGTAGCGGGCCGATACGGTTCCCTTCAGCAGCGCGTTGATCGAAATCGAACCGATCGCCACGCCGACCGAGAACACGACCAGGAACACGCTCGCCACTTCCTTGCTCGCCATGATCACATTCTTGGCCAGTGGCGGAAACTGGATGAACAACACCGCACCTATCGTCCAGAAAAAGCTGATCGCCATGATCGCGTAGAAAACTTCGCGATTATGCACCGTGTCCCCGATCAGCCGGACCGATGAACGCCACAGGTTCCAGTCCAGTTTTTCCGGGGCACCCTGGGGCGGGGCGGGGGGCACCTGGCGGCTGATCAAATAACCGGTGATCGAGGTCAGGATGATTACCGCCGCCGCGACCTTTACCGGCAGGATGCCCGCCAGGATCGTTCCGAACAGGATGGCGATATAGGTCCCGGCCTCCACCAGACCGGTGCCCGCCAGCACCTCGTCCTTATGCAGGTGCTGCGGCAGGATGGCGTATTTGATCGGCCCGAAAAATGCCGATTGCACGCCGGTCGAAAACAGCGCGGCGAGCATCAACGGTATGGCGACCATATCCACGGCGATCCCGTTCCACGCCAGGAACAGGCCAAAACACCCGATAGCCATCAATACTATTTCGAGCAGCTTGACCTTGCGGATGATCGCCGCCTTGTCGCGCAAATCGGCCAATTGGCCGGCGAGGGCGGACAGGATGAAAAATGGCAGGATGAACAGGAAACTGGCGACGCCGCTGAACAGCCCTTCGGCTTCCTGGGAATTATACACCCCGTAAACCACGAACAACACCATCGTGTAGCGATAGAGATTGTCGTTGAAGGCGTTGAACAGCTGCGTCACGAATAGCGGCAGAAAACGTCGCCGGTTCAGCAAATGCGTCGATGTGGTCATGCTATTCCCGCAACACCCCTTTGGTCCGGCGCGGGGTCTAGCGGGTTTGAGGACGTGGACAAAGGGAAACCCTGTGTATCCTTGGGCTTTTGCACGGTGACATTCGCCGCTACGGCATGCAGCGATGCTGACGCTGCCCAATATCCTTACCCTTTCGCGGATTGTGACCGTGCCGCTGCTGGCCTTCCTGCTGTGGTGGCCGGGGTGGCAGCTTGGCTATGCCCTGGCGTTCGGGCTTTACTGCCTGATGGGCATCACCGATTATTTCGACGGCTACCTCGCCCGCTCCAGCGGTGCGGTGAGCAAGCTGGGCATGTTCCTCGACCCGATTGCAGACAAGATCATGATCGCCGCCGTGATCCTGGTGCTGACCGCTCAGGGCTTCCTGCGCGGGCCATGGGCCGGGGACATGCATGTGATCGCAGGTCTCGTCATCCTGATGCGCGAGATCGCCGTATCGGGCCTACGAGAATTCCTCGCCGGGCTGCAAGTCTCGGTTCCCGTAACGCGGCTGGCCAAATGGAAGACGACCTTCCAGATGGTTTCGCTCGGCGCGCTGATCTTCTCCGGCGCGACGCCGGGCTGGATGATCGATATCGGATCGGTGGCGTTCAACTTCCCGCATCTGCTGGGAATCGTGACCCTGTGGGCCGCAGCCGTGCTGACGGTGATAACCGGCTGGGATTACCTGCGCGTGGGCCTGCGACATATGGATTAACCCGCACGCAACTCCTCGGCGAGCAGTCTGAAGTCTCCTTCGCGCGGAGAGTTTTTGCGCCAGATCAGCGCTATTTCGCGGCTTGGTTCGGATGCCTCCAGCGGGCGGGCGACAACGTCCGTCCCCGCCAGAATGCCTGCATCCAGCGCCATTTCGGGCAGCATGGTCAGGCCCAGCCCGTTATCCACCATCTGGACGAGCGTGTGCAGGCTAGTGCCGATCATGCTGGTCTGGTCGCGCAGTTCGGGGCGGTTGCAGGCGGCCAGTGCGTGTTCTTTCAGGCAGTGGCCATCCTCCAGCAACATCAAACGACCCTCATCGATCGATTCGGGGGCGATGGTCGCGGGCGGATCGCGCGGGTCGTCCTTGGGAAATGCCACGAACAGCCGGTCCTGCGCGATATGTGCCATATCAACTTCACCCGTAGCGAAGGGCAGGGCAAGCAATACGCAGTCGGCGCGCCCATGTTGCAGCGATTCGACGGCATCAGCGCTGGTTTCCTCGCGCAGAAACAGCTCCAGCGCCGGACGCTCTCGCCGCAAGCGCGGCAGCATTCGCGGCAGCATGAACGGCGCGATGGTGGGAATCACGCTCATCCGCAGTTGGCCCGATAGCGGCGTTCCGGCGGCCTGGACGATATCGGCCAGCTCCTCCGCCTCGCGCAGCAGGCGGTGCGCCTTGGCGACAACCTTTTCACCCAGCGGGGTGAAGCGCACCACGCGGCGGCTCCGCTCGACCAGCGTGACGCCCAGCAGCGTTTCCAGCTCGCGAATTCCGGCAGACAGCGTTGATTGCGATACGAAACTGGCATCCGCCGCGCGGCCGAAATGGCAATGCTCGTGCAGCGCCACCAGATATTGCAGCTGTTTGATGGTGGGGAGGTAGGTGCTCACCTGGGCCTCGCAAATCCGGCGAAGCTCACTCCGCGGCTTCCGGTTCCGGCTGGTCGCCATGCTCGATGCGCGTCATTTCCAGCCGCCCGTCCTTCACCGCGAACGCCATGCGCCCCTCGACCAGTTCCAGCGCATCCTTGCCGAACACATCGAAACGCCAGCCATTGAGGATCGGCAGATCGCGCAGACCCGCCGCGAGGCCTTCCAACTCGTCCGACCTGGTCAGCAGGCGCGAGGCGACATCGATTTCGCGGCTGCGGATCTTCAGCAGCAGCTTCAGCAGATCGGCCACCAGCGCGCCCTCCTTGCCCAGCGGGGCGCCGCGCTTCGCCTTGGCGGGCATTTCGTCCTTGGGCAGCGGTTCGGCATCGGCGACGATCTTCATCATGCGCTTTCCGATATCGTTTTCCTTCCAGGCGTTGGACAGGCCGCGCACCTTGGCCAGATCGGCCTGCTTCTTGGGCGGATGGGCGGCGATATCGGCCAGTGTTTCATCGCGCATGATCCGACCGCGCGGAATATCCTTGTGCTGTGCCTCACCCTCTCGCCATGCGGCGAGTGCCTTCAGGCGGCCGAGCACTTCCGGCTTGCGCCCTTGCGCGCGGATGCGTTTCCAGGCGACGGTGGGATCGTTGCGGTAATTTTCCGGATCGGCGAGCTTTTCCATTTCCGCATTGAGCCACTGGCCGCGCCCGGTCTTGATCAACTTTTTCAGCATACGCGGAAAAATCTTGGCCAGGTGGGTCACGTCGCCAATGGCATATTCGATCTGCCGATCGGTCAGCGGGCGGCGGCTCCAATCGGTAAAGCGTGCGCCCTTGTCCACGGTGATGCCCAACCAGCTTTCGACGAGGTTGGCATAACCGATCTGTTCGGACTGGCTGATGGCCATCATCGCGATCTGCGTATCGAAAATGGGATGCGGCGTTTTGCCGGTGAGGTTGTAGATAATCTCCACGTCCTGCCCGCCGGCATGGAAGATCTTGAGCACCTCCTCATTGTCGCACATCAGGTCGAGAAGCGGGGCGAGGTCGATCCCGTCCGCCATCGGATCGACGGCAGCCGCCTCTTCCTCATTCCCGATCTGCACCAGGCAAAGCTCTGGATAATAGGTGTTCTCGCGCATGAATTCGGTATCGACGCAGACGAAATCGACTTGCGCCAACCGCTCGCACAGTTCTCTGAGTGGCTCGGTTTCGGTAATCAGATCGTGGATTTTCACGGTGTTCTCTTTTCACGTTGCGGGCGGAGTACCGCCCTCGGGCAGCGGCCTTGCCAGCCCCCCGGCTTGACAAACCCGCACCCATGCCCTGTTAGCGCGCGCGTTTCCCCGCTAGAGGAACCGCCACTGCGCGCCCTTAGCGCTTTAACTCCGAAACCGGAAAGACTTCCAGATGCACGCCTATCGTACCCACAACTGCGCCGCCTTGCGTGAAGAAAATGTCGGCGAAACCGTCCGCCTGTCCGGCTGGGTGCATAAGAAGCGCGATCATGGCGGGGTGCTGTTCGTCGATCTGCGCGATCATTACGGCATGACGCAGATCGTGGCGGATGAAGACAGCCCGGCGCTGGCGACGCTGGACGGGCTCAAGCTGGAATCGGTGGTGACTATCGATGGCGAGGTGAAAGCGCGCTCTGCAGAGACGGTGAACGACAATCTGCCGACCGGCGCAATCGAGGTGTTTGCACGCTCCGTCGAAGTGCAGAGCCGTGCGGAAGAACTGCCGCTGCCCGTGGCGGGCGAGCAGGATTATCCGGAGGATATTCGCCTGAAATATCGCTTCGTCGATTTGCGGCGCGAAACGATGCACGCCAACATCATGCTGCGCAGCAAGGTTATCTCGTCCCTGCGCAGCCGGATGCAGGATCAGGGATTCACCGAGTTCCAAACGCCGATCCTCGGCGCGTCCAGCCCCGAAGGCGCACGCGACTACCTCGTGCCCAGCCGTTTGCACCCCGGCAGCTTCTACGCGCTGCCGCAGGCTCCGCAGATGTTCAAGCAGCTGCTCATGGTGGCCGGGTTCGATCGCTATTTCCAGATCGCGCCTTGTTTCCGCGACGAAGATCTGCGCGCCGATCGCAGCCCCGAGTTCTACCAGCTCGATTTCGAAATGAGCTTCGTAACGCAGGAAGACGTGTTCCAGGCGCTGGAGCCGGTGCTTGCTGGCGTGTTCGAGGAGTTCGCCAATGGCAAGACCGTCACCAAGTCAGGAGACTTCCCGCGCATCCCCTATGCCGAGGCGATGCTGAAATACGGCACCGACAAGCCCGATTTGCGCAACCCGCTGATGATTTCCGACATCACCGACCATTTCCAGCAATCCGGCTTCGGCCTGTTCGAGAAAATCGTTGGCGGCGGCGGTCGTGTCCGCGTGATCCCGGCTCCGAACACCAACGAGAAAAGCCGCAAGTTCTTCGACGAGATGAACGACTGGGCGCGCAAGGAAGGCTTTGCTGGCCTCGGCTACGTCACTCGCAAGGGCGGCGAATTCGGCGGCCCGATTGCCAAGAACCACGGGCCGGACAACATGGCCAAGATCTACGAGGAACTGGGGCTCGGCGATAATGACGGCCTGTTCTTCGCCGCTGGCAAGGAGAAAGACGCGGCCAAGCTGGCCGGGGCTGCGCGCACCCGCGTGGGGGAAACGCTCGGCCTGATCGAGCAGGATTGCTTCAAATTCTGCTGGATCGTCGATTTTCCGATGTTCGAATATGACGAACAGGCGAAAAAGGTCGATTTCAGCCACAACCCCTTCTCCATGCCGCAGGGCGAGATGGAGGCGCTGGAAACCAAGGATCCGCTCGATATTCTAGCGTGGCAGTACGATATCGTCTGCAATGGCTATGAGCTTTCGAGCGGCGCGATCCGGAACCACCGCCCGGATATCATGTACAAGGCATTCGAAATCGCGGGCTATGACAACGCTACCGTCGATGCCGAATTCGGTGGCATGATCGAGGCGTTCAAGCTGGGCGCACCGCCGCATGGCGGCTCCGCACCTGGCATCGACCGGATCGTCATGCTGCTGGCGGACGAGCCGAATATTCGCGAGGTGATCGCTTTCCCGCTAAACCAGCGGGCGCAGGACCTGATGATGGGCGCTCCCAGCGAAGTCAGCACGCAGCAATTGCGCGATGTTCATGTGCGCGTGGTGCAGGATCCCGCCAAAGGCGCGAGTTTGAATAAAGAGCAGTTCGATCCGCCTAAGAAGGCTGATACCGCATAGGGCCGAGCCGGTACGGCCCGATTGAGAGGCGACCGTTAGCTCAGCGTTAAATATCGCAAGGCGCGAATTGCGGTGCATGGCGGACTTCGGCGCGCAAAAACCTCTTGAATATCTCGTCCAATTCGGAACGGCAGGTTGGCGCCACCGGTTGGTATGGCATGAGCAATATGGCATCATTCAAGCGGCCGGTAGTCCATTTCACCGGTGCAGTTGCCGCTCCGCAGCGCAGGATTGCGCTTGCCGGGCGCCGTTTAATGCGAGCGCATGGTCTTCGGGCTCCTCGGAGCAAGCAAACTACTGCGTTGCAGGTTATGCGAACACGAGTAGCCCGGCGCATATTCGGCGCTCGTCGCCGCCGTAGCCAATCGCGCTCCATTCGCGCTTCGGTAACGCGCCCGAGCGGTCGTAAACGCCGACGAAGACGATCCGGGCCCGCTGGTGCCGATGTTACGGCACGGGAGAATGGCCTTTCCGAAAATCCTGACTTATCCGGCTTCTTGCGTCGGGCCCCGATTGGCGGCGGCGCATGAGCATCCTGACTGCCATTGCCCTGGCCAGCGCAGCCACCACGGCGCCAGCCGCCGACAGCGCCCCGGCCACTCGCCAACCAGTAGCCACCAGTGCCCGCGCCTCGGTTCGTGTTTCGCGCGCCGAACGCATCGATTTCTCCGAAGGACAGCGCCGAACAACCGAGCGCGCACAGGTTCGGCGTGAACGCAACGGGTCCGTGCAGATTGATTTTCGCTAATGCGTCAATATCTATGCGGCGATGAGGGCGGCATTGCCCTTGCGCAGGGGGCCGCCGTTCACTAGAGCGAAAGCCGAAATCAACACCAGCCCCAAGAGGGAATATATGAGCGATACCGCTGACCGCGTGCAGAAAATTGTTGTCGAACACCTCGGCGTAGAAGCCGACAAGGTGACGCAGGAAGCCAGCTTCATCGACGATCTGGGCGCAGACAGCCTCGATATCGTGGAGCTCGTGATGGCGTTCGAAGAAGAATTCGGCGTGGAAATCCCCGACGATGCGGCGGAAAAAATCACCACCGTTGGCGATGCTACGAAGTATATCGAAGAACATAAGGGCTAAAGGCCCGCTGCACTCGGCGCGTATCGGCCCATCGGGCCTGCCGCGCCGGTGGAACCGGACAGGCCCGGCCCAGTTGACGGGTCCGGGCCTGTCGCCGTTTATGGAGATGTGAATGCGCCGTGTAGTCGTAACCGGGCTGGGTCTTGTGACGCCGTTGGGCGGGGATGTTGAAACCAGCTGGAAGAACATCCTGGCCGGCAAGAGCGGGGCGGCAACGATCACCCGCTTCGATCCCTCCGACCAGAAGTGCAAGATCGCCTGCGAGGTAAAGCCGGCTGATCACGAATATGGCTTCGATCCGGATAAGCGCGTCGATCACAAGGTGCAGCGGCAGGTCGATCCGTTCATTATCTACGGCATCGATGCCGCCGGGCAGGCGCTGGAAGATGCCGGGCTGGAAGATATGTCGGACGCACTGAAGATGCGCACCGGCTGCTCGATCGGTTCGGGCATTGGCGGGCTGCCGGGCATCGAGAAGGAATCGATCGTCCTGCACGAACGCGGGCCGGGCCGTGTCTCGCCGCATTTCGTACACGGACGGTTGATCAACCTGATATCCGGTCAGGTCAGCATAAAATACGGGCTGATGGGGCCGAACCATGCGGTCGTCACCGCTTGTTCCACCGGTGCCCATTCGATCGGCGATGCCGCTCGGATGATCAAGGACGACGATGCCGATATCATGCTGGCGGGCGGGGCGGAAGGAACCGTCAACCCGCTGGGTGTGGCTGGTTTCGCGCAGGCGCGCGCGCTTAATATGAGTATGAACGACCGCCCGACCGAAGCGAGCCGCCCCTATGACAAGGATCGCGACGGCTTCGTTATGGGCGAAGGCGCCGGCGTCGTCGTGCTGGAGGAATATGAGCACGCCAAGGCGCGCGGTGCGACAATCTATGCCGAGGTGGTCGGCTATGGCCTTTCCGGCGATGCCTATCACGTCACCGCTCCGCATCCTGAGGGCAAGGGCGCGGAAATGTCCATGCTGATGGCCCTGCGCAAGGCCGGCATGGAAGCGTCCGACATCGATTATATCAACGCGCATGGCACATCGACGATGGCCGACACGATCGAACTGGCCGCTGCAAAGCGCGTTTTCGGGGACGATCTGGGCGGGGCGAGCATGTCCAGCACCAAATCCGCCATCGGCCATTTGCTGGGCGGTGCGGGCGCGGTCGAGAGCATTTTCTGCATTCTGGCCCTGCGCGACCAGATCGTGCCGCCGACGCTGAATTTGCACAATCCGGACGAGGGCACCGATGGCGTGGATCTGGTGCCGCTTACCGCCAAGAAGCGCGAAGTGCGCGCCGTGCTGAACAACAGTTTCGGCTTTGGTGGGACCAATGCCAGCCTGGTGATGAAGCAGGCCGACTGAGATGTTGCGCAAAGGCTGCCTGCTGGTCGGCATACTCGCCTTGCTGGGCATGCTTGCCGCTGGCGTGTTCGCCGCCGGTTGGTGGGGCGAGGCCGAAGTGTCGGACGATACCGAATTCATCGTGCCGTCGGGCGCCACCGTTACCTCCACCGCGCGTAAGCTGGAGGAGGAGGGGCTGATCGCATCCGCCGACAGTTTCCTGCTACGCGCGAAGATATTCGGCAGCAGCGATCCGATCAAGGCGGGCGAATTCCTGCTGCCCGAAGGGGTCAGCAACGCAGGCATTCTGGATATTCTCCAACATGGCGACGTGATCCGGCGCTTCGTGACTATCCCGGAAGGAATGCCTTCCATCCTTGTACACGAGATATTGATGGCGGAGTCGTTGCTGACCGGTCCGCTCGCAGTGCCGCCCGAAGGCTCGCTCCTGCCCAACACCTATGATTTCGAACGCGGCGAGCCGCGCGAGGCGGTGGTCGGCCGCATGCAGGCCGCGATGGGCCGGGCAATCGATGAATTATGGCCGCAGCGCACGCCGCGTTCGGTCGTCAAGACGCCGGAAGAGGCGCTGGTGCTCGCCTCGATCGTGGAAAAGGAAACCGGCAAGCCGTCCGAGCGGCGCATGGTGGCAGGCCTGTATTCCAATCGGCTGCGCGAGGGGATGTTCCTGCAAGCGGATCCGACAATCATTTACCCGATTACCAAAGGCAAACCGCTGGGCCGCCGCATTCGCCGCTCCGAAATCGCGGCGATCAACGATTACAACACCTATTCCATGCCCGGCCTGCCGCGTGGCCCGATCACAAATCCGGGGCGCGAAAGCATCGCCGCCGTGCTCGATCCGGCGGAGACGGACGCTCTTTACATGGTCGCGGACGGCACCAGGGGGCATGAGTTCAATTCGACCCTGCAGGGTCACAACGAAGCCGTCGAACGCTGGTTCGCGATCCGGCGCAAGCGCGGCGAGATGTAGCGCTCGGATGGTCGAAGCTGCTCGCCAGCCCTTCATCCTTACCGCCCTGCTGCCGCAAGATCTGCAATCGCGCGCGGATCAGCTGCGGCAGGCCCATTTTCCGCCCGAACGCAATTACCTCAAGGCGCACGTCACGCTGTTCCACGCATTGCCCCGGCAGATAGAGGACGAGCTGCGCAATCTTCTCTCGCGCGTGGCGAGGGATAACAGCCCGGTCGCGGGGCGGCTGGAGGGGATCATGTCGCTCGGCGGCGGAACCGCGCTCAAACTGTCCAGCCCGGACCTCCTCGGCCTGCGCGCAGATATTGGGGATCATTTCCATGGCATGCTAACCGTGCAGGATCAGCACACGCCGCGCCTCCACGTAACCATTCAGAACAAGGTCGCCGCGAAGGAAGCAAAGGCGCTGCAGGCGCAGCTGGAAGGTACGATCGAACCGCGCGCAATCCGCTTTCCCGGCATCGCATTGCACATCTATCGCGGCGGACCATGGGAGGCGGTGCGCCAATGGAAATTCCGCCGATAACTCCGCGCCCGGCGGCGTTACGATTGGCTGTTGACCGGGGCGAGGGGCGCGACTAAATGCGCGCCTCGCCCTTGCACCGGGACCACCCGCGCATCGCAGGCGCGCCCCTTGGGGCGGAGTAGCTCAGCTGGTTAGAGCAGCGGAATCATAATCCGCGTGTCGGGGGTTCAAGTCCCTCCTCCGCTACCAATGTCTTTCTGATACTGGTTGAACCGTCGTGCAGGAACCTTCCCTGCCGGTCGTGCGCTTGTTCTCCTGTCAGGGAGATATCGATGGCTGCACGCGCATATTGGCAAGGTCAGATCAGGTTGGCGCTCGTCTCCATTCCGGTCGAAATCTATTCGGCTACCAAGTCGGGCGCGAAGATCCGGTTCAACCAGATCCACGAACCGAGCGGCAAGCGGGTGTCCTATCAAAAAACCGTGCCGGGCATCGGGCCGATCGACCGCGACGAGATCATCAAGGGTTACGAAGTCTCCAAGGGCGAATATGTCCTTCTGGACGAAGAAGAGATCGAAGCGGTAAAGATCGAGAGCCGAAAGACGCTGGAACTGGTACAATTCGTCGAGGCTTGCGAGATAGATCCGCTCTATTTCGAGAAACCCTATTACGTCGTCCCGAAAGATGAATTGGCCGAAGAGGCGTTCGTCGTGCTGAGAGAGGCGCTGCGCAAGGCGAAGAAGGTGGCGCTGGGCCAGCTTTCTGTCCGCGGATCGGAAAAGCTGGTGGCGATCAAGCCATGTGGGAAGGGCCTGCTGCTGGAAACTTTGCGCTACGCCGACGAAGTGAAGCAGGGGCAGGCGTTCTTCGACGATATCGACGAAGGCAAGCCGAAAAAGGAGCTGCTCGACCTGGCCACCACACTGATCGAGGACAAGTCCGCCCCGTTCGATGCGAGCGAGTTCGAGGATCGCTATGTCGAGGCATTGCGCAAGCTGATCGACAAGAAGGCAAAGTCGAAAAGCAAGAAGGCGATTATCGAGGATGTCGATGAACCGGGCGAAACCGCCGGCAATGTGATCGACCTTATGGCGGCGCTGAAGAAATCGGTCGGCGGAAAGAAAGCGGGCGGCAAACCCGCTTCGAAGCGCAAGAAATCTGCCTGATATGCCGGCGCGCAAGACCACCACGAAGCGGTCCGGGCGTAGCGAAACCGATCCGCTCGCCACCTACAATGCGAAACGCGATTTTGAGAAAACGCCAGAGCCAGCGGGTAGTGCCGAAAGCAGCGAAAGCGGCAATCTTTTCATCGTACAAAAGCACGACGCGACGCGGCTGCATTGGGACTTGCGGCTGGAAGTAGACGGGGTTTTGAAGAGCTGGGCGGTGACCAAGGGGCCGTCCCCCGATCCGCAGATCAAGCGATTGGCGGTGCGGACCGAGGACCACCCCATGTCCTATGCCACTTTCGAGGGAACTATCCCGAAGGGTGAATATGGCGGCGGCACAGTCATGTTGTGGGATCGCGGCAACTGGTTACCGGTCGAAGGGAAAAGCGCGTTGGACCTGGAGAAAGGCCACCTGCATTTCTGCCTCGAAGGTGAGCGGATGAAGGGCGAATGGCTGTTGATCCGTCTGAAGCGCAAACCGGGTGAGAAGCGCGAAAACTGGCTGCTGCGCAAATTACAGGACACGTATGCGAAAAAGGGCGACGGCCTGGTCCAGCGCGAACTGACCAGCATATCGAGTGGCCGTTCGATGGCCGAAATCGCGGCCGATCGAAAAGGCGAGGTATCGGCGGGTGAGCAGGACGACACTTTCCTCGCGCGCATGGAGGAGACTTCCGCCCCCCGTGCGCCGAAGGCCAAGGCGAGAACGCGCAAGCGGCCCAAGGATGTACCTCTGCCGACATTCCGCAAGCCGCAGCTCGCCACCCTGGTCGACGATGTGCCTGCCGGAAATGGCTGGATGCACGAGATCAAATTCGACGGGTATCGCGCGATGATTGCCGCGAAAGGCGGTGAAGTGCGCGTTTTCACTCGCAGCGGCAAGGACTGGACCGACAAGTTCGCTCCGCTTGTGGAGGCTATCGCGGCCCTCGATCTGCCCCCCAGCCTGATCGACGGCGAAATCGTCGCTTACGACGCGCAGGGCAATCCCGATTTTTCCAGCCTGCAAGAGGTTCTGAAGCGCGGGCATGGCAGTCAGTCGAAAACGGACCGCCTGGCCCTGCACGCTTTCGACTTGCTCGAACTCAATGGCGACGATCTGGCGACGCTGTCCAATATCGAGCGCAAGGAACGGCTCGAGGCGTTGCTTGCCGCAGCCGCGCCGCCGGTTCATGTCGCCGATCATGTGATCGGGGCAGGCGAACAGCTGTTCGAGACGATGTGCAAGGCCGGGCAGGAAGGCATTATCGCCAAGAAGATCGACGCGTCATATCGGCACGCGCGATCCAAAAATTGGGTGAAGGTCAAATGTACCCGGCGGCAGGAATTCGTCGTTGTCGGCTGGAAGAAGAGCGCTGCGAAGCGGCGGCCTTTCGCATCATTGCTGATGGCGCAGCATGAAGGCGGCGAGCTGGTCTACAAAGGCAATGTCGGCAGCGGTTTCAGCGGCGACGAGCTGGACGAACTGGCCGCGAAGCTCCGCCGGTTGGAACGTAAAACGCCTCCGGTGGACGTGGACAAGGCCAGCGCGCGCGGCGTTACTTGGGTGACCCCCAAGCTGGTGGCCGAAGTGGCATTTGCGGAGTTTACCGCAAGCGGAAATATCCGCCACGGCAGCTATCTCGGCCTCAGAACCGACAAGCCTGCAAGATCGGTCAAGCCGGAGCGGGCAGTACCTGTTCGCACGCCCGCCACCGGCGTGAAGATATCCAGCCGCGAGCGTGTGATCTTTCCCGAAAGCGGGCAATCCAAGGGCCAACTGGCAGACTATTACGAAGCCGTCGCCCCAATCATGCTGCCATTCGCCGCGAAGCGGCCTGTCAGCCTGGTACGGTGTCCGCAGGGCCGCGCGAAGAAGTGCTTCTTTCAGAAACACGATAGCGGTGCGTTCGGTGATGCGGTGCATAATATCCCGGTCACCGAAAAGGACGGCGGCAGCGAAGATTACCTCTATATCGAAAATGCGCGCGGAATTCTGCAATGCGTGCAGATGGGAACGATCGAGTTCCACGGCTGGGGCTCTCGCACGGATGATGTGGAGGCACCGGACCGGATGGTTTTGGACCTCGATCCCGACGAAGGGCTCGATTTTGACGATGTGAAACATGCAGCTCGGGATATTCGCGCCCGGCTATCCGATATCGGCTTGGTCAGCTTCGCGATGCTGTCAGGCGGGAAAGGGGTCCACGTGGTGATGCCGCTGGATCCCGGTCACTCCTGGGAAGTACACAAGGATTTCTCGCGCCGCTTTGCCGAGGCATTGGCTTTGGCCGAGCCCGATCGTTTCACCGCGACGATGAGCAAGGCCAAGCGCAAGGGAAAAATCTTCATCGATTGGCTGCGTAACCAGCGGGGCAGCACCGCCGTGCTGCCATATTCCGCGCGGGCGAGAAGCGGCGCACCGGTCGCGGTGCCTGTCGATTGGAATGAGCTGAAATCGATCAAGGATGCCAAGCCTTTTTCGATCGGCGATGCTGAGAAGCTGATCGAGCGTGCGCAAAGCAGCAACCTGGCGGGCTGGGGCTTTGCCGATCAGGCGCTGCCGGATTTGTAAGGGGTAGCTTGCATGACAGAGCGGATAGAAGACCTTGTTGCTCGATTGGGCGAACAAATCGGTTCAAGCGGTGTCACGCTTGCGGCTGCCGAGAGCTGCACCGGTGGGATGCTGTGCGGGGCCATTACCGCCAATCCCGCGGTCAGCGGCTCGCTGGAGCGGGGCATGGTGGTCTATTCCCCCAACGCCAAGGCCGACCTGCTCGGCCTCGATCTGGAGCGGGTGGAAAGCTGCGACGGCGTCGACAAAGAATTGACGATCGACATGGCCAAGAAGGCCCTCGGCCGCAGCCGTGCTTCCATCGCTATTGCGATTGCAGGATTTGCCGGCCCGCGTGAGAAAGGCGAAGAGGTCGGCTTGGTTCACTTCGCCATCGCGACGAGCCGCGGCGAAATAATTCACCGGGAACACCGTTTTGGCGATCCGGGACGGGAAACGGTCTGCAAGCGTGCAGTCGAGACCGCGCTGAGCCTCCTGATCGACGTAGTGCACACTCAGCGAGCCGCAGGGTCCGATTAAGGCCCTGGCCTAGTCGTCCTTGTGCTCGGGCTTGCCCTGGTGTTCGGTGCTTGCCAGATCTTCCAATTCATCTTCGCTCATCGATTCGTACATATCCTTCGACGCGCCTTGAAGATCGCTTTTGTTCGTCTCGCCGCGCTTGGCCGAGAGGGCCGCTCCTGCAGCTTTCTGCTGGGCTTTCGATTTTGCCGGCATGTTCATTTCCTTTCTTGTGGCTGTGTGGAGGAGGGGCGCCTAGCGCCTTAGCCGCCCACGATTATCCCGCCATTCGGATGCAGCACCTGTCCCGACATGTAGCTGGAATCCTGGCAGGCCAGGAACAGGAAGGCGGGCGCAACTTCATTAGGCTGGCCGGGCCGTCCCATCGGCGTGCCCTCGCCAAAATCGTCCATCGCTTCGGGCGGTTGCCCGCCATAGGGATTGAGCGGCGTCCAGATCGGGCCGGGCGCTACGGCATTCACGCGGATACCGTCTTCGATCAGGTTTTCGGATAACGACCGCGTGAAAGCGGTGATCGCGCCCTTCGTGGCCGAATAATCGAGTAGATTGTCCGAACCCTTATACATCGTCACGCTCGTGGAATTGATGATCGCGCTGCCTTTTCCCAGATGCGGCCGGGCCGCCTGAACCAGGAAGAACATCGAATAGATGTTGGTCTGGAATGTTCTACGCAGCTGTTCTTCGGTGATGTTTTCGATGCTGTCGTCGGGATGTTGCTCACCGGCATTATTGACCAGCACGTCCAGCCTGCCGAATGTATCGATCGTTTGCGCGACGACCTTGTCTGCAAAGTCCTTGCGGCCAAGATCGCCTTGCATGCAGATGGCCTTGCGCCCCTCGCTTTCGACAATCGACCGGGTTTTCTGGGCGTCTCGTGTTTCCTCGTCCGCGAAATACACGATAACGATATCGGCGCCTTCGCGCGCAAACAGCACGGCGACTGCTCGGCCAATCCCGCTATCTGCCCCGGTAACGATGGCTACCTTGCCGGCCAGCCGGTCCGACCCGCGATAACGCGGTTCCCATTCGGGCTTGTCTTCCATTTCAGCCTCTGCACCGGGCATCCGGGGCTCTTCATCCAGTTCGGGTTCAAATGTCCGAGTATCGTTCACGATCAACTCCTTTCGTCACCATATTCAACTGAAAAGACGAGGAAATGGTTTCGTGGAAGCGCGCAAAACCGCAATGGATCGTGCCATATCTGCGATTACCGGCAAGCGCATCGCTCAATCAGTCCGGCTGGTCGTGCAGTCTTGCGGATCGTGCAATTGGAATATTCTGGCAAACTGGTGTATCCCTGTTATTCACCCGCTTCGAGGTAGCTCCTCGTTCAACACGGGATGTTCTTCAGGGTCGCGAATGGATGGCCGCCTTCAGATGGCGCTGTCCCACTGCGATTACTGGGGACTGGGGCGATGCATGAGGGGGTTTCTTCACTAATCCTGGGGCTGTTCGGGCTGCTTATGATAGCTGTCCTGATGCTGCCCGTGGCGCGGCGGGTGGGGATACCCTACACCGTGTTCCTCTCGATTATCGGGATTGGGCTGGGCCTCTCTCTTGGCTTTGCGCAAGCCTACGATCTGGGCATTGCCAGCGATTTTCTGGCGGCTGCGGGCTCATTCGGGCTGACGTCGGAAATCGTGTTCTTCATCTTCCTGCCGGCGCTGGTTTTCGAAAGTGCGCTGGCGATCGATATTAGGCGGCTGATCGCGGATATCCGGCCGATCCTGATCCTCGCCATTTTGGGCCTGCTGATTTCCACCTTCCTTGTGGGTGGAGCGATCTGGTCGGTGGCGGGAATGCCGTTTGTGGTGTGCCTGCTATTGGGCGCGATCCTGTCGGCGACCGACCCGGTTGCGGTCGTGGCGATCTTCAAGGATCTGGGCGCGCCCAAGCGACTGGCAGTGCTGGTCGAAGGTGAGAGCCTGTTTAACGATGCCACTGCCATCGTGCTGTTCAACATTCTCGCCGCTATGATCCTGACCGGTGCCGACGCCTCGATCGGCGATGGGGCGCTATCCTTCTTGACAGTGTTCATCGGCGGAAGCCTGGTCGGGCTGGTGCTGTCCTGGATTTACATCAAGGCGATCGAGAAAGTGCGAAACATGGCACTGGTCGAGGTGACGCTGACGATTTCTCTGGCCTATCTCTCCTTCCTGATTGCCGAGCATTATCTGCACGTATCGGGCGTGATGGCGACGGTGACATCGGCGCTGGTCGTCGGCTCCAAGGGGCGCACATCGATATCCAGCGACGGGTGGCATCTGCTCGAAGAAACCTGGGAGACTCTGGGTTTCTGGGCAAATTCGCTGATCTTCATCCTTGTCGGATTAGCGGTCCCGGTTATCCTTGCGTCGATCTCGGCCGATTACTGGCTGGTGCTGGCGGTCGCCCTGGTGGCGGCGTTTCTCGCCAGGGGCTTGCTGACCCACGGCCTGATCCCGCTGATCGCGTTCCTGCGGCTCGGCATACCGGTTTCGAACGGATTTCGCACGGTGATGTGGTGGGGCGGTTTGCGCGGTGCGGTTTCGCTGGCGCTGGCTCTCGCAGTGTATGAAAATTCTGAATTCCCCATAGAGATCAGGCAATTCATCGTCACGCTGGTATGCGGGTTCGTTCTCTTCACCCTGTTCGTCAATGCGCCGACGGTGGGTATGGTGATGAAATTCTTCCGGCTCGACCAGCTTTCGCCATCGGACAAGGTTGTGCGCAACAGGGCGATCCAGACCTCTATCGACACCATCGCGGCCGATTTGCCTAAGCTGGCAGCCCGGCAGGGCATCACCCCGGGAACTGCGCAGATGGTCGCGGACGATTACGATACCAAAGCGCGTGCTTCGGCATCATCGGAAGACCATTTGAACGATGAGGACTGGCTGAAAATCGGCCTGCTATCGCTGATCGGGCAGGAACGGCAGGAATATCTCGATCAATATGCCGCCGGACATATCAGTTCGTCCGTTGCGCAGGTGCTGCTGGGCGGAGTGGACGATATCCGGGACCAAACCAAGGCGAACGGGCTGGCGGGTTGGGAAAAATCGACAGTTCAGGCGCTCGATTTCGATTGGCAATTCCGCCTCGCAATGGCTCTGCACAGACGGCTGCAGATAACCAGGCCACTCGCGCGCCAGCTGGCCAATCGGCTGGAGAAGCTGCGCACCATGAGCCTGGTCACGCTGGAACTGGTGGATCATGGGCTGGCCCAGATCGAGCAGATCGTCCCGGCCGACATGCTGCCCCGGCTGGCACGGATACTGAAGCAGCGCGCGGAGCTTATCGGACAGGCGCAAAGCGCGCTGCGCGAGCAATATCCCGACTATGCCAACCAGCTCGATCAGCGCTATCTGGAACGCTGCGCCATCCGGCAGGAGCGGGAAAGTTACAACCGCTTGCACAAGGGGTCGGTTATCGGCGGAGAGCTGCATCTCAGCCTGAGCGGCCAGCTCGATGCGCGCTATGCCGAACTGAGCAAGCAGCCGGCGCTGGATATCGGGCTGAGCCCCAGCGAGCTGGTCGCGAAGGTTCCGCTGTTCCGGTCGCTGCCCCAGCAACAGCAGATCGCGATTGCCCATTTGCTGCGATCTCGTCTGGCGGTTCCCGGGGAGCAGATTATTCGCAAAGGCGAGGAGGGGGCGGGCATGTTCTTCGTATCGTCCGGCGCGCTGCGGGTCGATCTGGGGCAGAACTCCGTTGTCGTCGGCAGCGGTGCGTTTCTGGGTGAAATGGCGCTGGTGAGCGGGGAAAAGCGCGTTGCCGATGTTTTCTCGCTCGGCTTCAGCGAACTGCTGGAGCTAAGCCGGGCCGAATTCCGCGCGATGATGGAACTGAACCCGGATATAAGCGCCGCGATCGAGGCGGTCGCGCAGGAGCGGCAAGCGATCTTGTCAGAAGAAACATGATCGGCTTATCGACTAAGAAAACGCGGGCCAGGCAGGCCGGCGATGCGCGATCTGGGCAGCGCTCGCCGAGCGAAAGAGGCGGTTCGGCTAACGCATGGGCCGCCTATGCGATTGGACGTTCGCCCACGATGCTGAGGCCGTAGCCTTCCAGTGCGACCATCGAGTGTTTCGTATTCGTCAGTAGCACCATGTCGCGCACTCCCAGATCGGCCAAAATCTGTGCGCCGCCACCGTAATTGCGCTGTTCCGGTGGATCATCGCCGGATTGCGCGGGCGAGGGCGGGTTGGGCGCGGTCAAGGCGTTGCTGACGTAATTCCGGTCGGCCCGGTTGATCAGCACCACAACGCCGGAGCCCTCTTCGCCGATGATATCCATCGACTTCTCCAGCATCCCGCCGCGCTCGCTCTGCTCGGCAAAAATATCCGGCAGCAGCGCCAGCGAATGCATCCGCACCAGTGTTGGCTTGTCGGGATCCACCGTGCCCTTGACCATTGCCAGCGTTTCTTCGCCGGTGGCCTTGTTGAAGAACGCCACGGCCTTCCACATTCCGCCGTGACGGCTCTCGAAATTGCGCTCCGCCCGGCGCTCGATCAGATGATCGTGTTCGCGGCGATAGGCGATCAGGTCGCGGATCGTGCCCATCTTGAGATCGTGACGGCGGGCAAAGGCGATCAGATCGTCCATTCGTGCCATGGTCCCGTCTTCATTCATGATTTCGCAGATCACGCCCGACGGGTTCAGGCCTGCAAGCCGCGAGATATCCACCGCCGCTTCGGTATGGCCGGCGCGAACCAGCACGCCGCCATCGCGCGCCATCAACGGGAAAACATGGCCCGGCGTGACGATATCGTCGGCCGATTTCGTTCCGTCTATGGCTACCGATACGGTCCGCGCCCGGTCGGCGGCGCTGATGCCGGTGGTCACACCTTCGCGGGCTTCGATGCTGGTGGTGAAAGCGGTCTCATGCGCGGTGCGATTATTCGCGCTCATCATGCCGATGCCGAGTTGCTGCACGCGCTGCTTGGTCAGCGACAGGCAAATCAGGCCGCGCCCGTGCTTCGCCATGAAATTGATCGCCGCCGGGGTGGCCATTTGGGCGGGGATAACAAGATCGCCTTCATTCTCGCGATCTTCATCGTCCACCAGCACGAACATCCGTCCGTTGCGCGCTTCTTCGATAATTTCCTCCGGGCCGACCATCACGGGAGTATCGTCATTCTCGGCAAGAAAGCCTTCCAGCTTACCCAAGGTCTCTATCGTGGGATTCCACCCGTCATTCAGACACTCGCGCAAGGAATTGGGGTGCAGCCCGGCTGCCCGGGCGAGCGCGGTGCGAGAGATAGTGCCATCTTCGACGATGGCACGGACACGGGAGATAGTTTCGTTTTGCATGAATGCGCCGTAGCACATTCATCGGCTAACTCAACATTACAATGTGATTACTTGATGGCAATGTGCTCAGTTGATCGTGGCGGTAAAAGTCAGCGCCCTGGTTTCGCCGCCGGGCAGCACATCGGTTCCGAACGTCAACGTGCTTCCCGCGACCGACGCGAATATGTCGTCCGCCTCGCCGCCATCGCTCGCATCGTCATCCTCCACCGTATTGGCGGTGCTGCAATTCGCGCCCGATCGCATCGATCCGGCGGTGTAGGTGCTGTCTGCCGGAAGCGTATCGTTGGCGGTCACGCTGGTTGCCGAGCCATTGCCGACATTGGATATCAGTATGCAATAGCTCAAGGTTGCGCCGGGCAGATGAAATTCATCGGTAGGTCCAGCGAAATTATCGTCCACCAGGGTACTTACCTTTGTGACGGTCAACTGTGCGCTCACTTCGCAGATCGAGATCGAGCCATCCATTTGGATCGCCTGTCCGTCCGGATCGTCCGGCGCGATCGAATGGTTGCCATATTCCAGGATGACCTGGTTGATCGGCTCGTCAAACGTCACATAAACATCTGCGGCGGTGGATTGCTGCCCGGACGGAACATCGCCGAACGCGCTGTTGCCGACCACGTAATTGGCCGTGCCCGCCGTAAGGGTCGGTATGACGGACACCGCTCCGCGCCGCCCGGTTACGGTGATCTTGTCGGCAAAATCCTCCGATCCGAAATCCACGTCGATGACCTTCAGCTGCAGGCCATCGACCACGCCGCCCAGCGTGATAGTGGTGGTGGAAACCTGCTGCGCGTTGTCGAAATCGATCGCCTTGGAAAGCGTCGTGGTGCCCTGAACCTGATTGGTCAGTGCCGGATGCTGTCCGCCAAGTCCGGCGATATTCATCCAGCCGACCGGGCTGAACAGCTGCCAGCGAATGGTATCGACACCCGCCAGATTATAAGTCCTGTCGGTATCGCCATCGTTCCAGGTCTGCCCGGTCCAGTTGAAGGTAACCGCGTTGCCGGGGCAGACGAGCGTTGGCGGAGTTCCTGCCGTGCGGGAGCCCGAGGTGGTTACTGTAACAGAGGCCTGATCGTCCTCGCCCGCGGAGTTATTCCCCGGGGTGGAGTCGGAATCCGGCTGGTTGGATGTCTGCACCTGCGCGGTATTGGTCAGGCTGCCGGTCGGCCCCACCAGCATCCGCGCCTGTATCTGAATCTGCCGCGTTTGGTTCGGCGCAATCGTGGACGGCGTCCATATCCCGGTGGTGGAATTATAGGTGCCATCGCCGCTGGCACTGACAAACACCAGCCCTGCGGGCAGTTGGTCGAGCACGGTGGCGGTCGCGGTCTGGCTGGAGGCGGCACTGTTGGTTAGGCTCAAGGTGAAGGTGACGACCGAATTATAGGCTGGCGCAGTGGTGCTGGCCGTCTTGGTCAGCGACAGATCGGCAAAATTGGTTAGCGGCGCCGTCAGATAAAGCTCGGAATGAAAGAAAGTGCCATTATCCTCGCTCGGGAAGATATCGCACAGTTCCAGTATCCACGTGCCTTGGCTCGTCTTGCCGTTAAAGGTCGATAGCGGATTGTTCGGAATGAAATTGTGCTCAAACCCGCCATTTACCGCGCCAGTCTGGTGGTTGGTGGTGTTGCCATCCGTATTGACCGTGTCCGTACCGCCATCGTTCAGGCGAAAATTGAAATTGTCGCCCCGGACATTGCCATTCCCGCTGACAAGCTGCACGCGCGTGCCGTCAGGATGCTCCAGAGTCGCGCGAATGTCACCGCGCCACGTATGGCTGCCGCGCATGCCGATATCGACATCGCCCAGCGTGATACTCTCGCCCGCTGGAACAACATAGTTGCGCGTCAAAGGGTTGGTGCAGGTCGTGTTGCCGTCGATTGCGCCATTGGTGGTGTTTACATAGGTGAAGCTTTGCTGCGCAGATGCCGGCGCGGCCAGCATTATCGCAGCCGCGCCGGCGGCGATTACTGCCGCCAGCACGCGAAAAACGGGGTAGAATGCGACCTGCCAAACCATCGCATGCTGGTTAGGCAGGCTATGGTTAACAAGGCGTAAGCTTTCGCCTGCGTTACGAGACTTTACACCAATCATCGTCCGCGCCCTAGAAAGCCGAAGCTGTCTGCATCGAATTTAAGGCGGATGCTGGCGAACAGCCCTTGGTCGGTGGTGCGCGCTGCGGAGAAATCCGGATCGCGGTATCCGATCACATTATAACCCACGCTCACAAACACATTGTCTGCCGGAACGAAGCCGATTTCCGGGCCGACGGAGAAGCTGGTCACACCGCTATCCACATTGTGGCGCACGCTGGCGCGGCCGCCCACTTCGATACGCTCTCCAAGACCGATCCGTGCATCGACGCCGCCGATCACGGTGGTGCCGGAAAGGTCGAAGCCTTCGAACTGGTCGAAATTATGCCTCACACCTGCAAACAGGCCGACTTCGCTGCGCTGGCTGCTGGTGTCTTCGTCGGTCGGCGTCCAGTTGGCCGCGACACTGGCGATTACGCGGCGCGACTTGGCATCGCCGGTCACGATAAGCGCGCTTTGCCCGACCGGGCCAGCTTCGCCTGCCACCGCGCCGGTCACCGCATCGCCGCGATATTCCAGCTTGGACAGGAATACGAAATCGCTGTCATCCGGGCGATGGGCGAGGCTGAATGCAGCGTCCAGAACCTCGGTAGATGCGCGGTTGGGCGATGTCGCTTCGGTCCAGGTGAAGCCGCCGCCCGCCACGCTGCCATTGCCGAGCTCGCGGATGGCAGCGAAGGTTACCCCGGCGCGATTGGCGAACTCGCCATCGCGATATTCCCCGCGCGCCCGGGCGTTCCATTTGCCCTTGGAGAAGGCTCCGCCGATGGTGAAGGCGGTGAAATCTTCGCCAAGCGAACCTTGGCCGGAGAGCTGGCCGCCGCTCGATACCGGCTGTTCGGGGTTCACCACATCGGAAACCGCGATGCCGCCGCCGATCGTCTTGTTGGTATCGATGGTCGCATCCAGCACCAGGTTCTCGCCCACACGCAGCGATTGACCGATTGTGAAGGCGGCAAAGGTGCGGTCGCTATCTTCGCCCAGCGCTTCGTTACCGACCGTATCGCGGCCCAGCGTGCTGACCACCGTCGCGCCGCTCCATGGCGTGAATTCCACGCCGCCCTTCAAGGTGTTTGCATCGATGGCATCGCCCCGGGCGATCTCGTAAGTGCCGACCAGGCGGACATCGTTGCTCACCGCATAGCGTGCGCTGATACCGTGGCGAGCGGGCAGGTCGACCGAATTGGTATCGGTCAATGCGATGGAGCTGGCAGCGCTGAGTTCCAGCTTATTATCGAACAGACGCTGGGTCACGCCGCCTTCCAGCACGGTGGAATTGCCGCTGGTGCCATCGGCCAGATCGTCCCCGATATAGGCAACGCCGATATAGGCATCGGTAGTTTCGGTACGCCATGCAGCGCGCAGTTCCACCGCTTCGCGGCTGGCATCTTCGGTCAGGCTTTCATCGTGCCATGCGCTGGCGATCAGGGTCCAGTCGTCGGCAACCTGCAGGCGGGCATCGATGCCCATCTTGCGGCGGCCGCGCTCTGCCAAGTTCTGCTGGCCCACGCCGTAATCCTCGTCCACCTGGCGGACATAGGCGAGCAGATCGAACGGGCCGGTCTGGTGCTGCACTTCTGCCATGAACGCCTTGCCGGTTTCACCATCGCGTTCGGTCAGGCCGGCTTCGGCACGGATCTCGGTGCTGTCGGTGACGCGGAAGCGAGCATCGACTGCGCCGAGGTTGCTGCGCACATTCTCGTCCGCCAGGCCAGCGCCGCCTTCGTCGGTGATCCCGGTAACGCCAACGCGCAGGCGGTCGTCGGGCGAGGTGTAGGTGGCGCGCGCACCGGCGTTCCACTTGGCATCGCCCAGCTGGTCGACTTCGTAATTGATCACGATGAAGCGCGGGTTGAGCGCGAAATCGCGGCTTAGCACGGGCTGGCTGAAACGGATCGTGCCGGATAGCAGATCGATATCGTAATCGACGAAGCGAGTCAGCTGGCGGCGCTCGATGATGATCTCGCTGCGCAAGCGGTCGCGTACTTCGACAAAGACCTGTTCGCTATTGGCGATCACGCCGCGGTCGAGCACGTAGGGGCCGGTGGTGCCGTCACCCTGGAATTCGCCCCGGCGCGCGCGGCTGCCGATCTTGGCAGCGAAGGCTTCGGCCTTGATCCGGCCGGAGCGGACTTCGCCCTTTACCCCGGTGGCGGTGCGCAAATAGCGGGCCAGGATGGTCTGGTCGAAGCCCGTCTCGAAATCGCCGAACAGGGCGTAGAATGCGCTGGATTCGATGCGGACATACAGCTTTTCGCGGCTCGCGGCATCGAACAGGCGTTCCGAACCGTCGCCATAGACAGTGTAATAGGCTGCCGGATCGATCTGGCCGAGGAGGCGCTCATCTTCTTCCTGCGCCGCGCTGTCATAGGCCACGGTGAGCAGGTATTTGCCAAGGATCCGGCCCTTCGCGTAGAACGCCACGCGGGCATTGTCGCCCAGATCGCTGTCGAACCCGGGCCCGGCGCGCTCCATGTTCTCCGCCACATTGCGGGCGCCGATCGAACCTTCGGTGATACCGACGATCGTCCAGGGCTGGTCGCCCGGCTCGACCCAGGTTTCAACCTGGTCGCTGCGGCTGGTATCGCCATCGGTGAAGTCGAAATTTGCGCGCAGGGCGCCGCTGACCAGCGTCGGGGCCAGGCGGATATAGGCGATGCCGTCATCGCCTTCGATCTGATAGGTTGCAGAGGCATTGCCAAAACCGGTCAGGGCCTGCTGCTGGCGTGCTTCCAGCGCGCTTGCCACCTGGTACGGGCTGGCAAGGGTCAGCGTGCCGGAAACGCCGGAGTGGACCGGATTGCCATAACGGTCGGTAATTCGCACGGCCAGCACCGGCTGGGTGCTGCCATCGGCAACCAGATTGGATTTGTCGCGCAGCAATTCGGCGCGCATCGGCGTGCTGGCGAAGTTCACCGTCCGCTCGAATGTCTGGGTAGCGCCGCCATCCGCATTGCGAATCGCCGCGACCAGTCTGGTCGAATTATCGATCAGCGACAGGCCGCGCCAGACGCTGACGGCGAAGCTCTTGTCGGCGGCGGTCTGCACCCCGTCGAAGGCGAGTTTGTCGGCAGGCTTGCCGTCCAGCGTCAGATCGACGCTCTGGCCGGGGCGGTGGCGAACCACCACACGGATGTTCTGGCTGCGCGGATTGTGGCCGATAGCGGGGAAGACGAAGCCGTCCATACCGTCGCCCAGCGCGAGCCAATCGACATCTGCACCGGCAGCTTCCTGATCGCTCAGGATACCGCGCTCTGCGGGAGTTTCCTGAAGAAAATCGGTGCCTTCGGGAAGCGTTGCGACGAAATCCACGCGCTTCAGGCTGCCGCCCTGGCCACTCACGAAGCGGTTGAAGGCGCTGCCTGCGCTGCGGCTGCTATCGGCGCAATCGACGAATGTACCGCCTTCGGGCAGTGTCTCGCGGGCCGCCTGGACCACGTGGTTGCCGGGCACAACGCCGTCGAAATGATAACGGCCATCGATGTCGGTAATGGCGAAGCTGCCATCCTCCATCATTACTCGAACACCGGGAATTCCGCGCGCATTTTCCGGATCCTGGCAGCCATTATCGACGATTCGTCCGATGATGGTCATGCGTCCGGAAATCTGGTCGCGCAAAATACGGATCCGTGCCTGAGATTGGGCGGAATTACCGTCCGGAGCGCTGATCTTGGCGCTGTTGAGAGCCTCGCCCGGGGGCGCATCGGGGCGCACGGTGAATGCATAGGTGATGCGTGCGGTTTCGCCGCCGCCAAGCTGGCCGAGATCGAGGGAGAAGCCCTGGCCGTTGCTGTCGGGCGCGAAGGTCGCAGCGATCGCTTCCTGTCCGTTTATTCGCAGCGATTCGGGCTGCAATCGCAGTGTTCCGGCTGCCTGATCGGTCAATGTCAGAGCGCGGGTAGGGCGCGCACCGTCGCGGTTGCGCACCGTCACGGTATAGAACACCGCATCGCCCGGCTGCGCAATGTCGCGGCTGGCGCGTTTGTCGATGGTGACGCTGCCGCCCGGGGCATCGACCGGAATATCGAGCTGGACCGGAATGACGCTTTCGACGCTGAACACATTGCCATACGAACCCGGCGCGATCTCGAAGGGTTCGCCGCCCGGTCCGCGCAAATCCGCCAGTTCCTCGGGCGTAGCATCCGAAGGGGCGGTGTAGGGATTGGGCGGGGTGACCTCCAGCCGGTAATCGCCAAATCCGACCAAGGGGAAACGATATTCACCCGGGGCAAAGGGATAGGTATCGCCATTGGCGTCGGTCGCCTGCGTACCGGTGATGACCGTGCTGGGATAGGGGGTGACGCCATCGAAGGCAAAGACATCGGCGGGTTGGCCCGTCGCCACATCGATCAATGTGATGCTGGCACCATTGACCAGTTCACCGGTCAGGCTGTCGAACACAACGCCGAACGGATCGGCCAGCGCATCGACCAGGCCGAACAATACCGGATCGTCCTGACCATTGCGGAATGCCGAAATAGCAATTGTCTCGCCGGCTTCCAGGCTCAGGCGGCAATCGTCCTGCACGATTGGCGGAGGGAACGGAATAGTGCCGATGCTGGCGTAAAACGCGTTGCTGTTCTCGCCATCTTCTACGGCGGTCAGCTGTTCCCGGTCGCCGCCAGGTGTGGTCAAGGTAAGACGCAGGGTTTCCCGCGTGCCGGGATCGGTATTTGCGAAGGGTGCGTCGACGCGCACTACAAGACGCTGACCGATACGGATCTGGCCGGTCTCGACGAGCGAGATGTCCGTGCTGCTTGGAGTGGCGACCGACCTGGTGCGCAGCGTTGAGCCGTCGACGAAACAATAATCTGGCGAAAGGCTGACGGTCTGGTCGCCGCCAGGGGCCGGTGTAAGAGTGGTGAGCGAGGCGCCGCTTTCTGCGCGCACTTCAAAGCTGACCACGTTGGAATCAGTGTTGAAATCCCGTCCGTCCACGCTCCATCGGGCAGAGGCGACGTTCGTCACCGTCTCTGCCTGGAGGGGGGCGCCAACCGGGAGCAGCGTTGCCGACAGGCACGCGCCCAGAGCGCCGAAAAGGCGGGTTACTTGTTTCAACCTATCTCTATGATCTCGAAGGATAAGGGCGGGTCGCCACCCCGAGGGCAGCGACCCGAAACCTCAATCAGTCGATGGTCGCACGGAAGATGACCGAACGAGCCGCACCAGCCGGTACCGCGCCGATCGTTCCGCTGACTACGCCGGCCGATTCCGAACCTGCGGTTGTGCCGTAGGTGTCGCAATCCGCGCCGCCGACAGCGACCGCGTTTCCGGTGGTGCCCAGGGCTGCGTTGACGAACGTCAGGTCGAGCGCGGAGATGTCATCCGAGATCGACACGCCGGTCGCACCGATAGAGGCGGAATTGTTCGTCACCAGGATGCAATATTCCACAGTGGAACCCGGCAGATACGTGCCGCTGGTGTCACCGGTAATGGTGGAAGCGACAACCTTGCTGCTCTTTGCAACGGTAATTTCGGCCGTAGCGGTAACGAAATCGTCGGTCGCGTTTTCCTTGCCGTCGCGGTCCGTGTCAGCAAAGATCGTGTCTTCACCAGCCGTGTTGGTGGTGGAGGCAGTGATCGCTGCACCCAGTGTGGTTGCAGCATCGTTCTCGCGCACAGTTGCTTCGAGATTGACCGCACCGATCAGCCCGTTTGCAAGGCCGGTCGGGATGTTCGACACCACGATGACGGTGGTCGGCGTATCGGGCGCGAGCGCGTCGATATGCGTGATCAAAGTGTCGCCAGCGTCGAGCGTGCCGGCGGTGGTTCCATTATCGAGATAATAGGTGAAGCCGCCTTCCGTGTCGAAAGCGTCCGTCCCGCTGATACCGGCCGGCTGACCGGTCACGACGTTGTCCGCATCCAATTGGATATCGAGCGTATCGTTCGAGGTGTTTTCCACCACGAAGAAAACGCCCTGACCATCAGCACCCGGGGTGACGGAGGTTGCGGTGTTGTCCAACCGCGAAACGGACAGGTTGATCTTACGGTCAACCGTAACCGCATCGGTGGCAGTAATCGCCGTCTGGGCTTCCGGGCCGACCGAGTAGTTGACGGTGACACTGTTGGTGATCGTGTTACCGGCCTGCGTCCCGGCGGCGAGCGCCGGGGCAGCAGATAAGGCGAAACCGGCAAACGCTATGATCGCGCCTCCGGAGAGTAGTTTGTTCTTCATTTTATACTTCCCTTCCCGAATGGGTTCGACCCGTATTGCCTGCTCCCCCGACCCGTTTCGGGGGAACCATCTCGCCGGGTGGTCAAATCCGGTTCGAAGTCAGTTTGCGTTACGTCACCTCAGTGCGGCATTCGGGTTGAGACCGCGTTGAGGCTTTGTAACGGAACGTAAAAGTCAGCTCAGCGCACCTCGGCGCGGAAGCTTACCGAACCGGCTTCTGCCGGCGCGACCTCTGCGATCACCCAGCGAAGATGCGTGATGTCCTGATTGGTGGCGGGGCGCTGCTCGCCCAGCTCGTCGGCCACGCTCAGATCGGCGAGAAAGCCGTATTCCTGGCCGCCATCGACCGACACTTCGGTGCTGACAGCGCTTTCCTGGACGATGATCGTGTCCTTGTGGACCGGGTTGATCAGCTCGAAATCGGTGGCGGTTTCCGCGCCGCGGTTGGTGTAACTGATCGTGAAGACCAACACGTCGCCGGGGACTACGCCGGTCGGCTCGACCAGCTGTTCGCCGGTAACGATACCCGCTTCTTCGATTGGCTTGACCAGTTGAACATCGCTGGAAAGCGCCATGGGGCGTTCCTGCGCGAAGCTGGCGGTGCCGGTAAAGGCGAGGGCGGCAAGGGCCGCGGCTGCGATAGTACTTTTAAAAATCATCATTAACTCCCGTCACTTAGTCGATGATTACGTTGAAGGTGATTACGTGGTCCGTGCCCCCGGCAACCGTGCCGAGATCGACCGAAATGCCCGCTGCATCGCTTGCGCTGCCGGCATCGTCGCCAGCCGCGTCGGTCAGACGCCCGGTATCGAGGACAAGCGTGTCCGGATCGTAGGTGGTGCCCGTGGGGATAGGGTCGGTAACGACCAGCCCGGTGACCGAGGCCGATCCCGAAACGCTCGCGGTCAGCGTATACGTCACGACCGCGCCGGGTACGCTTTCGCCGGTGCCGAAAGGATCGACGATGCTGGCCGATTTGCTGAGGGTGACTGCGCTGACCTGGGCGACGAAGGTGCCCTGACCCTGATCGATGGCGGTTGTGTTGCCGACTACGGCATCGCTACCGCCTTCGCCAGCGCCCGCAAATACGGTGCCGGGCGTTCCGCTGCCCGTATCGGCGGTGGCGGTCAGTTCGACATTGGCCAGATCGCCATCGGCGGGATTGTTGGCCAATGCGCCGACCACGAACACCAGCAGGGGCTGGTCTGGATCGAGGATGGGGGTTGATCCGCCGGTCGGGATTACCGCGTCGACGCCGGCATCGTAAACGCCATTGCCGTTGCTGTCATAAGCGACTTCGGTGACCGCCGGATCGAAATCGTCTCCGGCAAGTGCTTCGTCGAAAGTGATTGCGAATGCTTCCGGCCCATTGCCGATATTGGTTACATTGAAGCTCAAAACCCCGCCATCTGCGCCTAGGCCGACGGTGCCTCCATCAAGCGGTGTAACGGTTACATCGAGCAATTCGTCCACGGTGATAATGACTGTGTTCGAATTCACAGTCGTATCCACGCCGCCGATCGTATAGGTGGCCGTCGCGGTGTTTTCGATAGGCGTGCCCGCAGGCACACCCTCAGCATGGGCGATTGAGGGAAGGCTGAGACCGATTGCCGCAGCCAGAGCGGCTGTAGCAAGGGTCCGGGCGGATGGGACGGTCAGTCCGTTCTGGGCATAGGTGCGTTGCATAACGACACCGGAATTGCCTCAGAGAAGTTAAAATGCGGTTAGGCAGAAATCCTTGGAACTCGGAAACTAGCTCGTTCTGCCGGTTTGTGAGACGAGTTGGAGCGTTCGGTCGTGCGTTGCACTTGGAGTTTTGACAACGCGGAAGTGTTAACACTCTCGTGGTGGCAGGGGCTCGACCTGAAGTTACAGAACTGCCGGATCGAACTTTCCGGAAAAGCGATCAATTTCTTGATTTTCTTAAGGAAACGCTGCCAGAAACACGCAAAGGCGATGCGGGGCCGGGTATATATCGTCGGCTCCGCACGCCACGCTAGCGTTAGAAATCGGGTTTGCTTGTTAAGGCTTAAACGGCTTCGACCGTTTGCTCGATTGAGCCGAATACCGACTGCCCATCGGCGTTACACATCTTTACACTCACCGTGTCACCGGGTTGCATGAAACGTGTCTTTGCCTCGCCATCGCGGATGGTTTCGATCATTCGGATCTCTGCAATGCAGCTATAGCCGCGGCCGCCTTCGGACACGGGTTTGCCGGCGCCTCCATCATTATCCTTGTTCGAAATTGTGCCCGAACCGATGATCGTGCCCGCGCAAAGCGGGCGGGTTTTTGCCGCATGGGCGACCAGATCCGCCAGGTTGAACGTGGCATCCTGACCAACCTCTGCCCGGCCGAATGCGTCGCCGTTGTAATCGACCATCAGCGGCAGGTGGATGAGGCTATCGCTCCACGCATCACCCAGCTCGTCGGGCGTGACCGCGACGGGTGAGAATGCGCTGGGCGGTTTCGACTGGAAGAAGCCGAAGCCCTTGGCGAGCTCTCCCGGGATCAAGCCGCGCAGCGATACGTCGTTCACCAGCATCAACAGCTTGATATGTCCTGCCGCATCTTCCTTCGACACACCCATCGGCACATCGTCGGTGATGCAGGCAACCTCACCCTCCATGTCGCAGCCCCAGGCAGGATCGCCCAGAGGGATCGGATCGCGCGGTGCGAGGAAAGCGTCGCTGCCGCCCTGATACATCAGCGGATCGTGATAGAAGCTGTCGGGCACTTCGGCATTGCGTGCTTTGCGCACCAGCTCGACGTGATTGATATAGGCGCTGCCATCGGCCCATTGAAAGGCGCGGGGCAGGGGGGAATGCGCCTCGCGCTCGTGAAACCGTTCGCACGGCACGGCCTCGTGTTCGACATCGCGGTAAAGCGCCTCCAGTTTCGGTGCGCAGTTTTCCCAATCGTCCAGCGCGGCCTGCAAGGTCGGTGCGATGTTGTCGGCCAGGCAGTACCGGGTCACGTCCTTTGATACGACGACGAGTTTGCCATCCCGGCCATGTTTGAGAGATGCGAGTTTCATCGATTAAGCTCCTGCGTTGTCGTCATTATCCGGATTGTCCGGCTGATTATCGGGGTGGGCGCGCTGGAAGGCGGGCATGGCGAGACATGCCCGCTCGATCTGTTTCATGCGCGGCATGGCAGACAGGTCGAACTCAAACCGCCGGGCATTGTATAGCTGCGGGATAAGCACCGTCTCGAATAGGCCAGGCGCCTCTTGCAAGAAATCGCCGGTATCGTGCTGCGCAAGGCGCGTCTCCACCGGCTCAAGCGTCCGTGCCAGAAAATGGCGGTAATAGGTGACGATCTCATCCTGCGAGTGGCCGAGCTGGTTTTTGAGGTATTTCAATACCGCCAGATTGAGCGGTGCGTGCAATTCTGTTGCTATGGCGTAGCTTAACTCACGAACCCGATACCGTTTCTCGGTATCTTTCGGCAGCAGCGGCGCATCCGGGAAGCGTTCATCGAGCCATTCGATGATCGCCATGCTCTGCACCCGGTCCTGCCCGTCGGTCTCCAGCGTAGGAACGCTCGCGAAAGGATTTCGCGCGGTATATTCAGCGGATTGCTGCTCTGATTTGAGCAGATTTACAGGACAGTTTTCGTAATTCAGCCCCTTCAGCTCCAGCGCGATACGCAGGCGATAGCTGGTGGAGCTGCGATAATATCCGTGAAGCTTCATCAAAAGGCTGCGATCCCGGTTATGGCGCGGCCCAGGATCAGCGCATGGACGTCATGCGTGCCTTCATAGGTATTGACCGTCTCCAGATTTATCATGTGACGCATGACCTGGTATTCGTCGCTGATACCGTTGCCGCCATGCATATCGCGGGCATGGCGCGCTATATCGAGCGCCTTGCCGACATTGTTGCGCTTGACCATGGAAATCATGTCGGGTGCAAACTTGCCTTCGTCCATCAGCCGCCCGACTTGCAAGCTGCCCTGCAGGCCGAAGGCGATTTCGCTCATCATATCGGCCAGTTTCTTCTGATAAAGCTGCGTTCCTGCCAAGGGGCGTCCGAACTGTTCACGGTCGAGACCATAGGTGCGGGCCGCGTGCAGGCAGAATTCCGCCGCCCCCAGCGCGCCCCAGCTGATGCCGTAACGGGCGCGGTTGAGGCAGCCGAACGGCCCTTTCAGCCCCTGCACATTGGGCAACAGCGCATCGGCGGGCAGCTTTACCTCGTCCATCACTATCATGCCCGTCGTGCTGGCGCGCAGGCTGAGCTTGCCCTCGATCTTGGGCGCGGAAAGCCCTTCCATACCCTTTTCCAGCACGAATCCGCGAATGCCGCCGCCATGCTCTTCGCTCTTGGCCCAGACCACGAACACATCGGCGAAGGGCGAATTGCTGATCCACGTCTTGGAGCCGCTGATCGAATAGCCGTCGCCATCCTTCTTGGCGTAGGTGCGCATTCCCGCGGGGTCGGAACCAGCATCGGGTTCGGTCAGGCCGAAACAGCCGATCAGTTCGCCGCTGGCAAGGCCGGGCAGATATTTGCGCCGTTGCTCTTCGGATCCGTAAGCGAAAATCGGGTGCATCACGAGACTGGATTGAACGCTGGCCATGGAACGATAGCCGCTATCGACCCGCTCGATCTCACGCGCGATCAGGCCGTAGCTGACGTAATTCGCGCCCGCACCGCCATATTCTTCGGGGATGGTGGCGCCCAGCAGACCAGCCTGACCAAACATTCCGAACAATTCCGGCGCGTCGCTTTCCTCGCGGTAAGCTTGCTGTACGCGCGGCTGCAATTCGCCCTGCGCAAAGGCGTGCGCTGCGTCGCGGATCATGCGTTCTTCTTCGGTCAGCTGGTCTTCCAGTCTGAAGGGATCCTGCCAATCGAATGGTGCCATGCCGGCCATGAAAACTCCTGCTAGTTTCGTCGCTCTTTCGCAGCCGAGCGAGCGCGCCGCAAGCCCAGTGTGCGCTAGTCTGCCCTAGTCTGCCCTAGTCTGTAGTGTTCGCGGCGGCGGAACGACGAGCGATTGCCTCGGCCTGTGCAATAATACGCTCCGCCTCGCGCAGATGGAGCAGTTCGGCCATGCGGCCTTCATGCTTGATGACACCTTTGCCCGCATTTTCCGGAGCGGCGAAAGCGGCAGCGATACTGCGCGCCTGCCCAAGCGCCGCATCCGATGGGCCGAATGCCGCATTGGCAGCGGTGAGCTGGCGCGGGTGGATGACAGTCTTCCCGTTGAAACCGAGCGCCGCGCCTTGCCGGCATTCGCTGGCCAGCCCGGCCTCGTCCGCCAGATCGTTGAACACCCCGTCGATCGCAGCAATATCGTGCGTCCTGGCCGCCACGACTGCCTGGGTCAGCAGCGGCAGCACACTCATGCGATCCGATGTGAGTGTGCAGCGCATTTCCAGCGCCAGATCGTTGGTGCCGAGTACGAATGCCCTAACATCGCAGTCCTTGGCGGCATGGGCGATGGACGGCAAATCGAGGAACGCCGCGCAAGTTTCCAGCATGATCCACATTGTAATGTGTTCAGGCAGCCGATCCCGAGCCGTTTTTACATCGTCCGCACTGGAAATTTTCGGAAGCAAGACCGTAGTGACCGAGCTCTTGCCGAGCGCTGATAGGTCCGCCGCACCCCACTGGGTATCCAGCCCGTTGGCGCGAACGACCAACAGGCGTTCGCCGAAACCGCCTTCGCTGGCAGCAGCAATCGCGGCATCGCGCGCCTCGTCCTTTGCCTCCGGCCCCACCGCATCTTCCAGATCGAGAATGACCGCATCGCAATCCGCTCGGCGTGCCTTGGCAACCGCGCTGGCGCGGTTTGCCGGCAGATACAGGACCGAGCGGAGCAGGGGAGGGGGCTGGGTCAAAGCGATCAATAGCCCGCGACCGTGCCATCCTTGCGCATCTCGGTCGCGCCGGTCAGCACGCCGGTTTCCGGATCGCGCGCGATGGCCTGGTATCCGCCGAACATGATGCCATTATCGATCACTTCGACCGTATGTCCCATCGCCCGCAGCGCCGCGATGGTTTCCGCCGAGATCCCCGGCTCTACGTGCAACGTCCCCAGCGGATCGATTGAGGGTCCGGCCAGCGGCTCGGTCGGTTGGCGCCCGCCATCATGATTGATCCGCGCGGCGTCGCCAGCTTCCTGCAGGTTCATTCCGTAATCGACCATGTTCATCAGGATCTGGACGTGTCCCTGCGGCTGCATCCCGCCGCCCATCAGGCCCAGCGTCATGTAAGGCTGTCCGTCCTTTTTTACGAAAGCGGGAATGATCGTGTGGAACGGCCGTTTGCCGGGTTCGTAGGCATTGGGATGCGCCGGATCGAGGCTGAACAGCTCGCCGCGATCCTGAAACATGAAGCCGAGCCCATCGGGCACCAGCCCGCCGCCCATACCGCGGTAATTGGACTGGATCAGGCTGACCATCATCCCGTCGCCATCGACCACGGTGAGATAAGTCGTGTCGCCTTCGCCCTCCAGCTTGGGTTCGACTTCGATTTCTCCGGGCTGGAATTCCGGGGTAGCGCGCATCGGGTCGATCTGGGCGAAACGCTGGCGGCCATATTCCTCGCTCAGCAATTCTTCGGGGAGGCGGGTGAAATCCGGATCGGCATAGAACCGCGCAACATCGGCATGGGCCAGCCGCTTCGCCTCGGTCAGCATATGGATGAATTCGGGGCTGCCCCGCTCGATCTTGGATAGATCCATGTTTTTCAGGATATTGACCATCTGCAAGGCGGCGAAGCCCTGTCCGTTGGGCGGCAGCTCGCATAATTCGTAACCGCTGCGATATTCAGCGCAGGCCGGTTCGACCCATTGGCTGGAATGTTCGGCAAAATCTTCCAAGGTAAACGCGCTGCCCTGGCGCTGGAGGTAATCTACCATCACCTGCGCCAATTCGCCTTCGTAAAACGCGTCGCGCCCCTCGCGCCCGATGGCCTCCAGCGTGCGTGCGAGATCGGGATTGCGGAAGATCTCGCCTGCTTCCGGCGCGTTGCCGTCGGCGAACCACACGGCGCGGGCATTGTCGAATTCGAAGGGCGTATCCTTTTGCCGGGCGGTATAGGCGCGCAGCGACCGTTCCAGATACATGGCGATAACCGGCGCAACCGGATGGCCTTCTCTCGCATAGCGCACTGTGGGGGCGAGCACGTCGCTCATCGCAAGTTTGCCGAAGCGGCCATGCATGGCGAACCACGCATCCACCGTGCCGGGTATGGTCACCGGCAGCGGACCCACGGCGGGCAGGGCGTCCGCACCCCCCAGCTTTTGCAGCAGCTGGTCCAGCGTCTGGCCCTTGGGGGACCGGCCCGATCCGTTGATGCCGTAAAGCTGTTCGGATCCCGGATCGTAGACGATCGCAAACAGGTCGCCACCGATTCCGTTGCCCGTCGGTTCCATCAATCCAAGCGCCGCATTGGCGGCAATTGCGGCATCCACCGCACTGCCGCCCGCTTTCAGTATGTCGAGTGCGACCTGGCTGGCGAGCGGGTGCGCGGTTGCGGCCATGCCATGCTGCGCAATGACCGGGCTGCGCGACCAGTCCGCGCCAACGGGGCGGGCGCCGGGGCCGATACTTTCGGTGAAATGGGCACGCTCGGTCGCCGGCTCCGCCTCATGCGCGCTTGCAGGCGCGGCCATCAGGGTCAGGGCGGTGGAGATAAGGGCAAGGTATTTCATGTTGCTGTGCGACCTGTCTGTTTGAAGGGGGGCGGCATTTCGTTACATGGCTTGGCGGTTTTCCACCAACTTTTCAACCACATCGGGTTCTGCCAGAGTAGAGGTGTCGCCCAGATTGCCGACATCGCCGCTGGCGATCTTGCGCAATATCCGCCGCATGATCTTGCCGCTGCGGGTCTTGGGCAAAGCGGGCGCGAACTGGATGGCATCGGGTGTGGCGATGGGGCCGATTTCCTTGCGCACCCAGTGAACCAGCTCGGAGCGCAATTCCTCGTCGCCCTCGATACCCGCGACCGGGGTCACATAGGCGTAGATCCCCTGGCCCTTCACATCGTGGGGCATTCCGACGACCGCAGCCTCTGCAACGCTGGAATGGGCAACCAGCGCGCTTTCGATTTCCGCGGTACCCATCCGGTGGCCGGAAACATTGATCACGTCGTCGATTCGCCCGGTAATCCAGTAATAGCCGTCCTCGTCCCGCCGCGCGCCGTCGCCGGTGAAATAGTTGCCCGGATACTGGCTGAAATAGGTGTCGAAAAACCGCTCGTGATCGCCATACACCGTGCGCATCTGGCCGGGCCAGCTATCGGTGATGACCAACGCGCCTTCTGCGGCGCCTTCCTTCAAGGCGCCCTTCTCCGGATCGAGCAAAGCGGGCTGCACGCCGAATATCGGCTTGGTCGCGCTGCCGGGCTTGAGGTCGGTCGCGCCGGGCAGGGGGGTGATCATCGCGCCGCCGGTTTCGGTTTGCCACCACGTATCGACAATGGGGCAGCGTCCCTCGCCAACGACTTCGTGGTACCAGCTCCACGCCTCCGGATTGATCGGCTCCCCTACTGTGCCCAGCAGGCGCAGCGATTTGCGCGAAGTGCTGGTGACGAAATTATCGCCTTCGCGCATCAAGGCGCGCAGCGCGGTCGGCGCGGCGTAGAAAATCTCCACGTCGTATTTATCGATTACCTGCCAGAAGCGGGAGTGATCGGGATAGTTCGGCACGCCTTCGAACATTATCTGTGTCGCGCCGTTGAGCAGCGGGCCGTAAACGACATAGCTGTGGCCGGTCACCCAGCCCACATCGGCCGCGCACCAATAGACCGGCATCGTCCCATCCGCGCCGCGCTGGTAATCGAACACCGCCTCATGAGTCATAGCGGTCCAAACGGCATAGCCGCCGGTGGTGTGGAGCACGCCCTTGGGCTTACCGGTCGATCCGCTGGTGTAGAGGATGAACAGCGGGTCCTCGGCGTCCATTTCTTCGGGCGGACAAGCTTCGGGCAGCTGCGCGATCGCAGTGGCCCAGTCGATATCGCGGCCTTCCTTCATGGGAACATCCGCCCCGGTGCGGCGCAGCAGAATGACCGTATCAACTCCGCCGTTTTGTCCGCCGTTTTGACCGACTTTCTCACACGCCGCATCGACATTGGCCTTGAGCGGGATGCGTTTGCCGCCGCGCAGCCCTTCATCCGCCGTGATCACGATGCGCGACTGGCAATCGGTGATCCTTCCCGCCAGCGCCTCCGGACTGAAGCCTGCGAACACGACCGAATGGACAGCCCCGATCCGGGCGCAGGCGAGCATGGCGATCGCTGCTTCGGGCACCATTGGCAGGTAAATCGTGACCCGGTCGCCTTTCGCCACGCCTTGGCGTTTCAGCGCATTGGCGAACCGTCCGACGTCGCGGTAGAGCTCGTGATAGGTGATCCGGCGCGCTGCCTGGGATGGATCGTCCGGCTCCCAGATGATCGCGATCTCTTCGCCATGTTCGACCAGATGGCGGTCGATGCAGTTGGCGGTGATGTTCAGCGTGCCGCCGGTGAACCAGCGAATGTGGAAATCGTCGCGGTCGAAGCTTGTATCCTTGACCGTATCGAATGGTCTTATCCAGTCGATCCGCTGGGCTTCCTCGCGCCAGAATGCATCCGGATCGCTGATGGAGCGGCGATATTTCGCCTCGTAAGCTGCGCTGTCGATCAGCGCGTTCTGCGACCAGTCTTCGCTTACCGGATAGACGGCTTTCGCCATTACGTTCTCCCTGAAATACGCGGGATAGCTTAACCCGCAGGGGAGTGTTTCGCCAAGCCGATAAGTTGAAACCTATGCCGGTTTCAGAGCCTTGCGTGCAGCCATAATCATTTCCGGCGGAGAGCAGGGCTTGTTCAACGCCGCAACGCCGGGGAACCGCACTTCGACAGAACGACGATCATAGGCGCCGGAATGGAAGATTACCGGGACGTCCTCGTCCATGAGCATCTTGGCGAGCGGGAAGACCTGCCCGTCGCTGAGGTTGATGTCGAGTATGGCGAGGTCGGGCTTGTCCTTCTGCATCGCCAGCAGCACCGAGGAGATGTTTTCATGCGGACCTTCGGTGCGAAACCCTGCTTCCTCAATCGTATTGCACAGGTCGAGGCCGACGATCAGCTCGTCCTCCGCAATAAGCACCATCGGCTGTTCCATCATGCATCCCTTCGATTGTCCCGTAACAAATGTTAACCAAGGACCGGCGTCGCGGTTCCGACGACCGAAGGGAAATGGCGCGTTAGAGGTTGCCGAACTTCGCGGCGTAGGCGGCCATATCGCCCCTATCGAGCAAGCTGGCCTGCGTGACCCAATCGTCGCGCCTGATACGCCCGGCAAACCGATCGAGCTGCGCGTCGATACGGTCTATCTCCGCATCGTCCCACGCTGCGATCTGGGCGAAGCTGGTGACCCCTAATTCGCGCAATCGAGTGTGCAGTTTGGGTCCGACCCCTTTGAGCCGGGTCAGATCGTCACTGCCAGCAGGGGGGGTATGGGCTGCAGATTTGGCAGGCTCTGCCGGTGCGTTCCGTTCCTGCTTCATCGCATCTTTGGCCGCAATTTCTACCGCAGTGCCTGCCCCGGCCAGCCCCGGCGCGGCCACGGGCGGCACTACGGGCTGGGCACTGGCGGGTGCGGCGTCGATCAGTGCCTGATTGCGCGAAGTGGGGGCCGCGCCTTCATCGAGCACATCCTTGCGATCCGTAGCCACGGATGTGCGGCGGTTGGCGACGAATATGAACCATGCAACCGCGATACCGATCAGCAGGGCGATCAGGAAAAGGGGCCAATTGGCTTCGATCAGCTCGATCATTCTTCCGTTTCTCCATCTTGCAATTCTTCAGGGCCGGCTCGGCCCCACAAGACCCAGCCGATCCCCAGCCCGGCGACATAGGTCACCAGCATAAGGACGAGCAGTTCGAACCATATCGGCATGATTTTATCTCGGCCCCGGAGTATCGATAGGGGTGGGCTTGATCGGCACGGTGGCGATCACTGAAAATTCGATCCGGCGGTTGGCTGGATCGCCGGGGGCTAGGCCTTCCACTGGTTCGGCCGACCCCACGCCTTGCGCCCTCATTCCGGCACTGGGAATGCCGCGCGCAACCAATTCATTCCGGACAGCGATGGCACGTTCCTGAGACAAAGCGATATTCTCAGGTTCAGGCCCGGAGATATCGGTGTGGCCGGTAATGGCGATGATTGCCCCGACACACGGCCGCAGGGCGGCAGCAACCTCGTCCAGCAACTCCGCAGAGGACGGCTGCATCGATGCGCTCGATTCCTCGAACCTGATGGTACGCGCGGCGAGCAGGGCCTGCACATCCTCCTGGCAATGGAGCGGAGTGAACACCTGCGGTGCGTTTTCGGCGATCATCGTACCGTCGGACCAGCGCACGCCCCCAACACCCCTGATGCCCGCAATTGTCTTGGCAATATCGGTTCGCAGCCCTTCATCCAGATCGCCGCTGACGAGCAGTTCGGGATGGCGGGACGGCCAGCCATTGGCGGTCGAAAAGCGGGCCGTAAGCCCATCCGCGTCCATTTCCTCGATCAACGCCTTGGCCTCGGCATCCATCCGCTGTGCCAGGGGCGCACCGCTCCATTGCGCGCCCAGCATCGCCAGGATAGCCGACGCCAAGGCTCCGGCAGTGACCGCAATTTTCGGATGAAGACCCATATTGCGGGCCTTAACGGCGATGGCGCGGTGCGGGAAGGGCGAACCTCGCCTCCCGGACTAAAATCGAGCCTCAGCCGCCCTTCTGCATGCCCTCTGCCAGCTCGACCAGCTCCACGAACTCGCGGCGCCAGTAATCGTCTCGCTGCGCCGACCGGCTGCGGGCGAGGCGAGCAGCCATCGCTGCTACCGCGCTTCTATCGTAGCAATTTTAGGGAATTGAGGCGGTCAGTCCGACTCGGAGGCGATGTTCTTGCGGAACAGGACGCGGTCTTCAGGTCCGAATCCCTTGTGCCAGATCACCCAGCCATAGGTCAGCAGGATCGCCGGGATGCCGAACAGCAATTCCGCCCATTCGGGCAGGAATGTCGCGGCATAGCCGACCACCACGGCCGGGGCCGCCGCCCAAATCAGCACGAAACGGAAATTGTTGATCCCTTCGCCCAATATCCGCGAGAGCAGCCACGCCTTTACCAGCGAGGCGATACCCAGCGCCACCATCAGAGCAGCGGCGGCCCCGGCTGCGCGGAATAAGTCGCTGAGGCCCAGCCGGTCGATCAGGATCATGACCGCCACTGTCAGCGCCGCCTGCAACGCGATGGTCCCGATCGAGATCCACAGGTTGCGCACCCGCGCCACATAGACCAGCGCGGCCTCCGACACGACGGCAAGGGCGGCCACCACTTCGGCTATCAACAAGAAGGCGAGGGCACCCGTACCGCCGACATATTCCGGCCCGACCAGCCCCATCACGCCTTCTCCCGGCACGCCCAGCGCCAGAGCGATCCCCGCCTGCGCGGCGATGATCCAGAAGCCGACCTGACGCACCTGCTGCGCAATCGCGCCATAATTCTTCGTCTTAAGGTTCTTGGTGATAACCGGGCCAAGGATGGGCTCGAAACTGGTTTTCAGCTTCTGCGGCAGGCTGGCGATCTGCTGCGCGAAATAATACACGCCCAGCGCCGCCTCCGACGCGAAAAAGCCGAGTATGAACAGGTCCATCCGGCGCGTGCCCCATTCCACCGCATCGGCCGTGGCCAACGGCATGGCGCGCGCCGTCATCCGCCCCATTTTCACCGGGTGCGGGCGCCAGCGCCGGGGCAGGCCATAGGTGCGCAGGAACGTCCATGCCCCGGTGATCAGCCCGGCATAGATCGATGCGACATAGGCCAGGATCAGGCCGCTTTCGCGCGTTGCCGCCACGAAGAAAAACACCCCCGCCATGATCGATATCGTCCACGGCTCGACCACCGCACGGGCGCGCACGGTGGTTGCGATATCGTAACGGTAAGCCTGCGCGGCCAAGACGATTTCGGTCAGCGCATAGGCGGGTATGGCCAGTACGATAAGCTTGTCGCTTTCCGTCGCCATCCCGTTGGGGAACATCGGCACCGGTACGAACCACAACACAAGTGCTGCGATAGTGGCAAAGGCAAAAGCGAGCAGTAGACCATCGAAGACGACATTGGCCGGGCGGTCTTTCTCTCCCTCTGCCAGTCGTTGGGCCAGCCCGCGCTTTTCACCCAGCGCGCAGACCAGCGCGATCAGTTCGACCACTACCAGCGCATAGGCGAAACGTCCGGTTGCCTCCGCCCCGTAAAGGCGGCCCGCGATGAACAGGAATGGCAGGCGCGCGGCGAGCCTCAGCAAGAAGCCGAGAAAATTGGTGCGACCCCCTTTGGCCAGCGCGGCGATATCGCCTTGCTCGTCTTTGGGGCCGCCACCCGGTCCCGTCGCACCTGGTATTGCGGTCACGCTGCGGTGCCGCCTTCTGCGCGCAGCGGGCGGGATAGCAATTCGGTGACGATATCCTTGGCCGGTGCTCCGCCTAGCAGGCGATATACGCCGTTCACGATCGGCATGGCGACACCGTGCCGCGCCGCCAGTTCGGCCAGAACGGGCGCAGTATGCGCGCCTTCGGCAACCGTTTTGCGGTCGCGCATCAATGATTCGGCCGATTGGCCCTCACCCAGCGCCTTACCCAGCGAGAAATTGCGGCTCGACGTGCTCGAGCAGGTGAGCACCATGTCGCCAAGCCCGCACAGGCCGGCCAGCGTTTCGGCGCGCGCACCCAGCGCCTCCCCGAAACGGAGCATCTCGGCATAGCCGCGCGCGATCAGCGCCGCGCGGGCGTTCTGGCCAAGCTCCAGCCCGTCGACCACACCGCAGGCGATGGCGAGCACGTTCTTGACCGCGCCGCCAATTTCCGCGCCCACCACGTCGTCGGAATAATAGGGGCGGAAAGCGGGGCGAGCGATCTGGGGCGAGATTCGCTCCCACTGCTCCTCTCCGCCCGCGCAGGCCAGCGTAACGGCGGTCGGCAGACCGGCGGCCACTTCATGCGCGAAGGTCGGGCCGGACATGATCGCGATGGCGCTATCGGGCATCGCCTCTGCCGCGACATCGTTCATCAACCGCCCGGTACCCGCCTCGATCCCCTTGCTACACAGCACCAGATCGCGCGGGGCAGCCGCCAGCTGTTCCAGAATAGAGCCTAGATGCTGCGCCGGGGTGACGGCGAGGATCGTCTCGCAATGCGCCAGCTCGGCAAGATTGCCGGTTGCCTCGATCGAGGCAGAAAGCTTGGCCGATGGCAGGAACAGCGAATTGGTATGCTGCGCGTTGATTTCCTCGACCAGCTCGGCCTCGCGCGCCCATATGCGGACCTTCCGTCCATCCGCCGCCAGCATCTGTGCCAGCGCGGTGCCCCATGCCCCTGCGCCCAATACCGCAATCTCGCTCACGCTTTTACTCCTGCGCCGCGAACGGGCGCTGCTGTATCGTCCAGCGGCCAGCGCGGGCGTGCCGCAAAGTCCAGCGGATCCGATTGGCCGAGCGGCAGGCGCTCGATCCCGGCCCATGCAATCATTGCCGCATTATCCGTGCAAAGCGCCAATGGCGGCGCGGCGAAGCGCATGTCATGATCGCTGGCCAATCGCTCCAACGCGGCGCGCATCGCCTGGTTGGCTGCTACTCCGCCCGCGACGACGAGTGCCGGCAAGCCTCGCTGGCCTTTCAATGCATGGCGCAGACGGTCCACCACGCAATCGATTGCCGCCTGCTGGAAACTCGCGGCAATATCCGGATCGGTAAATTGGCCCGATTGCTTGGCGCGCAGCACCGCGCTTTTCAGTCCGGCGAAAGAGAAATGAGGTTCCTTGCTGCCCTTCAGCGGCCGCGGGAGGGGAACGCCCGCCGGGTTGCCGCTGTGCGCAAGACGTTCCACCGCGGGCCCGCCGGGATAGCCCAGGCCGAGGATCTTGGCGGTCTTGTCGAATGCCTCGCCCAGCGCATCGTCGATCGTGGTCGCGAGCCGCGAATATCGGCCTACCCCGTCAACGCGCAGGATCTGGCAATGGCCGCCGCTCACCAGCAGCAACATATAGGGAAAGTCGAGCGTTTCATCCGCCAGCCGAGGCGACAATGCGTGGCCCTCGAGATGGTTGATCGCCAGCAATTTTACGCCGCTCGCCATTGCCAGCGCCTTGGCACTGACCAGCCCGACCATCACGCCGCCGATCAGGCCCGGCCCGGCAGTCGCAGCGATGGCGTCCAGCTCGTCCAGCTTCACATGGCCGTCGGCCAGCACGGCCTCGATCATCGGGGCAAGCCGGTCGGCATGGGCGCGGGCGGCGATTTCGGGGACCACACCGCCATAGGGGGCGTGCGCCTCGTCCTGCGAAGCGATGCGCTGCGCCACGATCTCCCGCGAGTCGGTAACCAGCGCGACTGCGGTTTCGTCGCAACTCGACTCTATGCCCAGCACGATCGCCATGCGGCTTTCCCTGAACGGTTTGGCTGGCTAGGGCAAGCGCCGCCATGACAGCCACTATGCCCAGCACCGTCAAATTACGTCTCGGAACCCGCCGCAGCCCGCTTGCCATGGCGCAAGCGGAAGAAGCGCGCGAGCGGCTGTGCGCGGCGCATGGGTGGGGGCAGGATGCGATCGAGCTGGTGCCCGTGGTCGCCAGCGGAGACAAGATACAGGACCGTCCGCTTGCCGATATTGGCGGCAAGGCGCTGTGGACGCGCGAGCTGGATATGTGGTTGGCCGAAGGGCGGATCGATGCGGCGGTGCATTCGATGAAGGATGTCGAGACGATTCGGCCCGAGAGTCTGGCGCTGGCCGCAATCCTGCCGCGTGCCGATGTCCGCGACGTGCTGGTTGGGGCGGACAGCCTGGCACAGATCGCCAAGGGCTCACGGATCGGCACCAGTGCGCCGCGCCGTGCCGCGCAAATGCTTCGCGCCAGGCCGGATTGCGAAGTGGTCGGAATTCGCGGGAATGTGGCGACACGCCTGGCGAAGCTGGAAGCGGGCGAGGCCGATGTGACATTGCTCGCCAAGGCCGGGCTGGATCGTCTGGGCGAACACGGCATCGGTAGGCCGCTGGATCCGCAGGAATGGCTTCCTGCACCGCAACAGGGCGCCATCGGGCTGGAATGCAATGCCGCCGATGCGCGCACGCGCGACTGGCTGCAGGCGATCGATCACGCGGAGAGCCGCGCTGCGATCGAGGCGGAGCGAGCATTGCTGCTGGCGCTGGGCGGCACGTGCCACAGCCCGGTGGCCGCGCTGACCACACACAAGGACGGGGCGCTAACCTTACACGCCATGCTGCTGAGCGACGATGGTAGCCAATGTGTCGAAGGCAAGGCGACTTTTTCGGCGGGTGATACGCAGGCTCCCGCCCGGCTGGGGCGCGATCTGCTGGGCCGTGCCGGGCCGAAAATACGCGCTTTGTTCGGCGGAACTGCGTGAGCCGCCCTGTCATCGTCATCAGGCCGGAGCCGGGGTTGGCGCAAACGCTGGTAGCTGCCCGGCAAATGGGGCTTGATGCGCAAGGGCTTGCACTGTTCGACATTGCGCCGGTCGGCTGGGATGTGCCCGAAGTCGGCAATTTCGACGGCTTGCTCATCGGCAGCGCCAACGCCTTTCGGCATGGGGGTGCGGGACTGGAAGGTCTGAGGACACTGCCGGTTCATGCGGTGGGCAAGACCACGGCAGCCATCGCGCATGACAGCGGTTTTCGCGTCGCTAGCACCGGGCAGGGCGGCTTGGCCGGCCTGGTCGAATCGCTCTCTGGCCCGATGCGGATGCTCAGATTGTCGGGCCGCGAGCGGGTCGATCTCTCGCCGCCACCGGGTATCGAGGTGGCGGAACGTATCGTCTATGAAGCGCGCCCGGTTGCCATGCCGCCGGGTTTTACGGCGAAGCTCGATGGAGCGGTCGTACTGCTGCATTCGGCGGCGGCTGCGCGGCATTTCAGCGAGCAATGTGAGTTGCTTGGCGCGCCGCGCAACAAGATTGCGCTGGCTGCGCTCGGCGCTCGGATTGCCGATGCTGCGGGATCGGGATGGGCGGAAGCACGCATCGCCGCATCGCCGAACGACGCTGCCTTGCTGGAACTGGCCAGCGAGATGTGCCAGAAGAATGGCCGAACGGCATAGGCACAGCGCGCCGAATAGTGCCGGAGACGGGAGCCAATGGACAGTACCTATCCACCACGCCGCCCGGCCACCAACCGGGGGCGGTTCATTTTTATCGTTGCCGCGGCAGCCTTCCTTCTGGGCGCGCTGGTGGTCGGCTATGGCATGTATAAATTCGGACAGTTGAGTTCGCCCACCGACGAAGCCGAGACCGCATCGGTGGCGACGGTCGACGTCGCTCCCATGCCGAGCGCCGCGCCGCCGGTCCTGCCCACCGTCGTTCCGGAAGATGAAACACCTGTGCAGACGGTCGAGCGGGTGGTCGAGCAGCAGGGCGGGTTGGACCAACGCCTCGCCGCCGCCGAACAGCGCATCGCGCGGCTGGATTTGCAGGCGCAGGCTGCTGCGGGCAATGCGGCGCGGGCCGAAGGGCTGTTGATCGCCTTTGCCGTTCGCCGGACGCTGGAACGCGGCGAGGATCTCGGGTTGCTCAAACAGCAGGTGCAATTGCGCTTCACCGATGCGCAGCCGCGCGCGGTGGAAGCAGTGATCGCGCTGGCGGAAGACCGGGTGACCCTGGAGCGACTGGTAACCCGTCTCAACCGGCTGGAACAGACGCTGGAGCAGCAGGAGCAGGATGAGCCGCTGACCCGCATCCAGCGTGAATTGGGACAGCTATTCGTGTTCCGCCGGGCCGGTTCGGATTCGCCGCGTCCCGAGCGCCGGCTGGAACGGGCCCGGTTGCGACTGGGCAATGGCGATGTCGAAAGAGCTATTCAGGAGGTCGAACAGCTGCCCGCTGCGGACGAGCCGGTCGTGGTGCAATGGCTGGAAGACGCAGCGCGTTTCTACCGCGCCCAGCAAGCGCTCGATGTGCTGGAGACCACCGCTTTGCTTGAGCCGAACCGGTTGCGCGATGCCACTGGAGACCGGGTTTCGCAGCCGAGCCCGGTGGGCAACTAATCCGCTAGGCTTCAGGCGCGCAGCAAATCGGGCAGATCGCCGGAAACGCCGCGTGCTTCGTCCATGAAGAAGCTTTTGAACAAGGGTGCGCGCTGGACTCCCGCCATGCCGATCCGTCTGACCGCGGAAGCCGCGCGGCCTGGTACCCCGAACAGCCGCGTCAGCCCATCGGTTGCGAGCGCCACGCTGAACGCATCGAGGCCGCGCCAATCCTCATACCGCTTGAGCAACTGGGCGTCGCCCGGCTCCAGCCCGATCCGCCGCCCGTCGGCCAGCACCTGCACCAGCGCGCCGACATCGCGCAGGCCGAGATTGAGGCCCTGTCCCGCAATCGGGTGGATCCCATGCGCGGCATCGCCGATCAGCGCCAACCTGCGATCGGTGATGCGCGCAGTATGATGGAAGCCAAGCGGATAGGATGAGCGCGGGCCGACTTCGGTAAGCGCGCCCAGAATATCGCCCATTCGCTTCGCCGCTTCGGCCAGAAACGCCCGGTCCGAAAGCTTGAGCGTCCCCGCAGCGTCGCTTTCATCGACGGTCCAGACCAGCGCGCTGCGATGGCGGCCTTCGGCATCGTCCTGCATCGGCAGCAGCGCAAAGGGACCTTCGGGGTAGAAGATTTCCCAGGCAACATTCTCATGCGATTTCTCATGCGCCAGCCCGGCGATGATCGCGCGGTGGCGGTAATCCCATTTGGCCACTACCAGCCCTGCATCTTCGCGCGTGGGGGAGCCGCGCCCCTCCGCACCGATCATCAGCGCCGCTTCCAATACGGTTCCGTCGCCGAGTACTGCGGCAACGCCGTGCTCGCCGCGACTGCGTTCGGTCACTTCGGCCTTGGCGTGCCATGCGATGAGCGGCTGCGCGCGCGCCGCTTCGAACAGGGTCAGGCGCAAAGTACGGTTGGCGAACATCCGGCCGAGCGAGCCTTCATGTGCCTCGGGCGTAAAATCGATCCGCCCGGGCCGCATGGCATCGGTGACCGCGATACTGGCAATCGGCGATGCGTGCGGCTCCAGCGCATCGGTCAGCCCGATATTGCCGAACAGGTTCCAACTGGCGGTGGAAATTGCACTGGCCCGGCCATCGAACCCTTCGGCGGTCAGGTCGTCAGGGTCGGCGCGGTCTACCACGTGGCTGGAAAAACCGCATTTCGCCGCCGCCAATGCCAGTGTCATGCCCACCAGTCCGCCGCCGAGTATCAGGAGATCGCGCTTGTCGCTCATGGCGCAGAGCCCTAGATCGACCGCTGCCATGCGCGCAAGCCCGTTCGCCCTTCATCGCCAGCTGATTGCCTTTCTGCTGATTATCCTGGCAGCAACGCTGCCGGGGCGACTGGCCGCGCAGGAAAACCATATTCCGGCAACGCTGGTCGCCGATGGGCCGGCTGTTCCGGGCGAAAGGCTGACCCTGGCCATCGCGTTCGAGCCGGATGTGGGCTGGCACGGATATTGGTCCAATCCCGGCGATGCGGGGCTGGGGATGGAACTCGACTGGCGCTTGCCCGAAGACTGGCAAGCGGGCGAGCCGCAATATCCCGTTCCGCAAAGGCTGGTGATCGCGGATTTGATGAACCACGTTTACGAAGGGCCGCATGCAGTGCTGGTCGACGTCGGCGTGCCCGCAAATGCCGCGCGCGGTGTTCGCATGATCGGCCTGACCGCAAATTACCTCGCCTGTACCGACAAGATCTGCGTGCCACAGACCGCTCGCCTGACGACGCGGGTAGAGATCGGCGAGGCGGGGCGGAGCGATGCCCGGTTTGCCCGCTGGCGCGCGGAGATACCCCCGCTGCTCGACCGGTCCGGACGTTTCGAAACTGCCGATGGCATGCTCCGGCTCGCCATTCCCGTGCCCCAAGCGCTCGATCTGGCGGACCCGCATATCTTTGTCGGGACGAGCGATCTGGCCGATTACAACGCAGTCCAGAGCTTTGTTCGCCGAGGCGACGAGCTGCTGGTGGCGATCCCGCTGGGCCGGTTCGTGGAGGAAACGCAGACGGTGAGCGGCATCGCTGCTTATGGCGAGGGCCTGGGAGTTCGCTTCGAAGCCGTCCCGGGCGAGGTTCCCGAATTTGCGATCAAGCCCGGAAGGCAAGACCTACCGCCGCTCTGGCTGCTGCTGCTGGGCGCGCTGGGAGGCGGGTTGCTGCTCAACATCCTGCCTTGTGTGTTTCCCATACTCAGCCTGAAAGCGCTCTCGCTGGTGCGCGCCGGGGAAAGCGAGCGACAGGCGCGTTCCGAAGGGCTGGCCTATACGGCCGGAGTGATTGCTGCCTGTCTGGCGCTGGGCGGACTGCTGCTGGCTTTGCGCGCGGCGGGAGAGCAGGTTGGATGGGCCTTCCAATTGCAGCAACCGGGGGTGATCGCCGCCCTTCTGGCCCTGACGGCAGCGATTACCGCAAATCTTGCAGGACTGTTCGCGCTTCCATCCCTCTCAATTTCTCGCGGCGGTAAACCGGCGGGGGCCTTCGCCACCGGTTTGCTCGCCGCAGTAATCGCCACACCATGTACCGGACCGTTCATGGCCGCCGCCCTTGGTGCGGCGCTGTTGCTGCCTGCGCAATATGCTCTCCTGTTATTTGCCTCGCTGGGACTGGGGCTGGCGCTGCCATTCCTGGCATTGGGCTTCGTTCCGGCATTGCGCCGGATGTTACCCAGGCCGGGGCCGTGGATGGAGCGGTTCCGCAAAGCGATGGCGATCCCCATGGGGCTGACTGCGCTGGCGCTGCTGTGGCTCAGCTGGCGCATCGGTGGGGCAGGCTTTGCCGGACTGGCGCTGGTTCTGGCGGTGTTCGTGGTTCTCGGGCTGATCGTTGCGCAGCGCGGCGCATTCCGGTGGTGGCAGACGCTGGCGCTGCTCGCCTTTGCCATAGTCCCCTTCTTCTTCCTCGCGCTGCCATTGGCCGAGGACCGGGAAGCGAATGTCTCGGCCTCGATCCTCCAGCCGGAGCCTTACAGCCCGGCGGCGCTCGAACGCGCCCGGTCGACGGATCGGCCGGTTTTCCTATGGTTCACCGCCGATTGGTGCGTCAGCTGCAAGGTCAATGAAAGCGTGGCGATAGAGCGCGAGGCAGTGCGAGAGGCTTTCGAGAATGCCGGTGTCATCGCCATGAGCGGCGACTGGACCCGGCCCGATCCCGATATTTCGACGTTCCTTACCAGCCGGGGCGTAGCAGGCGTGCCGCTCTATGTCTGGTACGATCCGGGCGCGCAGGACACGGGACGCACGCTGCCACAGATATTGGAACCGGATCTGCTAATCACTCTGGCGGAAGAATCTCGCCGTCCTGCTCCTCTTCCTCCGGAAGATCGGGGCGGCAATCGCTGATCAGTTGGCCGGGCTGCTGGCTACCGGTTAGCAGCAGCGTACCCGCGCCGGGAATAGTCGCTTCGACTTCGCGGTTGCCGGTGAACACTTCCAACTCGCTGGAGCCTGCATCCCAACTGCCCTGCCATAGCCAGGCGCGCCCGTTCCACTGTGTTTCGACCGGCATGCGGGCAATGTGCGAATTTCCGATCAGCGCTATCAGCCCGCGTGCCTGTGGATCGGCCTGCACATAGCGGACCAGCGCAATTCGCGCGGCGTCGCTGCGGCCATTTTCGCAGGCGAGCGACAGCATGGGCGCTTCGCCCGGATTACCGAACAGCAGGCGCGCTCCGCCATCGCTGTTTTCTACCGGAACCCAGATCGCATTGGCAGTGTCGGGATCTTCCTGCACGATGCGCGCGCCGACATCGCGTTGCTGCAATTCCACCCGCTCGAGATAGTCGTCGGCGGCTGGCGGCCGGCAGGAGGCTAGCGACAGGGCGATCAGGCCAAAGGAGAATGACAGGCGCGAAATGTCATTTACCCCATTTACGCTGGGTACGGCCATAACGCATCTTACGCGTCCCCGGCTTGCCTTCGCTCGCCCGGCCGACGATGGGCGCTTTTTTGTCGCCATCGGGCAAGCCAAGCTCGTCTGCTTCCAGCTTGCGGATTTCATCGCGCAGCCGGCCTGCTTCCTCGAATTCGAGATCGGCGGCGGCGGCGCGCATGCGTTTTTCGAGATCCTCGATATAGGCGCGCAGATTGTGCCCGACGAGGTTGTTAACCTCATCATCGCCTGTGCCGACCGTAACGCCGTCCTGCGAAGCGGCATGGGCCACGATATCGGCAATATCGCGCTTGATAGTGCGCGGTGTGATGCCATGTTCCGCATTGTATTCGCGCTGCTTTTCGCGCCGACGATCGGTTTCCAGCATCGCACGCTCCATGCTGCCGGTCACCCGGTCGGCATAGAGGATCACGCGGCCATCGACATTGCGCGCGGCGCGGCCGATGGTCTGGATCAGCGAGGTTTCGGAACGCAGGAAGCCTTCCTTGTCGGCATCGAGAATGCACACCAGCCCGCATTCGGGAATATCCAGTCCTTCGCGCAGCAGGTTGATGCCGACCAGCACATCGTAGACACCCAGCCGCAAGTCGCGGATCAGCTCGATCCGCTCCAGCGTTTCGACATCGGAGTGCATGTAGCGGACCCTCAGCCCGGCCTCGTGCATGAACTCTGTCAGGTCTTCGGCCATGCGCTTGGTCAGCGTGGTGACGAGGGTACGATAGCCGGCCTCCGCTGTTGTGCGGCACTGCTCGATGCAATCCTGCACCTGATCCTCCACCGGGCGTATCTCCACCGGGGGATCGATCAGGCCGGTGGGACGGATGACTTGCTCGGCGAACACACCGCCGGTCTGCTCCATCTCCCAACCGCCAGGCGTGGCCGAAACGCAGAAGGTCTGCGGACGCATCGCGTCCCACTCGTTGAAACGCAGCGGGCGGTTGTCGATACAGCTGGGCAAGCGAAAGCCGTGTTCGGCCAGCGTAATCTTGCGGCGGTGATCGCCTTTCGACATCGCGCCGATCTGGGGCACGGTCTGGTGGCTTTCGTCGACGAAAAGCAGTGCGTTCTCGGGGATATATTCGAACAGGGTTGGCGGCGGTTCGCCGGGGAGGCGGCCGGTCAGGAAACGCGAATAGTTCTCGATCCCTGCGCAGCTGCCGGTCGCGGCAATCATTTCCAGATCGAAATTGGTGCGCTGCTCCAGCCGCTGCGCCTCCAGCAGAAGCCCTTCGGCGTGCAGTTCCTTCAGCCGCTCTTCCAGCTCGAACTTGATCGCGGCGGCAGCCTGTTTCATCGTCGGACCGGGCGTAACGTAGTGCGAATTGGCATAGACGCGCACCTTGTCCAGCACCTGACCCTTCTTTCCGGTCAGCGGATCGAATTCGGCGATTTCCTCGATCTCGTCGCAGAAGAAACTGATTCGCCAGGCGGTGTCTTCCAGATGGCTCGGGTGGAGTTCCAGATTGTCTCCGCGCACCCGGAAATTGCCGCGGCCGAAGGCAGTGTCGTTGCGCTTATATTGCAGCGCCACCAGCTTACGGATCAACTCGCGCTGATCGACCGTCTCGTCCTTCTTGATGTCGAAGATCATCGCCGAATATGTCTCGACCGAACCGATACCGTACAGGCACGACACCGATGCCACGATGATCACATCGTCGCGTTCCAGCAGCGCACGCGTGGCCGAGTGGCGCATCCGGTCGATTGCCTCGTTTACGCTCGATTCCTTCTCGATATAGGTATCGGAACGCGGGACGTAGGCCTCCGGCTGGTAGTAGTCGTAATAGCTGACGAAATATTCGACGGCGTTGTTCGGGAAGAAGCTCTTGAACTCCCCGTAAAGCTGCGCAGCGAGGATCTTGTTCGGAGCCAGGATCAGGGCGGGGCGCTGCAATTCCTCGATCACCTTGGCCATGGTGAAGGTCTTGCCGCTGCCGGTCACGCCCAGCAAAGTTTGCGTCTGTTCGCCTTCTTTCGCCGATGCGACCAGCTCCGCGATGGCGGTCGGCTGGTCGCCCGCCGGTTCGTAATCAGAGACGATTTCGAACCGCCTGCCGCCCATCGACTTGTCGGGACGCGCGGGCTTGTGCGGGGTGAAATTGTCGGACGTGTCGGGCTCTTGCAGCCCCCTGCGGATTACCAATTCGGCCATGCGCGAACATATGGGGAAGGGGGGCGCTTGCAGCAAGGCAGTTGGCAGTCATGCGCCTTGCCGTTACCTTGCTCGCCGAACCGCAAACATCCTACCTACACCGTTCGAAAGGCCCGATTTATGAAAAACCTCGCTTATGTCGCCCCGCTTCTAGCCATTGCGATCACCGCTTGCGGCGACGAGCCGAGCGAGCCCAAATCTATCGACGAGGTGATCGAGGCGGCCAGTGGTATGACCCAGCCCTTGCCGGGCCAATATCGCTCGACCACCGAAATGGTGAGCCTGGAAATCCCCGGTGCTCCGGAGGGGATGGCCGAACGGATGAAGGGCATGATGGGCGGACAATTTACCCAGACCACCACATCCTGCCTGACCGAGGAAGAAGCGAGCCAGGGTTTCGAGCAGCAGTTTCGGCAGCTTGGCGAGGGCATGAACGGTATGAAATGCGATTTCGACAAGTTCGATGTCGATGGCGACGATGTCGATGCCCGGATGACCTGCAGCGGCCCGCAAAACTTGACCGCAACGATGGAAATGGAAGGCACTACCGGAGCGGAACGCCAGACCGTCGATATGAATATGCAGATGCGCACGTCGCAAATTCCGGGCGGCGAGATGAATGTCGCGCTGAAAGTGCTGACCGAGCGGGTTGGCGATTGCACCTGAGCAGGCTTGTGCGGAGCGGCTGGTTAGAAATGTGACCGAACATAGCGACCAGCCGCCCCTGCCGTCAGGCGCGCCAGATACCCCGGAAGCAGCGGCACTGACCCGGCGCCTGGCGCTGGCGATGGAAACCAATCCGGAAGACGTTTCCAGCCCTTCGCTCTGGCGGCTGGTGGCTGAAAGCGAGGTTGTGCTCGAACCGCTGCGCCGGTTGGGTCGAACGATCGACACTGCTCCGGCGGCCCATCCGCAAACGGTAATGCTGCTGCCGGGCTTCGCCACCCACCCGGTGCGCATGCGCTACATGGCTAAGCAGCTCGAAAAGGCCGGGCATACGGTCAAGCGCTGGGGCATGGGCTTCAACTGGGGTGCTACGCAGGAACGGCTGGAGGCGCTGGAGCACCGGCTGGATGATATCAATTTGCGCTACGATCAGCCGGTTGTGCTGGTCGGATGGAGCCTGGGCGGATTATTCGCGCGCGAGCTGGCCAAGCTGCATCCGGACAAGGTTGCCAAGGTTATCACCATGGGCAGCCCTTTTTCGGGCAGTATGCGCGCCAACAATGCCTGGCGGGCCTATCAGTTTGTAACCGGTCACCGCGTCGATCGCCCGCCGATAGACGCGCATCTGCACGAAAAACCCCCGGTCGAAACAGTGGCGCTGTGGAGCCCGCGCGACGGTATCGTCAGCCCGCGCAGCGCTTGCGGCCGCGATGGCGAGCGCGACCGCGCGATTGCGCTGCGCTGCTCGCATCTGGGATTTGCCTATTCCCCTGAGTCGATCGCGGCCGTCTTGCGGGAACTCGATAGCGTCTGATAGCTTTGTTCTTATAAGCCCCCGCGCTATGCGGGGCCATCGGCCGCAGGCGCCGGTTCTTCAATCCGGTGGGGGTGCATGAGCGGACAGACCGCAAATTTCGACGAGATGCACAAGCCAGACGGTTCAATCCGTCCGGCTTACGGCGATTATTGCGACTGGTTCGAGGAACAGGATTCCGACCTGATGCTGCGCAAGCATCACGAGGCAGAGCGCAATTTTCGCCGCACCGGCATTACCTTCAACGTCTATGGAGAGGACGAGGCCGAGGAACGGCTCATTCCGTTCGACATGGTGCCGCGCGTGATCTCAGCAGGCGAATGGCGCCGCCTCAGCCGTGGGATCGAACAGCGTGTGAAGGCGCTCAACGCGTTTCTCTACGACCTCTATCACCGTCAGGAAATCATTCGCAGCGGCAGGCTGCCCGAACGGCTGTTCCGCAATAATGCGGCCTGGCTGCCCCACATGGTCGGCTTTACTCCGCCGGGCGGGGTCTACACCCATATCACCGGGATCGATCTGGTGCGCACCGGCCCGGACGAGTTTTACGTGCTGGAAGACAATGCACGGACCCCTTCGGGCGTCAGCTACATGCTCGAAAACCGCGAAACGATGATGCAGATGTTTCCGGACCTGTTTACCCGCGCTGCGGTTGAAACGGTGTCGGACTATCCTCGTCGTCTCGCCAAGAGCCTGGCTGCGTGTGCGCCCGCCATGACCAAGGGCCGCCCGGTCGTGGCCGTGCTGACCCCCGGCATCTACAATTCGGCCTATTACGAACACGCTTTCCTTGCCGACCAGATGGGCGCGGAGCTTGTCGAGGGTAGCGATCTGCGCGTAATAGACGGCCGTGTAGCGATGCGCACCACCAGCGGGTACAAGCCGGTAGACGTGATATATCGCCGGGTGGACGATGAATTCCTCGATCCGCTGACGTTCAACCCGAATTCCATGCTCGGCGTGCCGGGCATCATGGATGTCTATCGTAATGGCGGAATAACCATCGCCAATGCGCCGGGCACAGGGGTGTGCGACGACAAGGCGGTCTATTCCTTCATGCCGGAAATCGTCGAATTCTATACCGGCGAAAAACCGCTGCTGCCCAATGTCGAAACGTGGCGCTGCGCTGAAAGCGACTCGCTCGCTTATGTGCTCGACAATCTGGAAGAGCTGGTGGTCAAGGAAGTCCACGGTTCGGGCGGATACGGCATGTTGATCGGTCCCACCGCTTCCAAGGCGGAGATTGCCATGTTCCGCAAGAAGCTGGAGGCCACTCCCGAAAACTACATCGCGCAGCCGACGCTGGCGCTGAGCACTTGTCCGATCTTCACCGAGCAGGGGCTTGCCCCGCGGCACGTCGACCTGCGGCCCTATATCCTCGTTTCCCCCGATGGGGTGGATATCACGCCGGGCGGATTGACCCGGGTGGCGCTTGAAGAGGGCAGCCTGGTGGTCAATTCCTCGCAAGGCGGGGGCACCAAGGATACTTGGGTGCTGAAAGACTGATGGGCGGAGTTTCGCAATGTTAGGGCGCACCGCGAACGGATTGTTCTGGATGTTCCGCTATCTGGAGCGGGCAGAGAACACCGCGCGTTTGCTCGATGCGGGCTTCCGCATGGCGCTGACGCGTGACCTGGTCACAGCGGAAGACGAATGGCGATCGGTCATTCGCACGGCCGGTCTGCGGCAGACGTATGAAGCACAAAACGCCAGCTATACCGGCGTTCAGGCGTGGAATTTCGTGCTGCGCGACAAGCATAACCCGTCCAGCGTGCTGACCATGTTCGAAAATGTGCGAACCAATGCGCGGATGGCTCGCAACGCCATCAGCAGCGAGGTGTGGGAAGCCGTCAACGAAAGCTGGATGCAGCTTTGCGAAATGCTGGGTGAGCCGGTGGGCCAGAACCAGCTCGGCGAAGTTCTCACCCATATCCGCCGGGCAGGCACGCTGATCCACGGCGCGATGGCGGGCTCCGTCTTGCGCACGGAGGGGTTTCATTTCGCCCGCGCGGGTACGTTTATCGAACGCGGTGACAGCACGGCGCGTATCCTGGATATCAAATATTACCTGCTGCTGCCCTCGCTCGCCTATGTCGGCTCGCGGCTGGATACGGGGCAGTGGGACACGGTGCTGCGATCGGTATCGGGCGACCGGGCGTTCCGGTCGATCAATGCCGGCCAGATCGATGCCAAGGGGATCACCGAATTCCTGGTGCTCGACGAACGTTTTCCGCGCAGTCTGGCTTTCTGCCACTCGGCGCTGCGCGACGAATTGGCGGCGCTCGCCCGTATTCACGGCAGCGAGGGCAGCTGTAACGAATTGATGCGCGAGTCTGAAATGAATCTGACCGATCTTACCAGCGACCAGATATTCGAGCAGGGGCTGCACGAATTCCTGATCAAGTTCACCAACCGCAACGCTGCCATCGCGCAGGCGATTGGCGATGATTACAGGTTCCTCGCCTGATGCGCCTGAAGATCAACCACACCACAAAATACCGCTTCTCCGAACCGGTGGTCCACGCTCTTCAACGGCTGCGGCTCAAGCCGAAAGAGACGCAGGGGCAGAAAATCCTGAACTGGGACATGGAATATACCAATGCCCATCAGGAACTGGAGTATGAAGATCAGCACTATAATACGGTGACCTTGCTGGCTCTGGAATCGGGCGCACAGGAAGTAGTGATCGCCTGTAGCGGCGAAGTCGATACGGAAGACAGCGCTGGCGTGATCGGCCAGCATTCGGGCCATCTGCCGCTGTGGAGCTTCAAGGGACAGACGCCGCTGACCAAGCCCGGCGACAAGATCCGCAAGCTGGTGATGGAACTGGAACAGACCCGGTTGCAGGGGGTGGAACTACTTCACCGGGTTTCGCAACTCGTGCTGGAACGCGTGGAATATCGCACCGGGACAACCGGGGTAACCACCGGCGCGGAAGAGGCGATCCTGCAGGGGTCCGGCGTATGCCAGGATCATGCACACATCTTCATCGGTACTGCCCGCGCGCTCGATATCCCGGCGCGCTATGTCAGCGGATATTTGATGATGAACGACCGGATCGATCAGGAGGCGACCCACGCCTGGGCAGAGGCGCATGTCGATGGGCTGGGTTGGGTCGGGTTCGATATCTCCAATGGCATCAGCCCCGATCCGCGCTATGTTCGCGTGGCGACCGGGCGCGATTATAGGGATGCCGCACCGATAACCGGCATCAGCTTCGGCACGGCGACCGAAGATCTCGAGGTAAACGTCGCGGTCGAGCAGCAGCACGGCCAGCAATAAAGGCGCATAGCGCTGAAATAACAGGATAATCCATGACATATTGCGTAGGAATGATCACCGATAAGGGGCTCGTCCTGATGAGTGACACGCGGACCAATTCCGGTGTCGATAACATTTCCGTATTCCGCAAGATGTTCCATTGGAACGTGCCGGGCGAGCGGATGCTCGCGGTGATGACTGCGGGCAACCTCGCCACCACGCAGGCGGTCATCAGCAAGCTGGAGGAGCGAACCAAGGCCCCCGATGACCGCGACAATTCCCTGCTGAAAGCGCCCACCATGTTCCAGGTGGCGAGCGAGATCGGCGCGCTGCTACGCGAAACCATCTCGCACCGGCAGGAAGCCAATGCGACCAAGCGCCGCTTCACCGCATCGATCATCCTGGCCGGACAAATTGCCGGCATGGAACCGCGATTGTTCATGATCTATCCCGAGGGTAATTTCATCGAGGCGAGTTTCGACACGCCCTTTTTCCAGATTGGCGAGACCAAATATGGCCGGCCGATCATCCTTCGCGGCTATGACCGGGAAATGAGTTTCGAGGATGCTGTCAAGCTGCTGATGGTCAGCTTCGATTCCACTCTCAAGGCCAATTTATCGGTCGGCCTGCCGCTTGATCTGATGGTGATCGAACGCGATTCGTTCGAGCCAACTCACCAGCAGCGGATCGATCACGGCGACGAATATTTCAAGGCAATCAGCTCGACATGGGGCGACGCGCTGCGATCGGCTTTCCATTCGCTGCCGGACTACAGCTTTTACACTAAGGACTGACACTTAGTTTCACGGATGATTGGTTAAGGAGTTACCCTGATCAACATCCATTTTGGATTGAATTTTCGCGGGTTCCGCCCTGGGATTGGTTAAAGTTAAGTAACCGTTTCATTCCGAACTGGTGACACACCTGATTCACAACCCCGTATTTTCCCGCATCATTAGGGGCATGGAACAGCGACAGACACTTCACTTCATCGACTCCTCCAGCCGCCAGCGCGCCGAACTGGCACGTATCGGTTTTGGACTGGGGCACCATGCCGAAGTTTACGGCGACATTACCGAATTCTGCATCCGACCACCGCGAGAAGGGATCGTCATTGCCAATGATGAAATCTCGCAGGGCGGGGTTGCAAGGATATTCGAGCGGCTGTCGGAGAAGGGAATCTGGCTTCCCGTCATCGCCACCAGCGATGAACCGGATACCGACCGGATCGTGGCGGCCATCAAGGCGGGCGCGCTTGATTACCTCCCATTGCCGCTCGACCCTAAACGGTTTGCCGAAACGCTCGACCGGATCGTGGGCGAGGCCAAGATCAATGGCGAAAGCCGCCGCCGGATGCTCGATGCGCGCAATCGCATCACGAACCTTTCGGGGCGCGAGCGTGAAGTGCTCGACTGGTTGGCCGAAGGCAGCAGCAACAAGGCAATCGCACGGGAACTGGAGATCAGCCCGCGAACCGTGGAAATCCACCGCGCCAATATGATGACCAAGCTGGGCGCCAAACATTCCGCCGAAGCGGTCAGGCTGCGGATCGAAGCGCAGATGCCGGCGCAGAACACCTAGAAACCTAGCCTAACGGCAGAACGAGCCGCCGCGTTTCACTTCCATATGCAGATGATCGGCATGTGCGGCGTTGTAATCCGGCCCCAGAACGGTGCCGAAGCGTTTGCAGGCTGACTTGTGAACCACGCGAAGAAACTCACGCTCTCTCGTCGAACCGGTGGACCAATCGCGGTCCACCGCGATCCGGCGGCCATCGGCCAGCACAAAGGCTGACACATCTACCGCGCTGGCGGTGCTGTGTGCCGATCTGCGCGCGGTTCCCGCCACGTTGCGGCAGGAATAGGTGCCCATGGTCTCGATCCGGACCAATGGAGACTCGAGGATCTCCCGCGCTGCGCGGTCCACGCCGTAACGTGCCCATCCGGCAAAAGCTGCGGCGGTCTGGCAAGTGACGGGCCCGGCATTGGTCAGCGAAAACTCTCCGACATCGCCGCGCAGCGAAGCCAGCCTGACCGAACCGACGGTGCTGCAGCCAGCGCCAAAATACTGATCCTGCAGCGGTGTAAAACGCGTTCCCGCCTGGCCGAGCGTTGCAAAACACTGGCTGGCGGCGGGACTGAAGCCCGAGCGCGCCCCCGAGCGCAACGTAGTCGGCGACGTGGGCCGGTCGGTGCCGCTCGAACCGCGATAGGTCTGCTGGCTGCTTGCCGGGGCGTCCGCTGTGGGCACCAAGGTGCAGCCGGCGATCAACAAGGTACTGGCCATCAGGATGAAAACGCGCTTCATCCCTATAGTATCGGTTATAAATGGTTAACGTCGCTTGTCCGACCGTACTTAATCCATTCTTACAGCGATTTACGCCAGCGAGAAGGATCAACCCTCCGGCGGAGCCTCGCATTGCTGCCACAGCTCGATCTTCACCCCATCGGGATCGAGCAGCCAGGCGAACTTGCCATAGCCTTCGTCCGCGCTATCCAGCACATCAATGCCCTTGGCCTTCAGATCGGCGACAAAGCCGTCCAGATCGTCCACCCGCAAATTGATCATGAAGCCGCCTTTGCTAGGCTTCATATATTTGTCGTCGGAAAAATGGCTGATCAGCGAATAGGGCCGGTCGCCGGTTTCTTCAGACCATGCCATTTGCGGCCCGTATTCGCCGTCCAATCCCAGAACATCGCGGTACCAGTCACGCGTGGCTTGCGGATCCTTCACCACGTAAAAGACCCCGCCGAGTCCGGTAATCTTTGCCAAATTATGCTCCGGCAATTGACCGGGCGGGGGCGGGTTTTCCGGCCAGGCTCACCAGCCAGATCGCCAGCCACGCCGCGATAAATCCGGGAATGATTTCGTAAACGCCGGGGCCGCCCAGGAACGCCTCGTTCCAGCCCTTTGCAATCCAGCCGATCACAACCACCGCTCCGGTCACCAACCCGGCCACCGCACCGTTTGCGGTCATCCTGTCCCAGGTCAGTGAGAGGATAATCAGCGGACCGAATGCCGCGCCGAATCCGGCCCAGGCATTGGACACCAGACCGAGCACCTGGCTAGCGGGATCGCTGGCAATGGCGATGGCAACCAGCGCCACCAGCAATACGCTAAACCGCCCGATATTGACCAGTTCGCGCTCGCTCGCGGTCTTGCGCAGATAGAGGCGGTAGAAGTCTTCTGCCAGGCTGCTCGATGCCACCAGCAATTGCGAGCTGATCGTACTCATGATGGCAGCCAGCAGCGCCGCCAGCAGGAAGCCGGTGATCAGCGGGTGGAACAGCAGATCCGCCAGCACGATGAAGATTGTCTCGGGATCGGCCAGCGCGATACCCTGCTGTTCGACATAGGCCCGTCCAGCGATACCGACGCCCACTGCGCCAAGCAGCGCCACGCCCATCCAGCTCATCCCGATATTGCGCGCGGTGGATACCTCCTCCTGCCGCCGGATGGCCATGAAGCGCACGATGATATGCGGCTGCCCGAAATAGCCGAGCCCCCACGTTACGGCGCTAAGGAAGCCGATGAAACTCAGCCCGCCAAACAGGTTCAGGAAATCGGGATCGACATCGCGCATGACCGCGCCGAGTTCTACGCCATCGGACAGTACCACCAGCGGCATCAGCACCAGCGCCACGACCATGATGCAGCCCTGCACGAAGTCTGTCAGGCTGACCGCCAGAAAGCCGCCGATCATAGTGTAGGCCAGCACCACGCCTGCGGTAATCCAGATGCCCGCCATGTAAGGCGACAGGCCGCTATCGGGCAAAATGGCGGCAAAGCTGGTCGCAAACAGCTTGCCGCCGCCAACCAGTCCGGCGGCAGTGTACACGGCGAAGAAAACCACGATCACGATTGCCGCGTTGCTGCGCAACATGATCGCGCGCTGCGGGAAACGGTTGGCGAGAAACTCTGGAATAGTCAGCGCATTGCCCAGCGCCTCGGTCTGGCGGCGCAGGCGCGGGGCGACCACGATCCAGTTGACCAGCGCACCGGCAAACAGCCCTATCCCGATCCACGCCTCGACCAGTCCGGCAGCATATAATGCGCCCGGCAACCCCAGCAGCAGCCAGCCCGACATATCCGATGCGCCCGCGCTGAGCGCGGCGACGGCCGGGTGCAGATTGCGTCCGCCCAGCAAGTATTCCTCGCTGCTGGCGGTCGATTTGCGCCACGCATACAGCCCGATGCCGAGCATGAGCGTGAAATACAGAGCGAGCGAGATCAGTGTGCCGGTTTCCATCCGCCCCGCCTAACAGCCTGTGTCGGCGCTGGCCAATGGGTGCTGCGAAACGCACCCATTCACGGGATAATTCGTCACAAAATTGTAACATTTCCGCGCGGCTGTACGGATAGCCTTCAAACGAGTTTGGGAAGGCTATTCATGATTTTCGCGCTTCTGGGCTTCACCGCCCTGTTTCTGGCGTTCAGCAATGGCGCGAACGATAATTTCAAGGGGTTTGCAACGGTCTGGGGATCGGACGCGCTGACATATCGGCGTGCGCTGGTCCTCGCGACGATCGCCACCCTGCTCGGCGGTATCGCTTCGGTAGTGATAGCGGGTGAATTGGTGGCGCAGTTTTCGGGCAAGGGATTGGTCGGGGACGATCTGGCCAACACCCCCGGCTTCGCGCTTGCCGTTGCAGTGGGGGCAGGGGCCACGGTGATATTGGCGACCCGGTTGGGATTTCCGATTTCGACCACCCATGCGCTTGTCGGCGGGTTGGTCGGGGCGGGGCTCGCCCAGAGTACCCAGCCGATCGATCTCGGCAATCTGGGCAGCAAATTCGTCCTGCCATTGCTGACCAGCCCGTTCCTGTCGGCGGGGTTGGCTTTCATCGCCTATCTCGCAGTGCGTTCCTTTCGCAACCGCCGAAAGCCGACCGGGGATTGCATCTGCGTAGTCGCGGGGGCCGATAAGTTCATCGACCAGAACGGCGTGCTCATGGCCAGGGTTGCCGGGCAACCGAGTATCAAGATAGCCCATCAGACGGAGTGCCATGCCGGGCCGCGGCCTCTTTTGCATGGTTCGATAAAGCGGCTTCTCGACCGACTTCATATTTTTTCGGCCGCCAGCATCTGTTTCGCGCGAGGCGTGAACGACACCCCCAAGCTGGCCGCGCTGCTGATCGGCACGCAAGTGCTAAGCGGAACCGCTTCGGCTCTTGCAGTGACAGCGGCGATGGCTGTCGGCGGCTGGCTGCTCGCGCGCCGCGTGGCCGAGACGATGAGCCTGAAGATCAACCGGCTCGACCCACCCCAGGGGATTACCGCGAATCTCACTACCGCCGCACTGGTGCTGGGGGCCAGCCGGCTCGGCCTGCCCGTATCCACCACTCACGTTTCGGTGGGCTCGATAATCGGCACCGGCGCAGGTGCGGGCACGCTCGATACCGGCGTGGTCCGCAACGTGCTGCTAAGCTGGGTCGCGACCCTGCCTATCGCTGGCATGATCGCGTTTGTCGTGGGCAGCCTGGTTTAGGCTTCCATCTTGCGCTTGGCCTTTTTGCGCTCGTGATAGTCGAGCTGGGCCTTGCGCAGGCGGATGCTCTTGGGCGTCACTTCGACCATCTCGTCATTATCGATATAGGCGATGGACTGTTCCAGCGTCATCACTCGCGGCGGGGTAAGCCGGATTGAATCGTCCTTGCCGGTGCTGCGGAAGTTGGTCAGCTGCTTGGACTTCATCGGGTTGACTTCGAGATCGTCCGGCTTGGCGTTTTCGCCGATAATCATACCTTCGTAGATTTTCGCGCCGCCACCGATGAACAACTCGCCGCGTTCTTCCAGCATGTTGAGCGCGTAGGACATCGCCTCGCCCGCGCCATTGGAGATCAACACGCCGTTCTGGCGGCCTTCGATGGGACCTTTGTAAACGTCGTATTTCTCGAACAGGCGGTTCATGATGCCGGTGCCGCGCGTGTCGGAGAGGAACTCGCCGTGATAGCCGATCAGCCCGCGCGAGGGGGCGCTGAAGGTCACGCGGGTCTTGCCGCTGGTGGAGGGGCGCATGTCGACCAGTTCCGCCTTGCGGCGCTGCATCTTCTCGACGACCGTGCCGGAAAACTCGTCATCGACGTCGATCACGACCTGTTCGTAAGGCTCCATACGCTGCCCGTCTTCTTCGCGGAACAGCACGCGGGGGCGCGAAATGCCGAGCTCGAAGCCCTCGCGGCGCATCGTTTCGATCAGCACCCCGAGCTGCAATTCACCGCGACCGGCAACCTCGAAGCTGTCCTTGTCGGCGCTTTCGGTCACGCGGATGGCGACATTGGTTTCCGCCTCGCGTGCCAGGCGGTCGCGAATCATGCGGCTCGTCACCTTGTCGCCTTCGCGGCCGGCCAGCGGGCTGTCATTTACGGCAAAGCGCATCGCCAGCGTCGGCGGATCGATCGGCTGCGCTTCGATGGCTTCCTTTACGGAAGGATCGGCAATGGTATTGGCCACCGTCGCCGCTTCAAGCCCGGCAAGCGCGATGATGTCACCCGCCTGCGCGCTCTCGACAGGAACTCGTTCCAGCCCGTCAAAGGCCAGCAGCTTGGTCGCACGGCCGGTTTCGATCACCTTGCCATCGCCATCGATGGCGTGGATCGGATCGTTGACCTTGATCGTGCCTGACTGGACGCGGCCGGTCAGCACGCGGCCCATGAAATTGTCGCGGTCCAGCAGCGTGGCGAGGAACGAGAACGGCCCGGAAGGATCGAGGCCGGGGGCGGGTACGTGGGTGGTGATCAGCTTGAACAAAGGCTCCAGCGTGCCATCGCGCACGGAATCTTCCTCCGCCGCATAGCCATCGCGGCCGCTGGCGTAGAGCACCGGGAAATCGAGCTGTTCGTCATTCGCTTCCAGGCTGACGAACAGGTCGAAACATTCGTCCAGCACTTCTTGCGGGCGGGCATCGGGGCGGTCGATCTTGTTGACGACCACGATCGGCTTCAAGCCCAGCGCCAGTGCCTTGCCGGTGACGAACTTGGTCTGCGGCATGGGGCCTTCCGCGCTGTCCACCAGCAGGATGACGCCATCGACCATGTTCAGGATCCGCTCGACCTCGGCGCCGAAATCGGCGTGGCCCGGCGTATCGACGATATTGATCCGCGTGGTGTCGGTTTCGCCTTCGGGCGCCCACTCCACGCTGGTGCATTTCGCAAGGATGGTAATCCCGCGTTCCTTTTCCAGATCGCCCGAATCCATCGCGCGTTCTTCGACGCGCTGATTCTCGCGGAAGGTGCCGGACTGGCGAAACAGCTGGTCCACCAGCGTGGTCTTGCCGTGGTCGACGTGGGCGATAATCGCGATATTGCGCAGGTTACGTGGCGCGGACATGCGGGGAGACTTTCGGAAAAAAATGGTCGGATCGAAGATCGCGGTATGAGGGGCAGCATATCATGCTGCATCTGCGAAGGGCGCATCTAGGCGTATTTGCGCCTCGCGACAAGAGTGGATGGAGAATGTGTATTCCGTAACGGAAACACCGTTTGCGGGACGTTTGAGAGCATTGTAATTACCGGAAGTTTGCTGTGGCAATCGCGCAACATATAGGCCGGAAACCCCCATTATTGCGACATTTCGGTAGGCAATGCGGGCGCCTCAACCTAGTGCGAACGGCGAGCCGGCCCGGCAATGATCGCGCCGCCAGAGGGATACATGGAGAGGGACGACCATCCTATGACACGCACCACCAATATATTTGCAAACTCCAGCCGTGCCGCCTTGCTGGCCGGTGTGGCCGCATTCACCCTGCCGACCGCTGCTATGGCGCAACACGGCCAGGAAGTTGCCGAGCCTGACGCCGACCAGATGGCGCTGGAAACCGAACAGCAGGACACCGGCAACATCATCGTGGTGACCGCTTCAAAGCGTGAAACCACGCTGCAGGAAACGCCGATTTCGGTGTCCGTGACTTCGGGCGAGACGATTGAGCAGGCGCAAATCCGCGATCTCAACGATCTGCAGACCGTTGCGCCGTCGCTGCGGGTGAACCAGCTGCAAAGCTCGGCCAACACCAACTTCATCATTCGCGGCTTCGGTAACGGTGCCAACAATGCCGGTATCGAACCCTCGGTCGGCGTGTTCATCGACGGCGTGTATCGTTCGCGCTCTGCTGCGCAAATCGGCGATCTTGCCAATGTGCAGCGCATCGAAGTTCTGCGCGGTCCGCAATCGACATTGTTCGGCAAGAACGCATCTGCAGGCGTCATCTCGGTCATCACCCGCGAACCGCAGTTCGACTTCGGCGGCCAGATCGAAGTGAGCTACGGCAATTACAATGCGATCGTGGTGAAAGCCGACGTAACCGGCCCGATCACCGACACGATCGCCGTGTCGATCGACGGGAATTACAACAAGCGCGATGGCTATGTCGATGTCATCAACCTCGGCACGGAAATCAACGAACGTGACCGTTATAGCGTGCGCGGCCAGATCCTGTTCGAGCCCAATTCCGACTTCAAGGTTCGCGTCATCGGCGATTATTCGAAGATCGACGAGCTGTGCTGCTTCGCCGGCAATATCGTGGCCGGGCCGACCGTTCCCGCCATTTTCGGCGTGGGCGGGGCAATCGATCCTGAGAACATCGAGAGCTTCGATGCTTTCCTGAACATCCCGCCAGTAAACGACATCGACAGCTATGGCGGCTCGGTCCAGATGGATTACCAGGCCGGTGCTATCGGGATCACCTCGATCACCGCTTACCGCGAAGTCGAATCATTCAACCAGCAGGATGTCGATTTCTCCAGCGCGGATATCGTCAACCAGATCACCGACCAGAAGATCGAAACCTTCACTCAGGAACTTCGCTTCGCTTCCGATTTCGACGGTCCGTTCAACTTCCTGCTCGGCGGATATTACTTCAACGAAGATATCGCGCAGACCGGTTCGCTTCAAACCGGCGCGGTTGCACGTCCATTCTTCGAATTGCTGGCGGGCGGAATAGGCACATTCTCTGGCGTGGAAGCCGGGCTGGGCTTGCCGCAGAACAGCATTTTCGCTCCTGGACCACTCTCGAACGAAGCTTACACGTTGAATAACGAAGCGTTCTCGATCTTCGGCACGGTAGACTTCGAAGTGACCGATCGTCTGACGTTGACGGGCGGCTTCAACTATACCGATGATCAGAAGGACTTCACGGCGAACGTCACGCAGTTCGATCCACTCGGTATGGTCAATCTGGTGGACGCGTTCATCATCGGGGCGACCGGTGGTACAGTCACCAGCCGGGCAGCTTTCCAGGCCTTGCCCGCTGCCAACCAGGCAGGTTTGCTGGCGGCTGCGACCAACCCTGCGATCAACCCGCTGCTGCCGCTGTCCGCTTTCCAGTTCCAGCCGCCGTTCCTCAATATTCCCAACGCAGTAGAGGATGGCCGGACTTCGGATAGCGACTGGTCCTATGTCGGACGCGTATCGTATGAATTCAGCCCGATGGTGAATATTTATGCGTCCTACGCAACCGGCTTCAAAGCCTCTTCGATCAACCTGTCGCGCGACTCCCGTCCGCTTCCTTCGGACTTTACCCCAGGCCCAGGCCTTAGCGCATTTGCCGCACCGTCTTCGCCGGTGACCGATGCGGGGATCGCCACGGCGAACCTCAACACCGGCACACGCTTCGCCGGTCCGGAAGAGGCCGAAGTGTATGAGCTTGGCCTGAAGGTCCAGCTCGACCGGGTAGGCTTCAATATCGCGCTGTTCGATCAGACATTGGAGGGTTTCCAGTCGAACATCTTTACAGGTACAGGCTTCGCCTTGGCCAATGCGGGCGAACAATCGACCAAGGGTGTGGAGTTCGATGCCACGGTCAATCCGGTCGATCCGCTCGTGCTGACCTTTGCGCTGACCTACCTCGATCCGATTTTCGACGATTTCCCCAATTCATCGGTCGGCGACCTTACCGGCCAGCGTCCTTCGGGAATTCCGGAATATTCGATCTCGACATCGGCTGTTTACACGCACGAGTTCGGCCTCACCGGCAATCGCCTGATCGGCCGCGTCGACTACAATCACGAAAGCAATGTGAACATTACCAACGGCCTGCCCGCTTTCGGTCCCGCTGCCGAGCAGCTGTTCCGCCGCGAGGTCAATCTGGTGAACGCATCGCTTACGCTGGCGCTCGATAACGGTATCGAAGCCGGGGTATGGGGCCGTAACCTCACCAATGACCGTTTCCTGACCACCGTGTTCGACGGTGTTGCCCAGGCAGGAACGGTATCCGGCTATCTCAACCAGCCGCGGACTTATGGCGGCACGGTGCGGTTCAAGTTCTGACCAAAGGTTCTTTGCGAACACAAAGAAGGGGGCCGCGTTGCGGTCCCCTTTTTTTGTTGCCTTCTCCGGATCGTTGGGTGATTATCCGGCGAGGGTGAAAAAGGGGGTTTTAAAATGACTTACGCCGGTTTCTGGATGCGTGTGGGCGCGTACATTATAGATGCGATCATCTTGAATATTGTCGCTGCGGTGCTCGGATTTATTCTCGGCATTGGAGTTGGCGCGGCCGGCGGGGGCGAAGATGCCGGCGGGATTATCGGTGGCGTATTCGGGGTGGTTCTCAGCTGGATTTATTTTGCCGCCATGGAAAGCTCGCAGAAGCAGGCGACGCTGGGCAAAATGGCCTTGGGGATCGTGGTCACAGACGAAGCTGGCGGTCAGATTTCATTCTTGAGAGCCACCGGACGCTATTTCGCCAAAATCCTGTCTGCATTGATCCTCCTGATCGGTTTCATCATGGTGGCCTTTACCGAACGCAAACAAGGCCTGCATGACATGCTTGCCAGTACATTGGTCGTGAAAGGCCAGCCGGGGATGGTCGGCACGGATCCGAGCGTCTTTTCCTGAGTAGGCTTTGCTGCCGGGGCAGCTGTCGCAGTTGTCCCGGCCCAGGATTGGATTAGAATGCGCTGGATGCTGACGCCGCTGCGACGATACGCCGATTTCACCGGTCTCTCCCAGCGCATCTGTATCGAAGGAACACGCGGACCAAACCGCTTTGGGGATAATCCCAAGGGCGAAAACGCCGCCTTGGTGTTCGAGTGAGCGCAGAAGTCCTTCCGAGCAAAAACGCGGTCTGGCGTTGGATGGTGCTGCCTCTGCGCCGCTATGCCAGATTCACCGGGCGCAGCGGCCGCCGCGAATTCTGGTGGTTCAGCGCCATGCAGTTCGCTGTTTATATAGTGCTGGGCCTCGGCGGCTTCGGCGCAATTATCGGCCCAGGTTTCAGCAATAGCGGCACCGGAGTGGACGGAATTGCCGGGCGCGAAATAATTGGCATTGTCGGCATCGTGGGTGCCGGCTTGTTCTATATTGCGATGTTCGTGCCGACGCTGGCCGTCACTATCCGCCGCCTGCACGATCTCGGTATATCGGGCTGGGTGGCAGTGCCATTATATCTGGCAGGTTGGTTCCTGTCATTCCTGGGCTGGATTGCTTATGCGGTGGTTATGGCATTGCCAAGCCAGCAAAAGGCGAACCAATACGGCCCGCCCCTGGGTGAAGATGCCGTGGCAAAGATCTTCGATTAGACCATTGTTGGAAATGTCGGGCAGGGAACTTACAGCGCCCTCAACGCTTGCGCCGGTTTCGCCTTGAGCAGCGACAGCGATCCACCGAGCGCAAACGCCACGACAAGTAGCAATCCGCCGCCGAGTACGGCGAACACTTCGCCCCAATCGGGAAGCCAGTCGAATTCGAACAGTTGGACCACCACCAGCCAGGCCAGCCCGCTGCCCAGTGCCAGTGCGACCACGCCCAGCACCAGCGCCAATACGCCATATTCGAACAATTGCATGGCCAGCACTTGCCGCCTGCTCGCCCCCAGCACGCGCAGCACTACCGTATCGTAAGTCCGTGCCGCCCGCGCCGCGGCAATTGCGCCGAGCAACACGGCAAGGCCTGCCAACACCGCGATCGAAGCCGCCGCCAGCGTGGCTAGCCCGACCTGCCCAAGAATAATGCGAGCTTCGGTCAGGATTTGCCCGACTTCGATTACCGAGCTGGACGGAAAAGCCTGCACTACATTTCGCAGTAATCCGCTGGCGCTGGACCCTTCGGGCAAATCGACCGTCGCGGCGAGGTTGTGCGGGGCATCTTGCAGCGCGTTGGGCGAGAATACGAACACATAGTTGAAGCTCATATTCTCCCAGTCCAGCCGCCGCAGATTGGAAACCGTGGCGGTTCGTTCGACTCCCAGCAGGCCGATCGTGATGGCATCGCCGATTTCCAGCCCGGCAGCTTCGGCAAATTCCTCGTCCAGCGAAACCAGCGGATCGCCCGTATAATCCGCGCCCCACCATTCGCCCTGGGTCACCGTGTTACCCTCGGGCACATCCTCGGCATAGGTCAGCCCACGCTCACCGCGCAGCGCCCACGCGCCGTCCGGCAAATCTTCGAGATCGGCGGTGCGGGTCATGTTGGCAGGATCGCCGAAAGCCAGTACGCTGCCGCGCAATGCGGGCACGGTTCGGATGACTGCCCCCGGAGCTTGCTGAGCGACCGTTTCACGGAATTCGTCCGCCCGGTCGCGCGGTATGTCGAGCACGAAATAGTCGGGCGCTTCGGCGGGCACACGCTGCTGGATATTACCATCGATGCTCGACTGGATTGCGGCCAGCAGCACGAAAGCGGACAGGCCGAAGCCCAGCGCGGTAACCAGGGCGGTCAGCGAACTGCCCGGGCGGTGCAGATTGGCCAGCGCATTGCGCCACAGCGGATCGCGCGGCTTGGGCGCGCGCCGGGCGAGGGCGCGGATGGCATATCCCAGCGCGGTCAGCAGTCCAAGCACCACGGCGGCTCCAACCAGAAAGAGGCCCGCTAGCTGCGGTTGCCGCGAGGTCAGCAGCGCCAGCGCCACGATCCCAACCAGCCCCAACGATACCCAGGCAATCGCGCGCTTGTCGCGGGCGAGGGGAGCAACCCGCGCGCGCATCAGCGCCATCGCCGGGAACCGCCGCGCGCGCAGCAGCGGCGTTGCGGCAAACACGAAAGCGACCAGCACTCCGTAAGAAGCCGCCGTCAACAGCGCCGCCGGTTCGATCACGAAACCGCTTTGAACCGGCAACAAACCCTGCAGGGCCTGGCTGAGCAGCGGCGTAACCAGCACGCCCGCTGCAAGCCCAAGAGCGCTGCCGACCAACGCTGCGGCGCCGATCTGCAAAGCGTAGATCCGCGCAATATCCCGGCTCGTTGCGCCCAGCACCTTGAGCGTCGCGATCGAGCGGCGCCGGGCTTCGAGATAGGACGCTACGCCGCCGCCGATCCCGATCCCGGCGATTACCAGCGCGGCCAGCCCGACCAGCGTCAGAAATTCGCCCATCCGGCCGACAAATCGGTCGGCGCCGGGCGACGCGCGGTCCCGCGTGCGTATTTCGAAACCTGCGGTGGGGAAGCGTTCTTCCAGCTCGTCACGCACCGTATCGGGGTCGCGGTTCGCGTCGAATGCAACGCGCGTCTTGCTGCGATACATTGCGCCGGGCTGGAGCAATCCGGCAGCGCCGGGAAGGTCCTCGGCCACGATCACCGTCGGGCCAAGCTGGAACCCTTCACCCAGCCGGTCCGGCTCATTTGCTATAACGCCCGCAGCGGTAACGGTCTGCGTGCCGATGATAAAATCGTCTCCCAAGGCGATGCCCAGCCGGTCGAGCACCCCGCGCGCCACCCACGCCTGACCATTTGCAGGAGCGCCAACCGCCCGCCCGTCTTCCAGCGTTAATTCGCCATAGAGCGGATAGTTGTCCTCGACCGCTTTCAATTCGATCGGTGCGGTGGAATCCTCCGACCGGGCGACCACCTGCAGCCGCGTCCCACCGGACAGAGTGCCATATTCCGCCAGAGCCGCGCGCTCTTCTTCGTTCGGCCCACGCTGCCACAAGGCGATCTGGATATCGCCGCCAAGCAATTCCTGACCGCGCGTACCCAGCTCGTTCTCGATCGCGCCGGTCAACGTTCCGATAGCCGCCAGCGCCCCGGTCCCCAGGAACAGGCAGACCAGCAACAGCCGCAGCCCGCGAAACCGGGCGTTCAGGTCACGCCGGGCGATTGTCCAAGCTGTCTTCCAGCTCATGCCGGAATTGGCATCTTGGCAGAGTTCGTTCCGTTGGCGTCGCTCGCGATCCGGCCATCGGCGATGGTCAGCACGCGCTCGCAGCGTTCGGCCAGCTCCGTATCATGCGTGATTACCAGCAGTGTGGCGCCGGTTTCCTCGCGCCGGGCGAACAGCAGTTCGATGATTTCGTGGCCCGTGGCAACGTCGAGATTGCCGGTGGGTTCATCCGCGAAAATCAGGGCTGGGCGCGGTGCCGTGGCGCGGGCGATGGCGACGCGTTGCTGTTCCCCGCCCGAAAGCTGGGTAGGGTAATGATCGAGCCGGTGCCCCAGGCCGACCGCGCGCAATTCTTCCGCCGCACGCTCGCGCGCATCGTCCATTCCGGCAAGCTCCATCGGTGTGGCAACGTTTTCCAGCGCGGTCATGGTGGGCAGCAGATGGAAGGCTTGAAGCACGATGCCGATCCGCCCGCGTCTCGCATGGGCCAGCGCATCCTCGTCCATTCCGGTGAAATTTTCACCCGCAACCTGCACGGTTCCGCCGGTGACGCGTTCGAGGCCGGAAAGCACCGCCATCAGCGAGCTTTTGCCCGATCCCGAAGGGCCGAGCAAAGCCACCACCTCTCCCAAAGCGATATCGACATCGATACCGCGCAGAATTTCAACCGGCGCGGAATCGCTGCCGAGGGTGAGGGTGAGGTCGCGTGCGGAGATGGCAGGCAGGGAAGAAGTCATGCGGGGGCTTGTCACCAGTTTGAGATGGCATAGGCAGGGGCGAAATAACAGGAGCTTTGCCGATGATAATGCGTGGTTGGTCGATAGGTTTCATTTTCGCACTGGCGGCGGCATTGGGCGGGTGCGACACCGCGCCGCCAACCTCGCAGCCAGTCGAGGTGGAAGAGGTCGCGGCCGAGCAGCCGGTGATGGGGCCGGAACGGCACATATTGGCGTTCGGAAACAGCCTGTTCGCCGGATACCGCGTCGATCCCGATGAAAGCTATCCTTCGCGTTTGCAGGCAGCGTTGCGCGCGCGCGGGGTAAATGCGCAGGTTACCAGCGCCGCAGTGTCGGGGAATACCACCGCCGCCGGGCTGGAGCGTCTCGAATTCACGCTGGATGCGCAGCAGCAAACACCCGATCTGGCGATCGTCGAACTCGGTGGCAACGACTTCCTGCGCGGATTGCCGGTGGCGCAAACGCGTGAGAACCTGTCGCAAATCCTCGAAATACTTGGTGAGCGGGACATTCCGGTACTGTTGATGGGCATGCGCGCTCCGCCCAATCTGGGCGCTGATTATGTCGCTGCTTTCGACGGGATGTTCGGCGAGCTGGCGCAGGAATATGATGCGGCGCTGGTACCGTTCTGGCTGGAATCGATCTATCGGCGGCCCGAATTGTTCCAGTCCGACAGGGTACATCCCACCGCCGAAGGAATCGAACTACTGGTGGACGATACGGCAGATGACATTGCCGCGGCATTGCCTTCGCCAGAGGGTTAGAGCCGTTCCAGCGCGCCGCCGGTAACGCGCCAGATCGCAGCTTCCTCTGCAATCGCGGCAAAGGGTGCCAGCTCGGTTCCGGTCAGCCAGACCTGCGAGCTGCCCGCGCGCAGCCGCTCGAACATAGCCTCGCGCCGGACCGGATCGAGATGCGCGGCGACCTCGTCAAGCAGCAGCAGTGAAGGCCGCCCCTCTGCCGCCAGTTTCGCGTGGGCAAGCGTCAGCCCGATTAGCATCGCTTTCTGCTCGCCGGTCGAACAATTGGCGGCAGGCATGGCCTTGCTCGCCATCGCGACCTGCAATTCATCGCGGTGCGGGCCGGTTAGGCTGCGGCGCGCAGCGCGGTCGCGGCTGCGCCTTTCGCGCAAGCTCCGCGCAAGCTCTGCTTGCTCGATGGGACCGCCCGGTGCGTAGGTCAGGGCGGGGCGGGCAAAGGGTTCTTCCGGTTCCTGCTGCAAGGCGGCCTGCAAGGCGCCGACCAGCCGCGCCCGGCCCTGCGCCAGAATTGCGCCATGTTCGGCCATCTGGCTCTCGATACCGTCGAGCCATAAGGGATCGGGATCGACATCGTCGGACAGCAGACGGTTGCGCTCGCGCAGCGCATTCTCATACCGCGCCGCCGCCCGCGCATGGCCGGGATCGAGCGCCAGCGTCATGCGGTCCATATATCGCCGCCTTGCGCCCGCACTGTCGGTGAACAGCCGGTCCATCGCCGGCGTCAGCCAGGCTACCGAAAGCCATTCGCCCAGAGCCACCGCGCTCGCTTCGGCCTCGTTAATGCGGACCAGTCGGCGGGTTGGCCGCTGCGGTTCCGTATAGGTGCCGAGGCGGATGTCATCGCCACCGATTGAGCGCAGCGACGCCCCGACTGCGAAACCGCCACTGCCATGCTGCCGCGCCATGTCGGGCAGGGTCGCCCGCCTAAGGCCCCGGCCGGGCGAGAGGAGCGAAAGCGCCTCCAATATGTTGGTTTTTCCCGCACCGTTTTCGCCCACCAGCAAGTTGAACCGGCGCGTGGCCTCAAGCGAGGTTTCGGCGTGATTGCGGAAGTTGGACAGGGTGATGCGGTCGAGCGCCATGGCTGGAACCAGCCTTAGCGGGCGCGCAGAATTGCCGCCAGCCGCTACCGGGAAGGTTCTGACGATTCACGCCAACCCAAAGGTTGGGAAAAACTCCTAACCTTGCGCAATCATGAACGGTTTCGTCAGGATCGCAATTTAGGCGAATGGCAGATTTCTGCGGGTTTCGCCGGTTTGGCACACCCCGTGCAATGTTTGGGATATCCGCCGGACAGTCCAGCGGACAACAGTTCAAGAAAGGAAAAACCATGATCGATTTCTCCAATTTCGGCAGCAAGTTTGTCGCCGCCGTCTCCGCCCTGGCTCTCTCGGCAGTATTTATGGCCACCGCCATTGTGCCCGCCAGCCCGAACTTCACCGTCGCCACCGGAATGATCGCCTGATCGCCGCCAGCACGCTTCAACGAAAGGATTAGCTAAATGACCTACCTCAACGAATATTCCAGCCGGGCCTTGGCCGCCATATCGGCGCTCGCCCTATCCGCAATCTTCATGGCAACCGCGATCGTTCCGGCGATGCCGAATGTCGCAGCCGCAGGAGTGCTGGCATGAGCAATTTAGAGCATCGCGGCGAGGGCAACACGCCCGCCGACCAGTTCCGTCTGGACCGGCAGAATGGCAAGCTGATGGGCGTGTGCGCCGGGATTGCCAACTATTTCGGGATGGACGCCACGCTGATCCGCATCCTGTTCGTGCTCGGCACGCTGATCGGTTTCGGTTCGCTGGTCCTGGTCTATCTTGCCATCGGACTGATCGCCGATTGAGGGAGCCCCGCGCGGGTTCCCTCACCGTGCCGATTACATGGCGGAAATGCCGCCATCCAGTTTCAATTCCGCGCCAGTCATGAAGCGGCTCTCATCGCTGGCCAGATACAACACCGCATTGGCAATATCGTCAGGCTCCCCCACGAATTTCAGCGGGATCTGACGTGCCAGCTTGTCCAACAGAACCTGTTTGTCCAACCCGGCATGTTTCGCCGTTCCATCCAGGATTGGCGTATCGACGAAAGTCGGGTGGACCGAATTGCAGCGGATCTGCATGTTCTTCTTCGCGCAATGCAACGCGATCGACTTGCTCAGCATCCACACCGCCGCCTTCGACGCATTATATGCCGGCATCGTGTCACTCGCGATCAGCCCGGCTATGCTGGAAATGTTCACGATCGAACCCGGCGCATGGTCGCGCATGAGTGGCAGGGCCTTCTGACAGCCGTGAAAAATCGAATCCACGTTGATCGAGAAACAGCGCTGCCATTCGGCAAAATCGCATGTTTCGATATTGCCGGCCACGCCGATCCCGGCATTGTTGACCAGCACGTTCAGCCCGCCCAGATGCTCGCGGGCGGCGTCCATGGCGGCTTCCCAATCGGCAGGATCGGTTACGTCGTGTCCGACCGAGAAAGCCGTACCGGCGCCAAGCGCATCGTTTATCGACTGGGCGGTTTCGGCCGCGCCATCGGCGTTGATGTCGGTGCAAAGAATTTTCGCACCTTCGTCGGCCAATCGCCGCGAATGGGCCGCACCCAGGCCCTGCGCCGCGCCGGTTACCAGCGCCATCTTTCCCGCAACGCGCCCCGTTTTCGTGCCGCCCATTACCCGTTCCCTTCGATAAATCCTGCGCCCAACATGATGAGCATTCGCACATCGATGGCGTAACCCTCTGCCCGCCTGGCAGCCAGAAATTCGTGCAAATGGTTCAGCCGAATGCGGTGCACGGTGATATCTTCACCCGCAACCCCGCCGCCCGGTCCGATTTTTGTGAGCCCACCGGCGCGTACCAGAGTGAAGCTTTCGCTCACCATGCCGGGGCTGGAATAAAACTCGCCGCAATCTTCGAGCACATCCGCGCGGTAGCCGGTTTCTTCCTCCAGCTCCCGCCCGGCAGCGGTCAGCGGGTCCTCGTCCTGCTCGTCCTCGTCATCGCCGATCAGGCCGGCGGGCAATTCGATCGAACGTTTGCCCAGCGGAACGCGGTATTGTTCAACCAGCAGGACGTGATCATCCTCGACCGCCAAGATTGCCGCCGCACGAATGCCGCGCGCCCGGCCGACATATTCCCACTTGCCGCGCGTCTTGGCGGTGAGGAATTTACCTTGCCATTCGATGCGCTCGGGCTGCTGCGAATCTTCGGTCAAATTTCGATCAGCCTGTCCGGCAGCTCGTTCGTATCGTCGTCGGAGCGCGGGAAATGTTCGGACAGGACCACGCCAACATCGCGAATGCCCGCTGCCAGTCCTTCGGCGAGGTGACCCTGTTTGATTTCGGCCAGCATATCGGCCATCGCCTCGCCCCAGACATCGGCTGAAACGATGGCTGCAATGGGCTCGTCGGCGACAATTTCGGCGCGATGTTCGCTCATCGACAGATAGAGCAGCACCCCGGTGCGGCCATGCGTGCGCCGCTCGGCACCCACCTTGAACAGATCTATCGCCCGCTCATGCACGCGCATCGTCTTGACCGGGCCGGGAATGGCTGCAAAGCGCAGCACCTTCCAGCTCAACAGCACCCACGTCGCCACGAATGCGATCAGCCCGAGCGCAATTGTCATGCTGGCCAGTTCGCCGGTGGTCCATTCATGGCTCCAGCCGCCGATCAGCCGGTCCCACAAAGCGAGGAACGGCAAAGGGAGCAGGGCGAACAGGCTCATCGCGGTAAACGCGACCGCCGCCGCCCAGACCAGCACGACATCGGTATATCCATCGGAGCGATCGGCCAGCACGGTCACGATTTCGCCGCTGGTGGTCAGTTCTGCGCTGGCCACGGCATCGCTTACGATCTTGTAACCTGCCACATCGAGATAAGCCATATTCTACCACCCCCCGGAGGCGCCGCCGCCCCCGAAACTGCCGCCACCGCCGCCGAAACCACCACCGCCGAAGCCGCCGCCGCCGCCAAAGCCGCCGCCGCCCCAGCCGCTATCACCGTCCGACAGGCCGCGAGCGACTGCCTTGCCCGCTTCCCACAGGATAATGTCGCCCACTGCGCCGCCGATCCCGCCGCGCCGGTAACGCCTGCGCCGCCCGCCTCCGCGAAGCATGGGCAGGACGAAGAAGAAGAACATGAAGCCGAGCCAGAACAGTGCGCCGATCGGGAAACCGCCATCGCGCTCCCGCTCTTGGTTGGCCGATTGGGCAATCTCGCGCGCTTGGTCTTCGGGCAAGGTGAGCTGTTCGATAATCGCATCGGCCCCGGCAACCACGCCGCCCGGCAGGTCCCCTTCGCGGAAGCGGGGCAGGATGATATTTTGCACGATCAGGGTCGAATAGCCGTCGGTCAGTATGGGTTCGAGCCCGTAGCCGACCTCTATTCGGACTTTGCGATCGTTCGGCGCGACCAACAGGATCGCCCCGTCATTGCGTTCCGCATCGCCCAGGCCCCATTCGCGGCCCAGGCGGTAACCGTAATCCTCGATCGGATAATCTTCCAGGCTAGGGACAGTTGCGACGACGAATTGCCGTTGGGACTGGGTGTTGAGTTCCAGCAATTTCCGCGTCAGTTCCGCCTCGACATCGGGTGGCAGTATATCGGCTGCATCGACCACCGGTTCGGTGCCGCGCTCGGGAAAAGTCTGCGCGGCAGCAGACGGCGGGCTGAAGATCAGCGCGAGCGCGGCGACAAGTGGCGCGAGCGTGCGGATCATCCGGCCTGGTCCGCCGCGACCTTGCGCAGCCGGGTATCCAGCGAAACCACCCCGATCATCATCCCGTCGGTATAATCGCCGGCGCGGAAAGACGGCAGCATCAATGCGCTCACCCTGGCGACGAATTCCTCTGTCAGTATCGGCCGTAGCCCGCTGCCAACCTCGATCCGCGCCTGCCTTGCACTGGGAGAGACCACCAGCAGCAAGCCATTGCCGAGCTTGGGATCGCCCAACGCCCAACCATTGCCCAATGCCAGCGAGTACTGGTCGATCGACATGCCCTTGAGATCGGACGTCGCTACGACAACGAACTGTACGCCCGTATCGCGTTCCAGCCGGGCGAGCAGGTCGGTCATCGCCTGCTCCGGCTCGGCAGCGATCACCTGGGCTTCGTCCACCACTCGCCCAGTCAGGGCTAGCGGCGGGACCGGGCGCTCAGCTTGAGGTCCCGGCGCAGCCTGCCGAGCCATAGCGGAGGGCGCGGCGTTGGCAGCGGCACCTGTGCATATGAGGGCCGCGAGCAGGAGGGCGAAAGGGCGCATTTGCGTGGCTTAGCTGTTCGGCGTCAGGTCCAGCGTAGGCGCGACTTCGGCGCCTTCGGTCACCGCCTGATATGGCTCGAGCGGCTCCGCCCCGTGGATCAGGTTAGCGCCGATCGTATCCGGAAAGGTACGGATCGTGGTGTTATACTGACGCACCGCCTCGTTATAGTCGCGGATGGAGATGCGGATCTTGTTCTCGATCCCTTCGATCTGACCTTGCAGCATCACGAAATTCTGGTTCGATTGCAGCTGCGGATAGGCTTCCACATTGGCAAGCAGCCGTCCAAGGCCCTGGCTAAGCTGGCCTTGCGCTGCGGCATATTCGGCCATTTTCCCGGCATCGCCCAGATCGCTGGCGTCGATATTGATACTGGTCGCACGGCTGCGCGCTTCGATTACGTCGGTCAGTATGCCGCGCTCGTTCTCGGCCGCGCCGCGAGCGACTTCGGCAAGGTTGGGGACGAGGTTGGCGCGTTCCTGATAGGCCGCTTCCACGTCGCCCCATTTGGCCTTGGCGGTCTCCTCCGCCGCGGGGACCGAGTTGATCCCGCAGGCCGCGAGGCCCAGCGAAGCGATGGCGACGAAAGCAAAGCGCCGGACTTGGGAGAAATTCATGAGCTCGGAGTCCTCGAAATCAGGGGGTAACAAATCTGTATTGCCCAGATAGCACACGCCGCGAACCGTTCAAGCGGGGAAGGTGCGCCGCAGCCTATTGCGCGCAAGGATGCGGGATGGCAGTTCCTCGGCAAGTTTTGAATAGCGGAGTGAAGCGAGTTGTTGGGCGAATTCAAGAAATTCATCGCACGCGGAAATGTGCTGGATCTGGCCGTGGGCGTAGTGATCGGTGCGGCATTCGGAAAAATCGTGACCGCGCTGACCGAAAGCATCATCATGCCGTTTTTGGGCTGGGTGTTCGGCGATATCGATTTCTCGAACTATTTCTTCCGCCTGGGACCGATTCCCGGTGGGTATGAGGGTTCGCTGACCAATTATGCGGAACTGAAGGAGGCCGGCGTGGCGATGATCGGCTATGGCGATTTCCTGACGCAGCTGGTCAACTTCCTGATCATCGCCTTCGCACTGTTCTTGCTTATCAAGTCGGTCAACCGTGTGCTGGATGAAATGCAGGAAAAACAGAAGGCTACCGAAGATAGCTCGACCAGTGATGAGATCCCGACCGATCCGCAGCTGGACGTGCTGAAAGCCATCCTGAAAGAGCTGAAAGTGCGCGACGCAATTGCACCGGGCGATCAAGTCACTTCCAATTAATCTACCATCGCCTATATGGGGTCTGCCGGTTTCGGCCGGCTATGGTGATAAAATGCAGTGTGCAATAGGTACAACGGACCCGGGGGCAGTACCCGGCGGCTCCACCAAAATGGGCGCTTTCCCGCGATTGGGGCGCTCGTCCTGATGGGGCCGAACTAGGATCGACGTGTTCTGAAAAGCACTGTTTTTGCCCGCATTGAGTATTGCGCAAAAGACTCATTTCACAAGTGCCAACGATAACGAAGCACTCGCAATCGCTGCGTAATTTTAGGGCCTAGCGGCCTGAATTTACAAAGCTAAGCGCGGTTGGACCCACCGGGCAACAGAAGCGGATTCCGGGGCTCCGGGGGTAGCTAGCAACAGAAACCCCCACCTTATTTTCTGATTTTCAGCATGGCCTAATTTTCAGCTGGGATTGCCGCGGTTACCAATCGTTGACTGTCGCTGGCTGCCATCGACAAAATTCAGCCTGGACGTTCTGGTCCGGCTTCTGCCGTCGCCTCGCGCTCGGCGGCCTCGAACTTCAGGCAATCGAGAATTTTCGCCCCGGCCAGGAACACCGCCCCGGTGCAGGCCAAAAACAGCGACCAGCCGAAGAAACCGGGATATTGCACCAGGTAATCCGCACCGCGCGTCGTGGCACCCAGTGCCAGCGCATAGATTATCAGATACGCTTCCCAGCGTGTCTTGATCACAAATAACCGTTTGATCTTGCCCAGCACGTGCACCCTTTCGTTAACGGGTTGTTCCGCAAACATCATGCCAGATACGTATCTCTGCGCAAGTGGGTGGTTAATGACAGAGCCGCTGTAAAACGATCCGACAGTATGGTTATCAATTGGTTACTGGACCAGCTGGGCGCAGGAGCCGGCGACGTTTACCGCCTCAGACGTTGAATTTGAACAACATCACGTCGCCATCCTGCACCAGATATTCCTTGCCTTCCTGGCGCAGCTTGCCTGCCTCGCGCGCAGCCGCTTCGCCGCCCAGCGATACGAAATCATCATAGGCGGTGGTCTCCGCGCGGATGAAGCCGCGCTCGAAATCTGTGTGGATCTCGCCGGCGGCTTGCGGAGCCTTCGCGCCCGCCGGGAAGGTCCATGCTCGCGCCTCTTTCGGGCCGGCGGTGAAGAAGGTTTGCAGGCCGAGCAGCGTGTATCCGGCGCGGATCACGCGGGCCAGGCCGCTTTCCTCCAGCCCGATCGCTTCGAGATATTCCGCACGTTCCTCGCCCTCCATCGCGACCAGCTCGGCTTCGATGGCTGCCGATACGACGACGGCCTGCGCGCCCTCCGCAGCAGCCTTGTCGAACACCTTGGCGGTCAGCGCGTTGCCCTCGGCGGCGTCTTCCTCGGCCACGTTGCAGACATACAGCACAGGCTTGGCGGTCAGGAGCTGCGCCTGCGCGAACAATCGCGCTTCCTCGTCATCCTTAGGTTCGGTCAAGCGGGCAGGCTTGCCTTCGCGCAACAGCTCCAGCGCCTGACCCAGCACGCTGGCGAGGATCTTTGCCTCCTTGTCACCGCCCGTACCGCGCTTTTGCGCAGCGGGAACCCGCTTTTCCAGGCTTTCCAGATCGGACAACAGCAGTTCGGTTTCGACCACCTCGGCATCAGCGATCGGATCGACATGGTTGGACACGTGCTGGATATCGTCATCCTCGAAACACCGCAGGACGTGGACGATCGCATCCACTTCGCGAATATTCGCAAGAAACTGGTTGCCCAGCCCTTCGCCCTGGCTCGCACCTTTCACCAGCCCGGCAATATCGACGAATGCCAGCTGGGTCGGCACCACCTTGGCCGATTTCGCGATGGCCGCGATCTTGTCCAGCCGCTCGTCCGGAACCGCGACCTGGCCGACATTCGGCTCGATCGTGCAGAACGGATAATTAGCCGCCTGCGCCGCCTGCGTTTCGGTCAGAGCGTTGAAAAGAGTGGACTTGCCAACATTGGGCAGGCCCACGATACCGCATTTGAAACCCATGAAATTGTCCGATTTTCGTCAGTTGGGAAAAAGGGCAGTCAAGCGTTGTGGACTGCCTTGATCAGCGGGCCATAGGGGGACTCGCCGAGCCATTCCACCTGCGTTTTCGCCGAAACCTCGTTGATCGCGATCTGCGGTTTGGGGCCGGGGTGGACCGGCCTGCGCAAGGGCCGTGTTCCGGCGGGCATTGCAGCGATTTCGGCCATGGCACGGGGCACGTCCATCGGATCGGTATCGCCGCCGCCGCTCGATTGCGCCATCATGGCCGCGATGAACGTGGGATAGCCGTCGGTATGATGATCGTCGGCGCGCTCGATCAGATCCATCGTCAGCTTGCGCGCATTTTCCCAGATTTTCGTGGGGTAGCCACCCGGCTCGATCACCGTGACATCGATATTGTGCGGGACCAGCTCGTAGGCAAGCTGTTCGCTGAGAGCCTCCAGCGCGAATTTGGTCGGTGAATATTGGCCGAAAGCGGGCAGCATCACCCGGCCAAGCTGGCTGGTGACGTTGAAAATCACACCCGATTTCGCAGCGCGCATCTTCGGCAAGGCGGCGCGGATCAGGCGCTGGGGACCAAACACATTGGTATCGAAAATCTGCTGCGTCGCCTGCATGTCCTGGATCTCGATCGGTCCGGAAATCGAAATGCCGGCATTATTGATCAGGATATCGATTGCGCCACCGGCCAGACGCTCGGCCTCGGCCACGCCGGCCAGCACTTGCGCATCGTCGCGGACGTCGATTTCGAGCACGGTGAGGTCGAGATTCTCCTCGCCCGCGATCTTGGCCAGATCATCCGCCTCGGTACGGGGAAGGCGGCGCATGGTGGCAAATACCTTTGCGCCATTGCGCGCAAAATGCAGCGCGGAGAGATAGCCGAACCCGCTGGAACAACCGGTAATCAGCACGTTCTTGCCGGTGAAATCGGTTTTCATCGCGACATGATCATCCATCGCATGGACCGAAGCGGCTGCTGCCAAGGCACCGGTGGCGGCTGCCCCGACAAGAAGGGTACGGCGGTTGATTTTGGGCAAGGCAAGTCTCCGGTAAAGCGGGTTTGGCGCTGCCTTATCGCAGATTTCCGCCTTTTGCGAGTTACCCCTGCATCCGCAGCGCGACATCGTTGACGAAGCGCTCATCCTCGCCCTTGGCCAGGCGATCCGCCTCCGACGCAATAGCGCCCAGCAGGCTGGCTAGACCGTCCATCTCCGCTTTGGCGTAATTGCCGAGGACATGGCCATGAACAAGGTCCTTGTGGCCCGGATGGCCGATGCCGATCCGCACCCGGCGGAAATCGGGGCCGAGATGCTGGTCGATGCTGCGCAAGCCGTTATGTCCGGAATGGCCGCCGCCGCGTTTAACCCTGACCTTGAACGGGGCAAGGTCGAGCTCGTCGTGAAACACTGTCAGCGCATCGGTTCCCAGCTTGTAGAACCGCAAAGCTTCACCCACGCAGCGCCCGCTTTCATTCATGAATGTGGCGGGTTTGAGCAGCAGGATTTTCTCCCCGCCAATGCGGCCTTCCTGCACCCAGCCAGAAAATTTCTTCTGCACCGGGCCGAAATCGTGAAATTCGGCAAGCGTATCCGCGACGATGAAGCCGATATTGTGCCGGTGCAGCGCATAACGCGGTCCGGGATTTCCAAGGCCTGCCCAAATTTGCATCGTTTTCCTGTAGCACGCTGCGCCTGCCCCTCAAGGCCGCCCGATCGCCCAACCTTATGCCAGAAAGCCAAGGCAGCGGATGCGGTTGCCCGGCGTCCGAAGGACAGACGAAAACTCAAACAAAAAACACCGAACCTCCCTGAGAGGCCCGGTGTTCTTTATTACCTGAAAGGTCAGGGCGAGGGTTACTCGCTCTTGTCTTCCTGTTCTTCGGCTGCATCGGCATCCGGACCCTGTTCGGTCGCGGCAACGCCATCTGCGGGAACTTCTTCGTCGCTGCTTTCATCTTCGCTCTTCTTGAGCGCGGACGGAGCGACCAGCGTGGCGATCGTGAAATCGCGATCGGTAATCGCGCTGACCGAACCTTCGGGCAGGGTGATTTCGCTGATGTGGATCGAATCGCCGACTTCCTTGCCGGTGACGTCGATTTCGATCTGATCGGGGATCTTGTCCGATTCGCAGACCAGCTCGAGCTCGTGACGAACCACGTTGAGCACGCCGCCCTTCTTGAGGCCGGGGCTGTCTTCTTCGTTCACGAACACGACCGGGATTTCGACTTCGATCTTCGCATCCTTCGAAAGGCGGAAGAAATCGGCGTGGACCGGACGGTCGGTGACGGGGTGGAATGCCACGTCTTTCGGCAGAGCGCGCACGCTCTTGCCACCGACATCGATCATCACGATGGAGTTCATGAAGTGACCGGTATCGAGCTGACGGATCAGCTCCTTGGCCTCGACGTGAATGGGGGTGGGTTCTTCCTTGCCGCCGTAGATAACAGCGGGAACTCGGCCTTCGCGGCGCAATGCACGGGAGGCTCCCTTGCCTGCCCGTTCGCGCGTTTCGGCCGGCAGGGTCAGAGCTTCGCTCATGGGTACTTGCCTTTCAATGCGTGTTTATAAATGTTTTCGCCCGCTGCGCCTCCAGGGATGACCATAGCGGGAAAGGCGCGCCCTTACGGGCAGCACGGCGCAAAAGCAAGCATTACCGGGCGGCTCTATTGAATACGGGAGACGGTGTAGCCTCGCTGGCGCAGCATCGCCGCAAGCCCATCGGGGCCCGGCAAATGCGCCGCACCAACTGCGACGAACGGTTTGTCGTCATTTTCCAATAGCGGGACGATCCGCGCGGTCCATTCGCGATTACGAGTGGTGAGGAGCGCGCCGCGAATTTCAGGATCGGCCAGGATGCCGCGTTCCTGCTCTTGCCTGATCGACTGCATATCGCCTGCAAACCAGATGCGGGCGAGGCGGCCGGGCTGCTGCTGGCTGCGCTGCGCCTCTCGCACGACGCCCGACAGCAGATCGCGTTGCTCCGCCTCGGGCAGGCGGTCGAAAATCGCCAATTGCCTGGCCGCACCCTCCAATTCGATAAGTCGGCCCGGGGCATATTCCTCGGCCAAGGTGCGGTCCACGCCGTTCGCGCTATCTCCCTCGCGGCCAATCTGCGCCAGCGTGAGCGCGGCGGCCCAGGTTTCGGTGCGGTGGAAGTGACCTTGCTGAAATCCGCCGCGTTCCATCAGGGCGAGCAAATCAGCGCGCTCGCTCTGCGCGATACGGTCCTTCAGCAGGGGCTGCTCGCCGGAAATAGCGAGCGCTGCGAAACTGTCTGCGCGGCCCTGCGGATTGTCCAGATCGGCCACTTCGACAACCAGAATATCGGACCGGGCAAGGGCGCGGGAAAGTGTTTCGCTGCGCCACTCAACCCCGTCCGGCAGAGAATGGATCGTCCCGAATAGCCAGCCGCGCACCGCACCATCGGCCCGAATTTCCCACAAGGCGGGCGAGGGCGCTTCGGCGAAGCCTTCGGGCGGCGATTGCTGGCATCCGGCGAGCGCAACGGCCCCCGCTATTGCCAACAATAACCGCCCGACCAGCCTCACGATACGCGGTGCCTATTGCACCCGCACATTTTCGATGCCGCGTTCTTCCAGCATTTCCTGGACGCTGTCGTCACCCGCCAAATGCCCTGCGCCCACGGCCATGAACACCGTGCCCGGCGTGTCGAGCCGCGTGTCGATCCATTCCGCCCAATTGGCGTTGCGTTCGGTCAGCAGGCGAGTGGAGAGCACATCGTCTTCCGACATCGCTTCGTTCATCAGCGCGCCCAGCTCCTCGGCATCGCCGGCTGCCCATTCATCGACCAGCCGTTGCAGCATGGGTTCGATTTCGTCGAAGCCTTCGACTGTCTCCAGCAGATATTCGATCTGGCTTTCCATCGGCAGCTCGTCGAAAATCGCGATCTGGAACTCGATGGTTTCCAGCGCGCCGCGTGTCGTGCCTTCCTTGATGGTTTTCTCCAACACCGTCTCGACGCCATTGGCCGGGTCGAACCCGCCCATTGCCATCGCCTGGTTGGCGAGCGCCAGCGTGGCAAACCAAGGTTCCATCTGGTCGAACGGTTCGGCAGGCAGGCCGACTTCCGCCAGCGCCGCCTCGTATGTGGCGCGCTGCTCATCGGTCATCTTGCTGCGCAGCGTTTCACCGGCAGGGAACATCCCCTTGCTCGCGACCAGCGCCCCCATCGCACCCATCGATTCAGGCGTCATGTCGATTTCCGTCACCAGCTCGTCCGCATTGTCGATCGCCATGGCAACCGGGCCGGAATACCAGTCAACATCGTCCGGCAGGGCATGGACAGTGCCGAACAGGTAGATCGTGGTATCCTCATCCGCCACTTTCCACAGCGCCGGACCGCCCATCTCGACTTCGGAAGCCGCGACCATAGTGGTTTCAATCGGGCTGGGCAGGGTCTGCTGCGCGCAGGCACCGGTTGTGACAAGGATCGTGCCGGAGACGGCGGTAGTCAGGAGCTTCTTAATACAGGGCATTGGCGACCTTTCTAAAAGAGCATTATCGCATCGCAGTGGTAATTATGCTGCATCCGTGACGCTTTACAGACGCGTCGTCAAACAAAGCGCTTCCACAGATTGCCGATGGTGGAGGCGACGAGCACGATCACGAATATGATCATGACATCGGGCTGCGGAGCGAACCCGCCGCGCCATGCCACCCACCATACGGGTGCGAGCACCGCGAAGGCCTGAAAACCAACCGTTTCGCCGAACTCGAACGTAGTGCGATCGACCTCGTCTGAATTGCGGCGGTTGTAGATCGACAGGATCGGCATGAAAACCATCCACCCGATAGCCATGAACGCGCCCAAGGCAGGGGGGATCGGGCCATTGCCGAAAAAGGAATTGGGGCCGCGCGCCTCCGGCATAAAGGTGACCATGATCATGGCAGTGCCGATCGCGAATATCATCAGCACATACACTCCCTTGCCTAGACGACGCGTGCGCGGCGTATCGGGATCGCCCACGCGCAGGGTGGGCCACTTGCGGAAGGCGTAGACGATAATGCCCACCCCGATCAGCAGAAATGGCAGGGCCATGGCGATACTTGCAAACCCCAGCTCTCCCTTCCTCGCGATAACCGCCATCGCGGAAACGCCGCCAAGAGCGAGGCCCAGCCCGACGGCCAAAACCATTGCGGGGATCATAACGCGCTTGAACCCGGCCCACCGGCTATCGTCCCAGCTATCGTCGATGTCGCGATCCGTCGGATTAGTCTTGCTGATCATCAGAATTCTCCTTCGATGAGACTAGTGCCGCATGGCTTTGTGCTGAAAATGCGTCGCGTGTCATGACCGGCTGTCCAGAAAGCGCAACAGCTCGAAGATGGCGACGAACAGCACGCCGAAAATGAGCCAGGTGTAATGCATCGCTTTGGCCCAAGTAACTTCTTCGAACAAGATTTTGATCGGCCCAACCGGCTCTTCGGAATTGACCGTTAGATATGTGATCCATGCCACGATCAGCAGGATGAGTGGGGTGACTGCGAAAAAATACACTAGTATAATCGCGGTGCGGCGCCATAATTGCTCGGCATATTCGTCTCTGAGGAAACGTGCGACGATCAGGAACGGTGTGAGAAGCGCATTGAAAAAGACAACCAGCACTCCCAGCCCCGTACCCCACCAAGTTTCAGTCGGTTCAAATTGAATGCCTGCGACGGTGTCCGCCAAAAAGGCCCCAAACCCGATGATTGCGAAGACCATGCACATGTCCATCAACGGGAAATACAGGCGATAGCGCTGCTTCTTTTGCGGCTTAATCGAGCTGGTCATCGAAAATCTCCTCGATCGGCATGTCGAACAGCCGGGCAATCTTGAAGGCGAGTGGCAGGGATGGGTCGTGCTTGCCCGTCTCGATCGCATTGATCGCCTGACGCGACACGTCGAGCTCCATGCCAAGCTCCGCCTGGCTCCAGTCGCGCATCGCGCGCAGCACTTTGAGCTGGTTTTTCATTCGCGCCCTCGAAAGTGCTGGAACAGGAAGCCCGCATGGAAGGCTAGAGCGGCACAACTGGCAAGGAAGAATGCGTTATTGGCCAATGCAGGTATCTGCCAGGTCACGTCGTCTGCGGGTATCGCGGCGCCACCGGCGCTGAAGCCTGCGCCGTAATACCCCTCCGTGATTCCCATTAGCGTCTGCCCGGCCATCCACAGCCCGACCACGATCACCGCCCAGCGCGCGCCATTACGGGCCAGCGCGCGAAAGTAATCGTCGGCGCGATTGGTGATAGAGAACGTGGCGATATACAGCCCGACGATAAGGCCGGCCCACGTTTCGACATGGCGGCTGACGCCCAAGGCGACAACGATGACCAGCACCAGACTGAGAAATGCGCCCAGCCAGACGAGGCGATGAATGCCATCGCGTTCTTCGGCGGTCGGTGCGTTTGGTTCGTATGCCATGGTGCTTCGTAATTCCTCGGATTGTCAGCGAAGAGCGCGCTCAACCGCGCAGCCGCCGCCAGTAAAAGGCGATCAGGAACGCAGTGAGCGCTGCGATGCTGACGAAATCGACCGGGAAGTCCATCCCGCCCTCGATTGCAAACAGACCGTCGATGAAGCCTTCGATCACTGGCGCAAACAGCAACCAGACCACCGCCACGACAAAAGCGGCACTCGTCCCGGCAGACCATAATGCGGCGACATACTCATCCGCTTCGCGCGATATGAACATGAGAGCCAGGCTGGTTATAAGGCCGAGGACGGCGAAAGCCGATATATCGAAAGAGAGCACACCCGATTTACCGATCAGCAATGCTGCAAGCGACACGATGGCGATCAAAGCGCCGCGCAAATGTACCTGCGGATTGTCGCGGAGCCGGGTTTTGGCAGTGCTAGTCATATGTCGAACCTGGGTGTTGGAGAAGAAGAGAAGAAACACCGCGTGCAGCCGAAATCGCGATACGGATCCGTGGGGACTGACCGACTGCACGCGGCGAAGCCAACATTCAACCGGAAGTGGCGTTGGCGGTTGCAGCAATGCGGATGGCCTTGTCACGCTTGGCCGCAGCGATGGCGAAATCCGCCTGGCGCTCTGCATTGGCCAGCGCGATTTCGCGGCACTGGTTTTCCATGCGCCGGGCAACCGTATCGCGGCCACCGCTGCGGCACATCTTGCGGATTGCGCTGTTCATACGAGTGTCGAGACGCTCGCGGTCTTCGGCGGTGTTGAGGTCCAGATCGCCGGTTTCGACAGTAGCAGTCGGTGCCGATTGAGCGACAGCCGGAGCGGCAACGGCTGCGAGTGCGATGGCGGCGAGCGAGAGGGAGAAGCGCATGGTGTGATCCTTCAAAGCAAGTGAGCGATGTAACGTCAACCTTTCCGATTGTCAGGTTGTCCTTACTTTATGTCGCGACTCTCTGACTATGTCAACACTACCTGACATAAAGTGCGGCTCGCCTGACATTTCGACGCTCAAAATCGCTTGGAAAATCGCGCAAAACTGCGGCCCCAGGGCGCCCTGGCATTGACGCATTTTCGCCTCTGCGCCATGGCGCACCCCACATGGAAAAGACAATTTCACACGATACAGTCCGCGATCCTGCGAACAGTTTTCAGGACATGATTCTCTCTCTCCATGATTTCTGGAGCGCGCAGGGCTGCCTGATCCTGCAACCCTATGACATGCGCATGGGGGCCGGCACGTTTCACACCGCCACCACGCTGCGTGCGCTGGGGCCGGAACCTTGGAATGCTGCCTTCGTTCAGCCCTGCCGCCGCCCCACCGATGGCCGCTATGGCGAGAACCCCAACCGGCTGCAGCATTACTACCAGTACCAGGTCATCCTGAAGCCAAGCCCACCGGACATTCAGGAGCTATACCTCGAAAGCCTGCGCAGCATCGGTATCGATCCGCTGAAGCACGATATCCGCTTCGTGGAGGACGATTGGGAATCGCCCACGCTCGGTGCGTGGGGGCTAGGCTGGGAAGTCTGGTGCGACGGGATGGAAGTCACCCAGTTCACCTATTTCCAGCAGATGGGCGGGTTCGACTGCAAACCGGTCGCGGGCGAGCTGACTTATGGGCTCGAGCGGCTGGCAATGTATATCCAGGGCGTGGACAGCGTGTACGACCTCGACTTCAATGGGCGCGGCGTTCCCTATGGCGAGGTGTTTCTCGAAAACGAGAAGCAGATGTCGAAATGGAACTTCGAAGTGGCCGAGACGGACGCGTTGTTCGACCTGTTCGCCAAGGCCGAGGCTGAATGCCGCAATGCGCTCGAAGCCGATGTGCCCATCGCCGCCTATGAACAGGCGGTGGAGGCGAGCCATATCTTCAACCTGTTGCAGGCGCGCGGCGTGATCAGCGTGCAGGAACGCGCCAGCTATATGGGCCGGGTACGCGACCTGGCGCGCGGCAGTTGCGAAAAATATGCCGAGCTGAAAGCGCCGGAATGGTCGGAGAAGTTTCCGGAGTGGTCGCCATGACTCCCCAGTTTCGTCATTGCGAGGAGCCGCAGGCGACGCGGCAATCGATGGCGCGAGGTCGCGCATCTCTTCCATCGTCGCGAGTGTGCGCGACCTCGCGCCATGGATTGCTTCGCTTCGCTCGCAATGACGAGGGGGGTGCGGCATGACTGACTTCCTCCTCGAACTACGCTCCGAAGAGATACCTGCGCGGATGCAGGCCGGTGCGCGCGGCGAGCTGGAGAAGCTGTTCCGCCGCGAAATGGACGCCGCCGGTGTCTCGCATGGCGACATCACCGTCTGGTCCACACCGCGCCGCTTGGCTCTGATCGCCCGCGACCTGCCGAACGAAACGCAGGCGGTGCGCGAGGAATCGAAGGGCCCGCCAGAGGCTGCCCCCGATCAGGCGGTGGACGGCTTCTGCCGCAAGAACGGTATTGCGCGCGATCAGCTGGAAGTGCGCGAGGTAAAGGGCCGCCCGACCTATTTCGCCGTGATCGACAAGCCGGGCAGGGCGGTGAGCGTCGTGCTGGCCGAGGCCATCCCCGCCGTTATCCGCGACTTCAGCTGGCCAAAATCCATGCGCTGGGGCGAGGCTTCCCTCAGTACCGAAAGCCTGCGCTGGGTGCGCCCATTGTCCGGCATTGTCGCCCTGCTAAGTGATGACATCGTGGAATGCGAAGTTCACGGCGTGACCAGCGGCGCGGTCACGCTCGGCCACCGTTTCCACCACGCCGGCGATATCACCATAGGCAACGCCGTGGATTACGCGGTGAAGCTGCGCGCCGCCCATGTCATCGTTGACCATCAGGAGCGCGCCGACCTGATCCGCAAGGGCGCGGCCCATGTCGCCACCGAAGCCGGGCTGGAACTGGTCGAGGATGAAGGTCTGGTCGTCGAAAACGCCGGGCTGACCGAATGGCCGATCCCGCTGCTCGGCCGGTTCGAAGAGGACTTCCTCGAAGTTCCACCCGAAACCATCCAGCTTACCGCGCGGGTGAACCAGAAGTATTTTGTCTGCCAGGACGCTGACGGAAAGTTGGCGAACGCGTTCATCTGCACTGCCAATATAGAGGGCAGCGATGGCGGCGCGGCAATCGTGGATGGCAATCGCAAGGTGCTCGCCGCAAGGCTGGCCGATGCGCGCTTCTTCTGGGACGTGGACCGCAAGAAAACCCTCGCCGAGCACGCCGAGGGGCTGGAGCGCATCACCTTCCACGAAAAGCTAGGCACCGTCGCCGACAAGGTAGACCGGGTGGCCAAGCTGGCAGATTGGCTGGTTTTCGACGCCAAGGCACCCAACGGAAATCACAAGCTGGCTCGCCAGGCCGCTGAACTTTGCAAGGCAGATCTCGTTACCGAGATGGTTGGCGAATTTCCTGAACTGCAAGGGCTGATGGGCGGTTACTACGCCCGAGCCGAGGGTCTGCCAGACGAAGTGGCCGATGCAATCGCGGACCACTATAAGCCAGTGGGACAATCGGACGAAGTCCCGACCGAACCGACGACAGTTGCGGTCAGCCTAGCCGATAAGCTTGACAATCTACTGAGCTTTTTTCGGATCGACATCATGCCGACCGGCTCTAAGGACCCATTTGCGCTGCGACGTGCTGCCTTGGGATATTTGCGGCTGGTTCAGGAAAACGGTCTCAAACTTTCTTTGGATGAGGTGGTTCATGCTTGGGAGGGCGCTCGGCGTCCTTCGCTCGCCCTGCAACTCGGTGAATTTCTTTCGGATCGTTTGGCAGTGCAATTGCGGGATGAAGGTGTTCGGCCGGATTACGTGAAGGCTTCTCGTGAGTGGCAGGGCGCCGCCGACATGCGACTGGACCGTATTTCGTCCCGCGCACGCGCTCTTACTGCGTTCCTGAACTCCGAAGACGGCACCAACCTCCTCGCCGGGTACAAGCGCGCGGCCAATATCCTCAAGAAAGAGGATTACGACGCGAGCGAGCAGGACGACGATCTGCTTCAGCCGCATGATGGCGAGGAAGATCCGTTTGCCTTGGTGGACGATCCCGCGATGCGCGAGGTGATCGCGGCGCGTGTGGAACAGAAGAAGGCGCTCGGCTACACGCCCGAAGCGGCCGAACAGGCGCTGATCGACGCGCTCGATACCGCCCAGCCGCAAGCCGCTGCGGCGGTCGAGGATGAGCGGTTTGGCGATGCCATGGCCGCGCTCGCCTCCTTGCGTGCGCCGATCGATGCGTTTTTCGAGGAAGTCACGGTCAATGACGACAATCCCGCCAAGCGCAGCGCCCGGCTGGCGCTGCTCGCCCGGTTCCGCGATGCGGTTCACCGGGTGGCCGATTTCAGCCGAATCGAAGGTTAATCGGATCGTCGAATATTCTCTCCCGAACCGCGAACCCGGCGGTCCGGGCGTTGCTGAACAATGTTGCTGGAAATGATGAAATGACACAAACGGTCTATCCCTTCGGCGGAAATGCCCCGGCGCCCGATGCGCGGCAGCAGGACAAGAACATCACCGGCGGCAAGGGTGCGAACTTGGCCGAGATGGCCAGCATCGGTCTGCCCGTTCCTCCCGGTTTCACCATCACGACAGAGGAATGCGTCCGCTATTTGCAGGACGGCGCAGATTTTTCCGACGCGCTTCGATCCGATGTGCAAAGCGCGCTGGAACATGTTGAAAAGACAGTCGGAAAGCGTTTCGGCGATGCGGCCGATCCGCTGCTTGTTTCGGTCCGGTCGGGTGCGCGCGTATCCATGCCGGGGATGATGGACACAGTCCTCAATCTGGGCCTCAACGATGACACGGTCGAAGGGCTCGCCGCGACTTCGGGACACCCGCGCTTTGCCTGGGATTCCTATCGCCGGTTCATCCAGATGTATTCGGACGTGGTGCTCGGCCTGGATCACGACCTATTTGAAGAGGCGCTGGAAATCGCCAAGGAAGACAAGGGCTTCTATTCCGATACGGAGATGGAGTCCGAAGATTGGCAGGCGCTCGTTGCCGAGTTCAAGTCTATCGTCGAGACCGAGCTCGGCAAGCCTTTTCCGCAAGATGTGCAGGCCCAATTATGGGGTGCGATCGCCGCGGTGTTCGACAGCTGGGATGCCGACCGCGCGAAGGTTTATCGCCGGCTCAACGATATCCCCTCCGATTGGGGCACCGCCGTCAATGTCCAGGCGATGGTGTTCGGCAATATGGGCGACACCAGCGCCACCGGGGTCGCTTTCACCCGCGACCCTGCAACCGGCGAGCGCGCGTTTTACGGCGAGTGGCTGGCCAATGCGCAAGGCGAGGACGTGGTCGCGGGCATCCGCACGCCGCAATATCTGACGCTTGCCGCACGCGAATCTGCCGGTGCGAAGCCGCTCAGCATGGAAGAGGCGATGCCCGAAGCCTATGGCGAGCTGGCAGCCACTTTCGACCTGCTGGAGCGGCATTACCGCGACATGCAGGACATCGAGTTTACCGTGCAGCAGGGCAAGCTATGGCTGCTCCAGACCCGCAGCGGCAAGCGCACTGCCAAGGCCGCGCTGAAAATGGCGGTCGATATGGCCGGCGAAGGCTTGATCGACGAGAAAACGGCGATCCTGCGCGTCGATCCGATGGCATTGGACCAGTTGCTCCACCCGACGCTCGATCCCGATGCGCCGCGCGATGTGCTGACGCGCGGCCTGCCGGCCTCTCCGGGCGCCGCAGCAGGCAAGATCGTGCTCGACGCGGATGCGGCCGAGGCATGGGTTGCGCGCGGTGAAAAGGTGATCCTGTGCCGCGTGGAAACCAGCCCGGAAGACATCCACGGAATGCACGCCGCGCAAGGTATTCTGACGGCGCGTGGCGGCATGACGTCACATGCGGCTGTGGTTGCAAGGGGTATGGGAAGGCCTTGCGTTTCAGGGGCTTCGGAAGTTTCCATCGATACGAAGGCAAGAACGCTGCGTATTGGCTCGCGCGAATTGGTGGAAGGCGATCTGCTGACCCTCGATGGTGCGAATGGCCAGGTGATGGCCGGACTGGTGCCCACGATCGAGCCTGAATTGGCAGGCGATTTCGCCACGCTGATGGAATGGGCGGACAGGCACCGCAGGATGGGGGTTCGCACCAACGCCGAAACGCCTGACGATTGCGCCCGCGCACGGCAGTTCGGGGCGGAGGGCATCGGTCTGTGCCGCACTGAACACATGTTTTTCGAAGCGAGTCGGATCAGCGCCGTGCGGCAGATGATCCTGGCCGATGACGAAGCCGGGCGGCGCGCCGCGCTGGTCAAGCTTTTACCCGAACAACGCGCCGATTTCCGCCAGATTTTCGAAGTCATGGTCGGTCTGCCATGCACCATCCGTCTGCTCGACCCACCACTGCACGAATTCCTGCCAACGGCGGAGGAAGACTTCGCCGATCTGGCCGATGCGGTCGGGGTCGGGGTGGATCATCTGAAGCGCCGGGCTGCGGAACTGCATGAATTCAACCCCATGCTGGGTCATCGCGGGTGCCGGCTCGGCATCACCTATCCCGAAATATACCAGATGCAGGCACGCGCGATTTTCGAAGCGGCCTGCGAGGTTGCGGCGAGTTCGGGTGAAGCGCCCGTGCCGGAGATCATGGTGCCATTGGTGGCGACGCAGCGTGAACTGGCGCTGCTGCGGGCGGATATCGACCGGGTGGCAAAGGAGGTATTTGCCGAGAAAGGTGCGGAGCTGGACTATCTCGTCGGCACGATGATCGAGCTTCCACGGGCTGCACTAATGGCTGGAGAAATCGCCGAGGAAGCGCGCTTCTTCTCCTTTGGAACCAATGATTTGACCCAGACTACTCTGGGCGTTTCCAGGGACGATTCGGCGGGCTTCCTGGCGCAATATGTGGATAAGGGAATCTTCGCACGCGATCCCTTTGTCAGCCTGGATGTGGACGGCGTAGGCCAGTTGGTCGAGCTCGCGGTGGAACGTGGGCGGAATGTCCGCGCGGACATCAAGCTGGGTATTTGCGGTGAACATGGCGGCGATCCGGCGAGCATCGGGTTCTGCGAGAAGGTCGGGCTCGATTATGTCAGCGCCTCGCCCTATCGCGTGCCGATCGCCCGATTGGCTGCCGCACAGGCATCCTTGAGAGAAAAAGCCTAACTTTTCCAGCCGGTCAACATCAGAACTTCGAACGTTTCGACGGTTCTGCCACTCTTATCGGCCTGTGCCGCGAACGCTTCCTTGGCGCGTGCCCAAGCCGACTTGCCAAGATTTGGCGGCTGCGAGGCGAGGATGCCGGTCAATCCCTGATCACGCAGATCGGCGACGAGCCTCGGCAGCGCGGTATAAGAGGCCTTTACCTGGAAACTGTCGGCTACCTGCCGCGAAAATCCCGCTCGCTGCAACAATGCCGCCCCGCTGCCCGCATCGACCATCGGGTGGATCCGTGCCGCCGGACGCTCCCCGTCGGCGGCTAGCATGGCTGTGCGCAAGGCGGGCAGGCTGCCAGCGGCGGGCAGGGCGCAGATGGCTATGCCCCCCGGCGCGAGTGCACCGCGCAAATGAATCAGCGCGCCGGGTAGATCGTTTACTGTATCGAGCGACAAAACATTAGCGACCAAGTCGAACTCGCCGCCGGGAATGGGCTGTTCCTCGTCGATCGCCCCGACCGGAAGGGTGACAGTGTCGGTCCCGCGGGCGGCCAGATGCGCGGCAAGTTTGCCGGTCGGTTCCCCGATCACCAGCGCGCGCTTCGCCTCGAAGCGCATGAAACTTAGCCTTTCAGCAATTTCTTCGACTATCTCGTCCAGAACGAAAGTCGCCGGATCATCCCTTGTCTGGCGCGATTGTGCTCGCGCGGCGCGAAGCTTCCGGCGGGGGGCGGCGAAGATTGTCGGCGGTCCGGCGGCGGTCATGGCAGGCCACTGCACGGCTTGCAGCAGAGAGGCAAGGCGGGCAAACCGGTGCGATGGGTGAGCAGGGCGCAATCGGAGGCAAAATCGGCAAGGAACTGGTCGCCGGGTTGGCACCGGCGGTAGATCTGCTGTTTCCCCCGCGCTGCCCGCTGTGCGGCAATGCGATTGCGGAGCAGAAGGGCCTGTGCGCAGCATGCTGGGGAGAGTTGGCCATTCCAGGCGAGCCCGCCTGCGCGACCTGTCAGCGCCCCTTTGCCAGCGAGCGGATGGAGGAGGAAGCCGTCTGCGCGCCCTGTCTGGCCGATCCGCCAACGCATGACGGCATCGCGGCCGGCACATTGTATAACGACGCATCGCGCCAGTTGGTGCTGTCATACAAGCATGGCAGGCGCATCGCACTCGCACCGATGCTGGCCCGATTGATAGCGGCGCGGTTGCCGCCGATGGATGGCGATTGGTTGATCGTACCCGTGCCGCTCCACCGGTGGCGCTTGTGGCAAAGGGGTTTCAATCAAGCGGCCTTGCTGGCGGGCGAATTAGGTAAGCTGACCGGTAAGACGGTGCATCGCAGCGCGCTGGTGCGAGCGAAACGTACCCCGCCGCTGGGCGGGCTGGGCAAGAAAGCCCGCAAGCGGGCGCTGACTGGCTCTATCGTAGTGGAACGCCGCCATGCGAACAGGATCAAGGGCGCGAATATCCTGCTGGTTGACGATGTGCTGACCAGCGGGGCCACCAGCGATGCCTGCGTTTCCGCGCTCAAGCGAGCAGGCGCCGCGAGTGTGGTGGTGGGCTGCTTCGCGCGCGTGCTCGACGAGGCGCTGTAAAATTGCTGGCGCATCCACAACGAAACGCCCGAGGTCTTTCGACCCCGGGCGCCACGTGACGAAACCAAACGGACCAGCCTTGCGGCATGGCATCCTCTCCCCCCAGAGCGGATACGCGGCCCAATCCCTCAACGTTGTTGCGAAGGCGCCAACCGGCGGTGGTGGCAGCAACTCCGCTTCCCTGAACCTGGCACTCTTGCGGTACCCAATCCATCGCCGATCCTTGCGGACCGAAGCAGCCTAATTCCATTACGAACCACTTTCGGAAAGTCTCAAACGCGGCTTTGGTAGATTTTGAACGATCGATGTGGTTATCCTGCAACAACTCGTCGCGGCTGAAAAACAGTTCGGCCCGGCATATTCAACGAAGGATTTCGAATTTTATGGCGGATAGCCCCGATAAGGAATTGGTGGAGCACGGCTTTCGCTTCATCCCCAAATTCGATGCGAACGGGCTGCTCAGCGCAGTCGTAACCGATGCAACCACGCGCGAAGTGTTGATGGTGGCGTTCATGGATGAAGAAGCGCTGACGGCGACGCGGAAGACGGGACTGGCCCATTTTCATTCCCGTTCGCGCGGCGAGCTTTGGTGCAAGGGCGAGACTTCGGGCAACATGCTGCGCGTGCGCGAAATACTGGTGGATTGCGACCAGGACGCGATAATCCTGCGCTGCGATCCGGCCGGGCCAACCTGCCATACCGGCGCAACCAGCTGCTTCTACCGCAAGCTGGACGGAGACGGGCTGGCTCCGATCTAATGTTGACCTTTACGTAAAGGGCAGGTATAACGCCCACATGGCCACAAATGCCGAAACCAGCGACACGAAGCACATGGGCGCCCTGTTGGAGCGGCCCGACAAGCTCGCGCGCGAACACTTCACCATTTCCGATCTGACGCAGGAATTCGACTGCACCGCCCGTGCGTTGCGGTTTTACGAAGATGAAGGACTGGTCGCGCCCAAGCGTGTCGGCCTGTCCCGCGTCTATTCGAAACGGGACCGGGCGCGGCTTGCATGGATCATGCGAGCGAAGAATGTCGGCTTTTCGCTGTCGGAAATTCGCGAGATGATCGACCTCTACGATCTGGGCGACGGCCGCATAGAACAGCGCCGCGTCACTATGGAAAAATGCCGCGCGCACGTCGCAAAGCTGAAACAGCAGCGCGCCGATATCGACAGTTCCATCAAAGAACTTTCCAGTTTTATCAAACAGCTCGACCAGCTCGAACTCGAACCGCCAAAGGATAGCTGATGCCCACTTATACCGCCCCGACGCGCGATACCCGCTTCATTGTCAACGAAGTTCTCGACCTGTCGAGCTATAACAACCTGCCCGGTTTCGAGAGCGCCACACCGGATATGATCGACACGGTCATCAACGAAGCGGGCAAGTTCTGCAGCGAAGTGATCGCGCCACTCAACCAGATTGGCGACGAGCAGGGTTGCACGCGCCACGAGGATGGCTCGGTCACCACCCCCGACGGCTTCAAAGAAGGGTACGAGCAGTATCGCGAGAGCGGTTGGGGCACGCTGGCTGCGCCGGAAGAATTCGGCGGGCAAGGCATGCCGCACGTGCTTGGCTTCGTGGTCGAGGAATATATGGGCACCGCCAACCAGGCATTTGCCATGTATCCCGGCCTCACCAGCGGGGCGATTTCCGCACTGATCGCCAAGGGCTCGCAGGAACAGAAGGATATGTACCTGCCGAAAATGATCTCGGGCGAATGGTCCGGCACCATGAACTTGACCGAACCGCATTGCGGAACCGATCTCGGCATGATCCGGACCAAGGCCGAACCGCAGGCGGATGGATCCTATGCGATCACCGGTACCAAGATATTCATCTCGGCAGGTGAGCACGATCTCACCAGCAACATCATTCATCTTGTGCTGGCCAAGACGCCGGGCGCGCCGGACAGCTCCAAGGGTATCAGCCTGTTCGTCGTGCCGAAATTCATCGTGGATGAAAACGGCAATCCCGGCGAGCGCAACGGCGTGACGTGCGGCTCCATCGAGAAGAAGATGGGTATCCACGGCAATTCGACCTGCTTGCTGAATTACGATGGCGCAACCGGGTGGATGGTCGGTGAGGAGAATAAGGGCCTCGCCGCGATGTTCATCATGATGAACGCCGCGCGTCTGGGGGTCGGTATCCAAGGCCTCGCCCAGGCCGAAGTCGCTTACCAGAACGCCGTCAATTACGCGCTCGACCGCCGCCAGGGCCGTGCCTTGACCGGCCCGGCCGATCCCGAAGCGAAGGCCGATCCGATCTTCGTCCACCCCGACGTGCGCCGGATGCTGATGGATGCCAAGGCGTTCAACGAAGGGATGCGCGCGCTGACTTTGTGGGGCGCGCTGCAAGTCGATCTGACGCATAAGGCGCAGAGCGAGGAAGAGCGGGCGCAGGCGGACCAGATCATCGGCCTGCTGACACCTGTCATCAAGGGCTATGGCACCGATAAGGGCTATGACATCGCCAACAACATGCAACAGGTATTCGGTGGGCATGGCTATGTTCGCGAATGGGGCATGGAGCAGTTCGTGCGCGATTCGCGCATCGCGATGATCTACGAAGGCACCAACGGTGTGCAGGCGATGGATCTGTGCGGCCGCAAGCTGGCCAGCAATGGCGGTGCGGCGATCCAGGCATTCTTCAAACTGTGCGACGATGAAATTGCATGGGCGAAGGACAATAGCGACCTGTCGGAAATTGCTGAGGCGCTGGACAAAGCGCTGGGCCAGCAGAAGGCGGCAACCATGTGGTTCATGCAGAACGCGATGCAGAACCCCAACCATCTGGGCGCTGGCGCACATCATTACATGCACATCATGGGCATCGTGACGCTGGGCCTGATGTGGCTGCGGATGGCCAAGGTTGCCCTGGACAAGCTGGAAGGCGAGCCGGAGGACAAGGCGTTTTACGAAGCGAAGCTGACCACCGCGCGTTACTATGCCGAACGTTTCCTTCCCGATGCCGGTGCACTGCGGCGCAAGCTGGAGGCGGGCAGCGACAATATGATGGCGCTGGGCGAGGAAGCCTTCGCCACGGCAGCGTAAAGCTGTTTGCAATAAAAAAGGGGTCGCCGGGCTTTTGCTCGGCGACCCCTTTTTGTTTGGAAGCGACTCAGCCCTCGGGCAGAAAATCGGGCACTGAGAGATACCGCTCGCCAGTGTCGTAGTTGAAGCCGAGCACCCGCGCTCCGGCGCCGAGTTCGGGCAGTTTCTTGGCGATCGCCGCGAGGGTGGCGCCGGACGATATGCCCACCAGTATGCCCTCTTCCTTGGCCGAGCGGCGCGCCATCTCCTTGGCGTCTTCGGGATCGACCTTGATCGCCCCGTCGATAGACTGCGTGTGCAGATTGTCCGGGATGAAGCCTGCCCCGATGCCCTGGATCGGGTGCGGGCCGGGCTGGCCTCCACTGATAACGGGGGAGCCTTCGGGCTCGACAGCCCAGGCCTTCATTTTCGGCCAGCTCTTCTTCAACGCTTCGGCGCAGCCGGTGATATGTCCGCCCGTGCCGACACCGGTGATCATGGCATCGATCGGGCTATCGGCAAAATCGGCGAGAATTTCCTTCGCAGTGGTTTCGATATGGACCTTGTAATTGGCCGGGTTCTCGAACTGGCTGGGCATCCACGCGCTGTCATCCTGCTCGGTCAGTTCGGTAGCCCGCTCGATTGCGCCCTTCATTCCGCCTTCCTTGGCGGTGAGATCGAACGTCGCGCCATAGGCCAGCATCAGGCGTCGCCGTTCCAGCGACATCGATTCGGGCATGACCAGGACCAGCCTGTATCCCTTCACCGCCGCCACCATGGCGAGACCGATTCCGGTATTGCCGCTGGTCGGCTCTATGATCGTACCGCCGGGTTTCAGCGCGCCCGATTTTTCCGCGTCCTCCACCATGGAAAGCGCGATGCGATCCTTGATCGATCCGCCGGGATTGGCGCGTTCGGATTTTATCCAGACTTCATGGTCGGGGAACATCCGCGACAGGCGGATGTGCGGCGTGTTGCCGATTGTGGCGAGAATGTTGTCGGCCTTCATGGGCTGTGCTCCTGCGATTTTCCTGCTCGTGTATTGTCTTCCAACTCGGGCGGCGGGTCAAAGGTCCGGGTATTGCGTAAAACCGGGAAGAGGCCCGACCAGATGGCGACTGTGGCGAGGGCCCCGATGCCGCCCGCGACAACCGCCGCTACCGGGCCGATCAGGAAGGCCAGGCTGCCCGAAAATGCATCGCCCCCTTCATTCGATGCGCTGATCGTCAGCAGGGATACGGAGGACACGCGTCCGCGCTTGTCATCGGGGGTGTGCAGCTGGATCAGCGATTGACGAATATAGACGCTGAACATGTCCGCGGCGCCCACGATGAACAACATGGCCAGGCTGAACGGCATCGATGTCGAGAACCCGAATGCGATCGTGGCCAGCCCGAAGATTCCCACCGCGCCGAGCATTTTCGGCCCGACCTGCGTCTTCAGCGGGCGAAACGAGAAATACAGCGCCACCAGCGCCGCACCCACCGCCGGGGCCATCGCCAGCTGCGCCAGTCCGGTTTCCCCGACCTCCAAGATATCGCGCGCATAGACCGGAAACAAAGCGGTCGCCCCCGCCAGGAACACGGCGAACAGATCGAGGGTGATTGCCCCCAGCACCATCTTGTTGTGCACGACGTAGCGCAGCCCGTCGACGATCTGGCCGATTGGACGGCCTGCCCCGGCGATCGGAGTACGCGGGACCTGTCCGATGAACCCCAGCGCCGCTACGCTGACCGCGAACAGAGCCGCGGCAATCACATAGGGCAGGGTGGGTATCACGGCATAGAGATAGCCGCCCAATGCGGGGCCGATAATCATGCCCGATTGCCAAGCGATGGAGGACAGTGCGATGGCGTTCGGCAGGATCGCCTTGGGTACCAGGTTTGGTGCCAGCGCCGACAGCGCCGGTCCGGCAAAGGCGCGCGCAATCCCGAGCAACACCGCCACGACGAACAACCAGTTCAGCGAAATCGTGCCAGCGTAGGTGGCCCAGGCCAGCAAGCCTGCACATAGCAGTTGGAGCGCGACGCTGAGCTGCGCCACCTTGCGGCGGTTAAGCCGGTCCGCCGCCAGCCCGACAAACGGCGTGAGCAGGAACAGCGGCACGAATTGCAGCGCGCCGATAATGGCAAGGTAGCCGGCGGAGGTCTGCTCGCTCAGGCCACTATCGCGCGCGATATTGTATGTCTGCCAGCCGATGATCAACAGCATGGCGTATTGCGCCAGCGTCATGCTCAATCGGCTGATGAGGTAGGCCCGGAAATTCGGAACCTGGAGAGGGTGCGTAGCTTCGGTCACCGGCCCGCCATGACAGGCGCGGTGAGGCTAGGAAAGTGTCTTTAGCTGCGTATCACCCTAACGTTGGCGGCGCAGCTTCGGGTTGGGTTGCAGTTCCTCGATCATCGCCAGGAAATCATCCAGGCGAATGATGCGTTCGAACTGCAGGCCGGCGCGTTTGTCGCGTTGCCACATCACATGGGCTTCGATCCGGCCTACCACAGGCAAGCGCACGATCACGCGTTGGCCGCGTTCAAGCTCCTGCGCGTCATCGACCATGAAACCGTTGGCTGAAATATTGCACAGGTGCATTTTCACGTCACCGAGATCGTGGTGTTCCGCGATCACGGGATAATCAATTGGGCAGCGCGAAGCGCGCCGCATATCAGTTACACTGAGCTGGGCTCCTACATTCATCGGAAACCGACCCTCCATCCATTCGTCACGAACGGCTTGGTGCCCGAAAATGGCTGACATTAGGTTAAGCTCTTTTGTCCTATAATGGCACAAATCCTTGGGAATTGGCGGATTTTAGGCGTTTTCAGCCGGTCAGTATCGCATGTTTCTTTTTGCCCAGGCTTAAACGAATTTCGCCGTTTTGCGGTGCGGCGACCATGTGGCCGGGATCGCGGATCACCGCGTCGTCCAGCTTTACCGCACCTTCTGCCAGCTTGCGCTTGGCCTCCTTGCCCGATGCGGCAAATCCCAATCCGGTCAACACCGCGCCTATGCGCATCCCTTCCGCACCCAGCGATAGCGAGGGCAGATCTTCGCCCATGCCGCCACCCGCAAAGGTCTCCGAGGCGGTCTGTTCAGCGGCCCGAGCAGCATCTTCGCCGCGCACCAGCCCGGTAACTTCATTGGCCAGCACGATCTTTGCAGCATTGATTTCCGCCCCTTCGAGCGCCTCCAGCCGCGCAATCTCGTCCAGGGGCAGATCGGTGAACAGCTTGAGGAAGCGGCCGACATCGCGGTCGTCCACGTTGCGCCAATATTGCCAGAAATCGTAAGCGGGCAGCGCATCCTCGTTCAGCCAGACCGCGCCTGCGGCGGTCTTGCCCATTTTCGCACCATCGGCGGTGGTCAGCAGCGGGGTGGTCAGGCCGAACAGCTCGCGCCCATCCATCCGGCGGCCAAGTTCGATCCCGTTGACGATATTGCCCCATTGATCGCTGCCGCCCATCTGCAAGCGGCAGTCATAGCGCGCGGCCAGTTCCTTGAAGTCGTAGGCCTGCAGGATCATGTAATTGAATTCGAGGAAGGTCAGCGGCTGTTCCCGCTCCAACCGCAGTTTCACCGAATCGAAGGTAAGCATCCGGTTGACCGTGAAATGCGGCCCCACATCGCGCAGCAGGTCGACATAGCCCAGCTGGCTAAGCCAGTCGTCATTATTGACCATCACCGCGCCGGTCGGCTGATCCCCGAAATCGATCATCCGTTCGAACGCGGTGCGGATCGAGGCGATATAGCTGTCGATCCTGTCCGGCGTCAGCATCTGGCGGCTTTCATCCTTGCCCGAAGGATCGCCGATCTTGGTAGTCCCGCCGCCCATCAGCGCAATCGGGCGATGCCCTGTCTGCTGCATCCGCCGCAACAGCATGATCTGCACGAGCGACCCGATATGCAGCGAAGGTGCGGTGGCATCGAAGCCGATATAGCCGGTGACGACTTCCTTAGCCGCCAGCGCATCCAGCGCAGAGGCGTCGGTGGCCTGATGGATATAGCCGCGCTCGTCCAGCAGGCGCATCAGATCGGATTTGTAGGAGGTCATGGCGTTTGGGCTCGGTTCGTCGATAGGGTGGGGCACATGGACCGCATGTTACACGGTCGAGGGGTAAAAACTGGCTCTCCGCCGGATTGCTGGTTGGAGTGCGAAAAGGCAAGGGGAAGTGCGGGTTTCATGGCGCGCGGCCTAGCGCATGGCTAAGCGTGTAGGACAGAGGCTTGTGCAGGCGGGTCTGCGGCCTTAGCGATTGCGGCCATGATGCCCAACCACGCCCTTACGCTCCACCCCGATTGTTCGCCCGGCCCGATAGAGGCGGTTACGGCATCGATAGAACCCACCGCCAGCGGCTGCCGCGCGCGGTTTGCACTGCGCGGCGACATCGGCGCGATCAAGGTACCCACTCACACTCATCCCGAGCGGGAAGACAATCTGTGGAAGACCACCTGTTTCGAAATCTTCTGGCAGCCGGACGAGGGCGCGTATTACCGCGAGTTGAACCTCTCCCCATCGAGCAAATGGGCGTGTTACGATTTCGACGGGTTCCGCCTCAACAGCCGGGATGCGCCGGTGGAATCGATATCCATCGCCTGCTCCGCAACCGGAGACGAGCTGGTGCTGGAAGCCAGCATCGCCTCGCGGCTGCCGCTGCCAGCGAAGGTCGCGCTGAACGCAATTGTCGAGGACAGACAAGGCAACATCCAGTTCTGGGCACTGGACTTTCCCGAAGGCAAGCCGGAGTTCCATAGCGAGGTTTGCCGCGCCATCCATCTGGAGAGTGGTATTGTGGAGTCTGGGCGATGAGCGTGAAATTCGGTATCGACCGGCTGCTTGCAGACCCCAAGCTGCGCGCCCCGCTGGAGGGCAAACGCGTATCGCTCGTCGCCCATCCTGCCTCCGTGACGGAAGACCTCACTCACAGCCTCGACGCGCTGATTGCGGCGGGGGCGAATGTCACCAGCGCCTTCGGTCCGCAACATGGGCTTAAAGGCGACAAGCAGGATAATATGGTCGAAACGGCGGACGAGACCGATCCGCAATACGGCATCCCAGTGTTCAGCCTTTATGGCGAGGTGCGCCGCCCAACCGGGCAGATGATGAGCAGCGCGGATGTGTTCCTGTTCGACCTGCAAGACCTTGGCTGCCGCATCTACACCTTCGTCACCACGCTGCTCTATCTGCTGGAGGAGGGCGCGAAGGACGGCAAGGAGGTGTGGGTGCTCGACCGCCCGAACCCCGCCGGTCGCCCGGTGGAAGGCACACTGCTGGAGCCGGGGCAGGAAAGCTTCGTCGGTGCCGGTCCCATGCCGATGCGCCACGGCCTAACGATGGGCGAGATGGGCCACTGGTTCATCGACCATTTCGGCCTCGACGTGGACTACCGCGTGATCGAAATGGAAGGCTGGCAGCCCGACGCCGCGCCCGGCTACGGATGGCCGGAAGACCGCATCTGGATCAACCCCAGCCCCAACGCCGCCAGCCTCAACATGGCCCGCGCCTATGCCGGAACCGTCATGCTGGAAGGCACCAATCTCAGTGAAGGCAGAGGCACCACCCGCCCGCTGGAAGTCCTGTTCGGCGCGCCCGATGTGGACGCGAAGGCGGTGCTGGCCGAGATGGAACGCTTCGCCCCCGAATGGCTGACCGGCTGCGCCCTGCGCGAATGCTGGTTCGAACCGACCTTCCACAAACACGCGGGCGAGCTGTGCAACGGCCTGATGATCCACGCCGAGGGGCGGTTTTACGACCACGCGGCGTTCCGCCCGTGGCGCTTGCAGGCGCTGGCCTTCAAGGCAATCCGGCGGCTCTACCCGGATTACGACCTATGGCGCGACTTCCCGTACGAGTATGAGCTGGACCGCCTCGCGATCGATGTGATCAATGGGGGGCCGAAGCTGCGGGAGTGGGTGGATGATGCTGCGGCTGAGGCCAAGGATTTGGAGGAGGTTGTTGCGGCGGATGAAACACGATGGCAAACCGTGACGGATCGGGGATTCAATTACTAGTTCACCGTCCGCCATTGGGGTGGAAAGTAGAAGTTCCCAGAACTACTATTGCGTGACTGGCACCCAGCCCCACGCTTCCGCTTGCTGGAAGGCGGTTACGTTCTGGCTTGCGAGCATCTTAAAACGCGGTCGCAAAGCTGGCGGTATCGTCTGCGGGCTAGGAAAACGTTTGATAAATTCAGTGCGCAGCAGCTCGCCATGTGCCGAGCCGCGTGTCAGCATCGCATGAACATCGGTTGGATAATATTCGAGCAGCACGTCTGCGACTGCGATGGCCTCGTTATAGCGGCCTTGGCTCATCAACCATTCGGTCACGGTGCTGGCCATGACGGCGATACTCTGACGTTTGGTCAGCGTCCCCAGATAAATACCGCTTACCACCTGTGCGTCGGTAACGCCCATTTTTTGGTGATACTCGCTCTCACGCGCGGGGTGGCCTCCGCTTGTCGACTCTATCGCAATGCTGCGGCCATTGGTCGGGTTGGTGTAACGCATGAACACATGCAGCGGCGCGGTCGATAGCGAGACGTTCAGCCCCAGCCTCTCGGCCACGATAAGCTGCAATATCGGCATCGAAACGCAGTTGCCTCGGCGGGTGTCGAGATAGGTGGCGAGCAGCTTGTTACGCAGGTCACGGCCATAAGGGTCGGCATGGTCATGGGCGAATGGCCTGCTCCCGTTCCATGCGCCTGCTTCGTAAATGACCTGACGCGCTGCTTTGAGCTTGGCTATATCGTTGCTGCCTGATGCGATACGTGCCGCTGCACTCGCGAGCTGGTCAATCTCGGCGATCACCGCTGCCTCGTCCAATTCTGGCGCGATAATCGCATCGAAGGTCAGTTTTGCCCGCTCGTAATTTAGCTGGCTGCCAGGTGCGGATAGAACGGCGCGGACGGTTTCAGCGGGAGATTGAGCAAAGGCTGGCGAATTAACCGCCACCATAAATAGGAGAAGCAGGGTATGAAAGATGTATCGCAAAGCTGATGGAATCATTGATTCGCTAAAGAGTGGTTGGAAAACCAAAGCAATTTAACGACAGCTACCGCAAGGCTTGCGCAAATCAATATGCCTGTTGGGTATAAAACCATCGGGTCGCGCCAATTACTTATCGTGTTATGAAACAAAGCAGTCGCTACGGCAGGAACTATAAATATCACCAGCCTCGAAGGGTCATGACCCGAAGCGTAGGGAATGAAAAAGCATACTACTAACATAAACAAATATATTGGAGAAGTCAGGAGCATGGCACTGAAAACGGAATCTTCTAGTGTCCTAAACCTGTATAAGGCCATATCCCCCGTAGCCTGATAAATAAAATACATTATGAAGGTTGCAAAGAACGTGTATACGAGAGCCTCGCACAATTTCATAATGATTGTTATTTTGAGAGCCTCAATCATTCTAGCAGGTTCTCACCGCTGTTCCTGAGCATAGACTTCCATTTTCACGAGCTGCGGCGGTAAGCGCATCACCTATGGCCACTCGATCGTCAAAGCTGCCAAAATCTATGTCCCGCCCGAGACCTTCTCGGACAGAGTCAATAACCTGTCGCGTGTTGCTATCAGATAGACCAAAGAGGCCAGCAGCAGCCTCTCGGCCACTGCCATTCAATAGGCCGTTTATCTCACCTACAATGCGGCCTCTTGCTGAGGATGATAGGCCATCCAGTTGCTCTTGGAGTTTCCCCTGTTCGAAGCGAACAAAATCACGGTCATTCTGCGCTATCGAGGTGTTGCCAGAGTAAACAAATCCAAGACGAATTTGATTGGCTCGTTGAAGATTGGCCGACTCTAATACCGCGCCAGAACTTCTCAAGAAACCGACTGCCTCATTCGAAACTCCGGACCCCACTAGTTCAGCACTAGCGAGTGTATTCACCACTGCTGATGCTGCACTAAAAAAGCTCGTTCGACTGGAGATGCGTGAGTCGCCAGCTAGACGCTGATAGCGGTAGGCTCTCATGCAGGTCGTTCCAGAGCCATTAAAACCCATCAAGGCTACGCAGGTCTCGCCTGTCGGGTCGACACCATTTATCGGGTCATTCCCAACATAGGCATAGAGGTTCACGTTATCCTCATATCCAACGGGGTCTGTCTGTAGATATCGAGCTTGCGCGGGCGTCGCGGTGAAAACCGCTAGGGTGATTACCACTGCTGCGGGGGTGAAAATCGGCATGCGCAAAACTCGTCTCCCCTGATGATGGAAGTTGCTATAACACATCGCCAAGTAAAAGCCATGCCGATATTGCTGGCGGGGGTCTCATTGCTGATCCCGCACTCCGCTAGGATATTTGACGAACGAATTTGAGGTTGGGAGAAACATCTGGAAATAGGTCGAAAGAAGACTCACCCATTCTTCCGCGTCAATTCCCGCATCGCGTCGTCCAGCCCGTCGATAGTCAGCGGGTACATCCGGTCGTTGACCAGCTGCTTTATCACCTTGGTGCTTTGCGAGTAGCTCCACTGCTTTTCGGGCACGGGATTGACCCACACCGTCGCGGGGTAGGTGTTGGTGACGCGTTGCATCCAGGCGGCGCCGGATTCCTCGTTCATATGCTCGACCGAGCCGCCGGGGTGGGTGATTTCGTAGGGACTCATCGCCGCGTCGCCGACGAAGATCACTTTGTAATCATGGCCGTATTTATGGAGGATGTCCCACGTCTTTTCGCGTTCCTGCCAGCGGCGGGCATTGTCCTTCCACACACCTTCATACAGGCAGTTGTGGAAGTAGAAGAACTCTAAATTCTTGAATTCGCTGGTGGCGGCGCTGAACAGTTCTTCGACCAGCTTGATGAACGGGTCCATCGATCCGCCGACATCCAGGAACAGCAGCAATTTCACCGCATTGCGGCGTTCGGGACGCATATGGATGTCGAGCCAGCCCTGCTTGGCCGTGCCGTCGATCGTGGCGCCGAGGTCGAGCTGGTCCGCCGCGCCTTCGCGGGCGAAGCGGCGCAGGCGGCGTAGCGCCATCTTGATGTTGCGCGTGCCGAGCTCGCGGGTGGAATCGAGGTTCTTGAACTCGCGTTTTTCCCACACTTTCACCGCGCGCCTATGCTTGCTCTCGCCGCCGATGCGCACGCCTTCGGGATTGTAACCGGAATGGCCGAAGGGCGAGGTGCCACCCGTGCCGATCCATTTATTTCCGCCCTCGTGGCGCTTCTCCTGCTCCTCCAGGCGCTTCTTCAGCGTGTCCATGATCTCGTCCCAATCGCCGAGCGATTCGATGGCTTCCATCTCCTCCGGCGTCAGGAATTTCTCAGCGACGGCCTTCAGCCAGTCCTCCGGAATATCGACCGGGTTCTGCCCGTAATCGGTCAGCAAGCCCTTGAAGGTCTTGTCGAAAACCTGGTCGAACCGGTCCAGCATCCCCTCATCCTTCACGAATGTCGCGCGGGAGAGGTAGTAAAACGCCTCGGGCGTCTGCTCGATCACATCCTTGTCGAGCGCCTCCAGCAGCGTGAGATGCTCCTTGAAAGACGCGCCGATCCCGGCTGAGCGGAGTTCATCGGTGAAGTTGAAGAACATCGAATTACCCTATTTCGTCATTGCGAGCGTAGCGCAGCAATCCATGGACCTGCACTATGGGTTGCCACGTCGCCTTTGGCTCCTCGCAATGACGAAGGAACTTGGTCACGTCTGCCGCCGCGACATGAACGCCAGCCGTTCGAACAGCATGATGTCTTGCTCGTTCTTAAGCAGCGCGCCGTGCAGGGGCGGGATGGCGTTGTTGGGGTTGCTGTCTTGCAGCACTTCGAGCGGCATATCCTCGTTCAGCAGCAGCTTGAGCCAGTCGAGCAGCTCGCTGGTGCTGGGCTTCTTCTTCAGGCCGGGCACCTCGCGCAATTCGTAGAATACGTCCATCGCCTTGGTCACCAGCTTCTTCTGGATGCCGGGGAAGTGGACGTCGATGATGGATTGCATCGTCTCACGGTCGGGGAACTTGATATAATGGAAGAAGCAGCGGCGCAGGAAGGCGTCGGGCAGTTCCTTCTCATTGTTGGAGGTGATGACGACGATCGGGCGTTCCTGCGCCTCGATCCGCTCCTTCGTTTCGTAAACGTCGAAGCTCATCCGGTCGAGTTCCTGCAGCAGGTCGTTGGGAAACTCGATATCGGCCTTGTCGATCTCGTCGATCAGCAGGACGGGCAGCTGCGGGCTGGTGAAGGCTTCCCACAATTTGCCCTTCTTGATGTAGTTCGAGATGTCGTGGACACGCTCTTCGCCAAGCTGGCCATCGCGCAGCCGCGCCACCGCGTCATATTCGTACAGACCCTGCTGCGCCTTGGTAGTGGACTTCACATTCCATTCGATCAGCGGAGCGCCGATTGCCTTGGCGATTTCGTGCGCGAGGACGGTTTTGCCGGTGCCGGGCTCGCCCTTCACCAGCAGCGGACGGCGCAAAGTTACGGCGGCATCCACGGCAACCTTGAGGTCGTCGGTAGCGATGTAGTCGTCTGTTCCGGTGAAGCGTTGGTCGGCCATGAAGTTTCCCTGTGCAACTGGTTTGCTTTACGTGTGCGTTAAGGAAACCCGGCAGGAAGGGCAAGACCGCTAGTCGCGGGGCAGAGCGATGATCCGCTGGGCGAACAGTTGGAAGCTTTGCTCGTTCAGGCTGTTGCTCTCATCCTTCCAGCTCATTGCCAGCATGTGCCACGCGCCCTGCTTGTCGCGCAGCAGCCAGGTGAAGTTGAGCACACCCGGCTCCGATCCGCCCTTATAGCCGATATAATCCCATTTTCGGGCGATAGCGCCGGGCATCGACTGGTTTACCGCCATGATCTGCCGCGCAACCGGATCTTCCAGCTCTGCCAGACGAGCGAGGATTCCGCGCAGGTCGTCCATATCGGCAAACCATTCGACTTCCTCGATCAGCCGCGCTTCGCTCCAACGCGTGATCCCGGTCCCTTCGGGGGTGCCGTTGAGCTCCGCCGCCAGCGCCTCGATCAATTCCTGCTGCTCGTCTTCGGAAGCCTCCGCATAGGCCGCGCCGCGTTTGGTCCGGGTCTTGAGCGCAAACATTTCCAGCGTGGTGAGGAAGGGCAGCGTGGCGTCCGGATTTCCGTGCCCGCTGGCGCGCAATTCCGCCTCGACCGCCGCGCGCCCCAGCACTGCGATCAGCTGGTCGGTGGCGGTATTGTCGCTGGCCGCGATCATCATGGTGGCGAGGCTTTGCAGCGTGATCGGTGTACCCTGCGGCCAGTTGTGCAGGCGGCCGCTCGGCAGCGATGCAACCGATAGCGGGACAACGTCGCTCCACGCGCGCTCACCGGCCGCGATGGACCGGGCGAGGGCGGACAGGACATAGAGCTTGAACGTCGAGCCGATGGGATAGGCGGTCGAAACATCGCGCGCGAATAGCGGCTCGCCATCTTTCAACGGGCCGAAATATACAGAGACCTGGCCGGGCAAGCCGTCCAGATCATTAGCTATTTTGGCGGCATTATCGTCGATCGCAGCAAAGCTCGACAGGCGCAGCCCCTCGATCAGAAAAGGAGGAGCGGCGCTGATCTCCATCCCGCCGGACCCGGTGGCGCGTTCGAAGCGAAAGGCCACGCGCGCGCCGGTGCTGCTGACCGGATCGACCGATTCCACCGCCAGCAGCGGGCCGAATTGCGCCGATAGCTGTGCGTTCATGATCTCCAGCTGCTGTTCGGAAACTGCGGCAAGGAAATTGGCCGAAAACACGTCTGCGGCGGGCAATTCGCCGTTCAGCACGGCCACGACATCATCGGCGCGGCTTTCCAGCATCGACTGCTCGGCCTGCGAGCCTGCCTCCATTTCGGTTTGCGCCAGAGCAGCGGGTGGCTGGGTCAGGCACAGTGCGGCGAGTGCGATGGGTAAAGCGGCTTTCATACTGGCTCCGACAGCGATTTGAGTGACTTGTCGTAACATGGCGGATGCGCCGGGCGATTGGCAAGCGCCGCTATTTTCCTACCGCACTGCGCAAACTTGCCTATGCTGGCGCGCCATTCAGCTTGCGGAGCCACCAGAATGCCCACCGAAAACCTTACCATTACCACCGATGCCGGGCACGATCTGGCCGGGTCGCTCGAGTTGCCGACGGGGCTGGTGCGCGGGGCGGCTTTGTTTGCGCATTGCTTTACCTGCACCAAGGCGAGCAAGGCTGCGGTGGCCACGGCGCGCGCCCTCGCGGCGGACGGAATTGCGTGCCTGCGGTTCGATTTCACCGGGCTCGGAGCCAGCGAGGGCGAATTCGGCCGCGCCGGTTTCGCCACCGATGTGGCCGATCTGGAGAGCGCGGCGCGCTATCTGCATAACCGCTTCGCCAGCCGCCTCCTGCTGGTCGGGCATAGCCTGGGCGGAGCGGCGGTGCTGGCAGCGGTCGACGACATCGGGGCGGACAAGATCGCTGCGGTGGCGACCATCGGTGCGCCATCCGATGTTCCGCATGTGCTCGGACGGATCGAGGGCGATCTCGACGCCATTCGCAGGGATGGCAATGGCGAGGTTTCGATCGGTGGGCGCGCCTTTTCGCTCGGCAGCGAATTTATCGAGAAAACGGTCGATGCCGATTTGCTGGCAGAGGTCGGCAAGCTGCGCGTTCCGCTGCTCATCCTGCATTCGCCGGTGGACGATATCGTATCGGTCGATCACGCCAGCGCGCTGTTCCGCGCGGCGAAACACCCCAAGAGCTTCGTCAGCCTGGCGGGCGCCGATCACCTGCTGCTGGACGAACGCGACGCGCACTTCGCTGCCACAATGATCGCAGGCTGGGCGACCCGTTACCTCGACATGCGCGAAGACTGGCCAATGCCCGAGGATGGCGTGGTGGTGAAAACCGGCCACGGCAAGTTCGGCACCGAAGTCCATACGGTCAGCCACCGCTTCGTCGCCGACGAACCGAGGAGTTACGGCGGCGACGATACCGGGCCGACGCCCTACGATTTGCTGGGGGCCGCGCTGGGAACCTGCACCGCGATGACGATGAAGATGTATGCCGACCGGAAGGGTTGGCCGTTCGAAGGCACGACAGTCCATGTGACGCATGAACGCAATCATGCGGATGATTGCGAAGAAGCTGCGATGGCGGCGGATAAGGCTCCGGTCCAGGCGCTCAATCGCCGGATCGAGGTGCACGGCGACAAGCTAACCGAAGACCAGCGCGAGAGGATCATCGAGATTGCGGATAAGTGCCCCGTACACCGGACGCTGGAGGGGCAACTGCACGTTCATACCGAGGCCGAAATAAAGAATGGATAGCCAAGAATATCGTGGACGCGACCGTCTTGGGGCGCATCGGGGTGAAACTGCTCATCAGTCATGTAACGTATAGCATACAGAGTTTCTATGGGCAGTTTTGAACCCGGTATTCCACCCATTTTCATGATCTTTTCCGTTATTGTACGATAATCCCATCTACCAAAAATTTCCTCACCCGACCTGTCTAGCAGATTATCATTGGTAAGCGCGTTGAATACAAGCCGAAGGGCCGAACACCCGGAAAGCATATGCCGATGAACTCCATTGTCAAAATGGACCTCAGTTAACAGCAGATAAGCACCATCCCATCGGAATGGCTCATCAACAAAGAATTCCTTGTTTGGTTCGCTTACCCAAAGTTTAAGCGCTGAAATTCCTAGGTCATGTTCAAACACCGATTTAGGAAAAATAAATGGAATTGCTTCGCAGTGCTCATGCACAAAAGGGGGTTCTGTAGTGGGGTGATGCGGCAGGTAATGAGGGCGCTGGCCGGTAATGACCTCATGATCTCGAAGCAGCTCTACCAGTTTGCTGACACGATGCTCGATTGGTATTTTTTTGTCAGACTGTGAAGAACCCAACGACCCAGATGGAGTAAACCCACTCAAGCCAAGCTTTCTATCCGATTTTTTTGCTCTCGAATCAAAACCGAGTTGGTTAAGATAAGAATCTATCTTATCTTCATTCACGTATCGAAAGTTGCGCATCCCTATTGAACAATCAGTTAGCGCTACGTGCTCCGGCCACGAAAACTGTCGTACGTTTAGCTTCAGTCCCTGAATTTCAACAGTCTCAAGTTTATTGGCATTTTTCTTACGCATCAATCATATCCCGATCCAGCTCCCCCGCACGGTTTTGAATAAAGTTGAAGCGGTGTTCCGGGTTGCGGCCCATCAGCTGCCCGACCAGTTCTTTTACCGCCGCGCGCTGTTCGAATTCGGGGGGCAGGGTGATGCGGATGAGGCTGCGGCTTTCCGGGTCCATCGTGGTTTCGCGCAATTGCGCCGGGTTCATCTCGCCGAGCCCCTTGAACCGGCCGACTTCGACCTTCTTATGCTTGAAGACCGTGGCTTCCAGCTCGGCGCGGTGCGCGTCGTCGCGGGCATAGCGGCTCTCTTTTCCGGCGGTTAGCTTGTAGAGCGGGGGCTGGGCGAGATAGAGATTCCCGCCGCGCACGATCTCGGCCATTTCCTGGAAGAAGAACGTCATCAGCAGCGTGGCGATGTGGGCACCGTCCACATCGGCATCGGTCATGATGATCACCCGGTCGTAGCGCAGGTTTTCCGGGTCGCAATCCTTGCGCGTACCGCAGCCCAGCGCCAGCGATAGATCGGCGATTTCTGCGTTTGCACCGATCTTTTCGCGAGTGGCGCTGGCGACGTTGAGGATCTTGCCCCGGATCGGCAAAATCGCCTGCGTCTTGCGGTTGCGTGCCTGCTTGGCGCTGCCGCCGGCGGAATCACCTTCGACGATGAAAAGTTCGGTCTCGCCGTCACCTTCGCCGGTGCAATCGGTCAGCTTGCCGGGCAAGCGCAGCTTCTTGGCGTTGGTCGCGCTCTTGCGCTTGATCTCGCGTTCCTGCTTGCGGCGCAGTCGCTCGTCCATCCGCTCCATCACCTGTCCCAGCAGCGCCTTGCCGCGGTCCATATTGTCGGTGAGGAAATGGTCGAAATGGTCGCGCACGGCGTTCTCGACCAGACGCGCGGCTTCGGGGCTGGTCAGACGGTCCTTGGTCTGGCTCTGGAATTGCGGATCGCGAATGAAGACGGACAGCATGATCTCCGCGCCGTTCATCACATCGTCGGCGGTGATATCCTTCGCCTTCTTCGTGCTGGTCAGCTCCCCGAAAGCGCGCAAACCCTTGGTCAGCGCGGCGCGCAGGCCCTGTTCATGCGTGCCGCCATCGGGGGTCGGCACGGTGTTGCAATACCAGCTGGTCGCGCCTTCGGAATAAAGCGGCCAGGCGATCGCCCATTCCACGCGGCCCTGTCCGATCCCGTCATCGGCGATGGCGAAGTCCTGATTGCCGGTGAAGGGCTGCGCGGTGACGCATTCGCGCTCCCCGATCTGTTCGGCCAGATGGTCGGCCAGCCCGCCGGGGAATTTGAACACCGCCTCTGCCGGAACATCCTCCGAAACCAGGCTCTCGGCGCATTTCCAACGGATTTCGACACCGGCGAACAGGTAGGCCTTCGACCGGGCCAGCTTGAACAACCGCTTCGGCTTGAACTGACGGTCGCCAAAAATCTCGGTGTCGGGGGTGAAGCTGACCGTTGTGCCGCGCCGGTTGGGCGTGGGGCCGAGCTTCTCGATCGGGCCTTGCGCTTCGCCTTTCGAAAAGCTCTGCGCGTAAAGCTGCTTGTCGCGCGCGACCTCTACCCGCGTGTCGGAGGACAGCGCGTTGACAACGCTCACCCCGACACCGTGCAGGCCGCCGCTGGTGGCATAGGCCTTGCCGGAAAACTTCCCGCCCGAATGCAGCGTGGACAGGATTACTTCCAGCGTGGATTTACCGGGAAATTTCGGGTGTTCGTCCACCGGGATACCGCGGCCATTATCGGCGATGGACAGGCGGTTGCCTTCCTCCAGCGAAACCTCAATCCGGGTGGCATGTCCGGCCACCGCCTCGTCCATCGCATTGTCGAGCACTTCGGCAGCCAGATGGTGCAGCGCGCGGTCGTCTGTGCCGCCGATATACATGCCGGGGCGGCGGCGGACGGGCTCCAGCCCTTCCAGCACTTCGATCGACGAGGAATCGTAATCGCCGCTGGAGGTGGGCGTATCTGCGAACAGGTCTTCGGACATGCGTCAGGCTATAGGCCGCAGATTCGCGCGGCTACAAGCGCAGCCGTGCGTTAATCCGCACCCTTGATGCTCAGTCTTCGAAACGTGCAGGAGCAGGACCGACGATTACTACCTGGCCATTGCGTACCTCGCGCACTTCCATCGCCCGTTGAACCACGCCGCTGCGCTGGAACCGGAAAGCCCCGTCCAGCCCCAGAAATCCGCCTTCGTCCCGCAATGCGCTGGTCGGAAAGGCGTCGCCAACCCGCCAGTCGCGCGCCACTCTCAGCGCGAGCAGCACCGAATCATACCCCAGGGTGGAAATACGGTAAGGCTGTCCGCCGAAGCGCGAATTGTAGCTATCGGCAAACCGCTTGAAGCGCTGGTCGGGCACGGCGGAGAACAGCAAGCCGCGCATTGCCGGTGTACGGGTGATGGAGCTTTCACCGCTGAGCAATTCGGTGCCGAGCAATTGGGTGTTGGCATCGAACGTGGCTGCGGCGCGGGCGGTCAAGCGCGCGCCTTCGGCGATCAGCACGGTGTCATACCCGCCGCGCTGCTTGATCCGTTCCGCCGCGCTGATGATCGAAGTGTTGCCCCGTGCATATCGCTCGGTCGTCACGAGCGTGCCGCCATGGGTTTGCAAGGCCGCCGCCAGTGCTGCTTCGGCGCGCTGGCCATAGGCGCCGTTGGGAACCAGTGCGGCGAAATTGGCAGAACCGCGGCTGCGCGCGAATTTGACCGTCGCGGCAATCGATTCCTCGGGAATATGGCCCATGACGAAGGCGTCGGGACTGGCCACCGTCGCATCGTTGCTGAACGAGATCAGCGGGATATTGGCCGCCCGCGATTCCGCCAGCACGGAGGGGACGTTATCCGCCAGCAACGGGCCGAGGATCAGCGCATTGCCATCGCCGATCGCCCGGCTTGCCGCATTACGCGCCCCAGCCGCGGTATCGTAAGTGGTAATCCGCAGATTATCCGCGTTGGTATCGAGCAGCGCCATCGTAGTTGCATTGGCGATGGATTGTCCCACCGCCCCGTTCGCACCGGACAATGGCACCAGCAACGCCACGCGGTGACGCGTTGCATCGCTGGGCAGGGCGGTCGCGCTGGGTTCGGGGGCCGGGCGCGAGACTACCGGGGCATCGGGCCGGTCGGGCGCGGTGGTCTTGGGCACGATCTGGCAACCCGCCAGCACCGCGACGCTGGCAATTGCCAAGGCTTTCCTGAAGCCAGGTTTGAATCTCGAAAAACCGTTCATGCTTGCCGCGCTCCCGAAGCGTGTTCATTGGGGGTTCGTGTCTGAATTCGACGAACCTCTTTGCGCCGGACTCTATATAGTCGCCACCCCGATTGGCAATCTCGGCGATATAACGGTCCGGGCAGCCGATATATTGCGGCGCTGCGACGGTGTGGCGTGCGAGGACACGCGCGTCACAGGTAAATTGATGAAACATCTGGGCGCGAGCAAGCCCCTGTGGCGCTATGACGATCATAGCGGAGAGCGTGATCGGGCGCGGCTGATCGAATCGATGACAGACCGCGCGGTTGCCTTGGTGAGCGATGCGGGCACACCGCTGGTGTCCGATCCTGGCTATCGCCTGGTAAAGGAAGCGCGCGCGGCGGGTGTGCCGATTACCAGCCTGCCTGGGCCGTGCGCGGCAATTGCCGGATTGACGCTGAGCGGATTGCCCAATGCGCGGTTCCTGTTTGCCGGATTCCTGCCAGTGAAGGAAAAGGCTCGGCGCGAGGCTCTTGAAGAATTGTCCGACGTCGATGCCACGCTGATCTTTTACGAAACCGGTCCGCGGCTGGTGAAATCGCTGAATGCCCTCGATGCGCTATGGCCCGAACGCGAGGTTTCGGTCGCGCGCGAATTGACCAAGCTGCACGAGGAATGCCGGACCGGCGCGGCAGCGGAACTAAGCGAACATTATACGGCGCACCCGCCCAAGGGCGAGATCGTCCTGCTGGTCGCGCCGCCAGTGCCGGGCGACGGAGCCGCCGTTGATATGGACAGCCTGCTGCGCGAGGCACTGGCGCATGACAAACCTTCGCAGGCGGCGGGCAAGGTTGCCAGGGCGACCGGCCTCGACCGCAAGCTGCTCTATGCCCGCGCGCTGGAATTGCGCGGTTCATGAGGCGGCAAATCGCCGAAAAACGCGGGCGGAAGGGCGAGAGATTCGCGCAGATATGGCTGGCGCTGCAGGGTTGGCGCACGCTGGGCAAGCGGGTGAAAACGCCGGTCGGCGAAATCGACCTGATCATGAAACGCGGCAATATGGTGGCATTTGTCGAGGTAAAGTGGCGGCGCAAGGCCAGCGAGCTGGACTTCGCGATCGACGAATATCGCCTGCGCCGCGTGGCTGCCGCTGTGCAATGCGTAAGTCATGACTATGTTCTGGGCGGCGAGGATATGCGCGTGGACGTGATGCTGCTTGCACCCGGCCACCGCCCGCGCCACATCGAAAACGCTTGGATGCCGTAATTGGAGTGCGCATGCCCCTGAAAATAGCCGTCCAGATGGACCCGATGGACTCGATCAAGATTGGCGGCGATTCCAGCTTTGCCCTGATGCTGGCCGCGCAGTCGCGCGGACACGAGGTGTGGCATTACGATGCACGTTCGCTCGCCTGGGAAACTACCGAAGTGGGCGGCAGCCTGACGGCACATGCCGCGCCGGTATCGGTGCAGCGGGTTGAGGGTGACCATTACTCCATGCAAGAGCGCCGGCGCATCGACCTGGCGCGCGATATCGACGTGGTGCTGATGCGGCAGGATCCGCCTTTCGACCTCGGCTATATCAGCGCGGCCCTGCTGCTCGACCGGCTGAAAGGCCAGACGCTGGTCGTCAACGATCCGCGTGAGGTGGTGAACGCGCCCGAAAAGATGTTCGTGCTCGATTACGTGCAATATATGCCGCCAACGCTGATTGCGCGGCAGCTGGACGATGTGCGCGCGTTCCAGGCCAGGCACGGCCCGGTGGTGGTGAAGCCGCTGCACGGCAATGGCGGCAAGGCGATCTTCAAGGTGCCCGCCGATGGCGAGAACCTGTCAGCCTTGTTCGAGGTGTTCAACCAAACCTGGCCCGAACCGCACATGGTGCAGCCGTTCCTCCCCGAAGTGGCCGAAGGAGACAAACGCATCGTGCTGATCGATGGGGAGTTTACCGGCGCGATCAATCGCAAGCCCGGACAGGGCGAGTTCCGCTCCAATCTCGCCCAGGGCGGTTATGCCGAGGCGGCTACGCTGACGGCGCGCGAGGAAGAGATTTGCGCGGCGATGGGGCCGGAGTTGAAGCGGCGCGGGCTGGTCTTCGTGGGGATCGATGTGATCGGCGGAAAATGGCTAACGGAAATCAACGTTACCTCGCCCACCGGAATCGTCGCCATCGACCAGTTCAACGGCACCGACACACCTGCGCTGATCTGGGACGCGATCGAGCGGCGACACGCCAATATGTAGGCTTGGGCAACCGGGGGCGGGCCTAGTCCTTCTCTCGCGGATGGGCGCCGCGATAGGCATCCAGCAAGGTTGCCGCATCGACCTGCGTATAGATTTGCGTCGATCCCAGGCTGGCATGTCCGAGCAATTCCTGCAGCGAACGCAGATCGGCGCCAACCCCCAGCAAATGGGTTGCAAAGCTGTGCCGCAGCGCATGAGGCGTGGCGGTTGCCGGAAGTCCCAATGCCTCGCGCGCGCGCGCCACCGCCTTTTGCACCATGCCCGGCGATAGCGGCCCGCCCTTCGCGCCTCGGAACATCGGCGCATCGGCAGCAATCGGCCACGGACATTTGCTCACATAGTCGGCCACGGCCTGCTGGACGATGGGCAGGATCGGCACGGCCCGTTGCTTGCCGCCTTTGCCGGTGACCGTCAAAGTTGACCCTAACGGCACGTCGCCGCCGGACAGCGACAGGGCTTCCGCAATCCGCAGACCCGATCCGTAAAGCAGCAGCAAGACCGCACGGTCCCGCGCACCGATCCAGTCGGCACTGGCATTGCCTGCCACCAGATCGGCCAGATTGGCTGCATCGTCCGGGGTGACGGGGCGGGGCAGGCCCTTTTTTATACGCGGTCCGCGCAGCCGTGGCGCGCCGGCCTTGTCCAGACCCTCCTGCTCGCGGGCATAGGTGATCAGCGCCTTGATGGCGGATAGCTCCCGCGCGGCTGATGCGTTGGACAGACCCTCGGCCCGCCGAGCCGCCAGATGCGCGCGCAGCGCCGGAGCTTGCAAGCGGGCGACCCCGCCAAAATCGGTCAGATCCTGTGCATCCAGCAGACGGTTTGCCGCCGCCAGATAGGCGCGCACGGTATGCGGGCTGCGCCGCAGATTGTCGGTCAGATGGCCGCGCCATTGCTCCAGCAGATCAGGCCGCGCCATCAAGCCACCAGTTCGGCGGGCACCAGCTCCGCCAGCAGCGCATCGAGCAGCGGCATACCGGCCGGTGTCACCCCGATACGCTCGCCGCTGGACCAGGCGAGGCCGAGGTCGCGGTAAAGCGCCAGCCGCTCGGCATCGATCAGCTGGCCAGGTGAAATGGCGAACCGTTCGGCCAGATCGCCGGGCGCGATACCCTCTGCCAGCCGCAGGCCCATAAGCAGCGCCTCCGATGCCTGCTCGCGGCGGGGTAGGGCACGCTCTTCCGACAGGCCGTGCCCCTCTGCCTCAACCGCCGCCAGCCAGTTTTCAGGCTTCTTGTGGCGCAAGGTCGCGTGGCCGCCTCGACGACCATGCGCGCCGGGGCCGATGCCGCAATAATCGCGGTAGCGCCAATAGGTCAGGTTGTGGCGGCTTTCCTGGCCGGGGCGCGCATGGTTGCTCACTTCATAGGCGGGCATTCCGGCAGCGTCTGTCAGGCTGCGCGTCACGTCGAACAGGTCCGCCGCCGGGTCGCCGCCGAGCGGAGTAAACTGCCCCCGCCGGACATCGGTGGCGAAACGCGTCCCCGGCTCTATCGTCAGTTGGTAGAGCGACAAATGATCCGTCCCGAACCCGAGCGCGCGTTGCAATTGCTCGCGCCAATGCGCCTCGCTCTGGCCCGGCAGGGCGTAGATCAGGTCGAAACTCACCCGCCGGAACACAGCTTGCGCGGTTTCGAGCGCGGCAAGTCCTTCGGCCGCACCGTGCAGGCGGCCGAGAAACCGCAGCGCCTCATCATCGAGCGACTGTAGCCCGAGCGATACCCGGTTTACGCCCGCCGCCGCCAGCCCGGCGAACTTCGCCGCCTCGACCGAGGATGGGTTCGCTTCCAGCGTGATCTCGATATCTGCAGCGAAGCCCCACAATGCCTCCGCCTCGGCCAGCAACGTAGCGACCAGTGCGGGCGGCATCAGCGAGGGCGTGCCACCGCCGAAGAACACGCTGTCCAGCGGCTCGTCCGCAGCCAACTTTGCCTCGTGCCGCATATCGGCCAGCATGGATGCGCGCCACAGATCGTGATCGACCTTGTCGCGGACATGGCTGTTGAAGTCGCAATAGGGGCACTTTTTCGCGCAGAAGGGCCAGTGGATGTAAAGTGCGCGCGCCATCCGGCTTTCAGAATCCGTTAACACCGTGAAGTCAAGATGCGTGGATGGGATCGGGACGAATTTCAGCGGGGCTGGGCGGCGCTTTTGCGATGATGGCTGCTTTCGCGGCTACCGCCCTCGCTCTGCCTGCCCAGGCGCAGGACGAGGCGCGGGAGCGACTCGATCCATTCTCCCGCGCGCTGCTGTACGAACATAACCGGGAACGGGCGCTGACCGGTGCGCCGGACTTGCGCTGGAGCCGTGCTTTACAAGACGATGCCCGCCAATGGGCGGACCATCTGGCGCGTACCGGACGCTTCGAGCACGCCGGCTACGAACAGCGCCGCAAGGCTGGCGAAAACCTCTGGATGGGATCGGCAGGACTTTACTCGGCGCAGGACATGATCGGCGGTTTCCTGTCGGAAAAGCGCGATTTTCGCTCCGGCCAATTCCCCGATGTCTCGCGCACCGGCCGCTGGAGCGATGTGGGCCATTACACGCAGATCATCTGGCGCGATACGCGCGAAGTGGGGTGCGCGGTGGCCCGTTCGCGCGTCAACGATGTGCTCGTGTGCCGCTATTACCCGTCGGGCAATGTGATCGGCGAATATATCGATTGATCAGCCGAACTGGTCCGCGACAAGCTTGGCAAAAGCATCGGCGCGGTGGCTGATGGCGTGCTTTTCCGCCGGGTCGATTTCCGCAAAAGTCTGCTTGCGGTCGCCCGCCCGATTGCCCGGCACGAACACCGGATCATAACCAAAGCCCATTTCGCCGCGCGGCGGCCAGGTCAACGAACCATCGATGCGCCCTTCATACACCGCAGTCTCGCCATCGGGCCAGGCAAGGGCCAGGACGCAGGAAAACCACGCATCGCGCGGTGTATCGGGCCCTTTTGCGGCGAGCATGCCTTCCACCTTGCCCATCGCCATGTACCAGTCGCGCCCGGGATCGCCTTCGAACCACTGCCGTTCCGCCCAATCGGCGGTGTAGACGCCGGGGCGGCCATCCAGTGCGGCGACCGACAGCCCGCTATCGTCGGCCAGCGAGACTATTCCCGAAGCCTGCGCCGAGGCACGCGCCTTCAGCACGGCGTTCTGCACGAATGTGGTCCCGGTTTCCTGGGGTTCCGGCAGGCCGAGCGATCCGGCGGAGATGCATTGCAGCCCGCGCGGCTCCATCAGGGCCGAAATTTCTTTCAGCTTGCCCGCATTATGCGTGGCGATCACCAGCTTGCCGGAACCCAGGCGGTGCGTCATTTTATGGCTTGCTCCTGAGCGGCGAAGATACCGTCGCAGCCGATCCGGGCGAGGCGCAGCAGGCGCAGCAGGCCTTCCTCGTCGTAGGTCGCACCCTCTGCCGTGGCCTGCGCCTCGGCAATGCGTCCGCCTTCCAGCAGCACGAAATTCGCATCCGCATCGGCGTTGGAATCCTCGGCATAGTCGAGGTCGAGTACCGGATCGCCATTGTAGATGCCGCAACTTATGGCGGCGATCTTGCCCTGGATCGGGTCTTCGGCGATCAGCGTGTCGGCCATCAGCTTGTTCACCGCCAGACGCAGCGCCACCCATGCCCCGGAAATGGCCGCGGTGCGCGTGCCGCCATCTGCCTGGAGGACATCGCAATCGAGGGTGATCTGCCGCTCGCCCAGCTTGCTGAGATCGACCACCGAACGCAGCGAGCGTCCGATCAGCCGCTGGATTTCCTGCGTGCGCCCGCTCTGCTTGCCGCGCGCTGCCTCGCGGCTGCCGCGCGTGTGGGTTGCGCGGGGCAGCATCGAATATTCGCCGGTCACCCAGCCTTCGCCCTTGCCGCGAAGCCAAGGCGGAATACGTTCTTCCACGCTGGCGGTGCACAGCACGCGCGTTTCGCCGAACGAGATCAGGCAGGATCCTTCGGCATGTTTGGTAAAGCCGGTTTCGATGGTGACGGCCCGCATTTCGTCGGGCGCGCGTCCGGATGGTCGCATCTGCATTTGTCCTTGAATAGATCGTGTCGGCAGCCGCGTTAGGCGCTTGGCCCTTGAGGCTGCAAGGGTAGTCTCTACACTGTACCCATGCCGACCCCGCCCGTAACCGAATTGACCGACCGCGCCCGCGCCATTTTCCAGCTGGTCGTGGAAGGCTATATCGATAGCGGCCAGCCGGTCGGCAGCAAGACCTTGGCGGGCGGGCGCGGGGTGGACTTGTCCCCGGCCTCAATCCGTTCCGTCCTGGCGGAGCTGGAATCGCTTGGCTTGCTGGCTGCGCCGCATACCAGCGCGGGGAGGCTTCCGACCCAGACCGGGCTGAGGCTGTTCGTGGACGGCATGATGCAGGTTGCCGAACCCACCCGGGCCGAACGCGCCGCGATCGAGAAGCGATTGTCCGAACCCGGCCCGATCGAGCAGGCGCTGGAGCAGACCAGCGCGGTGCTGTCCGACATATCGGGCGCAGCGGGCATGGTGCTGGTCCCCCGGCGCGAGCCACGGCTCGCGCAGCTGTCATTGGTCGGGCTAGGGCAGGGCAAAGCGCTCGCGGTGGTCGTGGGCGAAGATGGCGCCATCGAAAACCGGGTGATGGAGCTGGACGGTACGGCAAGTCCATCTGCGCTGGAACAGGCCAGCAATTACATCACCGCGCATCTGGCGGGCCGCACTCTGGCGGAGGCGGCCAAGGCGATGCAGCACGAATTGGCTTCGGGCCGCTCGCAGCTGGACGAGGTCAGCCGCGACCTCGTCGAACGCGGGCTGGCGGTGTGGAGCAAGGATGCAGCGCAGCGCCCGGTGCTGATCGTGCGGGGACAGTCCAACCTGCTCGATGAAGAGGCACTGGGCGATCTGGAACGGGTGCGGCAATTGCTCGACGATCTGGAAAACAAGCAATCGGTCGCCGAATTGCTCGACAGTGCACGCGACGCGGAATCGACCCGCATTTTCATCGGCAGCGAGAACCAGCTATTCGGCCTGTCCGGCTCCAGCGTGATCGCCTCGCCCTATCGCGACCGCGAGGGCAGCGTGGTGGGAGTATTGGGCGTGATCGGCCCCACGCGGTTGAATTACGCCCGCGTCGTGCCCATGGTTGATTTCACGGCCCGCTCGCTGGAAAAGGCGATGGGCAAATTGACCGGTTAACAGGCGAAAATCTACCATTATGAGCGAAAACGAGAAACCGGGAGCCGAAGCGCTCTCCGAAGACGAGAAGGCAAAGGCCGAGGAACTGAAGGGCGTGCCCGAAGAAATGCTGGCCGATAATGACGGCGAGGAAGGCGCGGATGAGGAGCCGAGCGTAGAAGACGCGCTGGCCGAATTGCGCGAGAATCTCGCCAAGGCGAATCAGGACGTGCTCTATGCGCGGGCCGAAACGCAGAATGTCCGCCGCCGGATGGAAAAGGACGTATCCGATGCGCGCGCCTATGCCGCGACCGGCTTTGCCCGCGATATCTTGTCGGTGGCTGATAATCTGTCGCGCGCGGTCGATGCTATTCCCGAAGATCTGCGCGAGGATAGCAAGTTCAAGGGTCTTGTTGCCGGAATCCAGGCGACCCAGCGTGAGCTCGACAAGGTGTTCGGCCAGCACGGTATTACCCGCGTGGCCGCAGTCGGCCTGCCGCTCGATCCCAACCAGCACCAGGCGATGATGGAAGTTCCCACCGACGATGCCGAGGCAGGCACCGTGGTCCAGGAAATGCAAAGCGGTTACATGATACGCGACCGTTTGCTGCGTCCTGCGATGGTCGGTGTCGCAAAGAAGCCGGACTGAACCCGGCAGGTCCGTTTCGGCATGGCCGCGTTCAGCTTGTCTCGTCTATTCCGGTTTACGAACGGGAGCTTAAGGAGACCGGCCATGAATATTCGCAAAACACTCGTACCACTGGCAGCCGCCTCGGCGCTGTCGCTATCGGCATGTGCCGAGAACTATGCCGTAGAAGGCGCAGGGCTGGGCGCGGCGGCTGGTGCTGCTGCTGCGGCGATTACCGGTGAGGACCTGGAAACCTACGCGCTTGCCGGCGCTGCGATCGGCGGTATTGCGGGTTATTTCAAGGATAAGGACAATGATTGCGACGGATTTTACGACCGCAATGGTCGCTATGTCGACGATGATTGCCGCAATGACAGCCGCTATTCCCGCTATTTCAGGTAGGATCGTCCACCTTTAGGGTGCGGGGCGGTCAGGCGGTGCGGGGAAACCGCACCAGCAGTTCATAAGCTGCAATGTCGGCCGCCCCGGCGATCTTCACGCCGTTTCTCAGCAGGAAGGCGTGCTTTACGATCTCCGCCTGCTGTTCGATCCCATAGCGTGCCAGCGGCCAGCCCGGCTTCAAGCTGTAATCGTAGCGTGCCCAAGGCATCCGGTTGAGCAACAGGAACCAGCGCCCGCGCGTCTGGACCTGCCAGACATGCACCATTTCGTGGATAAACAACCCCTGCCGGATCGTGCTTTCCTGCGCGAAATCGTCACAATAGGCGGTGCCCGACGGGTGGAAATGGATATGGCCGCGCGGGGCCATGGTGACCCGGCGCGGCTGGAAGGGAAACCACTTGCGGCGGCGGATTTTCACCGCCTTATAGTCGATCGCGTCACCGAAAACCGCGCGGGCGAGCTCGATCTCGCCAGCGGTCAGGGATCGCTCCCCGCCAACCGGACAGGGCTCGGCAAGTGCGCCAGCGGATTGGCTCAGCGATCTTCCCCGGCGGCGCGTACTTCGACCGGGAAGCTGTGCTTGTCACCCCCGGCGATGGTCAGCGTAACCTCGGTCACGTCGCCTGCCTTCAGATCGGGCGAGACATCGAATGCCATCACATGCATCGCCCCCGGTTCCAGCGAAACCGTTTCGCCATCGCCCACGGTGAAGGGGCTGGTTTCGACCATTTCGGTGCCGGTAACCATCTCCAGATAGCCGTGCAATTCTGTCCGCCCGGCATCGAGCATATCGAAACGGCGGACCATGATCGAGCGGTCGCCATTGTAGCTGATGTCCATGTAAAGCGCCGCAGGATTGCCCGAAACGGCGTTCAGCACCAACCGCGGGTCTTCTATGTCCAGCCCGGCAATGCCCTCGGGTGCCTGCTCGACCTGCTCCGTCTCGCCCCCGCAGGCGGACAGGCCAAGTGTGCCTAAAACAAGCGCCATCGGCGCCAGAATGTTCGTCTTCATTGCATCATACCCCTGTTCTGCGTGGGGGATTTCTAACCGGGAACCTCCCTTGTGCCAATAGAAAGCGCACCTATATCGCGCTGCATAATCGAGCTGCCCACCGGGTTTGCCTGCCCAGCAGGGAACCCCACCGGCGGCGTCCAACCAAGTGAATACGGAGCAATAGGGAAATCATGGGTAAAGTAATCGGTATCGACCTCGGCACCACCAACAGCTGTGTGGCTGTGATGGACGGGGGCAAGCCCAAGGTCGTCGAGAATTCCGAAGGTGCACGCACCACGCCTTCGATCGTCGCCTTCACCAAGGATGGTGAGCGCCTGATCGGCCAGCCGGCCAAGCGTCAGGCCGTGACCAACCCCGACAATACGCTGTTCGCGATCAAGCGCCTGATCGGTCGACGGTTCGAAGATCCGCTGACCAAGAAGGACATGGAGCTGGTCCCCTATGACATCGTCAAGGGCAAGAACGGCGATGCCTGGGTCGAAGCGGGCGGCGAGGAATATTCCCCCAGCCAGGTGTCTGCTTTCATCCTGCAGAAGATGAAGGAAACCGCCGAGAGCTATCTGGGCGAAGACGTGACGCAGGCGGTTATCACCGTTCCGGCCTATTTCAACGACGCCCAGCGCCAGGCAACCAAGGATGCCGGCCAGATCGCCGGCCTCGAAGTGCTGCGCATCATCAACGAGCCGACGGCGGCCGCGCTCGCCTATGGCATGGACAAGAATGACGGCAAGACCATCGCCGTTTACGACCTTGGCGGCGGCACGTTCGATATCTCCATCCTCGAAATCGGGGACGGCGTGTTCGAAGTGAAATCGACCAATGGCGACACCTTCCTGGGCGGCGAAGATTTCGACGCGGCCATCGTGGAATGGCTGGCGGACCAGTTCAAGAAGAAGGAGAACATGGATCTCCGCTCGGACAAGCTGGCCCTCCAGCGCCTGAAGGAAGCCGCCGAAAAAGCCAAGATCGAGCTGTCCAGTTCGCAGACCACCGAAGTCAATTTGCCGTTCATCACCGCGCGCATGGAAGGTGGCTCGTCCACCCCACTGCATTTGGTGGAAACGCTCAGCCGGTCGGACCTAGAAAAGCTGGTCGACAAGCTGATCCAGCGCACTCTGGAGCCGTCCAAGAAGGCGCTGACCGATGCCGGCGTGTCCAAGGACGAGATCGACGAAGTGATCCTGGTCGGCGGCATGACCCGCATGCCCAAGGTGCGCGAAGTGGTCGAAAACTTCTTCGGATCCAAGCCGCATACCGGTGTGAACCCCGATGAAGTCGTGGCAATGGGTGCTGCCATTCAGGCAGGCGTGTTGCAGGGCGATGTCAAAGACGTGCTGCTGCTCGACGTGACCCCGCTTTCGCTGGGTATCGAGACGCTGGGCGGGGTGTTCACTCGCATGATCGACCGCAACACCACGATCCCAACCAAGAAGACGCAGACCTACTCCACCGCCGAAGACAATCAGAACGCCGTGACCATCAAGGTGCATCAGGGCGAGCGTGAAATGGCGGCGGATAACAAGCTGCTCGGCAATTTCGACTTGCTCGGTATTCCGCCCGCACCGCGCGGCGTGCCGCAGATCGAAGTAACTTTCGACATCGACGCCAACGGCATCGTGAACGTCTCTGCCAAGGACAAAGGCACCGGCAAGGAGCAGACGATCAAGATCCAGGCGTCTGGCGGTCTTAACGAATCCGACATCGAACAGATGGTCCAGGATGCGGAAAAGTTCGCCGAGGAAGACAAGAAGCGCAAGGAAGCTGCCGAGGCACGCAACCAGGCCGACAGCCTGGTCCACGCTACCGAGAAGCAGCTGGAAGAGCATGGCGACAAGATCGACGCGGATACCAAGTCCGAAGTCGAAACCAAGCTTGCCGCTACCAAGACCGCGCTGGAAGGCGGCGATGCCGAAGCCATCAACGCAGCCTCTCAGGAACTGACCGAAGCGGCTATGAAGATGGGCCAGCAAATCTATCAGCAGGAACAGGATGCTGCGGCTGGTGAAGGCGGCGAGAGTGCCGGGTCCGACACTTCGAGCGCGGATGACGATGTCGTCGATGCCGAGTTTTCCGAAGTGACCGAAGACGGCGAAGACAACGCCGACGACGAGAAAAAGTCCTAAGCGACTTCACATGAACAAGCACGCTCGCCATCCCCGCCGTAAACGGGGGTGGCGAGCGGTTTGCCAAGGGGGCCGGTTTTGCCCACATCAGAAATAGATTTTTACGAGCTGCTCGAAGTCACCCGCGATGCCGACGGGGCCACGATCAAGTCGTCCTATCGCAAGCTGGCGATGCGCTATCACCCGGACCGCAATCCGGGCGATGCCGAATGCGAGGCGCGCTTCAAGGCGATCAGCGCCGCCTATGATTGCCTGAAAGACCCGCAGAAACGGGCCGCCTACGATCGCTTTGGCCATGCTGCGTTCCAGCAGGGCATGAATGGCGGCCATGGGGGGCAGGGCGGCCAGCAGGGCTTTGAAGACCTCGGCGATATTTTCGAAACCATCTTCGGCAGCGCTTTCGGCGGCGGCGGGCCGGGCAGCGGGCGTCAACAGCAGCGGCGCGGCGCAGATTTGCGCTATGACATGGAAATCGGTCTGGAAGAGGCGTTTCATGGCAAGAGCACCGAGATCGAGATCGAAGTCTCTCGCCAATGCGATACGTGCGACGGTTCAGGGGCAGCGCCCGGCACCGGAGTGCGCGGTTGCAACCTGTGCGGCGGCATCGGCAAGGTCCGCGCCAAGCAGGGCTTCTTCGTGGTCGAGCGGCCATGCCCAAATTGCCACGGACGCGGCGAGGTGATCGAAAACCCGTGCGGCGAATGCCGCGGCGAGGGCCGGGTGGACCGCGAGCAGAAGCTGGAGGTGGATATTCCGCCCGGCGTGGATACCGGCACCCGCATTCGCCTGAACGGCAAGGGAGAGGCCGGTCCGCGCGGCGCGCCTGCGGGCGATCTGTATATCTTCGTCCATATTCGCCAGCACAGCGTATTCCAGCGCGAAGGCACAGTGCTGGCCACGCGCCTGCCGATCAGCTTCACCACGGCGGCGCTTGGTGGCAGCGTGGATATTCCCGACCTTTCCGGCGAGACCAACACGGTGAACATCCCCGCAGGCATCCAGTCGGGCAAGCAGCTGCGCGTACGCGGTGCCGGTATGCCGGTACTGCAGGGGCGCGGTCGCGGCGATATGGTGGTCGAAGTGCAGGTCGAAACGCCGACCAAGCTGACCAAGGCTCAGCGTGATATTCTGGACCAGTTCCGCCAGACCGAAACCGGCGACGAGTGTCCGGAAAGCCGGGGCTTTTTCAACAAGCTGAAGGACGCCTTCGGGGGCTAGGCTCGACAGGTCTTCTTATGCGCCTTAGCAAGAGCGCGAAAAGGGGACTTGTCGATGATCCGCACCGTTACTTCCGCCGCCGCTTCGGCCGCAGTACTGAGTCTTTGCCTGGCCGCGCCAGTCGCCGCCCAGCAGGATTTCAGCGACGTCGAAATCCGTACAGAGCAGATCGCGCCCGGGATCGCGGTGCTGTTCGGGCGCGGCGGCAATATCGCGGTCAGTTACGGCGAGGATGGCACCGTGATGATCGACGATCAATACGCGCCGCTATCGGACAGGATCATGGCCGCTGTGGCGGACCTTGGCGCCAGCCCGGTAGCCTATCTTATCAACACCCATTGGCATTTCGACCATGCCGGCGGGAATGAAAATTTTGGCGAGGCCGGTGCGTTGATCTTCGCGCATGAGAATGTCCGGGCACGGATGGTCAGCGGGGGCACAATTTTCGGCAACGAGATACCGCCCGCCGCCCCGGTTGCGCTGCCCGTTGTCAGCTATGGCCAGGGGGTCACGCTGAACCGCAATGGCGATACGATCGATGTGATGTTCACCGGCGGCGGCCACACGGATGGCGATTCCATCGTGCGCTGGCGGGAAGACAATGTCGTCCATATGGGCGACCTGTTCTTCAATACTGGCGGCTTTCCCTTCATCGACACCTCCAGCGGCGGCAATGTGCTGCACGCGCTTTCATCCATCGATGCCGCGCTGCGCATGATGGATGGCAAGACGGTGGTGATCCCCGGCCACGGTCCGGTGAGCGACAAGCTGGGTCTGAGTGCTTACCGCGCGAGACTGGGAGCGATGGTGGACCGGGTAACGGCGCTGAAGGAGGATGGTCTGTCGCTGGATCAAGCGGTCGCTGCCAAGCCGCTGGCCGATTATGTCGGCGAGGGCGGCGGCTTCATCAACCAGGACCAGTTCACGACCTTCGTGTGGACCAGCCTGGAGGCGCATGGCGACTAGCCGCTATCGCCGCCCATTCGCGCTTGGACTTCCACCTTGACGCGCTCGACCAGTCCCGGATCGGCGGTTAGCCGCTCACCCTCCTCGTCCAGAATCGCCAGGAATGCCTTGCGCTTGAACTGCGTGCTCTCGGCGTCCGGCATACCATCATCGACGGTCGAGGCGATCAGGTCGATCATCCGCTCCGCCCCGTGCAGCCGGCCCCACAGATAATCGTTTTCGCGGTAGGCACGACTGAAAAACGCGCCGAAATTGTAGAATTCCGTGCCGCGCAAGGTTGCGCTGGTCCCGCCTTCGCGAATGCTGCGCGCATCGTCGGGCGAGATGCGGTCCACCTTGACCGGATCGTATTCCGTCAGGCTTTCATTGCGCAGCAACGGCAGGGTGGCGACATCGTAATAGGGGAAGCCGAGATAGGTCAGCAGCATCAGGCGCCGCAAATCCTTGGGTGCAGCCTGCAGCGCCTCGCTCAACATTTCCTCGGCCTGCGAATCGACATCGGGAAGCAAACGGCGCTGCTCCAACGCATCGAGCACCGGGCCCGGCGATAGCATCACTTCGCTGGCCAGAGCGGAGAAATCCTCACCCAGATTATCGACATTGCCGCGTTTGAAATACAGCGCGATAATCTTGTAAAGCGCCTCCCGCGCATCCTCCAGCGCATCGTCGGGAATTGACGGATCAGCATCCCAATCGCGCGCCAGACGGCGGGCCAGCAGGCGCAAGCGGCGAATGCGAAAACCCACATCATGCGCGCGGAAAAACGCGATAGCATGCTCGCTGGCACCGCCGCGCTCGGCCGAAACCGTATCCAGCCCTCGGCGCAACAGCTCTTCGCGCAGCACGAGCACGATCGGATCGCTATCCGGCAATGTGAGTTCGGGGGCCGCTGCCAGAACCGTATGCGCCAGCTGCTCGACGATGCCGGTAAACTTGGTCTGCGCATAGGAATGGAAGGCATAGCCCGCCTGCTCCGCCGCCGATTGCTGGGCTTTGGCGCGCCAGATATTCAGCCGTTTCGGCGTCGGCTTGTCGAGGAACAGCGTGCGCCCGAACAGCTTTTCGACCGCGCGCTCCACCTCGGGCCGCAAATCGGCGACAATCCGGCGCAGGCGCGCAGCATCGCGCGACTGGGCCTCTAGCGCCTCAAGATTGTCGCGGATCGGCTGTTCGCGCGGGATGGTCGAAAGCGATCCGATAATGGCGGAGAAGAATCCCACCGGTCGCTTTCCCTCGGCCTGCCCGTCAGCGTCCTGCTCATCGCTCTTGAGCGATCCGAAGCGGTCCGGGCGGGGATCGATATAGATAAACCGGCGGTCCACCTCGCGCTGCGCCGGTCGTCCCGGCAGCGCCGCCATCGCCCCGGCAAATGGCGCATTTACCAGCACCGATCCGTCGATCAGCGAGACATCGTCCGTCTCACCGCGGCGAACATGGGTCGGCATGACCCGGTCGAGGAACAGTTCCCGGTGATCCCAGGGCTCGCCGATCCGCTCGGCCAGCCGGTCGATCTCGGCCAGTTGCAACGGCGGGAACGCTCCCGGAAAACTGGCGGTGGAGCGGGCTGCCATCACCAGCTCTGGCAGCGGTGCCAGCGTGTGGCCACTTTCGCGCGGTGTCGCTGCGTGGAAATCGATCGGCAGGCGGTGTTCGCTTTCCTCGACTACCGGCGGGCTATGGAGCCGGAGCAGCTCTAGATAACCGCGAAAATCCGTGGCCGTCACCAGCAAGTCGATCGGGTGGTTCGGCGGCAGCAGAGGCTCCTGCGCGGGGGCAAATTCCATCGCCATTAAGGCATCGGCGAGCAGCTTGGAGAAACCGTCGCCGGAAAAGGGCGGCGCGAACCAGCGTGAGCGGATCAGGCGGGATACTTTGGTCCGCACTTCCTCGCGCGTTTCGGCCGCCACACTTTGCGAAACCGCGTTGCCGGGACGGCGCAGCAGCCACCAGACGATCGGCATCGCCCAGAACTTGGTGAAGCGCGACCAGGGCTTGGCAATCGGATCGGTCAGCCGGTCGACATCGGCGTTTTTCAGCCACATCTCGGTAAGCGGTTCGAGCGATTGGCCCGAATGGACGGCCTGGGCCAGGAACACCGCATTGATCCCGCCAGCGCTCGCCCCGGTGAGGATATCGGGCAGCACGCGCAGCCGCAGGCCGTGCATATCCTCGATATGACGCATCAGGTTGCGGTAAACCTGCTCGACGCTCTCGCCGGGCCGATCATCATCGAAGTCGCTCGAATGGAAATCCCGGCTGGCCCGGGCCAGCTTCCAGATCTCTTTCGTGACCCCGTGCATGTAGACCGCAAGACTGACCCCGCCGTAACAGACAAGCGCGATCCTGAGTTCCTTTTGCCGCATGGCGAGCTTGTGCCGCCGCCCGCGCGCAGTTGCAACACCGGGGTCTTGCGTTCCCTATCCGTTCCGCCTACCGAGCGGGCATGGCCAAGCCCAAAAAACGCTATATCTGCGCCGCTTGCGGCTCCGTCTCCCATCGCTGGCAGGGGCAATGCGGTGATTGCGCGGAATGGAACACCTTGGCGGAGGATGTGCCGGCGACCGTGTTCAGCCAGAAGCACGACCTGTCGAGCGGCGGGCGCAAGGTGGAATTCGAACCGCTCAATGCGCCGTCGGAACCGCTGAAGCGTCGCCCTAGCGGGCTGGCGGAATTCGACCGGGCCTTGGGCGGCGGTATGGTGCCGGGCTCGGCAATCCTGATGGGCGGCGATCCGGGCATCGGCAAATCCACCCTGCTGTTGCAGGCAACCGGGCACGTCGCCAAAAATGGCGGGCAGGCGGTCTATGTCAGCGGGGAAGAGGCCGCAGCACAGGTGCGAATGCGCGCTTCTCGGCTCGGCATGTCCAATGCCCCGATCAAGCTCGCGGCGGCCACTTCGGTGCGCGACATTCTAACAACGCTGGGCACGATGCCCGCGCCCGATCTGCTGGTAATCGATTCGATCCAGACGATGCATTCGGACACGATCGAGGGCGCGCCAGGCACGGTCAGCCAGGTGCGCGGCTGCGCGTTCGAACTGATCCGTTATGCCAAGGAAAACGGTGTGACCTTGGTGCTGGTCGGCCATGTCACCAAGGACGGCACCATCGCCGGGCCGCGCGTGCTGGAACATATGGTCGACGTGGTGATGAGCTTCGAGGGGGAGCGCAGCCACCAGTACCGTATCCTGCGTGCGTTGAAGAACCGGTTCGGTGCGGTGGACGAAATCGGCGTTTTCGCCATGGCCGGGGCAGGGCTGGAGGAGGTAGCGAATCCGTCCATGCTGTTCCTTTCGGGCCGCGATCAGCAGCTCGCCGGAAGTTCAGTATTTCCCGCCCTGGAAGGCACGCGCCCGGTACTCGTCGAGGTGCAGGCGCTGATTGTGAAGCTGCAATCGGGCGCGACCCCGCGCCGCGCGGTGGTAGGGTGGGACAATGGCCGGCTGGCGATGCTGCTGGCGGTGCTGGAATCGCGCTGCGGGCTGAATTTTAGCTCGGCGGAAGTCTATCTCAACATTGCCGGCGGGTACCGGCTGACCGATCCCGCAGCGGATCTGGCGGTGGCGGCGGCGCTGGTCTCGGCCCTGGCCGACAAGCCATTGCCCGACCGCAGCGTATGGTTCGGCGAGGTGTCGCTTGCAGGAGAAATCCGCCCGGTCGCTCATGCGGGATTGCGCATGAAAGAGTCTGCGAAACTTGGCTTTTCCGCCGGTTTCGGACCTGCCGATTCCGAAGCGGATTCAGCGAAACTTAACTTTCATGGGCTCAATCAGCTGGCAAATTTGGTCGACCGGGTGATGGCGCGTTGACCGTAGCGTTGGTGACGCATTAATGCGGAGGAACCATGACAGGTTTCGACATCATAGTCCTGATTATCGTCGGCGTGGCTGCAATCGGCGGATTCCTGCGCGGCTTCGTGCAGGAAATCCTCTCGCTGGCCGCCTGGGCGCTGGCCATTTTCGCCATTCACTTCCTGCACTCACCGCTGACCGCATGGTTGCTGGGATATGTCGGCAGCGTTTCGGGCGCGGCGGTGCTGGCCTTCACCTTGCTGCTGCTGATCCCCTACGCTGCGATGAAGCTGATCGCGGGCCGAATGGGGGAGACGACGCGCACCTCCATTCTCGGCCCGATCGACCGGGTTATCGGATTCGCTTTTGGCGCGATCAAGGGCGGCGTTATCGTGATTGCCGGGTTCTCGCTGCTGGTGCTGGGTTACGATACGGTCTGGGGATTGCAGGGCCGGCCCGACTGGATCAAGACCGCGCGGACCTATCAGCTGGTCGATGCCGGGTCTCAGGCGCTGGTCCAGATGATCGAGCAGCGCCGTGACCAGCTCCGCAGCGACGAAGCCGCCGCTGCGGAATGAACGCGCTGCCCCGATCAGGTTCTGCTGCCCGGTTATATACGCCGGACTTGCTTGCTCTGGCGGTGGGACTGGCCAATTATCCCCTGCGTGAAGGCTTGCCGCTGCACGGACAGGCGCGCTCGCAGACGTGCGGCAGTACGCTCGAGCTGGGCCTCGCGATCGACGCCAATTCACGCATCGACGATGTCGGCATGGCGGTCGCGGCCTGCGCGGTGGGGCAGGCTGCAGCGGCCATCTTTGCCAGCGCGTGCAGCGGGCTGGACGAATCGTCAGTCCGTGCCGCCCATGACGAATTGCAGGACTGGCTCGGCGGACGCGGCGATCTGCCCGATTGGCCGGGCATCGACGCTCTCGAACCGGCGCGCGAGCATAGCGGCCGGCACGCCGCGATATTGCTACCTTGGACCGCCGCCATACGCGCGCTTTCCATGGCACCTGCGCCGCGCTAATGCCGCCGGACTGAATTCCCGGGGGAGAATTAGAGATGAGCGATGCAGCGCTCGCACAGCGGCAACCGAGCGAGAAGGAAATCCGGCTGGTCATCGCGGCGTCATCCGCCGGGACGGTGTTCGAATGGTATGATTTCTTCATCTACGGTACGCTGGCCTCGCTGATCGGGGCGGCGTTCTTCCCGAGTGGGAACGAGACGCTGCAATTGCTGCTGGTGTGGGCCGGTTTTGCCGTCGGTTTCGGGTTTCGCCCGCTGGGCGCCATCCTGTTCGGCTATCTGGGAGACAGGCTGGGGCGTAAATATACCTTCCTCGTCACGGTCACGCTGATGGGCGTCGCCACTGCCGGGGTCGGGATGATCCCCGGTGCGGCGACCATCGGTATCGCAGCGCCGATCATCGTGATCGGTTTCCGTATCGCGCAAGGCCTCGCGCTCGGCGGCGAGTATGGCGGCGCGGCGATCTATGTTGCAGAGCACGCTCCACCCGAAAAGCGCGGCTTTTACACCAGTTTCATCCAGGCGAGCGTGGCAGGCGGCTTCGTTCTGTCCATCGCGGTGGTCATCGCCTGCCGCGCGCTGATTCCGGAGGATGACTTTATCGCGTGGGGCTGGCGTGTGCCGTTCCTGCTGTCGATCATCCTGCTGTTCATTTCGCTGTGGATGCGCCTGAAGCTTTCCGAAAGCCCGGTGTTCCAGGCGATGAAGGAAGCGGGTGAGACCGCTGCCAATCCGTTCAAGGAAAGCCTGACCTATCCCGGCAATCCGAAGCGTATTTTCGTCGCCCTGTTCGGTGTGACCGGGATCCTCACCACCATTTGGTACACCGCGTTTTTTTCCGGCCTCAGTTTTTTGCGCGGCCCGATGCGGCTCGATGATGGTCTGGTGGAATGGATCATGCTGATCGCGGGCGCGATTGCGATGAGTTTTTACATCGTCGTCGGCAAATGGTCGGATACGGTGGGCCGCAAGAAGCCGATCATCATCGGCGCGGTGTTGTCGCTGGCGCTGCTGTTTCCCGCCTTCTGGGCGATGGGCAGCCTGGCCAATCCGGGACTGGCCGAGGCCGCAGAGCGCAACCCGGTGGTCGTATCGGGCCGGAATTGCACTACCGACCCGTTCGCGGAACTGACCGACAGCGCGCAGACCGATTGCGGCAAGGTGCTCGAAGTGCTGACCGCTGCAGGCGTAGCCTACGACCGCGCGCACGCCGAGACGCTCGGCGTCAGCGTCGGCGGCGATCCACTTGCGCTGCGGGGCGAGTGGTTGGAAGATAGCGCGGTGCTGCGTACCGAATTGCTCGCCGCGCTGACCAGCCGGGGCTTCGATTTCGAACGGCAGACACCGCCGCTCGCGAACATTTTGGGAATCATCGCGGTCCTGCTGGGGCTGGGTGTGCTGTCGGCGTTGACTTATGGCTCGGTCGCGGCGCTGCTCAGCGAGATGTTTCCACCGCGCATTCGCTACAGCTCGATGTCGATCCCCTACCATATCGGGGCGGGCTATCTGGGCGGATTCCTGCCGCTGATTTCGGGAATAATCGTGGCCCGAACGGGCGATATCTATTCGGGCCTGTGGTACACGATTGCGGTGGTCGGCTTCGGCTTGATCGTGGCGCTGTGGGGGCTGAAGGGCGGTCCTCCGCGCGATTTCGTGGACGATGCGCACCGGGCTGTGCCCGTATCGCCTGTGCTGCCGTGACAATCGGTGACTGACGCCCCGCCGCCCACTTTGAGGCTGCGCGTCGATACGGATGCGCTGGCGGCCAATTGGCGGGCGCTGGACGCGATGTCCGGGACCGCGCAGGCCGGCGCTGCGGTCAAGGCCGATTGCTACGGTCTCGGCGTAGAGCGCTGCGTTCCGGCGCTGCATCAGGCGGGCGCGCGCAATTTCTTCGTCGCGCATTGGAGCGAGGTTGCCGGCGTGGCCGCGCAGGTCGACCCGAGCTCGATCTCCGTACTGCACGGGCTGATGGGCGAGGACGACGCGCATTATGCCCGCGCTGTCGGCGCGCGGCCGGTTATCAACTCGTTGCAGCAGGCTCGGCTATGGCGCGATAGCGGGGGCGGGCCTTGCGATGTAATGGTCGATAGCGGGATCAACCGCCTGGGTGTCGCGATGGCAGATGTGGGCGAGCCGCTGCTGCAGCAGCTGGAGATCGTCACCCTGATGTCGCATCTGGCCAATGCCGATGAGGATAGCGCGATGAACGCGCGGCAATTGCTCGCCTTCCAGCAGGCGAAGGAGGTCATCCCGCATCAACGACTTAGCCTGGCGAACAGCGCGGGGATTGCGTTGGGCGGCGATTTCATCTTCGATCTCACCCGGCCGGGCCTGTCGCTTTATGGCGGAATTCCACGCGGCGAACTGCGCGGGATGATCGGGCAGGTCGCCTTTCCTCAGGCCGCGATCATGCAGATCAGGCAGCTCTCGGCAGGTGACCGGGTTGGCTATAATGGCGAATTTACCGCCGAGCGGGCGATGCGCGCAGGCGTGGTTTCGCTGGGCTATGCCGACGGTTTCCTGCGTAGCTGGGGTGCGAAGGGCGCACTGGAACACCGCGGCCGGGCATTGCCATTGCTGGGCAAGGTATCGATGGACATGGTGGTGGTGGATCTCACTCAAGCGCCCGAACTGGGCGAGGGGGACTGGCTCGACGTTCCTTATTATTTGCCAGAGGCAGCGGCGATCAGCGGGCTTTCGCAATATGAATTGTTGACCGTTCTGGGCCAGCGTTTCGCGCGATAAATGCTGCGTTGTTGCACCGCACATATTGCAAGTGCTAAGCGCAGCATTCTGATAGCTAATCCGGATCGCGAACATGGCCAAACGCAGCAATGACGGCCAGCCCGTCACCATCAAGAAATACGCCAATCGGCGGCTCTACAATACCGGCACCTCCAGCTATATAACGCTGGACGATCTGGCCGGAATGGTTCGCGACGGGGTGGATTTCCAGGTCGTCGATGCCAAGAGCGGGGAAGATATCACCCACGCCATCCTCACCCAGATTATCATGGAGGCCGAGGCGGGCGACAAACCTATGCTGCCGGTCAGCTTCCTGCGCGATATCATCGGCATGTATGGCAATTCGATGCAGGCGATGATGCCCACCTATCTCGAGGCATCGATGCAGAATTTCCGGCAGAACCAGGCCAAGTTCGCCGCTGCATTCGAAAAGCGCCTGGGCGACAATCCGTTTGCCAAGATGGCCGAAACCAACCTGGCGATGATGAAGGGCGTGGCCGACGCGCTGCTGCCGAAGAGCGGCAAGGCGGCAGACCCTGCGCCCCGGCAGGATGACGATATTTCAGCCTTACGCGAGCAGATGGCCGAAATGCAGAAGAAGCTCGACAAGCTCGGCAAGTAATCCGGACCGTCGGTCCGCTCAGCACAATTTCATAGACAGGCCCCGCCAGTGTCCAAGATCCGTCACGCCCTGAACGTCAAACGCGAAGACGATTTCGCCAAGTGGTATCAGGAGGTCGTCTCTGCCGCCGATATGGCCGAGGAATCGGGCGTTCGCGGCTGCATGGTGATCAAGCCCTGGGGTTACGGCATCTGGGAGCGGATCCAGCGTCTGCTGGACGACCGGATCAAGGCGGAAGGCCACGAAAACTGCTATTTCCCGATCTTCATCCCGCTCGGCAATTTCGAGCGTGAGGCGGAGCATGTCGAAGGGTTCGCCAAGGAAATGGCGGTCGTCACCCATCACCGGCTGATCGGCGATGGAAAGGGCCGGCTGATCCCGGATCCGGAGGCAAGGCTGGAAGAACCGCTGATCGTGCGGCCGACGTCGGAAACCATATTCGGCGATGCGATGGCGCGCTGGGTGCAAAGCTGGCGCGACCTGCCGCTCAAGCTGAACCAATGGGCGAATGTCGTTCGCTGGGAAATGCGCACGCGGATGTTCCTGCGCACCAGCGAATTCCTCTGGCAGGAAGGCCACACCGCCCATGCCGATATGGCCGAGGCGAAGGAACACACGCTGCGGATGCTCGAAGTGTACCGCGCCTGCGCCGAGGACGATCTAGCCATGCCGGTGATCGCTGGCGAGAAACCGGAAAACGAGCGGTTTCCCGGGGCGGTGGAAACCTGGTCGATCGAGGCGATGATGCAGGATGGCAAGGCTTTGCAGGCCGGGACCAGCCATTATCTCGGCACCAATTTCAGCCAGGCGGCGGGGATCAAATATCAGGACCGCGAGGGCGATCAGCAGCTGTGCCACACTACCAGCTGGGGGGTTTCCACCCGAATGGTCGGCGGAGTGATCATGACGCATGGTGATGATGACGGCTTGCGTGTGCCGCCCACCATCGCGCCCTATCAGGTGGTGATCCTGCCGATGCTGCGCGATGATGATGGCGATGCAGCACTGCTCGCCTATTGCGAGCAGATCGAGGCCGGGCTGACCGCAAAGGACGCGCTGCGAGAGCCGGTTCGCGTGTTGCTCGACCGCAAGCCCGGCAAAGCGGCTGCCAAAAGGTGGGACTGGGTACGCAAGGGTGCTCCGCTGATCGTGGAGGTCGGCCCGCGCGATATGGACAAGGGCAATGTCGCGCTGCTGCGTCGCGATACCCTGTGGAACCAGGACAATGGCAAACCCGCATTTCGCTTCATCGGCAAGGACGAGTTCGTCGCCGAGGCAGCCGGTCTGCTTGAGGATATTCAGCGCGCCTTGTTCGAAGAGGCCGCCCAGCGCCGCGACAAGAATATCACTCGCGGCATCGATACGATGGATGCCCTCAAGGCGTTTTACAGCGGCAAGCAGCGTTACCCCGGTTGGGCGGAGGTCCAGTGGGCCAAACCAACCGGAGCGGCGCTGAACAAGGTCGTGGAACAGCTCAAGGCGCTCAAGCTGACCGTGCGCAACGTGCCGCGCGATGCCGAGCCAGCGGGGGGCAGCTGCATCTTCACTGGCGAGCCGGCGGTCGAGCGGATATACGTTGCGCGGGCCTATTGATCGGTACGCGGGGGAAAGCAGCATGATCGAATCCATCAAGTACCAATTGTCGCATCTCACCGATTTCGGCGGGCGCGATGCGCGGCAGACCTTCTGGTATTACGTGCTGTTTTTGATCGTGCTGCAATTCCTGATCAGCATGATTGCGGCCATTCCGATGTATATCGAGATGTTCTCCGGCGCGATGGATGCTGCCCGGTCCGGTGTCGATACCGACACGATGGAAGCGAACATGATGGCCGGCATTTCCGGCAGCCTGCAACAGCAGGTAACAATCGGTGCGGTGATCGGACTCCTGATCATCGGCCTGTTCCTGGCGGCCTTCGTGAGGCGGTTGCACGATGCGGGCTTCTCGGGCTGGTGGGTGGCTTTGCCCGTTGCGCTGCAATTGGGGGCGATCTGGGCCAGTTTCGAGGTGTTGGATATCATGAGCGAGGCGATGCGGACGATGGGTGACGATCCAGGCGCAATGCAGGCGATGCAGAGCGAGACGATCGGATATTCGCTGCTTGGCTGGATCGGTTATCTCGTCGTGATCATATTCGGCGTGATGAAGTCGGACGGGCCCAACCGATACGGGCAGGAGCCGGTGCGCTTCTGAACCGTTGGCGGATCGTCCTGCCAAGGAAAACCATGACTTCGCGCGCCCCCATCCCCATATAGCGCGCCTATGACGAAACCACAGAATACCAAACGCTCCGGCGGCGAACGGCCAGAGGGCCTGCCGACCCGCGAGCAGATACTCGAATTCATCCGCGATACCGACGGTCCGACCGGCAAACGCGAGATTGGCAAGGCGTTCGGCGTCAAGGGGCAGGAAAAGATAGCTCTCAAGGCGCTGCTCAAGCAAATGGCCGAAGACGGACAGATCGACGGTCGCCGTTCCGATTATCGCCCCAAGGGCGGCGTACCCAACGTAACCGTTCTCAAAGTGGTGGAGATCGACGACGGCGAACCTTTCGCCGTGCCCGAAAACTGGGATGGCGATAGCGGCACGCCCGCGCCGCGCCTGCGCGTGATCGAGGGCAAGGGCGGCAAGAAAGGCAAGCACAGACAGGCAGCACTGAAAGTCGGCGACCGTATCCTGGCGCGCAATGAGAAGGCCGGAAATGGCTGGCGCGCGCATGTAATCAAGAAACTGCCCGCCAGCACCAGCGGCATGATGGGCGCGGTCGAATTTGACAAGAGCGGCAAGGCATGGCTCGCTCCGGTGGACAAGAAGCAGCGCAATTCGCTGCCGATCGCGGATCATGGCGAGGCGGAAGATGGCCAGTTGGTGTTGGTCGAGCCTGCCGGACGTTCGGCGCGGCAGGGCGTAAAGGTCGTCGAAGTGCTGGGCGATCCGCTGGCCCCGCGCTCCTTCAGCCTGATCGCGATCGAGAAGCACGGCATTCCCCATGTTTTCCCGCAAGATGTTCTGGACGAGGCGGAGCGCGCGGCCAAGCTGCCGCTGAGCGAGGAGCAACGCGAGGATTTGCGTCATCTCCCCATCGTCGCCATCGATCCCGCCGATGCCCGCGACCATGACGATGCGATCTGGGCCGAGCCCGATGGCGAAGGCGGTTTCGATGCCGTGGTCGCCATTGCCGATGTCAGTTTCTACGTTCGCCCCGGCGGCGCATTGGACCGTGAGGCGCGCAAGCGCGGCAATTCGGTATATTTTCCCGACCGCGTCGTACCGATGCTGCCCGAAGTACTCAGCGCCGATGTGTGCAGCCTGCGCCAGGGTGAGGCACGCGCGGCGATGGCGTGCCACCTCAAGATTTCGAAGACCGGCAAGCTTTCCGGATGGCGCTTTACCCGCGCGCTGGTGAAAATCGACGAAGTTATTCCCTACGAGGAAGCGCAGGCGCGCATGGACGAAGGCCGCGCGGGCGAGAACCTGAAAAATCTGTGGGAGTGCTGGAAAATCCTCGCTGCTGCGCGGGCCAAGCGCGATCCGCTCGACCTCGATCTGCCCGAACGCCGCGTTGTTCTGGACGAGGACGGCAAGATTGCCGAAATCGCCGTGCGCGAGCGGCTCGATGCGCACCGCGTGGTGGAAGATTTCATGATTTCCGCCAATGTCGCCGCAGCCAAGGCGCTGGAGGGCAAATCCTCCCCCGTGGTTTACCGCGTTCACGAACCGCCGAGCCGCGAAAAGCTGGTGACGCTGAAGGATTACTTCGATTCGCTGGGCAAGAATTTGGCGCTGGGGCAGGTCATCACGCCGGGCCTGTTCAACCGCATGTTGAAGGACGTGACCGACGCCAATGAAAAGGCGCAGGTCATGGAAGCTGTGCTGCGCAGCCAGACGCAGGCCTATTATGGGCCGAATAATGCCGGTCACTTCGGGCTGGCGCTGGGCAGTTACGCCCACTTCACCTCGCCCATTCGCCGCTATGCCGATCTGCTGATCCACCGCGCGCTGGTCGATGGGTTCAAGCTGGAGCAGCCCAGGCCCAAGGCGGATATTCCCGCCAGCTCCGGACTCTCCGAACGCGACCGGGATGACCTCGCCACCATCTCCGAAGCCATCAGCAAGACCGAACGCCGCGCGATGGAGGCCGAGCGCGATACGATCGACCGCTATGTTGCCGCATGGCTGTCCGGCCGGGTCGGCGAAACGTTCGATACCCGGATCACCGGGGTCCAGGGTTTCGGCTTCTTCGCTACGATCGAAGGGCTCGGCGGCGACGGGCTGGTGCCTGTGTCCACGCTGGGCAATGAGTATTACACCTATGACGAAAAGTCGCAGGCGCTGACCGGTGAGAAAAGCGGCGAGACCTACGAGCCGGGCCGCCGACTGAAGCTGAAACTGGCAGAAGCCAATCCGCTGACCGGCGCGTTGAAATTCGAACTGCCCGATGGCGAGGGTGGCAGGGTGGAGCCGCGCGGTAACCGGTCAGAACACAAGAAACGCGGCAAGGGCGGGTTCAAGCAGGGCCAGCGGGGCAGGCCGGGCAACATCCGCCACCAGGGCCGCGGCAAACGTTGATGCAAACGTTGATCCCTTCGCGCGGTCGGGGAACGAAGTGGGCGGGGCGGCCATTGAGCAAGTAAAGGAGAACTCAATGCTAATTCCCGGTCAGAAGACCCCCAATATCGACCTGCCGCTTACTATACAGGCGCGTTTCGAACTGTCCGCCCAGACTCCCGATGCCTTCACCATGCTGGTTTTCTATCGCGGTAGTCATTGCCCGATCTGCAAGGATTACCTGGAGAAAATCGGCAAGCGGCTTGGCGATATAACCGAGCGCGGAATTTCTCCCTTCGCCATCTGCATGGATGACGAAGAGCGCGCGATGAAGGTGGATAGCGAGTGGGATACCGGCGATTTGCCGCTGGTTTACGGGATGAGCGAGGACCAGGCGCGCGAATGGGGCCTGTATATTTCCGAAGCGCGCGAAGGCAGCGACGAGCCGGAGCGTTTTTCCGAACCCGGACTGTTCCTGATCCGCCCCGATGGCACGCTGTTCTTTGCGCAAACCCAAAGCGCGCCCTTCACCCGGCCCTCGATCGATCAATTGCTGCAAGGCGTGGATTTCGTGCAGAAGAAGGATTACCCGCCGCGCGGCACAGCAACCTGATGCGGCGCTCAGGCAAGCGCGTCGATACGTTCCTTGTGCAGATTGCCGGGCACTATGATCAGCGGGCAGGACAGGCTGCCAATATGCGCTGAAAAATGGCTGATAAGCGGCCCGGGCGATCCGTCCGTGGCCGCGCCCAGCACCAGGGCGGCCACCTCTGGATGGTCGGAGAGATATTCGCGCAGCACCGCCTGGCCTTCGCCCACATGGACAGAGATCATCGGCATCTTGCCGCTTTCGGAGTAAAGATCGCCTGCCGCGCCGGTGGCCAGAACCTCGGCCCGGTCGCGCGCTTCTTGCTCGATAGTAGCTTGGACCCCGCCAAAGGCGTTGAAATTCTGAGGTTCGACCAGAGCAAGTATCTGAACCGCGCCCCCCGTCGCCTCGGCCCGCCGCGAAGCGTAGCGCATGGCGATGCGCGCTTCCCTGGTCTCGTCCATCACCACAAGGTAAATTCGCGACATTAATGCCTCCCAATGCGGCCTATCGGGCAGTTTTAGTTCGCGGGCAAGAACCTTGCCGGGCAAACGGTCTTGCCGCGTAAGGCCAAATTCGCCAGACAGGCCAACGACCCTCCCCGGACACAGGACACAGCCGCTCACCATGCCCACCCCGATCAAGATGCCCGCCCTTTCTCCCACGATGGAGGAAGGCACTTTGGCCAAATGGCTGGTGAAGGAAGGCGACACAGTTTCCGCCGGCGACATCATGGCCGAGATCGAAACCGACAAAGCCACGATGGAATTCGAGGCGGTCGATGAAGGCATCATCGCGGCCATCAAAGTCGACGAAGGGACCGAGGGCGTGCAGGTCGGCACGGTAATTGCGATGCTGGCTGAAGAGGGCGAGGATCTGGACGAGGCAAAGGCTGCCGGGGCCGACGAGACTAGCGCGGACGAGGGCGAGAAAAGCCCGGACGCGGGCGCCTCGGCAGATGAAAGCGAAACATCGACCAAGCAAGACGAGATCCCCGCCTTCGTGGGGGATCAGGACGCCGACAAGGAAGTGAGCAAGGCACCGCCGACTCAACAGTCTGGCGACCGCATAATCGCCTCACCCCTGGCACGCCGCATCGCCGAGCAGAAAGGTCTCGACCTCTCGGAAATACAGGGCAGCGGCCCCAATGGCCGGATCGTCAAGGCGGATGTCGAATCGGCAGAGACTGGAACGGCCAAACCGGCGGACGAAGCGAAAGCGCCCGCCGCTGCCGCCGCGAAACTTGCTGATACCGGCATCCCGCACGAGGCGGCCAAGCTCAATAATGTCCGCAAGGTGATCGCGCGGCGGCTTACCGAGGCCAAGCAAACCATTCCGCATATCTACCTCACCGTGGATGTCCGGCTCGATGCGCTGCTCGACCTGCGCAAGCAATTGAATACCAGTCTGGAGGCGGATGGGGTCAAGCTGTCGGTCAACGATCTGCTGATCAAGGCGCTCGCGCGCGCGTTGCAGCGCGTGCCTGAATGCAATGTCAGCTTCCAGGGTGAGGAGCTGTGGACCTACACGCGGCAGGATGTGTCGGTCGCGGTCGCCGCGCCCAGCGGGCTGATCACGCCGATCATCGCCGATGCCGGGTCCAAGGGCCTCGCCCAGATCAGCACCGAGATGAAGGAGTTGGCGGGCAAGGCGCGCGATGGCAAGCTGCAACCGCACGAATATCAGGGCGGTACCGCCAGCCTCTCCAATCTCGGCATGTTCGGCACCAAGCAGTTCGACGCGGTCATCAACCCGCCACAGGCTATGATCCTGGCCGTCGGCGCGGGTGAACAGCGCCCCCACGTGATCGACGGCGCGCTGGGCGTGGCCACGGTAATGAGCGCCACCGGCAGCTTCGACCACCGCGCAATCGATGGCGCAGATGGCGCGAGACTGATGGAGGCGTTTAAGGGACTTTGCGAGAACCCGATGGGGCTGGTGGTATAATGGCTGAAAAATACGACGTAATCGTGCTCGGCAGCGGTCCCGGTGGCTATGTCGCGGCGATCCGGGCCTCGCAGCTCGGGCTCAAGGCAGCGATTGTCGAGCGCGAATTGCTTGGCGGTATTTGCCTCAATTGGGGGTGCATTCCGACCAAGGCGCTGCTGCGTTCGGCGGAGGTGCTGCATTATATGCAGAACGCCAAGAATTACGGATTATCCGTCGCTGGAAAGATCGAGGCGGATCTGGATGCCGTGGTCAAGCGCAGCCGCGGGGTGGCCAAGCAGCTCAATCAGGGCGTCACCCACCTGATGAAAAAGAACAAGATCGCCGTGCATATGGGCGAGGGTACGCTGACCGGGCCGACCTCGCTGACGGTGAAAGGCGACAAGGGCGAGGAAAAGCTCACCGCCAAGCATATCATCGTAGCCACCGGCGCGCGGGCGCGCGATCTGCCGTTTGCTCCCGCAGATGGCAAGCGCGTCTGGACCTATCGCCACGCCATGACCCCATCCGAAATGCCCACAAAGCTGCTGGTGATCGGCAGCGGGGCGATCGGGATCGAATTCGCCAGCTTCTATAACGATATGGGCGCCGAAGTAACGGTGGTGGAGATGCTCGACCGGATCGTGCCGGTGGAAGATGCGGACGTTTCAGCCTTCCTCGAAAAATCGTTGACGAAGCAAGGTATTGCAATCGAAACCTCTGCCGGGGTCGAGGGTATCGAGACCTCCGCCAAGGGTGTGCAGGCCAAGATCAAGGGCAAGGATGGCAAAATATCCACCCGCGATTTCAGCCATGTGATCGTCGCCATCGGTATCCAGCCGAATACCGAAGAAATTGGACTGGAAAAGGCCGGGGCCAAGCTGGAAAGAGGCTTCATCCAGATAGACAATTACGGCCGGACTGGCGCAAAAGGCCTATGGGCCATCGGTGATTGCACGCCGGGCCCGTGGCTGGCGCACAAGGCCAGCCATGAAGGCGTGACCGCCGCCGAAGCTATCGCGCAGGAGCTGGGCAACAAGGACGCGCATCCCCACCCGCTCGACCGCAATGCAATCCCCGGCTGCACCTATTGCCACCCGCAAATCGCCAGCGTCGGCCTCACCGAAGCCAACGCCAAGGAGGCGGGGCACAAGGTCAAGGTCGGCAATTTTCCTTTCATCGGCAACGGCAAAGCCATCGCGCTGGGCGAAGCGGAAGGCTTCATCAAGACCGTGTTCGACGCCGCGACTGGCGAGCTGCTGGGCGCGCACATGATCGGCGCGGAAGTTACCGAACTGATCCAGGGCTACACCGTTGGCAAGGTGCTTGAAACTACTGAGGCGGAACTGATCAATACCGTCTTCCCGCATCCGACCCTTTCGGAAATGATGCATGAAAGCGTCCTCGACGCTTACGGGCGCACGCTCCACATGTGAAACGCGCCCCTCGGCGCTGGGCACATGTAGCGAACCCGGTTAGGACGGGCCGATGGGCAGTTTCCTTCTTTTGGCGTTTATCATCCTGGTGGCGGGGGTGATCTCGGTTCCGCTGGCCACGCGGTTCGGCCTGGGGTCGGTGCTTGGCTATTTGCTCGCCGGCATGGCGCTGAGCCCGCTGCTCGGTGAATTGAACGTCGATATCGAACAGCTGCAGATTTTTGCCGAGTTCGGCGTGGTGATGATGCTGTTCCTGGTCGGGCTGGAGCTGGCACCGCAGCGATTGTGGGAGATGCGGCGGCGCCTGGCCGGGCTGGGCGGAGGGCAAGTAATCCTGACCACACTGGTACTCGCAGGGATCGCGTTGATCGGTGGTAACGACTGGCGCACAGCGCTCGCCATCGGGATGGTGCTGGCGCTTAGCTCCACCGCAATCATTCTGCAGACGCTGGAGGAAAAGGGCCTGCTGAAAAGCGAGGGCGGGCAGGCGAGTTTCTCCGTGCTGCTGGTGCAGGATATCGCCGTGATCCCGATGCTGGCGATCCTGCCGCTGCTGGCTTTGCCCGAACTGGCCGCCGGTGTGGGCGAGGCAGCCACGCATGGCGGGGAGGGCGGCCACAGCGGGGGAATGAACCTGATCGCCGACCTGCCTGCTTGGCTGGGCGGGATCGCCACGCTGGCAGCCGTGGCCGCAGTGGTGCTGATCGGTCATTTCCTGACCCGGCCGATCTTCCGATACATCGCCAAGGCGCAATTGCGCGAACTGTTCACCGCCGCCGCGCTGCTGTTCGTGATCGGCATAGCGCTGCTTATGACGGCGGTCGGCCTGTCGCCCGCGCTCGGCACGTTCCTGGCAGGCGTAGTGCTGGCCAACAGCGAATACCGGCACGAGCTGGAATCCGATATCGCCCCGTTCAAGGGGCTGCTGCTCGGCCTGTTCTTCATCACCGTGGGGGCGGGGATCGATTTCGCGCTTGCCCTGGAGCAATGGGACGAGGTGGTGTTCTGGGCGGCGGTGATTATCGCGGTCAAGATCGTGATCCTGCTGGGCATCGCCAAGCTCGCCGGAATCGAGCGGCAGGCCAAGTGGCTGTTCGTTCTGAGCCTGGCGCAAGCGGGCGAGTTCGCCTTCGTCCTGATCGCCTTTGCGGTTGCCAATTTCGTGTTCGATCAGGCCACGGCCGACCTGCTGCTGCTGATCGTGGCGCTAACGATGCTGGTCACGCCGTTGCTGTTCATCCTCTACGACAAGATCATCGCGCCGCGTTACTGCCAGGGGCAGGGCGGCGAGGCCGATGCGATAGACGAGACGAATTCGGTCATTATCGCCGGGCGCGGGCGGATGGGTGGGATAGTCGACCGGATGCTGCAATCCGCCGGGTTCGAAACCACCGTGATCGATTACGATTCCAGCCATCTGGAGATCGTCCGCAAGTTCGGCTTTCGCAGCTATTACGGCGATGCCACGCGCCCCGACCTGCTCGAAAGTGCCGGGATCGCCAATGCGAAATTGCTCGTGGTGGCGCTGGATGAGCGCGAGCAGATCGACAAATTGGTGCACTATGCTCTCACCAATTACCCTAGGCTGCACGTCACCGCGCGCGCCTTGGACCGCAACCATGTTTATGAATTATGGGCGATGGGTTGCCGCGATATCGTGCGCGAAACCTATGACGCATCGCTGCGCATGGGCCGCTCCGCTTTCCAGGCGTTGGGGATGGATCAGGAACAGGCGCAGGCGGCGCGCGACATGTTCGAGGAGATGGACCGCTCCTCGATGCGCGAAGTCGCCGATCTCTACGATCTCGAAACGCCCTATCACCAGAACGAGCCGCTGATTGCCAAGGTCAAGGAATTGCGCGAACGATGGGATCCCGTGCTGCGCGAGCAGATGGACGAAATCCTCAAACGCGGACAATGAGCTCAGGTTAGGCCGGACCACCAGCCACAATTTCTTCAATCTTGAAACTGGCGCAAGGGTCGCGCGTTGATCGGGCAAAGGAGTTTCCAATGACCGACGCAACCCCCGTGCCCAACCGCCCCGATCCGGCGGAAGAGGCTCTCAGAAAGAAGCAACGCAGCGAAGACGGTGAAAATCATGTGATCGAAGATCACAACGCGCTGAAAAACCAGTCCTCCGTTTCCGCCGATCAATATCCGGACGAGGATCGCAAGGCCCATTCGCTGGTCACGCCCTCCAAATCGAAGCGGGACAAAGCGGACTAGATCAACGCCATCATCTCGGCGCATAATATCGCGCCATAGGTGCCCAGCGCATAGCCGAGTACAGCCAGCAACACGCCCACCGGCGCCAGGGCGGGGTGGAAGGCGCTGGCCACCACCGGCGCGCTGGCTGCGCCGCCGACATTCGCCTTGCTGCCCACCGCGACGAAAAAGAACGGCGCGCGGATGATGCGTGCCACGCCGAGCAGCAGCACCGAGTGAAAGGTCATCCAGATTAGCCCGATCACCATGAAGCTGGGCGCATCGCCCAGCTTGGTAATGTCCATCTTGGTGCCAATCACGGCGACCAGCAGGAAAATGAACACGGTACCGAACTTGGACGCGCCGATCCCCTCCAGCTCCCGCGCTCGGGTGAGGCTAGCCAGCAGGCCGATGGTCGTGGTGAAAACCACTACCCAGAAGAACTGGCTCGACAGCACGCCTTCCGGATTCAGCGCTCCGAAATATCCCGACAGGAAGTTCGACAGCAAATGCGAAAGGCCGACCACGGCAAACGTCGCACCGAACAGCAGCACGTAATCGTTCGCCTTGGCCACTCGCTCCACCGAGTTGGTGTAATCCGCCATCTTGTCGCGCAGCCGGTCGATTGCGCTGCTATCGGCTTTCAGCCACCGGTCGATCCGCTGCGAATCGCCCGCACCCCACAGCAGGAACGCCATCCAGATATTGGCTACGATGATATCCACTGCGATCAGCGCCGAATATCGTTCGATATTATAGCCATAGACCTCCAGCATCGCCGTCTGGTTTGCCCCGCCGCCGATCCAGCTGCCCGCCAGTGTCGCCAATCCGCGCCAGGCCGCATTCTCTCCGCTGCCCAGGATCGACGGATCGAATTGCGCCACGATATACAGCGCCAGCGGCCCGCCCAAGACGATGCCGATGGTTGCGGTGAAGAACATGATCAGCGCCTTGGGGCCGAGGCCGATGATGCCTTTCAGATCGATGCTGAGCGTCATCAGAAACAGCGCAGCGGGCAGGAAATAGTCCTTCGCCACCGGCCACAGATTCGATTCGGATACGTCGATCAGGCCGAAAGTGACCATCAGCGATGGCAGCAGATACGCCATCAGGATGATCGGGATGAAAGTATAGAACTTGGTCCAGCCCGGTCTGTCGCGCGTAAAAAAGATAAAGCCCAGCACTGCGGCCAGCAGGCCGAGGATGATACGGTCATCGGTGATCATGGTGTCGCGGCGCGCCCCTTATCTGGCGGACAGGGTGGGATTCGAACCCACGAAGGGCTTGCACCCTTGCTGGTTTTCAAGACCAGTGCATTCAACCGCTCTGCCACCTGTCCGTTCACCGGAGCGACTAGCGCGACGAATGGCAGCTGTCACCAGCGATAAGTTGTTTGCGGTTCAGCCACCGTGTGAGAAAAGGCTGGTATGAGATTCAAACAATTGTTCCTGCCGCTCTGCGCGGCGCTGCTTTCGGTGCCCGCAGTTCCCGCCGCAGCGCAGTCGCTGTCATTCGATGAATATATGCAGGTGCTAATCGCCCGCGCGCGGGCCGAGGGGGTGAGCGAGGGGACCATTCGGCGCATGACCGAGGGGCTTTCGCCCAACAACCGCGTGATCGAGCTGGATCGCGGCCAGCCCGGCTCGCCATCGAGCAGCGGATTTCCCTCGATGGCGAATTACATTTCGCGCCACGTCGATAATGCGCGAATCAGGGGTGGGCGCAGCGCCTTTGCCAATTCGCGCGGTCTGCACCAGCGGATAGAGCGCGAATATGGCGTTCCGGCCGAAATCCTGATCGCGATCTGGGGGCACGAGACGAATTATGGCGGTTACAAGGGTAATTTCGACCTCTCCCGCTCGCTCGCCACGCTGGCCTGGGAAGGGCGGCGGCGCGAATTGTTCAGCCAGGAATGGGTCGATCTGCTGAAGATTGCCGACCGGGGCTTCCCCCGCTCGCAACTGGTCGGCAGCTGGGCCGGCGCTTTCGGTAACCCGCAATTCCTGCCCAGTGTTTACCTGCGCCTTGCCACCGATGGCGATGGCGACGGGCGCGCGGATATCTTCAACAACCGCGCCGATACTCTGCATTCGATTGCGCGCTATTTCCAGGATGCCGGTTGGCGCACGGGCCAGCCCTGGGGCGTGCGCGCCTCGGTTCCGGCCAGTCTCAACCGCGCTGCGATCGAGAACAAGGTCCGCGCGCCGGTCTGTCCGCGAGTGCATGAACGCCACAGCCGTTGGATGACTGTGCGTGAATGGCGGGCAATGGGCGTACAGCCACAGCGTCCGCTGCCCGATGACGCCATGGTTTCGCTGTTCCAACCGGACGGAGTTAACGCGCCGGCATGGCTCTTAACCGCAAATTATAGGGTTATCCTCGAATATAACTGCTCGAACTACTACGCTATGAGTGTGGGATTGCTTGCAGATGAGATTGCCCAATAATGTCCGTTTCGGTCCTTTTCCCCGAGTAATCGGGGCGGTCGGACTGTCGTTCGCGCTGGCCAGCTGCGCCAGCCCGGCCCCAGATATGACTCGCATGGCGAGCTATGCGCAGACGGTTAATGCGGCCGGCCCCGCCGCCGATTACCCGGTGGTTCTGGGCGATCCATTCACCGTGGACGGGCAGCTCTACACGCCCGAAGATACGCTGAATTACGACGAGGTCGGCTATGCCGGGCTCGATCCGCAGGGCAGCGGGGTGACTGTTTCGCACCGCACCCTGCCCCTGCCGAGTTATGTCGAGATTACCTCGCTGGATAGCGGAAAGACCATCCTGGCCCGCGCGGAACGGCGCGGCCCGATGACCGGCAGTCGCCTTGTCGCCGTGTCGCGAGGTGCGGCCACGCAGCTCGGCGTAAGCGAGGGCGGGGCGGTGCGCGTGCGCCGTGTCAACCCACCGGAGATCGAGCGTGCCGAACTGCGCGCAGGCAAGCAGGTGGCTGAACGCCTGCAAACGCCGATGTCGCTCGCCGAAGTATTGCGCGACCGGTTGCCCGAACGTGGTTCCGCCAGCTTGCGCAGCGCAGAGGCTCCGCCAGTGCCTTCCGGCGTGGCCAATGCGCAGGCCGTCCCGGAGGTCGCGGTCGCGGCCCCAACGCAGCCAGAATCCTCGCCACCGGCTAAGGAGCCGGTTCGCGTTGCGAGCGCGCCTGCTGCCGAATCCCAACCGCAGCCAGCATCCAGGCCAGTTTCACAGCCGCGCAGTTCCAATCGGTTCCGGCAGGCTTTCGGCGGCGAGAGGCAGCATTCTACCGCCTACCCGCTGCGCCCGCTCGCCAGCGCTGCCGCGCCGGTAACGCGGCAGGCTGCACGGCCAGCGCCGCGACCTGTTGTGGTCGCGCGCGTCGAAGCCGCACCGAATGTGCGTACGCAAGCGACCCGGCCTGCACCGGCTGTCCAGCCGGCTCGGGCGAGCGCGCCAGCCCCGACGCCGACCGGGAAATTCGTCGTCCAGGCAGCTGCGTTTTCCAGCCAGGCCAATGCGGCCCGCGCGGCCGACACTATCGACGGTTTCGTGACCCGCTCGGGCAAATTCTACCGCGTGCGAACCGGGCCTTTCACGACCCGTGGACAGGCCGAGGCAGCGCTCGCCAAGGTGCGTGCGGCGGGCTATAGCGACGCGCGCGTATTCACGAACGCGGGTTGACCCTCCGGCCTCCCGCCGACGGGCAGGAGCGAAAACGGTTCAATATCTGCGATGGGTCCTGGCGCCGCTGGCGCTGTTGCTGACGGTTTCGAGTGGCGGGGCGCAGGCTCCGGCTGCGCCGCTGCGCGCTGTCCAACCAGGCGACGTTCCACCGGGCGCACCCGAATCCCTCGATAAAATTCCGATCGCCCTGCTGGTCGAGTTTGGCAGCGGCCAGACCTTGCTGGCGCGCGAGGCGGATCGCCGCTTCATTCCGGCCTCGATCACCAAGGTTATGACTGCCTATGTCGCCTTTGAATTGATCGAAGGCGGCGATCTGGCGCTGGATACCCGCTTCAAAATGAGCGAAGCGGCGGCGGAAGAATGGCACCGCACCGGCTCCACCATGTTCCTCGATGAAGGCGATACGGCCAGCGTGGCCGATCTGCTGCGCGGGATCGCGGGGGTCTCGGCGAATGACGGTGCGATCGTGCTGGCAGAAGGGGCGGCAGGTTCGGTGGCGAACTGGCTCGACATGATGAATGCGCAGGCCCGCGCACTGGGTATGCGCGACAGCCATTTCGGAACGCCCAATGGCTGGCCCGATGGCGGGCGCACCTTCACCACTGCGCGCGATCTGGAAAAGCTCGCCCGCGCCATGATTCGCCGCCATCCGCGCAAGTTCGCGCGTTTTTTCGGGCAGCCAGGCTTCGCCTATAATGGCATCGCGCAGGCCAACCGCGATCCGATCAGCGGGGTTGTCGAAGGGGCGGACGGGATCAAGACGGGTTTTACGCGGCAGGCCGGCAATGGCTTCCTCGGCACGGCGAAGCGCGATGGCAGGCGGCTGCTGATGGTGGTCGCGGCAGTGGACCGGGCTTCCGAGAGGAACCGGGCGGCGCGCGATTTGATGGAATGGGGCTTCGGCAATTTCGAACAGCGCCGTATCTATGCGCGCGGCGAGGCAATCGGATCGGCGCGGGTACAGGATGGCGATAGTCCGCGCGTTGGCCTGGTTGCGGCCGAGCCGGTCGATGCGGCGATGCCCGGTGGTCAGGCCGGACCGGTCAAGCTTGCCATCCGGTATGAAGGGCCGCTGCGTGCTCCGATCGCCGCAGGGGAGCGAGTGGCGCAACTGGAGGTTACTATCGGCGATCTGGCACCGTACCGGGTGCCTCTCGCGGCGCAGAACGACGTGCCCAAGGCATCGCCTTGGCAGCGGCTGATGAACGGGCTGGCGGAAATGTTCGGATGACGCGCGGCAAGTTTATCGCGTTCGAAGGCGGCGAAGGCTCGGGCAAGAGTACGCAGGCCCGGTTGCTCGCCGAGGCACTGCGCGCGCGCGGGTTGGCCGCCGATCTCACACGCGAGCCGGGCGGCACGCCGGGTGCGGAGGCAATCCGGCAATTGCTGCTGGCACCTCCGGGCGAGGGCTGGGGCGCGCGAGCCGAGGCACTGTTGTTTGCCGCGGCTCGGTCCGATCATGTCGAAAAAGCGATCCGGCCGGCGCTTTCCGCAGGACGCTGGGTGAGCTGCGACCGCTTTGTCGATTCGAGCCGCGCCTACCAGGGCGGGGCAGGCGGCGTGGGCGACGATGCAGTGCGCGCGCTGCACCGTATTGGCAGCGATGGATTGCGGCCCGATCTGGTGATCCTGATCGATGTATCGCCCGATGAAGTGGCGCGCCGCCTGGCCGAACGCGATGGCGGCGCGAGCGATGCCATCGGCGGACGCGGAGGAGATTACCATGCGGCCGTCGCCCGGGCCTTCGCCGCTCTTGCCGCCGAAGACCCAAGCGGGTTTGCGGTTATCGATGGCAATTCCGACAGCGAGACCGTCCACGCCCGCGTAATGTCTGCCATCGCACCGCTGCTGGACGACGCGGCATGACCCTGCCCGGCCACGAGCCTGCCTGGCGCGAATGGCGCAAGGCGATGGCTGGCGAGCGGATGCACCACGCCTGGCTGCTTGCGGGCAAGCGCGGCCTCGGCAAGGCGGCATTTGCCGATGCGGCTGCGCGCGCATTGCTGGGCGCGGCGGAAAGCGGCGACCATCCCGATATCGTCACGCTTACCCATCCGCCCAAAGACGACAAGGAGGAGCGCAAGCGGGCCGAGGGCAAGCCTTACGAGGTGAAGCGCAACATCACCGTGGCGCAAATTCGCGCGATGCAGCGCCGCCTCACCACCCGGCCGACCTTGGGTGACCGGCGCGCAATTATCGTGAACCCGGCGGATGACATGGAAAAGGGCGCATCCAATGCATTGCTCAAAAGCCTGGAGGAACCGCCGCAGGGGACGTTTTTCCTGTTGGTGAGCCATGCCCCGGCGCGGCTTTTACCGACCATACGGTCGCGCTGCCGAGTGCTGCGTTTCCAGCCCCTCGCTTCGGGCGAGATCGCCCAATTCCTGTCCGAGCACGCGCCGGAGGCGGACCATGCGACGCGCGATGCCGCAATCGCCGCCAGCGGAGGTTCGCCCGGTGCGGCGCTCGGTTTCGTGGAGATGGAGCTTGGCGCCATGGCCCAGCTAATGCAGCAGATCGCACAGCAGGGCGATGCCGACTTCACCCTGCGCGGGCGGCTTGCCCAGCAAATTGGCGCTCGCCCGCAGCGAGAGCGGATCCAGGCGATCCTCGACCTCGCACGTGCGGTTCTGGCGCAGCGGATGGGCGATGCGCAGCCGGGCGAGGGAACCGCGCTGGCCGATGCCCACGCAAATTTGGTCACGCTTGCAGGGCAGGCGCCGACCTACAATTTTGATGCAGGCCTGCTGGTGATGGAAATCGGCGGCTTGCTTGCCAGGGCAGGGGTAACTAGTGCCTCTGCCAATGCCTGAACCCTATTATATTACCACCGCGATCAGCTATCCCAATGGCCGGCCGCATATCGGACACGCCTATGAGGCGATCGCCGCAGACGTCATCGCGCGTTTCCAGCGGATGCGCGGGCGCGAGGTGCGCTTCCAGACCGGGACCGATGAGCACGGTCTGAAAATGGCCCGCAAGGCGGCGGAGCAGGGCAAGACAGCGCGCGAATTAGCTGACGAGATGTCCGGATATTTCAAAACGATGTGCGACGGTCTTGGCATCACCTATGACCGTTTTATTCGCACGGTTGATGAAGACCACCACCGCGCCAGCCAGGCAATCTGGCAGGCTTTGGAACAGGCCGGCGACCTCTATCTCGACCGGTACGAGGGCTGGTATTCGGTCCGCGACGAAGCCTATTACGACGAAAGCGAACTGACCGGGGGCGAGGGGGATGCCAAGCTTTCCCCGCAAGGCACACCGGTCGAATGGACTGTGGAGGAAAGCTGGTTTTTCCGGCTGTCCAAGTATCAGGAACCGCTGCTTAAGCTGCTCCGCGAGTCTCCCGACATGCTGCAACCGGACAGTCGCCGGAACGAGATGATCGCTTTCGTCGAAGGCGGGCTGCGCGATCTTTCGGTGTCGCGCACCAGTTTCGATTGGGGCGTGAGGGTGCCAGGTAGCGGCGCCGATCATTCCGGGCATGTCATGTATGTGTGGGTCGATGCGCTCACCAACTATCTAACGGGCCTCGGTTATCCGGACCAAACTGCAGATATGGCCAAGTTCTGGCCGGTCGATCTGCATTTGATCGGCAAGGATATCGTGCGCTTCCACACCGTCTATTGGTGGGCGTTTTTGATGAGCGCCGGCATCGATTTGCCCAAGCAGGTGTTCGGCCATGGCTTTGTGCTGAACCGCGGGCGCAAGGAATCCAAAAGCGAAGGCAATGTGACCGATCCAATGGCGCTGGCCGAGCAGTTCGGCGTCGATACCCTGCGCTATTTCCTGATGCGCGAAGTGGCGTTCGGGCAGGATGGCAGCTATTCGCCGGAGGCCATCGTGACCCGCGCCAATGCAGAGCTGGCTAACAGTTTCGGCAATCTGGCGCAGCGCAGTCTATCCATGATTTTCAAAAATATGGACGGCAAACTTCGCAGCGATACCGAGCTGACCGCAGAGGATCGGGCGCTCTTGTCCGAAGTGAGTGCAGCCACTTCCGAGCTGATCGATAAATTTGAAAGCCTGGCGTTCAGCGAAGGGATCGAGGCCTGGATGGGTGCGGTGTTCGCCTGCAACCAATATGTCGACGAGCAGGCCCCCTGGACGCTGCGCAAGGAAAATCCCGAGCGGATGGAGGCGGTGTTGATGATATTGCTGCGCTGCGTCCACGATCTCGCCATCGCGATCCGCCCGGTGGTCCCGACCAGCGCCGACAAATTGCTCGACCAGATGGGCATCGCCGCCGATCGCCGCGATTACGCCGCGATTGCCGACGATGGATGGTTCGGCGGATTGGCGCAGAGCGGCTTTGTTCTGGACAAGCCCGAGGGCGTATTCCCCCGGCTCGATATGCCCGAGGAAACGGCCTGATGCTGATCGATAGCCATTGCCATCTGGAATATGAAGGACTGGTGGATCGGCGCGAGGAAGTGCTCGCCAATGCCCGCGCCGCCGGTGTGTCCGGGATGCTGAACATCTCGACGCGCGAGAGCGAGTGGCAACAGGTGATCGGCACGGCCGAGCGTGAAAGCGATGTCTGGGCCAGCGTCGGCATCCACCCGCACGAGGCCGATCGGCACGCCGATCTGGGGGCGGAAAAGCTGCTTGCGGCCACGGACCATGCGAAAGTAATCGCCATCGGCGAAACGGGGCTCGATTACTATTACGACAAGTCCGACCGAGAGGTTCAGCAGGCGCTGTTTCGAATGCATATCGGTGTTGCCCGGGAAACCGGCCTGCCGATCATCATCCATACGCGCGATGCGGAAGAAGACACTGCGATGATATTGGAAGATGAGCTGTGCAAGGGCGCTTTTCCGGCGTTGATCCATTGCTTCACAGCTTCGGCAGATTTCGGGCGCAAGGTGCTGGATCTCGGGCTTACCGTCTCGCTGTCGGGCATCGTTACCTTCAAGAATGCGAAGGATTTGCAGGAGGTGGCAAAATGGGTGCCGGATGACCGCCTGCTGGTGGAAACCGACAGCCCGTTCCTCGCGCCCGTCCCCAATCGCGGAAAGAAGTGCGAGCCTGCCTTCGTCCGCGACACCGCACAATTCGTGGGAGATTTGCGGGGTAAGCCGCTGGAGGAATTGGCTGAAACGACAACTGCCAATTTCTTCAACCTGTTCACCAAGGCGGCTGCATGAAGCTGCTTATGCTAGGATCGGGCACCAGCACCGGCGTACCCCGGATCGGGCATGATTGGGGCGCCTGCGATCCGGCGGAGCCCAAAAACCGGCGCAGTCGGGTCTCGATCATCGTCGAGAATGCAGGCGGTCAGCGGATCCTGGTCGATACCTCCACCGATCTGCGCCAGCAATTGCTTGATAACCGGATCGACCGGGTCGATGCGGTGTTCTGGACTCATGATCACGCCGATCATTGTCATGGGATCGATGATCTCAGAGTGATGCGTTACGATCGCAGCAATCCCCTGCCGGGCTTTGCCACGCCGGAAACCTGCCGCCGATTGCGGCATCGTTTCGACTATGTCTTCGAGGGCCAATTCGGCTATCCCACAATTGTCGATCTGAACGAACTTGCCGGGCCGAGGCTGTGTTCAGGCTTCGCCGTGGACTGGGTGAAAATGCCGCATGGCCCGGCCAAAAGCACCGCATTTCGTTTCGAAAGCGATGGCAAGACAATTGGTTACGCAACGGACTTTAGCGAGATTACGGGAGAGATGGTGTCGCTGTTCAAGGGCATCGATCTGCTCGTAACCGACTGTCTGAGGCGCAAGGAACATCCCACACATGCCAATCTGGCGATGGCGCTCGAACTGGGCAAGCGCAGCCGCGCCAAACGCCTGGTGTTGACGCATCTCGACAAGAGCATGGATTATGCCGCCTTATCCGGTGAAGTTCCGAAAGGCGTACTGGTAGGCTATGATGGACTGGAGATGACGGCATGAACGAAATCGGGACGATCCAGCTAATCTACCTGTTCGGGTGGCTCATTCTGGCTGGCGGCGCGCTGGCGGCCTATCGTTTGAGCTGGAAGAAAGGTCTGGTCCTGGCGCTCATCTGGGCATCGATCTTCGCGCTGGTGTTCCTCGTCTTTTCACTTGTGGAATGAAGCAGGGCGGCAGAAGCCCCGCCGCAGACCGCATTTAATTTAACATAATATATATTATCAATCTTACGGAGCTGCAATTCCCGTGTCAGATCAGCTAACCCGCCTTCTGTCGATCATGGCCCGTTTGCGAGACCCTGATGGCGGCTGCGAATGGGATCTGGCGCAGGATTTCAAATCCATCGCGCCGTACACGATCGAGGAAGCCTACGAAGTTGCCGACGCGATCGAGCGCGAGGATTTCGCCGATCTGCGCGACGAACTGGGCGATCTGCTGCTCCAGGTCGTGTTCCATGCGCGCATGGCCGAAGAAGCCGGTCACTTTGCATTCCGCGATGTCGCAGCCGCCATTTCCGACAAGATGGAGCGCCGCCATCCGCATATCTTCGGCACTTCCGGCGGTACGATGACGGAGACGCGGTGGGAGGAACTGAAGGCTGCCGAACGCGCCGAAAATGGATCCCGCAGCGCGGTGGACGGCGTTGCGCGCGCATTGCCCGCCCTCCTGCGTGCAGAGAAGCTGCAGAAACGCGCTGCACGCGAAGGGTTCGACTGGCCCGATACCGATGGTCCGGCCGCCAAGGTCACCGAGGAGATGGCAGAGCTGGCCGATGCGCCAGCGGATAAACAGCTCGAAGAGGCAGGCGACCTGCTATTCGCTGCCGTCAACCTGGTCCGCGCCCATGGAATTGCCCCCGAAAGTGCTCTGCGCGCCGCCAATGACAAGTTCGAGCGGCGGTTTCGGTCGATGGAAGACAAAGCGAAGGGGGCGTTTGCGACACTGTCGCTGGATCAGCAGGAAGAGCTTTGGAATCAAGTCAAGCTGAACGAAACCTCATAGGGTTTCGAACTGGCCGCGTGCCTTGCTGTCCAAACGCACGGTCACATTGACCTGCGGCCCCGAAACGCTTTCATCTGCGGATTCCTCGGCGAGGACTTCGCCATTTGCATGAAGCCACGCGATCTTGCGACCGGCAGATACCGGTAATGTGAATTCGTAAGTCTTTGCGTGTTTGGTCAGTATATCGGCAATGGCCTTGGTCAGGCGGTCCACCCCTTCCCCGTCGATGGCCGACAATGCGACGACGCGCTCGTCATTTGCTGCAGCGTCCCTCAATTCGTCCGCTTCGTCCTCTTCCAGCAGGTCGAGCTTGTTCCACGCTTCGATTATCGGGATTGCAGTGCCCGCGTGTTGTTCGTCCTCCGATCCTTCGTCCGGTCCGCCATCTTCGCCATCGGAAGCCACGCCCAACTCCGAAAGTACCTCCAGCACTTGCGACTTCTGCGCTCCGCTCGCCGAATTGGCAATATCGCGGACATGCACGATCACATCCGCGCCGGTAACTTCTTCAAGGGTTGCCCGGAATGCCGCCACAAGCTGCGTCGGCAGGTCGGAGATAAACCCGACAGTATCGGACAGGATCGCTTTCTCGATACCCGGCAAGGTGATCGCCCGCATCGTTGGGTCGAGCGTTGCGAACAGCAGATCTTCCGCCATCACCTCCGCCCCGGTCAGCCGGTTGAACAGGGTCGATTTGCCCGCATTGGTATAGCCGACCAGCGCAATCACCGGCCACGGAGCCCGGCCGCGCCGTTCGCGGTGGAGCGCACGGGTGCGGCGGACCTGTTCCAGCTCGCGCCGCAAGCGGCCCATGCGCTGGCGAATCATGCGCCGATCCGCCTCGATCTGGGTTTCACCCGGCCCGCCGAGGAAGCCGAAGCCGCCGCGCTGCCTTTCGAGGTGAGTCCAGCTGCGCACCAAGCGGCTCTGCTGATAATCGAGATGCGCCAGTTCGACCTGCAAGCGCCCTTCGGCGGTTGCGGCGCGCTCCCCGAAAATCTCCAAGATCAACCCGGTTCGGTCGATCACCTTGCGTTTCAGCCGGTCTTCCAGATTGCGTTGCTGGATCGGCGTCAGCGCACCATCGATGATGACCAGCTCCGCCTCGTGCTGCTCGCAGGCGATGGCGATATTTTCCACCTGCCCGGAACCGAACAGCGTGTTCGGGCGGACCTGGCGCACCGGAATGATCTGAGCTTCGGCCACGACGATCCCGATTGCGAGCGCCAGTCCGCAGGCTTCCTCGAGCCGCTCCTGCGCGGTGAGGTCGCTGCGCTGGCGCGCAATGTCGGGGGTCACCACCAGCGCACGCGCGCCTCGGGTGACCTCGCCGATCAGTTCGTCATCGTTGAAAATCAGTCTTCGTCTTCCCAATCCTCGGTCAGGTCGACCGGGGTGGCCGGCTGTATCGTCGAAACCGCATGCTTATAGGCAAGCTGCACATATCCATCGCGTTCCAGCATGACGGAGAAGAGATCATAGGCCGCGATCCTGCCCTGCAACATCACGCCATTGACTAGGAACATCGTCACCTGAACCTCCGCCTCGCGCAGGCGGGAGAGGAACACGTCCTGCAAAATACGCTGCTTGCGATTGCTATCCTGGCTGGCGAACAGATCCGCATCCATCGGCGATCCGGGCATGATGGTGGAGACCGCATGCTTATATACCAGCTGCGACTGCCCATCGCGGCGGAGCAGGATCGAAAAATTATCGAACCAGGTCACAATCCCCTGTAACTTCACTCCTTTTACGAGGAACATGGTGACAGGCACCTTGTCCTTGCGCAGCTGGTTGAGGAAGGCATCCTGCAATCCGGCCTTCTTGCCGGCCGACTTGGGGGAGGGGGTCTTATCCGGTTCGGGCGCACTGGGCCGAGGCCTGGCGGAGAGGGTCCGTGATTCTGACATGTTTTGGCTCCGTTTTATTTTGTTGGCGGCTGTTTTTCACAGTCCGCAATCCCGGCCTTCCCGCATAAATATTACAGGAAAGCCCGCGTGACGCCTTATAATTAATGACCGGCGGTGGTTTCGCAATGTTTTTATTGGTCATATCGCCCCAGCCAAGGGGTAAGGACCCGCCGATCAGCCCCGACGCTCATCCGCCTTGCGGTCCGCCATGCCGAGCAATTTCAGCTTCCGGTGCAAAGCGCTGCGCTCCATCCCGATGAAGTTCGCGGTTTTCGAAATATTGCCGGAGAAACGCCTGATCTGGACGGACAAATATTCGCGTTCGAAACATTCGCGGGCCTCACGCAAGGGCACTCCCATCAGCGCGGAGACGCCCCCGCCCCCGGCCAGCCTGCCCCCGGTTACTTCGCCGGGCAGCATGTCGGGCTCGATCGGATCCAGCTCGTCACGCGGCGTCAGGATGACTGTCCGCTCGACCACATTGCGCAACTGGCGAACATTGCCCGGCCAGTCATAGGCCTGCAGCGCGGCCATTGCCTCTTCGCCGATCGAAGGTGGCGGCACTGCCTGTTCGGAGGCGTATCGGGTGAAGAAATGCTCGGCCAGCGCAGGGATATCGTCGCGCCGCTCGGACAGCGAAGGTATGGTTACGGGCACCACGTTGAGGCGGTAGAACAGGTCCTCGCGAAACCGCTTCTCGTCCATCTCTTCCTGCAAGTCGCGCGATGTCGATGAAACGACCCTGACATCCACCCCGATCTGGCGGTTCCCGCCGACCCGCACGAAGCTTTGTTCGGTCAGCACGCGCAGGATCCGCGCCTGGGTGGAGAGCGGCATATCGGCCACCTCGTCCAGATAGAGCGTGCCGCCATCGGCGAGTTCGAGCAGGCCGGGCCGCTCCAGCTTGCCATCCACTTCCTCGCCAAACAGTTCCTGTTCGAAGCGTTCGGGGGTGATCCGCGCGGAGTTCACTATGACGAAGGCGCTGTCGGCCCGCAGGCTCCAGCTGTGCAGCAGCCGTGCGGCCACTTCCTTGCCGGCACCCGCCGGTCCGTTGATCATCACCCGGCTGCCGGTGCCCGCGACGCGTTTCAGCGTGGCACGAACCTGGTTGATCAGGGCGGAGTTGCCGTTGAACTCCTCGCCCGGAGCAAAGCCCTGCCGCAGCCGCGTATTTTCGCGGCGGAGGCGCTCGGTCTCGGTCGCGCGGCCGACCAGATGCAGCAACCTTTCGGATTCGAACGGCTTTTCGATGAAGTCCATCGCGCCGCGGCTGACCGCAGATACCGCCGTATCGATATTGCCATGTCCGGAGAAGATAATCACCGGCACTTCCGGCTCCCGCGCCTTGATCGCGTCGAGTACCTCCAGCCCGTCCATCGGACTGCCATGGAGCCACACGTCCAGCAGCACCACGCTCGGGCGCCGCGCATCTATCGCGGCGAGCGCTGCGGTGCTGTCCCCGGCAGTACGGCATTCATAGCCTTCATCGGAAAGCACGCCCGCGACAAGCTCGCGAATATCGCGCTCATCGTCGACTACCAAGATATCCAGAGCCATTTCAGAATTTCGCCTTTTGGGGGGTCGGTGTCATTCGGCGGCCTCGTCCTGCTGCGGGAGAGGGTTGCGCGCGAAGTTCAGGGTTACGCGGGTGCCGCCTTTATCGACGGGATAGAAATGCATTTCGCCGCCATGTTCCTCGACGATCTTGGTCACGATCGCGAGGCCCAGGCCAGTGCCCTTTTCGCGGGTGGTAACGTATGGTTCGGCGATCCGCTCACTATCCTGCGGCAGGCCTACGCCATTATCCTGGACAGTCACCGTCAGCGAATCCTCGCCGCTTTCCAGAGTGACATCCACGCGCCCGCGATAATCGGGTTCGGCATGGCGCGCCTTGGCCTCGACCGCCTCGACTGCGTTTTTGAGGACGTTGGTCATCGCCTGGCCGAACTGGTGCCGGTCGCAGGCGATCATAGCGGGCTGCCCGACATCGCCGGACAGACCGAAATCGAGCTGCGGATGAGCCACTTCCTGCAGGAACAGCGACTGGCGCACCAGGTCCACCGCGTCTTCCTGCCGGAAATTAGGCTTGGGAAGCCGGGCGAAGCTGGAAAACTCGTCCACCATCTTGCGCAGATCGCCCACCTGGCGAACGATGGTCGCGGTAAGCTCGTCAAACAGCTCGCCATCGGTTTCGATTTGCGTGCGATAGCGCCGCTTGAGCCGTTCCGTGGCGAGCTGGATCGGAGTGAGCGGGTTCTTGATCTCGTGCGCGATGCGTCGCGCGACATCGGACCAGGCCGCTTGGCGCTGGTCGATCAGCTGGCGGGTAATATCCTCGAAGGTAATCACATTGCCATCCGGACCGGCGGCGATTTTCACGGCGAGCGTCAGCATCTCACCGTCCTTGGTATAATTGACGATCCCGCTGGAGAGCCGGGCGGCGACCAGCGCGGCGATCGTGGGCGCCAGTTCCAGCAAGGGCTTGCCCGATGCGGCGGGCGTTCGCTCGCCCAGCAGCAGGTTCTGCGCCGAGCCGTTCATCAACTGCACCTGACCCTCGGCATCGGTCGAAATTACCCCTGCGGAAACCGATTCCAGCACGGTTTCCATAAAGGCGCGGCGTTCGTCGAGCTGCTCGTTCGCGCTGACCAGCGCGTCGGTCTGCTCCTCGATCTGTTCGGTCATGCGGTTGAAGGCACGGTTGAGCATACCGATCTCGTCCGCGCCGGTGCGCCCCTCCACCCGCATGGCGAAGTTGCCCGCGCCGACCTTGCGCGATGCGCTCACCAGCTCGGTTAACGGCGCAACCTGCCGGTCCGCGAAGCGCAAGGCGAACCACACGGCCAGCCCGACCAGCGCGAGCGAAACGAAGAACAGCGCCAGGTTGAAGCGCAGCTGCAACGCCCGTGCCCGCTGAGTGAGAATGCGGTAGCTGTCGGTCAGATTCTGCGCCCGCTGCCACTGGCTGAACGCTCCGGAAGTGGAAGTACGGGCGTTGTAGAGATAGATGCCCGATTGCCGGTCGATCGGACTGATCGCGGCAACCCGCTCTTCATTGGCGGCGGTCACCACCTGTTCGCCGCCGGCCACCTGGTCGAGCACTTGCGGCGCGAGATCCGCCGGGGACGTATCGGGTGCCAGACCGAACACCGCCGCCGTGCGGAAGCTTCCATCTTCCAGCTGCTGCAGAATGGCGGATTCGCTGACCTTCCGACCTTGCATTTGGAACTGATAGAAATCGACGAACTGGCTGTCCGCCAGGGTTCCGCGTTGAAGGAAAAAGCGCATGTCACCGGCCATGGCGATGGTTTCATTGGCCACTTCCAGCTGGTTTTCCTCATAATAATCGCGCGCCAGAACGTTGGCGTTTTCCATCAATCCGCGCGATTCGTCGCTGAACCAGAAATCGACGCCCGACTGGAACAGCACGGCGGCAAAGCCAGATACCAGCAAGGTCGGGATGGCCGCGATCAGCGAGAAGAAAAACACCAGCCGCACATGCATCTTGGCGGTGCTGCCCGCCGCGCGGCGGATCGCCAGCCGTCTACCGAGGAGGACCAGCAGGCCGATCGCCGGTATCAGCGTGCCGATCAGCAATGGGGCAACTTGACGCGACGGCAGCAATTGACCGTCGGACGGAGCGTTGGAGAATACGAAATAGGTCGTCAGCACCATCGCCATGAAAGCCAGCGTGCAGATCAGCTCCAGGATGCGATAGATATTGGCGCGGCGCGATGCCACGATGAAGCGACGCCACCAGCGAGGCGGAGAGCCGAAAGTTTTTGCAGCTGCGCTAGCCATCGTGGCGCTTTTACAACGACACTGTTGCAATAATGCAAGTTAATTCGCAGCGGCCGCGCCCAGCCGACCGTCAGGCGCGGCGAGCGAAGCTGTCTGCCTCTATTCCCAACTCGCCAAGCTTCTTGCGCAGCGTGTTGCGATTGATCCCCAGCAGCTGCGCGGCGCGAAGCTGGTTGCCGCCGGTTTCGGCCAGCGCATGTTCGAACAACGGCTTCTCGAATGCTGCCAATGCACCGTGATAGAGCGTGCCGGCGGGCACTTGCCGCTCCGCCACCCATTCTTTCAAGGCACGCTCGTAACCCACCGGGCCCTTATCATGGCGTGCGCGGTCCGCATCGCCCAATATGTCGCCGATACTTTCGGAATCGATCGTATCGTCGCGGGCCATCAGGGCCAGCCGGAACACCGCATTGCGCAATTCGCGGACATTCCCGCGCCATTCGCGCTGTGCGAGCGCGCGTTCGGCCGGCGCGCTCAATACCCGACGGGGCAGGCCTTCACGCTGCGCTTCGGCCAGGAAATGGCGAGCCAGCGCGCCGATATCGTCGGCACGCTCGCGCAGCGGGGGCAAGTCGATAGGGACCACGTTGAGGCGGTAGAACAGGTCTTCTCGAAACTTGCCGGCTGCTATCATCGGGGCGAGATCGCGGTTGGTCGCGGCGATGATCCGCACATCGGTGGTAATTTCGTGCCGCCCCCCGACCCGCCGTATGCGACCCGATTGTAGCGCGCGAAGGAGGCGGGTTTGCGCCTCCATCGGCATATCGCCGATTTCGTCGAGGAACAGCGTGCCGCCATTGGCTTGTTCGAACTTGCCGATGGCCTGCCCGATCGCGCCGGTGAACGCGCCCTTTTCGTGCCCGAACAATTCGCTTTCGATCAGCTCGGCCGGGATGGCCGCCGCATTGACCGCGACGAATGGCCCACCCTTGCGCTGGCCGAGCTGGTGGATTGCCTCGGCCACCAGCTCCTTGCCGGTGCCGCTTTCGCCCAGCACCAGCACGGTGAGATCGTTGCGCAATACGCGCGTGATCATGCGGTAAACACCCTGCATCGCCTGGCTGCGCCCGACCAGCGGAAGCCCTTCGCCCGGCTCCTCCGGCTGTGTGCGGGGTGCAGGACGCGCGCCGACAGCCCGCACGACCGTGCGGGTCAGCTCGTCTAGGTCGAACGGTTTGGGGAAATATTCGAATGCGCCGGTATCGCTCGCCCGCACTGCAGTATCGAGGGTATTTTGCGCCGATAGCACGATGACGGGAAGGCCGGGATGCCGCTGCGCAATGGCGGGCAGGTCGGTCAGCCCGTCCCCATCGGTCAACATCACATCGGTCAGCAGCGCGTCATAGCTTCCCGCCTTCAGCAGGGCATCGCGTCCTGCGCAGCTGTCGCAGCGATCTACGGCGAACCCCTCATCCTCCAGCGCGGCCGTGATGACGGTTGCGATGCCGTGATCGTCTTCTACCAGAAGTACTGCACCGCTCATGCAGCCACCTCGTCTTGCGCAACCGGAAGTCGGATCCGGAAATACGTCACGCCGGCGCGTTCGTCACGGTCATGGACGATCCGGCCGTTCATATCGCGCAGAAGTTTGCGCACCAGCGCCAGGCCGAGCCCCTGCCCCTGGGGTTTGGAGGATACGAAGGGTTCGAAAATCTGATCGGTCAGCGCCGGATCGATGCCCGGGCCATTATCGCTAACTGCGATTTCGATCGGCAAGGCGATCGAGCGGCCGGGTAGCAATGCGCGCAGCTTCAGCCCGCCAACGAACCGTGTTTGTACGCTTACCTGCGGCTGCCCGGCAGCGCGACAGGCATCGCGCGCATTTGCAAGCAAGTTGATGAGCACTTGTTCCAACGCGTCGCCATTCGCCAGCACGCTGGGCAGCGAGGGATCGAATTCCTCGACCAGCGGGGCACCTTGCGGATCGGCGGCACGCACCGTGGCCATCGCGCCGCGGATCGTCTCGTGAAGGTTGAGCGGCGCGACCGGATCGGGTGTTTCGCTGCCCAACCGCTGCATCCGGTCCACCAACCGCGCGATCCGGTCCACCTCGTCGCCGATCATATGCGCGAGCGGCTTGTCCTTGTCGTCAAGCTTGCGCGCCAGCAGCTGGCCCGCACCGCGGATGGCGGAGAGGGGATTCTTGATCTCATGCGCCAGCACCTGCGGCGCGCGCAGGGCCCGTCCGCCATCCTCGCCGCCGCTATCGTCCTGCTTGGTGTCCGACAGGGTGACCACGCGCCAGCCCTCGTGGCTGGATAGCGGCGACGCGGTCAGGTTGAAGCGGCCGGCCCGGTTACCCGATCGCAGCAAGGTGTTGCGTGCCAGCAAGCGGGCTTCGGCGGCGGTGAAACTGTTGGCCACGCGCTCGTCTTCGAAGGTCAGCACCTCGTCCAGCCGGCAGCCGATCATCCGCTTGGCACTGCGGCCCAGCAGGTCTTCGGTGGCCGGGTTGGCCTGCCGTATTACCAGATCGGGATCGACCAGCATCACCGCGAAGATCATTCCGGCTAGCTGCGTGGCAGCATCCGGCATAGCGGGTTGCTCTTCCTGATCGGCCAGCGCCGTATCGGGGGGGCCAGTCATGCCAGTCTCATGCTGGCGTCACGCCGCTTGGCGGTCGGCGGGGGCGAGGATGAAGGGCGTATAGAACCGCTCGAGCTCACCCAGCACCTCGTCCGCATCGTCGATGAAGTTCACGTGGTTGCGAAACTCGGCGGACCCGTGCATCCCCTTGGTGTACCAGCCCAAATGCTTGCGCGCGACCTTGGTGCCGACATCGCGGCCATAAAGGTCCAGCATTCCGCGATAATGTTCCACCACCACCCCATATTGCTCGGCGAAGGAAGGTGTCGGGATCGTCTCGCCGGTGCGCCACCAATGCATGACCTGGCCCAGCAGCCACGGCTTGCCATAGGCGCCGCGCCCGATCATCAGCCCGTCCGCGCCCGATTGTTCCAGCGCATTGGCTGCGTCCTGGATCGTGCAGATATCGCCATTGACGATGACCGGGATCGATACCGCTTGCTTCACCTTGGCGATAAACGACCAGTCGGCGCTGCCCTTGTACATCTGGTTGCGCGTGCGGCCATGGACGGTGATCATCTTCACCCCGAGGTCTTCCGCGATACGCGCAAGTTCCGGTGCATTCAGGCTGGCATGGTCCCAGCCCATCCGCATCTTTACGGTCACCGGAACATCCACCGCTTTGACGGTCGCTTCCATCAGCTTTGTGGCGAGCGGTACTTCGCGCATCAGCGCGCTGCCGGCCATGCCATTGGTCACCTTGCGCACCGGACAGCCGAAATTGATGTCGATGATCGCCGCGCCGCGATCCTGGTTGAGCTTGGCCGCTTCGCCCATGCTGACCGGATCGCAGCCGACCAGCTGCATCGAAACGGGATCCTCGATCGGTGCCCATTCGGCCTTTTGCAGCGACTGACGAGTCTCGCGGATGGCCGCCTGGCTGGCGATCATCTCGGTCACATTCAGCCCGCTGCCATAGCGGCGTACCAGTGCGCGAAACGGCATGTCGGTCACGCCGGTCATGGGAGCCAGAACCACCGGATCGGCGATGGTCACAGGGCCGATCTCGATCGGTTTGAGAGCCGGGGAATTGGGGAGAGACATAATTATTTCGCGCAGTGCCTAAAATTTGTGCAGAGCGCTAGTGGATTGCGGCGAGCGGTGCAAGGCTGTAGCGGGCCGGATCATGGCCGAAGCGACCCCCCAGCCCCCCTTCGCCGCGATCATCGTGGCCGCCGGGAAGGGCGTGAGAGCCGGTCAGCCATTGCCCAAGCAATTCGCCATGTGGCGCAGCAGGCCGGTGGTGCGCCATTCGGCAGAGGCGTTGCTGGCCGCAGGCGCGAACCCGCTGGTCGTCGCGATCCCCGAAGGTGCGGAAGAAGTGGCCGATAACGCCTTACAAGGTTTGGCAGAGGTGCGCTTCGTGACTGGCGGAGCGACACGGCAGGACTCGGTCCGCGCCGCGCTCGAAACGCTGCACACCGATGCGCCCGGCCACGTTCTGATCCACGATGCAGCACGGCCCGATTTGCCGTATGCCGTGATCGCCCGGCTGCTTGCTGCTCTCGACAGCGGACCGGGCGCGATTCCCGCGCTCCCGGTGGTCGATAGCCTGGCGGTGGAGAGCGGCGGATTGATGGCCGGTACGGCGCAGCGCGATACGCTGCGACGGGTGCAGACGCCGCAGGCATTTCGCTATGCCGATATTCTTGCCGCTCATCGATCATGGAGCGTGGCCAGCAATGCCGGTGACGATGCGCAGGTGCTGCGTGCCGCCGGAGGCGAGGTCGCTTTGGTCGAAGGAGACGAGCGCCTTGCCAAACTTACTTTCGCGGAGGATTTCGTGACCGCTACACCCGCAATTCGCACCGGCATGGGATATGATGTCCACCGCCTTGCCGAGGGCGAAGAGCTCTGGCTCGGCGGCATACGCATCGAGCACGACAAGGGGCTGGCCGGACATTCGGACGCCGATGTCGCGCTTCACGCCATTGTCGATGCCCTGCTCGGCGCGGTCGGGGCCGGCGATATCGGCGAACATTTTCCGCCCAGCGATGCTCAATGGAAGGGCGCTTCTTCCGACCGGTTCATCGCCCATGCAGCGCAAATCGTGCAGCAATCCGGCTATTCGCTCGGCAATATCGACCTGACGATCATTTGCGAAGCGCCCAAGATCGGCCCTCACCGCCCCGCCATGCGGGCCAGGATTGCCGAATTGCTGGGCGTTGACATCGCGCAAGTGAGCGTGAAGGCCACCACGACCGAGCGGCTTGGCTTTACCGGCCGCGGAGAAGGCATTGCCGCCCAGGCTATCGCCACCGTGGCCCGCATCTGATGGAGACGATACGATGAACAAGGCACTGGCAGGTTTTGCATCGCTCGCAGCGCTGTTCGGCAGCCCCGCGGCGGCGCAGGAACTCACCGCGCAGGAGGTTGCGCCTGCGATACGATATGCGCTGCCGCTGATGCTGGAAGGCGTGCGGAACAGCTGCGCACCGGTGCTTGATTCCAGCGGTTATCTGGCGAGAAACGGCTCGCGGCTCGACGCGAAGTTTTCGCAAGGCTCCGACGCTTATTGGCCGGACGCGAAACAGGCGTTGATGGCGTTTGGCGGCGAAGAAATGGGCGCCGATGCAGCGATGTTCACCGCTATGCCCGACGAGGTGCTACAGCCATTCGTCGATACGATGCTGGTTCAGTTGATTGCCAAGGAAATTAACACCGATAGCTGCGCCGATGTAGAGCGCGGCATGGAATTGCTCGATCCGCTTCCGGCAGAGAATATTGCGGAAATCGTAGGTTTCATCGTCGAGATGGACCAGCGCGAGAAGAATGGAAAGCAATCGCAAGGCGATCGTACCCGCAAGTGACCGACCGGCTGCTTCCTGAAGACATCGAACAGCTGGCGCAGCGAGTTGTTGCCGCCAACCGCGAGGCTGGGCGCACAATCGTCACGGCCGAAAGCTGCACGGGCGGACTGGTCGCAGCGGCATTGACCGAAGTGCCCGGTAGCTCCGCCGTGCTCGATCGCGGCTTCGTGACCTATTCGAACGAGGCCAAGATGGAGAGCCTGGGCGTCTCCAGCGAAATCATCGAGACCTTCGGGGCGGTGTCGATCGCCTGCGTCTGGGCGATGGCCAATGGCGCGTTGGAAAAATCCAACGCCGATGTGGCCGTGGCGATCAGCGGCGTGGCAGGTCCGGGCGGCGGGACCGAGTTGAAACCCGTAGGCACGGTGGTGTTTGCCCGCGCAATTCGCGGTTCCGAAGCCGAGCCGGAGGGCGAATTGAAGCATTTCGGCGCGAAGAGTCGCGCCGAGATCCGCGCTCAGGCGACGATCTGGGCGCTGGAGCTTTTATTGCCGTAAAGCGCGTTTGCGCGGGTTTCGAATGCCGTCATCATCTTGCGAAAGGCGCGGTCGAAATACTGCCCGGCCAACGCTTCGAAAACCTTGTTCTTGAACGTGAAATCGACGCAGAAATCGATCTCGCACCCGCCGCCGGCCAGCGGTTTGAACTGCCAGCGATTGTCCAGATCGCGCATCGGCCCGTCGATATAGTGGACTTCCAGCCGCTCCGGGCGCTGCTTTACAACCCGCGACGTGAATTTTTCGCGCAGGGATTTGAACCCCACGACCATGTCGGCAACCATTTCCGTCTCGCTGTCGGAGCGAACCCGGGTGGCAACCACCCAGGGCAGGAATTCGCCATAGCGGCCGACATCGGCCACCAGGTCGAACATCTGCTCTGCGCTATAGGGCAGTTGGCGAATCTGGTGGATACCCGGCACGGTTTCAGCCCCGCGCCTTCGCCAGCTTAGCCTCCCGCGCGGTGCGCATCTCTGCGAAATCGTAACCCGCGTGATAGCTGGAGCGCGTCAGCGGGCTGGAAGCAACCTGCAGGAAACCCTTCGCGCGGGCGATAGAACCATACGCATCGAACGCCTTGGGGGTGACGAAGTCTTCCACCTTGGCATGCTTCGGCGTTGGCTGGAGGTATTGGCCCATGGTCATGAAATCGACGTCCGCGCAGCGCATGTCGTCCATCACCTGATGCACTTCCAGCCTCTGTTCGCCCAGTCCCAGCATGATGCCCGACTTGGTGAAAATCATCGGATCGTGCGCCTTCACCTCCTCCAGCAACCGCAGCGACGCATAATAGCGCGCGCCTGGCCGAATGGTGGGATAGAGGCGCGGCACGGTTTCCAAATTGTGGTTGTAAACATCGGGTCCAGCGGCGCAGATGGCCTCAACCGCCAGGCGCATCTTGCCCCTGAAATCGGGAGTGAGAATTTCGATCGTGGTGTTGGGCGTCTCGCGGCGAAGCGCCTCGATTACTTTCACGAACTGCCCTGCCCCACCATCGGGCAGATCGTCGCGGTCCACACTGGTGACCACGATATGCTCCAGCCCCAGCTTCGCTGCGGCAACCGCGGTGTGTTCCGGCTCCAGCGGATCGACCAGTCGCGGCATTCCGGTTTTCACGTTGCAAAACGCGCAGGCGCGGGTGCAAACATCGCCCAGAATCATCACGGTGGCGTGTTTCTTGGTCCAGCACTCGCCGATATTGGGGCAGGCCGCTTCTTCGCAAACCGTGTTCAGATTGAGCTCGCGCATCAATTTACGCGTCTCGTTGTAACCTTTGCTGACGGGCGCTTTTACGCGAATCCAGTCCGGCTTGCGCTGGCGCGGAGGTCGCTCGTTTGGCTGCGGGGCGGAGGACAGATCGTTCATGTTCGCCCATCTAAGGCGCGCTCTTGCCTTAGGCAATGGCGCGCGGCATTGATCGCGCCATGAACAGTCCAACGAAAAACTATGCCGAACTCATCGAAGGCTATCACCGGTTTCGCGATGGCGACTGGCAGGAACAGCGCGAGCGCTGGGCCTCGCTGAGCCAGGGGCAGGCGCCGCAAGTGATGGTCATCTCATGCTCCGATAGCAGGGTGGATCCCGCGCAGATTCTGGACGTGGCGCCGGGCGAGATATTCGTCGTGCGCAATGTCGCCGCAATGGTCCCGCCATACGAGACGACGCCGGGCCAGCACGGCGTATCGGCGGCGGTGGAATTTGCCGTGCAGTTCCTGAAAGTGCGCGAAATCCTGGTGATGGGCCACGGCGCATGCGGCGGGTGCCAGGCCGCCCTGTCGCGCAGCCTTCACGGCGCAGCCCCCGGCGAAGGTGGGTTCGTGGCGCATTGGGTCGGGATGCTGGACGATGTCAGCCAACAGGTGGCGGACGAAAACGGCACCGATAATGCCCAAGCAGAACTCGCCATGGAAATGGCAGCCGTTCGGCAAAGCCTGGCCAATCTTCGCAGCTTCCCCTTCGTGACGGAAAAGGAACAGGCGGGCGAGCTGACGTTGCACGGCGCACATTTTGCTATCGCAACCGGAATTCTGAACCAGCTTGACGAAGCCGATGGCAGCTTCTCCCCCGCCTGATCGCCCGATTGATCGGTTGCGCGTAACCACGCCAACCGTCATGGAGGCGCAATGTCGGAACCAACGCTCAAAAACATCGCCCTGCTGATAGATGCGGATAACACCACGCCGCAGGGGATCGACCCCGTACTGACCGTGATGGCAGAGCTGGGCCAGGTAAATATCCGCCGCGCCTATGGCAATTTCGCCAAGGATAACCTGTCCAAGTGGGACAAGATCACCAACAAGTTCGGTATCCGCCCGCAGCAGCAATTCGACGTATCGAAGGGCAAGAATGCCACCGACATGGCGATGACCATCGATGCTATCGACCTGCTCTACCAAGGCAAGGTGGACGGGTTTGGCCTGATGACATCGGATAGCGATTTCACCCCGCTCGTCACCCGGCTGAGGCAGGACGGGATCGTGGTCTATGCGTTTGGCGAGAAGAAAACGCCGCAAGCGTTCAAATCGGTCTGCACTCGTTTTATCGAAATCAACCAGCTGATCGACAATGCCTCGGATGGCGGCGGCCGCATCGAGGGCAAAGCCTCGCGCGGTAACAAGGCGACCGAGGACGACGATTTGATGGACCTGATCGGCGCCGCTTACAAAGAGGCGAAGAAGGACGATCGCGGCTTTGCCAAATTGCAGCAGGTTGGCCAGATCGCGGGCAACCGGTCCAGCTTCGACGTACGCAATTACGGCTATAAGAGCCTGTCCGAACTGTTCGGCTCGCTGGAAAATTTCGCGCTGGAGCGGACGGACGACAACCAGATATTGGTCAAGCGGATGCGCTGAACGCGGATCGCGGCGGGTCAAAGAAAAACGGCGCGAACCTGAGGGTTCGCGCCGTTTGTCGTTTTAACAGCGAATAATCGCAGAGCTTACATCGTATTGCCCGCATCCATCGCCGTATTTTCGGTTGCCGCTGCCGCACCGGCTCCGCCGCGTTGTTCGGCATAGACGCCCCAGAGACGGGCAATCGCCTGGCGAGCACCCTGGACCTGCGCGAAAGTGTTGCGCGCTTCGTCATACTTGCCCTGTTCCATCTGCGCGATGCCCAGGCGGTTGAGAACTTCCGCCGTATCGACGCCCGGCATGGTCAAGGCCTTGGCGTAAAACATTTCCGCCTTGGCGTAATTGTCATAGCTCAGGAACACGTCACCTGCCGCCACGACGGTGCGCAGGTTTGCGCCCGATGCCATGGCGTCACGCTCCAACGCAGGAAGTTCCGCCCGATCGGCGCGGATGCGGCCGCTTGCGGTTTCCTTGGCTTCGGCGATGAACATGTTGCCGCCGGTGATGATGCCGGCAGAAGATCCCTGCTTGATCAGCGCGTCGACTTCGCCCGGAAGCTTGCGGGCATCGGCGGCCTGCACGTAATCTTCGTAGTCACGCTCCGACCGAAGGCCGTTCACCCGGCGGGCGAGCCGCAGGAGATCTAACAACTCGTCGCCCTCGTAATTCTTCAGGTTACGCTGGATCGCGATGGTGTCGGCCCAGATTGCATCGTCGGGATAGTACTGGACCAACAGCAGGCTGAAATCATCCGATTGCGGCCCGAGATTGTTGTTATAGGCCTGCGAAAGACCGCGGCGGACCCAGTCATTCGGCGGGGTCTGGCCGGCATCGATCCGGTTCTGGATCGCCTGACGGAGATAAGTCAGCCCTTGGGCGGTCTGGTCTTCGCTGAAATAGGATTCCGAAACGATCAGCTCGGGGCTGTTCTTCGAATATCCAGCTTCCAGTGCAGCGGTCGCATATTGGCGAGCCTTGGGCCAGATGTCCTGATTGTAAGCCAGCTGGGCTGCGAGGAAATTGTACTGACCGGTGGCTTCCGGTGCGATCTTTCCGCTGGCCAGCATGGTTTCCACGCCCTGCAGTTGCAGTACGGGGTTTTCGGTCTTCACACCGATATTATAGATGGTCTGCCCGGCAGCCATCCGGTCGTCGGCAGTTTCCACGGCCGCCATCATCGCAGGGATTTGCGCGGTGAAAGCTGCGGCATCGGCACCTTCTGCGTTCATGCCCTGCTGGATCGGCGAGAAAACTTCCACGAAGCCCTTGGAATAATCGGACTTGGCCTTCTTATCCTTCTTCTTTTTCTGGGCGTAGGCCGGTTCGGCGATCGCGCCTGCCGTCAGGGCGGCGCCGGAGGCCAATGCGATGGCCAGGGCAAAATGCGAACCGGTGCGTTTCGGGCTGGCCGAATTTCGAGTAAGTGAAAACATGCTTAGAAAACTCCCAAGAGTGGATTGGTTATCGGGCTTTTCCAGCCCTCTATATCGGATCAACGCGCATTCGAACCTTCGGTTGCGCGCCGGGTTGATGGTTTAATAGCGAATCCGGGCTGAATAGCGATTGAACGACCCGAAAACCTGCCGTTTTACAAGGGTTTGAGCCGCCCTGTTCAAGGATGTGGAAAAAGCCTGCGAATAATAGCCCCAACGGCGCGCAAAATTGGCTTTCGCAGGCGCTTTCCCCTATCGTGACGGGTAATCCGAGGCACCGTGCAGGTGCGCCAGAAAAGAGCCATCGTGAGCGACGAAACCGATACACTGACACCCCCTTCCTCGCCCGAGGAACATCCCCGCATCGATATCGTCGAGGAGATGAAGACGAGCTACCTCGATTACGCGATGAGCGTAATCGTGGCGCGCGCTTTGCCCGATGTGCGCGACGGTCTGAAACCGGTGCACCGCCGGATACTCTACGCCAGTAACGAAGGCGGCTTCGTGGCCGGACGGCCCTACCGCAAGAGCGCCAAGATCGTCGGCGACGTGATGGGGAATTATCACCCGCATGGCGACAGCGCGATTTACGATGCGCTGGCGCGGATGACGCAGGACTGGTCGATGCGCGTGCCGCTGGTCGATGGCCAGGGCAATTTCGGCTCGATGGACCCCGATCCGCCCGCCTCGATGCGCTATACCGAAGCGCGGCTGGCCAAGGTTTCGAACAGCCTGCTGGACGATCTCGACAAGGATACGGTCGATTTCGCGGACAATTACGACGGGTCGCTGCAGGAACCCACCGTGCTGCCGGCGCGCTTCCCCAACCTGCTGGTCAACGGTGCCGGCGGGATCGCGGTCGGCATGGCCACGAACATTCCGCCGCATAATCTGGGCGAAGTGATCGATGCGTGCTTCGCTTTTATCGATAACCCCGGCATAACTGCCGAAGAACTCATCGAATATGTCCCCGGGCCGGACTTTCCGACCGCGCCGCTGATCCTCGGCCAGTCGGGTGCCCGCGCCGCCTATACGACCGGGCGTGGCTCGGTGCTCCAGCGCAGCCGCCACAAGGTGGAAGAACGCGGCGGCGACCGGCAGCGTATCGTGCTGACATCGATTCCTTTCCAGGTCGGCAAGAACGGCCTGGTCGAAAAGCTGGCCGAGGCCGCCAAGGAAAAGCGGATCGAAGGCGTCACCGATGTCCGCGACGAATCCAGCCGCGAGGGCGTGCGCGTCGTCATCGATCTCAAACGCGATGCCACCGCCGAAGTCGTGCTAAACCAGATCTGGCGGCATACGCCGGCGCAGTCCAGCTTCCCGGCCAACATGCTCGCCATTCGCGGTGGGCGGCCCGAAGTCCTGGATTTACGGGATATAATACAGGCCTTCATTTCCTTTCGCGAGCAGGTCATCACCCGCCGTACCAAGTTCGAGCTGAACAAGGCGCGCGACCGGGCGCATATCTTGCTCGGGCTGGTGGTCGCCGTGACCAACATGGACGAAGTGGTTGCGATGATCCGCAGCGCGCCCAACCCGGCGGAGGCTCGCGCAAAGCTGCTCGCCAAGGAATGGCCGATCGGTGATATCGCGCAATATATTCGGTTGGTAGAAGCGATCGAGCCCAGCGCCGACCAGGATGGCGGAACCTACAAGCTCAGCGGGCGGCAGGTTAAGGCGATCCTCGACCTGCGGCTCCACCGTCTGACCGCGCTTGGCCGCGACGAAATCGGTGACGAGCTGAAGGAGCTGGCCGACAAGATCAGCTACTACCTCGAAATCCTTGCCGACCGCGCGAAGCTGTATGGCGTGCTGCGCGGTGAATTGCAGGAAATCCGCGACAATTACGCCACCCCCCGCGTTTCCGAAATCGCGCCTGCATGGGACGGGCTGGAAGACGAGGATCTGATCGAGCGGGACGAGATGGTCGTCACCGTAACGCTGGATGGTTATATCAAGCGGACCCCCCTCTCCACTTTCCGCGCGCAGAATCGGGGCGGCAAGGGCCGCGCCGGTATGGCGACGAAGGAAGAGGATGCGGTGAGCGAGATGTTCGTCACCAGCACTCACAACCCGGTGCTGTTCTTCTCCACCGCGGGCAAGGTCTATCGCCTGAAGGTCTGGAAATTGCCCGAAGGCGGCCCGCAGACGCGCGGGCGGCCGCTGGTCAATTTGCTGCCGCTGGAAAAGGATGAGACGATCCGTACCGTCCTGCCGTTGCCGGAGGATGAGGATAGCTGGGGCGCACTCAACGTCGTGTTCGCCACCGCGCAGGGCAATGTCCGCCGCAACTCGATGGATTCCTTCACCAATATTCCCAGCAACGGCAAATTCGCGATGAAGTTCGAACCCGAAAGCGGGGACAAGCTGATCGGTGTCGCTTTGCTGGAAGCGGGCGACGATGTGCTGCTCGCCACACGCATGGGCAAGGCGATCCGCTTTGGCGGAGAGGACGTGCGCGAATTCGTATCGCGGACCTCGACCGGTGTGCGCGGGATGAAATTCAAGGAGGATGGCGACGAGGTTGTCTCGCTCGCGATCCTGCATGAAGGCGGCCGCTCGATGGAGGACCGCGAGGCTTATCTGAAGCTCGCACCGTGGAAATTCGATGAAGGCGAAGCGCCCGAATTGACGGCGGAACAGACCGAAATGGCAGAGGCGGAGGAATTCATCCTCACCGTGTGCGCCCATGGTTATGGCAAGCTGTCCAGCGCTTACGAATATCGCCAGGCCAATCGCGGCGGCATGGGCATCACCAACATCGACAATATCGAACGCAATGGCCCGGTCGTGGCCAGTTTCACCGCCACCCAGTCGGACCAGCTGATGCTGGTGACCGATCAGGCCAAGCTTATCCGTATCTCGCTGGATACTCTGCGCGTTATCGGGCGTGCCAGCGCCGGGGTGAAACTGTTCAACGTGGCGAAGAACGAAACCATCGTTTCGGTCGCCAAGTTGGACGAGGAAGAGGCGCCGGAAAACGAGGCCGAAGAGGCGGTGGTCGAGGAAATGGTCGCGCGCGGTGCGGAAGATACCACGCCGACCACGACGCTCGACCACGACGACAATATTGGGGAGCCGCCACCCGAATGATTTCGTCCGCATGACATTGACCGTCGAACCGTCCGGACAGGCCTGCGGTGCGCGCGTCACCGGGGTCGATCTTGCGGGCGATCTTGATGCGGAAAGTGTCGCGGCGATCCGCGCTGTCTGGCTGGAGCAGCGGGTGCTCGCCTTTCCCGGTCAGCGAATGGATGACGATGCGCTGGAACGCTTCACGCTGGCGATGGGCGGGTTCGGCGAAGATCCGTTTTTCGATCCGATAGAAGGCCGCCAGAGCATCGCGGCAATCCTGCGCGAAGCGGATGAGACAGCGCCTCTATTTGCCGAAAACTGGCATTCGGACTGGACGTTCCTGCCTCACCCGCCCGCCGGAACCTGCTTGCTATCGGTAGATATTCCCTCGCATGGCGGGGACACGCTTTTCGCCAACCAGATCGCCGCCTTTGCCGCCCTGCCCGCATCGCGGCAGGACGAACTGCGGGCGCTGACCGCGATCCATTCGGCGCGCGGTGCCTATGCTCCCGATGGCGCATATGGGGAGAAGGACGAGGGGCGTTCGATGGCGATCCGCCCCAGCGAAGCTGCCTATGCCACGCAGACCCACCCGCTCGTGCGCCGCCATCCCGAAACCGGCGAGGAAGGTCTGTTTTCCTGTCTGGGCTATATAGTCGAGATCGAAGGGATGGACGATGCGCAGGCGCTCGGCCTGTTGACCGAGCTATATCAATGGCAAACCCAAGACGAGTTTGTCTACCGCCACGCGTGGGAGCCGGACATGCTGGTAATGTGGGACAATCGCAGTGTCCTGCACAAGGCGACCGGCGGATATGAAGGCCAGCGGCGCGAATTGCACCGGACCACCATTGCCGCTTACGCGGGCTGATTGGCGGGCACCCTGTCGCGGCGCAACGTCTGGATAATTCCCGTCGCGATCAGGAATTGGCCGGTATAATAAAGCGGCCAGATCACCACTCCGGGCACCGCTCCCAGATTCGGCCAGCCTGCCTGCGCAAAGATCAGCAAGTCCGAAACCACGAACAGCACCGCCCCCAGCCCTACGCGGTAGCGGGAGAAACGGCTGCCCCACGCGCAGGCCGCCATCGCGCCCAGAGCCAGTCCGTAAACTGCCACCCCGATCTCGAATGTCAGCAGATAACTCAGCAGCGGCGTGCCCAGCAGCAGCGCGGCGATGGTGGCTTTCTGGCTGGCCGCCAACGTATCGCGCCGATTGCGCAGATAGAGCCAGATCGCCACCAGATGCGCCGCAAAAAACGCCTGCCCGCCGAGCATCAGGTCGAATTCCACGAGCGCATCGCCCAGCGCGCTTGCCGCCATCACTCCGGCGAGCAGTCTCGCATCGACCGAGGGATGACGAAGCACCGCATAAACCGCCAGCAATGCGACACCGCTGGCCTTGAGGGCCACCAACCATTCCTCGCCAAAGGATGCATCGCGCAGGACATACCACGCCACCGCCGCGACAATGCTCAGCAGCAGCCAGGGGCGTTTATCCATCAGCGCGCGCCTCGCCATCAGTCCCGCCGGTTCACATTGCATGCCATCCGCCTTCTATGGCGCAGATTGCACATTGGCGCCATGCCCTGCGCGGCAGGTTGCAGATGGTACGAAGGGTAGGAGCCCAATTCATGGTGCAGCCGATCACCCCCGGCATTGCTAGGCAGGGCAATCGCCCCTAACTCGCTGCGCATGACACATGATGTGCACATTATCGGCGGCGGTTTGGCGGGGAGCGAGGCTGCGTGGCAACTCGCCAGGCGTGGGTTCAAGGTGCGCCTGTCCGAAATGCGCGGCAGCGGCGAAAGCACGGCAGCGCATCAGACCGACGGGCTGGCCGAACTGGTCTGTTCCAACTCCTTCCGCTCGGACGACGATACCAAGAATGCCGTGGGGCTGATGCATTACGAGATGCGGCGGCTGGATTCGATCGTCATGCGCGCGGGGGCACAGGCGCAGGTTCCTGCTGGCTCGGCAATGGCGGTGGACCGCGACGTGTTCTCCGCTGCGGTAGAACGCGAATTGCTCGACCATCCCGGCATCACCGTGGTGCGCGAGAAGGTGGAAGCTTTGCCTGAAAGCGGCCCGACCATCGTCGCCACCGGCCCGCTAACTGCCGCATCGCTGGCACAGAGCATCGCCAAGGCTACCGGGCAGGACAGCTTGGCCTTCTTCGATGCCATCGCGCCGATCGTCCACCGCGACAGCATCGACATGGACAAATGCTGGATCCAGAGCCGGTGGGACAAGACCACCGAAGCCTCCAACGAAGGCGGCGATTACATCAATTGCCCGATGACGAAGGAGCAATATTACGCGTTCCACCAAGGGCTGATGGACGGCGAAAAGACCGAATTTCGCGAGTGGGAGCAGGACACGCCTTATTTCGATGGCTGCATGCCGATCGAGGTGATGGCAGCGCGCGGGGTGGAGACCTTGCGCTACGGCCCGATGAAGGGCGTCGGGCTGGACGATCCGCGCACCGCATGCGAGGAATTTCCCCAAGGGCGCTGGCCCTATGCGGTGGTGCAGTTGCGGCAAGACAACAAGCTGGGCACGCTGTGGAACATGGTCGGTTTCCAGACGAAGCTGAAATATGGCGCGCAAGTGGAATTGTTCCGCACCATTCCCGGCCTGGAGAACGCCGAATTCGCGCGGCTCGGCGGCCTGCATCGCAACACGTTTCTCAATGCGCCGATGGTGCTCGACCGCCAGCTGCGCCTGAAGGATGCGCCGCATATCCGCTTTGCCGGGCAGATCACCGGCTGCGAAGGCTATGTCGAAAGCGCCACGGTCGGGCTGATGGCGGGTTTGATGGCAGCGGCCGAGCTATCGGGCGAGCCATGGGTGGCCCCGCCGCAAAGCACGGCGATGGGGGCGTTGCTCAGCCATATAACCGGCGATGCGGAGGCGGCGACCTATCAGCCGATGAATGTGAATTTCGGGTTGTTCCCGCCGCTGCATGACGTGAAGAAGAAACAGCGCAAGGAGGCCTATACCTCGCGCGCAAAGATGGAATTCGGCGAGTGGTTGGCAGAGCGCGAAGGCGTGCCAGCGTAGGCCGTTATCAACAGCGGCAGGCTGGCTTCTTGCGCCGTTTCGGGGCGGTCGTGGCAAATTCCTGCGCGGTCAGTTCGCGGTTGCCATTCGCATCCGCGCCGTCGAACCGCTTCGCCGTGGAAACCGCCCATTCTTCGAATGTCAGCAGATTGTTGCCGTCGATATCCAGCTTGCGAAAGGCATCGGTGCGGCTCGAGAGCATTTCCGTGCGGGTGATACGCAGATCGCGGTTGCGGTCATAGCGGAAGAAACGGCGCTGCTCCCGGGTCAGCTCGCTGGCTTCCGGCGGGGCGGGACCGGTCAGGTCGGCGGGATCGGAAACCGGGATCACCGGCTCTGCCGCAGCTTCGGTGGGCTCCGGCTCGGGCGGCGGAGCCCCTTCCTCTACCTGCGCGCGCGCTTGCCACCAGAACACCCCGACACCGGCCAGGATCAATCCGATGAAAACGCCCAAAATCGCTTGCCGCATAAAGCCACCCCTTTTCTGTCGGCAATCATAGCCTAGCGCCCGAACATGCCAAGCCTCAGCGCGGCAAGGGCTGCCCGGCGCCCGGCAAATAGCGGCGCGCCTTGCGCCCGGATCGAGCGCATGGCCAGCCCATCCAATATCGCCAACGGACGCATTGCACGTGATAAGCGCACCGGTTCCAATCCAAACCGGGGTGCGGCGTTCAGGATGGCCGCTTGCTCGTCTGCAGCGGTGCTGTTCGCCGCCAAGTCTGCCAAGGCCCAGCGCGTCCCGGCCATCAATGCGGCCTCCCCGTCTTCATCCGCTCCTGCAACTTCGGAAAGGGCAGCCAACGCTTGGCCGCGTCCCGCCGCGAACCCTTCTATATCGCTTGGGCCGATAGGCGGTTCTGCCAATAGATGCTCCCAGCCGTCGACCAGCGGGGCCAACCCTGCTGCATAACTGGCCCAACTGTCCGCAATCGACGAGAGTACCGGATTACCCCGAGGCCAAATCTCCACGTCTTCCTGCAGCCGGTCGCGCCACCACGCGAGCCTGACCTGCCCCAGCAGCGGTTCGGTCGCTTTTCGGACCAGGCTGGCGAGCTGCGTATCCAGAGCGAAGAATGCGTGCCATGCGCCGCGGTCCGCCGGGCGGGCGTAAGCGAGCACCAGTTGCTGCAAGTCGGGCAATTCGCCGGTTTCTGGCTTGGACATGGCGCGCCAGTCCCCGCTCACCCGCTTGGTGTCAAGCCGGGTCCGTTCAGTTCAGTCGCGCGGAGCAAGCCGTCAGGCGCAAGACGAATTGGTGGTGCCGCCCGTCAGGCCCGGTCCCAGATTGCGGTCGTCACGGATCAGGAACGCTGCCTCTTCCCGGAACTCGGCATCGCCGCTGCCGAACGGGTTCTGGAATAATGCCCTGTAGGTAAAATAGACCTCGACATACATCACTGCCTCGCCGCTGCGCGCGGTGACCTTGGTCGTGCCCTGGCCCATTCCAGTGATTTCGGGGCCATTGATCCCATTCTCGGTCGTATCGTTGCCATAGGCAGAGGCCTGCACCTTGGTGCCCCGGCAGCGTTGCCAATGGATATATTGCTTAGCCTCGAACGTGTCATATTCGAGGCTGGAGAGGATCACCCGCCCCTCGGCTTCCAGCCCGATCGAGCGGCCCTGCCGTATTGCGCCGTCGAGCACCGCATCGACATCGGCTTCGGTGATGGTCGGAGTTACCCCGCTATTATCGGTCTGACCCAGACGCGAGGCGTTATCGGCCACCGACAGCGCGATCTGGCTGACCTGCATCTTGGTACTGGCCATACGAGCCACTTCGGTACCGTAGAGGCCCATCGTCAGCAACACCGGCAATACCAAGGCGAACTCGACAATCGAGATCCCCGATATATCGCGCTTCAGCGACCGCATCCGCGACGCGTATGTTTTGAGAAAAGTCATCAGGCGCAAACCCCCGCGTCCGAGCCGTATCCCGCCTGATCGGCGAAGGGCTGGTTCTTTTTCACTGCTGTTGAGGTCAGGCTGCGCTCTGAAACTCCGCCGGGCGTGAAGGGGTTGGGAAACAGCGGATCGTAAGTGGCGGTCACCGTCAGAATGACCACGTCGCTCGCGCTGCCATTCCCGGTGCTGGCCACGTCGGTATCCCAATTGCCGTTGCCGTTCTCGTCCGTATAGGCCTCGTTATTGTCGCAAACGCCGCTGCCATCGGCATCGTCCCATGTCTCGGGGCGCTCGATATCGGCGAAATCGGTATAATTGACCCGCGAGGTCGTCACCGTGACACCCGGCGCGCTGAGAGCCAGCATCTCGCGCAAATGCGCATTGGCCGCGGTAACGTTGCCCGTTTCCAGCGACACTTCGCGCGCCGTGCTCTGGACTGCGCCGTCCAGAATAGCCTTGGTGTAGGCCATCTGCCCCAGATCGAACAAACCCAGCATCAACGTCATGAACACGGTGATCATCAGGCCGAATTCCATAACGGTGGTGCCGCGCTCGTCGCGGAGCAGCCTGCGGAAGAGCCCCCCGATCATTGCGTAATCCTCAACTCACCGACATCCTTCGCGATTTCCTGGAAGGCCGTGTTAAGCTGCGACGAGTTGGTTGCGGCAAAAGCACTGTCCGAGGATGCGCAAGAGTTGAGATCGGATGACAGTCCGGTCGCAAATGCGATCACCCACACCCGCATACCTTTGGCTTTGGCCTGCTCGCAGGCTGCCAGGAAACGCGACGTGTGACGTTCATTGTCGTTCGAATAGCCGTCCGTTGTGACCCGCTGGTCGTGAAATTCGATGCCATAACTGGTTATGGATGAGAAGGTCGGGGACATATTGCCATCCGTCATGAAAATTATGTGGCGGGCGACCGAACCGCCATTGCTGGCTGACGATGTTACGGTCGACTGAAACGGACCGGTGGGCGAGGCAAGTCGCGCGCCCCATACCATCCCAAGATTGTGATAGGTCGCGCCCGAAGGCAGCAAGCTGTCGGCGTATGCATCGAAATTAGTTTTCGACATCACGGCGAGATGGCGTGCCGCCTTAGGACAGTAGGACGATGCCTTGCGGCCGTAATCGCTGACAGCCTGGCTGGAGAGATAGCGGTTGGACGAATCCGTCGTTCGGTAATACCCTACCTCCGGCCACATCGGACGCCATTTGGTAGCATCGGTTGTACCAGGCACTGTATCGATATCGATGTCATAAGCGTCGGCAGGGTCTAAGCCAGTGGCCGAGTCCCAACTAAAAGCCGCGACTGGCTGCGAATTGCGTTCTTCGATGCAACCCTCCCAAGACGTGGTGATGTTCGATCCACTGGATCCTAAAGGAATGGTGGTAGCCGCAAACGCTTTGTAACTACTCGTGTCGTAGGTGACCAGTTTATAGTCCCAGTGATCGAACGAGCTGACTGTTTCGGTCGTATAAACAGGATCTTCGATCTGATAAGTATTGTCGTAAAAGTCGCGGTCTTCATACCGCACGATACGGTACCAATTCTCGTAACGCCTGCTATAGTAACAGGCATAGTTCGTGCGCTCTTGTGGATGTACCACTGTTGTTGTGGTAACACGCTGGTCACGGGAGTTTATTTCTGTCGATGTCGTGGTGGTTGTGGAACCGTTATCCGTCCAGGGCGTGTCCGCAGGCAACCCGTTCAAACAGTCGCTATCATTTCTATATCCTGTACTGCTGTAAAGATACCAGCCATCATATATATAGTTCCCGGCACCGGTGTCCGTCTCTTCTCGTGGCGGCATGTATCCGGTGACTGTCTGGTGTTCGGTCTGGACATATTGCGCCTCGCGCGATTGATAAGCCCAACTATCGACCAGCCAACTCGGATTCTCATCGTAAATCAGCTGACCTACATTTACCGAAGAGCTGTAAGGAACAAAACCAAAACGAATGCGAGAGTTGGATCCCGATGCTGCTGAGTCCACCGTATCATAAAAGCTCTTCATGGCGGCCCGCAATTCCTTGATCCGGGAATCGCCGCCATGCGCGGTTTCGCTAGTACCGCTGCTGTTGATATAGCTAGTACAGTCGCTCGACGTCATGGCAGATGTGCACGCCATAGAGCCGGTAACGTCGAGGACCATCATCACATCGCTATTCCCGACGGCCATCGTTGCGGTGCAACTGACCGATAGCGGGATTGTCTTGAAGCCGAACAGCTGCATGACCGCCGTGTCGACCGTGGTCGAAGCAACCCCGTTTACCGTATCGCCTGAATTTGGTGACGTGGCGTTGAAGCTGGTCCCGGTGACGCCTTCGTTCGCTTCATCGAAATTGGTGTCGAAATACAGATTTGCTTCGGTGTTCGCGGCGGTGTCGAACCCGTTCACATCGACTGCCTTGCGCCCGGCCAGCACGCCCGCGTCGCAGGCATTCTGCAGTCGGTTCTGCACCATATAGGCGCGGCTGACATCGACCCCGCCGCCGACCAATCCAGCCAGCGCAACCATCGCAATGGCGGCCATCGGCATGATGTTGCCCGCCTGACTTTTCAGCAATCTCATCGCCTGTCCAGCTGGCAGGCTTTGCTCTGTTCTAGTGCCCATGGCGCGGTTTTCCCCGAAGTTCATCGGGTTGCCATTAAGCCAACAGCGCTAAAGAAAGTTTCGAGGTAATGGTTTCCAGCGCCTTAACCGTTTCGGGCAGGCAAAGCTTCACAACCTCAATTATCGGCTGATTTGCGTCGTTTCATGAGTCTTCCAAGGCATTTTGGCCGACACAGCCGTCCGTAAACAAGCGTAAAATCGTACCGGATTTGCAGGGAATATCCTTACCAGCGATTAAACGGAACGGCTCAGACGTACTCAGACATAGCAGACTTTCTTGACCGCGCTGACGATCCGGTCGCTGTCGATCAGGGCAATCGCCTCCAAATTCGCAGCATAAGGCAGCGGCACGTCCTCGTTGCAAACGCGCAGCACCGGCGCATCGAGATGGTCGAAGCCTTCTTCCATACAGATCGCGATGATCTCCGACGCGATCGAGCAGGTCGGCCAACCTTCCTCGGCAATAACCACGCGGTTGGTCTTGGCCAAGCTGTCCAGCACCGCCTGCTTGTCGAGCGGACGCAGCGTGCGCAGGTCGATCACTTCGGCATCGATCCCCTCGCCCACCAGTTCCTCTGCCGCCTCCAGCGCCAGACCGACACCGATGGAATAGGTTACGATGGTCACGTCGCTGCCTTCGCGCACGATCCGCGCCTTGCCGATCGGCAAAACGTGATCGTCCAGCTCGGGCAATTCGAAGCTGCGGCCATAGACCAGCTCGTTTTCCAGGAAGACGACCGGATCTTCGCAGCGGATGGCGGCCTTCATCAGCCCCTTGGCATCGGAGCTGTCATAGGGCGCAATCACAATCAAGCCGGGCACGCTGGCGTACCACGGGCCGTAATTTTGGCTGTGCTGCGCGCCGACCCGGCTCGCTGCGCCATTGGGGCCGCGAAACACTACCGGACAGCGCATCTGACCGCCGGACATGTAATTGGTCTTGGCCGCAGAGTTCACGATGTGATCGATCGCCTGCATCGCGAAATTGAAGGTCATGAATTCGACGATGGGGCGCAACCCGCCCATCGCCGCGCCCGTTCCGATCCCGGCAAAGCCATATTCGGTGATCGGAGTGTCGATCACGCGGTCCGGACCGAATTCGTCCAGCAGACCCTGCGTGACCTTGTAGGCGCCCTGATATTCGGCGACTTCCTCGCCCATAACGAACACCCGCTCGTCGCGGCGCATTTCCTCCGCCATCCCGTCACGCAGGGCCTCGCGCACCGTAACTGTCGCCATGTTGGTGCCGTGGGGCACTTCGGGTTCGGCGGGCCGTGCCTTCGCCTGCGGCTTGGTGATCTCGGCCTTGGATGGCTCCCGGCCAACATCCTTGCCCTCGCCAGGAACATCCTCTGCCGCGGGCGGCGCTTCGATGTCGGACGCGTCTTCGTCATCGCCCGCCAGCATCGCGATCACCGTTCCGACTGCGACGTTCTCCGTGCCTTCTGCGACCAGTAGCTTGCCGATAGTCCCCTCATCGACGGCTTCGAATTCCATCGTCGCCTTGTCGGTCTCGATCTCGGCGAGGATATCGCCGGAGGATACTTCGTCGCCTTCCTTCACCAGCCATTTGGCAAGAGTTCCCTCCTCCATGGTGGGCGAAAGCGCAGGCATTTTAAGTTCGATAGCCATCGCTCAATACTCCTCCACCAGGACATCGGTGTAGAGTTCCGACGGATCGGGTTCGGGCGAGCTTTCGGCAAAGTCGGCGGCCTGAGAAACCCGCGCGCGGATTTCCTTGTCGATGGCTTTCAGCTCATCCTCGGCGGCGCCAGCCTCGATCAGCTCTTTCTTGAGCCGTTCGATAGGATCCTTGTGATCGCGCACATCCTGCACTTCCTCACGCGTGCGGTACTTCGCAGGGTCGGACATGGAATGACCGCGATAGCGATAGGTGTTGAGCTCCATCAGCACCGGCCCGTTGCCCTCGCGCACATATTTATAGGCGATCTCGGCAGATTGGCGCACGGCCAGCACGTCCATCCCGTCGACATCCATGCCGGGGATCTGGAAAGCGGTGCCGCGGCGGTAGAATTCGGTTTCGGCACTGGACCGCTTCACCGCGGTGCCCATCGCATAGCCGTTGTTCTCGATCACGAACACGATTGGCAGCTTCCACAGCGAGGCCATGTTGAACGTCTCGTACACCTGCCCCTGATTGGCAGCGCCATCGCCGAAATAGGCGAGGCAGAGGCCGCCATCCTTGCGGTATTTATGTGCCAGCGCCAACCCGCCGCCCAGCGCAACCTGCGCGCCCACGATACCGTGACCGCCATAGAATTTATGCTCGGTGCTGAACATGTGCATCGAGCCGCCCTTGCCCTTGGAAATGCCGGCCTGGCGTCCGGTAAGCTCCGCCATGATGACGTTCGGATCGATGCCGTAGGCGAGCATGTGACCGTGATCGCGGTAACCGGTGATCACGCTGTCCTTGTCATTATCGAGCGCCGATTGCAGCCCGATGGCGACTGCTTCCTGCCCGATATACAAATGACAGAAACCGCCGATCAGGCCGAGACCATACAGCTGGCCTGCCCGTTCCTCGAACCGGCGGATGAGCAGCATCTGCTTGTAGAAGGCGAGCTTCTCATCCTCGCCTGCATCGTATCGGCCTTGCTCTTCCAGGGCTTGCTGCAGGCTGCGCAGCGCAAAATCCTCGTCGCCTGCCTTCGCGGCAGCGGCAGCGGATTTCCCTTTTGCAGATGGCTTGTTCGATTTTGCGGCAGTTTTTTTCGCAGCGGCTTTGGCCAAGGTGTGGCTCCATTCACGGGGAGGAGAAGGGAGTGTCGCTATGGGGCAAGTTATATCGCCGCGCAACGCCCCGGCGCACAAATCGCGCTTGGGCAGATGATAGCCCCGATCAATCGTCCAGAGTCAGCACGATCTCGTCAGGATGCACGACATTGTAATTGCGGCGGAGCAATTCGCCCACCAGGTCCGGATCGGCATGGTCGGGATGAAGCAGGGCGTTGAGGTTTTCCAGCCGCGCCTTCTCGTCCCGCAGCGCCGCGATCTGTGCGGTGCGCTGTTCCAGCAGCTGAAGGTTCTCCCCCCAGGCGAGCACACCCCACGGCCCGGCAATCGCCAATCCGCCGAGCAGCAGCAACGCACCCAGGGCCAGGCCTTGCGAGCCATGTGCGCCTTTCAGCCGTGATTTGAGTCCCCGCGGTGTCACGATTGTCACAGAATCACAGTTAACCTTGCGGTTCAAGCAAATTGTGTTCGGATTCAACAAGAACGCGGCGAATGGAAACGCTAGCTCCGTCCGGCAGGCACACGGACCGCGCCCCTGCCCCTTGTTTCATTGACGAAACCTCGCAAATCCGCTAACTAGTTTCTATTGTAACCAATTAGCGTCAACAGGATCCCCCTATGTCATCCAGCACCGATCTTTTCGAAAACCCTGCCGGTCTGGACGGGTTCGAGTTTGTCGAATTCTGCGCCCCGGAAAAGGGTCAGCTGGAACCTGTGTTTCAGGCGATGGGCTTTACCCATGTCGCCACGCACCGCAGCAAGGACGTGCATCTCTGGCGGCAGGGCGGCATCAACCTGATCGCCAATTACGAACCGCGCAGCGCCGCATGGTATTTCGCGCGCGAGCACGGGGCGAGCGCGTGCGGCATGGCGTTCCGGGTCCGCGATGCTCAGGAAGCCTGGGAACATTTGATGCAGCAAGGCGCGGAACCGGTCGCGAACGAGCCGGGCCCGATGGAACTCAAGATCCCGGCAATTCGCGGCATCGGCGGCGCGATCCTGTATCTGGTCGATCGCTATAGCGAACAGCCGGGCGACGCGCTTTCGATCTACGATATCGATTTCGAGTACCTGCCCGATGTGGAACGCTATCCCGAAGGCGCCGGCTTCCAGTTGATCGATCACCTGACCCACAACGTCTATAATGGCCGCATGGCCTATTGGGCCGATTATTATGAAAGCCTGTTCAACTTTCGCGAAATCCGCTTTTTCGACATCAAGGGCGAATATACCGGCCTGACTTCCAAGGCACTGACCGCGCCCGATGGCAAGATCAAGATTCCGCTCAACGAGGAAGGCGAAGGCGGCAAAGGCCAGATCGAGGAGTTCCTGCGCGAGTTCAACGGCGAAGGTATCCAGCATATCGCCCTGATCTGCGACGATCTGGTGAAGGCCTGGGACCGCCTGAAGGAATTCGGCGTCCCCTTCATGACCGCTCCGCCCGAAACCTATTACGAAATGCTGGGTGAACGTCTGCCTGACCACGGCGAGCCTGTGAACGAATTGCAGGCGCGCGGCATCCTGATGGACGGCACTACCGAAGGCGGGCAGCCGCGCCTGCTGTTGCAGATATTTGCCGAGGCGCAGGTCGGTCCGGTGTTCTTCGAATTCATCCAGCGCAAGGGCGACGACGGCTTCGGCGAGGGCAATTTCAAGGCTCTGTTCGAAAGCATGGAACGCGACCAGATCAAGCGCGGCGCACTGCAAGTCGAGGAAACGGAGCCAGCGGAATGAGCGCGCAAGCCCAAAAGCACCCCATCGCCCTCGGCGGCGTTCACCACGCGGCCTATCGCTGCAAGGATGCCAAGGAAACGGTCGAATGGTACCGCGAGGTGCTGGGTATGGATTATACCAGCGCCTTCAGCGAAGACCACGTTCCCTCCACCGGCGAATACGATCCTTATATGCACGTGTTCCTGGATGCGGGGAACGGCAATATCCTGGCGTTTTTCGAGCTGCCCAACCAGAAGGATATGGGCCGTGACGAGAACACGCCAGCCTGGGTCCAGCACCTCGCCTTTCGCGTCGGATCAGAAGAAGAGCTGCTCGCGGCGAAGGATCACATCGAGGGACTGGGGATCGATGTTCTTGGGCCGACCCATCACGGAATCTTCAAATCGATCTATTTCTTCGATCCCAATGGCCACCGGGTGGAGCTGGCCGCCGATATCGGCACCGACGAGCAATATGCCGAACTGAAGCGCGTCGCCTTGCCGATGCTGGACGAATGGAGCGAAACCAAGAAGGCTCCGCGCCATGCCGATTGGCTGCATGACGTTGCACGCAAGGAAAACGCCGCTAAAGCCTGATCCCGCGCCGTTTCGGAACCACGAACCGCGCGTTTCGTTAAGTGCGAAAACCGGGGGAATTCATGCAATCCGATCCATCCGCCGCTTCTGGCGATAATGTAGCAATGACCGAAGCGGGCCGCGTCGCGGATCCGTCTGCCAATCCTATCGTGACAGTGCAAAACCAGCTGGCCGACATGGCCGACGGGTTCATTCGCGCATTGCCCAATATCGCCATCGCAATCGTGATCCTGATTGTCACGTGGATCATCGCGAAATTCGGGGTGAAGATCGCCGACAGGCTGATCGGCAAGACCGAAATGCGCCCCAGCCTCAAGGCCTTGGTGGATACGCTGGTCAAGCTGACGATCTGGCTGATCGGACTGATGGTCGCGCTGGTCGTGCTGATGCCCGGCCTCACCCCGGCCAGCCTGATTGCCGGGCTCGGGATTGGGGCGGTCGCAATCGGGTTTGCATTTCAGGACATATTCGAAAATTTCCTGGCAGGGGTGCTGATCATGCTGCGCGAGAAAATGCGTATCGGCGACGTGATCGAATGCGAAGGCATTACCGGCAAGGTGGAACACATTACCCTTCGCGAGACGCATGTTCGCAAACTCTCGGGCGAAGTTACGCTGGTGCCCAACTCCATGCTGTTCAAGAACCCGGTCGAGATCCTCACCGATGATGGCCAGCGCCGCCATGAAGTCGTCGCCGGCGTTTCATACGATACCGATCTGGACGAGGCCGCCAAGGTCATCCGTGCGGCCGTGGAAAGCGTGGACGAGGTCATCAAGGATAAGGGTATCGATGTGTTTGCGCAGGAATTCAATTCCAGCTCGGTCGATTTCAATGTGCGCTGGTGGGCCGGGTCCACTCCGCGCAACATGTGGGAAAGCAAGGACAAGGTGGTGCGCGCCATCAAACGCGGGCTGGATGATGCCGGTATCGAGATACCGTTCCCCTATGTCACCCACACCTTCAAGGAACGTGTACCGCTGGGCAATGAACCGGGCGAAACGGTCGGCGATAGCTGACCCCCCAGCGATGAATCGCTAGGGCGAACCCAATGGCTGCGCCCTCCCCACCGCTCCCCCGCGACGCGCCTTCGCGGCTGACCCGGCGGCAGGAATTCCTGCTTGCCGCAGCAGGTGCGGTGATCGTCGCCAACGCCTATTACATCCATCCGATCATCGCCGAAGTCGCGCGCGGTTTCGGGGTGGGCGAAGCGCGTATCGGACTGGTGCCCGCGCTCAACCAGCTCGCTTTGGCGCTAGGCGTGCTGGTGCTGCTCCCGCTCGGAGACCGGATCAGCAATCGCCGCCTGTTGATCGCCAGCGCGGTTATGCAGACGGCCGCCATGCTGGTTATGGCATTGGCCGACGGGTTCTGGCTGTTCACCGCCGGATCGACATTGCTCGGATTTTTTACAATCGGGCCGTATCTATTGCCTGCCTATGCCTCCAAGCGGGTGAGCGCAGACCGGCTCGGCCAGGTAACCGCTACGCTCACCGTCGGCACGATCGTGGGTATATTGGTTGCCCGAATCGCGGCGGGTGTGATCGCGCGCTATCTCGAATGGGAACATGTCTATTGGCTGGGCGCTGGGTTGATGGTGGCGGTCACGCTGGCGCTGCCGCTGGTGATGGAGGGGCGGCGCACAGGATCCGGCGACGCGCCGCGCCAGAGCTATGGTGCATTAGTTTATTCCACACTGCCCTTGTTGCTGCGGCACCGGCAGGTTGCGCTTTCCGGACTGATCCAGGCGCTGAATTTCGGGATTTTCCTGTCGGTCTGGCTCGGGCTGGGGTTTCATTTGACAAGCGGGGCGATGGGCTATGGCACCGACGTTGTCGGCTATCTGGCCGGACTCGCGATCGTTAGCATGTTCGTGACCCCCAAGCTGGGCAAATATGCCGACCGGATCGGGGCGGAGCGCGCGCGGCTGCATACCTCGGCGATACAATTCGCAGGGGTGGCGCTGCTCTATCCGCTGGGCTTCGACCTGTGGCTGCTCGTCATTCCGATTATCGTGTTGAATGCCGTCGGCCCGGCAATCGACGTTTCTGGCCGAATGACCTCCCTTGCCCTCGCCCCCGAAATCCGCACGCGCTTGATGACCGGCTATATCGTGTTGATGTTCGCCGGTGCCGGATTGGCGAGCTGGGGCGGCACGGCGGCCTATGGCGCCGCGGGCTGGGCCGGAGTAACCGCACTTGCAGCGGTGATGTCTGCGGCCGTCGTGGCGCTTAGCTGGCTCGCAACGCGGATCGATTGGGACAAGAATGGTGCGCCCGACAGGATTTGAACCTGTGGCCCCCAGATTAGGAATCTGGTGCTCTATCCAACTGAGCTACGGGCGCTCCGCGGATCCGAATAGTAGGCGCGTTCCAAGGTTGCAATCGCGCTGACGCGCGAGGCCCCCAGATAGTCCTGCGCTTCGCTCCGGTCGTCTTCGCCGCTTCGCGGCTACGGTAAGGAATCTGGTGCTCTATCCAACTGAGCTACGGGCGCTCCGTTCGCGCCCATATCGTCCCGCAGGCTTGCTGACAATCAGTTGACTTCGTCAGGCGGTGCGACCGGCAGTGGAAGCGGGGCGACCTCGATCCCTTCATCCACCAGCGCCTTCGCCTCTTTCAAGCTGGCCTTGCCGTGGATAGGTTTTTCGTCTTGCTCGCCATAATGCATCGCGCGCGACTGGTCGGCGAACTTGTCCCCTACCCAGGTGCTATTTTTGAGCGCTTTGTGCTGGGCCTGGGCCAGCGCCTCGACAGCCTTCGTAACCTCCGGGGGCAGCTTTCCGCCCGCCAAAGCCCTGCCCGCTCTCGGCGTCTGGTTTGCCGCCCGATTGCCTTTGACCGGGACTGCCGGCGCCATCGGAGCCTTGTCTACCGCCAGCGAGCCGCATTGCGGACAGGCCAGCAGCCCGCGCTCTCGCTGGTCGGCATATTCGCTCGAAGAGCCGAACCACCCTTCGAAACGGTGGTCCTGGTCGCAGAAGAGATCGAAAACTATCATCGCGCGCTCACTTGGCGATCCGGCGGCGATTGGCAAGGCTGGGTAGCTGGCGGCGAACCGAGGCAGTCCGTTCGGGATCGATGGTAGCGAAGCCCAGTGCAGGCTTCTCGCCCCCCAGATCGAGCAGGGTTTCACCCCACGGATCGACCACCAATGAGTGTCCGTAAGTCGTGCGCCCGTCCTCGTGCCGGCCCACTTGAGCCGCTGCCACGACATAGGCGCTGGCCTCGATCGCGCGGGCGCGCTGGAGCACATGCCAATGCGCCTTGCCGGTGGGCGCGGTGAATGCCGCCGGGATAGCGATCACGTCGCAGCCCGCCTTGCCCAGCGCATCGAAAATGGCCGGAAAGCGGATGTCGTAGCAGATCGTCAGCCCCAGCCTGCCGGCCGGAGTTTCCACGGTGACCACCTCGTCCCCGGGCCGATAGGCATTCGATTCGCGCCAGCTTTCGCCATCTGCCAGATCGACGTCGAACATGTGTAGCTTGTCGTATCGCGCGGCGATTTCGCCCTTGTCGTCGATCACGAAAGCGCGGTTGGCCCAGCGGCCTTCGTTCTGGCCTCCGCCGCCGCCAGGGCCAGCCTCCACAGCGAGCGACCCGATTGCGACCCAGATTCCGTGCGCCCGCGCCGCGTCGCGCACTCCGGCCAGCACCGGATCGTCCTGCTCGGGGTGAATATTACCGGCCGCACGGCTGCGCTGCTGATCGAGGAGCCCGCTCATTTCCGGGGTGAACAGCATGGCAGCGCCGCCAGCTGCCGCTTGACCGATCGCATCGCGCAGGACGCCCAGGTTGGCGGCCGGGTCGGTCCCCGACTGCATTTGCAGAATGGCGATTTTAATCATCAGCCGCCGAGCAGCGCGTCCAGCTTGCCTTCACGCTCCAGCGAGGCGAGTTCGTCCGATCCACCGACATGGGTTTCACCTATGAAAATCTGCGGCACGGTGCGGGCATTGGGCGCGCGCTCTCGCATCTCGTCCTGTTTGGGCCCGCCCATCGTGATATCGTGTTCATTATAGTCGGCGCCCTTTTCATCGAGCAGCCGCTTGGCCCGCGCGCAATATCCGCAGCCGAACTTGGTGTAGATGTCGATGGTTGGAGTGGTAGCTGCTTCGGTCATTTTTATCCCGTCGTTTCAATGGGCCGCAGGTCTTGAAACCCGCCCGCGATGCCTTATTTTCAGTTCATGCCAACCGTGCGCCTGTTCGGGCATGATTGGCAAGCATCGGGTGCCGGATAATCCGGGCCCTTCACTGTTGTAAATCGCTCAAAGGAGGATTTGTTTCGATGTCACGTATGGATTTTACCCCCTATCGCCGCTCCACGGTTGGTTTCGACCGTCTGTTCGACCTGCTCGAAAACCAGGCCCGGAACAGCACCGGCGACAATTACCCGCCCTTCAATATCGAGCGCCGCGGTGACGATGAATATCGTATCACGTTGGCTGTGGCCGGCTTCACCCCGGAACAGATCGATATCACCGCACAGGCCAACCTGCTGGTGGTCAAGGGCAACAAGCGCGACGAAGCCGAAGATGAAGGCGAAATGCTGCATGTCGGCATCGCCAATCGCGGGTTCGAGCGTAAGTTCGAGCTGGCCGATTACGTCCGCGTAGCCAATGCCGACCTGGCAAATGGCTTACTCGCGATCGACCTGCTGCGCGAAGTGCCCGAGGCGATGAAGCCGAAAAAGATCGCGGTGAACGGCGCGCAGACGACTTTGCAGGTCGTTGATGGCGACAAGTCGGACAAGGACGAAGCCGACGCAGCCTGATCTTCGCGATTAACATGACCGATGGAGCCCGCGCCGGAAACGGTGCGGGCTTTTTTTATCGGCCTGTAGATTGAAAAGGGGACGGATCCGAAGACCCGCCCCCGCGACGCCGAGGCGCCGCCTTGTCCGAAAATGACCGTCCGGGTCGCAGAAGACAGTCGTTTCCGGGCAAGCCCGAAACATCTTGCGTGGCGCATTCGCGGACACGGCCGGGCTAGCCGAGTTTGGTCCTGTGAATGTGCTTGCGAACCCGTAAAACTTGATAATTGATATAGTGTTTGCGCCGGACTAGCGGCGGACCCGAATTAGGCAAGCATTTTTACCAGAATTCTGCCGTTTGTCACAATCGAAAGTATCTATCGCGAGGGCATAATCGGCAATTTTAAACCAGGCGCGATTGCGCCAGGGCGGCTGCGATGAACCCGGCAAACAGCGGATGCGGATCGAATGGCCGCGATTTCAGCTCGGGGTGGAATTGCACGCCGATGAACCACGGATGGTCCGGCCGTTCGACAATTTCCGGCAGCAACCCGTCGGGGGACATGCCGGTGAACATCAGCCCGTCGCTCTCCAGCGCGTCGCGGTAGGAACTGTTGACCTCGTAGCGATGGCGATGGCGTTCGGAGATTTTCGCCGCGCTGCCATATACTTCGGATACCCGGCTACCCTTGGCAAGCTGCGCCTCGTAAGCGCCAAGCCGCATGGTCCCGCCAAGGTCGGTATCGGCGCCGCGTTGCTGCAGCCCCGACTCGCTCATCCATTCGGTGATGATGCCGACCACCGGTTCGGCCGTCTCGCCAAATTCGGTGGAGGAGGCATCGCCATGTCCACTGGCCCGCGCCGCTTCGACACAGGCCATCTGCATGCCCAGACAGATGCCGAAAAACGGCACCTTGCGTTGACGAGCGAAGCGCACGCTGGAGATTTTGCCCTCGGAACCGCGTTCACCGAATCCGCCCGGCACCAATATGCCATGCAGCGGTTCCAGCTGGGCGGCGATATCGGCGCTGTCCTGCTCGAAGATCTCGGCATCGATCCACTCGATATTGACCTTCACCCGGTTGGCCATGCCGCCATGGACCAGCGCCTCGTTGAGCGACTTATAGGCATCCTGCAGCCCGACATATTTGCCGACCACGCCGATAGTGACCTCGCCTTCGGGATTGAAATAGCGGTCGGTCACATCGTCCCAGCGGGCCAGGTCCGGCTGCGGCGCATCGGTAATGCCGAACCCGCGAAGCACCTCGGTATCCAACCCCTCGCGGTGATATTGCAGCGGGACGGAGTAGATGCTGGGGGCATCCAAAGCAGGGATGACCGCTTCCTTGCGGACGTTACAGAACTGCGCGATTTTCGCCCGTTCACCGTCGGGCAACGGATGTTCGGCACGGCACAGCAGGACATCGGGCTTGATCCCGAGCGCGGCCAGTTCGCGCACCGAGTGCTGTGTCGGCTTGGTCTTGAGCTCGCCCGCCGCAGCGATGAACGGCACCAGCGTCACATGGACGCTGAGCGTTTGCATCGGCTCCAGTTCGTTACGCAGCTGCCGGATAGCCTCCATGAAGGGCAGCGATTCGATATCGCCTACCGTCCCGCCGATTTCGCACAGGACGAAATCGAGACCGTCGGTATCCTCCAGAGCGAACGCCTTGATCGCATCGGTCACATGCGGAATGACCTGGACGGTAGCGCCGAGATAGTCCCCTCGCCGTTCTTTCGCGATGATGTCGCGGTAGACCCGGCCCGAGGTGATATTGTCGCTCTGATGCGCGGAAACCCCGGTGAAGCGTTCGTAATGCCCCAGATCCAGGTCGGTTTCCGCCCCGTCATCGGTGACGTAGACTTCGCCATGCTGATACGGGCTCATCGTGCCCGGATCGACGTTCAGATAGGGGTCGAACTTGCGAATGCGGACCTTGTAGCCGCGCGCCTGCAACAGAGCCGCGAGGCTCGCTGCCATGAGACCTTTGCCGAGCGAGGAAACCACGCCGCCGGTAATAAAAATGAACCGCGCCATGGGAGACGAGCCTTACGGTGCGAATTGGATTCGGTGCAAGCGCAGTCTCGGCGCAATACGCCGAAATCCACAGTTTGCGGCGAAATGAATTAGCCGGTGACGTCAGCCAGCGGATCGTCCTGCGTGGCCGGTTCCGCCGGACCCGGATCGCCCGGTGCAGGGCCGAACAGCGGATCGCTGTTTTCCGGGGTGACATCACGGTCCAGCGTGCTTTCGACCGTGTCGCCGCTGGCAAAATCGACTGCGATGGCCGCCAGCGTGATCGAGATCACGACAAAGGCAACCGCCAGCCATTTGGTCGCGCGGCTGAGAAAATCCGCCGCGCCGCGTGCGCTCATCATGCCCGATGGGCTGCCACCGATGCCCAGTCCGCCGCCTTCGCTGCGCTGCATCAGGATAACGCCCACCAATGCGGCCGCGACGATGCCCTGGAGGACGGTAAGGAAGAAAAACAGGTTCATCTGAAATAATTCTCGATAGGTCCGACACCGCCTGTTGCAGCGGCGTTTTGAAACACGATGCAGCGGCCATGTAGGGCCACCCGCGCTTCAGAGCAAGAAAAGCGCGGAAATCAGGCGGGCGTGTCCACCGCTGCGGCCACGATTCCGAGGAAACTTTCAGCCGTCAGGCTGGCACCGCCAACCAGAGCGCCGCCAACTTCATCGGCTGCGAGGAGCGTCGCAGCGTTTTCGGCCTTGACCGATCCGCCATAGAGGATGCGCACGGCCGCGCCCTCCTCTTCCCCGTACAGCCTGACCAGCAGCACGCGGATCGCCGCGTGCATCGCGCCGATATCCTCGACCGAAGCGGTGCGGCCGGTGCCGATCGCCCAGATCGGTTCATAAGCCACGGTGAGCATTTCCCCGGCCTGTTCGAGGCTGGGGGGGAGCGATTCCTCCAGTTGCGCGGTGACGAAATCCTCCGCCCCGCCCGAATCGCGGACTTCCTCGCTCTCGCCGCAGCACACCAGCAATTTCAACTGGGCAGCCAGTGCAGCCTCTGCCTTGGCGCGGACCAGCTCGTTGCTTTCACCATGCCCTTCGCGGCGTTCGCTATGGCCGAGGATCACAAACTTCGCGCCGGCATCGGCAACCATCGCCGCCGATATGTCGCCGGTGTGAGGGCCATCCGGTTCGGGCGAGCAATCCTGCGCCCCGATGCCGATCTGCTCGGCCTCGCGGTGGGCGGCGTGAAGCAGGGTGTGCGGAGGCGCCAATGCGACCTCCACTTTCATCAGACGCTGCGAGGATCGATCGATCGCGCGCGCTTCGGAAAGCATTGCGCGGGTACCGTTCATTTTCCAGTTGCCAACAATATAGGGCCGCTCGGCCATCGAAATTCCTTGAATGATCGGTGAATCGGCAGGGCATATAGGTACGCCGGGCCCGCTGCGCCAGCGGCAGTTTGTGGATATTTCGAAACCGGCTCACACCTGTTGCCGGGAGGCCGCAGGGCCGATAAAGCGCGGCGACTAAAGTCGGCGAATTGCCGGACACAATGGATATACGCTCACATGATCACCGCTTTCCGCAGGTTCTTTCAATCGAAATTCGGCATCGTAGCCACGCTGGGCTTCGTTGCGTTGATCGGCTTGGCATTTGCCATGATGGATGTCAGCGGCAGCCCGATCATGGGCGGCGTTGCCGGGGGCGAGCGGGTGGCCGTTGTCGGCGACGAGAAGATCGGGACCGCCGATCTCAGCCGCGCAGTCACCAATGCTTACGACCGCGCAAGGGAGCAGGATCCGACCCTTTCGATCCAGGCATTTCTGGCAAATGAAGGAATGGAAGGCACGCTGCAGGGCCTAATCGATCGCACTGCCATTGCCGAATATGCAGAAATGATGGGACTGCGCGCCGGGGACAATCTGGTGAACAGCGAAATCCAGCGGATCCCGGGCTTTCGCGGTCCGGACGGCAATTTCAGTACGGAAGCCTATCAGGCGGCTTTGCGGCAGAACGGTTTGAACGATGCAACCTTCCGCGCCGATGCGCGCCAGGGTCTGCTGGCGCAGCAGATGCTCATCCCCGCATCGCTCGGCGCGCAGATCCCCGGCAAGCTTGCCCGCCAATACGCAGCCTTGCTGAAAGAACGGCGCGAGGGTTCGATCGGCCTGATCCCCAGCGCGGTATTCATGCCCGAAGGCGAGCCCAGCGATGCTCAGCTAACCAAATATTTCGAAGCCAACCGGGACGATTATATCCGCCCCGAGCGCCGGGTGCTGCGCTATGCCAGCTTCGGGACGGAGGCGCTCGACGGCCAAATAGAGCCGACCGATGCTGAAATCGCGGCCCGCTTCAAGCGCGATGCTGCAAATTACGCAGCCAGCGAAACGCGAAACCTCACCCAGCTGATCGTGCCGACCGAAGCGGCGGCGCGGTCCATTCGCCAGCGTGTCCAGTCCGGCGGTTCGCTCGCTGCGGCAGCGCGCGAGGCCGGGTTCGAAACCACCCAGCTCAGCGGAGTGACGCGCGAGGCGCTCGCTTCGCAAGCATCTGCGCAGGTCGCTCAGGCAGCGTTCTCGGCCGAGCGCGGCGAGTTGGCCAATGTGGCGCGTAGCGGGCTTGGCTGGCACGTGTTGCGGGTCGATACGATAGAACGGGTTCCGGCCAGGACGCTGGCACAAGTGCGCGGCGATATCGCGACTGCACTGCGCGAGGAAAAGCGCCGGCTGGCGATCAACGATCTGGCAGCCGGTATCGAAGAGCAGGTCGATGACGGTGTGGCGCTATCCGAACTGGCGCAGGAACTCGGCGTAAAGGTACAATCGACTCGTCCGCTGTTGGCCACCGGCCAGGTGTATGAGACGCGCGAAACCGCCCCGCAAATCCTTGCCCCGGTGCTCGCCAATGCGTTCGAGATGCCCGAGGGCGAACCGCAATTGAGCGAGGTCGTGCGCGGCGAAACTTTCCTTATCTACGAAGTCTCGACGATCACCCCGTCCGCCACCGCCCCGCTGACCGAAATTGCCGAGCGGGTGGAGCGGGACTGGCGCCGTGCGCAGGGCCAGGCAGGGGCGCGCAAGGCGGCCGATGCGATTTTGGCGAAGGTTGCGAGCGGGACGAGCCTCACCGCAGCGATGCGGTCTGAAAATTCGCAATTATCCGCTGTCCGGCCCGTCGCCCTGTCGCGCGAAGAGCTTGCCGCACGCGGCGCACAGGTCGAGCCGCCGCTGGCGCTGATGTTCTCCATGGCGCAGGACACCGCCAAGAAGCTGGAAGCGCGCGATAATGCCGGGTGGTATGTCGTGGCGTTGGACGAGATCGAAGTTGGCGAAGTAGCCGAGGACGATCCGATCCTGGCCGGGGTAACCGGGCAGCTGTCGCAGACCCAGGGGCAGGAATTCATCGACCAGCTGCGCCGCGCCATGCGCGCCGAAGTCGGCGTGGAAAGCAACGAAGTGGCGATCGAAGCAGTCGCGCGCTCGCTGCGCGGTGAACAGCAATAGCAGGGGGCCGCGCTGCCCGCCCACAGCCTCGCCAATCGTGAAGCCGCGCGTCGCCAGTTGGTAGCGGGCGCACCGGCGCTCGTCTGGCGCAAGCTGGTTGCCGATACCGAAACGCCGGTGGGTGCAGCGGTCAAGCTGATCGAGCCGGGGCGCGGCGATTTCCTGCTGGAATCGGTCGAAGGGGGCGAGATACGCGGGCGCTATAGCCTGCTTGGTCTCGATCCCGATCTGGTGTTTCGCGGGTTTGCCGGGCGCAGCGAGATCAATCGAGATTGGCGGCAGGACCGCGAGACCTTTGCCGGTTCACAAGGCAGCAGCGTGGCAGCCTTGCGCGCGCTGGTGGAGGAATGCCGGATCGATGTGCCGGCGGGGCTGCCGCCCGCCCTCGCCTGCCTGGTCGGCTATTTCGGTTACGAGACGATGGGCGAGATCGAGCGCGTGCCCGCACCTGGTAAACCGGGGATCGGCCTGCCCGACACGGTGTTCGTCCGACCGACCGTGTTGCTGGTGTTCGATTCCCTGTCGGACGAATTATTCTGCATCGCGCCGATCTGGCCGGACGGTGCAGTTCCGGAAGCCGCGCTCGAACAGGCGGGTGAGCGGATCGACGAGACTTTGCGCGCGCTCACCCGGGCGGTGCCCGCGGTACCCGCCGAGGTTCCTACCAGCGAAATCGAACTCAGCGCCGTTCTGGCCGAGGATGATTACCGCACAATGGTGCTGCGCGCGAAAGAATACATCGCGGCCGGCGATATTTTCCAAGTGGTGCTGGCGCAGCGTTTTACCTGCCCCTTCCCCCTGCCTCCGCTGGCACTGTACCGGGCGCTGCGGCGGGTAAATCCCTCGCCCTTCCTTTATTTCCTCGACCTGCCCGGTTTTGCCGTGGTCGGCTCCAGCCCCGAAATACTCGTCCGGGTGCGCGACGGGGAAGTGACCATCCGCCCGATTGCCGGAACCCGCCCGCGCGGCGCGGACGCTGCACAAGATCGCGCGGCGGAACAAAGCCTGCTCGCCGATGCGAAGGAGCGCGCCGAACACCTTATGCTGCTCGATCTGGGCCGCAACGATGTCGGCCGCGTGGCGCGTAGCGGCAGTGTGGAGGTGACCAGCAGCTTCACCGTGGAGCGTTACAGCCATGTGATGCACATCGTCAGCAACGTGATCGGCACGCTGGCCCCCGAACACGATGCGCTCGATGCGCTGTTCGCGGGCTTTCCCGCCGGAACGGTCAGCGGCGCACCCAAAATCCGTGCCTGCCAGATCATCGCCGAACTGGAAGCGGAAAAGCGCGGCGCCTATGCCGGCGGGGTGGGCTATTTCGCGCCCGATGGCTCGGTCGATAGCTGCATCGTGTTGCGCACCGCGGTAGTGAAAGACGATGTGATGCACGTGCAGGCAGGTGCGGGGATCGTCGCCGATAGCGAGCCCGAATATGAAGCGCGCGAATGCCGCGCCAAGGCCGGAGCGCTGTTGGCAGCCGCACGCGAAGCGGTGCGCGTTGCCGGCGAAGCGGGGTACGGGCAGTGAGGGTGCTGGCAGCACTCGCGCTGATCACTGCTCTTGCGGCCTGCGAGCCGGAGCCTGCGGGCGAACCTGCTGTGCGGGCCGAATTGGGCGAGCCTGGCCAGACCGCCAGCGCCGCACCCACGCTGCAATCCGATTGCCGCGCAGTGACTTTCGAAGGTGCGCGTTTCACTCATTGCATGGCCGATCCGCGCACGCACCGCATCACCCTCGCTTTGGCCGGCCCCGACGGCGCGCCGCTGCGCAGCCTGTCTGCCCTGGCCGGAACCCGCGATGCCGCCGCAGTAGCCTTTGCGATGAATGCAGGGATGTATGACGAGTCCAGCCAGCCCGTCGGCTATTACGTCGAAAGCGGCGAGCGTTTGGCCGAGTTGAACCGGGCCGATGGGCCGGGCAATTTCCACCTACTTCCGAATGGCGTGTTCTATGGCAGCGACGGGGCGTGGGAAGTGCGCGCGTCCGAGGATTTCTACGCCAATGTGGCGGATCGTCCGCAATTCGGGACCCAATCCGGCCCGATGCTGGTGATCGATGGCCAAATTCATCCCGAAATCGCGGAGAACGGCCCCTCGCGTAAAACTCGCAACGGCGTCGGCGTGGATGCGCAGGGCCGCGCGCATTTCGCTATATCGGAAGAGCCTGTCAGTTTCGGTCAGTTCGCCCGCCTGTTTCGCGACGAGCTTGGCACTCCGAACGCCCTGTTCCTGGATGGTACGGTTTCGGCTTTGTGGAATCCGGCGTCCAACCGCCTGGACGCAACCGCGCCGCTGGGACCGCTGGTGGTGGTGGAGAAGCGCCAATGATACTCGTGATCGACAATTACGACAGCTTCACCTTCAACCTGGTCCATTATCTGATGGAGTTGGGCGCCGAGGTGAAGGTGGAGCGAAACGACGCGCTCACTGCCCATGAGGCGCTGGCACTGGCGCCGCAAGGTGTGCTGATCTCACCCGGCCCGTGCACGCCCGACGATGCGGGGGTCAGCCTCGAGCTGGTGGCGGCATGTGCCACGGCCGGGCTGCCGCTGCTAGGCGTATGTCTGGGCCATCAGGCGATCGGGCAGCATTTCGGCGGGCGCGTGGTGCGCGGCGGGTTGATGCACGGCAAGACCTCGCCCGTGGATCACGATGGCAGCGGGGTGTTCGCCGGCCTGCCCAGCCCGTTCGAAGCGACCCGCTATCACTCGCTGGTGGTGGAAGGCATTCCGGATGAACTGATCGCCAACGCACATAGCGAGACGCCGGGACTGGACGGCACCAGCGTGATGGGTTTCCGCCACGCGGACTTGCCCATACATGGTGTGCAGTTCCACCCCGAAAGCATCGCTACACAGCATGGCCACGCCCTGCTCGCCAATTTCCTGCGCCTGTGCGGGATCGACCCGAAAGATCGCGCATGACCACCCTTCCCCCGGCCGCAAATCACCTGTCCGAAAGCGAGGCAGAGCAGGTCTTTGGCCAGATCCTCGATGCCGAGGTGAGCGAAGACGAAATTGCACGGTTCCTCTCCGATATGAGCGAACGCAGCGAAACTTCGGAGGAAATCGCCGGGGCCGCCCGCGCCCTGCGTGCACGGTTGATACCGATAGATGCTCCCGAAGGTGCGGTGGATTGCTGCGGGACGGGCGGCGATGGGCACCATACGCTCAACGTGTCGACCGCCGTGAGTCTGGTAGTCGCCGCCGCCGGAGTGCCCGTGGCAAAGCATGGCAACCGCGCCGCCAGCAGCAAGTCGGGCGCGGCGGACACGCTGGAGGCACTCGGCCTGGATATGGAGGCGGCGGGGCGCACTGCGGAAAAGACGCTTGCCGATATCGGCATCTGCTTTCTGTTTGCAAAGAACCACCACCCGGCGATGGGGCGCATCCAGCCCATCCGCCAGAAAATCGGACGACGCACGATTTTCAACCTGATGGGGCCGCTATCCAACCCGGCGGGCGTGACGCGTCAGCTCATCGGCATTGCGCGCCCGGCCTATGTGCCCATCTATGCGCGCGCCAAGGCACGGCTCGGCACCGAGCGGACGATGATCGTATCGGGTGACGAGGGCCTGGACGAGCTCAGCCTGGCCGGCGGAAACGAGGTTGCCGATGTGACCGGCGACGATTTCGAAATGCGCCGCGTCAGCGCCAGCGATGCCGATCTGCCCGGCGCCCCGGTAGAGGCCATTCGCGGCGGGGATGCGGCCCATAATGCTGCTGCGCTCAAGGCATTGCTGGCGGGCACGCCCGGCCCCTATCGCGACGCCGTGTTGCTGAATGCCAGCGCCACTTTAATCGTGGCGGGCCGTACGCAGGACTGGCGCGAAGGTGCAGCCATTGCCGCCGAGGCACTGGATAGCGGCAGAGCGGGCGAGCTGCTCGCGCGGTGGATCGAATTGGCGAAGTGAGCTGCACACTATGAACAAGCTGGAAGAAATCTGCTCGGCGAAGCGTGACGAGGTCGCCCGGCGCAAGGCCCGCACGTCGCTTGGCGAGCTGGAGGCGCGCGCAGCCGGCCAGTCCGCACCGCGCGGCTTTCGCGCCGCTTTGGAAAAGAGGGCCGCCGATGGTTTTGCGCTGATTGCCGAGATCAAGAAAGCTTCGCCATCCAAGGGCCTGATCCGCGCCGATTTCCAACCTGCCGATCACGCGCAGGCCTATGCGGCAGGCGGTGCGGCGTGCCTGTCTGTCCTGACCGATGAACCCTATTTTCGAGGCAATGACGATTATCTGATCGCCGCACGCGAGGCCTGCTCGCTGCCCGCCTTGCGCAAGGATTTCATGGTCGATCCCTGGCAAATCGCAGAATCGCGGGCACTGGGTGCGGATGCGGTGCTGCTGATCGTGGCAGCTTTGGATGATGGCGCGCTGGCAGAGCTCGAAGCTGCAGCGACCGACCATCGGATGGATGTGCTGGTCGAGGTTCACGATGCCGAGGAACTGGAGCGCGCGGCGCGGCTGAAATCGCGGTTGATCGGGATCAACAACCGCGATCTCAAACGCTTCGTCACCGATCTCGGCGTGACCGAAGATCTCGCACCGCGCGCACCCGAAGGGGCTCTGATCGTCGGGGAAAGCGGGATATCCACCCACGCCGATTGCCAGCGGCTCGCGCGCGTGGGCGTGCGGACCTTCCTTGTCGGCGAAAGCCTGATGCGGCAGGACGATGTGGCCGCGGCAACGCGCGCGCTGCTGGAGGGCTGATCGCATGGCCAAACTCACCCATCTCGACGATCAGGGCAATGCCCGCATGGTCGATATCGCGAGCAAACCGGCGAGCGCGCGGCGGGCGGTGGCGGGCGGACGAATTTCGATGAGCGAAGAAGCGCTGCGCGCTATTCGCGGCGGCGATGCCCCCAAGGGTGATGTCCTGGCCGCAGCGCGGATTGCCGGGATCATGGCGGCAAAGAAGACGGGAGAGCTGATCCCGCTCTGCCATCCGCTTTCGCTGGACAGCGTGACGGTGGATTTCGTCTTCACCGATGCGGCCATCGAAATCAGGGCGACCGCCTCTTTGTTCGGCAAGACGGGCGTGGAGATGGAAGCGCTCACCGCAGCCTCCGTCGCGCTGCTCACCATTTACGACATGGCCAAGGCGATCGACAAGGCAATGGTGATCGAGAATGTCCGGCTGCTTGAAAAAACCGGCGGAAAGTCCGGCGATTGGCGCGCTCCGGAATAAAGGCTGCACCGCCGCAAAGACCGAAGCGGGAACATCTGTTCCGGTAAACTGCCTAAAAACGGCTGAATCGCTTGACTTGGTAGATTTGGTTGCCTAATTGTTCCGCATTCGTTCGCCGCCCGGTGGATGGATCGAAACCCCACTCGTTGGGGCGATACAGGAGCATCGCACCATGCTGACCGCAAAGCAGCACGAACTTATCCGCTTCATTCAGCTTCGGCTGGAGGAAACCGGCATTTCCCCGTCCTTCGAAGAGATGAAGGAAGCGCTCGATTTGAAGAGCAAGTCCGGCGTGCACCGCCTGATTTCTGCACTGGAAGAGCGCGGCTTCATCCGCCGATTGCCCAATCGCGCGCGCGCTCTGGAAGTGCTTAAGCAACCGGAAGACGCGGTTGGCGGCGGTTCACCTGCGAAGGCGAATGATAATGTCGTATCCTTGCAGGCAGCGGCTGTTGCCCGTGCGCAATCGGCGCCCGAACCGGCCCCTCAGCCGGCAAACGACGTGATCGATATTCCGCTGCACGGTCGGATTGCTGCGGGCGCACCGATAGAGGCGCTGGAAGGCCAGAGCAGCCTGCCGGTTCCTGCTGCCCTGCTCGGCCCGGGCGAACATTATGCGCTGGAAGTGTCCGGCGACTCGATGATCGAGGCAGGTATCTTCGATGGCGATTATGCGCTGGTGAAGCGAACCGACACGGCCCGCGATGGCGAAATCGTGGTGGCGCTGGTCAACAATGAAGAAGCTACGCTGAAATATCTTCGGCGCGAAGATGGTCGCCTCGTGCTTGATCCGGCCAATGTTTCCTACGAACGGCAGGTGTATAACCCGGGCCAGGTCGAGGTCCAGGGCAAGCTGGCCGGATTGCTGCGCCGCTACCACTGATAGCTGGGCCAGCGATCAAATCGCAGTTGCTTGGCTAGAAAGAATGGGCCCGCCGCGGGATCGACTCCTGCGGCGGCCCTGATTTTTTGCGGTTCATGTTTGGTGATTTTGCTCGATCCGGATCGATCGAGTTGGGCTGACGGGGCTTAATCTCCGCCCGGCCGCCACCAACCGTGTTCGCCCTGCGTATCGGAAACCCTTTCTATCCGCCCCTCATTCAGATGCAGCGCCAGCCCGCCGCTTCGATCCAGGAAACGGCGATCCGCCTTGAGCCAGGCCGGGCGGCAGCTACGCGGCAGATAGCGGTCGGCCACTACGATATCCGAACGCTCGCAAGCAGCCGCCAGCGCGCGCTCCTCCACCTGCATTCGGTTGCGCGCCATCAGAACCCGCCAGTTTCGCTCGGCCCGCGCGATGGTCAGCACGCAGAATTCCGGACTGCACCGCGCGGCGGGCCATTCGGCCAGCGGTATGATATCTCCGCCCTGCCCGGCCAGTTCGAGGAAATTGTCGCGCGCATAATCGCTCCTTGTATCGCGCAACATGATCAGGCGCTCGCCCTCCCCGGCGATGCCGACATGGCGCCCATCGCCCGAAATCAGGATGTCCGGCGCCGGGTTGACCGCGACCAGCGCTGTCCCGAGCGCTGCCGGCACCAGCCCGGCCAGCCGGGCTTTCCCCCGCCAAAGTGCAAGCCACAGACCGCCAATCACGAACAGCGCGACAGTGCCGAAACCGATTTGCGGCGCCAGTTTCACCGCACCGGGCAACCCGGCGGTGAAATGCGCAATGCCCAGCAACCCCTCCAGCGATTTGCCCGCCAGCCACCAGCCTGGTGTGCCCAGTCCTACCACGTCGAGCAGCAAAGCAATTGCGATCAGCGGCATCGACAGGAAGGTGACCAACGGAATGGCGATAACATTGGCAAATGCGCCGTACAGGCCCGCGCGGTGGAAATGGAACAGCACCACCGGCATCAGCGCGATTTCGATGACCAGTCCGGTAACCAGCAGCATCAATGCGCGGCGCCCGGTCCGGGCCAGCCAGCTTTCTTCCCGCGCCTTCAGAAACTGGCGAACCGGCGCGCTATTATGCAACGCGACGATGGCCAGCACAGCGGAAAAACTCATCTGGAAGCTCGGCCCGACCAGCGATTCCGGCCATAGCAACAGGACGAACACCGCCGCAGCCGCCACCATGCGCAGCGACAATGGCTCGCGCCCGATCGCAAGCGCGATGAGCACCAGCATCGCTCCAACGCAGCTGCGCACCGTGGGCACCTCTGCGCCGGTCAATAACGTATAGGAAATGCCCGCAAGCGCCGCGATACCGGCGGCGAGTACGGGCAATCGCACGCGCAGCACCAGCCATGGCCACAGAGCCAGCAACTTGATTGCCAGGAAATATGCCGCCGCGATCACCGCGCTGACATGTAAGCCGCTGATGGACAGCAAGTGGGTCAGCCCCGCATCGCGCATGGCATCCTCATCCGCCTCGGCTATCGCTCCACGATCGCCACTGGCAAAGGCGGCCGCGATTGTTCCGGGCGATCCGTCGAGCTCCCCGCGAACATGCGTAGCCAGTCTGCGTTGCAGACGCGCGATCCAACCGGCACCATCTCCGCCCGGTTCGATCAGGCGCACTTCGCCCAACACGCTTCCGGTGGCGGAAAGCCCATCGAACCATGCCCGCCGGGCAAAGTCGTAGCCACCGGGCAACATTGGCGGGCCGGGCGGCATCAGCCGGGCACGCAGGCGGATCACTGCGCCTTCGTCAAAGGCGGCATTATCGCTGGCGGCGGGAAGGTTCACCCGCACCTTGCGCGCCGTGCCGCTCTCGGCATCGCGCATCGCCAGGACAAGCCGTACCCGTTCGCGGGCGGGCTGTTCCTCGCGCTCCAGCACGCGGGCGTTGAACGTCTCAACCCGCGGATAATCGATCGGTACCGCCCCGACCGTTTCGGAGCGTAGCCACACGATCAGCATTCCGGCGATCAGCGCCAAGCACAGGCCGCTGGCCGAGATCCTCAGCTGCGCACGGTCCTCGCGGCTGCTCCACAAAGAAGTCGCCGTAATTGCGGCTAACGCCAGCGCCATCAGCGCCCCGATCCATTGCCACGGACCGTCCAGCCAGAACCACAAGGCTATCCCGCCTGCAAATCCCACCGCCAGCCACGGGCCGCGATCGAAGCCCGAATTGTCCAGAAACCGCTCTGCCGCATCGGCGATGCTGGACAAGCGAAAGCCCTTCCGCCAAGGCTGCTGCACTGCAACATCGGGCACTTCGGAACCGTCGTCCAGCGGCACTTGGGGCGCGGAGGCCATGCGCCCTTCGGTAAGGAAATTGAACACCATGGCAAGCGATAGCGGCGCGGCGAGCGATATGGTGGTGACCCGTTTCGCCCCCTCCCCGACCGGGTTTCTGCACATTGGCGGCGCGCGAACCGCGTTGTTCAATTGGCTGTTCGCCCGCCATCATGGCGGCAAGGCTCTGCTGCGGATCGAGGACACGGACAAGAAGCGCTCAACCCAGGAGGCGATCGACGCTATTCTGGACGGGCTGGATTGGTTGGGCCTGCAGTATGACGAGCAGCCGACCTTCCAGTCGCAGCGCGCCGAGCGTCATGCCGAGGTGGCGAACGTGCTGCTGGAGCATGGCCATGCCTATCGCTGCTATGCCACGTCCGAGGAACTTGAAGCCATGCGGGCCGAGCAGCGCGCGGCGAAGCAGCCGATGCGTTACGATGGCCGCTGGCGCGACCGGGATGCCGGCGACGCGCCCATCGATGCTCCCTTTACCGTACGTCTCAAGACGCCGCAGGACGGCGAAACCGCGATCGACGATCTGGTCCAGGGCCGCGTCACGGTGCGTAACGAAGAGATCGACGATTACATCATCCTGCGCGCCGATGGCTCGCCTACCTATATGCTGGCGGCGGTGGTCGACGACCGCGATATGGGCTGCACCCACATCATTCGCGGCGACGATCACCTCAACAATGCCTTTCGCCAATTGCCGATCTACCGCGCGATGGACGCGGTCGAAGGCGGTTGGGGGCAGCCGGTCTATGCCCATATCCCGCTGATCCACGGATCGGATGGAGCCAAGCTGTCGAAGCGCCACGGCGCACTGGGCGTGGATAGCTATCGCGACGAAATGGGCATCCTGCCCGAGGCTCTGTTCAATTATCTCCTGCGGCTCGGTTGGGGGCACGGCGACCGCGAGGAAATTTCGCGGGAGGAAGCCATCGCGCTGTTCGATCTGGACGGGGTCGGCAAAAGTCCCTCGCGCTTCGACATCAAGAAGCTGGAGAACCTGAACGGCCATTATATCCGCGAGGCGGACGACGACCGGCTTGCCTCGCTGGTGGCGGGCCGAATGCAGGAGGCAGTAGATACGGCGCTGCTGGAACGGGCCATGCCGGTCCTCAAGACCCGCGCGCGCAATCTGGACGAGATTGCCGATGGCGCTGCGTTTCTGTTTGCGAAGCGCCCGCTTAGCATCACCGACAAAGCGGCCAAGCTGCTGGACGACGATGCCCGGGCGCGACTATCCAGCATTTCCGCGCATTTGCAGGCGGAAAATGACTGGACAATCGAGGCTCTTGAGGCCAGTCTGAAACAACTCGCCGAGACGCTCGAACTGGGCCTCGGCAAACTGGCGCAGCCCATGCGGGCAGCGCTTACCGGGACGACGACCTCGCCCGGAATTTTCGATGTGCTCGTCCTGCTCGGGAGGGAAGAGTCGCTGGCGCGGATCGATGCGCAGTCGGTCCAGGCAGCGAACTGACCGTGCCGAATGGCGAACAAATCAAGTGATTGGGGCTAAGGAGACTTTTCGTGGGCGATAATAATGCGAAGCTGGATTTGGGCGGTGAATCCTACGATTTTCCCGTACTTGGCGGAACTTGCGGGCCGGATGTCGTGGACATCCGCAAACTATATGGCAGCACCGGCGCCTTCACCTACGATCCCGGCTTCAAATCGACCGCCAGCTGCGAAAGCGCGCTGACCTATATCGATGGCGAAGAGGGCGTGCTGCTGCATCGTGGTTATCCGATCGGTCAGCTGGCCGAGAAATCCAGCTTCATGGAAACATCCTACCTGCTGCTGAATGGCGAGCTGCCCTCCGCCGACGAGCTGGAAGATTTCAATTACACCATCACCCGCCACACGATGCTGCACGATCAGCTGCGCCAGTTCTACCAGGGCTTCCGGCGCGATGCGCATCCGATGGCGATCATGTGCGGCGTGGTGGGCGCACTCAGCGCATTCTACCATGACAGCACCGATATTTCGGACCCTGAACATCGCAAGATTTCCAGCCACCGGCTGATCGCCAAAATGCCGACTATTGCGGCAGCGGCGTATAAATATTCGGTCGGGCAACCGATGATGCAGCCGGATAATTCGCTGAGCTATACCGGCAATTTCCTACGCATGACCTTTGGTGTGCCGGCGGAAGAATACGAGGTCATCCCCGCTGTCGAAAGCGCGATGGACAAGATTTTTATCCTCCATGCCGATCATGAACAAAACGCCAGCACCTCGACCGTGCGGCTCGCCGGTTCGTCCGGTGCTAATCCGTTTGCCTGCATCGCGGCGGGTATCGCCTGCCTGTGGGGCCCGGCGCATGGCGGGGCCAACGAAGCGGCGCTGAACATGCTGCGCGAAATCGGTACGCCTGAAAATATCCCGAAATATATCGAGCGGGCCAAGGACAAGAACGATCCGTTCCGCCTGATGGGTTTCGGCCACCGTGTGTACAAGAATTACGATCCGCGTGCGACCGTGATGCAGAAGACGGTCCGCGAAGTGTTCGATGCCTTGAACGTGAAGGATCCGATCTTCGAGACGGCTCTGCAGCTGGAAGAAATAGCCCTGAACGACGATTATTTTGCCGAGAAGAAGCTGTTCCCCAACGTCGATTTCTATTCGGGCATCATCCTGTCCGCGATCGGTTTCCCGACCGCGATGTACACCGCCCTGTTCGCTCTCGCCCGCACGGTGGGCTGGGTCGCGCAATGGAACGAGATGATTTCCGATCCCGGCCAGGTAATCGGCCGCCCGCGCCAGCTCTATACCGGGCCGACGCAGCGCGATTATGTCCCGGTAGACAAGCGCTAAACGCTACTTCGCGGAAGTTTCGGGCTGCGGGAGGGTGAGCGTGAAGCGCGCGCCCTCCCCCGGCTCGCTCTCGACCGAAAGTGCGCCCTGCATCGCCTCGGCAAGCCGCTGCGAAATGTAGAGGCCGAGCCCGGACCCGCCGTCCCCGCTGCGGCCAAGCCGTTCGAACTTCGCGAACACCGCGTCGCGCTGCGCATGATCGAGCCCCGGGCCCTGATCCGCGACCGAGATATTCGCGCTGCCCGCATCGGCGAAAGCTGCGATCTCAATGCGAGATCCTTCGGGCGAATAGTTGACCGCGTTGCCCAGCAGATTGAGTAGGATCTGCAGAACCCGGCGAAATTCGCCGATAGCCGGCACTTCTGCTGCGCCCTGCTCGGGCAGGGCCAGCTCGATCGAACGCTCCCGCGCGCGGACGCCCAGAATACCCGCAGCCTGCCGCGCAACCTCATTCAAATCGATACGGTCCGGGGCGGTAGTGAAGCGGTCCGATTCGACCACTTCCAGATCGGCCAGATCCTCGATAAGTCCCAGCAGGTGCTGGCCGGCCGATGCAATATCGGCGGCATAATCGCTATATTCATCGGCCAGCGGTCCGGCCAAACGCGTGCGGATCGTTTCCGCATTGGCAATGATGCGCGCGACTGGCTGGCGCAGTACCGGGGCAAGGTCGCGGCCCAGGCTGGGCCCATCGGCGGCAGAAGGTTGCACCTGCTCCGCAGGGCGGGCACCCGGATTGCCCGTTGATGGGGGTGTGTCCGATACGAGCAGCAATTCGAAGCCTTCGCGGCCCGGCTCCGGCTGTCCCATCGGGGCCAGAACCGCCCGCCATTCACGGTCGGACCCGTCCACCCGGCACATTGCCCCGTCCAGCAGCCGCCAATGCAGCGGTTGGCGATGATCGCTACCGGGCAGCGAAACGAAATCGGTCCATGGCTGCCCGGCCCCGTGCGCCATTGCCTGCTCCAGTTGCTGTAAATCGGCCGCGCTGGAGGCGGCGGACAGCACATTCTGGCGCGGGTCCAGACGCGCGGCGAATTCGGCAGCGGCGCGGTTGATCGTGATGCGGCGCTCGGCCTCCTCGCGCTCGCCCGCTTGGGCAAGCGGAGCGGTGTGCCAACTTTCCACGCCGATCTCGCACCCATCTTCGCCTTTGATGCCCAGCGGCACCGCCTCTACCCAGGCGCTGACCTGCTCATCGCCATCATTGGCCACGATGGAGCGAGCGAGGGGAACGCCATATTTGCGCGCCTTGCGCACCATTGCGAGCAGTTCGGGGATTGCCAGCGTGCCCATGGCCTCTCCCCCGCAGCTAACGTGCAGCCCGGCAAGCGGCTCGTCCGCCTCGATCAGGCGGTCTTGCGCATCGGTGCGCGCTTTGGCGATGAAAGCCCGTTCCGAAGGCACGGCGGTCACTGCCCCTGTCCTTCGTCGAAGGCGCGCAGTGTGGCGTCGGCCTCAGCGGGCTCGATCGCGTCAAGATTGGCAGGCGGCGTGGTATCGGGATTGAGCTGGAGCAGCTGGCGAACCGTTTGCGGGGCGGAAAGTCCGGCGGCGCGTAACGATAGGGCGAGCCGGACCGATTGGCGGCTGTCGCAGGTTTGCACGACGAGGTCCCTCGATTGGCCGGTGGCCCGTCCGATTGCGCTGATAAAAATCGGCAGGCCGCTGCTTTCCAGCATCAGCGTATCGTCCCCGTCAGCACCGATTTTCTGTACTAACCGGTCGAACAGATCGGCACGAGCCGAATGGTCGTCCCGAGCTGGCTGTAGTCTCTCAACCGAGTCGGTATCGCCAGACACCTTGCTCAGGCATTCCAGCGCAATTGCCAGCTGGTCGCGGGGCAATTCGTCCAGCGGATAATGCATCTGCCTGACCTGCAGTTCGAAGCGCGCCTGGCTGGCTAGCGCGTTCATGGCCAATTCTGCGATTGCAGCGTCCTGCGATGCGATGAGCGATTGCAGCAGCGGGCTCAATACGGGATCGACAACGCCGCGTTCTTTCAGCTGCTGGCCGATGTACCATTCGAGCGCCCTTGCGTGGCAATGCACCAGCAATTCCGGCTGCCCCGCAAGACGGCCGAACAGCGCGGCGGCCAATTCGCTGCGCTGATCTTGCTCGCCCGGCTGTTGTTCGGTCACCAATTGCTCGGCCAAATGCGCGATCATGCCGCGCGTGCGCGCGACCATGGCTTCGCTGAACCAGGTGCCGGCACCGCTGGCGAGCAGGTGTTGCATAATGGGGGCGAGCGTTTCCAGCACGAGCGAACCCTGCGCGAGCTGGGCGCGCAGCACATCGCTGGCCGGGGCGGTGCCCGGGGTGCTGGAAGGATCTTCGATCATCATCTGGCCATAGCCCGCGCGTGGTTAAATGCGCGTTAGCGTTGTGTGCGGCGCTGGATAACCAGCGCGGACACCAAAACGCCCAGCGTGAGCAGCTGCACAGTCGGTATCAGCAGACCGGCGGCGGACATGGCTGCCAATATGATGGTCAGCGCGATACGATCCCCGAAAATCGCCAGTTTGGGCGATGTCGCAAGTCTGCCTGCCAGCGTGAGGACTGCGACCATCGCGGCCAGTGAAAACGCCGCATCCCCCGAAATCTCCGGCAGAGCGGCGACAAGCGGTATCCCAATAATGGCCGCATTCACCGCCCAGCGAGCCAGCCTCGCAGGACCGACGCGCTGGCGCGGTCCGTCGGCATTGGAAAGCGCATCCAACCGCGCCGAAATGACGCTGGCAAATGCGGCGAAAACGAGCATTGCATAGCCGAGCGCCGGACCGGCAAACGCGCTGATTGCCATTGCCAGCGCAGCCAAAGTCATGGTCACGATGGCGGCACGCCAGCCCTGCGGGTCGATACCGAGCAGCCGCGCGGCGCATCTGGCGACGATCCTGTCGGCGAGAGCTAATCCGGGCGCGGCCCAGCTGCGCAGTTCGATCGAACGCCGCAGCCACCCGTCTTGCGCCCGCAAAACCTGCGCCTCGCTTTCGAAAATCGCCAATGTTCCGTCATCCAGCAGGCTATCCGGCAGCGGCACCAGGCGAGCGCCCGATTGCAGGCAGATGCGCAGCAGGGCGGCAATCGGCTCGATATCCGAAGGTAGCTTGGTCAGCCGTTCGACCGCGCTGCCGGTGCTGCGCAATACACCGGCCCAGGCCATGTGCGGATCGAGCCGCTCGAACCCGAGCGAAACGCCCTTGTCACCTGCCACGGCGAGCACTCCGGAACGCGCATCCAGCGCTTCCAGCACCGCGCCTTTCGGCAGCAACACACCCTCGGCAAACACCAACAATTCATCCGCTGCACGGACCAACCCCGATAGCTGGGCAACCGAACCGACCAGATGGAATTGCGCCCCGCCCGCCTCGCTAGCCTGCTGCAGCTCTAAATGGCCGGGTGGAATACCTTGGGTCAGGCAGACGATCCGGTCGCAATGCATGGCAAGCGCGACGCCGATCTGATGGGCGGCAAGGCTGCGCCCCGCGAAACGCAGCATTCCTCGCCGCTGGTCGTCATCCCCGCCCGGCAGTGTTTCGGCAATGGAAATTAACGCGACGCGCACCCGCCTGCTCCAGCGATCGATGTGATCCTGCTGAGTAGGCTCAAGCTGCGCAGGTGCCAAGTGGCACTCGCCGCGCGGCAGAGCCGGTTAGTCGAGGGAAGCGGCGTATTCCGCCTGATATTTCGCCAACTTGCGCACGATGGCTGGATCTCCGGGTGCGGAGACAAGCGCCTCTTCGGCCAAGGTGATCAGGTCGCTGGAGTGGAAGCTGGCGGCCAGCCCCTTCAACCGCATCGCGGCGACGTTCCAGTTGCCATCGCAGCGCGCCCTGCCCAGCAGGTCGATATGGCGTTCCAGGCTTTGGGCATAGGCCAGGCGTAATTCTGCCAACAGGGCGGCGTCTTCGCCCGCCGCAGCCGCCAAAGTGGCGTCGAGTGCACCGTTTTCATACAGCATTTCCGCGCCTTACCCCATGCTGGTTAAGATGGGGTTTAACTCGTGGTAAATCCTGATAGTTTCCGCACCATGACCCGTAAATCCAATCTTGTCGCCGTTGGCGAAAATGCGCAGCAAGATGCGCAGTCGCTCGACCCGCACGAAATCGCCGGGTCGCAGGCGCTGCCTGAGGACAGCGCTTCGGATGACGAATGGGCGCGCGACGAATGGGCGGAAGATCCTGAAGTCTCGTCCGCAAGAGGCCAATGGATAACACCGACGCTAGCGCTGCTTACTATCGCCGGATGGACCGCGTTTTTCGGATGGGTTCACCATGCCGCGATGCTGGCCGGTGCGCCGCCCGCGCAGTGGAGCGCCTGGATTACCTCATGGGCGGTTCCGGTATTGCTGGTGGTAGCCGTGTGGCTGCTGGCCAGGCGTACATCGATTCGCGAGGCGCAGCGTTTCGGCGATACTGCGGCGATGCTTTCGAATGAATCCGCCCGGTTGGAAGATCGTTTGACGACGGTGAACCGCGAATTGTCGCTCGCCCGCGAATTCCTGGCGGCCGAAACGCGCGAACTCGAAACGCTTGGCCGGGTGGCGGGTGACAAGCTTTCCGAACATGCCGAGCATCTGCAAAGCCTGGTGCGCGACAATGGCAAGCAGGTCGATGCGATTGCCAGTGTCAGCACCACCGCACTGGAGAATATGGACAAGTTGCGCGGCGAATTACCTGTAATTGCCAATTCGGCGCGCGATGTATCGAACCAGATCGGCAGTGCCGGGCGCACCGCGCATGGCCAGCTCGACGATATGGTTCGCGGATTCGAGCGGCTTAACGAGTTTGGTCAAGCGAGCGAGAACCAGGTCGAAACGCTGCGCTCGCGCATCACGGATGCCATTGGCGCTTTCGAACGCCAGATCGGCCAGATGGACGACCTCACCACCGCTCGCTTCGCCGCTTTGCGGGATCAGAGCGAAGTCTTCCGTGCCGAGCTCGATGGGCGTGAAGTGGAAGCGCTTGCCGATATGCGCCACCGTGCGGACAGCTTAAACGAGGAAATCGGCAACGCCCGCACCGCCTTGGAAAGCGAGGAAGAAGAGGCGTTGAAATCACTGCGGGCAAGGCTCGGTTCCTTGCGCGAAGAGGCTGCAACCATCGGCAATGCGGTGCGAGAGCAGGAAACAGCGGCGATCGAGCGCTGGGCCAATTCGGTCGGGCAGATGCAGGATCGTCTGTCCGAAGCGGTCACGACACTTTCGCAAATCGACGAACAGGCGCTGGAAAATTCCAACGCCAAGCTGCAGGCGCTGAAAGACGAGGCGGATGCGATCGATGGCAAGCTGATCGAGCGCGACAAGCAGTTTTACGACAAGCTTGTCCAGCGCGGCCTTCAGCTCGACCGGCAGGCCGAGCAGGCCGTATCGCTGCTAGATGAACGCTTTGCCGATCTCGATCAAAGAGTAGCCGAACGCAGCGAAGCGCAGATCGCTGCCGCCGATATGATTGCACAGCGGAGCGGCGAGATCGGCCAGCGTGTGGAGGAATTCCGCGCCGAGGTCGCTGCGCTGGCGCAGCAGGGCGGGGAAACCGAACGGAACCTGCTCTCCGGGGCAGAGCAACTGGCCGAAAAGCTGGCCGAAAGCCGCTCCATGCTCGACGGCACCGACAGTGCGATTGCGGGATTGACCGATGCCAGCGTCCGCTTGCTGGAACTGGTTCGCGGTGCGGCTGAACGCGCGCGCGAAGATATTCCGCAGGCGCTGGGCGAGGCTGAAGAACGGCTCTCAACCCTGCGCGGTGAGGCATCGACCATTCGCGAGATTATGACGGAGGCATCGGACAGGGGTGCAGCTCTGTCCGAATATGTGATTTCTTCCAAAGACGATGGGCGCGACGCAGCGGAATCGATCGCTACCCTGCATGGCCGATTGGCGCAGGCCGGCACCGACCATGCGGAGCGGTTGCAAGCATTGCGCCGCGAAGTCGAGGATCTCGGAAGGGAGAGCGACACCGTCTCTGCCAAGGCGCAGGATGATCTGAAAAATGCCATCGGCGTGTTGGAGCAAGCGGTGCGCAATGCGCATGAGGACCTGTTCGCCGGCACTTCCGACAACATTCGCGCATTTGCGGACAAGGTTGGCGGAGAGGCTGCCGAAGCGGTGGAAAAGGCGCTGCGAGAGAAGACCGAAGGCGGGATCGCCGATCTTGAGGAACGCTCTGCCCAGGCGGCGCATGTCAGCCGTGAAGCGACCATCCAGCTGCGCGACCAGCTGGCCAAGGTCAACGAATTGGCAGGCAATCTGGAAACCCGCGTCAACCGCGCCCGCGAACGCGCCGAAGAGCAGGTCGACAATGATTTCAGCCGCCGCGTGGCGCTGATTACCGAGAGCCTGAATTCCAACGCCATCGATATATCCAAGGCTCTGGCAACCGATGTCACCGACACGGCCTGGGCAAGCTATCTACGCGGCGATCGCGGAATATTCACTCGCCGTGCCGTGTCGCTGCTCGACAGCACCGAGGCGCGCGATATTGCCGAGGTCTACGATGCAGATCCGGATTTCCGCGAACATGCGAGCCGCTATATCCACGATTTCGAAGCGATGCTGCGCACCATGCTGTCCACCCGCGATGGCAACGCGCTCGGCGTGACGCTACTCAGTTCCGATATGGGCAAGCTCTACGTGGCGCTGGCACAGGCGCTCGACCGGCTGCGCGAACAATAGGGCTCAGCTTTCGGCGGCCCCTCGCGGGCGGCTGAACAGGTCGATATCTTCGATCGCGATCCAGCCATAATTGTAATTGGCGACGTAAAGGCCGGTCAGCAGGGCAGCGATAATCGTCGATCTCAGTACTAGCCGCCCGCCCCTGAAATTGGCCGGTGCGCTGTCTGCCTGGCCGCGGATCTTCTCCACTCCCAGCTCGTCCGAAGTCTTCACGCCGAAGGGTAGCGAAACGAACGCCGTCATAACCCAGAACAGCGCATAGATCGCGGTGATGGAAGTCCACTGCATCGCGCGCGCCTATTGCCCGGTGAACACGACGCGCACTTGCGGGCGCTTGCCGCTCCACGATGTGGCTGTGCGGCGCGCGGCCAGACGAGCGGCTTCGTGAATTGCCTTGATATCACGGCGATCCTTGCCTTTCAGCTTCGCAATGGCGGCCGAAACCTTGTCCTTCGTTTCCTGGATAAAACCCGCCAACTCCTCATCCAGCGGCAGGCCGACCACATCTATAGTGGGGGCAAGATCCGCATCGAGCACGACGGTCACCACGCCTTCGCGCGCAATCCGCCGACGCATGCCGATCGCCTCTCCGTCGGCGGGAACGATAATGTCCCCGTCCAGCACTAACCTGCCCGCGCGAATTTCGGCCAGCTTCTCCGGCTTGCCCGGCGCAAGGCGCAATATATCGCCGTTTTTCTGCACGATGTTATGGGGAATGCCGCTTTCCTTGCCCACCCGGGCCTGTTCCATCATGTGCCGCATCTCGCCATGCACCGGCAGCAGGATTTCGGGCCGGAGCCATTCATACAGCGCCTCCAGCTCTGGCCTACCGGGGTGTCCGGACACGTGAATTTCGCTCTGCCGGTCGGTCACCATCACGATGCCCTGCTCGGCCAACTTGTTCTGAATGCGGCCGATGGCGACTTCGTTGCCGGGTATCTGGCGCGAGGAGAACAGCACGACGTCGCCCGACACCAGGGAGATCGGATGATTGCCCTCCGCCACTCGTGACAGGGCAGCGCGCGGTTCGCCCTGCCCGCCCGTCGCCACGATCAGTACCTTGCCACGCGGTAAGCCCATCGCGGTGTCGAAATCCACCGGCTTGGGAAAATCCTCGAGGTATCCGTTATCCTGCGAAACCTCAATAATCCGGTCCAGCGAGCGGCCCGCGACACATATCTGCCGTCCGGTTGCCAAGGCGATCTCGCCCAGCGTGTGCAGCCGCGCGACATTGCTGGCGAAGGTGGTCACCATCACGCGTTTGCCTTCATGGCGCTGCACTTCCGCCAGCAAGCCGCGATAGACCGCGCCTTCGCTGCCGCTGGGGTTCGGGTTGAAGACATTCGTGGAATCGCACACGAGCACGTCCACGCCCTCGTCCCCGATCTCGGTCAGCTCTTCCTGCGTGGTCGGCTCCCCGATGATCGGTTCTTCGTCCAGCTTCCAGTCGCCGGTGTGGAATACCCGGCCATGCGGCGTATCGATAAGCAGCGCATTGCCCTCTGCAATCGAATGCGCCAGCGGCAGATAAGACACTTCGAACGGGCCGAGCGCGAATGGCTCCAGATCATCGACGATGTTCAGTTCGACCTCGCGCTCCAGCCCGGCTTCCTTCAGCTTGCGCCGCACCAGTTCCGCGGTGAAGGGCGTGGCATAGAGCGGCACGCCCAGATCGGCTGCGAAGTATGGAACCGCGCCGATATGATCCTCGTGCCCATGGGTCAGCACGATGCCAACCAGATCGTCAGCCCGCTCCTCGATAAATTCGAGATCGGCGAACACCAGGTCCACGCCGGGATATTCATTGCCCGAAAAGGTCATCCCCAGATCGACCATCAGCCATTTGCCGTCCGTCCCATACAGGTTGACGTTCATGCCGATCTCGCCGGAGCCACCGAGGGCCAGGAACAGCAGTTCGGATTGGGGGGTAAAGTCTTTTTTCAAGTGGTTGCGCGCATGGCCAGCAAGGCCAATCCTTCCAGGGTAAGATCCCGATCTACAAAATCGAAAATGTCAGTGTGGTTATCGAACAATATGGCGAGCCCGCCGGTCGCTACAACCTTTGCCGGCCTACCTATTTCATCGCGCATCCTGGCAATCAGCCCTTCCATCATGGCGACATAGCCCCAGAACACGCCGATCAGCATCTGATCTTCGGTGTTCCGCCCTATCACGCTGCGGCTTTCCGGTGCGGCGATGGCTATGCGTGGCAGCTTGGCGGTGTTGCCCACCAGCGCGTCGAGCGAGAGGTTGATGCCCGGCGCGATGATGCCGCCCTTATATGCGCCGGAAAAATCGACCGCATCGAAGGTGGTGGCGGTGCCAAAATCGATCACGATCAGGTCGCCATCATGCTTCGCATGGGCGGCGAGCGCGTTGAGCGCCCGGTCGGCACCAAGGCTGCGTGGATCGTCTACATCGATGGTGAAACCCCAACCGGCATCGCCCTGCCCGGCAATCAGCGGCGTCCGGCCGAAATATTTCTCGCACAGAACGGTCAGATTATGGACCGATCGCGGCACGACGGAACCAACGATAATTTGCACGACATCCTCGCGCCCGATCCCTTCCATTTCGAACAATTTCAGCAGCCACACGGCATATTCGTCGCCCGTTCGCCGGGGATCGCTGGCGATGCGCCACCGATGCAGGATTTCGGGGCGCTCTCCATCAACCGCCACCAGCGCGAAAACGACGTTCGTGTTGCCGACATCTACAGCGAGCAGCATGGTATTCCTCTCCCCAGACAGAACGTTTCAGGCAAGGTTGACATCGCCCGCGTGGATGGCACGGACGGCCCCGTCCGCCAAGCGCAGTTGCAGCGAGCCATCCTGCGCAAGGCTTTCGAAGGTCCCGGTAACCATGTTGCCGCCCGGTTCATGGACCGTCAGTTTCGTGCCGGCCGGATGCGCAGCAGCGCACCACCGGCGAATGATCGGATCGAGGCCGTAGCTGCGCCAGCGTTCCAACTCGGCATCGAAATGAGCCGCGAGCGAATCTGCAAAGATATCGCGGTCGGGCGCCGGGCCGAGATCGGACAGCGCGACGGTCGGCCTGTCGGGCAGCTTGGGTGCCTGCGCCAGGTTAACCCCTATGCCGATCACCACCGCCTGGCCTTCGCGCTCAAGCAGGATACCGGCGGCCTTCGCATTGTTCAGCAGCAGGTCGTTGGGCCATTTCAACTGCGCTGCGGCGGGGTTTTGCAGCAAGGTCGCAGTCGCCTCGTATAGGGCCAGACCGGCGACCAGCGCCAGCGAAGACGGGTTGGGGTCGCGCGGGTTCAAATGGACCACGCTCGATCCCATGAAATTGCCCGCGCCGTCGCTCCACGCACGGCCCTGCCTGCCCTTGCCCGCCACTTGCCGGTCGGCGACGAGCCAGTCGCCCTCGCGCACCAGATCGCCCGACCGCAGCCGCGCCAGCAAGTCCGCATTGGTGGAGCCGGTTTCGGCGAGCGTATGGATCAAGCGGCAAGGAACAGCGCGGCGGCTGCCGTATCGGCCTGGTTGCCCAGCCACACCGTCGCCAGATAACCGAGCGGGGAGACGAACAGGGTGGCGATGCCGAGGATCGCCCAGTGCGCCCAGTCGCTATCGCCCTTCACCCGGTGTGCCGGATCGTCGAAATACATGATTTTGACGATCTTGATGTAGTAGAACGCGCCGATCACGCTGGCTGCGATGCCGATGGCGGCAAGCAGGATCATATCCGCCTCCACCGCGGCCTGGAATACTACGAACTTGCCCCAGAAACCGAACAATGGGGGGATTCCCGCCAGGCTCAGCATCATCGCGGCAAGGCACAGCGCAAGGATCGGCTTGGTCGCAGACAGGCCTGCAATGTCGGCGATCCCTTCCAGCGCGTTGCCATCGCTGTCGCGCAGCATCAGAACCGCGACGAAGCTGCCGAGCGTCATTGCGACATAGATCGCGAGATAGACCAACATCGCGCTCGCCCCGGCAAGGGTGCCCGTGGCTAGGCCGATCAGGATGAAGCCGACATTGTTGATCGAGCTGTAGGCCAGCAGCCGCTTGAGATTGTCCTGCCCGATCGCGCCCAGCGCACCGACCAAGATGCTGGCGAGTGCAGCAAAAATGACAATTTGCTGCCAGGCGAACACTTGCCCACCAAACGCCTCGAAAGCGACCCGCATGGTCAGCGCAATCGCGGCGACCTTGGGCGCGGTGGCGAAGAAGGTCGTTACGGGTGCAGGCGCGCCTTCATACACATCCGGCGTCCACATGTGGAACGGCACGGCCGAGATCTTGAAGGCCAGTCCCGCCAATACGAAAATCAGCCCGAACAGCGCGCCGGTGGACAGATCGCCCTCCAGGGCAAAACGGATGACGGTGAAATCGGTGCTCCCGGTAAAGCCGTAAGTCAGACTCATCCCGTAAAGCAGGATGCCGCTGGCCAATCCGCCAAGCACGAAATATTTCAGCCCGGCCTCAGCACTGCGTGTATCGTTGCGCAGGAAGGCAGCCAGCACATAGGCGGCGAGCGAGTTCATCTCCAGCCCGATATACAGCGTCATCAGATCGCCGGCCGAGACCATGATGCTCATGCCCAGCGTCGCGAAGATAACCAGCACCGGATATTCCGCGCGCATGGCCTTCAAACGCTCGAAAAATACCGGTGCGATCATCAGGCACGCAATCGCCGCCCCATAGATCAGCAGCTTGGCGAAGCTGGCAAAGGCATCGGCGCGGAACTGGCCGCCAAAGGCCGCCGTGTCGGGCCCCGATGCGCCATCGGTCAGCGCGGGAAGCACGAAGAACATGCCCGCCACCAGCGCGGCAACGGAAGCGATGCTCAGCCAGCGTGCGGAACGGTCGCCCAACCAGGCAGCTGCCAGCAACAGCGCCAGCCCGGTCAGGCTCAGCACCAGTTCCGGCGCGACCAGCAGCAGGGAAGCCTTGAAATCCATCAGTGGGCACCCTCTTGATATTCGACATAATTTGCGGCCCGCTCACGCGGTTCGCCGGGCCTTGGCTGCGCGTCACCCGCCGGTGCGGCGCGGGCAACCCGCGCCTCCAGCGCAGCGATATCGGCGCGCATCGGGGCCAGGAAGCTTTCGGGATAGATGCCCATCCACAGCACACCGGCCGCCACCGGGGCCAGGATCACCCATTCACGCAGGTTGAGATCGGACATCGCCGCCGCATCGGCATTCTTCTGCGCGCCGAACACGACCCGGCGGTAGAGATACAGCATATAGGCTGCGCCCAGGATAATGCCGGTGGTCAGCACCAGCGTCAGCGTGCTGGAAACCTTGTAGGTTCCGGCCAGCGAAAGGAACTCGGCCACAAAGCCGCTCGTCCCGGGCAGGCCGATGCTCGCCATGGTGAACAGCAGGAAGAACAGCGCATATCTGGGCATGTTGATGGCAAGGCCGCCATAGCGGGCGATCTCGCGCGTATGTAGCCGGTCGTAGATCACGCCGACGCACAGGAACAATGCGCCCGAAACCAGACCGTGCGACAGCATCATCACCATCGCCCCTTCGAGCCCCTGCACGTTGAACGCGAACAGGCCTGCGGTGACGATCGCCATATGCGCGACCGAGCTGTAGGCGATCAGCTTCTTCATGTCCGACTGGACCAGCGCGACGAGCGAGGTGTAGACCACCGCGATCATGCTGAAGGCAAAAATCAGCCACATGAACTGTGCGCTCGCCTCGGGGAACATCGGCAGGCTGAAGCGAATGAAGCCGTAACCGCCCATTTTCAGCAGCACGCCCGCCAGAATTACCGAGCCTGCAGTGGGTGCCTGGACGTGCGCATCGGGTAGCCAGGTGTGCACGGGCCACATCGGCATCTTCACCGCGAAACTGGCAAAGAATGCAAGCCACAGCCAGGTCTGCGCACCCGAATCGAAATCATACGCCATCAGCGTGGGAATGTCGCTCGTCCCCGCTACGTTCACCATCCACAGCATGGCGATCAGCATCAGGACCGAGCCGAGCAGCGTGTAGAGGAAGAACTTGTAGGCAGCATAAATCCGGTTATCGCCGCCCCACACGCCGATAATCAGGTACATCGGGATCAGGCCGGCTTCGAAGAAGATGTAGAACAGGAAGATATCCTGCGCGGCGAACACGCCGATCATCAACAGTTCCATAATCAGGAACGAGGCCATGTATTCTCCGACCCGAGTCTGAATCGCTTCCCAACTAGCCAGGATACATAGCGGCATCAGGAATACGCTGAGCACGATCAGCATCAGGGCGATACCGTCGATCCCCAAAGCGTAGGAAAAGCCTGCAAATAGCGGCGCATTCTCGGTAAATTGCCACTGCGCCCCGCCGATATCGTAATTCATCCACAGCAGGATGCCGAGCGCCAGGTCGATCAGCGTTGCGACCAGCGCGATATTGCGCGCCGCACCAGCGCCGACGAACAGACATGCGATCGCCGCCAGCAGGGGCACCAGCAGCATTATGGAGAGGATCGGGAAATCCATTACAGAAGCACCCAGGTAACTGCCGCGACAACGCCAAGCAGCATGATCAGCGCATAAGTGTTGAGGTAACCGGACTGCAGCCGCTTGGCCGCGACGCTACCCTTGGAGACGAGCCATGCCGCGCCATCGGGTCCGAACCGGTCGATCGTGCCGACATCCCCCCATTTCCAAAGCTTGCGGCCGATCCAGAAGGCCGGGCGCACGAACAGGAAATTGTAGAGCTCGTCGAAATACCACTTGTTGTAGAACAGCCGATATACCGGGCCAAGCTGCTCTGCGGTCTGTTCGGGCAGCGAAGGGCGGCGGATATAGGCCAGCCAGGCGAAGAACAGCCCCGCCAGCATTGCGACGGTAGCGGTCAGCTTCACCCAAAGCGGCACGTCATGGAGCGTGTGGATCAAATTTTCGTTGAAATAGATCGATGCGCCCCAGAAGCCCGCGGGATCGACCCCGTTGCTACCACCATCGATAAACGGATATTTGAAGAAATAACCGGCAAAGATCGCACCGAGGGACAGGATCGCCAGCGGGGCAAGCATCGTCCAGGGGCTTTCATGCGGGTGATACCCCCCGGTGCCCGAGCGTTCGTCGGCCGATGGAACCGCATGCTGCACATCGTGGCCGCTATCTTCCTGCCGCGCCGGGTTGGCTTCGTCCGGTTCGTCATGCCCATGCGCCACCGCATGGCGGATATGTTCGCTTTCGATCCAGCGCGGCTTGCCCCAGAAGGTCAGGAACATCAGGCGCCAGCTATAGAAGCTCGTCAGAAGCGCCGCGATGGCGCCCATCCAGAATGCGAACATCGACAGGTCGGTTCCGCGCGCGAATGCCGCTTCCAGGATCGCGTCCTTGGAATAGAAGCCGGCAAAGCCGAACACGCCCAGCACGCCTACCCCGGTGATCGCCAGCGTTCCGGCCATCATCGCCCAGAAGGTTAGCGGGATCTCCTTCCGCAGATTGCCGTAATAGCGCATGTCCTGTTCGTGATGCATCGCATGGATCACGCTGCCCGCGCCAAGGAACAGCAACGCCTTGAAAAAGGCATGAGTGAACAGATGGAACATCGCCGGGCCGTATGCTCCGACACCGGCAGCAAAGAACATGTAACCCAGCTGGGAACAGGTGGAATAGGCGATCACCCGCTTGATGTCCCACTGGGTGGTCCCGATCGTGGCGGCGAACAGGCAGGTGGCAGCGCCGACAAAGGTCACCATCCCCAGCGCCACCGGAGCGGTTTCGAACATCGGCGACAGGCGGCACACCATGAATACACCGGCGGTAACCATCGTAGCGGCGTGGATAAGCGCGGAGACCGGCGTCGGCCCCTCCATCGCATCGGGAAGCCATGTGTGCAGGCCCAGCTGCGCCGATTTGCCCATCGCGCCGATGAACAACAGGATGCACAGCACGTCCATCGTCTGGACGCGCAGGCCAAGGAACCCGATGGTTGCGCCGGACATTGCGGGCGCCGCCTCCAGGATTTCGGGGATCGAGGTCGTTCCGAACACCAGATAGGTCCCGAAAATACCCAGCATAAAGCCCAGATCGCCCACGCGGTTGACCACGAACGCCTTGATCGCGGCAGCGTTGGCGCTGGGCTTGCGGAACCAGAAACCGATCAACAGGTAACTTGCGAGCCCGACGCCTTCCCAACCGAAGAACATCTGCACCAGATTATTCGCGGTAACCAGCATCAGCATGGCGAAGGTGAACAGGCTGAGATAGGCGAAGAAGCGCGGCTGATCCGGGTCCTCCTCCATATAGCCCCAGCTATACAGGTGGACGAGCGCGGAAACGGTGTTGATCACCACCAGCATCACCGCAGTCAGCGTATCGACGCGCAGCGCCCAATCGAAGGTCAGATCACCCGATTGCACCCATTGCAGCACCGGAACGACGGTTGCGCTGGCTTCTCCCGACAAGAAGCCGAGGAAGATCGGCCAGCTGAGGATTGCGGACAGGAACAGTCCGCCCGTCGTGATCGCCTTCGCCGCCGTGTTACCCAGCGCGCGGTTGCCGAGCCCGGCAATGATCGCAGCCAGCAGGGGCGCGAAGACGATGATCAGAATTTGAGTGGACACCGCTCAGCCCTTCATCCGGTTGACGTCGTCCACGGCGATCGTGCCGCGTCCTCGGAAATAGATCACCAGGATCGCCAGCCCGATGGCAGCTTCGGCCGCCGCCACGGTCAGCACGAACATGGCGAATATCTGCCCGGTCAGATCGCCAAGGAAGGCGCTGAAGGCGACCAGGTTGATATTCACGGCAAGGAGGATCAGCTCGATCGCCATCAGGATGACGATCACGTTCTTGCGGTTGAGGAATATCCCCAGCACGCCCAGCACGAACAGGATGGCGCCCACGACGATATAATGTTCGATACCGATCACAGCTCGACCCCCTGTCCGATTTCCGGTTGCCGCATGACGGTGGCATCTTCGGGGCGGCGGGCGTTCTGCTTGCCGATGTCCTGATGACCACGTGCGCCGGCAGGGCTCTCGCGGTGAGTCAGCACAATCGCACCGACCATCGCCACCAGCAGGATGATCCCTGCGCTTTCGAACAGGAACAGATATTCGGAATAAAGCAGCGCGCCGATGCCTTCGATGTTGCTGCCCGCAATGGTCGCAGCTTCGGCAGGCTCGCCCAGTTCCATCGCCCCTGACCGATATGCGCCGATGCCCAGTACCAGCTCCGCCAGCAGCACCAGCGCAATCGCCAGGCCGAGCGGGAAGTTGCGGACGAAGCCCGCACGCATTTCCGCAAAATCGATGTCCAGCATCATCACCACGAACAGGAACAACACCGCCACCGCGCCGACATAGACGACCACCAGCAGCATCGCGATAAACTCCGCCCCCACCAGCACCATCAGCCCGGCGGCGTTGAAGAAGGCGAGGATCAGCCACAGCACGCTATGCACGGGATTGCGCGCCGTGATCACGAGCACGGCGCTGCCCACGACGAGCGCGGCGAACAGGTAAAAGGCGATGGTCTGGATCATACTTTGGCGTGAAGCCCCCCGGAATCGGTTGCGCGGCGGTTAGCGATAGGGCGCGTCGGCTTCAAGGTTTGCGGCCAATGCCCGCTCCCACTTGTCCCCGTTCGCCAACAATTTCGCCTTGTCGTAGAGCAGTTCCTCGCGCGTTTCGGTTGCGTATTCGAAATTCGGCCCCTCGACGATGGCATCCACCGGGCAGGCCTCCTGGCAGAACCCGCAATAGATGCATTTCGTCATGTCGATATCGTAGCGCGTCGTGCGGCGGCTGCCATCCTCGCGCGGTTCGGCATCGATCGTGATCGCCTGCGCCGGACACACCGCCTCGCACAGTTTACACGCGATGCAGCGCTCTTCCCCATTGGGATAGCGCCGCAAAGCGTGTTCGCCGCGAAAGCGCGGGGAAAGCGGGTTCTTCTCATGCGGATAGTTGATCGTCACCTTGGGCTTGAAGAAATACTTCAAGGTCAGCGCATGCGCCTTGAGGAATTCCCACAGGGTGAAGGATTTGATGAGGTGTGTGACTGAGGCCATTAGGTGGCTCCATAATGGCCGGTCGCCATCAGGTAACCGGAGATAATAACGACAAACAACAAGCTCAGCGGCAGGAACACCTTCCAGCCCAGCCGCATCAGCTGGTCGTAGCGGTAGCGCGGCACCGTCGCCATCACCCAACTGAACATGAAGAAGAAGAAGAACGTCTTGAGCAGGAACCACACGATCCCCGGCACCCAGTAGAGCGGCGCCCAATCGATCGGAGGCAGCCACCCGCCGAAGAACAGCAGCGTATTGAGGCTGCACATCAGCAGGATGTTGGCATATTCGCCGAGCCAGAACAACGCGAAGCTCATCGACGAATACTCGGTCTGGTAACCGGCAACCAATTCGCTCTCCGCTTCGGTCAGATCGAACGGCACGCGCTGCGTTTCGGCGAGGCTGGAGATGAAAAACATCACCCACATCGGGAACAGCAGCAGGTTGAACACATAGCCGTTCACCACGCCCAATCCGTGGCCGCGCTGCGCTTCGACAATCTCGCTCAGGTTAAACGTCCCCGCCCAAAGCACCACGCACACCAAGATGAACCCGATCGAGACTTCGTAGGAGATCATCTGCGCGGCAGCGCGCATCGCTGAGAAGAACGGGTATTTCGAGTTCGACGCCCACCCGCTCATCACCACGCCGTAAACCGACAGCGAGCTGATCGCGAGAATGTAGAGCAACCCGACATTGATATCGGCCAGCACCACGCCCGCATCGAACGGAATCACCGCCCACGCCGCCAGCGCAACAGTAAAGGTGACGATCGGCGCGAGCAGGAAAATGCCCTTGTTCGCCGCGCTGGGAATGATGGTTTCCTGCAGGAACACCTTCAGCCCGTCGGCGAACGACTGCAGCAGCCCAAACGGCCCGACCACATTCGGCCCGCGCCGAAGGTTGATCGCCGCCCACACCTTGCGATCGACATAGATGATCATCGCGACCGCCAACATCAGCGGCAGGGCGATCAGCAACACACCCGAAACGGTCGCGGCAGTCCACGCCCATTCGTAGCTCATGCCGAGAGATTGGAAGAAATCAGTCACTCTGCCGCCTCCAACAATTCCTCGCCGTGCAGCAACTCTGCCGAGCAATGCTGCATCGTCGCGCTGGCGCGGGCGATGGGGTTGGTGAGGTAGAAATCCTTGATCGGATAGGCCGAAATCGTGCCCTCGGCCTTGGCCTTGCCATCCGCCTTGGGCAGCGCGCCGAGATCGGCCACGCCTTCTTCGCCCAACGCAGGCACTTCGGCGATCATCGCGGATTGAAGCTGCGCAAAGCTGTCGAAACCGACTTCCACTTTCAGCGCATCGGCCAGTGCGCGCAGGATCGTCCAGTCCTCGCGCGCATCGCCCGGCGCAAACACTGCCTTCTCCGCAAATTGCACCCGCGCCTCGGTATTGACGTAGGTCCCGTCCTTCTCCGCGAAGGACGCTGCGGGCAGGATAATATCCGCCGCATGAGCGCCCTTGTCACCGTGATGGCCGATATAAACTTTCAGGCTACCGGCAAATGGCTCGTAATCCATTTCGTCCGCGCCGAGCGACAGCAACACCTTGGGCGCGGCCCGCGCGAGATCCGCCACGCCACCCTTTTGCGCAAAACCGAGCATCAGCCCGCCCATCCGCGCTGCCGAGAAATGCAGCACGTTGAAGCCGTTCCAATTATCATTGACCACGCCGAGCTTTTCGGCCGCAGCAAGCCCCGCGCCCAGTGCACCCTGCGCGAGCGCCGCGCCGCCCATAATGATGGCGGGCCGCTCTGCATCCTTGAATGCCTGCGAAACCGCCTTGGGCAGCTTGCTCAGCACGGCCAGATCGTCGCCCAGGAACTCCGCGGGATAGGTGGGATCCCACTCCGGGCCGATCACGAACACTTTCGCGCCGCGTTTGACCGCCTTGCGCAGGCGAACATTCACCAGCGGCGCTTCCCAGCGAATATGGCTGCCCACGATCAGCACCGCATCGGCATGTTCGATCCCGGCCAGAGTGGAATTGAAGTTTACCGCTGCCAGGTTGGATACGTCGTAATCCATGCCTGTTTGCCGGCCTTCGATCAAATTCGACCCGCACGCCCTCAGCAGCGCCTTGGCTGCAAACATCGTCTCGCAATCGAGCATGTCGCCCGCGACCGCCGCAATGCTCGACTTGTCTGATTTCAGCTGCTTCGCGATAGCCTTGAACGCCTCGTCCCAGCTCGCTTCGGCCAACTTGGCGCCCGAACCCCGGCCCTTGCGCATCCACACCTTGTCGAGCCTGCGCGTGGCCAGCCCATCGACCTGATAGCGTCCCTTATCGCTGAGCCACTCCTCGTTCACATCGTCATTGATCCGCGGCAGAGCGCGCATCACTTCACGCCCGCGCGAATGCAGCATGATGTTGGAGCCAACCGCATCCGACACGTCGATGCTGAGCGTCTTCTGGAGCTCCCAGGGGCGCGCCTCATAGGCATAGGGCCTTGAGGTCAGAGCTCCGACCGGGCATAGATCGATCACATTCGCGCTGAGTTCGTGCGATGCGGCCTGTTCCAGATAGGTGGTGATCTGCATATCCTCGCCGCGCCCGATCGCGCCGATTTCGTCCACGCCCGCGATCTCTTCGGAAAAGCGAACGCAGCGAGTGCAGTGGATGCAGCGCGTCATGATCGTCTTGATCAGCGGCCCCATATATTTCTCGGTCACCGCCCGCTTGTTCATCTGGTAGCGCGAGCCGCCCCGGCCATAGGCCATCGCCTGATCCTGCAGATCGCACTCGCCGCCCTGGTCGCAGATCGGGCAATCGAGCGGGTGATTGATCAGCAGGAATTCCATCACCCCTTCGCGAGCGGTCTTGACCATCTCGCTATCTGTGCGGATTTCCTGACCCTCGGTGGCGGGCAGCGCGCAGGATGCCTGCGGCTTGGGCGGTCCGGGCTTCACTTCGACCAGGCACATCCGGCAATTGCCCGCGATGGACAGCCGTTCGTGATAGCAAAAGCGCGGGATTTCCTTCCCCGCCAGCTCGCAAGCCTGCAGCACGGTCGCGCCATCGGGAACCTCGAGCTCGGTGCCGTCTACGGTGACTTTAGGCATCGAAGTCCTCGATCTCGCTAGTTAATGCATCTTTGATATCCACCAACACCTGCACCACCCCGCCAAACAGCATGATCAGTATTGGCTGGGCGAGCAACGATATCAGGATCGTTCCGAGGGCACCGCCCGCACCGAAAGCAAGACCCAGTGCCAGAACCTTCCCGCCACTTGTGAAAAGAGTTAATAAATTAGCCAATAACCATAGGCTGCCCAAAACATAGAAGCCGATCGCCAGTTTGGAACGCTTTGGTACGTCTGAATACATCTTACTCTGCAGCCTCCAGGAATTGCGCATTATGCTCTTCGATCCGGCGTTCCAGTTCCGGGCGGAAGTGGCGGATCAGACCCTGGATCGGCCATGCGGCTGCATCGCCGAGCGCGCAGATTGTATGTCCTTCGACCTGCTTGGTTACCTGCTGCAGCATATCGATTTCCTCGATCGCGGCGTCGCCGGTGCGCAGGCGTTCCATCATGCGCCACATCCAGCCCGTGCCCTCACGGCAGGGAGTGCACTGGCCGCAGCTCTCATGCTTGTAGAAATAGCTGATGCGGCTGATCGCGCGGACGATGTCGGTGGACTTGTCCATCACGATCACCGCTGCCGTGCCGAGGCCGGAGCCGAGGTCTTTCAGCCCGTCGAAATCCATCGGGGCATCCATGATCTGCTCGGCCGGGACAAGCGGGACAGAGCTTCCGCCCGGGATCACCGCCAGCAGATTGTCCCATCCGCCGGTGATGCCGCCGCAATGGCGCTCGATCAGCTCGCGGAAAGGGATGCTCATTTCCTCTTCGACAACGCAGGGTTTTTCGACATGGCCGCTGATCTGGAACAGCTTGGTGCCGTGATTGCCTTCGCGCCCGAAACTGGAGAACCAGTTCGCACCGCGTCGCAGAATAGTCGGGACCACCGCGATGCTCTCGACATTGTTGACCGTGGTCGGACATCCATACAGTCCCGCCCCTGCCGGAAATGGCGGCTTGAGGCGCGGTTGGCCCTTCTTGCCTTCCAGACTTTCGATCATCGCGGTTTCTTCGCCGCAAATATATGCGCCCGCGCCGCGGTGCATGAACACGTCGAAGTCATAGCCTGATTTGCAGGCGTTCTTGCCGATCAGGCCCGCCGCATAGGCCTCGTCGATCGCCTTTTGCAGCGTTTCCGCCTCGCGAATATACTCGCCGCGAATATAGATATAGGCGGCGCGCGCGCGCATCGCGTAGCCGGCGACCAAAGCGCCTTCGATCAGCTTGTGCGGATCGTGGCGGATGATCTCGCGATCCTTGCAGGAGCCTGGCTCGGATTCGTCGGCATTGATGACCAGGAATGACGGGCGGCCGTCCTTCGATTCCTTGGGCATGAACGACCATTTCAGACCGGTCGGGAAACCAGCCCCGCCGCGCCCGCGAAGGCCGCTCGCCTTCATCTCGTCGATGATGGAATCCTGTCCGCGCTTGATCAGCGCCTTGGTATCATCCCAATCGCCGCGCTTTTGCGCCGCCTTCAAGCCCCAATCCTGGAAGCCGTAGACGTTGGTGAAGATCCGGTCCTTATCGACGAGAGCCATTAGATGACGCCTCCAAATACTACGAATGCCGCCACTGCGAGGATGACCACCAGCGCAACGGTCTTCACAATGCCTTTCAGCACCTTCCATGCGATCACGATAGCGATCAGCGCGATGATCAGGGTGACGAGCGAGCTTTCCATCACCACTCACCCCGGTAATCGTGATTGGCGTCGACCATCTCTTTCAAGGTGGTCGGCCCGCCGCTGGGCTCGCTGGTGTGGCGGCCCGGTTCCTGTGTGCCTTCCTTCGGATCCTCGCCCGCCGCCAGTGCATCCAGTACGGCATCAAGGCGTTCGACCGTCAGATCCTCGTAATTGCCGTCATTGATCTGGACCATCGGCGCGGTGGCGCAATTGCCCATGCATTCCACTTCGGTGAGGGTCCACAGGCCATCTTCGGAGACCTTGCCCTTCGCCATGCCGCGCGCCTGGCAAGCGGCGATAATGGCGTCGCTTCCGCGCAGCATGCAAGGCGTTGTGCCGCACACCTGAACATGGAATTTGCCCACCGGAACGAGGTTGTACATGAAATAGAACGTCGCGACCTCGAGCACGCGGATAACCGGCATGTCGAGATAATCGGCGACATATTCGATCACCGGCAGCGGCAGCCAGCCTTGCGTATTTGTCTCCACCCCGACCTGACGCTGCGCCAGATCGAGCAGCGGCATTACCGCCGATTTCTGCCGCCCATCGGGATATTTGGCTATATGATAATCCGCCTTGGCCCGGTTCTCGTCGGTCCAGGCAAAGCCACCCCACCGCTCGCGCAGTTCGGGCGTATCGGGAGCGGGTGCGCGATCAGCCATCGGAAACCTGCCCCGTTCCGCTTACAACCTTGATGTTCTCAAAATGCCAACCAATCATAGGCGTCAAAACTAATTGCACGAATTTATACACTCCAAGCGGGACTGCCACCCGCACGATTGCCGCGTCCAAGTTAAACGAATCATACCACACAAAGGCAGCAACAGCGGAAATCAGAAGCGCTTTCGCAACATTACCATTATGCTGTTCGTCTGGTGTAGAAGCCTGACCGTCGCCATATATTCGTTTTGCTTTTGTGAAAGCCGAGAAGGCCCCAATACAAGCGGCCAGTCCGATTGCGAGAAGGAACAAGTCACCAAGAATATCAGTGAGTAAACTCACCGGTCACACTCCCCGAACACCACATCAATCGCGCCCAGAATGGCGGTCGCGTCGGGCAGCATATGCCCCTTCGCCATGAAATCCATCGCCTGCAAATGGCTGAACGCTGTCGGGCGGATCTTGCAGCGATAGGGCTTGTTGCTGCCGTCGCTCACCAGATAGACGCCGAATTCGCCCTTGGGGCTTTCGGTGGCGACATAGACTTCGCCGGCGGGGACGTGGAAGCCCTCCGTGTAGAGTTTGAAGTGGTGGATCAGCGCTTCCATCGACTGCTTCATCTCGCCGCGCTTGGGCGGGACGATCTTGCGGTCGGTGCTCGCCACCGGGCCTTCGGGCATTTCCGCGAGGCACTGCTTGATGATCTTAGCGCTTTCGTAAACTTCGTTCACGCGGACCATGAAGCGGTCGTAGCAATCCGAATTGGTGCCGACCGGGATGTCGAATTCCATCCGGTCATAGACATCGTATGGCTGCGATTTGCGCAAATCCCATGGCACGCCAGCGGCGCGGATCATCGGGCCGGAGAAGCCCCAGGCAATCGCATCGGACTTGCTGACAACCGCGATATCGACGTTGCGCTGCTTGAAGATGCGGTTGTCGGTCACCAGGCTCATCGCGTCGCCGAACAGTTCGGGCATCCGCCCATCGACCCAGTCGCCAATATCAGTGAGAAGCTTGAGCGGCACGTCCTGGTGAACCCCGCCGGGCCGGAAGTAGGCGCTGTGCATCCGTGCGCCGCTGGCCCGCTCGAAGAAGTTCATGCAATCTTCGCGCAGTTCGAAGACCCACAGGTTCGGCGTCATCGCGCCGACATCCATCACATGCGCGCCGATGTTGAGCAGGTGGTTGGAAATCCGCGTCAGCTCGGCGAACAATACGCGCAAATATTGGGCGCGTTCCGGCACTTCGAGGTTCAACAACTTCTCGATCGCGAGGACGTAGCTGTGTTCCTGGCAAAGCGGGCTGCAATAATCGAGCCGGTCGAAATAGGGCAGCGCCTGCAGATAGGTCTTCTGCTCGATCAGTTTTTCGGTGCCGCGATGCAACAGGCCAACATGCGGATCGATCCGTTCGATGATCTCGCCATCCAGCTCCATGACCATGCGCAGCACGCCATGCGCAGCCGGGTGCTGCGGACCGAAATTGATTGTGTAGTTGGAGATGACCTCGTCACCGGTGGTGGGAGATTCTTCAAGCTGGACGCTCATGCTTCGTCCTCGTTAGGGCCGGTGTCCTTGTCGGGGAGAGTCGCCCGCTTGGTATCGGTGGTCTTGCCCTCGCGCGGCTTGCGGCCGGGTTCATCTTCGGTCGGCTCTGGCGGGGGAGCCTCGTCCTCGCCGCTATCGACCTCGGCGGGCGATCCGGCACTAACCTTCTCGGCCGCCTTTTCATCTGCTTTGGCGCCTGCGCCGGTGTCCTTGGGGCTATCGGTTACCTTGGGTTCGTCCACCGGCGGGGTGTCCGCCTTCTCGTCACCTGGCAGCACGTAATCCGCGCCTTCCCACGGGCTCATGAAATCGAACGTACGCATTTCCTGGGCCAGCCTGACCGGCTCGTAAACCACGCGCTTGTCTTCTTCGGAATAGCGCAATTCGGTGTAGCCGGTCATGGGGAAATCCTTGCGGAAAGGATGCCCTTCGAAACCGTAATCCGTGAGGATGCGGCGCAGATCGGTATTTCCGGCGAACAGCACGCCGTACATGTCGAAAACCTCGCGCTCCAGCCAGCCCGCATTGGGCCACAGCGTGGTCGCGGTGGGAACCGGGGTCGCCTCGTCCGTGGTAACCTTCAGCATGATCCGGTGATTCTTGGTCAGGCTGAGCAGCATATAGACGACTTCGAACCGCTCCGCCCTGCCCGGATAATCGGCCCCGGCGATTTCCATCAGCTGCTGATAGCCGTGATCGTCGCGCAGCATGCGCAGCACGGCTTCCAGCCCGTCGCGGCGGATGGTAAACACCAGCTCGCCATGCGCCTCGTGCGCGTCGAGCAAATCGGCACCGATGGCAGACTTGATCGCATCGAAAGCGCCATCGATAACGCTCGGCTTCGGGGCGGAATGGAGGACAGTCACCGCAGCACCGTACCGCTGCGGCGGATTTTGCGCTGGAGCTGCATCACGCCGTAAAGCAGTGCTTCTGCGGTCGGCGGACAGCCGGGAATATAGATGTCCACCGGCACAATCCGGTCGCAGCCGCGAACCACGGAATAGCTGTAATGGTAATAGCCGCCGCCATTGGCGCAGCTACCCATCGAAATGACGTATTTCGGGTCCGACATCTGGTCGTAAACCTTGCGCAGCGCCGGGGCCATCTTGTTGCACAGCGTCCCGGCCACGATCATCACGTCGCTCTGGCGCGGGCTGGCGCGCGGGGCCACGCCGAAGCGTTCCATGTCGTAACGCGGCATGTTGACATGGATCATCTCCACCGCGCAGCAGGCCAGACCGAAGGTCATCCACCACAGCGAACCGGTGCGCGCCCATTGGAACAGGTCTTCGGTGCTGGTGACGAGGAAGCCCTTATCGTTCACCTCGGTCTGCATCGCGTTGAAATAATCTGCATCGGGCTGGCGCACTTCGCCGCCTCGCGCCGTCGCCGCATCGCGCAGACGCTGGCCATCGAGCGCCGGGTTGAGCGAAGTCGCCCCGGCGAAGGCGGGATCTCCCGATGCTCCGGTCATGGAATCGTTCACTCCCATTCCAGCGCCCCTTTCTTCCAGGCATAGGCAAAGCCGACAATCAGTTCGAACAGGAAGATCATCATGGTGATCCAGCCCGGCCAGCCGGTAAGATCCAGGCTGACCGCCCAGGGAAACAGGAACGCCGCCTCCAGATCGAAGATGATGAACAGGATCGCGACGAGGTAAAAGCGCACGTCGAACTGGCTGCGCGGATCTTCGAATGCCGGAAAGCCGCATTCATATTCGCTGAGCTTTTCCGAATCCGGATTATGTGCGCCCGTCAGCCGCGAAACGCCCATCGGCAGAAACACGAACAATGCCGAGATCGCCACGGCGATGCCGAGGAAAATCAGGATCGGCAGATACTGGACCAGATCGAATTCGGTTGGCGTCAAGGCGCTCACTCGCTTGGATTAATAGGCGTGGCTGCGCCCTAAAGCCGCGCGGCGGCGGGTGCAAGGGGTCTGGCTGCGTATTACCGGCGACGAGCGACGCTAATTTGCAAGCCAGCTTGCGCGCGGTGCAACGCAGACCTATCCCCAACCGGTACTGCGCCGTAATCCGGCAGATATTCTCATGCTGAAACCCGCCCTCGCCGCCTGCGTTACCGCGGCGACACTGGCCGTCTCGCCCCCTGCTTTTGCCGAGAATATCGTGGCCGATCATTCGCAGGTGCAGTCCGCCTTGCAGAGCGCCGGTTACCGCGCCCAACTGGAGGGCGAAGGCGACGAACGTTTCATCTCCAGCGGCAGCAGCGGCTATAATTTCGCGGTGTTCTTCTACGGGTGCGACGATGCGGGTCATGAATGCAAGAGCGTCCAGTTCTACGCCGCCTTTACCCCGACCAAGAAGCCGACGCTCGCGCAGATGAACGAATATGCCTCGTCCCATCGGTGGGGCCGCATCTATATCGACAAGGATGGCGACCCGGTGATCGAGATGGATATCGACCTGGAGGATGGCGGGATGTCGCCCGAGCTGTTCCAGGACAATATCGAATATTGGGCGAGTATTCTGGACAGCTATGCCGAATGGGTGTTCGACCAGGACGACGGCTGAGCGCCGCCGCCCCTTGCGGCATAGCTGGCCTCGCGATCAGGCTTTCTTGATTTGGCTGGCGAGCGCTTTCTTCGTCTTTTCCCCATATGGCGGCTTGAAACCGGCCAGCTTGGCTACATCGATCTTGGACTGGGTATAGACCGAGCGCGCATGGCTGAATTCGCGAAAACCCTCCGGCCCGTGATAGGAGCCGATTCCGCTCGGCCCGACGCCGCCAAACGGCAAATCGTCCATCGAAACGTGGAAAATCACATCGTTCACCGTAACACCGCCGCTGATCGTGCGGCTGAGCACGCGCTCGCGTTCAACTGAATCGCTGCCGAAATAATACAGGCCGAGCGGGCGATCGTTCTCGTTCACGTAATCCACCGCCTGATCGACGCTCTTATAGGTTTTCACCGGCAGGACGGGGCCAAAGATCTCCTCCTGCATCGCCTGCATGTCGTCGGTCACATTGCGCAGGATCGTCAGCGGCATCTTGCGGCTGTTGGTGCTGGAGAAATCTTCGCCCGCCGGATTGATTTCGAGCACTTCTGCGCCCTTGTCGCGCGCATCTTCGACCAGCCCTTGCAGACGGTCGAAATGCTTGTCGGTCACGATACTGGCATAATCGTCATTATTCAGCAGGGTCGGATACATGGTGCGCGCGCCCAGTTCGACGGCGGCGACCGCGCCTTCCTCCTGCTCCTCCGGCACGATCAGGTAATCGGGGGCGAGGCAGATCTGGCCCGCATTCATCATCTTGCCCATTGCGATGCGCTCTCCGGCGCGGGTAAAATCGGCGCTTTTGCCAAGGATCACCGGAGATTTGCCGCCAAGCTCCAGCGTCACCGGCACAAGGTTCTTCGCCGCGGCTTCCATTACCTTCTGCCCCGTGGCGGTGGAACCGGTGAAAACCAGGTGATCGAAAGGCAGCCCGGAAAATTCCTGCGCTACTTCGGGACCGCCGGTGACGAAGGCGACTTCCGCCTCGTCGAAATATTTGGCGCATAATTCGCGCGACAACTCGCTGGTCGCCTCGGTAAATTCGCTGGGCTTGATCATCGAACGGTTTCCCGCCGCCAGCACCTGCATCAGCGGTCCGAAGCTGAGATTGACCGGGAAGTTCCACGGGCTGAGGATGCCGATCACGCCTTTGGGTTCGTACCGCACCTCCGCCTTCGCGCCCAACAGGCCGAGCGGGAACTGCACGTGGCGCTTATCCGGCTTGGCCCAGCCATCCAGCTGCTTCAGGCAATATTTGCCGAAATTCACCGTGCCCATGATATCGGTCAGCTTGGATTGTTCGCGGCTGCGATTACCGAAATCCTCGCTCATCGCGTCACACAGTTCATCCTTGTGATCGACCAGCAATGCGATGGCGCGCTTCACCCGGTCCTTGCGAATATCCAGGCTTTCGGGCCGCGCGGCGGTGAATGCGGCACGCTGTTTGTCGAGGATGGTCTTGAGGTCGGGTTTGGCCATGATATTCTCCCAGTCGGGCGTTTGCTTCGATTGATTAGCCAACGAGCCAGCCCTAGATACGTTGCAACACGCAACACGTTTGCACCATGAAAGGCAAGTCCCCACTATGTCGAACACCTCCGACCCCGTCGTTATCCTGTCCTATGCCCGCACCCCGATGGGCTCGATGCAAGGCGCGTTGTCCGATGCCAGCGCCACCGATCTGGGTGCGACTGCGGTAAAGGCGGCGGTCGAGCGTTCAGGCATTTCCGCCGACAGCTTCGACCGCGCCTATATGGGCTGCGTGCTGCCCGCCGGACTGGGCCAGGCGCCGGCCCGCCAGGCGGCGATCAAGGGCGGATTGCCCAAATCCGTCCAGGCGACCACGGTCAACAAGGTCTGCGGCAGCGGCATGCAGACGGTGATCATGGGCGCAGAAGCGCTTGCCGCCGGTACGGTGGACGTGGTGCTGGCCGGCGGGATGGAGAGCATGACCAACGCGCCCTATCTCCTCAAGAAACATCGCAGCGGCGCGCGGCTGGGCCACGACACCACCTATGACCACATGTTCCTCGATGGGCTGGAAGATGCCTATGAAGAAGGCCGCGCGATGGGCACCTTCGCGCAGGAAACCGCCAATCAGTACCAGATGACGCGCGAGGAAATGGACGATTATTCCATCGAATCGCTGCGCCGCGCCAATGCCGCCATCGAAAGCGGTGCGTTTTCGGATGAGGTGGTCCCTGTGACCATAAGCACCCGCAAAGGCGATGTGGTGGTCGATACCGACGAGGCTCCGGGCCGCGGCCGTCCGGACAAGATTCCCACGCTGCGTCCTGCCTTCGCCAAGGACGGGACGATTACCGCGGCAACCTCCAGCTCCATCTCCGATGGCGCGGCGGCAGTCGTGCTGGCGCGCGCAAGCGTCGCGAAGCAGCACGGCGCGCAGCCGGTCGCAAAGATCGTTGCCATGGCCGCCCATGCGCAAGAGCCGAGCGAGTTCACCGTCGCTCCGATCGGCGCGATCGAGAAGGTTCTGGAAAAAGCCGGCTGGTCCGCCGAGGATGTCGAACTGTGGGAAGTGAACGAGGCCTTCGCCTGCGTCGCGATGTTCGCCATGCGCGACATCGGTATCCCGCATGACAAGATCAATGTGAATGGCGGCGGCACTGCGCTGGGTCACCCGATCGGGGCGAGCGGCACGCGGATCATCGTAACCTTGCTCAACGCGCTGAAGCAGCAGGGCAAGAAGCGCGGCGTGGCCAGCCTTTGCATCGGCGGCGGCGAAGCCACGGCGGTAGCTGTCGAAATTGTCTGACCGATTCGACGACGAACCCACCCCGACCCCGCGCTACGGCCTGCGGGGGTGGTTCCCCAAGGTGCGTACTCGCCGTTGGGCCAGGCTGTTCCTGTTCGAGTTTCTGGTTGTATTGCTAGGTGTCCTGTCGGCACAGGCACTGGCCAATTGGCTCGGCGAGCGGGCGGAGAAGGACCGGGCGGCACAGGTCAAGCTGGCGTTGGATACGCGGCTCGAAGCGGTTAGTCAGCAGGCGATGACACGTGCCAGAAGCTCGGCATGTTTTCATCATCGACTTGACCTGTTGCGGCGCGACCTCGCCGACGAAAAAGAGGCGTCGGTCCAGATTTATCGTCCGCTGGGGCGAGATTTTACCCCGATCAACTGGGATGGCGATACTCCCGCGCTGATCCTCAAGCATTATGGTCGCGAGACTGCGGAACTATACGACATAGTGAACCGATTACTGGAAAGCGCCGCCGTGGAGGTCAACGCGGAGGCAAGCGCATGGAACGGTTTCACTCGCCTGACCAATCAGTTCGGGACGCCCAGCGCGCAGGATTTTGCCAGTGCGAAGGATGATTGGCTACGTGCAGAATCATTCAATCACTCGCTCGAGCGGACCAGCCGGGTTTTGATTGCTGCCCTCGATCAACTGGATATTTCTTCCGATCTCAGCAACTTGCAAGACGCCCGTGAAAGTAACGATATTTGTGTGCGAGCGCTTTCATACAGCTTGGCAGAACATGCCGAAGCGAAAAAGCGGAATGAGCTGGTTACCGGGGAAGACACGAGTTACCAGTTCTTCTGGAGTCCTCGGTCACGAGAACCCGAATAACGTCGGCTTCAAGGCTCCCCTGCACCCCACAGCCGGTCCTGCCTGACCCAGCCGGTCCGGCCGTCGACATCGAATTCGCACCAGCCAGCCATGCACTCGCCCAGCGCGCCGACCACGCCGGGCTCCGCATTCCATTTCAGCATGGCGCCATCCGATGCCTCGGCCCGGATGGCGGCCCATTCTTCGCCGATTACCATCGCGCGGGGCGACAGGCTGAGCAGTGAAGACACGACCCAGCCTTCCTCCCCATCGGGATCGCGCACCAGGCGCCAGCCATCCACCACCCTGACGACTTTCAGGGGCATTCCCTGGCGTTTATACACCCATTCGATGGCGTAATCGCGGCTGGGGCCGACGCGCATGTTGACCTCTTCCGATTTCAGGCTGGCCCAATAGGGAACCTCGCGGTCCTGCGCGGCGGCAGGTGCGGCGAACAACAGCAATGCGGTGATGAAACCAAGGGGGATACGGTGCATGGCGGCGAACATACTTGCCCTGTGCGCCGCTTCAACCCCGAACGCCGCCGATAGTGCAAAAGGCCTGTCGTTAACCGGCACTTGACCTAGGGCCGAACACGGGCCTAGCGCGGCCCATATGACCGACAATTCAACCAGGCCCACACACCGCGTCGATGGCACGCCCAAGGTCGTCGTCACCCGGCATTTGATGCCCGGCGTTGAGGCGCGAATGGAAGAGCTTTACGAGGCCGCGCTCAACCCTGACGACACGCCGCTGAGCCGGGACGAACTCGTCGCCGCGATGCAGGATACCGATGTGCTGGTGCCCACCGTGACCGACCGGATCGATGCCGCCATGATCGCGGCTGCGGGCGACCGGCTCGGCCTGATCGCCAATTTCGGGGCGGGGACCGATCATATCGATCTGAAAGCGGCCGCTGCACGCAAAATCATCGTCACCAATACGCCGGGCGTATTTACCGACGATACGGCCGACCTGGCTATGGCGATGATCATCGGTGTACCCCGCCGGATTCGCGATGGGGTTGCGCTGATCCGGCGCGGCGAATGGACCGGTTGGACCCCGTCTGGCCTGCTTGGCCGGCAGCTCGGCGGTAAGGTGCTGGGCATCGTCGGCATGGGCCGGATCGGACAGGCGGTGGCTCACCGGGCGCGCGCATTCGGGCTGGAAATCGCCTATCACAATCGCAAGCCACTGCCCCGCGCGCTGGAAAACATGGTCCAGGCGCGGTTCGTGGAGGATCTGGACGAATTGCTGGCCCTGTCCGACATCGTCACCCTACATTGCCCGGCGAGCGAGGCGACGCGCGGCATGATCGATGCGCGCCGGATCGCGCTGATGAAACAGGGCGCAAGCCTGATCAACACCGCGCGCGGAGAGCTGGTCGATATGGAAGCGCTGATCGATGCGCTGCAGGCGGGCCATCTCGCCGGGGCCGGGCTGGATGTCTATCCCGACGAACCGCATGTCGACCCGCGCCTGCTCGCCCACCCCAATGTGATGACCCTGCCGCATATTGGCAGCGCCACGGCCGAGGGGCGCGAGGCATCGGGCGAGAAAGTGATCGCCAATATCCGTTTCTGGGCCGACGGGCACCGGCCTCCAGACCAGGTGCTCGACGGGTTGGTCTGAAGCAGCGGCGCCGGAATCCGCCTTTGTGTGCACGAAGCTTGCGCGCACCCTTGCATCGGGCGAACAATATGTCTTAACGCGCCCGCAAACAGGGGTGCGAATTACGCGGCCCTTGGGGGAGATTCGCACCGTGTTTCGCAACATTATCAAGCTGGCTATGCTGGCTGCCTTCGCTTTGCCCTCTGGCGCAAAGGCTGCCCAGCCCGCTGCTCCGGCAATGAATAGCGGCGACGCCGGATGGATTTTGGCCGCAAGTGCGTTGGTCCTGTTGATGACCCTGCCGGGGCTCGGCCTGTTCTATGGCGGGCTGGTCCGCGCGAAGAATTTCTTGTCGGTGCTGCTTCAATGCGGCGCAGTTGCCGCAATCGCATCGGTGTTGTGGGTCGTGGTCGGCTACACGCTGGCTTTTGGCGACGTGTCCAACGGGTTCATCGGCAATGGGCGGGCTTGGATGTTCATCGATCTGGGCGATCTTCGCGCGGATACGTTCCTGCCTGAAAGCAATTTCGCGCTGTTCCAGATGACCTTCGCGGTCATTACCCCCGCGCTGATGGTGGGTGCCTGGGTCGAGCGAGCACGGTTTGCTTGGGTGCTGGGCTTCTGCGCGCTGTGGGGGCTGATCGTTTACGCTCCGGTGGTGCATTGGGTATGGGGCGGCGGCTGGCTCGCCGCGCTGGGTGTGCTCGATTTTGCGGGCGGTATCGTGGTCCACACCACCGCAGGCGTTTCCGCGCTAGTAGTGGCGCTGCTGCTCGGTCGGCGGATGGGTTTCCCCAAGACGCTCATGCTGCCCCACGCACCCGCCCTCACCATGGTGGGCGCGGCATTGCTGTGGGTAGGCTGGTTCGGATTTAACGGCGGCAGCGCTTTGGTTGCTGACGGGGTTGCGGCCGATGCCGTGATCAACACGCACCTCGCGGCAAGCGTGGCAGCGCTGGCTTGGTTGCTGGTTGAGAAATTCAGCGTCGGCAAGGCGACCAGCGTGGGCTGGGCAACAGGCGCGATTGCGGGACTGGCGACCATCACTCCGGCGGCGGTGTTCGTGTCTCCGGCGGGTGCGATTATCCTCGGCGCGCTGGGCGCGGTGGTCTGTTATTTCGGCATCCAGCTGATCAAGCAGAAGCTGCATATCGACGATTCGCTGGACGTGTTCGCCGTTCACGGCGTGGGCGGGATACTCGGTTCGCTGTTGTTGGCGGTGTTTGCCTCCGATGGCCTTGGCGGGGTCGGTTATGGCGAAGGTGGCGGGATCGGCTCGCAATTCGTCGCCCAGCTGATCGGCGTAGGCGCGGTTGCACTGTGGAGCGCCGTGGCCACAGCCATCATCGCGCTGATGGTAAGCCTGGTCTTCCCGATGCGCGTAACCGAGGACGAGGAACGCGAAGGGCTCGATATTACGAGCCACGGCGAACGGGCGTGGGAGCTGGACTAAGCCCCCACGCTGTCCGTTCGGGCTAGTCCCCCGTCAAAATCCGGTCCACCAACTGCTTCACCGTGGGGGTGAAATTGTTCGAATAAAACGGGTCCTGCTTGAAGCGGTAAGCCGAGTGGCCCGCAAAGGCCAAATTCTGGTCCGGATCGCCGCCATGGGCGATGTCCTGCAGGGTTTTTTGGATGCAGAAGCTGCGCGGATCGGCCAAGCGGCCGGTGGTGTAATCGTCATGGTCTTTCCAGGCCGAGAACGCGCAATGCGACAGGCAGCCCATGCAATCAGCCTGATCCTTGCGGATGATATCGCGGCTTTCCGGAGTGACGAAAATCAACGTGTTGTCGGGCGTTTTCAGCGCCTCCGTATAGCCGGAATCGAACCATGACCGCGCCACGCCCCAATCATGCGGGGTGACCCAGATATTCTTGCCCTTCACGCCGAAATCCAGCTGCGCGGTGTGATCGCCGGCCTGCGTCTTGCTGAACGCGATCTGCCGCTCGCTGCGATGCATCAGATCGTAGAGGAACGAGGTCTTCACGGCCGATGAGTAAAATCCGGTGGGCGAGAATTTGTGCAGCAGCACATCGCCGGGATCGACGGTGCGCAGCATGTCTTTCCAGATTTGCGGGATCGGGCTTTCTTCAGTCAACAAAGGCCGCGTGCCGAACTGGAAGCTGATTTTGCCCAGTTCGGGATTGTCGATCCAGTTTTCCCATTCGCGCAAGAACCACACGCCGCCAGCCATCACGATCGAAACGTCCTCGCTCACGCCTTCCTTGCGCATCATGGCACGCAATTCCGCCACGCGCGGATAGGGATCTTGCGGTTCGCGCGGGTCTTCCGCATTCGACAGGCCGTTATGGCCGCCCGCCAGCCACGGGTCTTCGTAAACCACGGCGGCCATAAGTTCGGGCACCTTGTGATAGCTGCGCTTCCACAGCGCGCGAAAGGCGCGTCCGCTGCTGATGATGGGCAGATAATGCACGTTGAAACGCGCCGCGATCTCCGCCAGCTTGTAAGGCATACCCGCACCGCAGGTCACACCGGTCACCAGGCCGGGGGTGTTTTCCAATACGCCTTCGAGCACGGCCTGCGCCCCGCCCATTTCCCACAACACGTTGATGTTGATCGCGCCCTGTCCGTTCGACATTTCGTGCGCGCGTTTCACCTGTTCGGTCGCGCCGTCGATGGCATAGCGGATGAGCTGTTCGTGGCGTTCCTTGCGCGTGCGCTGGGGATAGACCTGAGGAATCGGCTCACCGACCTCGTCGTAAGTGTCCGCATTCACCGCGCTGACGGTACCGATTCCACCCGCTGCGGCCCATGCGCCGGAGCTCATGTGATTGGTGGCCGAAACGCCTTTGCCGCCTTCGATCAGCGGCCAAACTTCACGCCCGCCATAATTGATCGGGCTCAAACCCTTGAATGCCATATTGGTATAAAGTCTTTCTGTTCTGCGATTTACGGCGCTGCTTCGCCCGACCCGCCTCGCGGACCCCGACACGGTTTTATGTCCGCCGGTGCGGGCCTAGTAGCCGATGCCTTGAACTGTGCATAGTACCCGGCCAGCTCCGGCGCATCCTTGAACGCCACCAATTCATAGCCGGCGCTTTCGAATTCGCACGATAGCAGCAGCGGATCGATACCATGTTGATCTGTCGGCCGGTCGATATCGACGACCACGATCTGTCCGTCTTCGCGCAGCGCGGGCCACAGGTGCCACAGGAAAGCGTAGGGTTCGCTCACCTCGTGATACATATGGACCATGAATATACGGTCGAAACTTTTTTCCGGCAGCAATGGATCGGCAACCGCGCCGGATGCGATCGAGACGTTATCGAGCCGTTCCCGGTCCACCCGCTCCCCCAATCGGCGCAGCGCATCGGTATCGATATCCTGCGCCAGAACCCGGCCGTTTTCGCCCACACGCTCGGCCAGGCGGACCGTGTAATAGCCATTGCCCGCGCCGATATCGGCGACGGTCATGCCCGGCTCGATCTCGGCCAGATCCATCACCGCCTGCGCCTCACCGCGATTGTCGCGCTCTGCCTCGGTCGAAAACTGGTTGGAACCAAGCCCCGATACGGGCCGGTCGGGACTCGGGAATTGCTGCGCGTTTTCGGGCCTGTCGGTGTCGAGCGGCTTGCAGGCGCCCAGCGCCAGCGCGGTGGACACTATCAGCATCGCGGTACTGGCGAGGCTGCCTGCGCGCATTACTCCACATCCTCCACTTCAGCCACCTCGCCCGTCACTTGCTGGGCCAGCGCGGCGGAGATGTATTCGTCCAGCGCGCCGTCCAGCACCGCGTCCGGATTGGTGGAGGTAACGCCGGTGCGCAGGTCCTTGACCATCTGGTATGGCTGCAGGACATAGCTGCGGATCTGGTGGCCCCAGCCGATCTCGGTCTTTTCCTGATATTCACCCGAAGCGGCTGCTTCGCGCTCGGCCATCTCGCGCTCAAACAGGCGCGCTTTCAGCATGTTCATCGCGGTTGCGCGGTTCTTGTGCTGGCTGCGATCGTTCTGGCTGGCGACCACGATACCGGTCGGTTGGTGAGTGATCCGCACGGCGGAATCGGTGGTGTTGACGTGCTGCCCGCCCGCGCCCGATGCGCGGTAGGTGTCGATCTTGAGGTCGCTCGGATCGATTTCGATATCCACATCGTCGTCGATCACCGGATAGACCCATACGCTTGAAAAACTGGTGTGGCGGCGCGCGGAGCTGTCATAGGGGCTGATGCGGACGAGGCGGTGGACCCCGCTCTCGGTCTTGGCATAGCCATAGGCGTTCTCGCCCTTCACCAGCAATGTGGCGGACTTGATACCCGCCTGCTCGCCCGCTTGATATTCGACCAGTTCGACTTTGAACCCGCGCTGTTCGGCCCAGCGGGAATACATCCGCTGGAGCATTTCGGCCCAGTCCTGGCTTTCCGTACCCCCGGCCCCGGCATGGATCTCGATATAGGTGTCGTTCGCGTCCGCTTCGCCGCTCAGCAGCGCTTGCACCTTGTCCGCATCCGCACGGTCGGCGAGTTTTTCCAGGCTGGCGAGCCCTTCGGAGACGATCTCGTCCTCCCCTTCGGCCTCGCCCATCTCGATGAATTCCACCGCGTCGTTCATTTCGGAAGAGATGGTGCGCACGGTGCCGATGGCGGTTTCGAGCATCTTCTGCTCGCGGCTGATGGCCTGTGCTTCCTTCGGATTGTCCCACAGATTGGGATCCTGCACCCGCGCATCGAGCTCGTCCAGTCGGCGCAGCGCAGCGTCCCAATCGAGTGACTGGCGAACGAGAGCGAGCGCGGCTTCGATACGGTCGATTTGGGCCTGCCCTTCGGCACGCATTGGGTGTTCTCCGCAAAATTCTGTGATGGTGCGCTTAGCGAAGCGGGCGAGCGAGGGGAAGCGTGGCTAGTACAGCCCGCCCTGCTCTTCCACGAAATCGTCAGGCTCCTCGCGGGTCTGGCGAGTGCTCGACGAGGTGGCTGCGCTCCGGCCGCGGCGGATCAGCGCCAGGATTTCCTCGCGCCGTTCGGCAATCTCGTCCTGACGTGTCTTGCGCGGCGGTTCGGTATCCGGCTTGAAAGCCTCCCAGATGATAGCCGCCTTGGGATCCGACGTCGGCCAGCCATCGTAAACCTGCTTGCCCGACCTGCGATCGACCCGCACCATGCGGACCCCGGCGGGCGCTACGAACGGGTCGCCGCTCCAATGATCGCGCGATTCCTGGATGAACTTCTTGACGATGGGCGCGGCGATCGTGCCGCCTTGCGCATAGCCGCCCATATTGCGGGGCTGATCGAAGCCCACATAAGTGCCGACCACGATGTCGCCCGACCCGCCGATGAACCACACGTCCTTGGGGCCCGTGGTGGTGCCCGTCTTGCCGAATAGCGGCAGGTCCAAATCGCGCAGCACCGTCCCGGTTCCGCGCGTGACCACGCCGGTCAACATGTGCAGCGTCTGGAATGCGGTGCGGGCATCGAGCGCCTGTGTGCCCGCCGGGGCGATACGCGGCATCGGTGCACCGTCCCATTCAGCCATGTTGCAACCTTCGCATTCACGCTCATCAGCGCGCCAGATCACCTTGCCGCGGCGGTCCTGTACGTAGTCGATCAGGGTCGGATCGTTCAGCCGCCCATGATTGGCCAGCGCGCTATAGGCGTTGACCATCTTCATTACCGTGGTGTCCCCCGCACCAAGTGCGAAGGCGGGATAAGGGTCGTAGCTGCCGATATCGAGTTTTTCGAAAGTCTTGATGACATTCGGCATGCCCGAATCCATCGCGACCTGCACCGTCATCACATTTTGCGATTGCTCGAGCCCGTAGCGGAGCGGAAATTCACCCGCGCGCCCGCCGCGGAAGCATTTCTCACCCAGATCGCTGCCCTGGTAATAGCAATAACGGCCATTGTTCACCTGCGTGGACGGTGTCATCCCGTTATCCAGCCCGGTTGCATAGACGAATGGCTTGATCGTGGACCCCGGCTGCCGCTTGGCTTGCGTGGCCCGATTGAACGCGCCCAGGCGGCTGTCGAACCCGCCCTGCATTGCCAGCACGCGCCCGGTTTGGGGGTTTTGAGCGACCAGTCCGCCAGATGCTTCCGGCACTGTGCGCACGCGCCAATTGGTTCCTTGCGGCGAAGCGGCGATCACGTCGCCCGCCTTCAGCGCGTTGGGTAGCCCGACCAGCGGATTCGTGTTGCCGTCCGAAAACCCGATCTGCGCGGAGGAGCCATTGCGCTCTGTCACCACCCCGATTTTCCAGTCCTGGTAATTGATATCGAGATAGGAACTGCGCAGCTGGCTGTCCCAGTCGCCTGCATCGAGATCGATCGTGGCGATCGGCCCGTGCCATCCACGATTGCCGTGATACCTCAGCAGACCCTGCCGCAGCGCCACCCGCGCAGCATCCTGCAGCTCTGCATCGAGCGAGGTGCGGACCCACAGGCCGCCAGCATAGACGCTGTTCCTGTTCTTGCCGTCCTCTGCCGTTTCACCGAATTTCTCGATCAGCTGGCGGCGCACCTCTTCCATGAAATAGCCAGCGTCGACCGACGGGGTGAGTGCGCGCATCGGTTGCAACCCCAACGGCTGCGATTTGGCTGCGCTCGCCTCTGCCTGTGTTACGAAATCATTGGCTACCATCTGGTCGAGCACGAAATTGCGCCGCGCTAAGGCGACATCTTCCTGTCCCGAGCGGCCATAGCGTTCGGGCGCCTTCGGCAGGATCGCGAGGAAAGCGATCTCGTGCAGATCGAGATCGCCCACATCCTTGTCGAAATAGGCGCGCGATGCGGCCTGCACCCCGTAGGACCGGCGGCCCAGCGGTATCTCGTTGAGATACAGCTCGAGAATCTGCTGCTTGTTCAGCACGCCTTCGATGCGGCGCGCGAGCAGCATTTCCTTCAATTTGCGAGTGACCGAATATTCGTTCGACAGCAGAATATTCTTGGCCACCTGCTGGGTGATGGTGGAGCCGCCGACCGCTCGCTCGTCCGACCCCATCTTGCCGACATAATCGATCACTGCGCCGGCCAGGCCGCCGGCATCGATCCCGCCATGGCTGAAGAAAGTCTTGTCCTCCGCCGCCAGATACGCCTCGATCAAGGTTTCGGGAAAATCGCCATATTGCAGCTGGACCCGCCGCTCGCGCGCATAGGAGTGGACGATTTCGCCATCGATGCCGCGCACCACGGTGGGCAGCGGGGGTTCGTAATCCAGCAGCGTTTCGGCATCGGGCAGATTGCGGGCGAGCAGCGCCCACCCGGCCAGCCAGACGATCAGCAACGCCGCCAGGGCATAGCCGCCCCAACGGAACCAGCGCCGCTCGCGCCAATTGCCCGCGAACCACGCGGCAACGCCGCTCGCTTCGCGCCGGATGCGCAGGGTGAACGAATTTTCAGCGGTAGTTTCAGCCATGATCGGGCGGTGCCCTAGCACGGCCAATCTGACTCGCGCCAGAACGGAATGCGGCCGGGCTGCCTCGCCGACTCAGCCTTCGGTTTGCCGGGCCAGGAATATCCGGATCGAGCGCGCCATCACGCTGGCAAAATCGCCGCGCCCCTCTTCCGACAGCAGCCGCTCCGCATCGTCGGGATTGGTGATATAACCTGCCTCGTACAGTACGGCGGGAACGTCTGGGGCGCGGAGTACGGCCAGCTCAGCAGAACGGCGGGCCTGCGGGTGAAACGCCAGCGTTCCTCGGCCCTCGCGGGTGATCAGGCTGGCCAGTTCGGAGGCACCCTGCTGCGTGCGCCGCTGCGACAATTCTACGAGAATATCGCTGACTTGCTGGCTTTGCCCTTCGATCCGCACCCCGTTCAACCGGTCGGCATTGTTTTCCCGTTCGGCAAAGCGCGCCGCCGCTTCGCTCGATGCCTCGCTCGACAGGGTATAGATGCTTGCGCCGCTGACCCCGATTTCCTCTCCGGCGGAATCGGCGTGGATCGACACGAACAGATCGGCATTCATGCGCCGCGCGATTTCGGGGCGTTCCTGCAGAACAAGGAACCGGTCGTCCTCGCGCGTCAACGCCACCCGGATTCCGCCCTGTTCGACCAACTCGTCGCGCAGAGCCTTTGCGAGGCCCAGCACCACGTCCTTTTCGCGCAAACCCTCGCCGCTGGCGCCCGGATCCTTACCGCCATGGCCGGCATCGATAATAACCAGCGGGCGCGAATTGTCCTGCGGTCCGTAGATTTCGGGGAGATCGACCTGCGCGCCCGCATCCGGCAGGATCAGGCGGAGCACATAGCCGCGTCCCAGCTCCGGAACCGGCACGAGTGCCGCCAGCGCTATGATGAGCACTACGGGGGCAAGAAAAACCAGCCATATCTGCAATCGCGGCGACATGATGCAGCCTGTTAGGGGCAGTATGGTAAACAACGCAATAAGGGGCCGCGCCCGAAGCTGGAACAATGTTGCGATGCAGCACAAAATGGCCGGCTCAATTCTCGCATGATTATTGCGTAGCGCGGGTCAATTCGGTTGTGCGGTTCCGCCAGTGGTGCTACCCGCACGGCATCCGGAAGTACGCCTTGTCCATGGATGGACTGGCAGAAGCTTTCGGCACCGCCCCGAACAAGGGCGGCAAGACGACAGGTTGATGCCGAATATGAGTACCCCCTCCCCGAACCTGCCGATGGTGCCGCATGGCTCCGTCGCTGCATGGCCGGGCCGGGAAGCGCTACAAACGCGCTACTCTCTTCGCGCAGACACAGCATTCCGGGGTGGCACAATGGCGTGTCATATCCGGCTTTCATTCGCCCGCACCGCCTCGCGCGGATCGGGCAATCACACAATTAGGCGCAACCCGGCGGCAGGCTGTTTATCGGCCATCGCCCCACCCGGCTGCGCCCGGAGAATATCTAATGGCAACGCGTATGTTGATCGACGCGCGCCACACCGAAGAAACGCGTGTGGCCGTCCTCAAGGGAAACCGGATTGAGGAATTCGATTTTGAATCTGCCGAACACAAGCAGATCAAGGGCAATATCTACCTCGCCAAGGTTACCAGGGTAGAACCATCGCTGCAGGCCGCTTTCGTCGATTTCGGCGGAAACCGGCACGGCTTCCTGGCCTTCAGCGAAATTCACCCAGACTATTATCAGATACCCAAGGAAGACCGCGAGCAGTTGCTGGCCGAAGAGGCCGAGGCTGCCGAGGAAGAAGCGCGCCTGCGTTCCGAGGACGAGGACGAAGGCAACCTTCCCGGCGACGAATATGACGCCGAAGACGATGAAAGCGCCGAGGCGCTGGCCGAAGACCTTGCCGAAGACGGCATGGAAGAAGTCGATACGTCGGACAAGGACAAGGTCGCTACGATCGAAGAGGGCCAGGTCGATGGCGACGACGATTCGGATGATGACGACGATTCCGATGACGACGATGAGACCGAAGACGGTGATAATGGCGACGGGAATGGCCGGGGCCGCCGTGGCCGGGGCCGTCATCGCCGCCAGGGCAAGGGGCGCGGCGACAAGCGCGGCAAAGGCGGCAATCGCAGCCGCGCCAAGCAGGTCGACGAAGTGCGCGCCAAGCGTCAGGCGCTGCGTCGTCGCTACAAGATCCAGGACGTCATCCAGCGCCGCCAGGTGTTGCTCGTCCAGGTGGTGAAGGAAGAGCGCGGCAATAAGGGCGCTGCGCTGACCACCTATCTCAGCCTTGCAGGCCGCTATACCGTGCTGATGCCGAACAGCTCCAGCGGCGGCGGCATCAGCCGCAAAATCGCCAGTTCGGGCGATCGCAAGCGGCTCAAGCAGGTCGTCAGCGATCTCAGCCTACCCAAGAGCATGGGCCTGATCGTGCGCACTGCGGGTCTCAGCCGGACCAAGGCAGAGATCAAGCGTGACTTCGATTATCTCGCCCGGCTGTGGGACGAAATTCGCGAAAAGACGCTCGGCTCCAGCGCGCCCAATCTGGTCCATTCGGATAGCGACCTGATCAAGCGCGCCATTCGCGACCTGTATAATCGCGAGATCGAGGAAGTAATCGTCGAAGGCGAGGACGGCTATAAATCGGCCAAGTCCTTCATGAAGATGCTGATGCCCAGCCATGCGCGCCGGGTGAAGGCCTATTCCGACCCGGTCCCCTTGTTCCAGCGTTACGGCGCGGAAGACCAGCTGCGCGCGATGTACGATCCGGTCGTGCAGCTCAAATCCGGTGGCTATCTGGTCATCAACCCGACCGAGGCGCTGGTATCGATCGATATCAACTCCGGCCGTTCCACCAAGGAGCACGGGATCGAGGCGACCGCCACGGCGACCAATCTGGAAGCCGCCAAGGAAATCGCCCGCCAGCTGCGCCTGCGCGATATGGCCGGGCTGGTCGTGATCGATTTCATCGACATGGATTACAATTCCAACGTCCGCAAAGTCGAACGCGCGATGAAGGATGCCCTGAAGAACGACCGCGCGCGGATCCAGGTCGGCCGGATTTCCAGCTTCGGCCTGATGGAAATGAGCCGCCAGCGTCTGCGTACCGGCGTGCTCGAAGCCTCCACCCGCGAATGTCCGCATTGCGACGGCACCGGGCTGGTCCGCACCGCGTCGAGCGCAGGCCTATCCGCCCTGCGCCTGATCGAGGACGAGGCGGCAAAGGGTAAAGGCTCTGCCATCACCCTGCGCGCCAGCACGGAAGCGGCAGTCTACCTGCTCAATTCCAAGCGCGCCGAGTTGCAGGAGATCGAAGATCGCTACCATGTCGGCGTGGAAGTGGTGCCGGAAGGCGAGGATGAGGGCGCCAAGATGAGCGTGACCAGCTCCGGCCCCCGCCCCGCCGAACGCCCTGACTTCGAACCGATCATCGAGGAAGATGACGACGACGAAGAAGAAGAGCAGGAGGCGGTTACCTCCGATCGCTACGATGACGAAGACGAGGGCGACCGCCCGAAAAAACGTCGCCGCCGCAGCCGTGGTGGCCGGGGTCGCAACAAGCGTCGGGATGGATCGGACGAGCAGAGTTCCGACGAGAATTCGGACGAGAATTCCAATGAGGGATCGGGCGATGGGTCTTCGGACGACCGGTCTTCCGATGGCCAGCGTTCGGACGATGATGGCGAGGACAAGCCCCGGAAACGCCGCCGCCGTGGTGGCCGTGGGCGCGGCCGCAAAAACCGCGACGAGCAAAACGACGAGCAAAACAGCGACATCGCCGAGGCTGCGGACAATCTCGAAGACGTTTCGGAGCAGATGAAGGACGATATCGCCGTGGTCGCAGGCCCGGACGATTCGCCCGAAACCGCCGAGGCCGCTGCCGAAGAAGACGCCAAGCCCAAGCGCAAGCCGCGCCGTAAAAAGGCCGAACCCAAGGTAGATCACTCGGCCGAAAGCGAAGCGACCGAAGCACCGGCAGCCGAGGAAAAACCCAAGCGCAAGCCGCGCAAGAAGGCCGCTCCGAAGGCAGGCGCTGCCAAGGCTGGCGTTCCGAAGGCTGAAAAGACCGCCGATACCGAACCGGCAGCCGATAGCGACGCTCCGGCGGAAAAGCCCAAGCGCAAACCGCGCAAGAAGCCTGCTGCGAAGAAGGCCGAAGCGGCTGAGGAGGTCTCCGAGCAATTGAAGGACGACATCGCAGTTGTGGCCGGTCCCGAAGGCACCGCTCAGACAGCCGAGGCCGAGGCAGACAACACGGTCAAGCCTGCCGGCAAGCCCCGCAAGGGCTGGTGGCAGCGCACCTTCGGCGAATAAGCCGAAACACCCAGACAAAAAAGGGCGGGTCGCTGCAATGCGGCCCGCCCTTTCTTTTGGGTGCTGTTACGTGAACAGGCGAGCCTAAGCCCGCGCCTTCACGCCGACACCCCATTCCATCCATCCCAGCGGGCGCGGCGTTTTTGGTGCATAGCCTTCGCCCATCGGCTCGGTGTCGAAACCGCCGCCGCGCACTGCTTCTGTAATTGGCCGGGTCAGGTGGCAGCCCCCGCCAATCGGCTTCCAGATCGGTTCGATCCGGTCCTGCCACTTCGCCACGTCCGCATCCGGCGCGCGGCCATGTTCCAGGAACAGCAGTTTCCCGCCTGGCCGCAGGATCCGCCGCATCTCGCGCACGACCTGCGCCTGATCCGCAACCGAGCACATGGTATAGGTGCACACCACCGTATCGAAGCTGGCATCATCGAAGGGAATATCCTCCCCCACCCCATCGCGTATATCGGCGGGCCAACCCTTCCTTTCGGCTTCTGCCCGGGCATATTCGAGCAGCTTCCCGCCGGGATCGATCCCGGCATAGCTGGTGACCGCACTTGCGTCGTAAAATTGCTGGTTGATGCCGCCGCCGCAGCCGATCTCGAACACATCGCCCCGCGCAAGCGGAACGACCTGACTGCGAAGCTTCATGATCTGCGGCGAACCGCAGGCAAACTTTATAAGCCGGGGGACCGCATGTGCTTCCCAGAAATTTCCGAAGCCCATGCGATTTCCTTTGCAATTGATGAGGCTGACGGCATCATAGCACACGCCTTGGGAGGGACTACATAGTGAGCAAGCCGTATCGCACGCCGGACGAGGCATTTGCGAACATACCCGATTACCCGTTCAACCCGCGCTACCACGTGCTCGACGACGGGTTGCGGCTGCACTACCTCGACGAAGGGCCGCGCGATGTCACGCCGATATTGATGATGCATGGGGAGCCGAGCTGGAGTTACCTCTATCGCCACATGATCGGTCCGGTGGTGGAGGCCGGGTACCGCGTGATCGCGCCCGATCTGATCGGCTTCGGCAAATCGGACAAGCCCACATCGAAATCGGATTACACCTATGCCGGACACGTCGCCTGGCTGCGCGAATGGTTCGAAGCGATGGGGCTGAAAAACGTCGTCCTTGCCTGCCAGGATTGGGGCTCGCTGATCGGGCTGCGGCTGGTTGCCGCCATGCCCGATCGCTTCGCCGCCGTCACACTTGCCAATGGCGGACTGCCTGCCGGGCAGGAGCCTCCGCCAGCCTTCGCCAAATGGCGCGCCTTTTCGAAATACAGCCCGGTTTTCCCGATTGGGAAGATCCTGCAAGGGGCGACAGTCCGTGAATTGAGCGATGCCGAAGTCGCCGCCTATGATGCCCCCTTCCCTACCCGCGCCAGCAAAGCGGGTGCTCGCATTTTCCCATCGCTGGTTCCGCTCGGCCCGAACGAGGCGGTGCCAGACCAACTGGAAGCGTGGAAAGTGCTGGAACAATTCGACAAGCCGTTCACTTGCGCATTCAGCGACAAAGATCCGGTAACGCGCGGCGGAGATGCGGCGTTCAAGGACCGTGTGCCCGGCGCGCGCAACAACGACCTGCACCGCACCCTGTCGGGCCATCACTTCATTCAGGAGGACGATCCGCAAGGCTTCGTCGCTGCGATACTCGATACGGCGAAGAAGGCGGGGGTCTGACTTGCGGCGCGTCACCTGAGCCAGCGCGCTTTTCGCTTGCTCATCACTGCCCCGGCTTTACATCGCGATGCGATCAATAACGGATAGGCCGCGATGAACCAGAACCTCACCCCCCTTCGCATCCCCGACGAGGCAAAGGAGCGGCTGCGCATCCTGTTCATGGCCAAGCACGCTTTGTGGGGCGGCGGGATGCACCCGGAAGATGGCAACCACGCCATCTATCACCACGAGGTCCGCTCCACGCTGGAAACGCTCGGGCTGAACCTGCAATTTGCCAATAGCTACGATGTGCTGTTCAGCGATCCAGGGGTCGATTTCGTGTTCCCGCTGCTCAATCGCGGCGGTTTCGTGAACTCCGAAATGCTGATTCCCACGCTGTGCAACATGCACCGCATTCCATATATCGGCGCGATGCCGTTCCTGCGCGGATTGGGCGACGATAAATCGGTATCGAAGCTGGTATGCGACCATGCCGGTGTGCCGACCGCGCCGTGGCATTGCTATCGCCGCGGGGCGCCGGTTACCGAAGCCGATCTGCCGCCCTCTGCCGGCGGGCGCTGGGTGATCAAGCCCAACGCGTCTTCTGCCAGCTGGGGCATTTCGGATGCGCATGATTTTGCCGGCGTCGCAAACGCCGTCGCCAACATTCACGGCCAGGGGCACGATGCAATCGTCGAGCCGTATCTGGATGGCTACGACGTGCAGGTGGCCTTCATCACGATGGATGGCGCACCCGTTCAGTTGCCGATGCTTTGGTATGAGCGTGAGGATACGCAGCGCCTGTGGACCTATTACGAAAAACGCGACCTCATCCAGAACAACGAAAAAAGCGCGCTGAAAGAATTCGATCACGCCGATCTGGCGCCGAAAATCGCCGAGATGTCGGAACGTGTGGCCAAGGAATTCCACCCCTTCGATTATGGCCGGATCGAGTTTCGCGTCGATCTGAACACCAGCGAGGTGAACTTCATCGAGATCAATCTGAACTGTAATTTGTGGTCCGAGAAGGTCATGGCGCAGGCAGCCCGGCGCGCCGGGCTGGACCATGCGGCCTTGCTGGAAACGCTGTTGGCAGAGGCGATGCGCCGCAATGCCCTGATCAGCTGAACTAGCTAGTCGGCAATACGCTCGGCCGCCCAATCGAACACACCGCCGCTATCGGCTGGACCCAGTCCGTCGATCACATCCAGCAGGTAGCCCGCCGACTGTTCCGGCGTGAACAGCTTGCCTTCCGGAACGCCTGACTGGAACGGCTCCGACAGGCCGGTATCGACCGTGCCGGGGTGCAGCCCTGCAACGATTGCCTGAGTATGTGTGCGGCTCAGTTCGATGGCGAAATTCTTCAGCAGCATGTTCAGGGCCGCTTTCGATGCGCGGTAGGAATGCCATCCGCCCAGCCCATTATCGCCGATCGAGCCGACACGCGCCGACAATGCGGTGAAGACGCACTTCGTATCGCGCGCAAACAGCGGCAGCATGTGCTTGGCAATCAACGCCGGACCAATCGTGTTGAGCGCCAGAACCTTCCCCATCGCAGCACCGTCCAGCTTGCGATAACTCCGCTCCGGCCCCCTCCCGTCTGGCAGGGTCAAAATACCGGTAGCGACGATGACCAGTTGGGGCGGGATTTCGCGCATTGCTTCCGCTGCCGCTGCCAGCGTAGCTTCGTCGGTCAGGTCGAATGCGAATGGCGTGATACCGTCGCCCGCAGGCCCAGACCCTTCCCGCGACCCGGCATAGACCTGCCCCCCGCGCGCCGCCAATCGGGTGACGAGCGCGCGGCCGATCCCGCCCGAAGCGCCGAAAACCGCAGCAGTTCGGGGCCAAGTCTGTTCTGGGTTTTCCGCATGATCCATGCATCCCAGACTAATGGCATAGCCTGTCGGTTCCGTGCGGCAGGCGCGCAGCCGTGTTGCGAGTTGGACCGGCCAACCTCAAACGGGTTGCGCATGCTGCAACCCGTTGTGCGTTGCATCACCTTGCGCTGGGCCGATCATCCGTTACAAAGCACGCAGCGACCTTGAGGAAAGCGGAACATGGCCACATTCACCCTCCCGAAAAATTCGAAAATCCGCAAGCGTGGCGAGGTTCACCGCGCCGAAGGCGGCGGGCGAACGCAGAGCTTCAAGATTTATCGGTACGATCCCGAAAGCGGCGATAATCCGCGTTACGACACGTTCGAGCTCGATCTCGATCAATGCGGTCCGATGGTCCTCGACGCGCTGATCAAGATCAAGAACGAGATCGATCCTACGCTGACATTCCGCCGCAGCTGCCGGGAGGGGATTTGCGGATCGTGTTCGATGAACCTCAACGGCAAGAACGGGCTGGCCTGCACCACCGCGATCGAGGATCTGAAGGGGGAAATTCGCATCACGCCGCTGCCGCATATGGAAGTGGTGAAGGATCTGGTGCCCGATTTCACCCATTTTTACGCCCAATATGCCTCGATCCGGCCCTGGTTGCAGACCGTTTCCACCACCCCAAGCGGCAAGGAAAGGCTGCAATCGCCCGAACAGCGCGAGAAGCTGGACGGGCTGTACGAATGTATCCTGTGCGCCTGCTGCTCGACCGCATGCCCATCCTATTGGTGGAACAGCGACAAGTTCCTCGGCCCGGCAATTCTGCTGCAGGCCTATCGCTGGCTGGCCGATAGCCGCGATGAAATGACCGGGGAGCGGCTGGAAGCGCTGGAAGATCCCTATCGCCTGTATCGCTGCCACACGATTATGAATTGCGCCAATGTGTGCCCCAAGGGGCTCAACCCGGCCAAGGCGATTGCCGAAACCAAGAAGATGATGGTCGAAAAACATATCTGATCGCGTCGCGGCAGGGGCCGGTTCAGTGATCGATCTCGAGCGCGTCCCGGCGTTTATCGACTGCCGCCCGATCGAGGGCGAAGACGGTTGGTATAGCTGGAATGTCGGCGATGAAACGCGCTTCAATGGCGCGGTCCTCGGCCATGTGCAGGTTCGCGTCGAAGGTGACCGGGTGCGCACAAGGATGCAAACCGAGCGGCGCCATTCCAATCTCCAGGATAACATCCATGGCGGTGTGACGCTGTCGCTGATCGATATATCGCTGTTTTCGGCGATGAACCTGCTCGGATCGCAGGACGGCGGACGGGCTGTCACGCTGGAGCTTTCCAACCAGTTCGTGGGCGGCGGAATCGTCGGTAAGCCGCTCGATGCGCTGACGCAGGTCGTGCGCGAAACCGGTCGGCTGATGTTTCTGCGCGGCGACGTGGTTCAGGCCGTGGAAGGGGGCGAGCACACGGTCGCGGCGTTCTCCGGCATCATTCGCAAATGATAGGCGCGGTATGACCGGGATGCTCGCCGAATATCGCGCTTTGGTGGAGCGCGGCGAGTTGCGGCCCGATGCCGAACAGGAAGCCGCCGCGCAAAGGCTCGCGCAGTTGCAGCAGGAACTGGAAAAGGACGCGGGATCGAGCGGGTTCCTGGGCAAGCTGTTCGGCGGCAATGGCGCCAACGAGCCGCCACAGGGCGTCTATATGTGGGGCGGCGTGGGGCGCGGCAAATCCATGCTGATGGACCTGTTCCACGATACGCTGGCAATTCCCGACAAACGCCGCGCCCATTTTCACGCCTTTATGCAGGAAGTCCACGCCCGGCTCCGCGATGCCCGCAAATCCGAAAGCGGCGATCCGATCCCGCCCGTGGCCGAAGATATTGCCAGGGACCTGCGCTGCCTGGCTTTCGATGAGATGGTGGTGAACAATTCCGCCGATGCCATGATCATGTCGCGCCTGTTCCGCGCGCTGATCGTGGATGAGCAAGTGGCCATCGTCACCACCTCCAACCGCCCGCCGCGCGATCTTTACAAGGACGGGCTCAATCGCGAGCACTTCCTTCCGTTCATCGAGCTGGTGTCGAACCGGCTCGATGTCGTCCCGCTCAACGGGCCGCATGATTACCGGATGGAGCGGCTCGGCGGGATCGACAGCTGGCATACGCCGCTGGGCGAAGAAGCCACCGCGCAAGTGCGCGAGGCGTTCTTTCGCCTGACCGACTATTCCCCGGACGATGCGGAGAACGTCCCCTCGGCTGAGCTGGATGTTGGCGGGCGAACATTGCACGTGCCCAAGGCGCTGAAAGGCGTCGCCGTGTTCAGTTTCAAGCGGCTGTGCGGGGAAGCGCGCGGCGCTCCCGATTACCTCGCCATTGCGCGGGCGTTTCACACCGTCATCCTGGTCGGCATCCCGCAAATGGGGCCGGATATGCGCAACGAGGCGGCGCGTTTCGTCACCTTGATCGATGCGCTGTACGAACAGCGCGTCAAGCTGTTCGCCACGGCAGAGGTCGAACCGGGGGATCTGTACAAGGCCGGCGATGGCGCGTTCGAATTCGAGCGTACCGAAAGCCGCCTGATCGAAATGCGGAGCGAGGAATATATGGCGCTGGGCCATGGCGAGCAGGATTCCGTGGCATCGCACTAGGCTTGAAGCAGGTCGCCGGGCCTCCCACATCGGCCGGTATACCGGCGATAACACCCCGCCGATGTGGACAAAATCGATGATCGATATTCGCCCCTTCGCTTCCCTTGGCCACGCCGACCATGGCTGGCTGGATGCTCGCCACCATTTTAGTTTTGCCAGTTATCACGATTCTGCCCGCATGGGCTGGGGCGCCATTCGCGTGTGGAACGACGACACGATAGCTGCCCAGTCGGGATTCCCGCCCCACCCGCATAGCGACATGGAAATCATCACCTATGTCCGCTCCGGCGCGATCACCCATAAGGATTCGCTCGGCAATAGCGGCCGAACCGAAGCAGGCGACGTGCAAGTGATGAGCGCCGGGGACGGGATCACCCATTCCGAAGCGAATGTGGAGGATGAGACGACCACCCTGTTCCAGATCTGGATCATGCCGCAATCGCGCGGAGGGTCACCGCGCTGGGGGCAGCGCGCTTTTCCCGAAGCAACCCGCGATGGCAGTTTTCAGCTCGTCGCCTGCGGACCGGAAGAGCGCGAAGCCGCGCTGTATATCCGCGCCGATGCCAAGATCCTGGCTGCCAGGGTGCCCCCAGATACGTCTGTTCAGTACAAGGCCGACCCCGCCCGCCATCAATATATGGTCGCGCTGGGCGGCGCGGTCGAGGTGAACGGGCAGCGGGCAGAGCCGCGTGACGGGATCGCCATAACCGGCGAAACCGCCATCGAGGTTACCGCGCTGGGCAGCGAAGCCGAACTGGTACTGGTGGACTCGCTCTAGCTGGCCTTGGCCAGACGGCCCTGTGCCGCAACCAGTCGCTTCATTATCTTGAGGTCCGGCGCACTCAGCTGCAAGGCCGTGTCGGCCCACAGCTCGGTTATCCTGCACAGCTCTTCAAGCTGCAGATCCCAGCTGATCTTCATGGCTTTGCGGCCATTGGCGAGGCCGGGATGGCGGCGCTGGGACTTGCGGATGAATTCGCGGCATGCCTCTACCCCGTCGCCATTTTCGGCGAGGTGATGCACGATGCCGAGATCGTACATCTGTTCGGCAGTGAAGGTTTCGTTCGAGACAATCAGCCGTTCCGCCATCGCGCTGCCCAGCTTGCGCCGCAGGAATGCGTGGGCACCCATGCCAGGGAACAGGCCGAACATGATTTCGGGCAGGCCGAAGGTCGCATCGCGCTCCGCCACGATGTAATCGAACGATAGTAAAGCCTCGAACCCACCGCCCAGGGCGGAGCCTTCGACCAACCCGACGGTCAGCATCGGTATATCGAGCGATTGCATGTTGCGGTGGAGTATCTGGACACAGCGATGGCCATATTCGACCAGCCCGTCGCGGTCTTTCTGCTCGATCAATTGTGCGAACAATTCCAGATCGCCGCCGAAGCAAAATACTCCGGGCGCACGGCTACCCAGCACCAGGAACTTTAGCGGCACCTTATCCGGGCCGAACCCTTCGGCGATCAGATCTTGCCAGGCCTCGAAATCGTTGAGCATCGAGGGCGTGAAACTGGGCCGCCCGGCAGGACGCATGAACGTCCAAAGGGCCTGCTCGTCCTCATCGTAGAGCACGTCCAGCTCGTCCAGCTCGTAGAGCCCCCGTGGGACAGCCAGCCGCAGCTCGCTTTCCGCGTAAATTTCCGCTCGATCATCGGTGAGCGGTATTGCCAGATTTCCGGAACTTTCCATCCGCAAATCCTCCCTGTCGACCCACGGTTCCCGTTCCGTATGAAAGCCTTAAGTGACTTTCATTTCGGTCGGTCCGCTTGATGTAACAAGACGTAACCGGGTCGGGAGTCTCTTGGCAATGGCAAATTTCGGACAGTGCGGTGAAGCGAGTCTCGATTTGGGCCGATGGATGGTAAACGAACCAGTGCTCAACTTGCTCGCCAGACTATCCGATCCCAAGCTTGCCGAAAGACCGGTCCAACATCAGGAATTGCCACAATAATCGCGAGTAATCGGTTCGTCCCGCAATATGATCGTCGGCAATCTGCTGCAACCTGTCGGCATCGAACCACCCGGTTCTGGCGATTCGCGATGATCTGGCAATGCCGCGCGCATCGCCCGCCAATGGCCCGCGCAGCCACGCGGCGATGGGCGTGACGAAGCCTTGTTTCGGGCGGTAGAGTATGTCGTTGGGCAGGTACCGCTCCATCGTCTGCTTGAGCAGGAACTTGCCCTGCCGCCCGCGGACCCGGTGGCGTTCGGGCAAAGCGGCGCCAAATTCGACCAGGCGATGATCCAGCAAAGGCTCGCGCGCCTCCAGGCTGACCGCCATGCTGGCGCGATCGACCTTGGTCAGGATATCGCCCGGCAACCAGAACTTCAGATCGACATATTGCGCCGCGTCCAGCCCGCTTCGTGCCGGGGCGCTGCGCATCATGGCGATCAGCGGCTGCTCGCCGCGATAATCGCCGCGTGCCCGCTGCATGTCGGGTGAATAGAAACTGCCGCGCAGTTCGGGCGGCAGCACCGCCAAGCCGCGCGCATAACCTTCGGCCCCGCTCTCGGCGAGCGCCAGTAGCGTCGATTTGGCGCGCAGGGGCCGCGGCGCCCAATCGGCTTTGGGCCACAACCGGCCAAGCCCGCCGAATACGGGCGCGCGCAGCGCGGCGGGCAGGATAGCGCGCACCTGCTCTTCGCGGTGGTGGAAGACTTGCCGCCGATAGCCGGCGAAGGCCTCATCCGCACCGTCGCCGGACAGCGCGACCGTCACATTTTCCCGCGCCAATTGCGCCACGCGCCAGGTTGGCAATGCGGAGGCATCGGCAAACGGTTCGTCGAACATGCCTGCAATAGCGTCGATATGTTCGAAATCCTCGCTGCCGACTGTACGGCTACGATGGTCGGCAGAAAATTCGCGCGCCACCCGCTCCGCATAGGAGGTCTCGTCCAGCCCGCTATCGTCGAAGCCGATAGAGCAGGTGTTGACCGGCGAAGCGCTGGCTTCGGCCATCAGGGCGACCACGCTCGACGAATCCACCCCGCCCGAAAGGAACGCGCCGAGTGGCACGTCGGAAACCATGCGCGAGGTGACGCCTTGTCGCAGCAAATGCAGCATCTCGGCCGATAATTCAGCCTGTTTGGCGGCATGGCGACGCTCGAACGAAACATCCCACCACTGCTGCGGTGCGGCAGGCGGTTTGCCGCTTTCCAGCAAGCGATAATGACCGGCGGGCAGCTTCTCCACGCCCTTCAGGATCGACCGGTGATCGGGGACGTAACCCCAGGTGAAATAATCCTCCACCGCCAGCGGATTGACTTCGCGGCGAAGCAGCGGATGCGCCAGCAGCCCCTTCAATTCTGAGGCAAATGCGATGCTGCCATCGCTCAATTGCGCGGTGAATAGCGGTTTTACGCCGAGCCGGTCGCGTGCCAGCAGCAATTGCCTCGTGCCCTGATCGTACAAAGCGAAGGCGAACATCCCGTTCAGCTTTTGGAGGCAGTCGACCCCCCATGCCTGCCATGCTGCAAGGATAACCTCGCCATCGCCGTCGGTTTTGAACTGCGCCCCGCCCTGCTCCAGCTCGCGGCGCAATTCGCGGAAATTGTAGATCTCGCCATTGAAGCTGAGCACTGCGCGGCCATCGGCGGAATGCATCGGCTGCGGCGATCCGGCGATATCGATGATCGAAAGCCGCCGATGGCCGAGCCCCACGCCCGGCGCTGTCCACACGCCCGATCCATCCGGTCCGCGGTGGATAAGCGCATCGCACATCCGCTCGACCCGAGTGGGCTCGACCGGCTTGGGCGTTTCTGGGTGAAAGATACCGGCAATGCCGCACATGTCGCTGGCCTTAGCTGCCTGCCGCTATGCGGTCCATCCATTCGCCCGCCTCGTTCGGGTTCCGCCCGATGGCCTGGCGGAACTGCCCGATGTCGGCGGCAGGGTCGCTCTCGCCGCGCTGCTCGGCGGAAATGATCAGCATCGCGGTCGGCCGGGCGCGCAGCATCAATCGGTCGCGCATATTTGCCAGCTTGAGCATGGCTGGGCTGCCGGTTGTCAAACCGCCGGTCCGGTAATGCGTCTGCGCCAGCCTGCGCACCGAACCGAGCGCGAAATACCAGTCGCTCAGCGCGCCAGCCTGCGCCGGCCCGGCCTCCATCCATCGCCACGCAGTGCCGGGGGTGAGCGCCCCCTCGCCCGGCGCGCTAGCCTCTCGCCCATCATCCTGCGCGGCATAGAGCGCGATGAACACATCGACTTCACGCCCCTCCGGATTGCGGTATCGGCCGAGCAGCCGGTGCTGCGCCCCGCTGGCACGCGGCTCCCAAGCGAGTTGCGGGTCGTAATCGGCCCGCTGCCAGCCCGCGACTTCGGGCAGCGCAATCTCTGCCGGCAGAGCAGCCTCGATCCGCAGCGCCGCCGCCGACCAGGTAGCGAACAGGATTGTCCCGGCCAGCACCGCTACCAGCGCAGCGTTACCGCCAATCCCACCGAACGCTTCCAGCCTGTTCGGCAGCGCGGCCTTCTCCACCTCTTCCAACGTGACCGGCTGATCATCGAGCGAGCGATCGAACCACCGCCAGAAGCCGCCGAGCAACGCCGTCACGACCAGTGCGAAAAATACCCAGCCATAAAAGATATGGTCGAAGCCTTCGGCGAATTCGATGCCCTGAACCTGCGCGATCGCGATTGTGCCCCAGGCCCGCAGGGCGTTGGCGATGATGGGCAAAGCGAGCGCCGTTGCCATGAAGATCGCGCGCCTTTTCCAGCTGGCGAAACAGGTCTGGGCGACCAGCACGCCCAATGCGAACATGGCGACAAGGAATTTCACGCCGGAGCACGCCTCCGCCACTTCGAACAGCCCGACCGGGGTGTCGATGAAAACACCTTCGATTTCCGCCGGAATACCGCTGAATTCGGTGAGCGCGATCACCAGCTTGGCGGTGACCATCTGCAATGCCGGAACCAGCTCGTCCCCGAACGGCACGAGCAGCATCAGATAGGCGAGCGGAAACAGGATCGACCAGACCACCCGCGGACCGAGCAGCGTGAGAACCGCCGCCTGCATGGCAAGCACCGTGCCCAATTGGCTGGCCGTATTGGCGCTCGCCAATGTGCCCAGCAGCCACAGGAACAGCGCGCCCGCGACTAGGACAAGCCCCGGCCACCATGCAGCGGGATTCAGCCGAGCGAGCACTTCGCGCCGCTGCCAGATCAGGAACCCGGCGATAGGACCGATAAACAGGACGTGACTGTAGGTTGAGACATTCCACCACTGGTCGGCCATCGCAATCCAGTCGCCAATGGTCAGCAACAGCAATCCAGCAAGCGCCAGCGCCAGGCGCGCCAGGGGCCAGCGCCAGGCCGCCGGCAAGGTATCTCGCAATGAGGCGGGGCGGATCAGGGGTTTCGCGATATCAGGCTGCATCGCGCTGCCCGCCGAAGCTCGGACGACCTACCAGCGCCGCCAGCGGTGCCATCATGGCGGCCCAGCTTTGATGCTGGACCACAAAAGCCCTCGCCGCCGCGCACATGGCCTGTGTCGAAGCGGGATCGGCGAGCATTGCTTGAGCCTTCTGGATAATCTGGTCGTTAGTTGCCGCTACCGCGAAATGCTCTTCATCGCGCGCGGAAATGCCGGTAGCTGCCTCGGGGCTGAGCAGGACCGGGCAAGCCATCGCCATCGCCTCGAGCACCTTGTTTTGCACCCCGCGCGCGATCGTCAGCGGCGCAAGCATGATATCCGCCCCGGCCAGGAACGGACGAATATCGGGAACCTCGCCCCACACATGCGTGCCGCCGTGACTATCGAGCCCAAGGATTTCCGCAGTCGGCGCACGGCCGACGATGTGAAACTGCGCCGTGGGATGCGCCTCGCGGATAGCTGGCATCAGCTCCTTTGCCGCGCGTATGCAGGCGGTAATGTTGGGTCGATAATCCATCTGCCCGGTAAACACGAAATGCGGACCGGCCGACTGGTGCAAATCAGGGTGTGCGACCGCCATTGCCGGGTCGAAGAATTCGAAATCGATCCCGTTGCGGATGGCCGAGACATTGGCGGCTGCAGTGTCGTCCAGACGGCTGCGGAACAGCGCAGCCTCCTCCTCGCTGACCAGCATTGTGTTGTCGGCCCGCACTGCGAGCGCTTCCTCCATGCGCTTCAGCAAGCGTCCTTCTCGCGCGTTGATCCAGCGGCGCGGGAAACTCCCGGTTTCGGCGTAGGCTTCGAACTTTGCGCTATCGACATCGCACAGATCGATCACCAGTCGCCCGGCGAAATCGGTCGGTACGAATTGTCCCATCTGGCCCGAGAATACGACGATCGTATCGACCCCGCGCTCGGCCACGGTCCGCTCCACCCAGCGGCGCAGATCGCCGCTATCGAATGCCGCTTCGCTCACCGTTCGGCCCGTTGCCAGCGCGCGCAGCCCCGGGATGATATTGCCGGTCTTGCGCAGCGGAACGCAGTGGCTTTGCGCCAGTGCTGCCAGCTCGGGGAGATGCGCAAGATCGCGCTCGCTTTCCGCGAAACAGCCGACATGGACAGGCGCGAGTTTCGCCAGCGCCTTGAGCAGATGATGCGCGCGGATCTTGTCGCCCCGGTCCGGCGGGAACGGCAGGCGGTGGGCCAGGAACAGGATGCTCATGCGAGCCTCCTCAAGCCAGGCCGCGCGCGATCCAGGGACCGATCCGGTTGGCGAGCGGCAATGGCAGTTTCTTCCAAAAATCGATCTTGGCCGAATAGCCGGCATCGGTCGGATCGATATTGCGGCTGACAGCGCCCGGCGCAGTCCATTCGCGATAGACCAGCGGTAGGGGATCGAAGCCCCAGTTCTTCTTGTAGCGCCACGGTCCGCTCCCGGTCTTGCTTCGCCCGAAATCGAAGCGGGTGCAGCCCCGCCGGCGCGCGTGGCACATCAGTTCGTAATACATGATCTCGTTTGCGCGCAGCTCGCGTGCAGCAAACACTCCGCCGCCCCAATATGGCATTGCGGTATCTTCATGATACAGCGTCAGAACACTGGCGACCGCTTTGTTGCGCTCCCATACAGTGAGAATATCGGCCTGTTTGCCGAATTTTCCGAGCACTGCATCGAACAGCTTGCGCGGAAAAACCGGGGTGCCGAGATTGCGCACGCTTTCCGCATAGACAGCGTAATGCGCTGCACGGTCGTTCTCCAGCGTCCCGGTGGTGCCCTTTAGCTGGTTGGCCAGTCCCTTGCGGATCTCGGCGCGCTGCTTGCGCGGAATGGCGAGCAGTTGCGCCTCGTCATCATTGGCCAGATCGCCTGCAAAATTGCTGTGCTTGCCTTCGATTCGCGCCCAATGTTCCGGAGCGACGGGAGAGCGCAACTCGACCGAGGAACAGCTGCGGCGAACCGCCAATTCCGATGCGGCGTGACATAGGCGCTCGGCAGTTTCGCGACGCGCCGCTAAGGGTCCGCCACCCACCGCAAAGCCGCTCGACACCAGTGCACGCCCGAATAACGGCGAGTGCACTTCGCTGAGCGGCAGCCATCCGGTCATGATGCCGCCTTTTTCCGCGACCAGTCCGGTGGCGCGCTGGCCAGTGCCTTTCTCGGCAGCGCACAGCCAGGCGGGGCGGTGAAACGGCGTTGCCCCGTTCCCGGCCATATCCGCGACAAATCCCTCGATCCTCACGCGCTCGCCCGGATCGCGCAGGTCGGCAGTCGCAACCGTCTCCGCAGTCAAGGCGAACGGAGCATTCACGCCGCGATGTCTCCCGGCAATTCGACCGCACGTGGAGCTTCGCGGTGAGCGAGCATGTCCATCCGGCCCCACGCAAATTCGCGCACCAGTTCGCGCAGCTTGGGCGCCATCTTGTCGAGGTTGGTATAATGACGCAGCCGCGATTTTATCGGTGCGCCGTCCACCCGGGGCTGCTCTGGATCGATTTCCCACGGATGGAAATAGAACACCGCAGGCCGCTGTTCGCGCCGATTGACCTGGCGGATCGCCCAGCGGCTGAACGCGTAGGGCAGCACCCTGAAAAACCCGCCTCCACCTGCCGCCAGCCGGCGATTGCCGAACATTGCGGTGGTCACCGGGATCTCGATCAGCTTGGACCAGGGCAGCGGCTGGAAGGCGAAGCGCGGTGCTTCGCGCCAGCCATAATGGTCGTGCGCCACAGGGGCCACGCTGCTGGAATAGGCATAGCCCTGATCGGCCAGCTCCATATAGGCCCACGGCGTGCGCTGATCGATCGAGAAGCTGGGTGCGCGGTAACCGGTGACTGCCACACCTGCGGCATCTTCCAGCTCGGCGCGTGCCTTGCGGATATCCTCGCCGAATTCCTTGCGCGTAAAGGTGTAGACGCGGGCATGATCCCAGCCATGGCTGGCGATTTCATGCCCCGCATCTGCGATCATGCGCATCAACGGGCCGTGCCGTTTCGCCACCCAGCCCAGCGTGAAAAACGTCGCCTTCACATCGGCCTGTTCGAACATTTCGAGGATGGCTTCGACATTGCGTTGCACCCGCAGGTCGAGATCGTTCCAACGATCGCGCTCGATCACATTCTCGAACGCGCCGACCTGGAACCAGTCTTCGACGTCGACCGACAGGCCATTGACGATTGGGAGAGTACCCCCACTCACGGCTCAGGCTGCCTTGCGCCCGGCGCTGCGGGCAGTGGCTTGCTCATTCTCGAGCCACTCGATCATTAGGGTCAGCACATGCCGGACGGAGCGTTCCTGCTCGTTCAGCCTATCCTCGAGGACGGCCAAACGGTCGAACCAGTCGGCCGGAACCTGCGCATCGATGACTTGGCGCTGCTGCTCCGAAATTTCGACCACGGCCTGCTGCAATTCGGCAATCTGGGCATCGCGGTCGGCCAGCAATTGTTCCACCTGCGCGGTGCTGAGCGATGGTACGGACTTTTGCGAGACCGCCGGGGCTGACTCTGCAGCGGGCTGCGAAGCCGGTTCCTGCGTTGCCTGTGTAGTAGGCTCGGCAACTGGCGAAGTGCTGTCACTCGCCATTTCCTCCAGCACGGCAGCCAGCATCGCGGTATCGATCTGCGTGCGCTGTTCCACCGCGCCCAGCAGCAGCAAGCGGTTCATAACCTGGTTCAGCTTGCGCGGCACGCCGCCGGTGGCCGCGTGCAATTCTGCAAACAATCCATCATCGAAGGAGGGATTACCCTGCCACCCGACACATTTCAGACGGTGCTGGGCATAGCCCTCCACTTCGGCTGGCTCCATCGCGCCAAGGTGGTGCGCGGCGATAACGCGCTGGCGTAGCTGTTCCAGGCCGGGATGTTCGGCCAGAGTCTTCCGAAACTCGGGCTGGCCAAGCAACAGCACTTGCAGCAGCGGATGGCTACCCAGCTGGAAGTTGGACAGCATCCGCAACTCTTCAAGCGCGGTAATTTCCAGATTTTGGGATTCGTCCACCACCAACAGGCAGCGCCGCCCGGCGCGCGCTTCATCGTGCAGGAATTCCTCGATCGCGCCCAGCGCGCCGGCCTTGTCATGCCCGGCAATATCCAGGCCGAAACTTTGCGCGGCGACGTGGACGAGTTCTTCTCCGTCGAGCTTCGACGTGACTACCTGGCCGACCGTCAGCCGCTCCGGGTCTATCCGCTGCATCAGGTGGGCGACCAGAGTGGATTTACCCGCCCCGACTTCGCCGGTGATGACAATGAAGCCCTCACCCTGAGCCATTCCATAGCCGAGATAGGACAACGCCTTGCGATGCGTCCCGCTCTCGAAATAGAAGTCGGGATCGGGGGTCAGCTGGAAAGGCCGTCCGGTCAGGCCGTAAAATTCGTGGAACATCCGTTTTCCCCAATCAGAAGTCGTAACGCAGGCCGAGCAAGGCCGATGCTGCGGTGATATCGTCTTCGGCCACATCGCTTTCGAAATGGTCAATGGCCACGGCGGCGCGCGCCGAGAGACCGCGATAGACGCGCTGTCCATAGGTCGCCGAAGCGCCCACGGCAGACGAACCCCCGGCATTGACGAACTCGCTATCCGTCCAGCTGGCATAGGCATTGGTGGACAGCGTGGCATCGCGGCCGATCTGCGTGCCGAGATAGCCTGTGATGTAATAGCTTTCGTCGGTCAGCCCGTCCGCGCTGGCCAGCACGGTCCCCTCGCCCGCGATAAATTCGCGTTCGTTGTAACCGGCACCTATTCCGGCGCTGAGGCGGCCGAACTGGCGGGCATAGCTGGCTGCAATGCCGCGGCTGCGGAAGGTCGAGCTGCGGATAGAGCCGAGCGCGCCGGTCACGCAATTGCCGCCTTGCAGGCTTTGGACACAGCCATTGATATCGCCGGTCAGCGGGTTGCGGCTGGCGGTAAATTCGGTGGGCAACGCCACCAGCGCATCGGTCAGCAATCCGCCAAAACCGGAGACTGTGTCATAGACAGAGATATTGACGCTGCTGCGCGCGCTGGGCGCATAGGCGAAGCTGCCATAATAGGTCGTGCTGTCATAGCGGCGGCCCACCGTCGCGGCGAGCGAAGTGCGGCTGCTGGGGCGCCATAGCACGCCGACATCCCAGATCAGCCCTTCCGCCTCGTAAGCGATCTGGCGCGGCTGGCTGGTATCTGTGACGAGCCGTCCATCATCGCCGATAATCGGATCGCCATGGTCATCGCGCAGCGCATCGCGGCTGGAGACTTCGACATCTTCGTACCCTATGCCGCCAACCACGGCGAGGCTGGGGCTGACAGGCACGGTCACGTCACCGCGCACATACATATCGCGCACGCGCTGATCGAGGTTGGAAAGATCCTCCTGCCGCCAGCCTGCGCCCACGCCCAGTCCCACCGGCAGCGGGTCGCCCGGACGCGTGGCGACATGCACCGCCGCGTTCTGGGAAAGGCTGTCATCGAATACATCGACGGGGTCCGCACCCGGGGCGACGATCACCGCATCGGGCGCCTCGACCTTGGTGTAGCCGATCCGGTAATTCGCATTGACCACTGCTGCGCCCACTTCGGTGTGCACATTGGGGCCGGCATAGGCGGAATAGATGCGGCTTTCCCGGTCGGTATCCACGATTGGATTGGGCGATGTTCCGCCAGTGCCATCCACCCGGGTACGCGCAGCCAGGCCGCCCGCTTCCAGCGTCAGCACCTGCGGCACAATGGTGGCATAGCCGCGCGCCACGCCGCTCAAACTTTCGGAATCGAGCGCACCGTCGCTGCCGGCGATGTTCTTTTCGTAACGCAGCGAGGCCGACGCCCCGTTGTTGCGTCCGGTCACGGACACGTCCACGCCCGCTGCCAGCTGGGTGTAGGTGAGCACGTCGTCGCCCGGCGAGATTTCCGCCACGAGGACCTGGGATGCTTCGATATATGGCTGGACGACCACCCTGGCCCGGCCGCGCTCTCGCTCGACCTCTTCAGAGGCAGAGGCGAAATCCTCGTCACCCGCGCCGCTGCCGTCCTGCGCGAGCGTCGGCGCGCTCAATCCAAGGGCGGCAACCGCACCGGTCAAAGCCAGGCTGGTTGTGAATAGCTGTTTCATCACTTTATCCTTCGCGCCCGTAATAGGTGCCGAAACGGCGCCCACTGGGGCTGAACTGTGCCGCGTTGAGCATCAGCTTGATGTCCGGACATCCCGACAGGAGGCGATAGGCATCCTCCAGCGCGGTGTGTCCGGTGAAATCGGCGCGGGCGACAAGCACCGCCTGGCCGACATGCTTGGCCAGTTCCGCCGCAGGCGAGGCTGCGAGCGCTGGCGGTGTATCGAAGATCACGATCCGGTTGGGCGCGCCCTGGGTGATGGCATCGAGCACCTGCGCGGTCCTGTTGCTGGCAAGATATTCGGTGTCCGAGAGCGATTGGTCGCCTGCCGGTAGCACCCACAAATTCTCGATATCGGTCCGGATCGGCAGGCTTTCCAGATCGACCTCGGGGTCGGACAGCGCATCCATCAGACCCGGCCCCTCGGGCAATCCGAAGATACCCGGCAGCGATGGCTTGGCGAAGTCGGCATCCACCAGCAGCACCTCGACGCCGCGTTCCGCCGCCATCGCGATGGCGAGATTGGCGGAGCAGAACGTCTTGCCTTCGCCAGAATGGGGCGAGCAGATCAGGATTCGCCGCGCCTTGGCCGTGGCTCCGGCCCGCGCCGAAGCGATCAGTTGCCGTTTGACGATGCGGAATTCTTCCAGCAGTTCCGTCACCGGATCTTCCGGCACGATCAGCGCATTGCTGCGCAGATGTTCGCGGTCCACCGGATGGGCGTGTCCGCCCAGCCGGATAGGCTGCGGTTCGTGCTGCTCTGCGGCGTGCGCCTGCGCCACCGGTAGCCGCTGCTCGGCCTTGGCGGCCGGTACCTCATAGGCTTGCGGTATTCGCGGCGGAACGCTTGCTGAGGGCGCGGCCGGAGCAGCCGCAACTGCCGCGGGCTGTTCGACTTCCTGCTGCGCCTTTTGGGCGGGCTCTCGCACCGGCTTTGCGGCAGGCCGCGCCCGCTTGATCGGCGCATCGGCCAATTGGGGTGGCATCGGGGCCGGGCCGAAATCGTCCAGCCCGAACGACGAAGCCGCCCGCTCCAGCAGGCTGCCTTGCTCGCCCTTTTCACCGGGAAGCGGGATCTTGGTATGTTTGGTCATCCCATCCTCCTCACGCGCCGGTGCTTCTGGTGAGGATTTCGATCCCCATCAGCAGGACGAACAATCCGCCCAGCGAAGCCGTAGCGGCGGCAAATATCTTCAATTTCTTGCGGTGCTGCGCGCGCGCAGCCTCGGTCATGGTTTTCGACACCGTGCCGATGACCGGCAATTCCATCACCCGTTCCAGCTTGCCGGCGGTCGAGAATGTCGAGCGCAGGCGCGACATGGCCAGCGATCCGGCAACCCCGGCGCCAAGGCCCGCGAACAGCACGCCCAGCAGCAACAGCAAGCGGTTCGGTGCTGCCGGTACGCGCGGCACGCTGGGCGGGTCGATCACGTCGAACCGGAACGAGCTGCGATTATTCTCCACATCGCCGCGAAAGCGCAGCTTCTCACGGTCGGCCAGCAGCTCGTCATATTTGTTGCGCAGCACTTCGTAATCGCGGCTGATCCGCGTCATTTCTGCGGCCACGCCGGGCTCATTCGCCTGATCGGCCATCAGATTGCCCATTTCGGACTGGATGGCCGCACTGCGCGATTGCAGCGCCTGGACGTTGGCCTGGCGCTCTGCGCGGATAGACAGCAGCGAACTGTAAGCTGGGTTGGTGATCGCCGACGAGCCTTGCGGCCCCTCTGCTGCGACAGCCTGGCGCAGCTGGTTGACCTGCCGCTGGGCCGAAATCACGTCGGGATGGTTGGCGGTCAGCCCGCGCGCTCGCAATCCGCCCAGATTAGCCTCTGCCTGTGCCAGCGCGCCGCGCGCACCGCCCATCGCTGCAGGCGAACCGGCAATGGTACGAGGAGTGTTCGACAGTTGCCCCTCGATGGCGGCCAGCGCGCTCTGCGCCGCCGCCAGATCGGCCGATACGGAGCGCGATTCGCTGCGCGCCTGGGCGATACGGCCCGAAACACCGCCCGCCCCGCCGATCAGTTCGGGATGCTGCGCTTCGAATTGCAAACGGCGTTGCTCGGCCTCCTCCAGCTCCAGCTTGCGCTCGTTCAATTGCTGGTCGAGGAACACCACGGTTTCAGCAAGCTCGCCGCGATTGCCGGCGATATTCTCTTCGCGAAATACGTCGATCAGTTTCTGCACGACCTCTTGCGAAAGCCGCGCGTTCTCGGCTTCGGACAGGTGCCCCTCGCCCACCGTCACGATCAGTTCGAAGAGGTTGTCCTCTTCGCTCTTTACGATGGTGTCTTCAGCCAGTTCGTCGATCGCCTGATCGAGCTGGCCTTGCGTGGTCAGCCCCTTGCCCAGCGCAGTCGATTTGACGACCTTTTCCAGATTGACCTTGCTCGCCAAAGTCTGCCGGACGCGCAATATATCGTCTTCCGCAGTGCTGGCGATATTGGTCTGGTCCACCAGCACATCGTCCACCTGCACGAAAATACGCGCCTTGGATTCGTAACTGTTGGGGATCAGGGCCACGATCAGCCAGCCCAGGACGCACACGCCCCAGGCTATCGCCAACGCCAGCCAGCGCCGGTGCCATACCGAATGGATCGCGGCACGGAATTCTTCGAAGACTTCGTTCACTGCAGCGCGCCCCCGATCAGAACATGCTTTCCGGGATGATGATCACATCGCCCGGTTTCAGCATGACATTGGCGCTGCTTTCGCCCTTGCGCAGCAAGTCGCCCAGGCGCAGCGCATATTCGCGCTGGCGGCCCTGCTGCTTGTCGAAACGGATCAGCTTGGCCCGGTTGCCCGCGGCAAATTCGCTCAATCCGCCTACGGCGATCATCGCGTCCAGCACGGTCATATTGGCGCGGTAGGGGATGGAAGCAGGTTTCTCGGTGGCACCGACGATCCGCACTTGCTGGCTGAATGTGCCGGCAAAACTGTTCACGATGACGGAAACTAGCGGCCGCTCGATATATTGCGACAGCTGCAGCCGCATATCTTCCGCCAGCATCGACGGGGTCTTGCCCACGGCGGGCATATCGGTGACCAGCGGCGTGGTGATCCGGCCATCGGGGCGGACCTGGATTTTCTCTGCGCCCAGTTCCGGATTGCGCCAGACATGGATCGTCAGCTCATCCAGCGGACCGATTACGTATTCTTCCCCGGGACCTTCCTGCATCGAAACGAAGCTGGCTGCCGGTAACTCCGTGCCGCCGGTGCTGGCGCAGCCTGAAAGGGCGAGCGCAGCCATCGCGCTGGTAAGTGGTAGCATGGCGGGTGTGAAGCGAGCCATCGATACGTATCCTTGCCTTTGGCAGACCGCTGGCTGGTTAACGCACAAGGGGGGAGCGACCCCCATTGCGCACCTGCGGCCAAGTGGGGGTCTTCATCGACAAAAAGGGTGAACAAATTGTTAGGAAAGCACCCTTAACCGGCTGTTTTACGTTGGTGGTCCCGGATTGGGACAGCCCGGCTGTAAAGGTTAAGCGCGCTTAAGGGATGTTTGCCGTCAGACCAGCATTTCCAGCGCCGGACCCTGACCGAGAAATTGTGCGGGCGACGCGCTGGCCCCGTAGGCACCGGCGCAAAATACCGCCACCAGATCGCCAATTTCGGCGCGCGGCAGATGGGCCTTGTCCGCCAACCGGTCGAGCGGGGTACACAGGCAACCCACAACGTTGACCTCTTCCTGCGGTTCGGCATCGAAACGGCTGGCGATGGCCACCGGATAATTGCGCCGGACCACTGTGCCGAAATTACCCGAGGCTGCCAGCTGGTGATGCAGGCCGCCATCGGTGACGAGATAGGTTTCGCCGTGGCTTTCCTTGCGGTCGAGGATGCGCGTCAGGTAAATCCCCGCTTCCCCGGCAAGATAACGGCCAAGCTCGATACACAGGCGGGTTTCCTGAAGGTTTTCCGGAAGTTGATCGAACTTGCTGGAAAGTACTTCACCTATAGCGGCGATATCCAGCGGTTTGTCATTGGCGAAATAGGGGATGCCGAACCCGCCGCCCATATTCAGCTTAGGCAACGGCTGCCCGACCTCTCCGGCGATCCGGCTGGCGAGTTCGAGCACATTGCCCTGTGTCTCGATCAGCGCATCGGCATCGAGCGCCTGGCTGCCGGTGTAGATGTGCAATCCGCGCCAATCGGCCCCTGCCGCGATCAGTTTTTGCGTCAGGGAAGCGACACGCTCGGCATCGATACCGAACGGTTTTGCACCGCCGCCCATCTTCATTCCGGAGCCCTTCAGCTCGAAATCGGGATTGACCCGGATGGCCAGTTGCGGCGTGCGTCCCAGTCGCTCGGCGATGTCCAGCGCGCGCTGCGCCTCGCCTTCGGATTCCAGATTGAGCGTGACGCCGGCCGCGATGGCCGCTTCCAATTCCCGGTCGCGCTTGCCCGGCCCGGCGAAGCTTACCAGCGCCGGATCGATCCCCGATTGCTGCAACAATGCCAGTTCGCCGCCCGATGCGATATCGAAGCCATCGACCAGCCCGGCCAAATGCTCGATCACCGGCGCATAGGGGTTGGCCTTGACCGCATAGTGGATCGTCAGGCGGTCCGGCATCGCCGCGCGCAATGCGGCCACCCGCGCAGACAACAGATCGCGCGAATAAACGAATAGCGGGGTGTCGCCCGCCTCCGCGACCAGATCGCCGACCTTGCGCCCGCCCACGGCCAGCTCGCCGTCTATCGCTTGGTAGCCTGGGGGGATCGGGCCGAGCGGCTTCATTGCATGATCTCCTTCGCGATGGCCGTGCGGTCCAGCTTGCCATTCGGGTTGAGCGGCAGCGTATCGCGCCAGTGAATTACCTGCGGCTGCATGAAATTGGGTAGCTGGGTGGATAGCTGTTTGGAAAGTTGCTGGGCCAATCCTGCCTCTGCCTCGCCGCGCTCGCCAAGTGGGCGAACCACAAGATGGACCGCATGGCCCAGTCGCGCGTCGGGCACACCCAATGCCACCGCTTCGGCCACCAGCCCGGTGGCGCGCGCCGCATCCTCGATTTCCTGCGGGCTGATCCTGTTGCCCGCACTCTTGATCATCGCATCGCGCCGACCGACGAAATAAAGCAGGCCGTTTTGGGCTCGCTTCACCCGGTCGCCCGACCAGACCGCCATGCCGCCATAGCGCGACGAGGCGGGAGCAGGCCTGAACCGCTGGGCTGTGCGCTTCGCATCTTGCCAATATCCCTGCGCAACCAATGGCCCGCAATGGACCAGTTCGCCCTCCTCGCCGGGCGACGCAACTTCGCCTGCATCGTTCATCACCAGGATCTCGGCAAAAGGTATGGCCCCGCCCATCGAAGTAGGATGGCTCTCTACCAGAGCGGGGTCGAGATAGGTCGAGCGAAATGCCTCGGTCAGGCCGTACATAGGAAAAAGCTTTGCCTGCGGGAAGATAGCGCGCAGTCCCGCCACCAATTCTTCGGTTAGCGCGCCGCCGCTATTGGTCAGTCGGCGCAGCGGCGCGGTCGCTTCGGCAGGCCAGTCGATCTCGGTCAGCTGCACCCATAGCGGCGGCACGGCAGCCAGTGTCGTGACGCCATGCTTTGCGCAGGCCTTGGCGACATCGCGTGGGAACAGATAATCGAGCGGGACGACGCTGGCCCCGGCATACCATCCGCTGAGCAACTGGTTCTGGCCGTAATCGAACGACAATGGCAGCACGCCGAGCACCACATCGTCGCTCTCCAATTCGAGATAATCGGCCACGCTGACCGCCCCCAGCCACATATTTGCGTGGCTGAGCATCACCCCCTTGGGCTGGCCGGTGGAACCGCTGGTATAGAGGATCGCGGCCAAGTCACCGGGATCGGCAGAGGACGGCTGCATGGGATCATGGCCGGAGGCATTCTGCAGCGCCTCGGCCTCCTCGATAATCTGGCACTTATGTTCAATATCCTCTTGTTCCAAAGAGGAAATACGGGCCTTGTTGCCGATCACCATGGCGGCCTGACAATCATGCAGGATATGAGCCGCTTGCAACCGCTTGAGCAGCGGATTGATCGGCACATGCACCAATCCGGCGCGGGCGCATGCCAGCGGCAGCAGGCAGGTCAGCTCACCCTTGGCCGCCCAGCTGGCAATCCGTGCGCCGCTTTCGGGCACTTGCGATTGCAGCCATGCCGCCATTTGGCCGACACGGCTTCTTAAGGCATCGTAGCTAAGCGTCTGCCTGCGCAAGACCAGCGCCGGATTGTCCCCCTCGCCGCACTCCGCGAGGTGGTCGAGCGGTCGGGGCTGGTGATCTGGCGCAGCAGACATGGGTTCTCCACGGAAGGACAAGGACACCAGTGACGGCGATTTCGGCCAGCTATCACGAGACGGTTAACGTCTTGCAAGGGATGAACGGGAAAAACGCCTTCTCGCGCAAATGCGGGCCGTTCGACCGCGCCGAGTGGTTCGCGTTGCTGGCCGATGCCGGTATGCGCCCGCTGGTGGCGATGGCCCAGGGTCATGACGCCGCAGCCGCGCTTGCCCTGACCCGGGCGAATGGCCGGTTGGAGCCGCTGCGCAACTGGTACAGCTTCACCTGGCGCCCGCTGGGCGCAGGTTTGGATGTTCTGACCGCGCTTGCCAGCGATCTGCGGGGCCAATCCCACCGGGTTACCCTGTGGCCGGTTCCCGACGAAGATGGTTCGGCAACGATGCTGGAGGCCGCGTTTATCCAAGCAGGCTGGAACGTGCGCCGGGAGCATTGCGATCACAACCACGTGTTGCCGGTAAATGGCCGCAGTTTCGCCGAATATTGGGCCGAACGGCCTGGCCGGATGCGCACCACCCTGAAGCGCAAGGCGAAGAAGGTGGATGTGGCTATCCATACGCATTTCGATGCGGCGGACTGGGCCGATTACGAGCGCATATACGACAATAGCTGGAAGCCGGAGGAAGGCGATCCGGCCCTGCTCCGCCGCTTTGCCGAGGCGGAAGCAGCCGCTGGCCGAATGCGCCTGGCAATCGCCCGGCTGGACGGGCTGGCAGTGGCCGCGCAGTTCTGGACGGTCGAGAATTCCGTCGCTTACATTCACAAGCTCGCCCATCTGGAAGAGCATAAGAAGCTGTCCGCCGGTACCACGCTGAGCGCCGCTTTGTTCGAACACGTAATCGACCGCGACAGGGTGGAGCTGGTCGATTTCGGCACCGGCAACGACCCTTACAAGCGCGACTGGATGGAGGAAGACCGCCCGCGTTACCGCATCGACTGCCTCGATCCGGCAGCGCCCCGGGCCTGGCCCGCGCTGGCCAAGCGCGCAGTCCAGTCCTTGCGCGGCAGTCGGGTGAAAGCTAAGGGCAGCGACCGGACCGCAGGGGAGCAGCCAGTATAGTGACCGGCCCAACCACTCAGACCGCCGCATTGGACGGCGCAGACATGCCCGCCAGCCGGGCTGCGATAGACACTCAGCTGCGCGCTATATTGCGCGACGTGCTGGGGCTCGACGGTGCGCAGGTCGAAGAATTCGGCAATGATACCGGCCTGTTCGGCCATTTGCCGGAACTCGATTCGATGGCGGTCGCCGGATTGCTGACCGAAATGGAGGACCGGTTGGACATCGTTATCGAGGACGATGACGTGGATGGCGAGATGCTGGAAACTTACGGCGGCCTGCTCGCCTTCGCCGAAGCCAAGGTGATAGAGGGCTAAGCCCTTCCTGCGATGCTTGCTGCGTGGCCCTGTCCGCTGCCCGGTGGCAAAACCACCGACGAACTTGCCGTGGTGTTCGCCAAGGAACGCCAGCACCGCGTCCTGCTGATCCCGCCATTGTTCGATGAACATAACAAGTTTCGCCGCCAAATGGTTGAAATCATGCGGCGGCTGGATCATTCCGGCATCGATAGCGCCCTGCCCGATTGCCCCGGCTGGAACGAAAGCTGCGCGCCGCTGGCGGAGCAATCGCTGACCCATTGTCGCAGCGCAATAATGGCGGCGGCCAGCCATTTCGGATCGACCCACCTGCTGTCTTTTCGGGCAGGAGCGTTGCTGGCTCCACCGCTGCTTCCCGGCTGGCTCTACGCGCCGACCGGGGGCAAGCAGGTGCTGCGCGGAATGCTTCGCGCCCGGACGCTGGCCGCGCGCGAGGCGGGAAGGGAAGAAAAAACCGCCGAATTGCAGGAAATCGCCCGCTCCAAGGGCATCGCACTCGCCGGCTGGCAGATTGGTGCCGAGTTATTTGGCGAGCTGGAACAGGCTGAAGTCACCGACAATGAACGCCACACCGTAATCCAGCAGGGCACGGTCGGCGGCGCGGGCCTGTGGCTGCGCGCCGAACCGGATGAGGATCCGGAACAGGCCGACGCTCTCGCCGCGATCGTCGCGGTAGGCTTGAGCGAAGCATGAGCCGCCTCCACCCGACATTCGCCTGCAGCCGCTTCACCTGCGCGGGCACGCTGGACATGGCACCCGGTTCGACCGGGCTGCTGATCGTCAGCGGCGGAAACGAAATCCGTTCGGGCGCATTTTCCGGACAGGCCAGGCTAGCGGCGGAGATCGCCCGCGCAGGGTTTCCCGTTTTCCGTTTCGACCGGCGCGGCGTTGGCGATAGCGATGGCGAGAATCGCGGCTTCCTGAAAGCCGGTCCCGATATCGAGGCGGCGCTGGCAGCCTTTGCCGCGATGGCCCCGCAGATGACCCGCGTGGTCGGCTTCGGCAATTGCGATGCCGCCAGCGCCCTCATGCTGAATGGCGGATCTGGCCTGGATGCGCTGATCTTGTCCAACCCCTGGACCATCGAGGACACCGCCGAAGATACGCCCCCGCCCGCCGCCGTCCGCTCCCGCTATGCCGAGAAGCTGAAGAACCCGCGGGAACTGGCGCGGCTGGTGACCGGCAAGGTCGATCTGGGCAAGCTTGCGCGCGGGATCGGACAAGCGCTCAAACCGAAACAGGCACCCTCTTCGCTGGCGCAGGATATGGCGGCGGGATTGGATCGGTTCGATGGGCCGGTGCGCATCCTGCTGGCAACCGCCGACCGCACGGCACAAATGTTCGAGGCCAGCTGGAACCCGCAAGATAGCCGCATCGCCCGCTGCGAGAAGGCCGGGCATGCCTATGATCAGCCTCATGCGCGGGAGTGGCTACGCGCTCAAATATTGGACGCGCTACGGGCCTAGCGGGTGAACAGGCTGGCAAGCTCGACATGGGTCGACCAGCGAAATTGTCCAACGGGCCGCACTTCGGCCAGCGTGAACCCGGCATCGGCCAGCGTCCGCCCATCGCGCGCCCAGCTGGACGGATTGCAGCTGATATAGACCACCCGTTCCAGCTTGCTCGCGGCGATCTGGGCGATCTGCTCGCGCGCTCCGGCTCGCGGCGGATCGAGCAATGCGGCATCGAAACGGTCCAGTTCCTCGGCCCGCAACGGGTTGCGAAACAAGTCGCGGTGCAGCGTATGGACCGGGCTTTTCGAACGCCGCGCCGCTGCGGTGCACGCCAGATACGCATCGCGCGCCGCCTCCACTGCCAATGCCTTGGCCGGCCCCGCCAATGCAAAGGCGAAGGTCCCCAGCCCGGCGAACAGATCGGCGACGATAGAGCTGCCTGCCAGCCAATCGCGCGCTGCAGCGACCAGCGCCGCCTCGCCATCTGGTGTCGCCTGGAGGAACGCGCCGACCGGGTAGGCCACCGGGGTGCCGGACAGGCTCACCGTGACAGGCTCCGGTTCCCACAATGTCTCGCTGCCGAACCCCTCATCGTTGGAAACCCGCGCAAGGTTGTTGTCGCGGGCGAAAACCAGCAGCGCCTCGGTCTGGGCCAGCCCCTCGACCTCAAGCCCGGAGAAGCCGCAATCGATCCCCTGATCGGTCTGGGTGAGAGAAATCTCGACCGAATAGCGCCCCGAGCGAACAGCCAGCATCGCTCTGATCGGCTCCACCAGCGCGAACAGCGCCGGTGCCAGGATATGACATTCGGCAAGATCGACGAGACGATGCGAACCAGCCTCGCGGTAGCCGACCAAGGGCCTGCCGCCACCATTGATGGCATGGAGCGTGGCGCGGCGCCTGCTGCGCGGCGGTGACAGGTGGGTTGCGGCGATTTTCGCCAGGTCGAGCCCCTGTTTGCGGGCCGCTGTCAGCACGCGGTCGGTTACGAAACCGGACAGCACCGTGTCATCGGCGTGCTGCAACTGGCATCCCCCGCAGCGCCCGAAATGGCGGCAGGGCGGCACGGCATGGTGCGGGCCGGGAATGATCGCTCCTTGCTCGGTGACTAGATCGCCGGGAACCGCACCCGCGATGTGGCTACCGCTGTCGGTAACCCCATCACCCTTCGCGGCGAGGCGGACGATCTGCTGTTTCTCTGTCACAGACATGCGGCGTATGCTGCCCCGACTGTGCACGCCAGCTCGTCCGCCGTGAAGGCCGGCCCGGCGATCCGGGCGGCCTCGCCATGCAGCCATGCTCCCTCGCACGCAGCGGCGAATGGAGCGGCCCCAGCAGCAAGCCGGCTCGCGGTAATTCCGGCGAGGCAATCGCCCGAACCGGCGATGGACAGCCAGCTGGGCGAATCGGAACACAGCGCCGTACGGCCTTCCGGCGCGCACAGGATCGTGTCGGGGCCCTTGGCGGCGATGATCATCCCGCTTGCCTTTGCCAGCGCTCGGGCTCGTTCGAGTTTCTCGCCATCGGGCACGGCAAAATTGGTGCAGAGCTCGGCGAGTTCACCCTCATGCGGCGTTGCGATGATTGGCTGAGACCTGTTTGCCACCATCGGCGGGGATAGCAGGACAAGCGCGTCGCCATCGAGAACGGTCGGCCGGTCGCGCGCCAGCACGAATTGCAGGCACGCCAATGCATCCTCGTCGCGGCCAAGCCCCGGGCCGACCAGCAACGCATCGATTCGCTTGTCGGACAATGCGTCATCGAGCGGCGCTTCATCCACCACCAGACCCGCAGGCACGGCCGGATGCGAATGGTCCGACAGCAGTTTGACATAGCCGGCACCGCTGCGCAACGCGGCCTCTGCTGCCAGCAAGGCGGCACCGGGCATCGCCCCGCCGATAATCGCCAGCAGGCCGCGCGTATATTTATGTGCGCCGGGGCCGGGCTCCGACAGGGCCGGTCGCATAACCAGCTCAGCCGCGCCTGGCTGCGGTGCGACGCCGATTGGCACGAGCCGGCGCGCGCCCATGCAGGCCATCGCCGGCATACGCCAATGCGCGAACTTCCACGCTCCCAGCGCGAGCGTGAGCTGATATTGTGGAGCCGGGCCGAGCAATTCGCCGCTATCGGTCTCCACCCCGCTGGGAAGGTCGATGGCGATCCGGAACTCGTGCGCCTTCGCCAACTGCGTGATCATGGCGACGTGATCGTCGCTCAGGGGCCGGTTGAGGCCGCTGCCGAACAGGCAATCCACGAAAATGTCGCCCGACAGCCCATCTGCCGTCTGGAAAGTCTCGCCTTCCCAAAGCGATGCCGCCTTACACGCTGCGGCGGTTTTGGGCGGAATCGGCGCGATCACCCGTATCTTCAGCCCGCGCTGGTGCAGGGCCTGTGCGATGACATACCCATCCCCGCCATTATTTCCCGGGCCGCAAAGCACGGTAACCGAACGTCCGGCGGCAATGCGCCATACCCACTGAGCCGCGCCTTGTCCGGCACGCTGCATCAGCGCATCGACCGAAACACCGCGAGCGATCATAGCATCCTCGGCTGCAACCATCTGAGCGGCGGTCAGGATATGGTTATTCGCCATCGCCGCCCTTATCGCCCTCGCCCGTCAAACGCGCCGGAAAGCGATAGCGATCCTGCGCCACGCGCACTTCCAGCATATCGCCGTCCAGCCTGTTGACCGCCACATCCGCCCCGTCCGCGGCGATAAGGCCGCTGGCATCGGCGGCCAGTTCGAAGCGCCGAAAACCGCCGCCGGGATGGCGCACAATCAGCTCCGCCGAGGGTGCGTCCACCCGCTCCGCGCTGCAATCCGCGCCAAAGTCGCTGCCATCGCCAAGCGCGCATTCGATCAGATCCACCGTGTCATCCTGCGCAGCGAGTTCGCGCGGCGAAGGCGCAGCCGGTTCGGTGCAGGCGCCAAGCGCGATGATCGCAGCGACAGCTGCGTAGCTATATATCCGCATAGATGTGACTTTCGGCGCTGGCCCCGGGATGCGTGACCGCACCCTTGCTGGCCGGGCCGACATTCTCGGCGAAGCGCCACAACGCGCCCGATCCGTAATCATTCTTGCGCCGCTGCCATTCCTCGCGGCGGCGGGCCATCTCCGCCTCTTCTACGACCAGATCAATCGTCCCTGCGGCAGCGTCGATCGAAATCGTATCGCCATCATGGACCAGCGCGATGGGGCCGCATTCGGCAGCTTCCGGGCCGACATGACCGATGCAGAAACCGCGCGTCGCTCCGGAAAAGCGGCCATCGGTGATCAGTGCCACCTTCTCGCCCATCCCCTGCCCGTAAAGCGCAGCGGTGGTGGAGAGCATTTCGCGCATACCGGGGCCGCCCTTCGGCCCCTCGTAACGGATCACGATTACGCAACCTTCAGCGATATCGCGGTTCTCGACCGCCTTGAACGCATCTTCCTCGCAGTCGAACACCCGCGCCGGGCCGGTGAATTCGAGCCGGTCCATGCCCGCCACTTTCACGATAGCGCCATCCGGGGCGAGCGACCCCCGCAATCCGACCACGCCGCCGGTTGGCGTCAGCGGCGTTTTCACATCGTAGAATACCTTCTGGTCAGGGTTCCACGTAATCTCGTCTATGTTCTCGCCCAGTGTCTTGCCGGTCACGGTCAGCGGTTCGGGATCGATGAAACCGCCATCCAGCAGCGTTTTCATCGCCATGTAGACCCCGCCAGCCTCGTACATATCTTTTGCCACGTAGCGCCCGCCGGGTTTGAGATCGGCGATATAGGGTGTCGATTTGAAAATCTCGGCGACATCGAACAGGTCGAATTCGATCCCGCATTCATTGGCCATCGCGGGCAGATGGAGCGCCGCGTTGGTCGAACCGCCGGTGGCTGCCACTACGCGCGCAGCGTTTTCGAATGCGGCGCGGGTGCAGATGTCGCGGGGGCGCAGATTGCGTTCGAGCAACGCCATGACCTGCTTGCCTGCGCCCACCGCGATTTCCTCGCGAGATTTGTAAGGTGCCGGGGCCATGTTGCTGTTCGGCAGGGATAATCCGATAGCCTCGCCCACGCAGGCCATCGTGTTGGCCGTGAATTGGCCGCCGCAGGCCCCATGTCCGGGGCAAGCAACTTTCTCCAGTGCGGTCAGGTCCTTCAGCGGGCAATTTCCCGCTGCGTGCTGGCCGACCGCTTCGAACACATCGACCACGGTCACGTCTTCACCCCTGTAAGTGCCGGGCAGGATCGAGCCGCCATAGACGAAGATGCTGGGCACGTTCAGCCGGAGCATCGCCATCATCATGCCGGGCAGGCTTTTGTCACATCCAGCAAATCCAATAAGCGCGTCATAACAATGACCTCTTACCGAAAGCTCGACAGAATCGGCGATTACTTCGCGGCTGACGAGCGAGCTTTTCATGCCCTGGTGGCCCATCGCGATACCGTCTGTCACGGTGATGGTGTTGAACCGGCGGGGCATTCCGCCGCCCTGTTCCACGCCGCGCCGGGCAATCTCCGCCTGCGCATCCAGGGTGGTGTTGCACGGGGCGCTGTCATTGCCCGCACTGGCGATTCCGACGAAAGGCCGCGCGATTTCTTCTTCGGTGAGGCCCATCGCGTAATAATACGAGCGATGCGGCGCACGCTCCGGGCCAACGGAGACGTGCCGGCTGGGAAGATTGGACTTGTCGAATTTGGCTGGCACCGCTGGAATTCCTCGAAATAGGTCGTGATCCCCGCTTTCGCCGGGATGGCCCGCCTTTTCAAGCCAAGACCGCCCTAGCCACCTTTCAACGCCAGCGCGGTCCGGTTTGCGATATCTGCAACCATCCCGGCCCAGCGTGCCTGCCCGGCCTCGTTGGTGATCAGGTCCTGCCGGATTTCGATGGTAAGGTAAGGCCGTCCCTGCGCCTCAGCATGGCGGTCCATCGTCGCGTTGAGCTGCTTGCCCGAATAAGGCTGATTATCGCCGACCATCACCCGCTGTTCGCCGAACAGCCGGATCGCATGGCGCGCCGCGCGGTCGTCTTGATTGTAGAGCAGCGCCACTTCCCAGGGCCGCTTTTCATCGCTCGATTCCAGCTTGGGCGTGAAGCTGTGCAGCGCGATGATCAATTCGGGATCGGCCGCCTCGATAAAATCGGCCATTGCGGTATGATAGGGGCGGTGAAACCGCTCCAGCCTGCTCTCAACATCTGCGCCGATATTGCCGGGGATCAGATGTCCATCGCTACTGGTGGGGACCACTGCCGCCTCGTCCTCGCGGCGGTGCATGTCGCAGACCAGCCGGCTGACGCAGGAAATATGCGCGGCGATGCCGTGACGGCGGGCGAGGCGGTCGGCAATCCCCTCCACCCCCAGATCGACTGCGATATGCGTGTTCAACAGAGCGCGGGGGATCCCGAGTTCGATATCGTCGGGCACGAAATTGGAGGCGTGGTCCGCAACGCAAACGATACCGCCGCGCGTAGCAGAACCTGCATGACGCCATGACTGCCCGTCGATCACCGTAATCTCCCTGCCATCCGCCACCAATGTGGGAATTCGGCGGAGAGTGCCCGCGCCGCATCATCGCGCGCAGCCTCGCTGCCGAACAGGGCGAAACAGCTGGCCCCGGAACCGGACATACGGGCGAGCGTCGCGTCGGTTCCGCGCAATGCGCCGAGAACCGCAGAAATCTCGGGACTTTGGGCGATTGCAGCGGGCTCCAGGCCGTTGTGGCCGGCATAGGCGATGTCCGACGCCGTACCGGAAGGCAGCGCGCCGCTATCCCGGCCATCCCACGCCTTGAAAACAGGGCCGGTCGCAAGAGGTGTGCTTGGGTTGACGAGCAGGACAGGCGTGCCCGCCAGATCATTGTCGACCGGTTCCAGCTGGGTGCCGGTACCGCGCCCGATACAGGTGACGCTTTCGACGCAGGCGGGCACATCGGCGCCCAGCTTCGCGGCACGCTCCCGCCAGTTTTCCGGCAGGGTGTGGAGGCGTTCGACCAAGCGAAACACCGCGCCGGCATCGGCCGATCCGCCCCCGAGCCCGGCCGCAACCGGCAGGCGTTTTTCCAGCGTGATCGCAAGGCCGTCCGGACGCGGCAGCACGCCAAGCGCTTGTGCCACGATATTGCCAAATGAATCGGTCAGTGAAGAGGCGAATTCGCCGGTAATCTCGATCCGGTCTGCGCTTGCCGACCGGGCAACCAGCTCGTCCCCCGCATCCACGAAGGCGAACAGCGTTTCCAGCTCGTGATACCCATCATCGCGCCGCCGCCTGACATGCAAGGCCAGATTGATCTTGGCGTAAGCCGTTTCTCTCATGCCAACCGGCCCGGTCGGGCTCTATCCAGCCAGGTCACATGTTCGGGTAATTCGGGCCGCCACCACCTTCGGGCGTGGTCCACTCGATATTCTGGTTCGGATCCTTGATATCGCAGGTCTTGCAATGGACGCAGTTCTGCGAATTGATGACGAAGTTCATCTCGCCGGTATCTTCATTCGCCACCCACTCATACACGCCCGCCGGGCAATAGCGGGTCGAGGGCCCGGCATAGACGCCCAGCTCGCTCTGCTTTTGCAAGGCCATGTCCTGAACCTTCAAATGGACGGGCTGGTCTTCGGCGTGGTTGGTGTAGCTGAACGCCACCGAGGTCAGCCGGTCGAAGCTGAGCACCCCGTCGGGCTTGGGATATTTGATCTCAGGGTAGAGATCTGCGCGGCCCGTATGGTTGTGGTCGGGCGTGTGCTTCATGGCGATCGGCAGACCGATTTTCAGCGTCCGCATCCACATATCGATCCCGGCCAGCACCGTACCCAGATCGCCGCCATATTTGGCCACTGCGGGCTGCGCGTTCTGCACCTTTTTCAGCTCGGTCGCGATCCAGCTGGAGCGAACTGCCTCGTCGTAATCCATCAGCTCGGTATGTTCCTGCCCCGCCGCTATGGCCGCAGCGATGCTTTCGGCGGCGAGCATTCCGCTTTTCATCGCGGTATGGCTGCCCTTGATCCGCGGCACGTTGACGAAACCGGCGGCGCAGCCGACCAGCGCCCCGCCGGGGAAGGCGAGCTTGGGCACGCTCTGCCAGCCGCCTTCATTGATTGCGCGCGCACCATAAGCGACGCGTTTGCCCCCCTCCAGCAGTTCGGCGATTGCCGGATGGTGTTTCCAGCGCTGGAATTCCTGAAACGGCGAGACGTAGGGGTTTTCGTAATCGAGCGCAGTCACGAAGCCGAGCGCGACCTGATTATTGGCCTGGTGGTAGATGAAACCGCCGCCCCAGCTATTGCTTTCCGATAGCGGCCAGCCCTGCGTGTGGGCGACCTTCCCGGGCACGTGCTTGGCCGGTTCGATATCCCACAATTCCTTGATGCCAAGCCCGTAGACCTGCGGCTGGCAATCCGCCTCTAGATCGAAGCGCGCCTTCATCTTCTTTGTGAGGTTTCCGCGCACACCCTCTGCAAACAAGGTATATTTCGCCAGGATTTCCATGCCGGGCTGGTAATCGGGCTTGCGCTCTCCATTGGCGTCGATGCCCATATCCTGCGTAATCACGCCGCTTACCGCACCGCTTTCATCGAACAGCACTTCGGAAGCGGGGAAGCCGGGGAAGACCATCACTTCCAGCGCTTCGGCCTGCTCGCCCAGCCAGCGGGTCAGATTGCCCAGGCTGCCGGTGTAGCAGCCATCATTGCTCATCAACGGCGGCAGAGCCATATGCGGCGTGTCGAACTTTCGGCCCTTGGAAAGGATCCAGTGGTGATTTTCCGTCACCGGCGTTTCCGCCATCGGGCAATCCATATTGCGCCATTCGGGGATCAACTCGTCCAGCGCGATCGGATCGACGACCGCACCCGACAGGATATGGGCCCCGATCTCCGACCCTTTTTCAAGGACCACGACTTCGAGTTCTTCGTTCAGCTGCTTAAGGCGAATGGCTGCGGCCAGGCCGGCCACGCCGCCCCCCACGATTACCACGTCGCAAGGCATCGATTCGCGTTCGCTCATGAGGTCTTCCAAATCCTGCTTTTCGTTCGGCCGTAATTACGCGCCAATTTCACTTGGCCAATTTCACCTGCCCAATTTCACCTGAATGCCTTGATTGCTGGGCCGCAGCAGGTCAAGACCTGCCCCGATATGGAAACGTCCGCAAACCCGGCCAATCTGGCCGACGATCTCGCCTCTGCGCTCGATTGGTGGCGCGTTGCGGGCGTGGATATGGACTTTGCCGAGGACGCTACGGATTGGCTGGCAGATGGCGTGGCCGCCGCCGCTCCGCCGCCGCAAGCCGCAGTCCCGCAGACGGCTCCAAAACCGACCGCACGAACGCGAAAAGCCGAAGCTGCAAAAAAACCGGCCGAACCTGTCGGCGGCGATAAATCGAGCTGGCCGCAGGAACTCGGCCAGTTCGGCCAGTGGTGGCTGGACGAACCCACGCTGGATGAAGGCGGCGCACGGCCCCGCATTGCACCCAGGGGCCAGCCCGGCGCGAAATTGATGATCGTGGTGCCGCATCCCGAAGCGGAGGACACGGACAAGCTGCTCAGCGCACAGCAGGGCGTACTGCTTTCCAATATGCTGCGCGCGATGCAAATCGCCGAAGACGATGCCTATGTCGCCTCTGCCCTGCCCCGTTTTACGCCGCTGCCCGATTGGCCCGCAATTGCTGCAGGCGGCATGGGCGAGGTACTGTCGCATCACCTGAAGCTCGCCGCCCCGCAGCGCGTGCTGATCATGGGTCGCGGCATCCTGTCGTTAATTCCGCACGATATGGCGCAAGGGTCTGTGGCTTTACGCGAATTTAACCATGTGTCGGCCAGTGTCGGCTGCGCCGCCGGAGCGAGCCTAGAAACCATGCTCGCCCAACCAGGAGAACGCTCGCGTTTCTGGCGGCGATGGCTCGAATGGACGGCTTGACGCGCCGGATTGGAAATGGTCGCAATGAAGCACAGGTTTTTCGCAGGATTTTTCGGCAGGCTTTCGCTCGGAGCGACGGCTTCGATCGCAGCGCTCTCGGTCGCTGCGTCCGCACAGGCGCAAACGAGCGCCAATGCCGCTGCGGGCAATGCATCTGCCGCGCAATATTTCAGCCAGCGCGCGGCCGGCAGCACCCTGCCGCAGCAGCTCGGCGATGCAGACCGGCAATATTACCGCGCCGTGTTCGACGCGATCGACGACAATAACTGGGCGTCGGTGCAGACCCTGCTCGCCCAGCGGCAGGAAGGCCCGCTGCACGATGTCGCGCGCGCCGAATACTACCTCGACGCCGACAGCCCCCGCGCCGAGTTGCCGGCGCTCCAGGCTTGGCTGGCGAGCGCCCCCAGCACTTCGCCCTATGCGGAACGGATCGGTGCTTTGGGGCTGAAGCGCGGGCTGATGTCCGCCCCCTACACCGCCAGCGAACGCGATTTCGTCCGCCAACCTTATGCGACCAAGCGGATCCGGCCGCGCAGCGTGACGGATGGCACGTTGCCCGATTCCATCCGCTCGGCCATTCTCGAGCACATCAAGAACGATGATCCGGACGGTGCACGCCAGCTGCTCGACGGGATCGACGCCAGCCTTAGCCCGGGTGCGCGCGCCGAGTGGCGCCAGCGCGTCGCGTGGAGTTACTACATCGAGAACGACGATGCCGCCGCGCTCGGCATGGCCCGGCGCGTAGCGGAAGGGTCCGGCGCGTGGGTCGCGGAAGGCGACTGGGTTGCGGGACTTGCTTCGTGGCGGTTGGGCGATTGCGAGAGCGCAGGGGCCTATATGGAACGCGCCGCTGCCGGGGCGTATAATCCGGAACTGACGGCGGCTGCCCATTACTGGGCATCGCGCGCCCATGTCCGTTGCCGCGCTCCGGAAAAGGCGGCAGAGCAGCTTCGCGGTGCCGCCCGGCTCGATGAGACGCTGTACGGTATGCTCGCGCGCGAGCAATTGGGCCAGAAATTGCCCGATGCCGCAACCACGCCCGATTTCGACCAGGCCGATTGGCAGAGCCTGCAGGGCGAGGAAAATGTCCGCGCGGCGCTCGCCCTGCACGAGATCGGGCGGGACGATCTGGCTGACGAGGTGCTGCGGCACCAGGCCCGCATCGGCGACCCTGCGCAATACGCCGCTCTCACCCGGCTGGCGCGTGAACTCGGCTTGCCTTCCACCCAGCTATGGATGGCGCATAACGCCCCGCGCGGCGGAGCGCCCGACCCCTCGCTGCGTTTCCCCGCGCCAAAATGGGCCCCGGTCAATGGCTGGCAGGTCGATCCGGCGCTGGCCTATGCCCATGCGTTGCAGGAATCGAACTTCCGCGCCTCGGTCGTCAGCCCGGCAGGTGCGCGCGGATTGATGCAGATCATGCCCGCCGCCGCGAAAGATCACCAGGGCGCGCTCGGCATCAATGGCAATGCGCGCAATCTCAACCGGCCCGAAGTCAACCTGGCCTTCGGGCAACGCCATTTGCGGATGCTGCGCGATAGCGGCGCGACCGAGGGCAAGCTGCCCAAGATCATGGCCGCCTATAATGCCGGACTGCGTCCAGTGGGGCGCTGGAACGGTGAAGTGCGCGACCAGGACGATCCGCTGCTCTACATGGAAAGCATCCCCTATTGGGAAACGCGCGGCTATGTCGCCATCGTGATGCGCAATTACTGGATGTATGAGCGACAGGCAGCTGCGCCATCGCCGAGCAGGGAAGCGTTGACGCAGAACCAGTGGCCCGGATTTCCGGCACTGTCGGCTGGCACCCGGCTAAGCGCGAATCGCTGATGGCAATCGACGAATCCCGGCCCTTCACCCCAATCAATATTGCCGTGTTGACGGTTTCGGACAGCCGAACGCCCGAAACCGATAGTTCGGGCGATATATTGGCCGAACGAATTGAAAAGGCAGGCCATAATCTGGCCGCCCGCATGATCGAACCCGATGATGCCACCCATATTGCCGAGCGGCTGCATAACTGGATCGACAATCCGGACATCGATGCGATCGTGACCACCGGCGGTACCGGCCTGACCGGGCGCGATGTGACGCCCGAGGCGCTCGACCGGATCAAACACAAGGACATTCCCGGCTTTGGCGAGCTGTTTCGCTGGCTCAGTTACCAGAGCATCGGCACCAGCACGGTGCAAAGCCGGGCCTGCGCGGTGGTGGCGAATGGCACCTATATCTTTGCCCTGCCCGGCTCTAACGGCGCGGTGAAAGACGGTTGGGACGGCATCCTTGCCGAACAACTCGACAGCCGCAATCGCCCGTGCAATTTCGTGGATCTGATGCCGCGGCTACAGGAAAAATAGGTTTCATCGCCCATCTGTTCCGTGTATGTTCTCATACAATGGAACAGCCAAAGCCAGAGATTGTCCGGGGCCGCGGTGCCCAATCTGCGCACGTGCCCGACCGCTTCGGTCTCGCCGCGCGCGAAGTTGATGGCGATTGGCGCGATCATATGGAGGCGCTCGCCCTGCAAGAGGGCACGCCGCCGGTCAAATTGCGCACCACGGTAACGCAGGAGCGTCCGAAAACGATCCTCAGCTTCAACCAGTCGCCGGACATCTTTTTCGATCGCTCGATCAATGCTTATCGCGGGTGCGAGCATGGCTGTGTCTATTGCTTCGCCCGGCCGTCCCACGCCTATCACGATCTTTCGCCGGGCATGGATTTCGAAACGCAGCTATTCGCCAAGCCCGACGCGGCCAAGCTGCTGCGCGAGACGCTTGCCCGCCCGAAATACCGCCCGAAACCGATTGCGATGGGCACGAATACCGACCCCTATCAACCGATCGAACGCGACTGGCGGATCACCCGGCAAGTGCTGGACGTGTGCCTCGATACGCGCCACCCGGTGACTATCACGACCAAGTCCGACCGGGTGCTGGACGATCTCGACCTGATCGGCGAACTCGCGAAGCTGCGTCTGGTGGCGGTGGCGGTGTCTGTCACCACGCTCGATCCGGTGTTGTCCGCGAAGCTGGAACCCCGCGCTGCCGCACCTGCCAAGCGCATCGCTGCCCTGGGCAAGCTGGCGGAAGCGGGCGTCCCCGCGCATTGCTCGGTCGCCCCTGTCATCCCTGCGATAACCGATGAATTCATGGAGAGCATCGTCGAGAGCGCCGGCGCACTCGGCATACATTCCGCCGGCTGGATCCCGCTACGCCTGCCGCATGAAGTCGCGCCGCTGTTTCGCGAATGGCTCGCCGTCCACTACCCCGACCGCGCAGGCAAGGTGATGAGCATCGTCCAGTCTATCCGCAGCGGCAAGGATAACGACCCTGCCTTCTTCACCCGCCTCAAACCACGCGGCGTGTGGGCCGACCTGTTCCGTGCGCGGTTCCGGCTGGCGTGCAAGAAAGTGGGTTTGGGGACGGACTCGGCGCAAACGAAATACGAGCTGGATTGCTCGCAGTTCAGGACGCCGGAGGTTGGTGGGCAGATGCGGTTGTTGTGAAGTCTTCCTCGGTTCGGCGGGCCATCCGCCGAACAGTCGGCGCGCAGTCCCAACGCGATCGTTAACGACGACCGCCAAGCAAATCGAAAGCATTCGGGGTGAGGAATTGGCTATATTCACCGAGATCGCAATTGCGGGAGATGCTTATGTCCACGACGATACACAGAATTTTGATTGGTGCAGTGTTGCTAATTCTGATCGCTACGCTCTTGAACTCGGCATTCGTTGCAGGTGGAAGCGCCGTCGTGCTGCTGGTGGGCCTGGTCTACGCCTATGTCGTAAGCAAGCGCGACGCCGAACGAGGTGGAGTCGAAGCTGATGCGGTGTGAATACTGACCGTAATTCTGTTGACGGGCGGCTTAGAACCCCTCCCCACCCTCGCCCGGCTTGAAGCGGATCAAGCGGCTATCTACCAAAGCCGCAGTGCGGTTGACCACGGCGAGCTGATACTCCTCATCCTTGATCATCTCAAAGAACGCGCGGCTGTTCGGGTATTGTGCCACGAAGCCATCGTGCCATTGGCGCTCGTCCGGGCCGGTCACCATCGTCTGGAACGCGCCGCGCCAGACGATTTCGCCGCCCACGCGGCGGAAGATCGGGCCGCTGGTCTTGCCATATTCCTCATAGGCGCGGCGGCCGCTCCAGCCCTTGGCCGCGTGTTCGTGGCCTTCGGGATATTCGGCATCGTCGCGGTAGAGCAGCAGGTTGAGCATATGGATCGGCTCGTCGCGCGGGAGCGATTTGAAGGCGTCGAAATTGGCGCGGCTCGGGTCGATGTAGGTGGTCAACTCACACCTCCAGCTTATAATCGGAGAACCGCTCGCGCAGGTCCTTCTTGCTGATCTTGCCGGTCGCGGTGTGCGGGATGTCATCGACGAATTCGACCGCATCGGGCATCCACCATTTGGCAATTTGCGGCTTCAGATGCTCCATCACATCCTCGGCCGACACGTCCGAACCCTCGGCGCGCACGCAGAACAGAACCGGGCGCTCGTCCCATTTCGGATGCGGCATGCCGACTGCCGCGGCTTCGGCAAGTCCGGGATGTCCACAGGCAGCGTTTTCCAGTTCGACCGAGCTGATCCACTCGCCGCCCGACTTGATCACGTCCTTGGTCCGGTCGGTCAGCTGCAGCGTGCCATCGGGGTGGATGATGCCGACATCGCCAGTGTCGAACCAGCCATCGGCATTGGTCGCATCCTCCTCCGCCTTGAAGTATCGCTTGATCACCCACGGTCCGCGAATCTGCAGCGCGCCGGAGCTCTTGCCATCGCGCGGCAGCGGCGTGGCCATGTCGTCCAGATCGACCGTGCGCAATTCCACGCCGAACACCGGGCGGCCCTGCATCGCGGTCTTGGCGACCTTTTCCTCGAAAGTGAGCTGCTCCCAATCCCAAGTCGGCCCGCCAACCGTGCCGATGGGGCTGGTTTCGGTCATGCCCCAGGCATGCTGGACGCGGGTGCCGTTCTTCATCAGCCGCTCGATCATGAATTTCGGCGCGGCGCTGCCGCCGATCGTGGCGGCCTTCAGCTTCGGCAAGTCGATCCCTTCCTTGTCGCAATATTGGAAGTGGGCGAGCCATACGGTCGGCACGCCCGCGCTGTCGGTCACGCCCTCGCGCTCCATCAATTCGTGCAGCACCGCGGGGTCGTTGACGCAGGAGAACACGAATTTGATCCCCGCCATCGCGCCGGCATAGGGCAAGCCCCAGCTCGCCGCATGGAACATCGGCACAACCGGCAACATGACCGAGGATGCGCTGAAATTGAACGCGGCAGGTTGCAAGCCGGAAATCGCATGCAGCACGGTGGAGCGGTGTTCGTACAGCACGCCCTTGGGATTACCCGTGGTGCCGCTGGTATAGCAGAGCATGCAAGGATCGCGCTCCTCCACCTCGGCCCATTCGAAATCGCCATCCTGCGCACCGATCCAGTCTTCGAAACCCTTCACATCGGCACCGTCCGCCGGATCGTAGCAAATGTAATGTTCGATCGTGGTCCATTTGCTGCGCATTTTGTCGATGATGGGCTGGAATGCTGCATCGTAGAGCAGCACCTTATCCTCGGCATGGTTGGCGATATATTCCAGCTGGTCGTCGAACAGGCGCGGGTTGATCGTGTGGAGCACCCCGCCCATCCCGGCAACGCCATACCAGCTGACCAGGTGGCGCGAATGGTTCATGGCCAGGCTGGCAACCCGGTCGCCCTTTTCGATCCCCAGCGCCAGCAGCGCCTGCGACATTTTCAGCGCATCGGCGCGTATGCCTGCCCAGTCGGTCCGCGTTTCGTTGCCATCGCCCCAGCGGGTGACGATCTCGCGATTTCCGCTTTCGCGCGCGGCGTGATCGACGATGTGCGATATTCGCAGGGTATAGTCCTGCATTGCTCCGGCCATGGCATTCTCTCCATTATGATTTTGCGCGACAATGGCGTGGCCAGTGGCGCTTTGCAATCCTTCGAAATGCTCAGGGCGAGACCTTCGCTTCTCAGTAGGAACGGTCAGGGATGCAACCATGCAGCTGCCGTTTGCCCTGAGGAGCGAGGACGTAGTCCGCGCGTCTCGAAGGATTGTCAGGCCACCAGCCGCAGGTGGGTCGGACCGCGTGCGCTGGTCAGGCGGACTTTATCGATCCCCTCGATCGCCTCGAGCTGGTCTGCGAGATCGCCATCGAGCGCAAAACCGCTGCCCAGCTTGAGCATCTGCGTGCGCCCTTCGCCCAGATGGAGCCGCGCGTGAACATCGCCGCCCATCGCTCCGGAAGTCAGCAGCAGCCGCAGATCGGCGAGCGCATCGGCGCTGAGCACATCCAGCGTCAGCGTCATTTTTGCGCCGCTGGTCACTTCGCTCAGCGGCCGCGCGCCGCGCACGGTTATGCGCGGCGGCTCGTCCGGCGATGGGCTGTCCAGCTCGACATTGAGCAGGATGCAGGTGCCGTCCGCCGCCCATTCCTCGAACTTGGCGACCAACCCGTCTTCGAAACAGGCCGCATTGAACTGGCCGGAAGCATCGGAAAAATCGGCGCGCACGAAATCCTTGCCGCGCCGGGTCTTGCCGCGCTTAATACCCTCCACCATCACCGCCATCACGCCCGGCGCACGGCCGCCAGGCGGGGCGCCGCCTTCCATAAGGCTGGCATAGCTGCGCGCACCATTGGCGCTGGCGACCGCGCGATATTGCTGGACCGGGTGGGCGGAGAAATAGAAGCCGAAATTCTCCCGCTCCTTCGCCATCTTGTCGGCGCGCGACCATTCGTCTGTATCGCGCATGCGCAGCGTGTCGCCCTGATCCGCCGCCTCGCCAAACAGGCCCGCTTGCCCGCTATCGCGCTCGCGCGCTGCGGCATCCGCCACGGCCAGCAACATATCGGCGTTCTCGAACAGCTTCGCGCGGTTGGGCTCCAACCGGTCTAGCGCACCGGCGCAGATCAGCCCCTCCAGCTGGCGCCGGTTCATCGAACCCTGGGGGATCCGTTCGAACAATTGTTGGATGTTCTCGAACCAGCCCTTCGTCTCGCGCTCGGCCACGATGGCGTCCATCGCCTTGCCGCCGACATTGCGAATGCCCGCCAACGCATAGCGCACCGCGAACCCGTCATCGGTCGATTGCACATCGAATTCGCTGACCGAGCGATTGATATCGGGGGGCGCGATCTCCACCCCTTTTCCATCGGCAGTCGGATAACGCCGCGCATCGTCAACGAAGACCGCCAGCTTTTCCGACTGGTGCATGTCGAAACACATTGATGCGGCATAGAATTCATGCGGATAATGCGTCTTCAGCCATGCCGTCTGATAGGCGAGCAAGGCGTAGGCGGCGGCGTGCGACTTGTTGAAACCATATCCTGCAAACTTGTCGATCAAATCGAACAGTTCGTTGGCCTGTTTCGCGTCGATCGCGGACACGTCCTTGCAGCCATCGACAAAACGTTGGCGCTGCGCATCCATTTCCGCCTGGACCTTCTTGCCCATCGCGCGGCGCAGCAGATCGGCGTCACCCAGCGAGTAGCCGGCGAGGATCTGCGCAGCCTGCATCACCTGCTCCTGGTAAACGAAAATGCCGTAAGTCTCGGCCAGGATCGTCTCCAGCTTGGGGTGCGGATAGGCGATCTCGACCTCGCCCGCCTTGCGCTTGCCAAACAGGGGAATGTTATCCATCGGGCCGGGCCGGTAGAGCGAGACGAGCGCGATAATATCTTCGAACTTGCTCGGCTTCACGGCGGTCAGCGTGCGCCGCATGCCTTCCGATTCCAGCTGGAACACCCCGACCGTATTACCCGACTGGAGCAGTCCGAACACCCCCGGATCGTCGAGAGCCAGCAGGGACAGGTCGATGGAAATGTCGCGCTTGCCCAGCAGATCGACCGCCTTGCGCAGCACCGACAGTGTTTTCAGCCCGAGAAAGTCGAACTTCACCAAGCCGCTCGATTCGACATATTTCATGTCGAACTGCGTCACCGGCATGTCCGATCGCGGATCGCGGTAAAGCGGGACCAACTGCGCCAGAGGGCGGTCGCCGATCACCACCCCGGCGGCATGGGTAGAGCTGTTGCGCGGCAGCCCTTCCAGTTGCAGCGCCAGATCGACCAGCCGCTTCACATCGTTGTCGTTCTGATATTCGCGCTTGAATTCCGCCACACCGTTTAGCGCGCGCGGGAGGGTCCACGGGTCGGTCGGGTGGTTGGGGACCATCTTGCACAGCCGGTCCACATGGCCGTAGCTCATCTGCAAGATCCGCCCGCAATCGCGCAATACCGCGCGGGCCTTCATCTTGCCGAACGTAATGATCTGCGCGACGTGATCGTGGCCGTATTTCTGCTGGACATAGCGGATAACCTCGCCGCGCCGCGTCTCGCAGAAATCGATGTCGAAATCGGGCATCGAAACGCGTTCCGGGTTGAGGAACCGTTCGAACAGCAGGCCCAGCCGGATCGGGTCGAGATCGGTGATGGTCAGCGACCACGCCACCAGCGAACCCGCACCGGAACCGCGCCCCGGACCCACCGGGATACCCTGATCCTTCGCCCATTTGATGAAGTCGGCAACGATCAGGAAATAACCGGGAAAACCCATGCCGACGATCACATCGATCTCGAAATCGAGCCGGTCCATATAGACCTTCAGCTCGTCGTCGCTCAACTCGCCGTAAGGTTCCAGCCGCGCGGCGAGGCCCTTGCGGGCATCCTCCGCCAGCATTCTCGCTTCGCCTTCCAGATCGCCTGCCAGGCTGGGCAGGATCGGCGCGCGGTCGGGCGGCGCGAAGGCGCAGCGCCGTGCCACGGTAAGGGTGTTCTCGGTCGCCTCGGGCAGGTCGCCGAACAATTCCTCCATCATCAGATGCGATTTGACGAAGGCCTGCCGGTTCGTTCGCGGGCGTTCCTCGGTATCGATATAGTTCGAGCTGGCGATACACAGCATCGCATCATGCGCAGGGAAGAAGTCCGGCTCGGCAAAATTGGCCGGGTTGGTCGCCACCAGCGGCAGATCGCGAGTGTAAGCGAGGGCGATCAGCGCCTCCTCCGCCGCGCCCGATGCGCCATCGTTGGAGCGAGCGATCTCGATATACAGCCGCTGCGCAAACAGCGCCTGCAAACGGTCGCAATATTCGCCCGCGCGGTCCGCCTGCCCTTCGGCAAGCAGCCGCGCCAACGCACCGTCGCCCGCGCCGGTCAGGGCGATCAGGCCATCGGTGCAGCCTTCCAGATCGGCCATCTGAACATGCGGTTCCAGCTCCAGCGGACGATCGAGATGTGCCTTGCTGACCAGCGCGCACAGATTGTCGTACCCAGCCTCGTCCTGCGCATAGAGCGGCAGGTAATCGACCTGCTTGCCCGCTTCATCGCGCGCCACGCCCAACAGCGTTCCGATTATCGGCTGGATGCCCTGCGCCTTGCAGGCCGCGGCGAACGCCACCGCGCCATACAGGCCGTTGCGATCGCAAATGGCAATTGTGGGAAAGCCGCGATCTCTCGCCAGTTTCGCAATCGCCTTGGGGTCTATCGCCCCTTCGAGCAGCGAATAGGAAGACAGAACCCGCAAGGGCACGAACGGTGCGAAAGCCATGCCTGCAATATGTGGGAGGTTGCACGATTCTGGAAGGGGTTCAGTCGGCCCTGTCCCCGGCCAACCCTTCGGCCGCCCCGTCGGCTCTGGCCGCCGCGATTTTCTTGCGCGTATCGCGAATGGTAGAGAACGCCCCATAGGCGATCAGCGCGGCGAGGAATATCCACACCCATGCCGGGATATTGTTACCCACGATCGCGAGGTAGATATACGCCGATACAAAAAAGAATCCGGCGAACATGGTAGGCAGCAGGGTCGATTTTCCCGCCCGTGCATTGCGCACCAGCCAGGCGATGCTGAGCAGGAAAAACGGGATCGCTCCGACATAAATTCCGCCAAAAATATAGGGATTCACGCCATATTGCGCGCCGAGCCCCAAGAACCATTCATTGATCGAAGCCAGCATTACCCAATTCCCATTCGTCGCACCGTCTGGCCACTAACTTCGTGCGACGGGCCGCACTTGTTACACTCGGCCTGTCAGAGCAGCTTTTCGATGTGCTTCGCAATCGAGGCCGGCGTATCGCTGGGGCCGAAGCGGCGCACCACCTTGCCTTCGCGGTCGATCAGGAACTTGGTGAAGTTCCACTTGATGGTTTTGGAGCCCATCAGGCCCGGCGCCTCCGCCTTCATCCACCCGAATAACGGGTCGGCACCCGGCCCGTTGACATCGATCTTGCTCATCAGCGGAAACGACGTGTCGTAATTCAGCTTGCAGAACTGCGCGATTTCATCCGCATCGCCCGGCTCCTGCGCGCCAAACTGGTTGCAAGGAAATGCAAGCACTTCGAACCCCCGCTCGCCAAAATCGGCCTGCAGCTTCTCCAGCCCTTCATATTGCGGGGTGAAGCCGCATTTGCTGGCCGTGTTGACTACCAGCAGGACCTGTCCCTTCTTCTCTGCGAGGTCGAGGTCGCCTTGCGGCGTTTCGACGGTAAAATCGGCAATCGTGGTCATTCGCTGGATCCTTGGGAAGCAGGCTTCATTGCGGCCGGCCTAGCATGCAATAGGCAAATCAGCGCGGAAAATCGGGCCGCGCCGCCAACGCTTCTGCCTCGGCGGCGCTGTAGGTTCGGTCGCCGGCCTTTTCGATTTCATATTGTGCGCGCTCATCTTCGGGCAGCAGCATCAGATGCTGGACCAGATCGGCAAAGGTGCCGCTGCGCAGCCCCTTTGCCTTGTCCAGCACTCCGTCGCCATCGCCGACCCGGTGCAGATCGGCGCGGTCGTCCCAGTCGATATTGCCATTGTGCGAATCTTCGCCGCGGAAAGTCGTTGGATTATCGGCCATCATGTCCTCCTGAAATTGTCTGTGAGGGAGGAACGAGAGAAAGCGCGGAAAGGTCCGGCTATTCCAGATGCCCTTCGTGAAGCCGCAAAACCCGGTCCAGCCTTGCGGCCAGCCCTTCATTATGCGTGGCGACAAGCGCCGCGCTGCCTTCTCCGCGAACAAGAGAGAGAAATTGTTCGAGCACTTTTTCCGACGTGGTTTCGTCCAGATTGCCGGTCGGCTCGTCCGCCAGCACCAGCGTCGGGCGATTTGCCAGGCCGCGAGCCACTGCCACGCGTTGCTGCTCACCGCCCGAAAGTTTGGACGGGCGGTGGTCGAGGCGGTGTTCCAGCCCTAATTCTGTGAGCAGGTGCTGCGCCCGTTCCTCCGCCTCCGCCCTGCTTTTTCCGGCGATCATTTGCGGCAGGATCACGTTTTCCATCGCGTTGAAATCGGGTAGCAAATGGTGAAACTGATAGACGAAACCCAGATGGTCGCGCCGCAGCTTGGTGCGGCCATCTGCCGGCAGCGCGCTGGCATCGGTTCCGCCGATCACGATCCGTCCGCCAAATCCGCCTTCGAGCAGCCCTACCGCCTGGAGCATGGTCGATTTGCCCGATCCGGAGGGGCCGAGCAGCCCGACGATCTCGCCCGGCTGTATCGCGAGGTCGATCCCGCGCAGCACGTCGATCCGCACCCCGCCTTGCTCGAACGATCGGGTCAGGCCTTCGAGCTGGACCACCGCATTACTCATAGCGCAGCACCTGCACGGGATCGGTGTTGGCCGCCTTGTAACTGGGGTACAAAGTGGCGAGGAAGCTGAGGCAGAGGGCCAGCACGCAGATCCCGATCACCTCGACCGGATCGGTTCGCGCAGGCAAGGTCGTGAGGAACCGTACGGTCGGATCCCACAATTGCGCGCCGGTCAGATACTGGATGCCGACCACGATCTGCTGACGGAACAGCAATATCAGGAAGCCCAGCGCCAGACCCGCGCTGGTGCCGATAAACCCTACGATGGAGCCTGCAGTCACGAAAATCTTCAGCATCGATCGCCGGGTCGCGCCCATCGTCCGCATGATCGCGATATCGCGCGTCTTGGCGCGCACCAGCATCACCAGGCTGGAGAGAATATTGAAGGCAGCCACCACCACGATCATCGACAGGGCAAAGAACATCGCCACCCGCTCGACCTCCAGCGCCTCGAACAGCGATCCGTTGATCTCGCGCCAATCGGCCAGATTGGCCCGGCCGTTCAGGCTCGCCTCGACCGGTGCCAGGATTTCGCCGACACGCTCCGCATCTTCGGTGACGATTTCGATCATGCCGATCGCATCGCCGGTCAGCAGCAACGTCTGCGCATCGGGGATCGGCATGATCACGAAGCTTTTATCGTAATCATACACCCCGATTTCGAAAATCGCGGCGACATTATAGCCGATCTGGCGCGGGACCGTGCCGAATGGCGTGGAACGACCCGCAGGGTTGATGATGGTGATGGTGTCGCCCACCCCGGCCCCGATATTCTGTGCCAGCCGGCTGCCGATCGCGATGTTGGATGCATCGGGCTGCAAAGCGGACAGTCGGCCCGCAACCAGATTTTCCGAGAGGCTTTCAATATCGTCCTGCGTATTTCCGCGCACCACGATGGCTTCCACACGGCCATTGAAGGTAACCAGCAGTGGCTGTTCGATCAGCGGGCTGGCGCTGACGACGCCGGGGGTGGCGCGCACATCGGCCAGCACTTCTTCCCAATCATCCAGCCTGCCGCCATAGGCCTGAACGATGGCGTGACCGTTCAGCCCGGTCATCTTGTCGAGCAATTCGGCGCGAAAGCCGTTCATCACGCTCATCACCACGACCAGCAGGGCAACGCTCAACATCACCACGGTGATGCTGATGCCGGCGACCAGCGCGATAAAACGCTCGCCCTTGCCCGGCATCATGTACCGTTTGGCGACAGTCCATTCGAAAGGGGAAAGGATCAATTCGGCTCCGTCCGGACGCTCTGTTGCAGGGTTTGCATGGCGGACCTAGGCGGGAGGCAAGCTGTATGCAAACTGAAAGCATGCCTCCGGCACAATCGGGCTGCATCAGGAAGGTAAGCGCAACGAAGGGTTGTAATGGAACCGTAACGCCCCCATTGGATGTCGCCAGACAGGGGCTCTGCGGACCGGGACGCGCCATGAACCTAACCCATCCATTGCTGGACTTGAATGGCGACAAGCTGCGCGAGGAATGCGGCGTGTTCGGCGCGATCAACGCGGCGGATGCCAGCGCGGTCACCGCGCTTGGCCTTCACGCCCTGCAACATCGCGGCCAGGAAGCGGCCGGGATCACCAGTTTCGACGGGGCGCAGTTCTTCTCGCTGCGCGGCAATGGCCATGTGGCGGAGAATTTCTCTTCCAGCGAGGCGATTGCCGAATTGCCCGGCTTCATGGCGGCCGGCCATGTGCGCTATTCCACCACCGGCGGATCAGGGCTCAGGAATGTGCAGCCGCTTTACGCCGATCTGGCGGCGGGCGGGTTTGCCGTTGCGCATAATGGCAATATCTCCAATGCGCGCACCCTGCGTGAAGAGCTGGTCGGACGCGGTTCGATCTTTCAGTCGACCTCAGATACCGAGGTTATCATCCATCTGGTCGCAACCAGTCGCTATCCCACCATTACTGACCGTCTGGTCGATGCGCTTCGGCTAGTCGAAGGGGCCTATTCGCTGATCGTGATGACGCCCGCCGGGATGATCGCCTGCCGCGATCCGCTGGGCATCAGGCCGCTGGTGATGGGCCAATTGGGCGATGCCGCCATCTTCGCCAGCGAGAGCGTGGCATTCGACACGATCGGCGCCAAGCTGATCCGCGAAGTGGAGCCCGGCGAGCTGGTCCAGGTCGATTTCGACGGGAAGATCACCTCGCTTCGCCCATTCGGCAGCCACGCGCCGCGCCCCTGCATCTTCGAACATGTCTATTTCAGCCGCCCCGATTCGATATTTGCCGGACGCAGCGTCTATTCTGCGCGCAAGGCCATCGGGCAGCAGTTGGCCATCGAGAGCCCGGCAGAGGTCGATCTGGTGGTGCCCGTGCCCGATAGCGGGGTTCCCGCAGCCATCGGTTACGCGCAGGAATCGGGCGTGCCGTTCGAACTGGGCATCATTCGCAGCCACTATGTCGGGCGCACCTTCATCCAGCCATCGGATGGCGCGCGCCATTCCGGGGTAAAGCGCAAGCACAACGCCAACCGCTCGCTGGTCGAAGGCAAGCGGATCGTGCTGATCGACGACAGTATCGTGCGCGGCACGACCAGCCTGAAAATCGTCGAAATGATGCGCGAGGCCGGTGCGAGCGAAGTACATTTCCGGGTGGCCAGCCCGCCCACTGCACATAGCTGCTTCTACGGCGTCGATACGCCCGAGCGGAGCAAGCTGCTCGCCGCGCAGATGGAGGTGGAGCCGATGCGCGAGTTCATCCGCGCCGACAGCCTGGCGTTTGTTTCCATCGACGGTCTGTATCGCGCCGTCGGGGAAAGCGAACGAAAATCCGGCTGCCCGCAATTCTGCGATGCCTGCTTCACCGGCGACTACCCCACATCGCTGACCGACCAGACCGGCGGCGATCTGAAGACACCGCAATTCGCTTTCGACAAGGCTGGCTGACACCATGACCGATCTGACCGGACAAACCGCTCTCGTTACGGGGGCGAGCAAGGGTATTGGCGCCGCGACTGCCAAGGCACTGGCGGCGGCGGGCGCCCATGTGGTGCTGACGGCGCGCGATGTGCGGGCTCTTGAGTCGGTCGAGGACGCGATCCACGCAGCTGGCGGGCAATCGACGATCGCTCCGCTCGACCTGGCGGAAGGCGATTCGATCGCACGGCTGGCGCAGGCCGTGTCCGGGCGCTGGGATGCGCTGGATATCCTTGTGCTGAGCGCGGCCTACCTTCCTACCCTCACCCCGGTGACGCAGATCGATGGCAAGCAATTCACCCAGGCGATCACGACCAACCTACTGTCCACCCAGGCCATGCTGGCCGCGTTCGATCCGCTGCTGAAGCGCAGCAAGAATGCCCGCGTGATCGGCTTGACGAGCAGCGTAGGCGCGGATCCGCGCGCTTATTGGAGCGCTTATGCCTCCACCAAGGCTGCGTTCGACAATCTGCTGGAATCCTACGCGCAGGAAGTCGCTAAGATCGGCCACATCCGCGTTGCCATCGTCGATCCGGGCGCGACCCGCACGGCCATGCGCGCCAAGGCCTATCCCGGCGAAGATCCGCAAACGGTCAAGACCCCCGATGCCGTGGCGCAGCGCCTGTTGAGCCTCCTGGGCGAAGATTTTCCAACCGCGCACCGCGAACGGGTGAGCTAGGCGGCGGTCCACCGATATTAACCAGTTTTGCCAATCGCTGCTTAACCCGCCGCGCCGATAATCTTCCTGTCGCTATCGATTGACCCGTCTGGGGTCCGACCGGGAACATTGCGCAATGACATTCGACGCCAAAGATCGCTATCAGATCGCCAGTCAGGAAGACCGCTGCGCCCCGCGCACGCAGTTGATGATCCCAGCGCAATTGCGTGCATCGGGTGGGCGTGCTTTTCAAACGGTCGTGCAGGATCTCTCGCTATCCGGCTTTTCCGCCAGTGCGATCAGCCGGATGCATACCGGCCAATATTGCTGGCTGACCCTGCCGGGCCTGGAATCGCTGCAGGGCGAGGTGATCTGGTGGGAAGCGCGCAGCGTCGGCTGCGCTTTCCAGCATTTGCTCAGCCCGATCGTGCTGGAAGATATTCTGCGCCGCTTCCAGGATTGATTACCGCTCGCTCGCCGCGATCGACGCCATCAATTCCAACCGTTCGCGCGAAAAGTCGCGGTTCTGCGCAGCCGGCCAGTTCGATACGATCGCCACGACGAGTTTCTGCTGCGGCATCAACGTGATCGACTGGCCGAATATACCCTGCGCGCCGTAAGTTGAGCCGGGATAGGTCCACCATTGATAGCCATAGCCGAAGCCGGGCGCGCGCTCGCCGAAATCGACCTGCGGCGCGGTAGCCTGCGCGAACCAGCCTTCCGGCACCACGTCGCCGCCTCCTTCCAGCACGAACTGGCCGAAACGGGCATAGTCGGACAGGCGCAGCGAAAGACAGCAGCCGCCCGTATTGCCGCCGGTCAGGTCGGTCATCCAGAACAAACCCCCGGCGAAGCCCGCCGGATCGACGATCTTTTGCTTGGCATAGGCCGCCAGTTTCATTCCGGTCGCGTTTTCAACCACCTCGCCGATGAGGTTCGTCTCGCCGGTCTTGTAGACCCACTTCTCACCTGCCGGAGCTTCGCGCGGGAGGTTTTTCATATACGTCACGACCTGCGTTTCGCCCGGCACCGGCTCCACCCCGTACATCAGCGCCACGTCGCTGGCGGGATCGGTATAATCCTCGTTCCATTTCACCCCGGAGGTCATGGTGGCGAGCTGCTCGACGGTCACATCGTCATAGGCCGAACCGCGCAGGCCGGGAATGTGCCCAGAGACGGGATCGGAAAGCGACAGCCTGCCATCCGCCACCGCCGCACCCAGCAGGGTGGAAGTGAAGCTCTTGGCGACCGAGAAACTGGTCCAGCGCTGCTCCGGCCCAAAGCCGAGCCCGTAATTCACGTAAGCAACCTTGCCGTCGCGCAGCACCATCAGTCCGGCGGCGAATTTGTCCGCGACGTAGCGGTCCAACGCGGCGACGGTTTGCGCATCGAGCGGGCTGCCCTGTGGAAGCGCCCGCGGCTTGGCAGCCGGGCTCACTTCCAGGCCGGGAAAGAAAGCTTCCATCCTGCGAAAACGCTCGCTGCGGGTGGCATCGTCCCAAAACAGCACCTGCTGCTCCGCCAGCGAGATTTCCCGTTCGGGCACGCTCAGAGTGACCGCAGGGCCGCCCGGCTCGCTCGCAGCTTCGGGCAGCGCGCAGGATGCGAGCAGCAGGCTCGCGGCAAAAATCGGCAGGTGTCGCATCATTCCTCCTTGACCAGGGTGACCTGGTGAACATCGATCCCGCCGCCGCGGAACCCCCCTTCGCAATACATCAGATAGTATCGCCACAACCGGGCAAAACGTTCGTCGAACCCGGCGGGCAAGCTGCCGCGATCAATACTGCCATCGAAATTCTCGCGCCATATTTCCAGAGTGCGGGCGTAATCGGGTCCGAAATCGTGCTGGTCCTGCCAGGAAAGCCCATGTTTTTCGGCCAGTTGGCGAAACTCGCTTACGCTTGCCAGCAGACCGCCGGGAAACACGTAGGCTTGAATGAAATCGGCGCTGGCGGCGTAATCGTCGAATAGCTCTTCGCGAATCGAGATGAACTGGATTGCTGCGCGCCCACCGGGCCGTAGGCTGCGCGCGATGCAGCCGAAAAAACTCGGCCAATATTCGCGGCCCACCGCCTCGACCATCTCCACGCTTACGACGGCATCGAACCGGCCTTCAACATCGCGGTAATCCTGCTTTCGAAAATCGGCCGCAGCGCCATGTTCGGCGCGTGCCCATGCGAGCTGTTCGTCGGACAGGCTGATCGCGGTGACGGCTGCACCCTGCCCTGCCAGATGGTCCGCCAGACCGCCCCACCCACAGCCTATCTCCAGCACGTCTTTCGGATTGCCCAGCCGCGCGCTGATGGCATCCCATTTGCGGCGCTGCGCGCTCTCCAGATCGTCGCCTTCTGCAAATATTGCGCTGGAATAGCTCATCGTCGGGTCCAGCCAGGCGGTATAGAAATCATTACCCAGATCGTAATGCGCATGGATGTTGCGCGCGGCCCCGGCCCTGGAATTGCGGTTGAGCCAATGGGCGAACCGCGCCGCCAAACGCCACGGTCCCTGCGCCCGGGCGGTGCCGCCCAAGTTTTTGCCATTGTCCATGAACAAGGCGAACAGGGCGACCGGATTGGGGCTGGACCATTCGCCCGCCTCCCACGCTTGGTACCACCCGATCGATCCATTGGTCGCCAGACGGATCAAGGCGCGCCAATCATGCAGCATCACCTCGCAGGATTGGCCCGGCAAGCGCCCGCCCAGCAGCCGCGAGGTGCCGTCGGGCAAATGTCCCAGCAGCGATCCTCTTTCCAGCCCGCTATCGATTCGGTCGAGGACCTTGTGAAAGCCCGGCGCCAGCAGCCGCGCGATCATGCCCGGCCTGCGGTCGAACCTGCGGCCCGAATCCAGCAGCTTTGCGCCTCGAATATCCTGTTCGCTCCCCATATCGACCCTATGCCTTTGGCGGCCGTACTAAGGCAAGCTCAGCCATCCTTCATTTCGCGATATGCCGCCAGCGCCCGTTCGCGCGCCTCGCGGTGGCCGATGATCTTTTCCGGATAGGATTCGGGCCTGAACATGGGTTCGGGATCGTGAATCTGGTCATCGGTCAGCTCCGCGAGTTCGGGGACATATTGCCGGATAAAGCCCGCCGCATCGAACTTCTCGCTTTGACTGAGCGGGGCCATGATCCGCACGAACATATTGCTGTCCACCCCGGTGCCCGCGACCCACTGCCAGTTGGCGCCGTTGCTGGCGTAATCGCCATCGACCAGCGTATCCCAGAACCAGCGTTCGCCATGCCGCCAGTCGATCAGCAGATGCTTGATCAGGAAACTCGCGGTGATCATTCGCACGCGGTTGTGCATCCACCCCGTTTGCCACAGCTGGCGCATCCCGGCATCGACGATGGGATAGCCGGTGCGCCCCTGTTGCCAGGCCTCCAGTTCTTCCTGGATCAGATGGCCGCGATTGGGATTGCGCCACAGCGAATCGTCGAAATCGCGATAGGGCTCATCGCCATACTCGGGGAATTGCATAATCACATTCTGCGCATAGTCGCGCCAGATCAGCTCTTTCTCGTAAGTCTTCCAGCCCCTGCTGCGCTTGTCCTTCAACCGGTGCCAGATCGTGACCGGGCTAATCTCGCCCCAGTGCAGATGCGGCGACATTTGCGAGGTGATGTCCTGCGAGGGCAGGTTGCGCCCTTCGTCATATTCGCCGACCTCGTCCGCCCACCAATCAAGGCGGTCATGCGCGGCGTCCTCGCCGACATTCCAGAACTTGCGAAAGCCGCCGGCCCAATCGGGTTTTGTCGGCAGCAGGCTCCAATCATCGAGCACATCGCTATCCGGCCAATCCTTTGGAGTATGGAGCGTGTCCGGCGCGGGCAGGTCGTCGCGCGGCGGGCACAGCTCCAGCACCGCTTTCGAGAAGGGGGTGTAAATCTTGTAGGGGTTGCCCGAACCGGTTTTCGCCGTGCCGGGCGGGAAAAGGTAATTCCCGTCATGCAGAACCAGCTCGCAACCTTCTGGCAGAGCATCGCGCAAATCCTCTTCCGCTTCGCGCCACCAAGGCTCGTAATGGCGATTGGCATGCACCGCCTCCGCCCCGACTTCGTCGGCCAGCGATGCCAGCACGGAAACGCTATCCCCCTCGCGCAGCACGATCCGCGAATTGCGCGCGCCGAAGCTCTTGCCGAGACTCTCCAGCGAATGATGCAGCCACCAGCGGTGCGCTCCGCCAAATTTGCGCTCCCCCGGGCGGTCCTCGTCCAGAATGAACACCGGAACTACCGGCCCAGCTTGCGCAGCCGAAAATAGCGCGGGCTGGTCGCGCATCCGCAGGTCGCGGCGGAGCCAGACGATTTGGGTTTTATCGCTCATGGATCGTTAATCCTGAAAGGCCGGCGCCAGTTCCGGACAGGTTCCGTCCGGCAGTTCGACTGTGAAACGATCCCGCGCCCTGGGATCGTAGAATCGGGCATCGCGCAGGCGCAGGATCCCGTCCTCGCCCGGTTCGATAAAGGGCGTGCGCGACCAGAACATGAAGGCAGCCACCTGCGGATCGGTTCCTCGCAACTCACCGAGATTGCACCGGTCGAGCGGCACCCCCGGCAGGGTTACGCCATCGACGGAATACAGCCCGTTCCCGCCGGAAACGATCTCACGCTCCAGCGACCATAGCGGCGGCGGACTGGCGATCACCGTTTCGGTGCCGGTCGGCGCACTTGTGATGCTGCTTTCGGCAGCCGCAGTGACGCCGGCATTCAGTCCGATATATGCCAGCGCGATCGCCAGCGCCTGCCGCCCGGTCTTGCGCCAAGTACCGCCGCGCTTTTCCTGCCGCAGCGACCACCACGTCGCAAAACCCATAAGCCCCCACAGCCAGATATCGATGATGAACAGCGTGTCGCCATAGAACCACTCGCTGCTGAACGGCTCCAGCAGGCGGATGCCATAAACATTCAGCCAGTCGAGCGCCGGGTGGGTGAGGCAGCCGAGAGAGGCCAGGCCGAACAACCACCCGAAATGCACCGGCAGCCGCCCCTCGGGCCGCTTGCCGCGCTTTTCCTGCCATTTGTCGAACCCGTATAACAACCCGGCCAGGAGCAGCGGCAGCAGCACCAAAGCGGGCGGCCCGTGGGTGATGCCGCGCCTGAAGCCCAGATGCTCTACGCCTTCGAGCCAGAACAGGCACGCAGCGTCCACATCGGGCAGGTTCGCTCCAATGATTAGCGCCGGCATCGCCAGCCCGGTTTTATGTTTCAGCCCGGTCTGCCCGATCAAAGCGCCGACCAGGCTATGCGTTAGGTTGTCCATATCCGCTGCGGATTAACGTGCAGCCCGCAAAAAGAAAGGGCGACAGGTTTCCCCGCCGCCCCGTTCTGGATGTTCTGTAGCCGAATTAGCCGATATTGCGGCCCAACCGCGCATTGCTGAATTCCTGACGCGACAGGTAGGTATCGCCATCGGTATCGTAATAGAAAAAGCTGTCTGCGGCCTTGTTGATCTGATCGCTGGTCAATTCCGGCTGCCCTTGATCGTTCTTGGCTTTGGCATTCGGATCGAGCGGGATTGCCCAGATCGCGTATTCGGCGACTGACAACTGATTGTCGTTATTCCGGTCGAGATAACCCCAATTCATGTCGCCTCGGTCGCGCATGTTGCTATCCGGGGAACGCTTGCCAATCGGGCGTGCAGGTTCGCCGTTCACGGTGGCACTCGTCTCGCCATTAGTGGTCGTAACCTCGACCCGGGCATTATTGGCTTCGATTACGCCCTGATCATCGGGTTCGGCGGCGATATCGCCACGATAGCCGTCATATTCGGTGGTGAACGCATCTTCATCGAACTCCGCACGCCGGGTCGCGGCATCTTCGCTCAATTCGTATTCGCGGGTCATCGGATCGAATTCGCCGACTGGAGCCACAACTTCGGTTTCGGTGGTTTCGGTCTCTTCGACTTCACCGCCACAAGCGGCGACAGCAATGGTGGCGAGCGAGGCAAAGGCGAGCTTGGGTAGCATAAATTTCACAACATTCTCCGTTAAGTGGTCGCCCGCAAAGGCGGGCATTGGTCGATCAATGCACGGAGATCAAATTTGTTCAAATAAAGGCGCGTTTTTTCAAGCTCATCCACCTTCACCCCGGTCGTTCACACCGGGTCTTGGGCAGTTCCGTCGACGGTCCAGGTCTGTCCCTTGGCAAGCAGCTTCGCCAGATTGGCTTCCTTGCCCTGGATCGCCTGTTGCCGCTCGGCAATGACCGCGCTTTCGAAGGTCGGACGCGGATCGTCGTAAAGCACGCCAAGCGCCATCGGGAACGGGCCGAATGGCAGCTCCACCAGCATGTGGGCGATCGAGCGATTGGTCACATCGTGGACGATCACGCCCGCCGATTTCCAGTCGCTATCGATCACATCGACCACTTTCAGCTCCAGCCTGTCGCCATCCAGCGCGATGCCTTTTTCGCCGCCCGCAAACAGCATCGGCTCGCCATTTTCCAGCCAGAGCTGCCGATCCTCTGCGCCCTTGGGCGCTGCGAAATCATCGAAAACGTCTTTATTATAAACGATACAGTTCTGGAATATCTCGATAAATGCTGCACCCTGATGCGCGTGAGCGGCGGTCAACACTTCGGGCAGACGCTTGGACACGTCGAACCCGCGCGCCACGAACCGCGCGCCCGACCCAAGCGCGAAAGCACATGGCCGCGCCGGGTGATCGACTGAGCCGAGCGGGGTGGATGGGCTGGGTGTCCCCTCCCGGCTGGTCGGCGATGCCTGGCCCTTGGTCAGTCCGTAAATCTCGTTATTGAACAGCATGATCTGCATGTTCACATTGCGCCGCAGCACATGCATCAGATGGTTGCCGCCGATCGACAGCCCATCGCCGTCGCCCGTGACCAGCCAGATATCGAGTTCCGGATTGGCCAGCTTCACCCCCGTCGCCACTGCCGGCGCGCGGCCGTGGATGGTGTGGAAGCCGTAGCTTTCCATATAATAGGGAAACCGGCTGGAGCAGCCGATGCCGGAGATAAAGCACGTATTGGCCGGGTTCGCGCCCAATTGCGGCAGAGTGCGCTGTACGGCCTTGAGGATTGCGTAATCCCCGCAGCCGGGACACCAGCGCACCTCCTGGTCGGTAACCCAGTCCTTGAGAGTGGTTTCGAATTTAGCAGGTGCGTTCATTGTGCCGCCTCAGCATTAGCCATCAAATCACCATCCCGATTATAAAGCCGACCTTCAGAAAAGCTTCCCCAAACAGTCTCATCGGTGCCAATGATCGCGCCGCCTTCTACCGGAAAGGAAAAACCCCACCTCGAATGGACCCGTTCGTCCTGAACATAGCCAACGTAATGCCCGAATTTCACATCAAATAAGCTGATCATTTCGCGCCTCCTTCCGGACTTGGCAGCTGGTCGTCATTAACCGGCACCTGCCCACCTTCATTGCCGGGAATATCGTCGAAATACTTCGCAATCGCCTCTTCCAGCTCGGCAATCGCGAAAGGCTGTCCGCTGGTCTTGGTGAGCGGGGTTGCATCGACGAGGAACTGGTCGCGCAACACGGTCTTGAACTGGCCCTTGTTCATCTCAGGCACCAGCACATGGTCGAAACCATGCAGCAGCTCGCCCAAATTGGCGGGCAGCGGCCAGATGCTGCGGACGTGGATATGTGCCACGCTGCAACCCTTGTTCAACGCGCGGCGGACAGCCTGGTGGATCGGGCCATAGGTGCTGCCCCAGCCGACAACCGCCAGCGTGCCGCCCGGCTCGCCCAGACAAACTTCCTGGTCCGGCACATCGACGCCCAGGACCTTGTTCGCGCGGGCATCGGTCATCAGTTGGTGGTTATCCGGCGAGTAATCGATATTGCCCGTATTCTCGTGCTTCTCGATCCCGCCGATGCGGTGCATCATGCCGGGTGTGCCCGGCTTGATCCACGGGCGGCCACCCTTCTCGTTGCGCTTGTAGGGCAGCAATTGCTCGCCGCGCGGTTCGGTCAGGAATTCGGCCGGAAACGGCTCGAACGTCGAGGGATCGGGGACCATCCAGGGCTCCGCCGCATTGGCGATATAGCCATCGGTCAGCAGCATTACCGGGGTCATGTACTGGATCGCGATACGGCACGCCTCGATTGCGCATTCGAACGCGTCGGACGGGCTGCGCGCAGCGATGACTGGCATCGGCGCATCGCCATTACGGCCATAGATCGCCTGATAAAGGTCGCTCTGCTCCGTCTTGGTCGGCAGACCGGTGCTCGGCCCGCCGCGCTGGCTGTTGACGATCACCAGCGGCAGCTCGGTCATGATGGCAAGGCCCATCGCCTCGCCCTTCAGCGCGATTCCGGGGCCAGAGGAGCTGGTCACGCCCAATTGCCCGGCATAGCTCGCCCCGATGGCGGCACAGATCGCAGCGATTTCGTCTTCCGCCTGGAAAGTGGTGACGCCGAACTCCTTCAGCCGCGCGAGGTGGTGCAGGATCGCGCTGGCAGGCGTAATCGGATAACCGCCGAAGAAAATCGGCAATTCGGCCAGCTGCGCCCCTGCCACCAGGCCGAGCGAAATCGCCTCCGCCCCGGTAACCGTGCGGTACAGGCCAGGCGCGCTTTCCACCGGGCCGACTTCGTAACGGCGCATCGGGCCGGAAAGCTCCGCGGTCTCGCCATAGGCATGGCCGGCATCCAGCGCCGCGATATTGGCATCGGCGATTTCCGGCTTCTTGCGGAATTTCTGCTTGAGCCAGTCATGGATCGGTTCGCGCGGACGATCGAACATCCACAGCGCGAGGCCCAGCGTCCACATATTCTTGGACCGCAGCGCATCCTTCTTGCCCAGACCAAACGGTTCGACCGCCTGAATCGTCAGCGCGCTGATATCGAAGGCCAGCACGTCCCACTTGGCCAGGCTGTCATCCTCCAGCGGATTGACGTCGTATTTCGCCTTGTCGAGATTGCGCTTCGAAAACTCGCCAGTGTCGATGATAATCAGCCCGCCCGGCTTCAATGCGTCGAGATTTACCTTCAGCGCCGCCGGGTTCATCGCCACCAGCACATCGGGCGCATCGCCCGCCGTGTTGATCTCGCGGCTGCCGAAATTGATCTGGAACGCCGAAACGCCGAACAAAGTGCCTTGCGGCGCGCGGATTTCCGCCGGAAAATCGGGGAAAGTCGCCAGATCGTTACCCGCCAGCGCGGTGGACAGGGTGAACTGTCCGCCGGTCAGCTGCATCCCGTCACCGGAATCGCCCGCAAACCGGACGACGACCGCTTCTTCAATACGGGGGGTGGACGCCCGGGGGCTGTCCTGCGCCACTTGGGTCGCCATTATCATTCCTTGCCGCGCGGCCCTGCGTTGCCGCTTTTTCGTTGGCTAGCGCAACTATGCCTGCTTGGTAACACTCGCAATCAAGTTTTTCTCCGCGCGTTGCAATTTCCCAAGTGGCAATGCGTGCGCGGCGCGCTAGTCTGGCGGCGACCAACCTGGAGTAATACATGGCCGATACCGAACATTATGTGCGCGACGATGTGCGCGGTTTCCTCGATATGCTGGAGCAGATGGGCAATCAAGGCGTCGAGCAGGTCGGCGTGGAGGAAGGGCGCGAGCAAATGCGCGTGCTGGGTTCGCTTGCTGAAGCGCCGGCACCTGAACTGGCGGTCAAGCGCGACCTCACCTGCCCCGGCCCCGCCGGCGAGATTCCCCTGCGCTTCTACGATCCTCGCGAGAGCCGCGATCCCGGCCCGGCGATCCTGTTCCTGCATGGCGGCGGCTTCGTAATCGGCGATATCGGCGTTTACGACAGCCTGTGCGCCGCCATCGCCAAGGAAATGGACCTGCCGGTAATCTCGGTCGAATACCGGCTCGCCCCCGAACATCCCTTCCCTGCGGCACCCGACGATTGCGAAGCCGCGGCGCGCTGGGTGGCGACATCACCGGACGCGCTGGGCCGCGAGATTACCGGGCTGATCCCGATGGGCGACAGCGCAGGCGGCAATCTGACGATCGTGGTGACCAACCAGCTATCCGCCGAACCGGCCGAGGTGCCGGTGGTAATGCAGGTGCCGATCTACCCGGTCGCCAGCGATGTCTCGCAGCATGAAAGTTTCGCCAATTTCGCCGATGGCTATTTGTTGACCGGCGCGGCGATGGCCTGGTTCACGGATCAGTACAAAGCCGATGCCAGCGACCCGCGCAACACGCCGATCATCGGCGATTGCTCCAACACCCCGCCCACCGTCCTGTGCACCGCCGGGCTGGACCCGCTGCGCGATTCCGGGCGCGAATATGCCGCGCATCTGATCCAGTTGGGGACGGACGTGGTGTATCTGGAATTCAAGGGAAACATCCACGGCTTCATCACGCTGCGAAAGGCGATCCCGAGCGGCCAGGACGATTTTGCGGCGCTGATAGCCTCGATGAAGCTGATGTTGGCGAGGTAGCCGGGTTGGGTTGTGCCGCCCGGCGGTAAGCGGGAAGCAGATATGTCTCTCCGAACACGGACTTGGGGCTGTTTCATCTAAGGCAGGGGCGGATGCTCCCAAGGCACTACATAAAAGGACTAACCCAATGACCGAACTTGCCTACCGCCTTTGCGCCGGTGTGATGTTGGCCAACCTGCACGGCAAGGTGTTCGTCGGGCAGCGGATCGATTCCAAGAACCTCGGCGCGTGGCAGATGCCGCAAGGGGGGATCGATCCGGGCGAGCACTACGAAGAGGCAGCCTTGCGCGAATTGCGCGAGGAAACGGGGGTCGGTGCCGATCTGGTCGAAGTGGTAGCGAAGATGCCCTACCCGGTGCGTTATGATCTGCCGGATGAGCTGATCGGCAAACTTTGGGGCGGCCAGTATCGCGGGCAGGAGCAGCACTGGTTTCTGGCACGATTTACCGGGCAGGATGGCGATATCGACCTGAAGGCGCACAATCCGCCAGAATTCGAGACGTGGAAATGGGTCGAACCCGCTCAGCTGCCGGAGCTGATCGTGCCCTTCAAACGCGAGGTTTACAGCGCGTTGGTCAAGGAATTGGGGCCGCTGATCTGAGAACGGCGCTGCGAGCCGCCAAGATCAGCGTTCAGTTCTGCTGGGTCACCACCGCGTCGGGCATCACAGCCTCGGCGGTCAGCACCTGCGGCTTGGGACCGCTGGCGATCTTGGCTGCCAGCACCTGCGTTTCCGGGCAATTGTCGCCGCAAATCGATTCCAGCTGCGCCAGATTACGGCGGGCCTTGTCCACCGCGCCCTTTTCGACCAACGCGGCGCCTTCGCCGGAAATAGCCATCAGATTGTCCGGATCACGGGCCAGCGCCTCGCGGTAAAAGCGGATTGCCTTGCCTTGCAGCCCGTCTTTCCGCGCCGCTTCGGCGAGCAGCAGGATGGTGGGCGTATAGGCCGGATCCACGGCCAGAGCAGCCTCGAACGAGTCGATCGCGGCCTGTGTTTCGCCCGCCATCAGCGCGGCGCGTCCTTCGGCAAGCAGCATGGTTGCACGCGGATCGGCCTCCGGCTCACGCGAAATCCCCACGCTCGCCGTCACCGCCAAAGCGAGGGACAGGGCAAGACCGGCAGGCGCAAAACGCATGATTAATTCCTTGATGTGCGAGGTCCGGGAAGAGGACGCATAAGCCATAGGTTACATGGTTAGCATGGCAAAGTTAGACTCGCGATGAAAAACCCGTCCGTCCCGTCGTGATACGGGGTCAGGCGGGTTCCTTCCCCGCGCAGCCTTCCCAGTGGCAGATCGGGCCGAAGCGTCTGCCAATCGGCGTGTGCATCGCGAAAACGCGCGATCCTGTCCGGCCCTTCTGCATCGAGCAACGAGCATGTCACATAGATCAGCCGCCCGCCCGGCTTTACCAGCCTGGCCCCCAGGTTCAGCAGATCATCCTGCGTATCGGTCAGCTTGTTCAGCGCATCGGCATTCATCCGCCAGCGCGATTCCGGGTTGCGCCGCCAAGTGCCGGTGCCGCTGCACGGTGCGTCGATCAGCACCGCATCCGCCGCGCCTTCATACGCGCCGAGCTTGTCCCATTCCCGCTGTGGATCGAGCAGCAGGCTGGTGATATTGCCCGCCCCGGCCCGCTCTGCGCGCGGTTCCAGCCGCGAAAGCCGGCCGCGATCCGTGTCGCTGGCCACCAACCTGCCGCTATTCTCCATCGCCGCAGCGAGAGCGAGCGTCTTGCCCCCGGCCCCGGCGCACAGATCGATCACATCCTCGCCCGGCTGCGCCGCCACGGCCATGCAAGCGATCTGGCTGCCCAGATCCTGCACCTCGACCAGCCCCGATTCATAGGCATCCCACTGCTCGACCTGCGTGCCGGGCGCGAATCGCAGGCCCTGCGGGGTGACGAGCTTCTCGCCCGGCTCGGGCAGTTCCAGCGCCGCGCGGTCTGCCTTCAGCGAGTTGACCCGCAGATCGAGCGGAGCGCGCGACAGCAGGGCGCGTTGCTCGTCATCGCTCAAGTCGGAATTGGCGAGCTGGCGCTCCATCCAGGACGATGCGACACCGCCTTGCGCCGCCTCCTCCTTCTTGCCGATGCGCGGCGGGGCGTGCTGCGAGCCGTCAAACAGCTCCGCCAAAGCAGGATCGTCTGCAGCCGCGCGGAGCATCGCTGCGCGCCCGCTTTTCGGCACCGGTCCGCAGGCGCGAATGGCGGTGTAGACCAGCTCGCGCACTGCCCGGCGATCCTTGCTCCCGGCATAGCGCCGTTCGCGGAAATAGGCCGAGATCAACCGGTCGGCGGGCGCACCATTGGATTGCGCCGCTTCGATAATCGCATCGAGCAGTTCGATTGCCGATTGGACGCGCGGCCCCGGCCTCATCGCTGAAACCTCATGGCCTAGCGCGTCGGGTAATTGGGAGCTTCGCGAGTGATCGAGACATCATGGACGTGACTTTCCTGCAGGCCGGCATTGGTGATGCGCACGAATTGGCCACGCTCGCGCAGATCGGCCAGCGTGGCCGAGCCGGTATAGCCCATCGCCGCTTTCACCCCGCCGACAAGCTGGTGGACGACATTGGATGCCGGCCCCTTGAACGGGACCTGCCCTTCGATACCTTCGGGAACCAGCTTCAGGCTGTCCGACACGTCCTGCTGGAAATATCGATCCGCGCTGCCCCGCGCCATCGCGCCGACGCTGCCCATGCCGCGATAGCTTTTATAGCTGCGGCCCTGAAACAGGAATGTCTCGCCCGGAGCCTCCGCCGTACCCGCCAGCATCGAACCGATCATCACCACCGACGCCCCGGCCGCAAGCGCCTTGGCTGCATCTCCGCTGGTGCGCAGACCGCCATCGGCAATTATCGGAACGCCGGTGCCCTCGGCAGCGCCAGCGCAATCCATGATCGCGGTGAGCTGCGGCACGCCAACGCCCGCGACAACGCGCGTGGTGCAGATGGAGCCCGGCCCGATGCCGACCTTAACCGCATCCGCGCCGGCATCGATCAGCGACTTGGTCGCTTCGGCGGTTGCGACATTGCCGGCCACGACCTGGACCGAATTCGACAGGCGCTTGGCTCGCTCCACAGCGCGTGCAACTTCCTTGTTATGCCCATGCGCGGTGTCGATGATAATCACATCGACCTCCGCATCGACCAGCGCTTCGCTCCGCGCAAAGCCCTTGTCGCCGACGGTCGTCGCCGCAGCCACCCGCAAGCGCCCGGTGCTGTCCTTGGTCGCATCGGGATAGGTGACCGCTTTTTCGATATCCTTGACGGTGATCAGGCCGACACATTTGTTGTCGTCATCCACCACCAGCAGTTTCTCGATCCGCCGTTGGTGCAGCAAACGGCGCGCTTCCTCCTGCCCGGTGCCCAGCGGCACGGTGACGAGGTTTTCGCTGGTCATCAGTTCACGCACCGGCTGGCGCGGATTGTCGGCAAAGCGGACATCCCGATTGGTCAGGATGCCGACCAGCTTGCCGTCGCGGTCGGTCACCGGAATGCCGCTGATCCGGTGCTTATCCATCAAGGCCTGCGCATCGCCCAGGGTCGCATCCGGGTGAATAGTGATCGGGTTGACCACCATGCCGCTTTCGAAACGTTTGACCGCACGAACGGCGGCAACTTGCTCCTCGATATCAAGATTGCGGTGGAGCACGCCGATCCCGCCAAGCTGCGCCATCACGATGGCCATATCGGCCTCCGTCACCGTGTCCATCGCGGCTGACACGATCGGAATGTTGAGCGCAATATCGCGCGTCAGCTGCGTATGCGGGTTCGCCATGGAGGGCAGAATATCGCTCTCGGCCGGACGCAGCAGCACGTCATCGAAGGTTAGGCCGGTGGGGATATCCATATTTGCCACTTTCACAGATGCAGGCGGGAGATTCGTGGCGGCCCATGTAACCGCGGTTTGGTAGATACGCTAGGCCAGCACCAACATTATCGTCGCCCCGGGCCGGTGCTGAAGCCACGCTGGCCCGAGCCTATCCATCACTCGTAGCTACTCCGCCGTCCACCCGCCATCGATGCTCCAGTTCGCGCCGGTCACATTGCCCGCTTCCTCGCGGCATAAAAACACCGCCAACGCGCCAATTTCCTCCGGTTGGACGAATTTCTTGGTCGGCTGCTTGGCGAGCAGCACGTCGTTTATCACCTCGTCCCGGCTCAGCCCGCGGGCTTTCATCGTATCGGGGATTTGCCCTTCGATCAGCGGAGTCCAGACGTAGCCCGGACTGATGCAATTCGCGGTCACGCCGGTTTGCGCCAGTTCCAATGCGATGGTTTTGGTAAAACCGTCGATCCCATGCTTGCTCGCATTATAGGCGCTTTTGAACGGGCTGGCAGTCTTGGAATGGGCACTGGCGGTGTTGATGATGCGTCCCCAGCCAGCCTCGCGCATATGCGGCACGGCCAGGCGCGTGGTGTGGAAAGCAGCGGTCAGGTTGAGCGCAATGATCGCATCCCAGCGATCGGTCGGAAACTCGTCCACCGGCGCGACATGCTGCATCCCGGCATTGTTAACCAGAATATCGACCGGGCCAGCCCCTTCCATCAGCGCCTCGCACCCTTCGCGGGTCAACAGATTGGCATCCACGTGCCGCGCGCCCAGTTCCTGCTCCAACTCGACGATCTCCGATTCGTCCCCCAGGCCGCTCAGCACAACCTGCGCGCCTTCGACGTGCAAAGCGCGGGCGACGGCGAGGCCGATACCCGAGGTAGATCCGGTGACGAGTGCGCGCTTATCGGATAGGAACATTCGGCAACTCCGCAGGTTTGACTCGAAACGCATTCGCCGTAGCCTGCTGCGAGAGGGGAAACCAGCATGAGACTCAATCCGTTCAACACGTCCAACATCCGCGTGCGCGAAGGTGGTGGTGGCGGCGGAGGGTTTCCCGGCGGTGGCGGGGGCAAAGTCGGCTGCGGCACCATCGTTATTGCGATTATCGCTGCACTGGTGTTCGGCGTGGACCCGATGCAAACCATCGGCGCATTGGGCGGCGCGGATGGCGGCGCACCGATCCAGCAAACCACCTCTGCGCAAAACGAAACAGAGATTTGCAACTCCAACGAGTATTCGCGCGAAGCGTGCAACGCGCTCGATTCGCTCAACCGAACATGGCAGCCCGAATTTCAGGAAGCAGGCATCGCTTTTCAGGATCCGTTGCTGACCTTCATTCGCGGCGGGCGGATCGATACGGGCTGCGGTGCGGCGTCCAGCGAGATGGGTCCGTTCTACTGTCCGGCGGATCAGGGCATCTACATCGACACCCGCTTCTACGATCAGATGGAGCGCCAGTTAGGCGCCGGCGGCGATTTCGCGCGCTATTACGTGATGGCCCACGAATACGGGCATCATATCCAGAACCTGACCGGCCTCGCCTCCCAAATCCGCAGCGCGCAGGCCCAGGATCGCCGCCGGGCGAACGATCTGCAGGTGCGTATGGAGCTGCAGGCCGATTGCTATGCCGGGGTCTGGGCCGCGAAAAATCGCAATCTGATCGATCCGGGCGACTTGCAGGAGGGCCTGCGCACCGCCAGCGCAATTGGCGACGATACATTGCAGCGCAATGCGGGGCAGCGTATCAACCCGGAAAGCTTCACCCACGGCACCAGCGCGCAGCGCATGCAGTGGTTAAGGCGTGGATTGGAGACCGGTGATGAAGACCAATGTGACACTTTCGCGGATCTGCGCGGCTAGCCTGCTGTTGGCGCTAGCCGCCCCTGCATCGGCGCAGGACAACGCAGAACGCGTGCGCGGCACCAGCCCGGATATGGGCGATGTCGCGCGTACGCCGATCACCGATCTCAATTTGCGCAAGGACCCCATTCCCGAAGTGCTGCTGGAAGCGGTGATGGCCCCTTATGCCAGCGAGCGCCTGCCCGAATGCGGCGATTTGGCGCGCGAGATATTGCGGCTGGACCACGTGCTGGGGCCGGATATCGATCTCGAGGATGACAAGGATGGGCTGACCGTCGGCAAAGTCGCCAAAAGCGCGGTCGGCTCCTTCATCCCGTTTCGCGGCATCATTCGCGAAGTGACCGGGGCGGCGGACCACCAGCGCGAGTTCCAGAACGCGATCTTCGCAGGTGCGGTGCGGCGCGGTTATCTCAAGGGACTGGGCGAACAGCGCGGCTGCTCATACCCTGCCCGCCCCGCCTTCGCATCGCTGGATATAACGGATGAAGACCGGGTCGACTGGGAAGAGCCCGAGGACGAAACAAACTAAGCGCGTTCGAACAGGATTTCTCGGGGTGCGGTCAATCCTGCATCAGCGCAGCGATTGCCTTGTCGATGTGTGCAAGCGCCTTGGCCCGTCTTTCAGCCGGCAGATCCTGCGACTTCGCCAGTGCTGCCCGCGCCGATTTGAGCGACCTTAGGCGAAGCTCGCCAACGTCTGGCCCGAGGCATGATTCGAGCGAAACCTTTTTGGACCCCGGCTCCCAGCCCTCGCCCTTGCAGCGGATGATCGTCGGCATGGCAGCAAAATCCATGCCCTCGAGGGCTTGCTCCAAGCCGCGTATGTCGAATTCGCGGTCTTCCAGATGCTTGTGCATGGTTTCAATCTTGCGCTCGAGCTGCTCGATTTCGATAGGCTCGGCCAGGCGGTGGACGTCCACTTTTCTGACGATCCTCCGCTCGACTTCTGTTCCGCCCTCATCGCCGCGTTGAACAATGGTGACAGTGGCCTTGCCTTTGGTTTCGCCATCTTTTTCCGAGGGAACGATAATCCGCTCTACCCTGATTTCGCCGTCCTCTGCCATAGCCGGTTCCGGTGGTTCGAGAGCTTCCGGAGCAAGCGGGGCCGCGGGCCAATCTGCCCAAGCCTTAGGTGCGGGAGGCGCTTTTGCAGGGGCTGGCGGGGGTGGAACGGCCCCGCCGACAACAGCGTTTTCAGCGTAAGAGATCGACGCGGTCAACGGCAGAGCCAGCGCTCCGGCGGCGATCATCATGCGTCCGGCAAGGCGGCGGCGATGGGAGATTTCGGACATGTTCAGGCTCCTCAAACGCTGGATGATCGATTTGTCGCCCAGTACCGGGCAGGCCATCGGGGCCGCGCCGATCGATTTTGGCGTGAGCTGCGGTCCGGCGGCGAAACCAGCGATAACTTCGCCATAGGCGGCGCGGGTGGCGGGGCTTCGTTTGGCAACCACGCGGGCATCGCAGGCCGCCTCCTGATCGCGGCGCATCGCCCGCCAACCGGCATGGCCAAGAGGATTGAACCAGTGCAGCGCGAACAGCGGCTGGATGACGAAGTTCACCAGCAGATCGCCGCGCCGGTGATGCGACAGCTCATGTTCCAGCGCCAGGTCGCGCGCGCGTTTGTCGGCCGAGGCCATGAAGGCGGGCGGCAAGGCAACCACCTTGTCGATCACACCGAAAGCAAGCGGAGCGGGTGTTGCTGAGGTTTCGACGAAGCGTACCTTGTCGCATTCTCCCACCGGAACCGCTTCGCCCAGCAGCATGTCCCGCATCTTGAAATAGGCTTGGAACCGTAAGGTGAGGAATATGACCGCACCGCACAGCCACGCCGCCAGCAGCAAGGCAATCCAATCGAAGGTCGGCTCCAGCGCGGTGGCGGGCACAGGCGCTGCGGCCAGTTCGGCCAGAACCGCGCGCTGTTCACCAATATGCGCGGTCGCTGCGATTTCGGAGGGAGCGGGGGCCATCCAGGCGGGTAGCGTGATCGGCGGCAACAATAGCCGCGCAAATGGCAGCAGCCAGAGCGCATAGGCCAATTGCGGCCCGAATATTCGCGCAACCGGACGGCGCAGCACCAGTACCAGCCCCAAAAGACCGGCGGTCCAGACCAGCGTGTCGAGCAGCCATTCGGCGAGCGGGTCGGTCACTTTCGCAGCTCCTTCAGCAGAGCTTCCATCTCCGCCAGATCGCTATCGGTCAGCGCCTCCTGCTCGGCCAGGTGAGCAAATAAAGGTGCCGCACGTCCGCCGAACAGACGGTCCACCAGCCGCCGCGATTCGCCGCCGAGGTAATCGGAGCGGGCCAGCAGCGGGGAATAGAGAAAGCGCCGTCCATCGGGCTGGGCCGCAATAGCGCGTTTGGCGACCAGCCGGGAGAGCAGCGTCTTGACAGTGGCGATGGACCAGTCGCGCGGTCCGCAGACCGCATCGCAAACCTGCGTGGCGGATAGCGGGCTGCGTTGCCACAGCGCCTCCATCACGGCATGTTCGGCTTCGCTAACCCGTTCCGGCTTGGCGCTTTGCGATCCAGACATTCAGTCCTCCCGACCTCACGATTACATCTGTAGCCATATCGACTACGCCTGTAAACATTAAGGCCGGGTGAATGATGAAGGTATGGGCGGCGGCCCGGTTTGACGTGTTTAGTAAACCCGCTTTTTCGGTTCGATATACTCGACATCGTCGGTCAGCGTATATTCGTGGACCGGGCGATAATCGATCTTCATCGCGCCGCCCTTGCCGCCCCAGCCTTCGAACCAGCACGCGGTGTGCTTCATCCATTCGGCATCGTTGCGGTCCGGGAAATCCTCATGCGCATGAGCGCCGCGGCTTTCCTTGCGGTTTTCGGCCGAGGCAATCGTGACATTGGCCTGCGCCATCAGATTGTCGAGCTCGAGCGTTTCGATCAGATCGCTGTTCCAGACCAGGCTGCGGTCGGTAACGTGGACGTCCTCCATCCGCTTGTTGACCTGGGCCAGCTCATCCTTGCCCTTGGACAGCAGTTCGCTGTCGCGGAACACGGCGGCGTGTTTCTGCATCGATTTCTGCATTTCGTCGCGCACGGCCGCGGTTGGCGAGCCACCCTTAGCGTGGCGGAAATGGTCCAGCCGGGCCAGAGCCATATCGGCGCTGTCTTCGGGCAGCGCATCGTGGCTGGTGCCGGGCTTGATAATCTCGTTCAGCCTGTGGCCGGTCGCGCGGCCGAACACCACCAGATCGATCAGCGAGTTCGATCCCAGGCGGTTCGCACCGTGCACCGAGACGCAAGCCGCTTCGCCCACCGCGAACAGGCCCGGCACGACCGTGTCCGGCCCGTCCTTGCCCGGAGTGACGACTTCGCCGTGATAATTACACGGAATGCCGCCCATATTGTAATGGACGGTGGGCGTAACCGGCAGCGGCTGGCGCGTCAGGTCAACCCCTGCGAAAATCTTCCCGCTTTCGGTGATGCCCGGCAAGCGCTCGGCCAGCACCGACGCCTCGATATGGTCGAGGTGGAGGTAGATGTGGTCGCCATCATCGCCCACGCCGCGCCCTTCGCGCATTTCCAGCGCCATCGAGCGGGAGACGACATCGCGGCTGGCCAGATCCTTCGCCGATGGGGCGTAGCGTTCCATGAACCGCTCGCCTTCGGAGTTGGTGAGGTAGCCCCCCTCGCCCCGCGCGCCTTCGGTGATCAGCACGCCCGCGCCGTAAATGCCGGTCGGGTGGAACTGGACGAACTCCATGTCCTGGAGCGGCAATCCGGCGCGAAGCACCATCGCGCCGCCATCGCCGGTGCAGGTATGCGCGCTGGTCGCGGTGTAATAGCAGCGGCCATAGCCGCCTGTGGCCAGCACCACCGAATGCGATTTGAAGCGGTGGATCGTGCCATCGTCGAGACACATGGCGATCACGCCTCGGCACTTCTTGCCATCGGGTGTATCTTCCATGATCAGGTCGATCGCGAAATATTCGATGAAGAAGTCGGCAGCGTATTTCAGGCTCTGCTGATAAAGCGCGTGGAGCATTGCGTGGCCAGTACGGTCGGCCGCGGCGCAAGTGCGCTGCACCGGCGGGCCTGCGCCCATATTTTGCATGTGCCCGCCAAAGGGGCGTTGGTAGATCGTGCCATTATCGTTGCGCGAGAACGGGACGCCGGCATGTTCCAGCTCGTAAACCGCCTGCGGTGCCTCGCGCACCATATATTCGATCGCATCCTGGTCGCCCAGCCAGTCCGACCCCTTCACGGTGTCGTACATGTGCCACGACCAGTGATCGGGCGAATTGTTGCCCAGCGAAGCGGCAATGCCGCCTTGCGCCGCAACAGTGTGCGAGCGGGTCGGGAACACCTTGGAGATATTGGCGGTTTTCAAACCTGCTTCGGCGGCGCCCATCGTGGCGCGCAGGCCCGATCCGCCCGCGCCCACCACGACCACGTCGTAAGTATGGTCGGTGATCGCATAGGCCGGCTGGGCCGAGCCTGCGGACTTGTCCGCTGCGCTTGCGGAACCGGTTTTCGGGGCGGGATTGGCCATCAGGCGGTTCCTCCAAGAGCAAGTCGAACGATACAGAACAGCCCGAAGGCCGCGCCGCCAAAGGCAGCGATATTGAGCAGCGCCAGCAGGACGAAGCGGTTTGCGGGGGACACGACATAATCCTCCATCAAAACCTGCAGCCCCAGCCGCGCGTGCCAGAATGTGGAGACGACCAGCAGCCCAAGCGCCAGCGCCGGGATCGGGCTGCCCGCCCATTCGCTCATCGTGACATATTCGTAATTCGGCAGCAGCAGCAGGCTGACCAGCAGGAACAGCACGCCGACCAGATTGCCGATCGCCGTAAAGCGTTGGACCAGCCAGTGATGCGCACCGTGATGCGCCGGGCCGAGGCCGCGCACGCGGCCGATTGAGGTTCCGTTACCCATCGTTCAAATCCCCGTCAAAGCAGTATCAGCGCCCAGAACCCTGCCGTAAGCAGCAGGGCAATCAGCGGCACCACGACCGACCATGTCTTGTTGGTGTCCAGTTCGTATCCCGCGCCGATATCCAGCACGAAATGGCGAAGTCCGCTCAGCATGTGTTGGAAGAACGCCCAGCTCAGCCCGATCGTCACGACCTTCAGCAGGATTTTTACCAGCGATGCGATGATCGCCGCGCCTTCCCATTCCAGCGCGGCCAGGTCTGCCCACATCCAGCCGGTGAAGGTCGCATAGGCCTCCGCCCCGCCAGCCAACGCGCCCAGCCACCAAAGCAGCACGGCCAGGCCGACCAGCGCCAATCCGTCGCCGGAAATACGGTGCAGGATGGAAACCAGCATATGCGGGCCCCAGCGCCAGATTTGCAGATGCGGTGATAAAGGGCGTTCTGACATGGGTCTGTTTCCCCCCTTGGAAACAATGAAAGCGTTCGTTCGACCCGCCCCCTCTTAGCGAATGGCGCGTAGCTGGCAAGGTCACGCGGCTCGACAGCAGAGCTTATTTTTCGCACAAGCCGTTGCATGATACGCATTCTCCTGACCGGATCGAACCGCGGCATCGGCGCCGCCACGCGCACCGCGCTGCTGGACCGAGGCGCGCAAGTGGTAGGCCAGGCGACCACCGCCGCCGACCAAGATACCATCGCAGCCGACTTTACCGAGCCCGCCGCCCCGCATCTGCTGTGGCAGGAAGCGCTGGAGCGGTGCGACGGGCGGATCGATGTGCTGATCAATAATGCCGGACTGTTCGCGGAAAACCCGCTCGATTCCTCGGACATCGCATGGCTCGACGGGTGGGAGGATACGCTGCGCATCAACCTAACCGCCGCCGCGCAGCTGTCGCGCTTCGCGGTGCAGCATTGGCAGGAGCGCGGGCGTTCCGGTAATCAAGGCGGCGGCCGCATCGTCCACATCGCCAGCCGCGCCGGACACCGAGGCGATTCGCCAGCGCATTGGCATTATGCCGCATCGAAGGGCGGGATGCTGGCGCTGCACAAGACCATCGCGCGGGCCTATGCCGCGAAGGGTATTCTGAGCTACGCCATCTGTCCCGGCTTTACCGATACCGCGATGGCGGGCGATTATCTGGACAGTCGCGGAGGCGAAGGATTGCTCGCCGATATCCCGCTGGGCCGGGTGGCCGAGCCGGAAGAAATCGCCGCAATGGCCGAGTGGTGCGCGCTCGATGCGCCGCCCAGCATGACCGGCGCCACGCTGGATGCCAATGGGGCGAGCTATGTCAGATAAGGAACCGCAGGTGAGAGACTTGGCATTCGCTTGCCAGTGCGGTTCCGTGCGCGGCGTGGTCCATCGGGCCGACCCTTCGCAAGGCGACTACGTCGTGTGTCATTGCACCGATTGTCAGGCGTTCGCGCATTATTGCCACGCCGGGGACCAGGTGCTGGATCCTTTTGGCGGCTCCCATCTCTTCCAGTCGCGCTGCGCCCAGATGACACTCAGCCATGGTACAGAGCAGCTTGCATGCCTTCATCTTACAGACAAGCCTACTCTTCGGTGGTACACGAAGTGTTGTCGAACACCGTTATTCAACACCTACAGGCATGGTCGAGTCCCTTATGTGACCACCTTCCTGGCAAATTGCGATCCAACGCGTTGGAAACCGATGTTAGGGCCGCCTTTGGGCCATGTATTCCTGGAAGAGGCAAATGGCCAACCGGACAATGCGAAATCATTATCGACCGGTACGTTGATGCGGCGCTTTTTTGTCAGGGCGATGAAGGACCTGTGGTCCGGAGACTGCAAACGAAGCGCCCTGTTCGATGCCGTTTCGCTCGAACCGATTGCGACGCCGCATCGACTCTCCACCGACGAGCAAGCTTCGCTATACGAGCGAACGAGCGAACAAACGGCAACGATGGCTCACCCAGATGACCGATAGTTGGAAACTCACCGGCTATGCGGCCAAGGCGCTGGTCGCGGCGGCTTTGGATGCGCAGGCAGCGATAGAGGATTGGCCTGCCGACTTTCCCGTGTCGGGCCATGAAATTTCCGAAGATCGCCCCGACGACTGGGTCATCGAAGCCTATCTTCCGCGCCGCCCGACCGCGCAGGATCGCGCCGCCATCCGCGCGCTGTTTCCCTATGATCCGCCGAGGCTTCAGGGCGAGAAGCTGCCCGATACCGATTGGGTGGTCGCCAGCCAGCAGGGCGTCGAGCCGATCCGCGCCGGACGGTTCCATATCCACACTCCCGATCATCCGCGCTGCGAGGATAGCGATACCACCAGCTTCGTTATTCCCGCCAGCCAGGCCTTTGGCACCGGCCAGCACGAGACGACCGCTGGCTGTCTCGCCATGCTCGATCACATGCACCGGCGCGGCGTCAGGGCTGCCAATATCGCCGATATCGGCACCGGGACCGGTCTGCTCGCCTTTGCGGCGATGGATCTCTGGCCGCGCGCTCTTGCCACTGCCAGCGATATTGATCCGGTTTGCGAGCAGGTGATATTGGACAATGCCCATGCGAATACGGTTCCGCTCGGCCACCGACGCGGCGAGATGGCGCTGGCCATTGCCGATGGGATGGACGACCCGCTATTGCAGGCGCGCGGCCCTTACGATCTGCTGATCGCGAATATATTGGCTCGCCCGCTGATCGAACTTTCGCTGGATTTCGCGCAAGCCACCACGCCGCGCGGCAACATCGTGCTGGCCGGGTTGCTGACCAGGCAGGAAAACGGCGTGCGGCAGGCCTATCTGCGGGCAGGGTTTCGGCTCAAATCCCGGCTGGTGAACGGCGACTGGTCGATATTGTGGCTCGGCAAGCGGGCCTCCGCGCGGTAAATATTCGCCGGTTATCGGGGCGAGTAATGCTGTGGTTCACCGGCACATTGTCAGCCGCAATCCTGCTGTTCATGCTGGCGGGCTGGGCCGGCAGTGCAATTGTGCGCAACGGTGACTGGACCGAGCCTGCCCGAAACCAGCCGCATGTCGAAATCATGGTCGAGACCAACGGACTGCATACCGGGATCGTCGTCCCGGTGGTCAATCTGCAAAAGGATTGGCGGGAGGACTTCCCAACCGCCAGGCGCCCTGCCCAGCCTTACAATGCCCTGCCCACGCATCTTGCCTTTGGTTGGGGGGAGCGTGAGGTATTTCTCAATACGCCGAGCTGGTCCGATCTCAGCCCGGCCACAGCGCTGCGCGTCGTGACGACGGGCGGCGACGGCCTGCTGCGCATCGGCCATTATGTCCGCCCCGCCCCCAGCGAATATCACCGCCCCTTGCGCATTCGTCCGCGTGAATATGCGCGGCTGGTCAGCGAAATCGAGGCTACGCTGCCACCCGTCCCGGCGGGCACGGACCGCAAGACCTACACCAGCTACGAAGTCGGTTCGATCTATCACGATGCCCATGGACGCTACAATCTGACCAACACCTGCAACCAGTGGGTCAGCGACACATTGGCAGCGGCCGGCATCAAGACCGGTTGGTGGACGCCCTTTGCGGGCGGTGTCATGAAATGGGTCGAGGAGCCTGGAACGGACCCATGACCGTCACGCTCCGCAGAACCTGCCGAAACCGCCCCGCCACGGTTTGAACCGGAACGGGCCTGCGCCTGAACGATTGGAACGGTAACCCCAACCAATCAATCGAAAGCAGTTTCCATGTCGAAAACCCTGTTTATCACCGGCGCATCCAGCGGCATCGGTGCCGCCACCGCCAAAGCCGCCGCGAAGGCCGGCTGGAATGTCGCACTGACCGCCCGCTCGAAAGACCAGCTAGATTCGCTCGCTGCCGAGATCGGCGATGGCGCGCTGGCGATCGAATGCGACGTGACCGACCGCGATGCGCTGAACGGTGCTGTGGCGCGCGCGGTGGATCACTTCGGCGGACTGGATGCGGTTTTCGCCAATGCCGGAAAGGGCGTCAGCCAGCCGGGTGTCGAGAAAGGCGATCCCGATGAGTGGCACGACATGATCCAGCTCAACATTCTGGCCGTACTCACCACCGCGCACGCCACCCTGCCGCATCTGCGCAAGACCAAGGGTCATTTCATCGTAACCGGATCCAAGGCTGGCCGGGAGCATTTCAAGGGATCGATCTACAGCGCAACCAAGTGGTTCGTGCACGGTTTCGCAGGCAATCTGGCCGAGGAAATGCGCGAATGGAATGGCCGCTGCACGGTGATCAGCCCGGGCATGGTGGATACGGCCTTCTTCGACGAGGGCAAGCCGACCAAGATCCAGCCCGAAGATGTTGCCGATGCGGTGGTGTTCGCTCTGGAGCAACCCAAAACCGCCGCCGTGCGCGAAATTCACATCATGCCGAACGACTGATCGGCCTAGCCGGCTGCGGCAACTATCGCGGCCCAGCCGGCTTCGTCGATCACTTCGATCTCCAGCTGCTCGGCCTTTTTCAACTTCGATCCGGCACCCGGCCCGGCCACCAGCAGGTCTGTCTTCGCGCTGACCGAGCCACTCGCCTTGGCGCCCAGCCGTTCGGCCTGCGCCTTGGCCTCGTCGCGGCTCATCGTCTCCAGCTTGCCGGTAAAGACGACGGTCTTGCCAGCAACCGGACTGTCCAGCGTCTCGACCTCGTATCGGGGCGGAGATACCTCACCCAACAGCTCGTCCCACACGGCCCGGTTGTGCGGCTCGTGAAAGAAATCCGAGAGTGACTGGACCACCGAATCTCCGATACCGTCAATATCGGTGATCGCCTCGATGTCGGCGTCGCTGCCCTCACTCGCCGCTTCCGCAGCCTGTCGCAGCGCGGCAAGCTCGTGAAAATGTCGCATCAGGTCGCGCGCAGTCACAGCGCCAACATGACGGATGCCCAGGCCGAATAGCAGCCGCGCCGCATCGGGCTCCCGCCGCGCCTCGATACTGGCGAGCAGATTATCGACCGATTTTTCCTTCCAGCCATCCAGCTCTAGAATATCTGCGCGCCGATCTTTCAGCCGAAAAATATCCGTCGGGCTTTCCAGCCAGCCCAGCGCGAAGAACTGATCGATCGTCTTCTCGCCCAGCCCATCGATATCCAGCGCGGCGCGGCTGACGAAATGTTTCAGCCGCTCGGTGCGCTGCGCCGGGCAGATCAGGCCGCCGGTGCAGCGCACATCGACTTCGCCTTCTTCGGCTACCGCTTCGCTGCCGCATTCGGGGCAGTGTTCTGGGAACTCGAACGGTTCGCGCTCAACAGATCGCGTGAGATTTTCGACCACTTGCGGGATGACATCGCCTGCCCGCTGGATGCAGACCCGGTCGCCCGGGCGCACACCCAGCCGCTCGATCTCGTCACGGTTGTGAAGCGTGACATTGGTCACGGTAACTCCGCCCACCAGCACCGGTGCCAACCGCCCGACCGGGGTCAGCTTGCCCGTCCGCCCGACCTGGATATCGATGCTCTCCAGCGTAGTCTCGGCGCGTTCCGCCGGAAATTTGCGCGCAATCGCCCAGCGCGGCGCTTTCGCGACGAAGCCCAGCCGCTGCTGCCAATCCAGGCGGTCCACCTTGTAAACCACCCCGTCGATTTCATAGGGCAGATCGGCACGCGCCTCGGCGATCTGCCGATAGGCTGCCAGCATCTCCTCCAGCGTCTCGCAGCGGCGAAACAGCGGCGAAACCGGCACGCCCCACCCCTCGATCCGGCGGACGACATCCTGCTGCGTTTCGCCCGGCACATCCGAAGCTGCACCCCAGCCATGCGCCCAGAATTTCAGTGGCCGCCTGGCGGTAACTTCGGCATCTTTCTGCCGCAGCGACCCTGCGGCCGCATTGCGCGGATTGGCGAACAGCTTGCCCTGCTCCGCCTCCTGCGCGGCGTTGAGCGCGGTGAAATCGGCGCGCGACATATACACCTCGCCGCGAATCTCGAATACTTCGGGAACCTCGCCCGAAAGCTGCTGCGGAATGTCGGCGATATGTGCGACATTCGGGGTCACATCCTCGCCGATTTGCCCGTCGCCGCGCGTGGCGGCACGAACCAGCGCGCCCTGTTCGTAACGCAGCGAGCAGGACAGACCGTCGATCTTGTCCTCCGCCGTAAACGCAACCGCCTCGTCCTCGGCGAGGTTCAGGAACCGGCGCACACGGGCGGCGAATTCGGCCAGTTCTTCATCCGAAAAGGCATTGTCGAGGCTGAGCATACGCACCTCATGAGCCACCTTGCTCAGCGGCGATGCGGCGATGGCGTGACCCACTTTGCGCGATGGGCTGTCCTCGCGAATCAGATGCGGAAACGCCGCCTCAAGCTCTGCATTGCGCCGCACCAGCGCATCATATTCGGGGTCCGAAATCTCGGGCGTATCTTCGGCGTGATAGAGCCGGTCGTGGCGCGCGATCGCCTTGGCGAGCCGCATCAATTCATTGGCGGCATCGGCTTCGGAAATGTCGCTCATACCCCCTCGAGCAACCGGTCGGCCTGCGCCCGCGCTTCGCTGGTCACTTCGGCGCCCGAGAGCATCCGTGCGATCTCTTCCTGACGGCCACTCTGATCGAGCAGCACGACCGAGGTCTTGGTGACCGTGCCCTTGCTCGATTTGGCGATCAGATAATGCGTGCCTCCGCGCGCGGCCACTTGGGGGCTGTGCGTGACGGCCAGCAATTGTCCGCCATCCGCCAGACGCGCCAGACGGTCGCCGATGGCGCTGGCCACCGCGCCGCCGACGCCGCGATCGATCTCGTCGAAGATCACCGTCGCTGCGCCGCCTTTTTCCGCCAGCGCCACTTTCAGCGCGAGGATGAAGCGGCTCAGCTCGCCGCCGCTGGCGATCTTGCCGAGCGGCGCGAAAGGTGCACCGGGGTTGGTCGAAATCAGGAACTCGACGCCGTCCATCCCGGCCGCGCCCCAACGATCCTCGGCAAGCTGTTCGACCGAGGTCTGGAACCGTGCGGCATCCAGCTTGAGCGGGGCGAGTTCGGCAGCGACCGCCTTGTCCAGCCGGCGCGCGGCTTTCACCCGCGCCTCGTGCAGCTTGCCTGCAATATCGCGGTACCGATCCCCGGCTTCCTTCGCCGCCTGCTCCAGCGCGTCCAGCTGCGCTTCGCCGCCTTCGATCGCATCGAGCTGTTCGCGCATGGTGCGCATCAGCGCAGGAAGCTCGTCGACTTCGCAGCGATGCTTGCGTGCCAGCGCGCGCAGTTCGAACAGGCGGGTTTCGGCCCGGTCGAGCTCCTGCGGGTCATGGATCAGCGCCTCGGCTGCGGCGGTCAGCTTGTCCTCCGCCTCCCCGGCCTCGATCACCGCGCGGTCGAGCGCAGCCAGGGCCTCCGCCAGCAGCGTGTGTTCGCCGCCGATCCGGTCGAGCCGCCGGGCAGCCACGCGCAGGGCAGCGAGCGGCGAATCCGACCCTTCCCAGATATGGCGAAGCTCTTCCAGATCCTCCGCCAGCTTCTCGCCCTTCTGCATGTCCGCGCGGGCCTGCGCCAACCGCGCCTCCTCCCCCGCCTGGGGCTCGAGCGTGGTCAACTCGGCCAGATGGGCGAACAACAAATCCTGGTCCAGCTTGGCTTGGTCGACCTCGGCCCGTGCTTCCGCCAGCCGTTCCTCCGCCGCGCGCCAGCCGCTCCAGGCTGCGGCCACCCGGCCGGTATCGGCATCGGCAAACCGGTCGAGCAAGGCGCGGTGACCGCGCGGATTGACCAGCCCGCGATCGTCGTGTTGGCCGTGCAGTTCCACCAAGGCGGCGGAGAGTTCGCGCAGCAAGGCCGCGCCCACCGGCTGATCGTTCACAAAGGCCTTCGATCCGCCATCGGCCTTCACCCGCCGCCGGATCAACAGCGGTTCGCCCGCTTCACGCTCTATATCGGCGTCGTCCAGCACCTGCGCGATTGCGGTGGGTATGGTGGAGAATTCGAAGGTTGCGGTGACGCTGGCCTGATCGGCGCCGCTGCGGACCAAGGCGGTTTCGGCGCGGTTGCCCAGTACCAGCCCCAGCGCATCGAGCAGGATCGATTTGCCCGCGCCGGTTTCCCCGGTCAACACGCCCAGCCCGCGCGTGAAATCCAGATCGAGCGCCTCGATCAGCACGATATTGCGTATGGAAAGCCGGGTCAGCATAGGCGAGCCCTGCCTAGCGCAGCCTTTTGCGGTTTGGAACAGCCCGCGAACGGTTTTGCGCCGCCGCGATGATCCGGATCAGGAGGCGGTGACCCCCGGAGCCTCGTCCTGCACCAGTTCGAAGGCCTTTTCATACCATTCGCTGCCCGGATAGTTCGCGCCCAGCACGGCGGCGTATTTCTTCGCTTCGACCGGCACACCCAGCGCCAGGCTCGATTCGGTCAGCCGGTAAAGCGCCTCGGGCGCGTGGCTGGTGGTCTGGTATTCATCGACCACGTTCTGGAAACGGATCTGACTGGCGAGCCAGCGTCCGGAGCGTTGATAATAGCGCCCGATTTCCATTTCCTTGCCCGCCAGATGGTCCTCCACCAGGTCCAGCTTCAGCCGCGCATCGCTGGCATATTCGCTGCGCGGATAGCGGCGGACGACCTCGGTCAAGGCGGCGCGCGCCTGCTCGGTGATCTTCTGGTCGCGGTGAACGTCGCTGATCTGCTCGTAATAGCTCAGCCCGATCAGGTAATAGGCATAGGGCGCGTCCTTGTTACCCGGATGGATGGTGAGGAAACGCTGCGCGCTGGCGGTGGCCTTGGGATAATCCTTCGCCACGTAGTAGCTGAACGCGCTCATCAACTGCGCACGCCGGGCCCACGGGCTGTAGGGATGCTGGCGCTCCACCTCGTCGAACAGGGCGGCGGCCACTGTCGCATTGCCGCGATCGAGCCGCTCCTTGGCTGTGGCGTAAAGCGATTCGACATCGCGCGCGACATAGGCCGTGTCCTGCTGAGCGCCCCCTCCACCCAGGCTGGCACAGCCCGAGATCAACGTGGCAGAGGCCGCAATGGCGGCGGCGAGGACGGGCTTGGCCGAGATGGATTTACGCATGCCCCCGCCTATAACCAGCGCATCGCTGAACGCCAAGTGAAAGGCGAAGGCGTTTGTACAGGCAGCCGAGCGGGAGACATGGACCGCCCGTTACACCGTCCATGGCGAAAAGCTCGCCCCGCCCCCGAGCCGCAGGAAACGGCGCTATAACGGAGCGGCCTTCGGGTGTGATTCAGAGAGTATATCGGTGGTCCGCCTTTCCTGTAGCGCGCTCTCGCAGGGATGATTGCCGAGCATGAATACGAGCGCGCGTAGCTATCACCCGGCGGCCTTGCAGGAAACGAAACTTGCCCGGAGCGACCCGAACCCACCGGGCGGAGTTAGTGCTTGAAGCAATACTCGCGATGCCAAGCGAGAAAAGCAGGATGCGGGCGGTCCGCGGCACGCTTTGGCGCAGTGGCTTTGCCAGATTTGTTGAGTATGCCCTCGACGCTAGGCAGATCGTTCACTTGCCGAGAGATCATAATGTCGAGCTGGTCGGATAGTCCGATTAATCCTCGGTCAAACATCCAGTGTGCGGTCCCTGACAACGCCAATCCGTTGCGAACAGAGTCCGGCCCGTCATGCTCAACAGGCTTGATATGCGCCGCCTGCACTTCGGCCCGTCCGCCACCGTTAATGAGCTTCCAACCCGTGAATGCGCAACGCTCATCGTAGGCGTTCAACACTGCCTTCCGAAAAGCCCGGCTACGGAATTTCTTAGAGACTAGCGACGTGACGATCGACCGCTCACCTTCGAAAGGCATTTGGTGGTCGCGAAGCCGGTTTTCATCGGGAAGTTCGTCGTTCTCGTCATCGCTTCTTGGTAGGAACTCGTCATCGGGCAAGCCCAGCGCGATGATGCGCGTGAAGTCTGAGTTCGAGAGCGGGCGCACCGCTGCTTGCGCATTGGCCAAGTCGCGCTCGACCGGTTCTCCATCGACGATGTGAGGCACGGTCGGTTCGAAAGGCAAATAACTGCCCGGTTCGATCAGCGCGCGAAACCGGTCCGAAATATCCGGATCGGGTATGATCTTCTCGACCTTTGCAACAGCGAAGAAGCCCTTGGACTGCGCGAGCTTGACCGGCTCTCGATAGACGATCCAATCGTCAACCATCTGCTTGGCGCGGCTAAGGTAGATCTTCGGGAACTGATAACGCACCTCGGGAATGTCGTCATAGATCGACCCATCCTTGTGCATGAAAACGCCGAAGGCCACCTTTCAACTATCTCGCTAGCTCGATGAACGCTGAATTTCTTGCGCGGGCATCGCTCACTAGATCACGCCACTCAATCACCTCTAAGGTTCCGCGGTATTTACCGCCAATCTCAGTCCACCGACCACGACCATCGGCAGTGGTTTTCCACGTTGAGGTATGAATATCCAAATCGCCACGGATATCAGCCACGACATAACAGTAAAAAATGCAGTCATCAGCGATACGGACTGGCAAACGGTCTATACCCTCAATTTCACCCTTCTTTAATCGATCCAAGTATCGTGAGACTTGGTTCATTGGTGAATAACGTTCCTTGTAGCTGGTAAGCCCTGGGCGTTTGAATTCTATCAAAATAACCCGTTTTAGAGGCTCGCCGTCTTCGAACCCTAGTCCATGCAGCCTATCCCAAATGAGCAAATCCGACCGATCGTTTGAAGCGTCGTCGTCCGTCAACATTTGAGAGAACGGAACGTCAGAGGCAAAATATCTGGCGAAGGTCAGACGCTCGTCCACGATCCATAGATCGTGATCTGCTTCCTCCACCCTCGTTGGGTCATCGCCGCGCATACGCATCGGACAGATAAAATTGTGAACGGTCTCTTCAAGGTTATGATCGTCAGCTCGATCACCTCGCTCTCTTATCCGACGAATAAGCTGGTCTAGCACGTCTAATACCACCCGCCTTCTTAGAACATACTCTGTCAACTGCCGCTGCTCTTCTGCGCGAACATCGTCAGCCGCTTCGCGTATAAGAGCTCCAAAATCTTCAGGCAAAGCCTCACCAGATTCCAACTTTGCGACTATGGTTTGGACTCGACTAGTTCGGTCTTTGTCACGCCTTATTCGTGTCGGGATGAGCGCCTGTGCGAATTGTTCAGGTTTGGTGGCATTCTTTGGTGCTTTGTCCAGCAAGTCATCAACTGATGCAAAACCAAAGGAGGGATACTCTTCGACAAATGCTAACATCGCCTCTTTGCGAGTTTCTTCATACTGTAAAAGTTCTTCTGAAAGTGCGTCAGCAGCCGCAGCCTTAACGCAAATTTTGGTAATATTCTCAGCCACATCTTCAGAAAAATTGAAGTTAGTACGTTCTTGGTTAACCCTCGCGTCCAAGAAATTAGCGGTAACGCAACCGTGGTAGACTTCGTTACCCCCCTCTCCAATCTTGCCGACACCGAGAAGGCCATCCAGCTTTCGTGTTGTGACGGTCCTACCATTCGCAATGAGATGCAGTTGATGATTGCCGGGAAAGTTAGCGCTTGCCGAATTTTCAAAAACAAAATGTCTAAGTTTAAGCTCTCCGAAGTCGTCAGAAGATACGATAGATTCCCCTCGATCTTCGATCAGCAGGTTCTGTATTTCCGAAGGAAACTCAAAAGTTTGACCATCTACGTGGAGGGTAATCGGGGGCGTATTTCCGAAAATAAACTCCGCCAAAAAATGAGAGCCAAAATGCTTCACAATTGTTTCGGTTCTTACTGGAAATGCAGCTGGGTAAGCATTGCCCCTTAAGCCAGTCAACACAACGACAGTACCAGTTTTCGCGCTCCCTTTCTGCAACTTTGTGATTTTCATGTTTTGTACTTGGTCGACATCATCGAGCACAAAGTCAAATTCCCGACGATGGAGAGCATTTTCTTTCTCAAATATAGAAGAAACCCTAACCGTCTGAAAAGCATCGAGCCACAGTAATCGTCCTACACCCTTGCCACCGCGCGAAATTTTAAAGCCCGTATCAGTCGTCAAAAATGCGTTAAACCGTTCGCCATTTAGACCTATGCCGTCGTCCGAAATAGTTGCACGGAATTTGGATGACTCAGTTTCGGTCTCGATGTTTATTTCGATATTCCCGGATCGCTCCACATCGTCCACAGCATGGATTGCGTTGCTTACGGCTTCAAAAATTGGTTGTAATGCCTCTGATGATGACGTTGGCTTAGGCAATCTTCTGATACGATTTACGATGTCACCTCGAAGCGATACCATCCTACTCCTCCCCCATCCGCAGCGCGGCGATAAACGCTTCTTGCGGAATTGAAACATTGCCATATTCCCGCATCTTCGCCTTGCCCTTTTTCTGCTTTTCCAGCAGCTTTTTCTTGCGGCTGATGTCGCCGCCGTAGCACTTTGCCGTCACGTCCTTGCGCAGCGCGGCGATGGTTTCGCGGGCTATGATCTTGCCGCCGATGGCGGCCTGGATGGGCACTTTGAACATGTGGCGGGGGATGAGGTCTTTCAGCCGTTCGCACATGCCGCGGCCGCGCTCTTCGGCCACGGCGCGGTGGACGATCAGGCTGAGCGCATCCACGGGTTCCGCATTCACCAGGATGTTCATCTTCACCAGATCGCCTTCGCGCAGGCCGATCTGTTCGTAATCGAAGCTGGCATAGCCGCGCGAGATGGATTTCAGGCGGTCGTAGAAATCGAACACCACCTCGTTCAGCGGTAGCTCGTACGTCACCTGCGCGCGGCCGCCAACATAAGTCAGCTGCGTCTGGATACCGCGCCGATCCTGGCAGAGCTTCAGGATGGAGCCAAGATATTCGTCGGGCGTGTAGATCGTGGCCTTGATCCACGGCTCCTCGATCAGCTCGATCCGGTTGACATCGGGGAAATCGGCGGGATTGTGCAGCTCTATCGTGGTGGCATCCTCGTTCTTGGTCTTGCCGAGGTGGATGCGGTACACGACCGAGGGGGCGGTGGTGATAAGGTCGAGATCATATTCGCGGGTCAGCCGCTCCTGGATGATCTCCAGATGGAGCAGCCCCAGGAAGCCGCAGCGAAAACCGAAGCCCAACGCGGCGCTGCTTTCCATCTCGTAACTGAAGCTGGCATCGTTCAGCCGCAGCTTGCCGATACTTTCGCGCAGTTTCTCGAAATCGGCGGCATCGACGGGGAACAGCCCGCAAAACACCACCGGCTGCACTTCCTTGTAGCCGGGCAGCGCCTTGTCCGCCCCGCCCTTGACCGTGGTGATGGTGTCGCCGACGCGGGCCTGCTCCACCTCCTTGATCTGCGCAGTGATGAAGCCGATTTCGCCGGGGCCGAGTTCGGGCAGGTCGATACGTTTGGGGGTGAAGGCGCCCACGCGGTCCACCAGATGCTGCGTGCCGCCCTGCATGAACCTGATCTGCTGGCCCTTCTTGAGCTCGCCCGAGATCACGCGCACCAGGATCACCACGCCGAGATAGGGGTCGTACCAGCTATCGACCAGGCTGGCGGTGAGCGGCGCGTCGCGCTCCCCCTTGGGCGGAGGGATACGGGCGACGACGGCTTCCAGCACATCCTCGATCCCGATGCCCGATTTGGCGCTGGTCAGCACCGCGTCGCTGGCATCCAGGCCGATGACTTCCTCGATCTCCGCCCGGACCTGCTCGGGCTCGGCGGCGGGCAGGTCGATCTTGTTGATGACCGGGACGATCTCGTGGTCGTGCTCGATCGACTGATAGACATTGGCGAGCGTCTGCGCCTCAACCCCCTGCGCCGCATCCACCACCAGCAACGCGCCTTCGCAGGCGGCAAGGCTGCGCGATACCTCGTAAGCGAAATCGACATGGCCCGGGGTGTCCATCAGGTTGAGCTCATACGTCTCGCCATCCTTCGCGGTGTAGTTCAGGCGAACGGTCTGCGCCTTGATGGTGATGCCGCGCTCTTTCTCGATATCCATGTTGTCGAGCACCTGCTCCGACATCTCGCGCGCGGTCAGGCCGCCGCAATGCTGGATCAGGCGGTCTGCCAGCGTGCTCTTACCGTGGTCGATATGGGCGATAATGCTGAAATTGCGGATGTGGGAAAGTTCGGTCATCGCAGCGGCAGATAGCGATGGCGGAGGGGGATGTCAGCCAAAGAAACTTCGCCTGCCGAAGAAACGCGGCGAGGTGCCGGGACAGGGCGCTCGGGCCTTGGCTGCGCCAGATACCGGTATCGGGCTCGATCGAAGCCGAATTGGCTCAGCCGCCGACCTGTATTTCCACGAAGTTCGGCCGCGAGCTGGCGCCCTCGCCCTGATTGGCCGCAGCAAGCGGATGGTACTTGTCCGGCAGCGCCGCCAGCGGCATTCCGGCTGCGGCAAGAGCGTATGGCGAGACACGGTGGCGGGTGCACAGCCCCCCTGCCCCGTCGTTCACCAGCGCGGTTTCGAATTCCAGCCCCTGCATCGCTTCGTTTGAATAACGCACGGTGGCCACCGCCAGCTGGCCCCCACCCAGATCGAGCACGACCTGCGTCCCCTCCGGCACGTAAAGCAGCCCCTCGATCCGCGCGCCGGTGGTGGAAAGGTTGCGCAGCATGACGGAATAGCGGTGATCTTCATGGATTACCGCAATCCGGCGATACAGCGTGCGCCGCTTGGCGCGCGATTTCTTGGGACCGACCGGCTTGAACTTCAGTCCTCCGTCGGCGAAGCGCTGCTTCACATCGTCTTGCGGCAGCGGGCGCGAGAAGATGTAACCCTGCACCAAATGGCAACCGCGCGCGGCCACCAGCTCGAGCTCGTCGGCCGCCTCCACCCCTTCGGCCACGGTCTCCATGCCGAGTGCAGTGGCAAGGTTGACGACGGCGGATATAATTGCCGAGTTGTTGCCCCCTTGCGTGCAACCACGCACGAAACTCTGGTCGATCTTGATCTTGTCGATAGGCGCGTGACGCAGATAGCCCAGCGAGGAATAGCCGGTTCCGAAATCGTCGAGAGCGAGCCGGACGCCGAGTGCCTTCAGCTCTGCGAAAATGCGCTCGGTATCGCGCGGATCGCCGAGAAACACGTTTTCGGTAATCTCCAGTTCCAGCCGCGCTGCCTCTAGGCCGCTACGCTGAAGCGCGCGTTCGACCAGTCCGGGCAGATCGTCGGTGGTAAATTGCATCGCGGACAGATTGACCGCCACCTTGACGTTTTTCGGCCATTCCATCGCATCGCGGCAAGCCCGTTCCAGCGCCCATTCGCCGATATCGAAAATCAGCTTTGTCTCTTCGGCGATAGGAATGAACAGCTCGGGACTTACCGGCCCCCGCTGCGAGTGATTCCAGCGGATCAGCGCTTCGAAACATTCGACCTCGTGCGATTTGGCATTGACCAGAGGCTGGTAATGCAACTCGATCTCGTCACGAGCCAACGCGTCGCGCAGATCTTCCTCGATCTGGCGACTGAGGTTGGCCTCCTCCTTCAGATCACTGGAATAAAAGCGGAATTGTCCGCGTCCGCCGCCCTTCGCAGCGTAGAGCGCCATATCTGCGGCGCTCACCAGCTCATCCGCTTCAACCCCGTCATACGGCGCGATGGCCATGCCGATGGAGGTGCCGATCGTGGCCCGGCTGCCATCGATAGAATAGGGCTGCGAAATCATCTCGATGATCTCGTCTGCCAGATCGCCCAGATCGCCGCGATCTTCCGCATCGGGCATGATGATCTGGAACTCGTCACCGCCAACGCGTGCAATTTCACCCTTTGCACCGATGATTTTGCGCAAGCGGTCCGACACCTGCTTGAGCAATTCGTCGCCTGCCGGATGACCCAGGCTATCGTTCACCTGTTTGAACCGGTCCAGATCCAGCATGACCAACGCAAAGCTGCGTTTGGCCGCTTTCAGCTTCTTGAGCGTCTGATCGAGCCGCCTTTCCATCCGGTGGCGATTGGCCAGGCCGGTAAGGTTGTCATATTCCGCCAAGCGCGAGGCGGCCTGGAATTCCTTGTGGGACTTGGTGACATCAAGGATCGAACCGACATAGCCGGTAAATTCAGTCTCCGTGTCGAATTGGGGCTTCCCGCTGATCCGCCAGAGCCGTTCGGCCCCCTCCTCGCCAAGTCTGGTCGTCAAATCCCGGATCGGCGCGCGCGAGCCGAGCAGGAAATTGAGCGGGCGGGAGGAATCCTCCCCTTCGATCGATTGTACCGTGGACATGATGTGCGTCATCGGTTTGCCGACCACGTCTGCCCCGTATTCGCCCAGGCTTTCCAGCGCATTGGGTGAAAGATAGGTCAAATGGCCAGCGGCATCGCACAACCAGAACCAGCCGAGATTGGCGGATTCCAGCGCCTCCAGCAAAGCGGCGCGTTCTGCGGTGTTATTGCCATAGTAGGCGGGCTGGCTGGCGCGCGCACGGGCGGCATGGCCGGAAAGCCCGCCCCCCTCATGCTTTTTTCTCGTAACGCCAAATGCCATAGTAAGCCGCGAATGCCCTTTTGTTCTACATGTGCGGCCCCTGCGAGGCGAAGTAGGCCAAGGCGATTAACAAAGCCTAAGGAATGGACGTATTTTTCGGTGGCCGCCCGGCCGCTTGCAGCCGCCTTGCCAAGGCGCGATGGCATGTGCATGGATGCGGCCAATTAATAATTACGTATATGGGAGATACGGATGGGCAACGGCACCGCCGACACCGTCAAGCTGGAAGACGAAGCCGCGCAATCGACCACCGCGCTTGGCCCGATGATCGGGCTGGCACGGGAAGATTTCGTCGGCGCTATCGCATTGCTGCTCCGCGAAACCGCATCCGATCCCAAGCGCACGATGAAGCACGCCGCCGAGATGGGGCAGGACATGATCAAAATCATGACCGGCCAGAGCGAGCTGGCGCCCGATCCCAAGGACAAGCGGTTCAAGGATCCGGCTTGGCAATTCAACCCCTTCTTCCGCGCCGGCGCGCAATATTACCTCGCCGTGCAGAAGGGCATGTCCAACTGGCTGAACGATCTGGAGCTGGACGAGCTGGAGCGCGACCGCGCCAATTTCATCTCCAACATCATCATCGACAGCCTGGCGCCGACCAATACGTTGGCCGGCAATCCGATGGCGCAGAAACAGATCGTCAACAGCGGCGGGCTCAGCCTGATCAAGGGTTTGAAAAACGCCTATGACGATATGGTCCACAACAAAGGCATGGTCAGCCAGGTCGACAAGCGGCCGTTCGAATTGGGCAAGAACATCGCCATTTCCGAAGGCTCGGTAGTCCTGCGGACCGAGATGATGGAGCTGGTGCATTACGCGCCGAGCACCGATGAAGTTTACGAGATCCCGCAGCTCACCATCCCGCCGCAGATCAACAAGATGTATATCAACGATCTGTCGCCCGAAAAATCGGTGGTGAAATGGCAGGTCGATAACGGTATCCAGACCTTCGTGATTTCCTGGCGCAATCCGACCAAGGAACAGGGCAGCTGGGACATGGCCGATTATGTCCGTTCCTGCCGCGAGGCGATGGAAGCGGTCAGCAAGATTACCAAATCGAAGAAGGTCAACGTCTCGGCAGGCTGCTCGGGCGGGCAGACCGCCGCGCTGGTCGCCAGCAAGCTGGCCGCCGATGGCGAAGACCTGCTCGGCGCGCTGACGCTGATGGTATGCGTGCTGCACCCCAAGCAGAACGATATCGAGGCGGGTTCGCTCGTCAGCGAAAACGGCATGGCGCTGGCGCGGGGACGCGCCGCCAAGAAGGGCGTGATCAAGGGGGACGATCTGGCGCGCGGCTTTGCCTGGCTGCGCCCCAACGACCTGATCTGGAATTATGTCATCAACAATTACCTGCTGGGGCAGGATCCACCGGCATTCGACGTGTTGTACTGGAACGCGGATGCCACCAACCTTTCGGGCAGCCTGATGGGCGATTTCCTGACCTTGTTCGAAACGCTCGCCTTCACCAGGCAGGGCGAAGTCGAAATGGCCGATCACAAGATCGATCTGAGCAAGGTTACCGCAGATTTGTTTATCCTGGGCGGGGTGACCGACCATATCACTCCATGGAAAGCGACCTATCGCTCCACCCGCCTGTTCGGCAGCAAGGATGTGACCTATGTGCTCAGCCAGTCGGGCCACATGCAGGCGATCCTCAACCCGCCGGGCAATCCCAAGGCCAAGTATTTCGTCCAGAAAAAGGATGGCCCGCTGCCCGATACCGCCGATGCGTGGTTGCAGGGAACCGAAGAAGTCGGCGGAAGTTGGTGGCCATATTGGCGCGATTGGGTTCAAGCCCGATCCGGCAAGCAGAAAGCCGCGCCGAAGAAGCTCGGCAACCAGACTTACAAACCGCTCGACCCTGCGCCCGGACTCTATGTCCGCGAAGAGGTCTGACAGCGCCTGAAAATATCGGGCCGCAACAAGGAATTACATCTGTCCGAAAATCATCCGGAAACCCCCGCCGCGGAAATAGCCGAAGCCATTGGCGATGCCGACATCTCGCTGATGCGCGTGGGCGGGCGCGAACTGCGCGTGGCTCACTGGCGGCTCGATCGGCCCAGTGACCACCTGCCGGTGCTGTTCTTCAACGGGATCGGTGCAAACATAGAAGCGGTGGCCCCGCTTGCCGAAGCGCTCGACGATCGGCCGTTCATCATGTTCGACATGCCCGGTATCGGCGGATCGCCCGATCCGGTGGTCCCCTACAACACCGTTACGATGGCATGGACGGCCAGCAAGCTGCTCGACAAGCTTGGCGTGGACAAGGTCGATGTGATGGGCGTCAGCTGGGGCGGCGCGATGGCGCAGCATTTCGCAATCCAGCACGGTGGGCGCACCCGCCGCCTTATCCTGTGCGCGACCAGCGCAGGGATGCTGATGGTGCCCGGCAATCCCGCCGCGCTCAGCAAGATGGCCGATCCGCGCCGCTATATCGATGCCGGCTTCATGAAGGAGCATTTCCAGACGCTTTACGGCGGCGCATTGGCGGAAACCAAGGGCAAGCTGGATCATATCCGCCGCCTGAAGGCGCCCAGCCCGCGCGGTTACATGTATCAGCTGATCGCGATGCTCGGCTGGACCAGCGCCCCGGCGCTACCCTTCATGCGCAAGCAGACGCTGGTGATGATGGGCGATGACGACCAGATCGTTCCGCTCGCCAATGGCAAGTTCCTCGACAAGCTGATGCCGAATAGCGAGCTGTTGGTGATGAAAGGCGGCGGACACCTGTTCCTGCTGAGCCATTCGGATGAAAGCGTCTCCGCGATCCGCGAATTTCTTGACCGTCCGGAGGAAGCGGAACTGAGCAAGGCAGCCTAGGCGCGAACGGGCAATAGCGGGCGATACTGAGGGGGACAGAATGACGCGCCACATCGCAATCATCGGCTCGGGCCCGGCAGGCTACTACACGGCAGAGGCCGCTCAGAAGCATTGGGCGAAGGACGATGGCGAGGATGTGCAGGTCGATATATTCGACGCGTTGCCCGTGCCTTACGGCCTGATCCGCACCGGCGTCGCGCCCGATCACCAGTCGATCAAGGGCGTTTCCCGGCGTTACGAGAAAGTCGCGCTGACCGACAATGTCCGCTTCGCCGGCAATGTGATGGTGGGCCGCGACATCACCATTCCCGAACTCGGCCAGCTTTACGATGCGGTGGTGCTCGCCACCGGCGCGCCGAATGACCGGGAGCTGGATATTCCCGGCCACGATCTCGGCAATAGTTTCGGCAGCGCCGCCTTTGTCGGCTGGTATAATGGTCACCCGCAATTTGCCGATCTGGCGCCCGACCTGTCCGGCAAGCACGCGGCGGTGATCGGCATGGGCAATGTCGCATTGGATGTCGCGCGTATTCTGGCGAAGACCGAGACCGAATTCGCCGAAAGCGATATCGTCGCCCATGCGCTCGACGCCCTGCGCGCCTCGAATATCGAGACCATCACGATCATCGGCCGCCGGGGTCCGCACCAGATCGCCATGACGCCCAAGGAGCTGGGCGAACTCGGCCAGCTCGAACGCGCCGCCCCGCATGTCGATCCGCGCGACCTGCCCGAGCCGGAGGAGGATGCGATCCTGGAGCCCGGCCTGCGAAAATCGGTGACCCTGCTGCGCGATTATGCCGCCACACCCGAACACATCCGCGCTGAAAAACGCCTCGCCATCGAATTCGACATGTATGCCAGCCCCATCGCCTTCCATGGTGAGGGGAAGGTTACAGCTGTCGAGGTCGAGGAAACCACGATCGAAAAAGGCCGCGCGGTCGGCACCGGGAAGACTTACCGCGTCCCCGCCGATCTGGTGGTCAGCTGCATCGGATATCGCACCAGCCCGATCCCCGACGTGCCGTTCGACGAACGGATGGGCCGCTTCGCCAATGATGAAGGGCGCATCCTCCCCGGCCTGTACTGCGTCGGCTGGGCGCGGCGCGGGCCGACCGGAACCATCGGCACCAACCGTCCCGACGGGTACGGATTGATGGAGAAGATCGTAGAGGATATCGCCAGCGGAGCAATCGGGCGCGCCGACAAGCAGGGCCGAATAGGTTTCGATGCGCTGGCGGAAAAGCGCGGGCTCGACGTGGTCACCTTCCGCGACTGGAAACATATCGAAGCCGCCGAAACCGCCGCTGCCCGCGACGGTGCCCCGCGTGAGAAATTCGTGGATGTCGCAGCGATGATCAAGGCGCGCGGGTGATACTGGACAGCTCCGTTTCAATATGAGACTTTCTCCGCCAAGGAGAGACATCATGCCTGCATTCGACCTGATCATCCGCGGCGGTACCATCGTCGATGGTACCGGAGAGCCGCGTTTCACCGGCGATGTCGCCATGCGCGACGGGCTGATTGCACAGGTTGGCGAGGTACGCGGCGATGCCGCACAGGAGATCGATGCCGCGGGCAAGATCGTCAGCCCGGGCTTCGTCGATATACACACCCATTATGATGGGCAGGCCACATGGGACCAGGAAATGGCCCCCAGCAGCTGGCACGGCGTTACCACCGTCGTGATGGGCAATTGCGGCGTGGGCTTCGCGCCCGCCGCGCCCGACCGGCACGAATGGCTGATCGGGATGATGGAAGGGGTGGAAGACATCCCCGGCACTGCCTTGGCAGAGGGGATCAGCTGGGATTGGGAAACCTTCCCCGAATATCTCGACGCGCTGGAAAAGCTGCCGCGCACGGTCGATATCGGCACTCATGTCCCCCACTGCGCGGTGCGCGCCTATGTGCTGGGCGACCGCGAGGAACCCGGCGCGGTGCCGACCGACGAGGACGTGCGGCAGATGGCGCAAATTGTTGAGGAAGGCGTACGCGCCGGCGCGCTGGGCTTCTCCACCAGCCGAACGGTGCTGCACAAATCGGTCGATGGCGAACTGGTGCCCGGCACCACCGCGACCGCTGAAGAACTGGTCGAGCTGGGCCGCGCGATGGGCCGCGCCGGGCACGGCGTGTTCGAAATGGCGAGCGACCTGAAACGCGAGTGGAACGAGTTTTCATGGATGGGCGATCTCAGCCGGGAGACCGGACTGCCCGTAACCTTCGCCGCGCTGCAAAGCATCGCCAAGGAGCTGCCGCTGGACGAGCAGATTTCTACCATGCGCGCTGAAAACGACAATGGTGCCAATATCGTTGCCCAGATCGCCCTGCGCGGCAACGGCGTCATCATGGCGTGGCGCGGCACGCTGCACCCGTTCCTCTATCGGCCCAGCTGGATGGCCATCGCGGATTTGCCGTGGGAGCAGCAGAAGGCCAAATTGCTCGACCCGGCTTTTCGCGAGCAGATGCTGTCCGAACCCAACGACTATACCGACGCGCCGCAGGATATCCTGCCGGTGGTGATGGCGATTACGCAAGGCTGGGCGCTGCAATTCGAAATGGACGACGATTTCGATTACGAGCCGGAGGCGCATACCAGCCTCAACGCCCGCGCCAACGCCGCCGGAGTCGATCCGCAGGCCTATGCCTATGACATGCTGTGCCGCGAGGATGCGACCGGGTTTATATACTTCCCTATCCTCAACTATGCCGATGGCGATCTGGAGTTCCTCCATCCGCTCCAGCATAGCGACGACACGGTAAACTCGCTCTCCGATGGCGGCGCGCATTGCGGCACGATCTGCGATGCGGCCAGCCCGACCTTCATGCTCCAGCACTGGGTGCGCGACCGCAAGCGCGGCGGGCGCATCACGCTTGAAAATGCCATCAAGCGGCAATGCTCCGACACGGCGACCCTATACGGGCTGGACGACCGGGGCATCATCGCACCCGGCTACCTCGCCGATATCAACATCATCGATATGGACGCGCTGGAACTGGGTAAGCCTTGGCTCGCCTTCGACCTGCCAGCTGGCGGCAAACGCCTGTTGCAAAAGGCCGAAGGCTACATCGCCACCATCAAGAATGGCGAGGTCACCTTCCGCGGCGGCAAATGGACCGGCGCAGCGCCCGGCGGCCTGATCCGCGGGCCGCAACGCGCCGAACTGGCCGAAGCGGCGGAATAGCAGAACGCCGATTTCCCGCGCAGGCTGGGATCAGAACTCGATCACCACGCCCTTGGCCGGATCGACCTTCCCGCCAAGCATTTCGAGATAGGTGTCGCGCGCCGCCGCGATGCCCTGGCGTTTCTCGACTTCCACGGTGCCTTCGGCATCGCTCAGGAATTGCCGCCAGCTGGTGGCGATTTCCTGGCCGAAAGCAACCGGGCCGACTTCCTTGATCGCCTTTACCGCGTGGTCGGGCGCGAAGAACAGCGTGGGCTGCGGACCAGGCATGTCGCCCGCCTCGCCCCCGCCGCGCGCCTCGACATGGGTTGCCCCGACCAGGCAGGAATATTTCAGCGCATCCTGCAACCGCTCGTGGATCTGGCGCAGCAGGCCGGCATTGCCCGCGAAATCGACCGATACGCTGGGCACCTGTGGCAGGCCGGTCACCTCGTCATAGGACATAACCGAATCGTACAGCCCGGTATCGCGCACGAAATCGACATTGCCGGGCGAGGTCAGTCCAATGCGCTTCACATCGGGTGAGCGATCCTTTGCCACGCTGGCCAGGCCGAGCGCCGTTTTGGAACTGGCGCTGGTCAGCACCATCGCCTCTGCCCCGAACCAGTTTTCGCTGCGGAAGAAACGCTCGATCAGGAACCCCGTCTTGAACAACGGGCCGAAGATCATCCGCTCCGCTTCGCGCGCCGGATCATGTTCGGGGTCGGCAGAAAGGCGCGAATACTGGTTGTAGATCGGGCTCATCGGCTGGCGATGCACGGCCATGTCGGTAAAGCCATGCGCGCTGACCTTGCCCGGCACCACGTCCAGCCCTTCGCCCATCGGCAGATAGCCATAGACGCGCTCACCCTCGGCAATATCGGGATGGTTCGATGCGCTTACCCGGGCATGGCCCCACATCGGAACCACGCCCCAGTCGCCGCCTTCCGGTGCCGGGAAGAAATTCCAGTAACCGAACCGGTCACCTGCCACCGCATAGGTGATATTGTTGGAAGTGACCGCGAAACTTTCGACCGCAAGCCGCACCGCCCCATCGGCCAGCACGCCGGGCTCGGCCTCGGCAATCGCGGTTTCGGTGAGTGTGTTGCGGTCGGTCTGGACGGTATGGCGCATTCGTGACTCTCCCTGGAGGTGATTTCGACTTGGATGTTCAATCGCCATCCTTCGAGGCGCTGCGGCGAAGCCTTCGCTCCTCAGGACGCAGTCCGAGTGTCTCGAAGGGTTGGGTGCATCAGACCCGCATCGGCATCAGCACATAGAGCGCAGGAGATTTATCGTCCTTGCGGATCAGTGTCGGCGCGCCTGCATCGGCGAGGTGGAGTTCCACCGTGTCGCTGTCGATCTGGCTGAGGATATCCTTCAGATAGGTCGCGTTGAAGCCGATTTCGAAGCCTTCGGAGCTGTATTCGCCCGCCAGTTCTTCGGCCGCTGTGCCATTGTCAGGGCTGGTAACGGTCAGCGTGACCTTGTCCGTATCGAGACCCATCTTCACCGCACGGGTCTTTTCCGTGGCGATAGTGGCCACGCGGTCGACCCCGGCATAGAAGCTTTTGGGATCCACTTTCAGCAGCTTGTCATTGCCGGTCGGGATCACGCGGCTGTAATCGGGGAAGGTTCCGTCGATCAGCTTGCTGGTGAGGACAACCCCGCCCTCCCCGCCCAAAGTGAAGCGGATCTTGCTGGCGGACAGGTCGATCTGGACATTCCCGTCGAGCGATTCTTCCAGCAGCTTGCGCAATTCGGCAACCGCTTTGCGCGGCACGATCACGTCGGGCATCCCCTCGGCGCCGTCGGGGCGGGCAATCGTGTAGCGGGCAAGGCGGTGACCATCGGTTGCGGCGGCCTTGAGCACAGGCTGATCTTCGTCGGACACGTGCAGGAAGATCCCGTTGAGGTAATAGCGGGTTTCTTCGGTGCTGATGGCAAAGCGGGTGCGGTCGATCAGTTCGGACAGCACCTTGGCCGGCAATTCGAAGCTGGTCGGCAGATCGCCTTCCACGATTACCGGGAAATCGTCGCGCGGCAGCGTCGGCAGCTGGAACCGGCTGCGCCCGGCCTTCACCGTCATGCGGTTTTCCGCCGTTTCGAGCGATACTTGCGCCCCATCGGGCAGCTTGCGTGCGATGTCGAACAGCAAGTGGGCCGAAACCGTGATCGCCCCGGAATCCTCGACCGAAGCGGCGGCCATATTCTCCACCACCTGCAAGTCCAGATCGGTAGCCATGACTTTCAGGCTGCCGCTATTGTCCGCCTCTATCAGCACGTTGGACAGGATCGGGATGGTATTTCGCCGCTCCACCACCGATTGGACGTGGGACAGGCAGCGCAGCAAGGTCGCGCGTTCGATGGTGGCCTTCATGGCGTATCAATCCCTCTTGCGCGCTCGGTGTCGCAACAGGGCCGGAATCGCCCCCGAACGCTGAAAAACATGCCCCGACCTTAGCGAAGCGGCTGTGCGCGGCAAGTTTGCACTCCACCCAGCGGCGCTTGGCGGGCGATTCCTTGGGGATAACCGGAAAAACCGCCTGCAGAAGACCAGGATTTTAGGAAAGCATCGCCATGCCGCCATTCACATGCAGCGTCTGGCCGGTGACATAGCCCGCCTCCTTGCTCGCCAGATAGGCCACCGCTGCGCCGATATCCTCGCCCTCGCCCATGCGCCCGGCCGGGATCTTCGCATTGAGCGCGGACTTCTGATCGTCGGACAATTCTGCGGTCATGGCCGTACGGATGAAGCCGGGGGCGACGCAGTTCACCGTGATACCGCGGCTGGCGAGTTCCTGCGCCAGGCTCTTGGTCATACCCGTCAGCCCGGCCTTGGCCGCGGCGTAGTTCATCTGACCCGGATTGCCGGTGGCGCCGACCACGCTGGTGATCGAAATCATGCGCCCGAAACGCGCCTTCATCATCGGACGCGCGCTGGCACGCATCAGGCGAAAGGCGGCCTCCAGATTGACCTTCATCACCTGGTCCCATTCATCGTCCTTCATCCGCATCGCCAGATTGTCGCGCGTGATGCCGGCATTGTTGACCAGGATATCCATCTTGCCGAGCGTATCGATGGTGGCAGGCACGAGTTCTTCCACCTGGGTGGTGTCCGACAGGTTGCAGGTGATCTCGACGTGGTCGCCGCCCACCTCGTCCATCAATTGTTCGCGAAACATCCGCAGCTTGTCGCCATTCGATCCGGACAGGGCCAGGCGCGCGCCTTGGCGAGCGAGCGCATAGGCTATCGACGATCCGATTCCGCCGCTGGCGCCGGTGACGAGTGCGGTCATTCCTTTGAGGTCGAACATCAGCCGATTTCCTTCGCAATATTTTCGATATCTTCCATCGTCACCACGCTGACCGTCGCCGCGTCCCGGGCGGTGCGGCCGATCATCGGGCCGAGCACCTTGCCGCCCAACTCGGCGAACTGCTCCACGCCTGCATCGCGCATCGCCAGCACGCTCTCGCGCCAGCGGACGCGGCCGGTGACTTGCTCTACCAGCAGGCGCTGTTCCTCTGCCGGATCGGCGGTGCGCGCGGCGGTGACATTGGCGTAAAGCGGCAGGGTCATCGCACCCGGCGGGGTAGCCTCCAGCGCCTCGGCCATCTTGTCGGCGGCGGGCTGCATCAGCGGGCAGTGAAACGGTGCAGAGACGGGCAGCTTGATACCGCGCTTGATCCCGTGCTCTTTCGCCAAGCCGATCGCACGTTCGATCGCTTCGGCATGACCGGAGATGACCACCTGCGTCGGATCGTTATCATTGGCGACGGTGCAGACCTGCCCCTCGGCGGCGGCTTCGGCCAGCGCTTGCGCCTTCTCGATATCTGCGCCCAGCAGTGCGGCCATCGCGCCCTCTCCCACCGGCACGGCATCCTGCATGGCATGGCCGCGCAGCTTCAACAGACGCGCCGTATTGGCCAATGAGAACGCCCCGACAGCACACAGGGCTGTATATTCGCCGAGCGAGTGACCCGCCACGCAGTCGCCCTTTTCGGCCAGCGAGACGCCGAATTCCTGCTCCAGCACAGCCAGGGTCGCGATGGCATTCGCCATGATCGCGGGCTGCGCATTGGCGGTCAGGGTGAGTTCGTCTTCAGGCCCGCCGCGCATCAGCCGGGCAAGCGCCTGTCCCAGCGCGTCGTCCACTTCCTCGAACACTTCGCGTGCCGCTCTGCTGGCATCGGCCAGATCTGCGCCCATGCCGACTTTCTGGCTGCCTTGGCCGGGAAAAACGAACGCTCTCATGCTGAACTCCTGAAACTGTGCTGTCCTTGCCGTGCCGCTAGGTCGCGGTGGCCGGGCTGGCAAGGCCGAAGGGGACGATCCGGTTGCCCGGATAATGTCCGATCTGAGCGCGGCCCAGATACGGTATGCCGCCGCGATCGCACCAATAACGCACGATTTCCTCCGGATCCTGCCCAAATTCCCGGTCGTTCTCCGGCACAGCGCTGATCTCTCCCAGCCGCAGGCCCGCAGCGCCGGCAATATTGTTGGTAACGTTGAACATCAGCCGGTCCACGGCATACAGATGCTCGCTCACCTCTTCCACCATCACCACATGGCCGGACAGGTCGGGCATCAGCGGCGTGCCGGTAATCATCGCCAGCGTGATCAGGTTGAAGGCCACGGTCGGCTTCGTCCCGTCCACCGATGGCTCCAACCCGGTATTCACGCCATTCAGCCAGCGCAGCACCCGGCGCACGCCCTCGCGCCCGCGGGTGGAGCGGGCGCTGACCGGCATCGGCCCATGCGCGCATTGCCCGATACCGTGGCGATAAAGCATGGCGAGCAGATAGCCGCAGTCCGAAAAACCGACATAGGTCTTGCGCCGCGCAGCCTCCCCCAGCAGCGGAACCGCCGCCTGCGCGATGCGGTTGGAGCCGTAGCCGCCCTTGGCGAACCACACGACATCGTAATCGGGGCTGTTGGCGCACTCCACGAAGGCGTCCAGCCGTTGCTCGTCCGTCCCGGCGAAATGGCCGTATTCGAAGAAGCATTGCGGATGGAACCAGGCGCTGGTGCCGGGAAATTCCTCCGCCAGCAGATCGTCGAAGGCTGCGGCATGATCGCGGGTAATCGCGGTGGCTGGAGCGCAAATTGCGATACGGGTCATGCGCCACCTCTAGCCTCGCTGCGCGCCAATCGCTACCTGCCAGATGCAATGACCGATTTCCCCTCCCCCGAAGAACTGTTCGCCCGCCCGTTTTTCTTCTGCGGTATCGGCGGATCGGGAATGCTGCCGCTGGCGCAGATACTGAAAGGGCGCGGCGCGCAGGTCGCCGGGTCGGACCGCAGTTTCGACCAAGGTCGCACGCCGGAAAAATTCGCCGCGCTGGAACGGCAGGGATTCCAGCTTCACCCGCAGGATGGCAGCGGGATTACGTCCGCCGACCAGATCCTGGTCGCCTCTGCAGCGGTGGAAGATAGCGTGCCCGAAGTGGTCCGCGCCAAGGAGCTTGGCTGTTTGCGCATGACCCGCGCGGAGCTGCTTTCGATTCTGTTCAACACCTCCGGCGCCGGGATCGGTATTGCGGGCACCAGCGGCAAATCGACTGTCACCGGGATGCTCGCCTGGATATTGCAAGCCGCGGGCCGCGAACCGACCGTGATGAACGGCGCGGTGATGAAGAATTTCGTCAACGAGGAGCGCCCTTTCGCCAGCTCGGTAATCGGCGGGCAGTCGATTTTCGTCAGCGAGGTGGATGAGAGCGACGGTTCCATCGCGCTGTACCGCCCGGCGGTGGGCGTGCTGCTCAACGTGTCGCTCGATCACAAGAGCATGGACGAATTGCGCGCCCTGTTCGGCGATTTCCTGTCGCGCAGCCGGATTGCCGCAATCAATGCCGACGATGCGGAGGCGCTGGCGCTGCTGCCGCGCGCGAACGACGTCATCTCCTTCGGAATCGAGCAGGAGAAGGCGCAGATCGGCATCGTGCCCGCTTCCATTGCCGATGGACCGACCAAGCAGGCCGCGCTGGTCGTCGACCGCCACGATGGCAGCGAGCATCCGCTGACGCTGAACATGCCCGGCCGCCACAATCTCGCCAATGCGCTCGCCGCAATTGCCGGGGCGGCGGCGGCGGGTGTGCCGGTGGGCGCGGCGGTCGAGGCGCTGGCCAGCTTTGCCGGATTGGCGCGGCGGTTCGATATTCTCGGCAGCAGCGCGGGCGGGATCACCGTGATCGACGATTTCGGCCATAATCCGGAGAAATGCGCCGCCACACTCCGCACGCTCAAATCGCATCCGGGCCGCGTCATCGCGTTCTTCCAGCCGCACGGTTACGGCCCATTGCGCCAGATGGGCGACGAACTGGCGGAAACATTTGCCAGCCAGCTGGATGCGGGCGATGTGACCATCATGTGCGACCCGGTCTATTATGGCGGCACGGTCGATCGCAGCCAGGGCAGCGAGCGGATCGTGAAACTGATCGAGCAGGCGGGCGGCACTGCCGAACATGTGCCCGAACGCGAAGCCTGCGCCGACCGCATTGCCGGGATCGCCCGCCCGGGGGACCGCATCGTGGTGATGGGCGCGCGCGACGACACTTTGACAGGCTTCGCGCGAGGCCTGCTGGAACGGCTCGCATGACCGTATATCAGCGGGCGATGCGCCATGTCCGGCTGATGTTGCTGAATGTCGGGCTCGGCGCAATATTCATCATCGCGGTGGAGCGGTTTTACGGCCATTCGACCTGGGCGTTCGCGATCGTGGCGGTGGTGCTGATCGCGATAAACTTCAGGCTGTGGCGTTATGCCTGCCCGCGCTGCGGATCGAACCTGTTCATGCGCCGCGTGCTGATCATGCCTTGGCCGAACAGGGTGTGCAGCCAGTGCGGGCTAGACCTGAAAGGCGAGAAGCCCGCCGCTTAATGCGCGCCTTCGGCCCCCGGCTTATGGCCAAGGCGGAAGATCTTGTGCAGCACGAACACGATCAGCCAGCCCACGATCAGCGCGAATATCGCCGACATTGCGGCATAGGTGAACCAGCCGAGGAACCCCGATAAAGCGCCGGTTGCCCCGGCCACGGCAGCCTCTGCACCGTGGGCAATATCATAAAACAGGTCGAAGCCGATCTCATGCGTGCCGTGCAGCAGGATACCCCCGCCGACCCACAACATTGCGACCGTTCCGATGAAGGACAGCGCCACCAGCAGCTTGGGCATCGCAGCAACCAGGCCGCGCCCGAAAGCCTGCACAAACTCGCCGGGTCGTTTGGTCAATGACAGGCCGATATCGTCCATCTTCACGATGATCGCCACCGCGCCATAGACGGCGACAGTCACGGCAATGGCAACCACGCCCAGGGCAATGCCGCGTTCCCACCATGCGTCGAGGCCGCTAAGTTCGTTCAGCGTGATCGCCATGATCTCCGCCGACAGGATCAGATCGGTCCGAATCGCCCCGGCGATCCGCTCCTTTTCGAACTGCGCCGGGTCTTCGATCACATCTTCGACTGTCTTGCCATGCTTTGCCCCGCCGAGCTTTTCCAGCACCTTTTCCGCGCCTTCATAGGATAGATACGCCCCGCCCAGCATCAGGAGGAAGATGATCGCCCCGGGCAGGAATTCACTCAGCAGAATCGCGCCGGGCAGCAGGATCAGCAGCTTGTTCTTGAAGCTGCCCTTGGTGATCGACCAGATGATCGGCAGCTCGCGCGCCGGGGAAAGGCCGGTAACATAGCTTGGCGTAACCGCCGCATCGTCGATCACCACGCCCGCCGTTTTCGACCCCGCGCGTCCAGCGGCGGCGGCCACATCGTCCACCGATGCTGCGGCGGTGCGGGCGATAATCGAAACGTCGTCGAGCAGTGCGGCCAGGCCGGATGGCATAGAGATCCCCCCAAAGAGTATTGCGCGGTGGCTTATGGCCCGCAACGGCGGGGGCGCAAGTCTTGTTCCCCACCCTTCCCCGCCTGCCTTACCCCCTGGCCTTCCCCGCTTGCCTTTCGCAGCGAAACCGCTATGTGCGCCCCTCCCGGTGGCCATAGTCTTTGGCGGCGGGGAGAAGAAAGCCGGAGGGGCCCCTGCGATCCGCGCGGGACAAGCCAGCGATCGGCGGCAATTGAAAGGACGCAGAGCATGGCTCTTTACGAGCATGTGTTTCTCGCGCGCCAGGATCTCAGCCAGTCCCAGGTGGACGCGCTGGCATCGGCCGCGACTGACATTATCGAGAAAAACGACGGCAAGGTCACCAAGACCGAGACCTGGGGCCTGAAGAACCTGGCCTACAAGATCGACCGTAACCGCAAGGCGCATTTCGTCCTGCTCAACATCGACGCACCCACCAGCGTCGTGGCCGAGCTGGAACGCCAGACCCGCATCAACGAAGACGTGATCCGTTACATGACGATCCGCATGGACGAGCTGGAAGAAGGCCCGTCCGTAATGATGCGCAAGAACGACCGCGACAAGAAGCGCCGTTCCGACCGTGAGGAGCGCAACTGATGGCCCGTCCGTTTTTCCGCCGCCGCAAATCCTGCCCGTTTTCGGGCGAAGGCGCACCCAAGATCGATTATAAGGACGTGCGCCTGTTGCAGGGTTTCATGTCCGAACGCGGCAAGATCGTGCCGTCCCGCATCACCGCCGTTTCGGCAAAGAAGCAGCGCGAACTCGCCAAGGCGATCAAGCGTGCACGCCAAATCGGCCTGCTTCCCTACCTCGTGAAGTAAGGAGCACGACGATGGATATCATTCTGCTCGAACGTATCGAGAAGCTGGGCACGATCGGCGATGTCGTGAACGTCAAGGACGGTTACGCCCGCAATTTCCTACTCCCGCAGAAAAAGGCCCTGCGCGCCAACGAAGCCAACAAGAAGGTCTTCGAAGCCAATCGCGAGCGTCTTGAAAAAGAAAATGCCGAACGCCGGACCGTGGCCGAGACATCGGGCGAGAAGGTCGATGGTGCGGAGATCGTGCTGCTGCGCGCTTCGTCCAATGCCGGCCAGCTCTACGGTTCCGTGAACGTCCGCGACATTGTCAACGGCCTGGCCGAACAGGGTCATGAGATCGACAAGAAGCAGGTAATTATGGGCAGCCCGATCAAGGTGATCGGCATGCACGATGTGACCGTGGCGCTGCACCCCGAGGTTCACGTGACGGTGAAAGCCAATGTCGCGCGCTCCGAAGACGAAGCCGAACTGCAATCGCAAGGCGTCGATGTCCTCGCCCAGATGTTCGAAGACGAACAGAAGGAAATCGAGGCAGCTGCCGAAGATACGCGGACCGATCCGAACCTCGAGCCGGGCGAAATTCCCAGCGAATTGTTCGAAGACGGCGTAAGCACGCCCGAAGGCGAAACCGAAACGGAAGCGCTGATCGAAGCGACCGACCCGGACGCAGGCGACAAGGCCGAATAAGCCGCCGCGCCAGCCGACAAAAAGGCCCCCGCGACACTACCTCGCGGGGGCCTTTTTTGGTATCGTCAGCCAGTACGAATATCTGCGGCCGCAACTTTCCAGCAACTATTTCTATCTAGCATTTGCCGCAGGTTGACGAGATTTGCGATGAAATTATCTGCTGCCATTACCGCATTGTTCCTAGCTGCCGGGAATACGGCCATCGCCGCCGAACAGCGCATTTCGGGTGCAGCCGAGGCGCTGGACGGAGACACTCTTACGGTTTCGGGCGTGGTGGTTCACCTGCAGGGCATAGACGCGCCCGAACCCGGCCAGAGCTGCTTGCGAGATCAGCAGAAATGGCAATGCGGGGCAGAGGCCAAGGCTGTGCTGGCTCAGTTGGTCGAAAACCACTCCATCAAATGCACTTCGCGGCAGCAGGACGATCGCGGCGTCATGCTCGCTCTATGCGACCGCAATGGGCTGGATCTGGGTCTGGTGATGGTGGAAGCTGGCCTGGCTACCGCGCTCGCCGACGCACCGCCGACTTATTTATCGGCGGAGGCCATCCGGAAGGAGCGCGCGGTCGGCCTATGGGCCGGCGAGTTCCAGCAACCTGCCCTGTGGCGCGCAGAAAACCCAGAACCCGCTGCCACCCAGCGCCGCGCAGAACGACCAGCCTCGCCGCCGGTGGCCGCGCCGTCCAGGCGGGCAGCCGAGACGGTCTATCGCAACCATTTCGGATGCGCGATCAAAGGCAACCGGAGCCGGCGCGGCGAATGGATTTACCACCTGCCCGGCCGCCCATATTACGACCAAACTCGCCCCGAAGAACTGTTTTGCACCGAGGCCGAGGCTCGCCGCGCAGGGTATCGGCGTTCAAAGGCCTAGGAGACCGGCCCCCTCACCTATGGAACGATTGCCAGCCCATCGCCGCCATCGCCAGCCGCCAGTCGGCGCAGCACGCTGCCCGCGAGATAATCGACCTCCGCCACCGTGTCGCTCGCCGTTTCGGCCACGTAGATCCGGGACCCGTCATCGGACCACAATATGGTGACCTGAAACCGCTCTTGCGCCTCGGCCGCGCTCGATACGGCAATCGAACGGATTGCCTTCGCGCTGGCCAGATCGATCACGGTCAGCGCTCCGTCACGCAAATCCGAGGTGACAGCCACATCGCCCTGCGGACGGATGGCCAAGCGCAACGGGAACGCACCCGTGGCTACCTCGGAGCGAATATCCATGCTCTGCGGGTCGAGCGCGAAGGCCTTGTCCGATCCCCGCGCGGACACCCACAGCGTCTCACCATCAGGTGTCAGCGCGATGCCTTCGGGTTCGATGCCCACCTCCACCGATAGCGGCGCGCGGCGGGTGATTAGATCGACCCGCGTAACGGTTTTGGATCCGAGATCGGTAGTCCATGCTATGCGGCCATCTGGCGAGACAGCCAGCATGTGGCTGCCATCCTTGCCCGTGCTGGATTGGATCACTTGTGTTTCGCCAAGCGGACGACGTATCCAGGCGACGGTCCTGCGCCCCTCGGCCGTGGCGTAAAGATCGCCATTATCGTGCCATACTATCCCGTGCGGTCGCGCATTTTCGCCCAGATCGATGCTCTTTACCCGAGACAAATCGTCGCTGCGGAAAATATCGACGCTGGTCCCGCCATAGCAGGCCAGCGCGACATGAGCGCCATCGGGCGAAGTGGCCAGCTCATGAGGGTTGGTGCACGCATCGACTCGCCGCAGCTCGTCCCCGCTGTTGAGATCGATTTGCGACAGCGTGTTGCCGAACTTGTTGGCGACGAACAGCGTGCCTGCGCCCCCATCCTGCGAAACGGGGGGGACGTCAGGTGCCTCCGCAACCGGAGAGCAGCCCGCCGCCAACCATGCCGCAACAACGGCGCATGCAGTTCTCACCACCCGGCTTCCATCCCCTCATTCTGCTCGTCGAGCCATGCCTTGAGCGGTGCGAAATACTCGACCAATGCCTCGCCGCTCATTTCGCGGGTGCCGGTGAAGGCCTCCAGCGCGTCGGGCCAAGGTTTGCTCGCGCCCATTTCCAGCATCGCATTCAGGTTTTCGCCCACCTGCTCGTTGCCGTAAAAAGAACAGCGATGCAGCGGCCCTTCCCAGCCCGCTTCGTCGCAGGCAGCCTTGAAGAACTGGAACTGCAATATCCGCGCGAGGAAATAGCGGGTGTAGGGTGTGTTGCCGGGGATGTGGTATTTTGCGCCGGGATCGAACGCGTCGGCGGGGCGATCCACCGGCGGGGTGATGCCTTGATATTCTCGCTTCAGATCATGCCATGCAGCGTTGTACCGATCAGGCGCGATCGATCCGTCGAAAACGCCCCAGCGCCACTTATCCACCAGCAGGCCGAACGGCAGGAATGCGACCTTGTCCATCGCTTGGCGCAGCAGCAGGCCGATATCCTTGTCGGCGCTGGGCACCTGTGCGGGGTCGAGCATGTCGATCTGCGTCAGATATTCGGGCGTTATGCTCAGCGCGACCATATCGCCGATGGCTTCGTGGAAGCCATCGTTTGCGCCGTTGAGATGCAGGAAATCCTGCTCGTTATAGGCGCGCTGGTAGTAATTGTGGCCCAGCTCGTGATGGATCGTGATGAAGTCGTCCGCGTTGCGCTTGATGCACATCTTGATCCGGATATCGTCCTTATTGTCGATATCCCACGCGCTGGCGTGGCAGACCACTTCGCGGTCCGCTGGCTTCACGAATTGGCTGCGTTCATAAAACGTTGCGGGCAGAGGCTCGAAACCGAGCGAACTGAAAAAATCCTCGCCAATGCGGACCATGGCGACCTCGTCCAGTTCCTTCGCCTGGATCAGCTCGGTCAGGTCGTAACCGATATCGCCCGCGCCTTCCGGGGCGACGAGCGGGTAGATATTGCCCCATTCCTGCGCCCACATATTGCCCAGAAGATCGGCCCGGATCGGTCCGGTGGCCGGTTGGACTTCGGCCCCGTGATGTTCATGCAGTTTGCCGCGCACATAGGTGTGCAGGCTGTCGTAAAGCGGCTTTACCTCGCTCCACATCCGCTCCAGCTCGGCGGAGAATTCTTCCGCCGGCATATCGTATCCGCTGCGCCACATCGCGCCCACATCGCTGAAGCCGAGCTCCGCTGCGCCGTCATTGGCGATGGCGACCATGCGCTCGTAATCGTCCTTCATCGGCGCGCCGACATTGCTGTGCCAGCTCGCCCACATTTCGGCGAGTTCTTCCGGCGTACGCTCCAGATTGCCCATCTCGGCCTCGATATCGGAGCCGGAGATTTTCTCGCCATTCAGCGTGCCCTTGCCCTTGCCATATTGGCTGTTGAGCCGTGTGGCGATCTCGTTCAGCTCCACCGCAGCGCCATCGGCGGTGGGTGCGGGTAGCACGATTCCGTTGCGCAGCATGTCGAGCTTGCGCGCGACCTCGGCATCCAGCCCCGGCACCTCGGCATAGCGGGCCGCTTCGAGCGCATATTGCACGCTTTTCTCGGTGCCCACCGCGCCGACCTGCGCAGCCAGCGCATCGGTATCCTGGGTAATGTATGTCGCGTTGATCCAGTAGACCCGTGCAGCCTCGACCGAATAATCGAACAGGTCCTGCTCGACCATGGCCACCCAAGCGGTCGCGCCCTCGGGGGTCATCGGGAATTCTTTTCCCGCTGCCATTTCGGTGCCAGCTTCGGCGTGATCGTCAGCCAGGGCGGGTGAGGCAAGCGAGATGGCAAGCGCGGACAGGCCGGTGGAGGCCAAACGGGCGAATTTCATGGACAGCATCCTCATTTATTCGAAAGCGGTTTTTGTTGTTACGATCCTGAACCTGTGCGGCGGCTTAATCAAGCACTGGGCCGCCCAGCACCCGGCGTAACGCGAAGGCCGCGATGATGCCGGCGAACATAAAGACGAACGCTGCCTGCTTGATCGGCTGCATGGTGGCCGCCAGCCCCGCCAGCCGGTCACCGCCGCGGTCGCGCATCAACTGGATGACCTGCGCACCCGTTTCCGCGTAGTCGGTGACGATGAATAGCAAGGCGGCGCAAAGCGCGAGCATTCCGAGCACCGCCACCACGCCGTTTCCGGTCCGCCAGTAATACCAACCTCCCAGCACGCTGCCGAGGCCGAACAGCCCGATGAAAACGAGGTCTGCGGCCATGGCGATCTTGGCTAGCGAGGTCTGCCCGGCCGCTCCCCATGCCGCGTGGATCGCATTTACCGCTTTCGCCGTGCCTGCCGATTGATGATCCAGGATACCCGGCCCACCATCGGCAACGATTGCCAATCCCAAACCTATCGCAAGAATGAAAACGGCCAATCCGCCAAGCCAGAACATCATGAACGCCTTGCGCAGGCTCATTGGCCCTACCCCCCCAAAAACTCCACCAACGCTTCCCCAAGCGCCGATTCCGTCACGCTGCTCATATGGCTGCCCGGAATGGCGACATGATGGCCGTGCGGCAGGGTTTCGGCTAGCTTCTCAGGCGAGCCATTATCGCGGTCGTCCTCGCCGCACAGGATCATCGTGGGAATTTCGATAGTTGCCAGTTCACCGGGCGAAGAATCCTCCATCGTACCGAGCAGCAGCCGCGCCGCCACGCGGTCCACTTTCTGCGTTTTCATAAAGGAGACGGTGTAGAAAGCCGGGTCGCCGTGCCTGATCTCGTCGAACCGGTCGATCGCATCGATAAAGAATTGCGCGCGCGCATCCCATCCGGCCAAGCCCTCCAGGCCCATGCCCGACAGCACCAGCCTGCGCGGTACCAGACCCGCGATAACCGCCCGCGCCGCCGTACGCGCGCCGAGCGAGAAGCCGACCAGATCGTAATCTGCGAGTTCCAGCGCCTCGACCAGGGCAAACACGTCCTTCGCCAGCACATCGTCTGGATAGGCCGCCGGGTCATGCGGCTTCCCGCTTTGCCCATGCGCGCGCAGATCGGGCATGATCGCCTCGAACCCGGCATCGGCAAGTTTCTGCGCATGACCGAACTTGATCCAGTTCATCTTCGCATCGGAAAAAAGGCCGTGAAGAAGCAGGACGGGACGCCCCGAGCCGAGGCGGTGAACGGCAAGCTCGGTCCCGTCGAAGGATTTGATGCGGGTGGTGGAGAATTCGATCACCGCTCAGCCAGCCCCTTCTGCTCCATCCGCCAGATTGCCATGTCGATGCGGTCCTGGCCGAAGAACGGCTCCCCTTCGAATACCAGCGTCGGGACACCCCAATGGCCCGCATCTTCGAGCGCCTTCTGGTTGGCAGCGATCTCTGTATCGAGCGCCTCGGCATCGCTTTCGGCTTCGGACTGCAGTTCCGCATGGTCCAACCCGGCGCGCTCCGCCGCATGGGCGAGATGGTTGCCTTCGTTCCAGCCATCGACCTCGCCGGAGAAAATCAGGCGGCTGACTTCGTCGGCATAGGCCAGCCCCTTCCCCCTGCGGCTGGCGGCCTGGGCCATGCGCACGACCGGCCAGATATGCGGCTGTTCCGCGGCAATTTCCCGCGTCGCTAGATCCTGCACCACCGGATCCGGGCGCGGCCAGCGGAAGGGAATGCCATGCATTTGCGCCGCCCGCATCGAATCCATCAGGATATAGCGCGGAGCCACCGGGTTTCCGGTGAACAGCAAATCAGGATTACGGATCGCGATGGGCAATACGGTGCGCAGCGCAATATCGACATCGTGCGTTTGGGCGAGTTTCCGATACCGCCCGATGGCGAGGTAGCTGTAGGGCGAGCGGAAGCTGAAATAGAGATCGGCGGTCAGGGTCATGGCATCACCCTACACCACCCAATCACCCTTTTTGCAAATGCCTCCGCCCCAACAGCTCCGCGATCTGCACCGCGTTCAGCGCTGCGCCCTTGCGCAAATTGTCGGACACACACCACAGATTGAGGCCGTTTTCCACCGTAGGATCTTCGCGCACGCGGCTGATATAGGTTGCGCTGTCGCCTGCGCTTTCCACCGGGGTGACGTATCCTCCATCCTCGCGCTTATCGACCAGCATGATGCCAGGTGCTTCGCGCAGGATATCCTGCGCTGCCTCTGCGGACAGCTCGTTCTCGAATTCGATCGTGACGGCTTCGGAATGGCCGACGAATACCGGCACGCGCACGCATGTCGCGGTCAGCTTGATCTTCGGGTCGAGAATTTTCTTCGTTTCGACCACCATTTTCCATTCTTCCTTGGTCGATCCATCGTCCAGGAACACATCGATATGGGGGATTACGTTGAAGGCGATCTGCTTGGTGAAGGTGGCCGGTTCCACGCTGTCGCCGACAAAGATCGCGCGGCTCTGTTCGAACAATTCGTCCATGCCCGATTTGCCCGCGCCCGACACCGATTGATAGGTGCTCACCACCACTCGCTTGATCGTGGCGGCATCGTGCAGCGGCTTGAGCGCCACCACCAATTGCGCAGTCGAACAGTTGGGATTGGCGATGATATTGCGCTTCTTGTAGCCATCAATCGCATCGGGATTAACCTCCGGCACGATCAACGGCACGTCCGGGTCCATCCGGTAGAGCGACGAATTGTCGATCACCACGCAGCCCGCAGCCGCCGCCTTGGGCGCGTATTCCTTGGCCGGGCCGCTACCCGCCGCGAACAGGGCAATGTCCCATCCGGACCAGTCGAAATGCTCGATATTCTTGCATTTCAGCATCTTGCCGGTGTCGCCGAACTCCACCTGGCTGCCGTGGCTGCGCGAACTGGCAACCGCCGCGATCTCGTCGATCGGGAATTCCCGCTCTGCCAGGATCGCCATCATTTCGCGCCCGACACTGCCTGTCGCGCCTACTACAGCCACTCGATAACCCAATGTTTGTGCCTTTCAACTATTTGCAGCTTTTCATTCGCGGCCCTAGCATCAAAGCAGAGCCGGAACAGGAATTTTCCTGTGGAGGGGGTAAAGCGTGGATTTGACGCTTGAAGAATGGCGCAAGGAAGCCCGGGCTTTCGATTTCGAAGGCTATACCATGGCGTGCTGGCTAGGCGGCAATGCCCGGCGCAAGCCGCTGGTGCTGGTGCACGGCTTTCCCACGGCGAGTTTCGATTGGGCGCGCGTTTGGGATGCGCTGGGCACGGATCACGCGCTGATCGCGGTCGATATGCTGGGCTTCGGTCTTTCGGAAAAGCCCCGGAACGGCGTGGATAATGGCGATGGCGGCGAAGGCTATTCGATCCACCGCCAGGCCGATTTGCAGGAGGCGCTGCTAACCCATCTGGGCATCGCGGAATACGATTTGCTGGTGCATGATTACGGCGTGTCGGTCGGGCAGGAAATGCTCGCCCGCAATCAGCAGGGCGAAGGCGCGGCGGGTCTGGGCAAGGTAATCTTCCTGAATGGCGGGATATTTCCCGATCAGCATCGCCCCCGCCCGATCCAGACGCTAGGCCTGTCCAGGCTGGGTCCGTTGGTAAGCATGGGTCTCAACCGCAAGAAATTCGGCAAGAGCTTTTCGGAAATCTTCGGACCCAAAACGCAGCCGAGCGAGCAGGAGCTGGACGATTTCTGGTGGCTTATCCAGCATAATGGCGGCCACCGCATTTTTCACAAGCTGCTGCATTACATCGCCGACCGACGCGAGCACGAAACGCGCTGGGTCGGCGCGCTGAAGGCCGGGGTCGACCGCATCGGCCTGATCAACGGCGCGCTGGACCCGGTTTCGGGTCGCCACGCCTATGACAAATGGCGCGCCACCGTACCCGAGGCCAGGCATCACTTGCTCACCCAGGTCGGCCATTATCCGCAAGTCGAAGCGCCCGATGCGGTCAGCGCCAAGGTGCTGGATTGGTTGGGTTAGCAAGCTTTGCGCGTCGTTGGAGACGCTCGGCCTTCAGCCTCGCTCCTCAGGATGAACGGGTGCGGGAAACATTCTCGCTCGCAAACACCCCGTCGTCCAGAGAAGCGAAGTCGTTGCCCGAGCGGCTCGAAGGACCCCAGCAAGACTACTTCGGCGGCGTAACCCCGTGCGCTTTCAGGAAGCGGAACATGGTGTTCCACAGATGCGGGCTGATGTTCTCGCCCGCCACGCGGTGGGTGTAGCCGGGGTAGAGCATCATTTCGAACGGTACATTGCCCTCCTGCAGTGCGGCAATCAGCTCAGACGAGTTCTCGAACACCACATTATCGTCGGCCATGCCGTGGATCAGCAGCAGCGGATCGGTGATTTTCGTTGCGTCCGGAATAGCGCTGGCCGCCTCGTAAGCCTCGGGAACCTCGCGCGGATCGCCCATGAAGCGTTCGGTGTAATGCGTATCATATAGCTCCCACCTTGTGACCGGAGCGCCAGAAATGCCCGCGGCAAACAGCCCTGGATCGGCCTGCAGCTGCTTGATCGTCATGTAGCCGCCATACGACCAGCCATAGAGCGCCAGCTTGTCCGGATCGACGAAATCGAGCGATTTGAGATAGTCCGCGCCCGCCCGCTGGTCATCGACCTCGACCCCGCCCATCGCGCGATAAAGCGGCTGCTCGAACGCAACCCCGCGATTGGCGCTGCCGCGATTGTCGAGCTCGAACCAGATATAGCCCGCATCGACCACCGCTTGTTGCAGCGCGCCGTCCCAACCGCGTGTCACGATCTGCGGACCCGGCCCGCTATAATGGTAATAGAACACCGGATAACGCTTGCCCGGCTCCATTACGGGTTTGACCATCTTGTAATGGAGATCGGTCTCGCCATCGGCAGCCTTGATCGTGCCGAACCGCGCTGGCCGGTGACTGGCGAGATGCGGGGCATAGGGGTGTCCCGCCTCCAGCGCATTTTCCTCCACCCAGGCAAGGCGATTGCCCTGCTGATCGGCGAGGTAAGTTTGCGGCGGCTGATCGTGGCTGGAGCGGGTAATCAGCAGGCTGTTGCCCGCATTGTCCATACTCGCCGAATGGGTGAAGGCGGGATCGGTCAGCAGCGAGATCTCGCCGGGCCGTTCGACGTCGAGCGAATAGATTTGCTGCGCGAGCACATCATCCTTCGTGGCTTGAAAGAACACGCGGCCCAGCGTCTGGTCGACACCTACCAGCTTGGTGACGACCCAATCGCCGCCGGTAAGCTGGGTCCACTGGTAAGGGTTGTCGAGCCTGTCGAGCGGTGCACGCTCCATCGGTTCATAACGATAAAGATGCGCATAGCCGTCCCGCTCCGACCACCAGATCAGGTTGCCATTATCGAGCCACTTATAGTCATCGCCGAGATTGATCCAGTAATCCTCGAGCGAGGGGCGTTCGCGGAATATCACTTCACTTTGGCCCGTCGCCGGATCGACGCGGAGCATGTCGAGCACCGTTTGCTTGCGGTTCTGGCGTTGCACATAGAGCGATCCATCGGGCGCCCAATCGACCCGTGCGAGGTAGAAATCGGTAGGATCGTCGGCGTTGTAATCTTCCGACTGGTTACCGGTCAGATCGACCTTCACCCGGTTGCCGCCATCGGCGTCCATCACGAACAGCTCGACCACCGCATTGTCGCTGCCCGCGACCGGATAACGCTGGTCGAACACCTTGGTCCCGGTGGCTCCGATGGCGGCGCGAGTGACGATACCGACGCGGCTTTCATCGGTGCGCTGCACGGCGATGCGGCTGTCATCGGGGCTCCACCAATATCCGGTGAGCCGCCCCATCTCCTCCTGCGCAACGAATTCCGCCTCGCCCCAGCGAACCGTATCGCCTTCTTTCGGGGTAATCGGCTGTGCTTCCGCGCCCACGGGGCCGACCCACAATCGGCGGTCACGCACGAACGAAACGGACCCGCCTGTCTCGGAAAGCTGGGGATTAAGCTCGCTTTCCTCCGTATCGGTCAGCCGGGTGATGTTTGCTCCATCCGGGCCACCCAGCCGCGCGAGATACAAATCGCCGTCCAGCGGCACCAGCACGCCCTGCCCGTCGCTCGCCCATTGATAGGTTATGATGCCTTTCAGGTTGCCGACGCGCGCCCGTTCGCGCTGCATCTTTTCGTCTTCCGACAGCTCGCGTCCGGTGCCGAGCGCCAGGCTGTCCACCAGCATCGACCATTCGCCGCTCGTCCGGTCATACCCCCACAGATCGTACCGCTCGCGGTCTTCCTCGCGGTTGCGCAGCACCGTCAGATAGCGGCCATCGGGGCTCAGCTTCATTCCGCGCGGGGTCGGCCCGTCCAGGCTGGGGCTGGCAAACACCCGCTCGAAACTGAGATCGGGCGTATCGCTCATCGCGTGATCCTCCGCCAGCGCGGGTGCAGCGGTGAGGAGAGCGGCGGCAGTGAGCAGTGAGCGCATAACAAGTCGAGCATCCGGCATAGAAAAAGGGACGCCCCGGCATAGACCGGAGCGCCCCTTCGTCAAACCGTGCTGTGTAAAAGCGCGTTACGCCTTGGGCGCATTCTCGCGACGTTCTGCGATACGCGCGCGCTTGCCGGTGCGGCCGCGCAGGTAATACAGCTTCGCCCGGCGAACGACACCGCGGCGAACCACGGTGATCGAATCGAGAATCGGGGAGTAGAGCGGGAACACACGTTCCACGCCCTCGCCGAAGCTCATCTTGCGGACGGTGAAGTTGCTGCCCATGCCGCGGTTGGACCGCGCGATGCATACGCCTTCGAAGTTCTGCACACGCTCGCGCGCGCCTTCGATGACCTTCACGCCGACGCGAACGGTGTCGCCCGCGCGAAATTCCGGAATATCCTTGCCGAGCGCTTCGATAGCCTCGGACTCGAGTGTCTGGATCAGGTTCATGCCTGACGTTCCTTACTTTTTCCGCCGCGCGCCAGAGGCAGGTCGGGCCCGATCGTCACTGTAACGATCCCAAAGGTCCGGCCTGCGTAACCGAGTATGATCTTCCGACATGGCTTGCCGCCACGCCGCAATCTTCGCATGATCCCCCGATCGCAGCACTTCGGGGATCGTGCGCCCTTCCCATTCTGGTGGTCGGGTATATTGCGGGTATTCGAGCAATCCGTTTTCGAAGGATTCCTCGGTACCACTGGAAGCCGCGCCCATTACTCCGGGAAGCAGGCGAATGCAAGCATCGAGTATGGCCAGCGCGGCAGGCTCTCCGCCCGACAGCACGATATCGCCAAGCGAGACTTCCTCGACCTCGCGCGCCTCGAATATACGCTCGTCGAACCCTTCGAACCGGCCGCATAGCAGCGTGACCCCGGGCCCTGCCGCCAGTTCGCGGATGCGCGGCTGCGTGATCGGCTTGCCGCGCGGGGTCATGGCCAAAACGGGCGCAGCGGGATGCAGGCTGCGCGCATGGTCGATCGCCGCGCCCAGAACGTCCGCTTTCAGCACCATTCCAGCCCCGCCGCCTGCCGGTGTGTCATCGACCGTGCGGTGCTTGTCGCCGGCGAAGTCGCGAATCTGTACGGTGTCGAGCGACCATTTCTGCTCCTCCAGCGCCCGCCCGGCCAGCGACAGGCGCAGCGGCCCGGGAAACATCTCCGGATAGAGCGTGAGGATGGTGGCAGCGAAGGTCATCTGGCTGGCATGCGCAAACCAGTGCTATGGCGCAAGCTAATGGTTGACTGCATCATTATTGGCGGCGGACCCGCAGGGCTGACCGCGGCGATTTATCTTGCCCGATATCACTTGCGAGTGCGGCTGTTCGATTGCGGCAGCAGCCGCGCTGCGATGATCCCCTGCACTCACAACTACGCGGGCTTTCCCGGGGGCATCTCGGGGCCCGAACTGCTTTCCCGGATGCTGGCTCAGGCGGAAGAATACGGTGCGGTGCGAGAGGAGAAGCGGGTTACGGCGATGGAGCGCAATGGCGAACACTTCCGCGTGCATGCCGGCGGAGAATGGGTGGACGCCCGAAGCATCTTGCTCGCGACCGGCGTGGTCAATCATCGACCTCCTAAAATGACCGACGTGCTGCATGACGAAGCGGTGGCTGCCGGCTTGATTCGCTATTGTCCGGTCTGCGATGGTTACGAGGTGACCGACAGGCGCGTCGGCATAATCGGCACCAGCGATCACGGAACTTCGGAAGCACTGTTTCTGCGCGGGTATACGAAAAATCTCACGTTGATTTCGGCAAATGGAGCTCATGCGCTGGACGACGAGTGCATCGCCGTTCTGGACGATGCGGGCGTCAAGCGGGCGGAGGGGCCTTGCAGCGACTATCGGATCGATGGTGAGCGTATCGATGTGAAAACCGCCGAAGGCTGGCTAGGCTTCGACAGCATCTACCCGGCTCTGGGTTCCGACATACGCTCTGAATTGGCGCTGGAGATCGGTGCGCAGGCTTCCGATGAGGGCTGCCTGACCGTATCCGACCATCTGGAAACCAGCATTCCCGGCCTTTTCGCGGCAGGCGATGTCGTACTGGGCCTCGATCAGATCAGCCATGCGATGGGTCAAGCGGGCGTGGCAGCAACTGCGATCCGCAACTATCTGGCTGAAAAAGAGCCGCTGCGGCGCTAGGTATCGAACCCGGCCGAGATCACCATGCGATGTTCGTCCCACTCGGGCACGGCTTGCTTGGTGAGTGGCACCATAAATAGCGCCCCGTCCGGCCGCTCGATCTCGATAATATCGGTCGCGCCGAAATTTTCCACGGCGACGACCTTGCCCACGGGCTCGCCCGCATCGGTTTCCACCGGCAGGCCGAGCAAATCGGCGTGGTAGAATTCGCCCTCCGCCAGCGGCGGCAAGGCGTCGCGGGAGACGGTCAGAGCGGTGCTGCGCAGCGCTTCGGCGGCGTTGCGGTCGGGCACTTCGGCGAAGCGAGCGATTGCGCCGCCCTTCCCGTCATCGCGGATCTTGGTGAGCGTCAGCGCGCCATCGTTGAAGCTGCTCGCGGCTTTCAGCGCCTCGATACCGTCGCCCAGCAGCTTCAGACGGACTTCGCCCGCCACGCCGTGCGCGCCAGCGATGGCGGCCAACGTGACGGGCTTGTCCTGTGCCAAGGAGATTAGTCCTCGGTCTTTTCGTCGGTCTTATCGTCAGCCTTGGCTTCCTCGGCGGGAGCTTCGTCGGCCTTGGCTTCTTCGGCGGGAGCTTCGTCAGCTTTCGCGTCTTCAGCAGGTGCTTCCTCGGCGGGTTTCGCAGCTTCAGCCTTTGCTTCTTCCTCGGCAGCCTTCCGGGCCTCTTCGGCTTCCTTAGCCTTCTCGGCTTTTTCCTCGGCGCGTTCGGTGGCCTTTTCGCCCGGCTTCGCCTTGTTCGGATTGTTGCGTGCTTCACGCTCGCGTATGCCGGCGGCGTCGAGGAAGCGGGCTACGCGGTCGGACGGCTGCGCGCCAACGCCCAGCCAATACTTCGCGCGGTCTTCGTTCAGCGTCACGCGCTTTTCATCGTCCTTGGCGAGCAGCGGGTTGTAGGTGCCGATCTGCTCGAGATATTTGCCATCGCGCGCGCGGCGGCTGTCGGCAGCCACGATACGGTAATAGGGGCGCTTCTTCGCGCCGCCACGGGAAAGACGGAGTGCAATTGCCATTTCAGTTTACCTTTCGAGTATAATCGTTTGAATTCGTGTTATTTGTTGTCGAGTAATTTACGCAAATCGGGCGGCAGCGTGTCGGGATCGACACTCGGGCCGCTTTTCTGAGAGCCACCCATGCCGGGAAGTCCCCCGGGGCCGGGGCCGCCGAGCATCCCGCCCAGGCCCCCACCAGCTCCGCCGCCACCGAACAATGCGCCAAGGCCCTTGAGCCCGCCCATCTTCTTGATCTGCTTCATGGCGCGGCCCATTTCCTGGTGCATCTTCAGCACCTTGTTGACCTCTTGAACCTTCGTCCCGCTGCCAGCTGCAACGCGCTTCTTTCGCTTGGCATTGAGCAGAGCAGGCTTGGCGCGTTCCTTGGCGGTCATCGAACCGATGATCGCATCCATGTGCAGCAGCACCTTGTCGTCCATGTCGGACGCCGCCATCGCCGCCTTGGCCTTCTTCATGCCCGGCAGCATCCCCGCGAGCATGCCCAGCCCGCCCATATTCTGCATCTGTTGCAGCTGCATGCGCAGATCGTTGAGGTCGAATTCGCCCTTCGCCATCCGCTTGGCGAGCTTCTCGGCGTCCTCTTCCTTGATCGTGCTCGCGGCCTTTTCGACCAGCGAGACGACATCGCCCATGCCCAGGATACGGCCCGCCACGCGGTCGGGGCTGAATGCCTCCAGCGCGTCCAGCTTCTCGCCCGTACCGGCAAACTTGATCGGCTTGCCCGTGACATGGCGCATGGACAGCGCCGCACCGCCGCGCGCATCGCCGTCCATCCGGGTGAGGATCACGCCGGTAAGCGGCACTTCCTCGGTAAAGTTCTTGGCGACATTGACCGCGTCCTGGCCGGTCAGGCTGTCGACCACCAGCAGCACTTCGGTCGGCGCGGATACGCCCGCAACCGCCTTCATCTCGGCCATCAGCGCTTCATCGACATGCAGGCGGCCTGCCGTGTCGAGCAGCAACACATCGTGGTTCTGCAGTTTCGCTGCCTGCATCGCGCGCTTGGCGATATCGACCGGCTGCTGGCCCTCGACGATCGGCAGCGTCGCGACATCGACCTGCGTGCCGAGCACCGCCAACTGCTCCTGCGCCGCCGGACGGTTGACATCGAGCGAGGCCATCATGGCCTTCTTGCCATGCTTCTCGCGCAGATATTTGCCGAGTTTCGCGGTCGTGGTGGTCTTACCCGAACCCTGCAGGCCGACCATCATGATCACGACCGGCGGCTTCGCCTCGAGGTTCAGGTCTTCGTGACCTTCTCCGCCCAGCATCTCGACCAGCTCGTCATTGACGATCTTGACGACTTGTTGCCCGGGAGTGACCGACCGCAGCACGTCCTGCCCGATCGCTTTCTCGGTAACCGAATCGACGAACCGCCGAACGACGGGAAGCGCAACATCGGCCTCCAGCAGCGCAATGCGAACCTCACGCATGGCCTCGCGTACGTCGCTCTCATTGAGCGCGCCGCGGCCGCGCAGCTTGTCGAAGACTCCGCCAAGGCGGTCTGACAGATTGTCGAACATATACCTCGGCCTTCCCAAGTAACGCAAAAAACGCCGGCGGACGAAACCTCGTCAACCAGCGTGCGAGGCAAGTGTGCCCCGGCTTCTTATCTAACCTCTATAACGAAACGCCGCGCCATGGATTGCCGCGTCGCTTCGCTCCTCGCAATGACGAGGGAAATTCCATTTGCTTGGATTTCGGTTCTGGTTGGAAGCGAAAAACGTGTTTCGTGAGCATCGGAGCGGAGCGGACTAAAAGTCCGTGAGCACCGAAGCGCAGCGAAGCGCGATTTGCAGCCCAACCAGGGCCGAAATACAAGTAAATGGTGGAGCCTAGCGGGATCGAACCGCTGACCTCAACACTGCCAGTGTTGCGCTCTCCCAGCTGAGCTAAGGCCCCGTAACCATTTCAAGTCCCGCCATCGCTGGCGAGGGATGCGCCTTTAGAGGCAAGGTGCGGCGTTTGGCAAGGATTTTTGCGACCTTGCCGCCACACTTTCCTGCTTCCCCGCGAAGGCGGAGTTCTCGTGCAATCAAAGGACGAGCTGGAACCAGGAGACCCCCGCCTTGGAGGGGGTCCAGCTCGGCTCAGCTTTCGGGCACGTCCTCATCGTCGCCCTTGCCCTTGGACACGCCCAGATCGTCGTCCCCGCCAAGGTCGACATCCTGATCGGCAGAGGGTTCCGCCTCGTCGATATCTTCCAGATCGTCGTCCTCGTCGGCCAGGTCGGAATCGGCCTTGCTGTCCTTCTTCTTGTCTTCCTCGTCTGCGGGAATCGGCTGCTTGGATTTCAGCACGGGTTCGGGGAACCATTCTTCACCGCATTCGATGCAGGCGACCGGATCGTCCTCGCCCAGATCGTAGAAGCGCGTGGCGCATTTCGGGCAGCTGCGTTTGGTGCCCCATTCAGCCTTTGGCATTGCAATTCCTAAACTTCGCGCCCGGCTGGCCGAGCGGCTTGGTGATGTTGATGCGTCTAATTAGTGTCGCCGCGGCCCGTTTGCAAAAGCGTGCAGCAAAAGCGGGATACGGCAAAGGCGGGCGCGCCTTGCCAGATGCCAATGCCGGTGTCAAAGCCGCGCCGCCCGTCACCGCCTATTTGGTACCCTTGCAGAAAGCCCGTTTTGACCGACACGCCGCAACCCAAACGTTTCATGCCTGCCGGGCCGCTGCGTGGACGCATCCGCGTGCCGGGCGACAAGTCGATCAGCCACCGTGCATTGATGCTGGGCGCGCTGGCAGTGGGCGAAACGCGCATTTCCGGGCTGCTGGAGGGTGAGGATGTGCTGGCCACGGCTGCGGCGCTGCGAGCGATGGGTACGACCATAGAACCCTCCCAGGACGGCGCCACGTGGACGGTCAACGGCGTGGGCGTCGGTAGTTTGCTGCAGCCTGTCGTAGCGCTCGACATGGGCAATAGCGGCACATCGACCCGCCTGCTGCTGGGCTTGCTGGCGAGCCACGCAATCACCGCGACACTGATCGGCGATGCGAGCCTTTCGGGCCGCCCGATGGGCCGGGTGATCGAACCGCTCAGCCAAATGGGCGCGAGCTTTACCGCTGCTCCGGGCGGCAAATTGCCGCTCACCATCGAGGGCAGCCAGCCCGCCGTGCCGATTACCTACCGCCTGCCGGTCGCCAGCGCGCAGGTGAAGAGCGCGGTGCTGCTGGCGGGCCTCAACACGCCCGGCATCACCACCGTGATCGAGCCGGTCCCGACGCGCGATCATTCGGAGCGGATGCTGGCCGGATTCGGCGCGAGACTGGATATCGGGGAAGCGGATGGGGAGCGCGTGATCCGCATCCATGGCGATGCCGAATTGCAGCCGCAATCCATCACCGTGCCTGGCGATCCTTCATCGGCGGCCTTTTTCATTGTTGCCGCTCTGCTGGTGGAGGGCAGCGACCTGACCATCGAAAATGTCGGCCTCAACCCCACCCGCGCGGGACTGATCGAGGTGTTGCGCGCCATGGGCGGCAGTATCGAGGAGCAGGAGCGCCGCGAAGTGGGCGGAGAGCCCGTCGCCGATTTGCGCGTGCGCCACTCCGCGCTGGAAGGAATCGACATCGACCCCGCCCTCGCCCCGGCGATGATCGACGAATTTCCGGTGCTGTTCGTGGCCGCGTCTCTGGCCAGCGGAACCACGCGCACCAGCGGGTTGGAAGAACTGCGCGTGAAGGAAAGCGACCGTCTGGCAGCAATGGCCGCCGCGCTCACCGCCATCGGCGCGCGGGTAGAGGAAACGCCGGACGGCCTGACGATCGAGGGGACCGGCGGCGAACCCCTGCCCGGCGGCGGACCCGTCACCACCCATCTCGACCACCGCATCGCCATGAGCATGGCGGTAGCCGGGCTGGTCAGCAGCGGCGGAGTGGAAGTGGACGACACGCGGCCGATTGGAACGAGTTTTCCGACATTTCAGGATCTTTTGGCCGGAGCCACGCAATGAGCGACTTTCTCTCCCCCTTCGCCGCAGACCTGATCGGCTTTGCCGGCAGTTTCTGCATCGTGGGCGCATTCGCCTACAGCAATCTCAGCCAGAGCATGAATATGGTGCTGTTCAATCTGGTAAATCTGCTCGGCGCGCTGCTGCTCATCGTGTCGCTGACCGTGAATTACAATCTGCCCACGATGGTGCTCGAAATCGTATGGGTGGGAATTGCGCTGTTCGGGTTGTTTCGAGTCTGGCTCGACCGGCGGAAAGCGCCCGCATGATCATCGCCGTCGATGGCCCCACCGCCTCTGGTAAGGGCACGATCTCTCAGGCAATCGCGGCGCATTTCGGCCTGCCGCATCTCGATACCGGGTTGCTTTATCGCGCAGTCGGGCGGCAGGTGGCGCTGGTGGACGGCGACCCGGACGATGCAGAGCAGGCATTGGCTGCGTGTGATTTTCTGGACGAATTGCTTGGCGACCCCGAGCTACGTAGCGAAATCAACGGCGGTCTGGCGAGCCGGGTGTCCGTTCATCCAGGCGTGCGCAAGGCGCTCTACGAACGCCAGCGCGCCTTTGCCATGCAGCCCGGCGGCGCCGTGCTGGACGGGCGCGATATCGGCACGGTAATTGCCCCCGAAGCCGACGCCAAGCTGTTCGTGACCGCCAGCGTCCAGTCGCGCGCGCATCGCCGGTGGAGCGAAATGCGCGGACGCGGGCTGGAGGTTGAGTTGGCCGACATAGAAGCCGACCTCGCCCGCCGCGATGCCCGCGACATGGGCCGCAAGGACGCCCCGCTCAAACCCGCGCCCGACGCGATGGTGTTCGACACGACCAGCTTCGACCGCGACCAGTCGATCGAAGCGGCTATCGAGGCGGTGGAACAGGCGTTGAAATAACCGGCCGGCGCATACCTCGCCTACCGCCTTTCGCGCTTGCAAAAATCTGTTCTTTCCCCTAACAGCCCGCCCGTCCGACAGGGCGTTTTCAGCACAAGCAGGGGCAGCTCGGCGCGTTATGCGCCATGCGATCCGCTTTGCAGGAAATGCCTTGCCAGACCTCCGCTGCGGCATCCGGCCGGGCGGCGAAAGCGGCCCTCTTGGCCCGGGCGCGGCAATTCCGCTGCGTTCGGAGAAAAGACCCCGGGAAAACCGGCGGCCGGTAGCAAACGTAAGTAAGGTACTCAACAATATGGCATCTTCAGCCAACCCAACACGCTCCGATTTCGAAGCGATGCTCAATGAACAGCTCGGCGGCGCCGAGGATGGCGGCTTCGAAGGCCGCGTCGTCAAGGGCACCGTCACCTCCATCGAAGGCGGCAGCGCGATCATCGATGTCGGTCTGAAATCCGAAGGCCGCGTCGATCTCAAGGAATTCTCTCGCGGTGATGAAGATCACGGCCTGAAGGTCGGCAGCGAAGTCGAAGTCTATGTCGACCGCGTCGAAAATGCCGATGGCGAAGCAATGCTCAGCCGCGACCGCGCCCGCCGCGAAGCCGCATGGGACAAGCTGGAAAGCGAATTCGGCGAAGAGAAGCGCGTCGAAGGCCGCATCTTCGGCCGGGTCAAAGGCGGCTTCACCGTCGATCTCGATGGCGCCGTGGCCTTCCTGCCGGGCAGCCAGGTCGATATCCGTCCCGTGCGCGATGTCACCCCGCTGATGGAACAGCCGCAGCCGTTCCAGATCCTCAAGATGGACCGCAAGCGCGGCAACATCGTGGTCTCGCGCCGCGCAGTGCTGGAAGAAACGCGCGCCGAACAGCGCAGCGAACTGATCGAGAAGCTGGCCGAAGGCCAGGTGATCGACGGCGTGGTCAAGAACATCACCGATTACGGTGCGTTCGTGGATCTCGGCGGTATCGACGGCCTGCTGCACGTCACCGACATGAGCTACAAGCGGGTCAACCACCCCAGCGAGATCATCGAAATCGGCCAGACGGTCAGCGTCCAGATCATCCGCATCAATGCCGAAACGCAGCGTATCTCGCTCGGCATGAAGCAGCTGGAAAGCGATCCGTGGGACGGCGTTTCCGCCAAGTACCCGGTGGGCGCGAAGCTGACCGGCACGGTTACGAACATCACCGAATATGGTGCGTTCGTGGAAATCGAAGCGGGCATCGAAGGACTGGTCCACGTGTCCGAAATGAGCTGGACCAAGAAGAACGTGCACCCCGGCAAGATCGTCAGCACTTCGCAGGAAGTCGATGTCGTCGTGCTGGAAGTGGACAGCGAAAAGCGCCGCATCTCGCTCGGCCTCAAGCAGGCTCAGGGCAATCCGTGGGACGATTTCGCAGACAAGTTCCCGGTCGGCACCAAAGTCACCGGCGAAGTCAAGAACGCCACCGAGTTCGGCCTGTTCATCGGGCTGGACGGCGATGTGGACGGCATGGTCCACATGTCCGACATCGCCTGGGGCATTTCGGGCGAAGATGCGCTGGCGCTGCACCGCAAGGGTGAAGAGGTCGAAGCCATCGTGCTCGACGTCGATGCCGACAAGGAGCGCATCAGCCTGGGCATGAAGCAGCTCGAAAAAGGTGCACCGAGCGCCGATGGTGCAACCGGCGGTGCCGGCCTGCGCCGCGGCGAAACGGTCACCGTCACGGTGCTGGAAGTGCGCGATGGCGGCCTGGAAGTGCAAGTCGGCGACGACGGCGCGACCGGCTTCATCAAACGCAGCGACCTTGGCCGCGACCGCGACGAGCAGCGTCCCGACCGTTTCCAGTCCGGCCAGAAGCTGGATGCGATGGTCACCGGTTTCGACCGTTCGAAGAAGCCCAACTTCTCCATCAAGGCGCGTCAGATCGCCGAAGAGAAAGAAGCAGTGCAGCAGTTCGGCTCGTCCGATTCGGGTGCATCGCTGGGCGATATCCTGGGCGAAGCGCTCAAGAAGTCGGACGACTAGGCAAAGCACAGCCGCCCGGCATCTTGCCGGAATAGGCTGACCGGAAGGCCCGTCTGCTCTACCGAGCAGGCGGGCCTTTCCTGTTGCAGCGCATACGCCTACACTTGGCCCATGCTGCAAATTCACCAATTCCCCTGCCTGTCCGACAATTACGGCTTCCTCGCTCACGATCCCGCCAGCGGCGAAACCGCTGCCATCGATACGCCCGATGGCGCGGAATATCTGAAGCAGGCCGCGGCAAAGGGTTGGCGGATCACGCAGATATGGAACACCCATTGGCACCCCGACCATGCCGGCGGGAATGCCGCAATCGTGGAGGCTACCGGCGCGCAGATCGTCGCCCCGCAGGAGGTCGAGCGGATCAGCTCGATCGGCCGCGTAGTGAGCGATGGCGACAGCGTGTCGCTGGGAAAATTCGAGGCGCGGGTGATCGACGTGTCGGGCCACACCAATGGCCATATCGCCTACCACCTGCCCGAAGCGGGGGTGGCCTTCGTGGGCGATTCCGTTTTCGCGCTGGGCTGCGGGCGGATGTTCGAAGGAAAGCCTCAACAATTCTGGGACAGCCTCCAGCGGATCAAGGCGCTGCCCGCAGATACGACGCTGTATTGCGCGCACGAATATACACAGGCCAACGCCGCCTTCGCGCTGCATGCCGATCCGCAGAACGAGGCGCTGCGCGATTATGCCGCGCAAATCGACGCCAAGCGCGCGAAGGGCGAGGCGACCGTGCCCACGGTGCTTGAGCGCGAACTTGCGACAAACCCGTTCCTGCGCGCCGACGATCCTATATTGCGCGCGAAATGGGGCGGCGGCTCCGCGCCGGAAACCTTTGCTGCACTACGCGAGGCGAAGGACAATTTCTGACGATCAGAGGCCGGAAGCGATGCTTCTCTCCACGACCAGGTGCCTCGACGAGAATGGGCCGAAATGAAGGCGCTGGTGGTTGAACATCTGTCGGACGATTTGTCCGGCGCCGCGCTGCGGACAGTCTCGATGCCAGAGCGCAACCCCGGTGAGGTGCTCGTCCGGATTCGCGCTGCCTCGCTCAACTTCCCCGACTTGTTGATGACGCAAGGAAAATATCAGTTCAAACCCGAACCACCCTTTATTGCGGGGCTGGAAATGGCCGGCGAGGTGATCGAGGCCGACACCGATAGCGGCTTCGCAGCGGGCGACCGCGTGATGGGCGGCGCAAAGATCGGCGGATTTGCGCAATTCGCGTCCTATCCGGCAAGCGCGCTCAGACCCATTCCCGATGGGCTGGATTTCCCGCAGGCAGCCGCGCTCGGGGCGGCCTATACTACCGCCTATACCGCGCTGGTCGAAATTGGCGGATTATCGGAGGAACAATGGGTGCTGATCCACGGCGCGAGCGGAGGGGTTGGATTGGCCGCTTGCGATCTGGCCAAAGCGCTGGGCGCGAAGGTGATCGCGACCAGCGGAATAGAAGAAAAGCTAGCCCAAATCGAGATGGCGGTATCGCCTGACGCAGCGATCCTCGCCCATCGACGGTTCCGCGAACAGGTTGCCGAAATCACCGGCGGCGCGCTGGCCGATATCGTGTTCGACCCGGTCGGCGGCGATGTATTCGATGAAAGCACGCGCTGCACTGCTTTTGGCGGCCAGTTGCAGGTAATCGGCTTTACCTCGGAGCGGATTGCGACCCTTGCCAGCAATATTCCGCTGATCAAGGGTTTCTCGGTCGTCGGCGTGCGCGCGGGTGAATATGCGCGGCGCTTCCCGCAGCGCGGCCGGGCGATTGCCGAAGCGGTCGGAAAGCTCGCCGCCGAGGGCCGGATTTCGCCGCATATCGACCGCACGCTGCCGCTGGACCGATGGCGCGAGGGGTTCGCGGCCATGGCAAGCCGCGAACTGGTCGGTAAAGTGGTGTTCGTGACCGACTAGCCCAGCAGCACGAAGCCGATGAAGGCTGCCAGCCCGGCACCGCTGCTGAGCCAGGTCAGCCGGCGCAATGCGGGCACCTGCAGCCCCATGATCAGCCCGCTCAGCACCAGGATGAACAGCGATATTGCAAGGAAGGTCGCGTAGATTTTGAAGAACACGCTGCCCTTGGCCTTGTGCAATTGCACCAACCAGCGATGGAGCGAGGCCTGGTTGATGGTCACTTCGGCAACGCTCGGATCATCCGTCGCGGCGACTTTGATATCGGTGCGGGCGCCGGTCCAGGCGAGCGCCAGATCGCTGCCCTCGCCGCTGACGCTTGCTGCCCCGCTGGGTTCGGGCAAACCGCGCTGAGCCAGCTGGGCCAGAGCAATCTCTCGCAAAGCCGCCTCGTCGGCATTTTCCATCGGTGCGGACACCTGCACGATCTCCTCGTGCCACTCGCCCTTGTTACCCCAGGTATAGAGCGCGCCGGTCAGCAGGAACATCAGCACCGCCGGGAACATGAAGGCGGCAAGGATAAGGTGGAGCTTGGTCAGGAAAACGCGGTTCACGGCGAGGCTGGCTTTCTATTGTTGCAATTGGTTCGCATTAGCGGCGCAAACCGCGATTGCAAGACCAAGTTGGCTCGGTCCGAAAGCAAAAGCGCGCACCATCCCGAAAATGGCGCGCGCTTTGGTTTGGGTTCGAGGCTGTTGAGGCTATCAGATCGCGGCGATTACTTCGTCGGCGACCTTGCGGTCCGCCTCGGCATCGAACTTGTCCGCGATCAAGGAACGCGATGCTTTCGTCGCGGCATCGGCAGCCTTGGCGCGCACTTCTGCCAGTGCGGCGCGTTCGGCAGCGGCGATCTTGTCTTCCGCCATCCGCTTGCGGCGGGCGATCATCGCCTTACCGTCTTCTTCGGCCCGTACGAGGATGGCATAGGCTTCGCTCTTGGCGTTTTCGACCATCGCTTCGGCATCCTTTTCGGCGCCGGCGATCTTGTCCGCATATTCCTTGCGCAGGGCCTCCGCCTCGGCGCGCAGCGTCTTGGCTTCATCGAGCTGCTGCTTGATCGCGGCAATCTGACGGTCGAGGCCGCCGGTGATCATGCCGGGAACCTTTTTCCAGACCATGATCGCGATCAGGACGACCATCGCCACGGCGACCCACTGATAGGGCTCCAGCCCTAGCGCAGACGGTTCGAGGTGAACCCCTGCGCTGCCATCGTCGACGGTACCCTGGATCTGGGCCGCCTCGGTTGCGAAGACTTCCGGTGTATTAGCCACGAAGCGCCTCCTTCACAGCGGATTTGGCCGATGCCTTGGTCACGGCAACCCCGGCGAGGCGCTGGACGATGTCCTGCGTTGCCTCGGCTGCCACATCCTCGATCTCGGCCAGTGCGGCGATACGGGCCTCGTCGATCCGCGTCCCTGCCTCGTCCAGCTTCTTGTCGAGCCGCTTCTGCGCCGCGCCAAGCTTTTTCTCGTTGCTGGCCGCAGCATCCGCCTTGGCCTGAGCGACGACGGCCTGCGCCGCTGCCCGGTTCTCGTTCTCGCGAACGCGCCAGGCTTCTTCCTGTTCGTTGGCGGCATCGCGCGCGGCCTTGGCTGCCGCAAGATCGCTGGCGATCTGCGTATCGCGCTGGGCCACGGTGTCCATTACGCGCGGAACCATGAGCCGCCCGACGATGAAAAAGACGAGCCCAAAGAACACCAGCAACCAGAAAATCTGGCTGGTATAGGTGCTAGCGAGCTGTTCTATCTGTGGCATTGCGCGCGCCTTGCGGAAGTTTAGGGAAGTTTAGGCCCGACAGCGGAGCGGGCGGCCGAAACCGCCCGCTTCGCCAATCGGTCGATCAGGCGACGAAGATCAGGATCATCGCGACCACGAAAGCCAGCAGGCCGAGAAGTTCGGCGGCGGCGAAGCCGATGAACAGGCGGCCTTGCTGACCGTCTGCCGCACCCGGATTGCGCAACGCGCTTTCGAGGAACGAACCGAACACGTTACCCACACCGATGGCGGCCATGCCGGCACCGATTGCTGCCAGGCCTGCGCCAACGAGCTTTGCTGCTTCTGCGTCCATTGTAATTACTCCTGTTTATTCCGTAAAATCGGGTATTTGGTTGTTAGTGAAGGTTCTCGGCATCGTTGATGTACAGCGCCGTCAACAATGCGAATACGTAGGCCTGGATGCCCGCCACGAGGATTTCCAGAGCGGAAATGGCAATCATCAGGATGAAGCTGGGTACGCCGATAAAGCCGCCGAACAATGCCCCGGCATTGGCGCTGTCGATCACGAAGCTGGACAGCACCTTGAGCAGCACGTGCCCCGCCATCATCGCGACGAACAGTCGCAGCGCGAGCGAGAACGGGCGCACCATGAAAGAAATCAGCTCGATCACCGGGATCAGCCAGATCAGCCATAGCGGCGTGCCATGCGGCACGAACAAAGTGAAGAATTTCAGACCATGCTTCCAGAACCCGACCGCGAGCACGATCGAGAAGCTCATGATCGCGAGCACGCCGGTCACGGTGAAGTGGCTGGTGAAGGTAAACGGGTGGATGCCGACGATGCCCACCGGCAGCAGGCCGAGCAGATTGGCGAACAGGATGAACATGAACAGGCTGAACACATAGGGCACATATTTGCGCCCTTCCTTGCCGATATTGGCTTCCAGCATATTGTCGATGAAGCCGGTAAAGCCCTCGACCGCCATCTGCCAGCGGCCGGGGACCAAATCGCGCTTCATTCCGCCCCACATGAACACGGTAAGCGCGACGGTGGTGATCGCCATCCACAATGCGGAATTGGTGAAGGCGATGTTGAAGCCCGCAAGTTCCCAGCCATCCGAACCGATCAACGGCTCGATGGTGAACTGGTACATCGGATCGACTTTGGCTGGTTCGGCTGCCACTTGTGTCATTGCCCTATCGACTGCGCCAAATTCCGGAGAACCCGGAACTATTCGGTAGGCGTATTCGCCGCCTTGATGATGTTTCTGAAAGCCACGATGGTCCCGAGGGCCAACATGATCAACAGGCCCCAGGGGGTGGTGCCGGCGAAGTAGTCTATGACCCAGCCAATCACCAATCCGCCAAGAATCCCGCCGAGCAAATCCGCCAGAACGCGGTTCCCGGCGCGATAATTCGCATCGGTTCCGCTATTCTGCGGCCGGTTGCGCTGTTCTTCACGCTCGGTTGCGGCGTTGAGCCGCGCTTCGAGCGCATCGATCCGCGCATCCTCGGCAATGGGTTCCCGTGCGGGCTTCTCGTCGTTCACGCCATGCTCCTTTTTACAGGGAAACGCAGCACGATCGCGGGTTGCCCGCCGAAGGCGTCGCCCCCTTAGGCAGGGGGCGGATTCGAGTCAACTGTTGCCGCAGCCCGGTGACATGACTGCGGGCGATCTGCGCATGTTTCTTTACAGCTTATTTCGGCCGGCCTGTGACGGCGGACCTAGGCCGGACAACGCGGGTCACGCTGCGGCGGGGCGCTGGTGCGGGTCTGCCAGCTGCCATCGGGCGCCTGGTATTTCTCGCCCGGAACCGTCCGCGCTATGGCAAGGCAGCCTGCGGTGAAGGAATATTCCGCCAGCGTGGCAGCAGCGGCCTGTGCCTTTTCCGCATAGACCGCGCGCCGCTTGATATTGATGTCGCGCACGATCCGCTCAAGCCCGGCGTCGGATGCACCGACAATGCCCAGATAGCCGTCGGTCTTCTCGCCAACCTGCCCATTGGCTCTGGCAGCGGCATAGGCCGGATCGCGCTGCGCCATGGCAGTCCCCGCAACCCCGGTCAGCGCGAGCGCCCCGGCAGCAGCAGCGGCCAGCATCATGCGAGTGGAAAATGTCTTGCTCATCACGGTATCCCTTTAAAAAATATCCGCATTCTCTTCGATCGTATTCCCCGCATCTTCAGCGAGGCGGAGGATGACTTCCTGCGTGATATTGATGTTGAGCTCGATCACGATCGCATCTTCCGGCGCGTTTACGGTAACGCATCCCGGCAGAGCGATTACGGCGCCGAGCGCCAGCATCGCCAATCGCGCAGCGCCCCGCCTGATCTTGAACTCCCCTGCCATGACATCAGCTGTCGCAGCAGGGCGCGGGTCGGTCAATTGTGGATGCATCATGGCGATTGGTCGCTTTCCTGCCCCTGAACGGGTTCTTCAGACGGTATGTTTTCAAGAATTATTCCGGAGTTTTCGTCACTTGGACCCGCCTCTTCCAGCACCTCGTCCAGCACCGAACGGCGCAAACGCAGGCCGTCTTCGGTGCGAATTAGCCGGTCGGACAGGCCTGGAACCAGCGCCGGGTCGCTCATCGAGGCGAAAGTGCCGATCAATTTGGAGAAAGATGCGCGGATATTGATACGGAATTGCAGCGGGATCTTGCCGAGTTGCCGGGTGATGATGTTGCGCTTCGCCCCCTCGCCCTGGCTGACCCCGTCGATTTCCACCCGGGTGACCAGCTCGCCCGTCAGCGGTCCGTCCATCAGCACGGTCATTTTCCCGTAATCCAGGCTGCGCAGCGCGTCGAAGGCGAAATTCGCCATCGCGCCCAGATCTTCGTAGGTCAGTTCCCCGACATAGGAGATGTTGCCGCCGGGCGGGCGCGACACCAGCAGTCCTTCCTCGATCCGGCCATTACCCTCGGCATCGAAGATCAGCGGCAGCTGGCCATCGAACAGGCCGGTCGCGGCAATATTGTTGAGCTCCAGCCGTTCAATGAAGAGGCTGGCATCCAGTCCGCGCACTTCGAACAGATAGCGCCGCTCTTCCGCGCGGCCGATACGCATCTGCAGCGGCCGCACGATCAAATCGCCGCCCGCGAAGGTGAGCGTGCCGCCCTCCACATCCAGCAACTCGCCATTGCGCAACTGGAACTCGATGGCGCCCTGGCCCACGACGATGCCCGGATTGACCGAATCGACCGTGATCCGCTGACCGGGCGCGGTGGTCAGCCCGATCAGGTCGGTGAATTCGACCGTGCCCGAAGCCCCGGACACCGGCCCGAAAGCTGCGGCGAAATCCAGTCTGTCGCTAGAAAATGCGCCGCGGCTGGTTACCCCGGCGGCGTTCCATTCCACTTCCCCGCCGCCCGTCACCACGCCACTGGCATTGGCAATCACCCCCTTGGCAAGATAGCTGAGATCGTCTGGCTGGAGCGCCGCGTCGAAGGTGATCCCGGCAACGTCGAGATCGGCCGAGCCGGTGCCGGCCGACAGATCGTGCCGAATATCCACCGCCACGATGTCGCGTCCGCTGGCCGGTGATTGCAGCACTGCCTGCGCCAGGATCATGTTGTCCTCCAAGGAAAGGCTTGCCCCGCGCCCTGCCAGCGGCTCGAACCGATCGATTTCCTCGCGGTCGGTCAGGGTAAAGGCGGCATCGGCAATGGTCAGCCGGCCATCGGCATAGCGCCAATTGCCGCGGGTCTCGCGCAGATCGAGCGGAACCGCTGCGATGGAGATATCGGCCCGGTCGAACGTGCCCGCGATATCTTCGCCGAATTCAGCCGTCATATCGCCGATCAGGAACCGCGCCGCAGAATCTGCAGGGCCGAGCATAACCTCTGCCTGGCTAACCGCCACAGCGCCGGGATAGGCGAACCCGACCGCGCCGCTGCGCAGGACGATCGGGGTTTCCCCCAGCCTGCCCGACAGATCGAGCGATGGCAGCCCCGCCGCGATCCGCAATGCCCCGCCTGTCCGGGAGACTATGGCGCTTCCCGGCGGCGGGCACAGGGTCACCGATTGTCCGGCCAGCGCCAGATCGGCATATTGCAGCCTGCCAAAAGTTACGGGTGTGCAGCCGCGCCACACGACCAGCTCGTCGCCGCCCGCCCAGCGCCCATCGATCGGCACGCGCAAATCCTGAGCGAAGCCGCCGGGTAGAGGTCCGCTGGCGGTGATCCGTCCCGAAAACAGATAAGCGCCCGCCGCGTCCTGCGAAATCGCCAGCTCGGGTATGGCAAGCGCCGCATTGCGTGCGCGATATTCGGCCATTTGCAAGCGGAATACGGGCGCTCCGCCGGCGCGCTGCTCCATCCGGCCCGCGATCCTCGGCAAATCCGCACCGCCGGTCGCCAGATTGGCCGAAAAGCGCGGTGCGCCCTGCCCTGCCGTACTGAATTGCACCCGCGACAGCGCCAGCAGGGTCGCGCCGGTTGCGCCGCGCAAACGGGCTTGCGGCACTACGCCTGATATTACCGAGCCGGTCCGGCGCACCACCGCGTCCAATGCAAAGCTGCCACCGCGCAATTCGCGCCGCAGCCCGCTGCGCAGCCGGGCAATCAGCGGCGCGGCGAGCGTGCCTTCGCTGGCGGACGCCACCTCGCCAAGCGCGCGTTCCAGCCCATTTCCCCCGCGCAGCCCGCTGCCTTCCACCCGTGCCTGCATCTCGAGCCGGTCGAACCCGTCCGATCCGCGCACCACACCCTTGGCAGTGAGCATGTCGAGCGTAGCCCCGGCGGCGCTGACGCCTCGCAACTGCGCATCGTAATCGGCGGTGAGCCGTCCGCCGCGAAAGGCGATATCGCTGGTCAGCGAGGCCATGCGCGCGTTCTGGCCTGCTGCGGCCAGATTTGCCGCCTGGCCGACCGCAGATAATTCGCCCCCCCCCAGATCCTCGTCACCCTCCGCTGCCAATTCGAACGCGCCTTTTCCAAGCGCATAATCGCCGCCATCGCACCGCAAGCCGGCGAAGCGCAGCGGCCCGGTGATTCCCGGCCGACCGCGAGTGACGGCAAGCTTGCCGTACAGCGTCACGCCGCGAGCGGCGCAGCCTTGGATGGCGAACGAAGGCGCGGCTGCGGCCAGGATCCCGGAAAACCCCCCATCCAGCCTGCCTGCGCCTGCCACCTTGAACCCGACCGGCCCATAGGGACTTTCCAGCAAGGCACGGCCATCGACCAGCTCGATATCGAGCGCGGGCAATCCGGGCGGCTCGCCGCTTTCCGCGTAGATCAGCGGATCGAGGCTGCCGAAGCTTGGGCGGCCATCCTTCCAACTGGCGAACAGGCGCGGCCTGACCAGCGTGATTCGCCCGATCTGCGGGGTTCCCCAGCCATAGCTCGGCTCCAGCTCCACCCGCTCGACCACCAGGTCGGGCGCGGCAGGGTCGCCGATGACGAGGTTCTCGATAGACTGCCGTTCCGGTCCGATCTCCCCGATATCGTAAGTCGCGGGCAGGCCCAGCTGCGCCAGCTGGTCTTCGATCAATCCCCGCGCGAGCCGCTCGCGCGAGAAATACAGCACAGCCAAGGCGATTATCAGCAGCCCCGCCAGTACGCCGAGCGCGGTTACCCAGCGGCGCCCACGTGCCGGTGTTGCGGCAGTATGGTCCTGCTCTTCGGGAAGTTTATCGGCCTGCGCCATCGTCCCCACACTTGCACCCGGCGCAAGGCAAAGGCAATGCGAACCAAGTGAAGCGGTGACAGGGATTAGCTTGCCGAAGTCTGAAGCAGATGATGGCGCCGAGCGCGTAACCGGCGCCGGGCGGACCACCCATGGCGGGGCGGGCCACCGCGAGCGGCTGCGCGCGCGGTTGCTGGGCGGCGGGGCGGAGGCGCTGGCCGATTACGAGGTGCTGGAATATCTGTTGTTCGCCACCAATGCACGCGGCGATACCAAGCCGCAGGCAAAGGCCTTGCTGGAACGGTTCGGATCGCTGGCAGGTGTGCTCGATGCCGAAGCCGATGCACTGCAATCGGTCAAAGGCGTTGGCGAAACGACCGCAGGATCGCTCAAGATCGTAGCGCTGGCGGCGCGGCGCATGGCGCGCGGCCGCGTGCTGCAAAAGCCGGTTCTGGGGAGCTGGCAGGCGCTACTGGATTATCTCACCATCGACATGGCGAGCCTGACGAAGGAACGCGTGCGCGTGCTCTATCTCAACACGCGCAACCATCTGATACTCGATCACCACGCGGCGGACGGATCGATCGACGAAGCCTCGATCCACCCGCGCGAAGTGATCAAGCGCGGGCTGGATATCGGGGCGACCGCGCTGATCCTGGTACATAATCACCCCAGCGGCAATCCGGAGCCCAGCCGCGCCGATGTACAGATCACCAACCGTATTGCGGAGGCCGGACGTCTGCTCGGTATTACCGTCCACGACCATGTGATCGTGGGGCGCGAAGGGCATGTGTCTCTCAGAGCGAAGGGGCTGATCTAGCCCGCCCGCCTCAATCCGCTTCGATACCGTAAAGCGCGTAAAATTCGTCGATACCCGGCGTCAGTCGGCGGGCCACGGCGATATCTTCGTGGCCATCTTTCTCGCCGCGTTCCATCCGCATTACTCCGCGCATGAAATAGGCTGCCGACAGCGCGGGCGCGAGGCGAATGGCATCGTCCAGATCCTTAATCGCCGCATCGATATCGCCATTGCGGTAATGGACCATCGCCCGGCTATCGAGTGCGGCTGCGGGATATTCCGCGCGCTCCACCGCCCTGGTACACTGGCTCACCGCATCGCCCAGCTCGACTGCGTGCAGGCCGCGGAACCAGCAATCGGCATTCAGCAGGTCGGCATTCTGGGTCTTGTCCGCGAGCCGTTCCGCGAGCATCGCATATCCGCTTTCGACATCACCCGCGCGGCCCAGGTTCAAGGCCATGTTCTCGACATAGCTGTCGCGCTCATCCTCCCCCACCGGGAGCAGTTCCATCAGTGCCAGCGCATCGTCATGGCGGCCCTGGCGGCTGAGCATCTCGGCCTGGAAGAAGGCGGTGCCATTGTCCGGGTTGAGCTCGTAAGCCTTCGCCAGCGCGGCATCCATCGCGGCGTAATCCTGCATATCGAACAGCAGATATGCGCGGGTCAGATGTAGGTCGGCGGTCGGTTCTTCGGCCAGCACGGCATCGTAATCGGCCAGCGCCCGATCATACATATAGACCTGATGATAAAACGCCGCGCGCGACAGCAGCGGGCTGAAATCATCGTCTTCGCGCTGGTCCACCGCGGCAGAATAGGCCGCCAAGATCGGCTTTACCCGCTTCGCCAGTTCGGCTTGCGGCAATTCCCAGCGCCACACCGGCTCGCCCACCGATTCCAGAGCCAGCGCGTGGTTGGACAGCCGCCGGGCTGCGAGCTTTTCCTGCGCCAGATCGGACGGGGCAATCTCGCCGAGCATCCCGCTTACCTCTTCATCCACCAACAATCGCGAGCCCTGCAAGGCCGCGATGCGGCTGATCGTGGTGTTGGCGGCGGTCCCCTGCACATTCGGATCGCCTTCCAGCGCGAAGCCGCCGCCATTGGTAGGCAGCTGGATTTCGCTGCGCACGGTCAGGCGATTGGGGCCGTTCGTGCGCACGGGAATGTTTCGCCATGCCGGGCGAGCGCGGTCCGGACCGAAATCGATCGAAGTCGTAAACGTGCCGAGGGGGGAGGTGACCTTGCCTTCCTCGAAAGTGAAATCGCTGTCGCTGACGCCTTCGATCAACAGGTTGCCGGTGGCCGTATCGTCATCGTAGCTGACATCGATGGACGTGACTTCGCCAGAGCCCATGCTGCTGGTAAATTGCCGTGCGAGCTGCCGCTCCAATTCCGGTGTGGCGTTGTCCACGAATGACCGGATGCCCGTCGCGGCGCGTCCCGACAGCGTGATGTCGAGTTCGTAAAGTATTGGCAGGTCTACGCCCGCCGACGAATCGAACCGGCCTGTCATCGCAACGTCGGGCTGGGCCTTCGCGCGTTGTTTCATTGCGACCAGATCCGCACCTGCACCGGTCAGCGGCAATGCGTGGAAGAATGGCGGAACATCGGTAATGTTGGCGCGGCGCGTGCCCGCGCTGGTGCCGTCCAGCCAGTAATCGGTTCCGTCCACGATTGCGCGCACGATCATGTGATCGAAATTGGCCGGGATCGGCAGCAATTCGGGAACGGCATCGCCGCCCTGCGTGGTTACGAGCACCGCTTGCGAATCGATGCCCAATTCGCGCAGCATGGCGAGCAGCAGGACGGACTTTGCCTTGCAGTCGCCATACCGTTTATCCCACGTATCGGCGGCATTCTGCGGCAGGTAATTGCCGCCATCCAGCCCGTCGAGCAGGTAGCTCACCTCGTCCTGAACGATCCGCGTTGCCATGGCCATCTGCGCCAGCGGATCGTTGCTTGCTGTGCGAATCCTGGCGACGTGATCCATCATTTCGGGCACGTCGGAAATGTCGGCAGCCGCTTCGTAATGCGGGCTCATCGTCCGCGACAATTCGGCGTAATCGGCATAGGTGCCGACGCGGATATAGGGCGCACGAGTGAAGCGCGATGGGGCATCGCCGGGCATTTCGGCGCGCTTTTCCAGCGGATATTCCGCGCGCAGCCAGCGGTAGCCGCCTTTGCTGCCGGGCTCGGCCAGATCGACATTCGGCCCGGCCTGCCAGACCACGTCCGCCCCGTCCGGCCAGCTGAAGATCGCGCGCCCCTTTTCCAGCTGATACGGATCGGATGCGAGCCAGAGCGTTTCCTGCATTTCCTCGCCCAGCGCCTGATCGTCGATAGTGGTGGAATGGGCCAGCCGCAGCGTATCGCCTTGCCGCAGGCCGGGAACCGCCAGCGTGGCGGTCAGCCGGCCATCCAGCAAACGCCGTTCCAGCCCGCGTTCGCGGCGCAGCACTTCGAACTGCGCGCCCTGCCCGATCAGATCGATCGTCTCGTCGCCGCGCAGGATTTCCAGCGCATGGATCGTCAGGTCGCCCTTATCCGGCGCCCATGTCAGTTGCAGCGTACCTTCCGAATCCAGCGCATCGGGGTTTTCGATCCGCACCATGCGGTCGCGAAAAGTGGTGACCACGCCATCTTCCAGCCGGTGCTGCCAATCCTGCAAAATTTCCGCATGACCGTTATTAAGCTGTTCGTCGGTCAGATCGACCGGCTCGATCCAGTCCGGCGCGGGTGCATAGAGCGGTGTATCGCCCGCGATGGCAGCAGTTGCGAAGGCAAGAGTCGACGCAGAACAGGCGAACAAAACGGTACGGATCATCGGGCCCCCGATCATAAAGTGTGAAGTCACGACCCGGCCGCTTCCAGTCAAATCGCCATTCGTCACACGGCTTAGCATGGCAATACAATCGCTTGCAAAGACTACCGGGAAGAGGCTCCGCCGCGCCCTTGCTAAGCCGCCCGCACCGCCCTAACCGCCGCGCCAACGCACATCCGAACCGGAGTTACCAATGGTCCCCCGCTATGCCCGCCCCGAAATGTCCGCCATCTGGGAGCCTGAGGCGAAATATCGCATCTGGTTCGAGATCGAGGCACATGCGACCGAAAAGCTGGGCGAGCTGGGCGTGGTCCCGCAAAGCGCGGCCAAGGCGCTGTGGGACTGGTGGGATACGAACCCGGTCATCGATGTCGCGGCCATCGACGCCATCGAAGCGGTTACCAAGCATGACGTGATCGCCTTCCTCACCTGGGTGGCAGAGCAGTTGGGCGACGAAGCGCGCTTCATGCATCAGGGCATGACCAGCAGCGATGTGCTCGACACTACGCTGGCGGTCCAGCTGGCCCGCTCCGCCGATATTTTGCTGCAGGATCTCGACCTGCTGCTCGCGGCAATCAAGCGCCGGGCAGAGGAACATAAATATACCCCCACCATCGGCCGTAGCCACGGCATTCACGCCGAACCGGTGACGTTCGGGTTGAAACTGGCGCAGGCCTATGCCGAGTTTTCGCGCAGCCGCGAGCGCCTGGTCGCCGCGCGCCGCGAGATTGCCACTTGCGCCATTTCGGGCGCGGTCGGCACATTTGCCAATATCGATCCGGCGGTGGAAGCGCATGTGGCGGAGCGGCTCGGCCTGGCGGTGGAGCCGGTCTCCACTCAGGTCATCCCGCGCGACCGCCATGCGATGTTCTTCTCCGTACTGGCAGTGATCGCCAGCTCGATAGAGCGGGTGGCGGTGGAAGTCCGGCATCTGCAGCGCACCGAGGTGCTGGAGGCGGAGGAATATTTCTCCCCCGGCCAGAAGGGCTCCAGCGCCATGCCGCACAAGCGCAATCCGATCCTGACCGAAAACCTTACCGGCCAGGCGCGCATGATCCGCAGCTATGCCCTACCCGCGCTTGAAAACGTAGCTCTGTGGCACGAGCGCGATATCTCGCATTCCAGCGTGGAACGGTTCATCGGACCGGACGCGACGATCACGCTCGATTTTTCGCTCGCCCGGCTGACCGGGGTGATCGACAAGCTGCTGATCTATCCCGAACGGATGCAGGCCAATCTCGACCGGATGGGCGGCCTGGTCCATTCGCAGCGCGTGCTGCTGGCGCTCACGCAGAATGGCGTGAGCCGCGAGGATGCCTATGCCATCGTCCAGCGCAATGCGATGAAAGTGTGGGAATCGGATGGCAAGCTGTCGCTGCTGGACCTGCTTAAACAGGATGAAGCGGTTACCGCTGCGCTGTCCGAAAGCCAGCTGGAAGAGAAATTCGATCTGCAATACCACTTCAAGCAAGTCGATACGATTTTCCAGCGAGTTTTCGGCTGATCGTCCGGCTTTGCCCTGGCCCCTTTCCAATACCCGCCTTGCGCCCTAGAACCTGACCGATAATTTGACGGGAAGAGTTTCATGCTGATCGTTCGTACTGTCCTTTGGGTTCTGGCGCTGGTCGCGCTGATCGCCTTTTCACTGGCGAATTGGGATGTCGACCTGACCGTGCAGGTCTGGCCGACGATCGTGATGGACACCAACGTGCCCAAGCTGGTGATCGTGGTCTATCTGCTGGGGGTGGTGCCGATGTGGCTGCTGGCCCGCGCGGTGCGCTGGCGCAAGGATCGCCGGATCACCACGCTGGAAGCGCAGCTGGGCCGCGCCGCCGAAAACGACCGCGCCGAGGTGCAGAATGCGCTCGCCCGCAAGGATGCGGAGCGAGCGATTTTCGACGCCGAGGCATCCGGTGCCTCGACCTACACGCCGACGCCGCGCAAGTGAGCAACCCGGTCTATCTCGCGCTGGACCTGCCGCAGCTGGATGCGGCCAAGGCGCTGGCAAGCAAGGTCAAGGCCCATATTGGCGGGGTAAAGCTGGGGCTGGAGTTCTTCTGCGCCCATGGCCATCACGGCGTGCATGAAATCGCCCGGCTGGGCTTGCCGATATTCCTCGACCTCAAGCTGCACGATATCCCCAACACCGTGGCCGCCGCGATGCAGGCGATCCACGTACTGGAACCGGCGGTGGTCACCGTCCATGCCAGCGGCGGCCGCGCGATGATGGAAGATGCCAAGGCCGCAGCCAATAACGGCACCAAAGTTGTGGCGGTCACCATGCTGACCAGCCTGGACGAGAAAGACATGGCGCGCACCGGCCTGAACGGTAGCGCGCACGATCAGGTCATGCGCCTGGCAGAGCTGGCCGAAAGCGCCGGGCTGGACGGTATCGTGTGTTCCGGACAGGAAGTCCGCGCGGTTCACAAGCAATGGAAGCAGGGCTTTTTCGTGGTCCCCGGCCTGCGCCCGGATGGCAATGCCTCGGGCGACCAGAAACGCGTCGTCACCCCGCGCCAGGCGCGCAACGATGGCGCCAGCCTGCTGGTGATCGGCCGCCCGATCGCCAAGGCGCAAGACCCCGTCGCCGCCGCCCGCGCGATCGAGGCGACGCTTTAGGTTCGGTTCGTGCCTACCGCCCAGATCAAGATTTGCGGCGTATCCACTTCGGACGCGCTGGACGCGGCGATAAAGTCGCGTGCCGATTATGTCGGGCTGGTGTTCTTTGCGCCTTCGCCGCGCAATGTTTCGGTGCGCGACGCGGCGGCACTGGCAGAGCGAAGCGGTGAGCAAATCGGGCGCGTCGGCCTGTTCGTCGATCCCGGCGATGCGCTGCTGGCCGACGGGGTCCAGGCCGGGCGGCTCGATGCGATCCAGCTGCATGGCGAGGAAACGCCCGCTCGCGCCGCGCAGGTCGGGGCCCGGTTCGGCCTGCCAGTATGGAAGGCGCTTCCCGTAGCCTCGGCGAGCGACGTGGCGCGCGCGGCGGAGTATGCCGGGGCAGCGGACATGATCCTGTTCGATGCGAAGACGCCGAAGGATGCCGATTTGCCCGGCGGGATGGGGCTGAAATTCGACTGGTCGCTGCTGGATGCGCGGCCCAAGGGGATCGCCTGGGGGCTTGCCGGCGGGCTCACCCCCTCCAACGTAAGCGAGGCAATCCGCCGGACGGGCGCGCCGCTGGTCGATACCTCTTCCGGCGTGGAAACAGCGCCCGGCGCAAAGGATGTGGACTTGATCCGCGCCTTCTGCGAAGCGGTTCGCTCGGCATGACCCTTCGTGACACTCGGCCTGCGACCTTGTTCCTCAGTCCGAACGGGGTTCAAATATATGCCGGCCAGTATCAACCGTTCGTCCTGAGGAGCGCAGGCTCTGCCTGAGCATCTCGAAGGATTTTGGAAACATTATGAACGCCCCCGATTCCTTTCGTAAGCAACCCGATGCCAACAGTTTCCGGCAGATGCCGGACGAGCGCGGCCATTTCGGCGATTATGGCGGGCGCTACGTCGCCGAAACGCTGATGCCGCTGGTGCTCGATCTGGAGCGCGAATATCGCGCCGCGCAGGCCGATCCTGCATTTCAGGCCGAGTTCGACGATCTGCTCGAACATTATGTCGGCCGGCCCTCCCCCCTCTATCATGCCGAGCGTCTCACCGAAGCGGTCGGAGGCGCGCAGATCTGGTTCAAGCGCGACGAGTTGAACCACACCGGCGCGCACAAGATCAACAATTGCATCGGGCAGATCCTGCTCGCGATCCGCATGGGAAAAACGCGGATCATCGCGGAAACCGGCGCGGGGCAGCATGGCGTTGCGACGGCCACTGTCTGCGCGCGGTTCGGCTTGCCCTGCGTCATTTACATGGGCGCAGAGGACGTACGGCGGCAAAGCCCCAATGTCTTCCGCATGAAACTGCTCGGCGCGGAGGTTGTGCCGGTGACCAGCGGACGCGGCACGTTGAAGGATGCGATGAATGAAGGGCTGCGCGACTGGGTCGCGAATGTCCAAGACACCTTCTACATCATCGGTACCGCCGCCGGACCGCATCCCTATCCTGAGCTGGTGCGCGACTTCCAGAGCGTAATCGGCAAGGAAGCGCGCGTGCAGATGCTGGATCGCACGGGCCGCCTACCGGACCTGCTGGTTGCCTGCATCGGCGGCGGATCCAATGCGCTTGGCCTGTTCCACCCCTTCCTCGACGATCCCGATGTCGCCATGCTGGGCGTGGAGGCGGCAGGCCACGGCCTCGACGGCGACGAACACGCTGCCAGCCTGCTCGGCGGAAGCCCCGGCGTGCTGCACGGCAACAAGACCTACCTGCTACAGGACGAGGACGGCCAGATTACCGAAGGCCACTCGATCAGTGCCGGTCTCGACTACCCCGGCATCGGCCCCGAACACGCTTGGCTGAAGGATTCCGGCCGCGTGGAATACACCGCCGTGACGGATAAGGAGGCGCTGGAAGGCTTCCAGCTCCTCTGCCGCACCGAGGGCATCATCCCCGCGCTGGAGCCAAGCCATGCGATTGCTGCGGTGGCCGAACGCGCGAAGGCGATGCCGGACGATGCGATCGTGTTGATGAATCTGTGCGGGCGCGGGGACAAGGATATTTTCACTGTGGCTGAGGCGCTGGGGGTGGAGATATGACGCTCCTCAAACCCTCTCCCCTTCAGGGGAGAGGAGGGAGCCGCGCAGCGGCGGAAGGAGAGGGGAATGCGTGACCCCGCTGCACTCGAACATGCCAAGGCAATGCGTCAGGAGATGACCGAGCCCGAGAAGCGCCTGTGGTATCAATTGCGCGCTAAACGGTTTGAAGGAATTAAATTTCGGCGACACAAGGTCGTCGGAAATTACATTCCCGATTTCTCCTCTAATGACCCGAAACTGATTATCGAGGTCGATGGAGATAGCCACGGATTATCCGAAGACTACGATGCACGGCGGACTGCCTCGCTTGAGAAGGCGGGCTATCGAGTGGTGCGGTTTTCAAATGCGGATGTGATGGGGGAAATGGAGGGGGTGTTGGTTCTGCTTACTGAAATCTTGCGCGAGATGCGCGCCTTGCCCCCTCTCCCAACCCTCTCCCCTAAAGGGGAGAGGGCTCTAAGATGACCCGCCTCACCAACGCCTTCACCAAACCCGCGCTCGTCACCTTCCTAACGGCAGGCGATGGCGACACTGCGGCCAATCTCGATGCGCTGGTTGCAGGCGGCGCGGATGTGGTGGAGTTGGGGATGCCCTTCACCGATCCGATGGCCGACGGGCCTGCGATCCAGAAGGCGAATTTGCGCTCGCTGGGGGCGGGCACGACCACGGCGGATGTGTTCGCCATCGCGCGCGGATTTCGCGAGCGGCACCCCGACGTGCCGCTGGTGCTGATGGGCTATGCCAATCCGATGGTACGGCGCGGGCCGGAATGGTTTGCGCAAGCGTGCCGCAAGGCGGGCGTAGATGGCGTAATCTGCGTCGATATTCCGCCGGAGGAGGATGATGCGCTCGGCCCCGCTTTGCGCGACGCAGGGATCGCGCCCATCCGCCTCGCCACCCCCACCACCGATGCTGCGCGTTTGCCGGCCGTTCTGGATGGCTCCAGCGGCTTCGTATATTACGTCTCCGTCGCGGGGATTACTGGTTTGCAACAGGCCGCCACCGCCTCGATCGAGGAAGCGGTCGGGCGGCTGAAAGCGGCAACCGACCTGCCCATCGCGGTGGGTTTCGGGGTCCGCACGCCCGAACAGGCGGCGCAGATTGCCAAGGTTGCCGATGGTGTGGTGGTTGGCTCTGCCTTGGTCGAGCTGGTCGAAGAGCATGGCGAAAACGCGCCCGAACATCTGCGCACTCTCACCGCTTCTCTTGCCGAAGCGGTGCATGGGGCAGTAAGGGCGCGGACATGAGTTGGCTCAACCGCGTCCGCAATTCGCTCCCCTTCATCGCCAAGCGGGAGACGCCCGACAATCTGTGGGTCAAATGCCCCGGTTGCCAGGAGATGATTTTCGCCAAGGAATATGCGGAAAACCTCCATGTCTGCGCGAATTGCGGCCATCACGGGCGCATCGGTGCCGATGAACGGCTGCGCCAGCTGCTCGATGAAGGTTACGAATTGCTCGACCAGCCCGAGGTCAAGGAAGACCCGCTGAAGTTCAAGGATTCCAAGAAATATACCGAGCGGCTGAAGCAGGCCCGCGCGAAAAATCCGTACCGCGATGCCTTTACCGTCGGCTCCGGCGCGATCAACGGCCGCGCAGCGGTGGTCGGCGTGCAGGATTTCGGCTTCATGGGCGGATCGATGGGCATGGCCGTGGGTACCGCGTTCTGCGCCGGGGCCCAGCGGGCGATCAACCGCAATTGCGGCTATATCGTCGTCACCGCAGCGGGCGGCGCGCGGATGCAGGAGGGGATTCTCAGCCTGATGCAGATGCCCAAGGCCACGGTGATGACGCGGCGGCTGAAGGAAGCCGGGTTGCCCTATATCGTGGTGCTGACCGACCCGACCACAGGCGGCGTGACCGCGAGCTATGCCATGCTGGGCGACGTGCAGATTGCCGAACCGGGCGCATTGATCGGCTTTGCCGGACAGCGCGTGATCCAGGACACGATTCGCGAGAAGCTGCCCGAGGGCTTCCAGCGCGCCGAATATCTTCACCAGCACGGCATGGTGGACCGGGTGGTAAAGCGCGGCGATTTGCGCGGTGAGCTGGCCACCCTGCTCGATTACATGCAGCCAAGGGCGGCGGCGTGAACAACCAATTCCCCTCCCCCGCAGGGGAGGGGTCAGGGGCGGGGGCGGTGCAAAGCTGCGAGCCCGTTCAAATGCCCCACCCTGCTGCGACTAGCTTCGCGAAGATGCTCAGCAAGTCTCGCTATCCCTCCCCTCGAGGGTTAGGGAGTTCGATAATGGACTTCGCCACCCACACCAATCCCGCAGTCCAAGAGCAACTCGACCGCCTAGGCCAGCTGAGCGTTCCGCAGGGCAGGCTGGGCCTGGAAACAATCCGCGCACTGCTCGAACGCCTCGGCGACCCCCACCTCCAGCTGCCGCCGACTTTTCACGTGGCCGGGACCAATGGCAAAGGCTCGACCTGCGCCTTCCTCACCGCGATGCTGGAGGCCGATGGCAAGCGCGTCCATCGGACGACCAGCCCGCATCTGGTGCGCTATAATGAGCGCATCTACCTTGCCGGGGAGGACATTGCCGATGCCTTTCTGGCAGAGCTGCTGGCGGAAGTGCTCGATGTCGGCGAGGATCTGGCACCGAGTTTTTTCGAAGTAACCATCGCCGCCGCCTTCACTGCCTTCGCCCGCATTCCAGCCGATGCCTGCGTGGTCGAAGTGGGCCTTGGCGGAAGGTTCGATGCGACCAATATCCTGCCCCATCCCGCCGCTTGCGGGATCGCGGCGTTGGGGATCGATCACGAGCGTTTCCTGCTTGCGCCCGACGACAGCGCGCCCACCGATCCGATGGCGCGGATAGCGTTCGAAAAAGCAGGCATTACCAAACCGGGCTGCTCGCTGGTGACACTGTCCTATGGCGAGACTGAAGCGTTGGAGATCGAACGCGCGGCGATGGTCGCCGGGGCGCCTTTGGCGATGCGTGGGCGCGAATGGCACTGCAGCACCACCGCGACGGGGCTGCATTATGCGGACCGCCACGGCGAACTGGCGTTGCCCCTCCCCGCTCTGCCCGGCGCGCACCAGGCCCAGAATGCTGCGCTCGCCATCGCGATGTTACGGCACCAGGATTTCATCTCGGTTTCACGCGCCGCGATGGCGCAGGGGTTGCGCACAGCCAAATGGCCGGGCCGTTTGCAACGCCTCGCTCCGGGTCCGCTGACCGGGGACCGCGAGCTATGGCTCGATGGCGGTCACAACGTCTCTGCCGGCTATGCCCTTGCCGAACATTTCGGCGAACGGCCGCTGCACCTGATCGTGGGAATGCTTGCGAACAAGGACCCAGAGGCGATTACCGGCAAGCTGCCGAACATTGCCAGCCTGACGGTGGTGCCGGTGCCCGGACATGACTGCCATACGGCCCCGGCATTCGGCCCGCAGGCCGCGGCTGCCAGCGACGTATCTGCCGCGCTATCCGCCCTGCCCGATGACGGACTGCCGGTGCTGATCGCGGGTTCGCTCTATCTGGCGGGTGAGGTACTTCGCCTGACGGAGCTGCCTCAGGCGCCTGCTGCTACCTTGTGATCGGGCGTCACCACGCCGCTCGCCTTGCCAGCCCGGTTCTCACGCATCCATTCTAGGACGCACAGGATCACGGCCACTGCGCCGATCAACGCGGTGAAGATGAAGACGTCGTAATAGCCGCGATCCTCGATCATTTCGCCCAGCGCGCCGCGCCCCAGTGTGCCGACCAGCAGAGTGAGCGAGGACAGCAGCGCATATTGCACGGCGGCGAATTTCTTGTTCACGATGCTGGATAGCCAGGCGACATAGGCCGCCCCCGCTATGCCGATGGCCAGGTTTTCGAACGCGATGGTGATGGTCAGCTTGGCGAGCGCCGGCCTGCCGAATTCGCCCAGCAGCCCGATCAGATAGGTAAAACCCACAGAGTCGCTGAATGCCTGCATATTCCCGCCGCCAGCCGCCAGATCGGCGTATAGCAGGTTGGTGGCGGCAGCCAGGATCGCACCGATGGTCAGGGTGGTCATCCGCCCAAGGAACGTGATCATCAATCCGCCCAGCGCCAGCCCGGCGATAATCGCTCCGACCCCGAAGAATTTGGAGGCGAACGCCACCTCGTCATTCGAATAGGCCAGCTCGCCCAGATAGAACGGATAGGCGAACGTGCCCCAGATCGCGTCGCAGATGCGGTAGGTCAGCACCAGCGCAAGGATCAACACCAGCGACCAGCCCATCCGTCCGACGAATTCGACCAGCGGCAAGACCAGCGCGCGGTATAGGTGATCCATCACCGCGCCGCCGCCGGTTGCAGTTGCTGCATCCTGCGTCAGCACCCCTTCGCCGCGTTTCTGTTTGCCCGCCAGCCAGCCTGCGACGAGCGCGGGCACAACCACGGTGGCGACGATGATCCATGGCCCCCAGCCGAGCGTGAAATCGGTCGGGTTGGGCCGGTCCTCGGGCGCATAGGTCATCGACATGATCATGAATGTCAGCACCACCCCGATTGCCGCTGCCCACAACAGGCCCACGAAGGCGAGCGCGTTGCGGCGGATTTCGGGGCGCAATTCGCCCGCCTTGCGCAGCGCCAGCAATTGGTCGTCCGCCACCGGATCGGCCAGCTTTTGTGCGCCGGAGCGCACATCGGCATCGGGGGCCCACAGCCCGAAGAACCCGATGCCCAGCAGGATCGCGCCCATCAACATGTAAGTTTCAGGCCAGCCGATCCGCGCCGCGATGATCAGTCCCAGCGCCCCGCCGACCAGCGCCGCCAGCCGGTAACCCATCTGGTAGATGGTAGAGAGAATATCGAGCGTGGCTTCCTCATCCGCGACGTCGATACGCCAGGCGTTGATCGCGATATCCTGTGTGGCGCTGGCGAATGCGCCGATCCCGGCCAGCAGGGAGAACCAGCCAAGCTGGCTCTTGGGCTCCAGCACGCTGAGCGTAACCAGGATCGCGCCCAGCACCAGCTGCATCGGCACGATCCACTGCTTGCGCTTGCCGAACCGGCGCAGGCCGGGGATGTCGACCTTGTCGATCAGCGGCGACCACAGGAACTGAAACGCATAAGCCAGTCCGATCAGGCTGAAAACGCCCATCGTCTCCAGATCGACCTCGGCCTCCGTCAGCCAGGCATAGAGCGTGCCGAGAAACAGCGCGAAGGGCAGTCCGCTGGCGAAACCGAACAGCGCCATGAACCCGCTTTTGCGATGAACCATCGCCCGCGCCACATCGCGCCAGCCTGGCTTGCTCTTGGTATCGGCCAAACGGCAATCCCTTCAATCTGATGTAATTTCGTGCGACACTAGCGCCCTGATGCGAATAGGAAAGCACGACAATGCCTGAATCCACGATTGACCGCGGCATAATGCGGCCCACTCCCGGCCAATTGGCGCTGGCAGAGGCGCTGGCGCGCGGGGAACAGCGGGAAAGCCACGGCATCACCCATGTCCCGGCGAGCGTCTATACCGATCCCGACCATTTCGCGCGCGAGCAAACGGCGCTGTTCCGGCGGCTGCCGCAAGTCGTCGCGCCGTCCGCACTGTTGCCCGATGCGGGCATGGCGGTGCCGCACGACCTGTCCGGTACGCCCCTGCTGCTGACCCGCGATGGCGAGGGTAAGTCGCACATTTTCCGCAACGTCTGCCGCCACCGGGGCACCCGGCTGGTGGAGGGCGAGGAAACCGTGTGCTCCAAACGGCTCGTTTGCCCCTATCACGCATGGACATATTCGGTGGACGGACGGCTGCTGGCACTGCCCCGCCCCGAAACCTTTCCCGGCTTCGACAAGAGCGAGCATGGCCTGATCGAACTGCCCAGCTGCGAGGCGGGCGGCATGATCTGGTTCGCTCCCGAGGACAATGGCGGGGGCAACTTCGCCCATGCGCGGACTTTGGGCGAGGATTTCAGCGCGTTCGGACTGGACGATCATTTCCTCTATGCCCGCCGCACGCATGATGTCGCGTCCAACTGGAAGCTGATCATGGACGCCTTCCTGGAAAGCTATCACGTCCAGCGGCTCCATGCGAAAACCATCGCGCCGTTCTTTACCGACGGAATTACAAAGGGCGATACGATCGGCCCGCACATGCGCTCGCTGGTCATGCGGCTGGAGGATACGGCCAATGTCGATTTCGGCGATATGGAGGCGCTGCGCCGCGTCGGCACATTCGCCTATCAATTGCTGCCGGGCACCGTGATCATCCCCAGCCCCGATTACGTCAATGTGATGTGCCTGTGGCCGCAATCGGTCGGCCGCACGCTGGTGGAGGACTTCATGTTGATCCCGGAGGAGCCGCAGAGCGACAAGGCTCGCGATCACTGGAAGCGTAGCTGGGAATTGCTCGATGGCGGGGTTTTCGCGGGCGAGGATTTCCGCGCAGCGGAGCTCGGGCAGCAGGGGCTGGAAAGCGGCGCCTTGCAGCAATTGACCCTGGGCGAGCTGGAAACAGGCATTCGCCATTTCCACGAATCTGTGGAACAGGCTTTGGAAGCGCGATGAGGCCGTCCGTCGAGACTGTTCAGGCGAAGCCTTCACCCCTCGGGACGAACGGACTTCACGATATTCATGGTATTCCGTACCGTTCGTCCTGAGGAGCAAGGTCGCAGGCCAGGCGTTTCGAAGGACCGCCATAGCCACTCGCCTCAGCCTCCGCTAAGCGCCGCACATGCCCGATAATCCCAAACCCGAAGGCCACCGGATCGCCAAGCTGCTCGCGCGGGCAGGCATCGCCTCCCGCCGCGAAGTCGAACGGATGATCGGCGATGGCCGAGTCGCGATAGATGGCAAGGTGCTTGAGACGCCGGCCACGATCATCCCCGACCTCAGGGGTGTCACTGTCGATGGCAAGCCGGTGGGCAAGGCGGACGAGACACGTCTGTTCGCCTTCCACAAGCCCGCCGGACTGCTGACGGCGGAGCGTGACTTTTCCGGCCGGCCCACGATCTACACTGCACTGCGCAATGCGCTGCCCAAGGATACGCCGCGGCTGATGCCGGTCGGGCGGCTCGATCTCAATACCGAGGGGCTGTTGCTGCTGACCAATGATGGCGGTCTGAAACGCGCGATGGAGCTGCCATCCAGCGATATTCCGCGCACCTACCGCGCGCGCGCTTTCGGCGACGTGACGCAGGCGCAGCTGGAAGAACTGATGGACGGGGTGACGATCGAAGGTATGCGCTATGGCCCGATCAACGCCAATATGGAACGCAGCAGCGGCCGCAATCGCTGGATCGAAATGACGATAACCGAAGGCAAGAACCGCGAGATCCGGCGCGTGCTCGAATGGCTCGGGCTGGAAGTGTCCCGCCTGATCCGGATCGGTTACGGTCCCTTCGCGCTCGACCGTCTGCCGCGCGGCGCAGCAGCGGAAATTCGTCGGAAAGACCTGGAAAACTTCCAGCGCGACCTCGCCAAATGAGGATTATTGCCGGCGAATGGCGCGGCCGCAAGCTCACCGCGCCCAAGGGCGAAGCCACGCGCCCCACCGCCGATCGCACACGCGAGACGCTATTCAACATGCTCACCAGCCGCGTCTGTTCTTTCGAGGGGCTGAGCGTGGCCGACCTGTTCGCGGGCTCCGGCGCTTTGGGCATGGAGGCATTGTCGCGCGGAGCGGCGCATTGCCTGTTCGTCGAGCGCGAGGAACCGGCGCTCAAGGCCATCCGCACCAATATCGCGGCGCTGGATGCGCGCACCCGCACCCGGGTAGAGACCGGCTCGGTGACCACGCTCGGCCCGGCAAAAGTTCCGCACGATCTGATCCTGCTCGATCCGCCCTATGATACCGGCGCGGGCAATGTCGCGCTCGACCGGTTGTTGCGGCTCGGCTGGATCGGACCAGCCACCTGGATCGCTCTTGAAACCAGCGCGGCAGAGGTCGTGTCGGTAAAAGGGCTGGAAATCGAAAAGCAGCGCAAGGTCGGCAAGGCGTTGATCACGCTGATGCGGCTGCCCGCATAGGGCTACACTCCAACCTGCGGGCAAATCTCCGGAAATCAGTCCTGCGGCGGATATCGCTCGAACATCGGCAAGTGATGCGCCTCGGCCATCCAGCCGATCCGCTCGGCCACCTGGATATGGGCCTGTGCGGGCAAATGCTCCGGCTCGTCCAGCGTGGCGGACTGCACATCGACCAAACCGGGCAGCATCGCGGCGTTGGAATAGAACAGGCCGGTGCCGCACTGGATACAGAAATGGCGCCGCGCATCCTCGCTGCTGGCATAGACCGATGTCTCGCCGGTTACGGTCAACGCAGTATCGGGAACCATGGCCCAGCCCACCATCGGAGCTCCGCTGGTGCGGCGGCAATCGATGCAGTGGCACAGCGCGTGGTTCAGCACATCGCCTGAAATCTCATAACGGATCGCGCCGCAATGGCAGCCGCCGCTCAAAGGTTCGCTTTTCTCCATGATTGCAGCATGCACCAAAAGGGGCGAACGCGCCAATGGCACGTTCGCCCCCGTGGTTCACGGGCTGCTATGAAAGCAACCCGCGAGCTATACGGCCCGATTACATCTCGCTGGCAGGCTTGCCCGGCCAGTAATCCAGCGGACGGGTGACGCCCGGACCGCGCTTGCCGGCTTCCCAGGGGTTCATGCAATTATCGGTGCGCCCATCCGTGCAAAGCGGATATTCCCCGTTGTGCGCTGCGGGGGCGCTCTGCACCATTTCGTTACTCACGAAACGGACGTTGCTGTTCATATTGGCCGATGCGCTGGTGCGGGCCATCGCGGTGTTTGTGGACGATGAGCCGCCCATCTGCGCGTTGATGGACTGCCAAGCGGCCATCCGCTGCTGCGGGTTCATCGCGACGATACGCAGGCGCTGATCGTTATTCAGCATCCACCAGCCATCCATCTGCATCGGCTCGAGCGTCCAGAAGTACATCTGGGCATCATGCGGCCAGCCATCATACATGGCGCGGCGATCGGCAGGCCACGTGTCATACATGCCTTGCTGCTGCGCGCTCATCTCCATCATATGGCCATCCATATGATCGTCGGCCATGGCAGGGGCGGCGGTAAGCGCGAGGCCGAGGGCGGCGGTTGCGGCTAAAATACTCTTCATCGTTCGGTTCCTCGAATTGGTTGTCTCTGCGATATCAATGAATAGCCCTGACGCATGTTCCGAAAGCGTGTTCCCCTGGCGGCGATCCGTGCTTGCGCCGGGTTGCCCCGTTCCCTAACTGTTCACCAATTCCATGAGCGATAATGCACCCCTCCCCGCTGCCGCCGATACCGGCGATGTCCCTGCCTACGCCGCGCGGCTGAACCCGCCGCAGCAACAGGCGGTGTTGACCACCGAAGGCCCGGTGCTGATGCTCGCGGGCGCTGGCACGGGCAAGACGGCGGCGCTGACAGCGCGGCTCGCCCATCTGGTTGCGATGCGCAAAGCCTGGCCGAGCGAGATCCTGTGTGTCACCTTTACCAACAAGGCCGCCCGCGAAATGCGCGAGCGGGTCGGCCAGCATATCGGCCCGGCGGTAGAGGGGATGCCCTGGCTCGGCACGTTCCATTCGATCTGCGCCAAGATGCTGCGCCGCCATGCGGAGCTGGTCGGCCTGCAATCGAATTACACCATCATCGATACGGACGACCAGATCCGGCTGCTCAGACAGCTGATCCGCGACAATGATCTGGACGAAAAACGCTGGCCGCCGCGCCAGTTGGCCGGGCTGATCGATCGCTGGAAGAACCGCGGGCTCAATCCGGGCGATCTGGATGCGGTGGAAAACGAAGCCTGGGCGAACGGCAAGGGGGAGCAGTTCTACAAGGCGTATCAGGACCGTCTGCGCGCGCTCAACGCCTGCGATTTCGGCGATCTGATGCTGCATGTGCTCAACATCTTCCGGGCGCACCGCGATGTGCTGGAGCAATATCAGAACCGCTTCAAATACATTTTGGTGGACGAATATCAGGACACCAACGCGGTCCAGTATTTGTGGCTGCGGCTGCTGGCGCAAGAGCGCAAGAATATCTGCGTGGTCGGGGACGATGACCAGTCGATCTACAGCTGGCGCGGCGCGGAAGTGGCCAATATCTTGCGCTTCGAGAAGGATTTTCCCGGCGCGAAAGTGGTCAAGCTGGAGCAGAATTACCGCTCGACCAAGGCGATCCTTGCAGCCGCATCCGGCTTGATCGGGGAGAACAGTCAGCGCCTCGGCAAGGAACTCTGGACCGAGCTGGAGGGCGGCGACAAGGTCAAGGTGATCGGCGTGTGGGACGCACCCGAAGAGGCGCGCCGGGTGGGCGAGGAAATCGAGCGGCTGGAGCGTGAAGGCCTGCCGCTCGACCAGATAGCCATCCTCGTGCGCGCGCAATATCAGACGCGCGAATTCGAGGACCGCTTCATCCAGATCGGGCTGAATTACCGCATCATCGGCGGTTTTCGCTTCTACGAACGCGCAGAAATCCGCGACGCGCTGGCCTATCTTCGCGTCATTGCGCAGCCGCAGGACGATCTGGCGTTCGAACGGATCTACAACCAGCCCAAGCGCGGGCTTGGCGCGAAAACGCTGGAGAAAATGCACCAGCACGCCCGCGCCACCGGGCTGCCCCTGGCTGCCGCATCGCTGCAACTGGCCGATAGCGACGAGCTGCCCAAGCGCGCCGCGAACACCATCGGCGGCCTGATGCGGCAGTTCCTTACGTGGCGCGAATTGTCCGAGCAGACCACTCCGTCCGAATTGCTGCGGCAGGTGCTGGAAGAAAGCGGCTACAACGCCATGTTGCAGGCCGAAAAATCCGCCGAGGCGGCAGGGAGACAGGAAAACCTGTCCGAACTTGCCCGCGCGATGGAAGAATACGAAACTCTCGGGGATTTCCTCGAACACGTGTCGCTCGTGATGGATAATGATCGCGGGAACGATGGCGAGAAAGTCACCATCATGACCATTCACGCGGCCAAGGGGCTGGAATTCGATCACGTGTTTCTGGTCGGCTGGGAAGAAGGCGTGTTCCCCAGCCAACGCTCGCTCGACGAAGGCGGGTTGGCGAGCCTGGAGGAGGAGCGCCGCCTCGCCTATGTCGCAATCACCCGTGCGCGGCGCAAATGCACGATCCTGCACGCCGCGAACCGCCGGATCTACGGCCAGTGGACCAGCTCCATCCCCAGCCGCTTCGTGGAGGAATTGCCCGACGATCATGTCGAGCGAGAGACCACCATGACCGGCGGCACCTCCCTATGGCAGGCGAATTTCAGCGACAGCGAAAACCCCTTCGCCCACGTCACGCGCGACCGCCCCGACCGCAGCACAGCGCGCGGCCCCGGCTGGCAACGCGCGCTATCGGGCGGCTACGAAACGAAGCAGGTCGCGGTCAAGGAAAGCCGCCGCAGCGCCGCAAGCTTCGCCGCAAAACCCCGCAGCGACATCGCCATCGGCGCGCGCGTGTTCCACGACAAGTTCGGCTATGGCGAGGTTATGGGCCAGGAAGGCAACAAGCTGGAAATCGAGTTCGACCATGCGGGCACGAAGCGGGTGATCGACAGCTTTGTGAAGTTGGCGGATGGATAGGGAGGCCGTCTCGCCGCGCTTGGAAGATGTCGATCACGAAGGCATCACAGATCAGCACAAACTTGACGTTGCGAATTGCGTCATGGCGTGGGCAAAATGCGAAAGTAATCTCCGCGCTTTGCTAACAGCTCTGGAAGGACGGAGCCTCGATGATGGTGCCAAACAGTATGCTCGCTTGAATCCAAATGATGCTTGGAACAGAATTAAGAAAATTATGCGACAAAAAGGGGCGAGAGCCGGCGTCCTAGAAACCATACAAAAAAACAGAGAGGCTTGCCGATCTCACTATGAGACACGCAGAGTTATTGTTCATGCTGGCTGCGTCGGCGTTTGGTCCGAAGATCGAAACTCCTTAGCCTTCTCAGCCTTCGAAAGCTTTTCGGACGGAGAGCTTGCCTTGTATTGGGTGCCACGCAATGATCTTACACTTTCGACTACCTACGCCGAGGCGGCGACCAAGTTAGCGCTGAGTCTGCTCAAACGCCTTGGACACTGAGTTTAAGTCGCGCTCTTACCCAGGAAATCCGGTTGCGGGCCGTTCCATTCGCCGGCGGGGACGGGCTCGGTGTCCTGGTTGCGGCGGCCGCGGCGCGGCTTGTCGTCTTGCCGCTCGGAGCGTGGCTCGCGCTTGGGTTTGCTGGGGCGTTCTTCGCGCGGACGCTCGTCGCGGGAGCGTTCCTTGCGTGGCCGTTCGTCGTCCGGGCGGTTGCGGCTGCGGCGGGGCTTTTCTTCGCGTTCTTCGGAGTGGTCTTCGCGTTCCTCGCGCTCTCGGCGCGGTTTGCGTTCGCGTTTCGGTTTGTCCGATTTCGCGGAGGCCTCGCCCAGATCGACGCGCACATCGTCCTTGCCGAACACCGGGATCGCGCCGCCGGTTAATTTCTCGACATTTTCGATGGCCTCTGCATCGGCATCGGTCACGAAAGTGAAGGCGCGCCCCTTGGCCCCTGCCCGGCCCGTGCGGCCGATGCGGTGGACGTAATCGTCCGGGTGCCACGGCGTGTCGTAATTGAACACGTGGCTCACGCCCTTGATATCCAGCCCGCGTGCGGCAACATCGCTGGCGACGAGGATGTTCATATCGCCAGTCTTGAAGCGTTCCAGTTCCTTGGTCCGCGTCGCCTGATCGATATCGCCGTGGATCTCGCCGCTCATGAAACCGCTGCGCTGGAGCGCCTTGTTGAGCTCGCGCACGGTGGTCTTGCGGTTAGAGAAGACGATCGCGGTTTCGACATGGTCGTTGCGCAGGAACCACTCCAGCGTCTCGCGCTTCTTACGCGGCGCTACGGGCACCTTGAAGGCGGTAATGTCTTCGTTGGTGCTGGCCGCGCGGCTGACTTCGATGCGCTTGGGATTATCGAGGAATTTCTTTGCCAGCTTCTCGATCGCGGGCGGCATGGTGGCGCTGAACAGCATGGTCTGGCGCGGCACCGGCAGCTTGTCGCAGATAAACTCGATATCGGGGATGAAGCCCATGTCGAGCATCCGGTCCGCTTCGTCGATCACCAGCAGCTCGCAGCCATTGAGCAGGATCTTGCCGCGTTCGAACAGGTCCATCAACCGGCCCGGCGTTGCGATCAGAACGTCAACGCCTTCGTTCAGCGCCTTTAGCTGGTCGCCCATCTGCACGCCGCCGATAAGCAGCGCCATCTTCAGGTCGTGATTCTCGCCATATTTCTCGAAATTCTCGGCAACCTGGGTGGCCAGTTCGCGGGTTGGTTCGAGGATCAGCGAGCGCGGCATCAAAGCGCGGCGGCGGCCGCTCGCCATGATGTCGATCATCGGCAGCACGAAGCTGGCGGTCTTGCCGGTGCCGGTCTGCGCGATGCCGATGATGTCCTTCATCATCAGCACGGGCGGGATGGCTTCGGCCTGGATGGCGGTAGGCTCGGTATAGCCGGCCTTTTCAACGGCAGCCAGGAGTTCGTCGGAGAGGCCGAGATCGGCAAAGTTCATGAGGCGTATGGTGTCCGGATTATCTGGGTGGCGCGCGCGGTTTGCGCACAGTGAAAAAATTTGCGCCACTTGTGCCACGCGCCCTTGGGTGAAACGGGGCGGGAAGTCAAGAAATGCCGCGCGCTGTCGCCGAGGGGTATTCGCACCCGGCCCGGCTAGTTGCGCACCCGTACCAACTGTCGCAGCCGGTCCACTTCGCAATTCACCCCGCTGCGCGAACGCAGCACGTCGCGATCGACACATAGCTGCCCGTCCGCGCTCGGCTCGATGTAGAATCCGGAATAGAACGCTTCAGAGCGGCAGGCTTTCTCCAGCCGAGCGGAAACCAGCCTTTGGTCGCGCATGAAGAACAGCAGGCGATTGCCTTCTTCGGCCTGCACCCCTGCAATACTGCGCATCGGAATACATTTGCCGATCTTGCGCTCTTCGATGGACGTGGCGCTGTCGGTATCGTTGAAACTGGACATCAGATCGCGGCGCACCTGCCGCCCGCGCGGGACGATGCGGATAACCACTCGCCCCTCGATCCGGACCTGCCGCGAAATCGGCGCGGGATCGATCCGTTCGAAGCCCAGCGCCTCCAGCCAGTTCTCAATCGCCACATCCTCGATCTCGCCCTCCGGCACGCTGAGCCCAGCGGGCGCAGTATGCGCCGCGTCATCCGCCGGTTGGGGCAGCAGCAAGGCGACGGGCGCCAGCAGGCCGAACAGCTTGATCATGGGCGTGGTGCTTGAAACTCCGCAATCGATGGGGCTGCGCTGAACGGCGCGAGCCTCTTACCCCCGGTCGAAGGCAGCGCATTAGCAGGGACGGTTGAATGTTCGCTTAACCCGTCATTGCAGGGTGGCGGTCGGCTGTGGCAAAGGTTTGGGCATGACAGACAGGTCGGATTTTCTGGAGCAGGCGCGCAAGCTGCTGGGCGCTCGCGGGTTGACGGGCGATGCGGAGCTGATGGAGCCCTGGCTGACCGATTGGCGCGGACGCTTCACGGGACGGGCACTGGCGCTCGCCTCCCCCGCCTCCACCGCCGAAGTGGCCGGCCTGGTCAAACTTTGCGCGCAGCACTCGGTCGCGGTCGTGCCGCAGGGCGGAAACAGCGGCATGTCGGGCGGCGCGACACCCGATGATAGTGGCGAGGCAATCCTGCTCTCGCTGCGGCGTATAGATGCCATTCGATCGCTCAACCCGCAGGCCCGGCAAGTCACTTGCGATGCCGGGGTGATCCTGCAGAATCTGCACGATGCTGCCGAGCAGCAGCGGCTGCGTTTCCCGCTGACCCTTGGCGGCAAGGGTTCGGCCACGATCGGCGGGCTGATTTCCACAAATGCGGGCGGAACGCAGGTTCTGCGCCATGGTGCGATGCGCGCGCAGGTGTTGGGGTTGGAGGCGGTGCTGGCCGATGGATCTGTGTTCGATGCGCTCACCCCGCTCAAGAAGGACAATCGCGGTTTCGACCTGAAGCAGATGCTGATCGGGTCTGAAGGCACGCTGGGCATCGTGACCGCCGCCACGCTGCGGCTGCTGCCCGAAATCGGCGGCCGGGTGGTCGTGTGGGCGGGCCTCGATTCCATCGCCGATGCGCGGCGCCTGTTGCTGCATTGCGAAGACCAGGCAGGCGATGCGTTGGAGGGGTTCGAAGTGGTGCCCGCCCATTGCCTGGAATCCGTCCTTGACCACTTGCCCGATGCGCGCGCTCCGCTGGCGGACCGCCATGCATGGAATGCCCTGATCGAACTGGTCGCATCGCCCGGCGAGGATGACCGGCTGCGCGCGCTGGCCGAGGCGATGCTGGGCGATGCAATGGAAGCCGGGCTGCTGCGCGACGCAGCGATTGCGGCGAATGAAACCCAGGCCGAGCAATTCTGGCTGCTGCGCGATTCGATTGCTCCGGCAGAGCGGGCGATCGGCCCGGCGATGCAGCACGATATCTCGGTCCCCGTCGCCGCCATGCCCGATTTCGTGGACAGCGCGATCCCTCGGGTCGAGCGGCACTTTCCCGGCACGCGCGCAATCGGCTTCGGCCATCTGGGCGACGGCAATGTCCACTTCCACGTTCTTGCTCCGGCGGGCGCAAAACGCGGCGAATGGGAGGCATCGCAGGGCAACCAGATCAGCGCCTTCGTGCACGATCTGGTGACCGAATTCGGCGGCTCGATCAGCGCCGAGCACGGCATCGGCCAGATCAAGGTCGACGAATTGGGTCGGCTGGGCGATCCGGTCGCGCTGTCGCTGATGCGCAGCGTGAAGCAGGCGCTCGACCCGCAAGGCATCCTCAATCCGGGCAAGCTGGTTCCCGGTGCGGCGGCGACCACAGGCTGAGCCACTTGCAGCGGAGCGCGCCACACACTAAGGCGCGTGGCTTCACGTATCCGGGAGGGCCGGATGCTCCTGTAATTTCGATTGATCCGGAGAATTCTCATGGCCAGCGCGCCACAGCCTCAATTGCCGCTTTTCTACAAAGACCTCATGCCGCTCAATTCCAAGGAGCATGCCGGGTGGAAAACCAAGTCCCTGGACAGGGCCGAGTTTCTGATCGGCCAGCATGCCATCCCGCTGACCGCGGATGAATTCGTCCAGGCGCAGCGCGATTACCCGATCATCTTTTCCGCCGGCGACAACCCGCTGCCGCTGGTGCTGATGGGCCTGAACGAAGGCGTGAACACCTATGTCGATGACAAGGGCAAGATCAACGACCCGGTCTATGTCCCGGCCTATATCCGCCGCTATCCCTACATTCTGGCCAAGCTGACGAAGGATACGGACGATCTGTCGCTGTGCTTCGATCCGACCGCCAATGCACTGGGCGATTTCAAGGAAGGCGAGGCTTTGTTCAACGATGACAAGTCCGCCAGCGACACCACCAAGAACATCCTCGATTTCTGCGAGAAGTTCGAACAGGCGGGTGTCCGCACCAAGGCATTTGTCGATGAGCTGAAAGCTGCCGACTTGTTGATGGATGGCGAGATTTCCATCGCCCAGAACGACAATCCGGACCAGCCCTTCGTCTATCGCGGCTTCCAGATGGTCAATCAGGAAAAGCTGCCGGACGTTGCCCCGGAAAAGATCGCCGAGTGGCACAAGAACGGCATTCTCAGCCTGATCCACGCCCATCTGTTCTCGCTCGACCTGATGCGCACTATTTTCGCGCGCCAGGTGGAACAGGGCAACGGCCCGAAAGGCGCAGCCGGCGCTGCTCCGGCAAAGGGTAACGGCAAGGCGAAGGCAGCCAAGAAAAGCTGAATTCGGCTCAACCGCCTGAAATAATGGGACGGGTCCGGCCGCAATTGCAGCCGGGCCCGTTTTTATATCTAAAATCAGATACTTCGCCAATACAGTTTGGGCTTGAAACCGGTTATATCGTCACCATGTTATGCCTGTCGGGCGCGGCCTCTGCCCCCCTTTGGTCCGCCCGGCACCGGTATGCTGCAACATGCGGCATGCCACCTCCCTGAACCTTGGCCACCCTGCGCGATCTTCGCGTAGGGTGGTTTTTTATGCGATTGCCGTTGCCCGGAGAACGGGGAATTATTCGGCGGCCAGCGGTTGCATCCGGTCCCGCCCCAGCGCGGCCACTTCCCCCGCCAGGTCGCGCACCAGCCCCGCCACGATCTTTACCACCGCTCCGGCCCGCGCGCTGGGTTCCTCCAACCGCGCATCGAGATAGCTGGCACGGCAGATTTCCAGCTGCATCGCATGAATACCGCGCGCCGGGGAGCCGTGCCGATCCAGCACATATCCACCCGCATAGGGGCGGTTATGTGCTGCAGGACGCTCTGCCTGTGCGAAATAACGCAGCGCGCGGGCCGACAGCATCCCGTCGCAAGACGATCCGAACCTGTCGCCAACCACATATTCCGCTGGAACCTGCGCGCCGTGGCGCTGCTTCAATGGCGGCATCGAGTGCAGATCGACCAGCAGCGCTGCCCCCCAGCGATCGCGCAGCGCCTCGAGCGAGCGGGACAATTCGGCATGATATGGCCGGTGGATATGCGCGACCCGCCGATCCAGTTCGGCGCGCGCCATCGGGCGCTGCCAGATCTCGCCCAGCCCCGCCAACCTGCGCGGAACCAGCCCCAGCCCCCCGCGCGAGCGCCGATTGGCCAGCGAATTGCGCGAGATGGCAGGCGATTGCCCCTCCACCATCGACCAGTCCATATCCTCCGGCGCACGGTTCAGATCGAGCATCGCGCGCGGCGCGTGCGCCACCAGCAACGGCGCGCCCGTCGCCAAGGCGATTTCGCGCCCCAGCCGGTCGACATGGCGATCCTCCAGCCGCAGCTGCGAATATTCGGGCCGGCGCATCTGCCCGACCAGCTCGTCCGGGTAAGTCCGCCCGGCATGAGGAACCGCAAGCAGCACCGGGATCGGCGGATCGGCGGGCCAATCCAGCGTGAATGCGGGCAAATCCGTCCCGTCAACGCTGCCGCCCGCGGAAATCCGCGAATCCTGTCGCCCTTCTGCCATGGTACAGCGTAATGAATCGGATCGCCGCGTGTGTCAAAGCAGGGCACCCATCGATCTGCCAAAGATTTCTTAAGCTCCATGCGCTATGGGCCGGGACATGACGAATTCCGGTCCCTTGCGCATCCTCCTCGCCGAAGACGAAGAAGCGATGCGTTCCTATCTCGCGCGCGCCTTGGAAAAGGCGGGGTATGACGTAACCGCCGTGGACCGGGGCACCAGCGCGGTTCCGCTGCTGGAGGACGATCATTACGACCTGCTTCTGTCGGACATTGTCATGCCGGAAATGGACGGGATCGAGCTGGCGCAGAAATGCAATGAAATCAGCCCTTCGACCAAGGTGATGTTCATCACCGGATTCGCCGCCGTCACGCTGAAGGCCAACAAGGAACAGCCCCGCGCCAAGGTGCTGTCCAAGCCGTTCCACCTGCGCGATCTGGTGATGGAAGTGGAACGCGTTTTCGAAGACCGGGCGACCGCCTCGCTCTAAGCTGCGAAAGCGGGTTGCGGATTGGGGCAAGCGCCGCTATCTGCGCTCGCCTTGCCGGGACATAGCTGTTCCGGCTTGCCGATGGTGCGGGCGTATAGCTCAGTGGTAGAGCACTGTATTGACATTGCAGGGGTCGGGAGTTCAACTCTCTCTACGCCCACCATCGCAAGGATAACCCGCCTTCTTGGCGGGTTTTCTTTTGCCTGACGCGGCGGCGCTTCACTTGCACCGCCGCCCTCCTCTGCTAAAGCGCCGCCAACCCTAGAAACAGCGGAACAAAGGCAGCAGGCAATCATGCAGAAAATTCAGGTCAAGAACCCCATCGTCGAAATCGACGGCGATGAAATGACCCGCATCATCTGGCAATGGATCCGCGAACGGTTGATCCAGCCATATCTCGACGTGGACCTGAAATATTTCGACCTCAGCATCGAAAAGCGTGACGAGACCGAAGACCAGATAACCGTCGATGCCGCCAATGCGATCAAGCAGCACGGCGTGGGCGTGAAGTGCGCCACCATCACCCCTGACGAGCAGCGGGTCGAAGAGTTCGGCCTGAAGAAGATGTGGGTCAGCCCCAATGGCACGATCCGCAATATTCTGGGCGGCGTGGTGTTTCGCGAGCCCATCGTGATCGATAATGTGCCGCGTCTGGTCCCCGGCTGGACCGACCCCATCGTGGTCGGCCGCCATGCCTTTGGCGATCAGTACCGCGCAAAAGACACGCTGATCCCCGGTGCGGGCAAGCTGCGCTTGGTGTTCGAGGGCGAGGACGGCAAGAAAATCGATCTCGACGTATTCGAATTCCAGTCCAGCGGCGTTGCCATGGCGATGTACAACCTCGACGATTCGATCCGCGACTTCGCGCGTGCCAGCATGAATTACGGCCTGGATCGCGGCTGGCCGGTGTATCTCTCCACCAAGAACACCATCCTCAAGAAATATGACGGCCGCTTCAAGGACCTGTTCCAGGAAGTCTATGACAGCGAATTCGCCGACAAGTTCGACAAGGCCGGGATCACTTACGAACACCGCCTGATCGACGATATGGTCGCCTCCGCCCTGAAGTGGAGCGGCAAGTTCGTGTGGGCCTGCAAGAATTACGATGGCGACGTGCAGTCCGATACCGTGGCGCAGGGCTTCGGCTCGCTCGGCCTGATGACTTCCGTGCTGATGACCCCTTCGGGCGATTGCGTCGAAGCCGAGGCCGCCCACGGCACCGTGACCCGTCACTATCGCCAGCACCAGGAAGGCAAGGCCACCAGCACCAACCCCATTGCCAGCATCTTCGCCTGGACGCGCGGGCTGATGTATCGCGGCAAATTCGACGGAACGCCCGAAGTGGTCGAGTTTGCCGAAACGCTGGAGCGGGTGTGCATCCAGACCGTGGAAAGCGGCAAGATGACCAAGGATCTGGCGTTGCTGATCGGTCCCGAACAGAACTGGATGACCACCGAACAGTTCTTCGAAGCCATCGTCGAAAACCTCGAAAAGGAAATGGCGGCGTAAGCGGCCGGACCCTTTCGAGAAAACCCGAAACCCTCGTCGATGCGAGGAGCGAAGCAAAGCGGCGAACCATGGCGCCTCCGCGCCTGAACCTCACCGCCGTGATGTGCGCCGAACTTCCGCCATGGATTGCTTCGCTTTGCTCGCATCGACGAGCTAAAGAAGCGATCCATGGCAAAAAAACCAAGCAGCAAACCATCCGTCAAACGCCCCTCTGCCCGAACCTCGGGCGAGAAGCTGGGCCAGGCGCGCCTGATCGTGCGCCAGGCGATGATCAAGGACATACGCGGTATCTCCGCACTGGTCCGCCGCGCCTATGACGATCTGCCCGCCTATACGCAGAGCGAAATTCGCGGGCAGCTCAATAATTTTCCAGAAGGGTGTTTCGTCGCGCTGCTGGACGAGGAAATCGTCGGCTATTGCGCCTCGATGCAATTGCCGGAACCGGTCGTGTTCGCCCCGCATGACTGGGACGAAATTTCCGGCAATGGCTACGGCTCGCGCCATGATCCGACCGGCGACTGGCTGTATGGCTACGAAATGTGCGTCGATCCCAAGGTGCGCGGCGTGCGCATCGGCCGGCGGCTTTACGAAGAACGCCGCGCGCTTGCCGAAGAGCGCGACCTGACCGGAATCGTGTTCGGCGGACGGATGCCCGGCTATCGGCGTGCCCGCCGCCGCAAGAACGATCCGGTTTCCGGCCCGCAGGATTATCTCGACCGAGTGGTTTCCGGCAAGCTGCACGACCAAGTGCTGCGCTTCCAGCTTGCTAACGGTTTCGAGCCTCAAGGCGTGCTCGAAGGATATCTGCCCGAAGACCGCCGCAGCGACGGCAATGCCGTGCTGATGGCTTGGCGAAACCCCTATGTTGAGCGCGACCAGCCGGTCAAGAAACGTCTCCCGCGCGGGGTGGAGGCGGTGCGTGTGGCGACCTGCCAGCTGCAATCGCGGGCGGTGAAGGATTACGACGAATTCGCCCGGGCAATCGAATATTTCGTCGATGTTGCAAGCGATTACGAAGCAGACTTCATAGTCTTTCCCGAACTGTTCACGCTGATGCTGCTATCCAGCGAGGACAAGGTACTCTCCCCGGTGGAGGCGATAGAGCGATTGTCCGAATACACGCCGCGCATCCGCAGCGACCTGTCTGATATGGCGATGCGCTACAACATCAACATTATCGGCGGCTCGCACCCCACGCGGATGGACGACGGCGATATCCATAACGTCGCCTATGTCTGCCTGCGCGATGGATCGATTCACGAGCAGGAGAAGATCCACCCGACCCCGAACGAGCGCTATTGGTGGAACATCAAGGGCGGCGATACGATCGACGTGATCCAGACCGATTGCGGCCCAATCGGGGTGCAGATCTGTTACGATTCGGAATTCCCCGAACTCAGCCGCAAGCTGGCCGACGAAGGCGCGCGGATTATCTTCGTGCCTTTCTGCACCGACAGCCGGCAGGGTTACTTGCGGGTGCGCTATTGTGGGCAGGCCCGCGCGATCGAGAACCAGTGTTTCGTGGTGCTGTCCGGCAATGTCGGCAATTTGCCCAACGTCGCCAACATGGACATCCAATACGCGCAGAGCTGCATCCTGACGCCGTGCGACTTTCCCTTTGCCCGCGACGGAATTGCCGCCGAAGCCAGCGAGAACGTCGAAACATTGACGATCAGCGACATCAATCTGGCCGATCTCAGCTGGGCACGCGCGGAAGGTACGGTTCGCAATCTGGCCGACCGCCGGTTCGATCTCTACCGCATCGAATGGGAGGATGGCGAAACCCACAAGCGCGCCAAACCGCGCCGTGATCCCATCGGCCCTTCGACCCCCGGTGGCGGATGATAAGGGCAGGCCCGTCAATTCATCGGCCAATTCGCCAATGCGTGCGTGACACTCGCCGCGCAGCACCTTAATCCATCGCCATGGCCGGCACCGACCTTGCTTCATCCGAAACCATTTCCGACGCGCTGGTAATCCTCGGCGCGGCGGGATTGGTGATTCCGGTATTCACCCGCTTCCGGATCACCCCGGTGATCGGCTTCATCCTGATCGGGCTGGCGGTCGGGCCATACGGGCTGGGCAGCTGGGTTTACGAGATACCCTGGCTAACCCACATAACCATCACCGATCCCGAGGCGCTGGAGCCATTTGCCGAATTCGGCATCATCCTGTTGCTGTTCACCATCGGGCTGGAACTGAGTTTCAAGCGGCTGTGGACGATGCGCAAGCTGGTCTTCGGGCTAGGCGCGATGGAGCTGCTTGTCATCGGCAGCCTGCTCGCGGTTTTCCTGGGGATGATGGGACAATATTGGACCGGTGCCATCGGCCTCGGCTTTGCGCTGGCATTCTCCTCCACCGCCATCGTGCTGCCGATTTCGGGTACCAAATCGCCGGTAGGCCGCGCAGCGCTGTCGATGTTGCTGTTCGAAGATATCATGATCGTGCCGATCATTTTTATCCTCGGCGCGATGGCCCCCTTCGCCGCCTCGGAAGGGTGGGAGGGGCTGGCCAACACACTGCTGATCGGCGGATTGGTAGTCGCTGCATTGCTGATCGTAGGCCGCTTTGCCCTGCCCCGGCTATTCGCGCAGGCTGCGCGGACAAAAAGCCCCGAACTGTTCCTGGCTGCGGCATTGCTGGTGGTGATCGGAGCCAGCCTGGCGACCGCGGCGGCGGGTCTTTCGCCCATTTTCGGGGCGCTGATTGCAGGCTTGCTGATCGCCGAAACCGAATATCATGCCGAAGTCGAACACATCATGGAACCGTTCAAGGGCCTCGCGCTTGGGGTGTTCCTGATCACCGTGGGGATGAGCATCGATCTCACCACCATCGGCGCCAATTTCGGGATGATCATGGCGGCGGTGGTCGGCGTGCTGGTGTTCAAGGCGCTGGTAACCGGCTTCCTGCTGCGGATCATGGGTGCGCGGCGTAGTACGGCCGCCGAAACCGGTGTGCTGATGGCCAGCCCATCGGAAACCACGCTGATCGTGCTTGCTGCAGCCAGCAGCGCCATGCTGATCCAGCCGGGCACAGCGCAATTCTGGCAGATCGTCACGGCAATCGGCCTCACCCTCACCCCGCTGCTCGCACGACTTGGGCGGATTATTGCGCGGCGAGTGGAGCCGGTGCCCGAGCTGCCGATCGACGATACCGGCGAACCGCGCGTCATCATCGTGGGCATCGGGCGGGTTGGCCAGTTGATCGCGCAGATGCTCGACGCGCATGACAAGCCCTATGTCGCAATCGATTCCGATGCCGACCTGATCGCCTGGGCCAAGCGCAAGGGATACAGCGCCACTTTCGGCGATGCGGTGCGCGGCGATGCGCTGTCGCGACTCGGTATCGATCATGCGCTGGCGGTTATCCTGACAATGGACGAGCCGGTGCTGGCGCAGCGTCTGACCGCCAAGCTGCGCCGCGAACATCCCGACCTCCCGATCCTGGCCCGTGCGCGCGACAGCGATCATGCCGCCGAGCTATATCGCAGCGGCGCGAGCCATGCGGTGCCCGAAACGCTGGAAAGCTCGCTGCAATTGTCCGAAGCGGTACTGGTGGATATCGGCGTGGCAATGGGCCCGGTGATCGCCAGCATTCACGAAAAGCGAGACGAGTTTCGCGAGCAAATCCAGCAAGATGGACGGCTGGAAGTAAAACCCAACCTGCGCACGACCCCGTCTCAGATCCCATCACAGGCCTGACAGGCAAGCTTGCAACCATTCGCTCCCTCGCCCGTTGGTTAGGCAAAGGAGCGAAATATGAGCAAGAAAACCAACCCCGCCGAACAGGGCGAAAATCCCGAGAAGTTCAAACCGTCGAACGTTCAGGGCGAAGGCCACGGCAGCGTAACCGATTCCGGTCGCAAGCAGCGCAACATGGAAGATGTCCCGCGCGGTAGCGAGAGCGATACTTCGATCAAAGACCCGCGTTAATTCGCGATAGCGGCGCGTACCGCGTCCAGCGCTGCGGCGGCTTGCGAGGCATCGGGGCCGCCGCCCTGCGCCATATCCGGCCGTCCGCCGCCGCCTTTGCCGCCCAAGGCTTCCACACCTAAACGGACCAGCGCGACCGCATCGTATTGTCCGGTCAGATCCTCGGTTACGCCCACCGCAAAGGCGGCGCGTCCGTCGTTCGTCGCCGCAATCGCCGCAATGCCCGATCCCATCCGCTGCTTTGCTTCATCGAGCAAACCGCGCAAATCCTTGGGGTTGAGGCCGTCGATCACCTGGCCGGTAAACGCGATGTATCCGATTTTCTCATCCGCTGGACCGCTATCGCCCGTTCCGCCTCCGCCTGCCAGGGCGAACTGACGCTTGGCATCGGCCAATTCCCTGTCCAGCATCTTGCGTTCCTTCACCAACGCCGCCACGCGCTCCGCAGCCTCGTCGGGCGATGCCTTGATGGTGCTGGCGATCGCCTTCAACGCCTCCTCGCGGCGAACCAGCCATTGGCGCGCAGCTTCGCCCGTCAACGCCTCGATCCGGCGCACGCCTGAACTGACCGCGCTCTCGCTCACGATCCGCAACAAGCCGATATCGCCCATCGCCTCGACATGGGTGCCGCCGCATAATTCGACCGAGTAATTGCGGCCCTCGCCGCTCGTCCGGCCCATCGAGAGGACCCGCACTTCTTCGCCATATTTCTCGCCGAACAGGGCCAACGCGCCCGCGGCGACTGCATCGTCGGGGCTCATCAGCCGAGTTTGCACAGGATCGTTGGCGCGGATTTCCGCGTTCACTTCGGCCTCGATGGCAGCGATATCATCGTCGCTCAGCGGTTTGGGGTGCGAAAAATCGAACCGCAGCCGGTCCTCCGCCACCAGCGAACCTTTTTGCGTGACATGCTCGCCAAGCCGGTTGCGCAGAGCGGCATGCAGCAGGTGCGTTGCAGAATGGTTGGCGCGGATCTGGTCGCGCCGGTCGGCATCGACTTGCAGATGGACGGTGTCGCCCTTGGCAATTTCGCCCGCCTCGACCTTGCCGGAATGGGTGTGCAACCGGCCAAGCGGCTTGGACGTGTCGGTGACAGCGATCCGCAAGCCGCCGGGCGCGGTGATCGTGCCCGCATCGCCCGTCTGTCCGCCGCTTTCGCCGTAGAACGGGGTCTGGTTGGTCAGGATCGTCACGTCTTCGCCCGCGGCAGCGCGCTCGACCTCGGCGCCGTCCTTGACCAGGGCGACGACGACTCCCTCGCCTTCGGTCGCGGTGTAGCCGGTGAACTCGCTCGCCCCTTCGCGTTCTGCGATGTCGAACCATACCTCGCTCGACGCCGCTTCGCCCGAGCCTTTCCAGGCAGCCCGGGCCGCTTCCTTCTGGCGCTGCATAGCGCTGTCGAACCCTTCGCGGTCCACCCCGATGCCGCGTGCGCGCAGCGCGTCCTCGGTCAGATCGTAGGGGAAGCCGAAAGTATCGTAGAGCTTGAACGCGGTTTCACCGCCGAGCCTGTCACCCGCCTCCATATCGCCGGTTGCTTCGTCGAGCAGGCGCAGTCCCTTGTCGAGCGTTTGACGGAACCGCGTTTCCTCGCGCTCCAGCACTTCCTCTATCAGCACCTGGCCGCGCAGCAATTCCGGATAGGCCTGGCCCATTTCGGCGACCAGAGCGGGCACGAGGCGGTGCATCAACGGCTCGCTCGCGCCCAGCAAATGAGCGTGGCGCATCGCGCGGCGCATGATCCGGCGCAGCACATATCCGCGCCCTTCATTGGACGGCAGGACCCCGTCAGCCAGCAGGAAAGACGTCGAGCGCAAGTGGTCGGCGATGATGCGGTGGCTGGAGGTTGCATCGCCATCGGCCCGGACATCGGTCAGGCTTTCCGATGCCGCGATCAACGCCTTGAACTGGTCGGTATCGTAATTGTCATGCACGCCCTGCATCACAGCGGCCACGCGTTCCAGGCCCATGCCGGTGTCGATCGAGGGTTTGGGCAGAGGTGCGCGCTCGCCGCCTGCCGACTGGTCGTATTGCATGAAGACCAGGTTCCAGATCTCCACGAACCGGTCGCCATCCTCGTCCGGCGATCCTGGCGGCCCACCGGCGATATGTTCGCCATGATCGTAGAAGATCTCGCTGCACGGACCGCACGGGCCGGTATCGCCCATCGACCAGAAATTGTCGTCGGTGGGAATGCGGATGATCCGGTCCTCCGGCAATCCGCTGATCTTGCGCCACAGATCGAACGCCTCGTCATCGGTGTGATAGACCGTGGCGGTCAAGCGGTCCGCGGACAGGCCCCACTCGCTGGTGAGGAGCTGCCAAGCCTGGTGGATGGCCTGTTCCTTGAAATAGTCGCCGAAGCTGAAATTGCCGAGCATTTCGAAAAACGTATGGTGCCGCGCGGTGTAGCCGACATTGTCGAGATCGTTATGCTTTCCGCCCGCGCGCACGCATTTCTGGCTGCTGGTGGCGCGCGGTGCAAGCGGGGTTTCGAGCCCGGTAAAAGCGTTCTTGAACGGGACCATGCCCGCATTGACGAACATCAATGTCGGATCGTTATGCGGGACCAGCGGCGCACTGGGCACTTCCAAATGCTCCGCACCACCCGTGCCGGAGGCGAAATAATCGAGGAAACTGCGGCGGATTTCGTTGGTCGAATGCATGGCCGCCGACTTAGGCACGGCGCGGAATTGTGACAAGCGCAAGATGCGCGGTGTGATGCCACGTTGAACGCGGAGTATGGGCCGCCAGCCGTGTTATCGCGGGCGGGCGGTCACGATCCAGGCGGATGCGGGCAAGGCGACCAGGCTGCCATCGCGCTGATTTTCGAGGAACCTGCGGAGGCGGCCGAGAAATACCTCCCGCTGGTCACCCGATAGCTGGGCGGCTGCGCGAGCGGCCGGGCCGATACGCTGGAAGAACTGCGCTGCATCCGCGACGGGGTCCTCCCCCGCTCCGGCGATATAGGCGAAATCGACTTGCTCGAACGATATGTCGAGCCATCCGCTGTCGGACAGCAGGGCCTCGACATAGGGGCGGTCGGCAAATGCGAATGGCCCGGGGGCGAACGGATCGCCTGGTTGATCCATGCCCACGGGAAGCAATCCGGCAATTCGTTCGGCCCACGGATTGTCATCGCGGCTGCGGAAACAACTGAATACGAGCCGTGCATCATCGGCTGCAACTTTGGCGAGATTGGAAAATGCCTGCTGCGGATCGGGGAAGAACATCACACCATGGCGCGAGACGATCAAATTGGGCGCCGGCGTACCGCTGCCCTTCCAGCTCGCGGCGTCGGCCTGGAGGAAGCGTACATTGGACAGATGGGCGGAGCGTTCCTGCGCGATCGCCACGAGTTCGGGGCTGATATCGAGCCCGGTTATCCGGGCATTGGTGTGCCCCCGCGCGAGGGCGAGCGACAATTCGCCCGCGCCGCAGCCGATATCCAGCGCTTGGGCAATCGGCCGTGCGCTGGCTCGCCCGAGCAGACGGTCGGTCAAATTTCCGAAGCTGCGGTCTGTACGCCGCCATTCATCGGCCCAGCTGCGCCCAACCCGCCCCTGCCATTCGGATATGTCAGTCAATCGAAGCACTCCAGTAAGCCATCACCCGGCGCATAGGATGGTGAGTGACATAGGAGCACGTGGTTCACAAACCTACAATGCGCGGTTCGGTATTGCCAAAACGGAAAAGCCGACGCCTTTCCACAATGGGAAAAGCGCCGGCCATCCGGTTGTCCGGGCGCAGCCTATCGCCGCATTCGCCCGCTTGAAGAGATAAGTGCTGCAGGCTCGCGCCCGAAAGGCTGGCGCCTTCAGTCCTCCGCGTCAGGACCGGTCATCATCTCCTCGGCGACTTCTTCGGTTTTACCGCGAATGGCGGCTTCCAGCTTGTCGCGCATTTCAGGATTTTCATCGAGGAAGGTTTTCGAATTTTCTCGGCCCTGCCCGATACGAACGGAATCGTAGGAGAACCAGCTGCCGGATTTTTCCACCACTCCGGCCTTCACGCCGAGATCGAGGATTTCGCCGGTCTTCGAAATGCCCTTGCCATACATAATGTCGAATTCGACCTGCTTGAATGGCGGGGCAACCTTATTCTTGACCACTTTGACGCGGGTCGAGTTGCCGATCACCTCGTCACGATCCTTGATCTGGCCGGTGCGGCGAATGTCGAGCCGGACCGAAGCGTAGAACTTCAGCGCATTGCCGCCGGTGGTGGTTTCGGGATTGCCGTACATTACACCGATCTTCATGCGCAGCTGGTTGATGAAGATCACCATGCATTTGGAACGGTTGATCGAACCGGTCAGCTTACGCAGGCTCTGGCTCATCAGGCGGGCCTGAAGGCCGACATGGCTATCGCCCATCTCGCCTTCGATCTCCGCGCGCGGCACCAGGGCGGCGACCGAATCGACCACCAGCACATCGACAGCGTTGGAACGCACCAGCGTATCGGTGATCTCGAGCGCCTGTTCCCCCGTATCGGGCTGCGAGATGATCAGTTCATCGATATCGACGCCCAGCTTGCGGGCATAGACCGGGTCCAGCGCGTGTTCGGCATCGATGAAGGCGACGGTGCCGCCCGCCTTCTGAGCCTCTGCCAGCACGTGCAGCGCGAGCGTGGTCTTGCCCGAGCTTTCCGGACCATACACTTCGATCACGCGTCCCTTGGGCAGGCCGCCAATGCCGAGCGCGATGTCGAGGCCGAGCGAGCCGGTGGAAATCGATTCCACATTCATCGCTTCCTTCGAGCCCAGCTTCATCGCCGAACCCTTGCCGAATGCGCGATCGATCTGCGCGAGTGCGGCATCGAGTGCCTTTTGACGGTCCACGTTAGATTCCTTGCCTACAACCTTGAGATTTGCCGCCATGACACCAGCCCTTTCACTTGCCTAGGGGAGAGCGGGATTTGCCCCCGTTTCTCTCCCGGTGAATGACGATGTATTGCATTTGTTCTCATAGAACAAGGGGGGAACGAATATTTTCCTACAGAGGGCTGGCAGAGCGCTCGGAACGGCGCAGGAGCCAAGGAATTCATTCGATCGCCCTGACTTTCCAGCGCAGCTTCGTCACCTTGTTCGCGGGAATTTCTCGTTCCACGATGTGATACCCGAAGCGATTTTTCAGCCCGCGAATACCGCGAACCTGCCAATCGGCTGCCATCCCAAGCGCCACGCGTATCCGCACCGGGTTCGGGTTGGCGTTGGAAATTTCCAGCGACATCGGGACGGGGCGTTTTTCGATATCGTCCAATTCGCGCTGCTGCGGCGCCTTGCATTGGTGGAACACCTGCCGGCTTGGCGCGAGTTCCAATTCGACTTCCTGACCCACCGCATAGTCGCGCATTCCGCCCGTGAAGACGAGCTGGTCGCCAGCATCGGACGGCTCGAATATCGCCAGGTTGCCCTGCGGGAGGGCAGCACCCAGCCCGTTGTCCTCATCATTTTCCGCGACCAGGTACATTCCTGTTCCGGTCCAGTCCTCACCGCCATCATAGGGCGCGCAGCTGGCGAAATAGAGATACTCTGCCTCCACCGCATCGCGTTGCAGAAAAGCGACCTGCTTCTGGCCTTTGGCTGCTACCGTCACCGGTTCGGGAAAGCGGTAGAGCTTCAGGTCGCCCAGCTGTTCCTCACCCGCAACCACCGCGACGGGAGCGGCGCTTTCCATCAGGTCACGCCCCACACGCGATCCGGTGACCACGATCATACCATCTGCCGATGCTGCCATAGGCGGTGGCGGCGGAGGAGCAGGAACATTGCCATAATTGCGCACCGGCGACCCGCGCGCGGTACTGCCGATGGGATAGCAAGTGAGGCGCAATGGCCGCGCGCGCGGCGGATCGGCGAGGCGGCGAAAGTTGCTGACGATCTCCAGATAGCCCGCGACGGCCAGCAACTCGGCATTCTCGAAACTCTGGCCGTTATCGTTGAGCAGCGTGAGCCACGCGGTCAGCTTGGTCTTGTCGGCATCGCGTCGCTTGTTGCCGTTATAAACGGGATCGGGATCGGGCAGGGTCGCGACGTAATTGGCCTGCCAATCGAACCCCCAGGACAGGTAAGTCAGGCGAACCTTATACGTCCCGCCAGTGTCGTCGCGCGTGTTGATCGAGAATACGGGCCTGGCAGAAAGTCCCTCCGGCACGCGGCCAAAAGTCAGCTTCTCCGGCAGGCCCGCGCAGCGCACCGCCTCGAACCCCTGCGAGGTTTCCAGGACCAGTCCGCCATCGGCCCGGGTGCGCACGATAGCCTGTTCGGACGCTGCCTGCCCGGTGGCCGGATTTGTGCGGGTGATCGTGACGCGGTTGCCCAACGTGCCGTCCACCAGCGCCGCCGGGCTGAGCAGATCGGCGTTGCGGTTTTTCTCGATCGTGCCGCCGGGCAATCCGGTGACGATTGCGCTGACAGCGACCATGCCTTCGGAAACGCCGGCAAAGCGGATGGTCGATTCGCCGGGCGGCAAAGTGACGGTGCGATCTTCGGAGATCATTGCGAAACCACCGGGGCGCGTTGTGTTCCAGTCATCGTCCGGTCCGCGATCCGGGTCGCGGTAGATACTGACGGCGAGCGCTTCGGGCGCCGATGCCTCGACCGTTTCGCGCGCCAGAACCTGTGGTGCGGCCAGCGCGGCGATCAGGGCCAGGAAAGCGAGCGCGGCGCGCACCGGATCAATACCGCGCTTCGTATGTGACGCGCAGCTCGGTCTCTCCATTGGCGGGGACGGTCACGGTATATTCGCGGTCGTCCAGATTGAGCTGATTGCCTGGCACGGTTTCGTTCACCACGCGAAAATCGTGCGACCACCAGCCGCGGTCCAGCCCGGATTGCACCAGCGTGACTTCGACCGGCTCCGGCTTGGCATTGGTGAAGCTGTACAGCATCGTCGTGCGGTAAAATGTCAGCGCGCGCTCGACCGTGATTTCACGGAGCGGTTCGCCATCCTCCATTACCCGGTAACGGGCGCTGCGGCGGAATTCGTCGCTGTCGATTTTCTCGCGGCTCTCGACCTGGACGGTGGAATAGACATCGAACGCATCGCCGGTGACGAGCCGCAGCTCGCTGCCCATCGGCGTATGACCGATGCGGTTTTCGCCGACGAATTGCGGCGTACCCTGCCGGTCGCGCTGGTAGAAACGGACGGTTCCCGCAGGCAGCGCATCGCCCAGCCCGCCATCCGCCGACGAGCTGAAAGCAATGGCGCTGGCGAAAGGCACGGGATTGTCGTCATTGACCTGCCAACCCACACTCCGGCGATATTGACGCTGCGCCGGGACGCCCTGCACGTCGAGGAAGCTGACCTGCTTGGTCTGGTTGTTCGCAATCGTGGTCCGGCCGGCGATCGGATAGAGATAGAAGTCGCCCAGCCGCTCGCGATCGGCGGTTTGCGTGCCGGGGCGCACCATGTCGTTTCGCATCGGCTGCGATCTGCCGCGCCTGCCGAAATTGTTCGCGCCCGAGGCATTGCCGGCGACCAGCAACGTGTCGGCATCGCGGAAAGTGGTGCCCGTCTGGTTGGTCAGCGTAACCCAGCCCTGCATATCGATCTGGCCGTTCCCTTCATCGAACAAAGCGACGTAATCCGCGCTCCACCCCAGACCCGGGGTGAGGTAGCGGATCGAAGCGGGACGAGCGCCGCTTCGGCTGCTTTCCACATTGACCGAAAGCGTGGGCCGAGCGCGCAAATTGGGCGGCACACGGTCGAAAATCACCCGCACTGGCAGGCCATCGTCGCGCAGCACTTCGATGCGGTCGCCGATCTGCACGACCACTCCGCCAGCGGTGGAAAGCACCTTGGCCCGCTCGCGCGTTTCCACGCCGGTGGCGGGATTGGTGCGGATAAGCGTGACGGTCTGGCCGATCGCCTTTTCCATCATCTTTTGCGGGGTGAGGAGGTCGAAATCGAAATTTTGCTCGACAATTCCGGCCTCGCTCGCCGCGAAGCTGAGCGTTTCGGGCCGAATGCGCGCGGACACGTCGGGGAAGGTGATCGTCGAACGGCCAGCGGGGATCTGGAGTGTGCGAACGTCCTGCACCAGCGCGTCCGAGCCATTATAGATGGTCACCGAAACGTCGCCCTGCGCAGTGGTTTCATCGCTGAGCGGGGTTTGCTGTGAAAGCGCGGGCAGAGCGGCGAACGTCCCGGCCCCCAAGATTCCCAAAATTGCGGCTATTCTGGTTGCGGACATTCGGCCTCTCCCCTGTTCATCTGCCAGACTGCACGGCCAGCCTGACAATATCATGAACGCAGCCTAGGCCTTGAGCTTGCTGCTCGCCAGAACCTCGCCCACCTTTTGCCCGATCTGCGCCACGCTGAAGGGCTTGGCCATAAAATGCATATTGTCGATGTCGATCTGGTCGCGCAAAGTTTCTTCTGCATAGCCCGACATGAACAGGAACGGCAGGTCCGGGCGGACCTTGCGGATCGCGCGGGCCATTGCGGGTCCGTCCATCACCGGCATCACCACATCGGAAACGACCACATCGAATTGCGGCCCGCCTTCCTTGGCGTTGGCAACCGCGGCCAGCCCTTCTTCCCCGTCGCAGCACGCGGTCACCTCGTAACCTTCGCGCACCAGCGCGCGTTCGGCCACGGCGCGCACCATGTCCTCGTCCTCCACCAGCAACACGCGCCCGCCGCCGGACCATTCGCTCGCTCCGCTTGTATCGGGCAAATCGACACGAGGCTCGGCGGGAGGGCCGCTATGGACCGGCAGATAGACGGTGAAGCGAGCACCTTCGGCCTTGCCGCCGATGCCGGTGACATTGTCGGCGAAGATGAAACCGCCCGATTGCTTGACGATACCGTAAACGGTGGAGAGACCCAGGCCGGTGCCCTTGCCCTGTTCCTTGGTGGTGAAGAACGGCTCGAAAATCTTGCCGAGGTTTTCCGGCGGAATGCCGCCGCCCGAATCCTGCACGATCAAAACGGTATAATCGGCCACCGGAATGATATCGGACCCGGTCTTGCGGACATCGCCGGCCGATACCCGGCGGGTCGCCATGGTCAGCTTGCCCGAGCCATTGCCGGCCGCATGGATCGCATCGCGCGCGTTGACCGCCAGATTCACGATGACCTGTTCCAATTGCTGCGGATCGGCGCGCACCGGGCCGAGATCGCGGTCATGGCGAATCTTGAACTCAATCTTCTCGCCCATCAGGCGTTTGAGAAGTTGTGAAACTTCGCTGATAACATCCGGTAATTGCAGAACTTCGGGGCGCAGGGTCTGCTGGCGCGAAAAGGCAAGCAATTGGCGGGTCAGGCTGGCCGCGCGGTTGGAATTGGCGCGGATCTGCTGAATATCGTCATAGTCGCTGTCACCCGGCGTATGGCGCAACAACATCAGGTCGCAATAGCCGATGATGGCGGTCAGAACATTGTTGAAATCATGCGCCACCCCGCCTGCCAGCTGGCCGACCGCCTGCATCTTCGTCGCCTGCGCAACCTGCCGCTTGAGCTTGGTCTCCTCGGTAGAATCGGCAAGGCTGAGCAGGACCGCCGCCTCGCCCAGTCCGCGCACTCCGGCAAGGCCCAGCGACACCGGGTCTTCCGGCATATCGCGCAGCCTCACGGCCATATCGCCGCTATTCGCCGTGCCGCGCCCATAGCGCCGCACCGCATCCGACATCGCGGTCTTATCTTCGCGCACAACGAGGTCCGAAGGGAATTGCGGCAAGCCCTGGTCTTCGCGGCCGATGGCGCGCAGGAAGGGCGGATTGGCGAACAGGAACCGCCCGTCCCTGTCGGTCATGGCCAGACCCAGCGGCAATGCGCCGAGCAGCGATTCCAGCTGCGGTGCAGATTCGCCGCCCCCGCCTTCCCAGCCGCCGCCCACGCCTACCCCGGCATCGATCAACAGCATCAGCGAAGGTGCCTCGTCGGCGCCCCTCGGCCGTCCGCCCTCGCCCATGTCCAGCGGCACATGCACCAGCACCTGCGGCGATCCGCGCCTGCCCTCGCGGGCGAAATAGACCCGGCCGCGCTCGTCGCTGCGCAACAGCGAAACGAACTCCTGACCGGCCAGCGTGGCCTTGGGGTCGCCCGCCGCGCGCTCGGCAAACCCTGCCGAGGCGCTGGATACGATCCCGTCGGGCGCCGTCATCGCTGCTTCAATCCCGGCAGCGGTCAACATCGCACCGAGCGGACCGCGCAATTCCTCGCCGATCCGCGCGGTGGTGTCGTCACCGGCAATTTCGGTGAAGCGCCAGATCAGATAATCCTCGCCCCGGCCCGCCCGCCTTGCACTGGCGCTCCAGCGCGCGCTGCCCTTGCGGTCGGCCAACTCGGCAATCTCTGCCTGCCCGTCGCGCCACGCCTCGCGCGCAGCGCGGGTGAGCGATTCCAGCGCGGTCCGGTCGAGCGGCAGGTTGGGCGGAGCCTCACCCTGCCCGAACCATTCGCCGAACGTGCCATTGGCACAGGTCAGCCGGTTGGCACGGTCGGTAATGGCCACCCCGTCGCCCTTGCCGCGCCCGTCATTCTCGATAGCGGCAACCGTGACCGACCAATCGGGCGCAGCCAGATCGCCCGCCTGAGCCGGCCGTGCGGTTCGCGACAGCAACCAGCCGCCAGCCAACAGCACCAGCAGGCCGCCGGCAAAGGCTGCAGCGGGCAACACCTCGCCGGTCAGCAACCAGATCGCCGCCGCCGATAGAGCCAGCCCCAGCAACAAGGCGAGCGGCAACGTTAGAGAGTTCGTCGGTTTCTCGCCCGCGCCGCCGATCATGCGCCGGTTGCCTTCTTTTTCCTGGGCCGCTTGGCGCTCATCGGAAGACCGCGCGCCTTGCGCGCGAGGCGCTTGGTGCGCTTGCGGCCCACCAGATAACGCCACACCCAGCTCGACAGCAGATACCCGATTGCTGCCGACAGGATCGCCAGTACCAGGAAGCCGAAATAGGCCACTGCCGCCACACCCAGCAATTCCGCAATATAGGCGACCAGCCCGTCGCGCGTGTCGCTCAGCGCCAGCCCGCCCATCGATCGATCGATGTTGAGCATGAAATCGCCCAGCTTCTTGGCGATGATAGCCCAGAACGGGAAGGTGAACGGGTTGGTGACGAAAGTAACCAGCGCAGCAAGCGGAACGTTGGCCCGCGCGGGCAGAGCCAGGAACGCCGCCAGAAAAATCTGCCCGAGCGGCACGATGAACGCTGCAAACAGTCCCAGCGCGACCCCGCGGGGCACGCTGCGCCGCGTAAAGCGCCACAGTTCCGGACTGAGAAAACGATGCGCGATAGGCTTCAGATAGCGGTTTTGCGCCATCTGTTCACGCGTAGGCGTGTGCCGCCTGACCCAGTCGGCGAGAAAGGTTTTCGAGCGGAAATCGGTCATCTGTTCACGCTAGTTCACTTGGCCCCCAGTGCATCGCGGCGCAAGGGCGCTCTGGCGGAGTGGTGCTGACGATGGGGTGAATGTCGTGGTTGGCGGGATGCTGTGAGTACCAATCGGCCACGCGGCGGCGCGTCACCCATGGTCGCGCATCACCCGCGCCTTGTCGCGCTGCCAGTCGCGATCCTTGATATATTCGCGCTTGTCGGCGGCCTTGCGCCCCTTGCCCAGCGCCAGTTCCACCTTCGCCCGGCCGGTCTTGTTGAAATAGATGCTCATCGGCACCAGCGTCATGCCCTTGCGCTCTACCGCGCCGAACAGCTTGTTGATCTCGCGCGTTTTCAGCAGCAATTTGCGCGGGCGGCGCGGTTCGTGATTGTTGCGGTTGCCGTGGCTGAATTCGGGGATGTTGGCGTTGATCAGCCAGACCTCGCCATCCTTCACCTCGGCATAGCTTTCGGCAATCGACGCCTCGCCCGCACGCAGCGCCTTCACCTCTGTCCCATGCAGGGCCAGGCCCGCCTCGAACTTGTCCTCGATCGCATAATCGAAGCGCGCCCGCCGGTTTTCGGCGACGATTTTCTGCTTGTCGAAAGTTTCCGGTTTGGGGCGCGCCATGGTGGCAGGGCAGATAGGCGCTGCGCGCGCAAAGCGAAAGGGGGTGCGAAGCCGCCTGTCATGTCGTCCGCAACTCTCGATCCGCCACAGGCCGATGTTTTTTCAGCTTGCCAATCCACGATTTTCAGCGCCCTATCATCGGCTGGGCGAGGGGGAGAAATCCTGTGTCGAAAAGTGCGGCGGCGTGGAAGAAATTCGAGATCGGCGGCATAGGTATCCCGCCAGGCGAGGCGCAGCGTATCTCGATTCCGGTCAGCTCCCTGGCGACGGGGGTGCCAGCTATGCTGGCGCTGCATATCATTCATGGCGCGAAACCTGGCCCCGCCATCTTCGTTAGCGCGGCGATCCACGGGGACGAGATTGTCGGCACGGCGATTGTTCAGAAGCTCATTCAGCGGCTCGATCCGGCTAGCCTTTCAGGCACGATTATCTTCGCGCCGGCAGCGAATATCTTCGGATTTCTGCAGCATAGCCGCTATCTGCCCGACCGGCGCGATCTGAACCGGAGTTTCCCCGGCAGTAAGAACGGTTCGCTCGCCGCGCAGCTTGCCTACAGCTTCCTCAACGAGGTTATTGCCCGCTGCACGCTGGGGATCGATATCCACACCGCTGCCGTCCACCGGTACAATCTTCCGCAAATACGTATTGCGGCAGGCAGCCCCTACCTTGTCGAACTGGCTATGGCGTTCGGCGCTCCGGTAATCGTCGAATCGCCTTTGCGCGAAGGCTCGATGCGCGCTCTGGCCAAGGGGATGGGAGTGGAGATGCTGCTGATGGAAACGGGCGAGGCTCTGCGATTCGACCGCCTGTCTATCGATATCGGGTGTCAGGGCGTGTTGCGCGTGATGGCGCATATCGGGATGACGGATATGGATGATGGGCTGACCACCGTGGGCATTCCCGCCCGCGCAAACAGTTCCCGCTGGGTTCGTAGCCCGCGAGGCGGCGTGACCAACCGCATCCGCAAATCCGGCGATACTGTACGCAAGGGCGCAGTGCTGGCGACGGTAGGCGGTTTGTTTGGCGAGGAGCCGCTCGAAATGACCAGTCCCATCGACGGGATTATTATCGGCCACGCGACACTGCCGGTCGTCAATCAGGGGGACGCGCTGTTCCATATCGCACAGGTCGCGAACCTGGATCATGCCGGGGAGCGGATCGGATCGATCACCGAAGCCATACTGGCCAGCGAACCTGCCGGGCCGGCCGAGCAGATAATGGACGAAGACGAGATCATTTAGCGGGGCTTTATTTGGCTGGCGGTCTGCTTGCCCTACTTACCCTCCTCGCTTCGTGAAGAAAGGAACTTGCTCGCGCCAGGACTATCAAACCAGCCCGGCATGCTCCAGCGCGGCGTCCACTGCGGCGCGCGCATGGTCGTTGGCGCGGCACAAGGGCAGGCGTACCTCGTCCGTCATCCATTCCTGCACCCGCGTCAGCGCGTATTTCACCGGAGCGGGGCTGGCATCTTCGAACATCGCGTAATGCAGCGGGTAGAGCTTGTCGTTCAGCCGCCGCGCTTCGACCAGGTCGTTATCGGCGCAGGCCCTCTGGAATTCGGCGCAAAGGGCCGGCGCGACATTGGCGGTGACCGAGATACACCCCTTGCCGCCAGCCGCATTGAACGGCAGCGCCAGCTCGTCATTGCCCGATAGCTGGCAGAATTCCTTGGAAATCCCCATCCGGTGATCGGCCACGCGCGACAGGTCTTCGCTGGCATCCTTGATTGCCACGATCTGGTCGGGAAAGCGGTTGGCCAGCTCGCACGTCGTCTTCGGGGCGATATCGGTCACGGTTCGGCCCGGCACATTGTACAACACCACCGGCAGATCGCTGTTTTCGCACAGATGGCTGAAATGGGCGAGCAGCCCGGCCTGGCTCGGCCGGTTGTAATAGGGCGCTACGCACAGTCCCGCCGCTGCCCCGGCCTTCTTCGCAAACTGCATGTGGAGGAGCGCGTTTTGCGTGTCGTTGCTGCCGCAGCCCGCGATCACCGGCACGCGTCCGGCGGCCTGTTCGATACACAGTTCGATTACGCGGTGGTGCTCGGCATTGCTCAGCGTGGACGCCTCGCCCGTAGTGCCGCAGGGAACCAGCGCACTGCTGCCCTGTTCTATTTGCCAGTCCACCAGCTTGCGAAAAGCCGCCTCGTCCAACGCTCCGTCGCGAAAAGGAGTCACCAGAGCCGGAATCGAGCCCGAAAACATTGTTGTCGCTCCTGCAATTCGCCACAGGATCGGCACGTTACCAATCAATTCGGGCGCTTCATTCAGCGCCTGATAAGGAGCCTTCGAGCATAATGTCCAGCATGGTTCACAAGTCAGTTGCTCTATTCGCCCTCCTCACCACCCCGATGCTGTCCGCCTCTGCGCAGGATAGCGCCGCCTGGGAACAGGCCCGCACCCAGCTGGTCGCCAGCCAGCCCAGCGGCGCAGCGCGCGTGGTGGACCGTTGGGATTATCTGATCGGACAGGATAATCTGGGGTTCGACCAATATGCCGGGTTCCTGCTGGCCTATCCGGGTTTTCCGCAGGAAGACCGGCTGCGCGGGCGAGCCGAAGCTGCGCTCGATAACGAACCCGTCCCGATGGAACGGCTGGTCGCCTATTTCGATGCTCAGCCGCCGCTGACCAATGGGGCGAAGGCGCGCTATGCGCTGGCGCTGCAAGCGATGAACCGGCCCGAGGCACGCGATATGGCGCTTGCCGCGTGGCGCGGCGGCACCATGAGCGGGACTGCCGAAGCCTATTTGCAGAGCCTTTACGGCCAGAATTTCGGCCCCGAGGATCACGATGCGCGGATGGACGCGCTGCTGTGGCAGGGCGATAGCGAAGCGGCTGCGCGGCAGCTGGCTCTCGTATCGCCGGCCTATCGCGGCATCGCTGCGGCGCGGCTGGCGCTGGTGAATGGCGATGGTTCGGGGGTGAATGCGCCTTCCGGGGCGCTGAACGATGCGGGCTATGTCTATAATCTGGCGCGGCATTACCGCACATCCGGTCAGCTAAGCCGGGCGATCGACTTGCTGGCGAGCCGCCCGGCCTTTTCCGGACCGGCGCTGGACGCGGAAGATTTCGTGGGCGAAATGCTGCGCATCGCCAAGGGTGCTGGATCAGATCCGGCGGCGCGGATCGCGGCAAAGGTGGATGACCTCTTCCCGCCCAGCACCGATATCTCGACCAAATCCTACCGTTTGCGGGACGATTACACCTCCTTGATGTGGCTTGGCGGCACAAAGGCTTTGTGGACGCTGGGCGATGGCAACCGGGCCGCCCCCTTGTTCTATCGCTACGGCGCGGCTGCGCAGACGCCGCAGACCCGTTCCAAGGGGTTCTACTGGGCCGGTCTCGCTTCGCAGCGGGCGGGCAATACCGCGGAAGCCAACCGCTATTACACGATGGCGGGCGAGTATCCGGACCGGTTCTATGGCCAGCTTGCGCTGGAGAAGATGGGCCGCCCCATACCGAGCCTGGCGGCGGCGACCATCGTCGTACCCTCTGCCGAGCAAACCGCCGAATTCCGCAACGACCCGCTGACGCAGGCCGTGCGCCATGTGGCGCGCGGGGCACCGTGGCGCACCGGCATCCAGTTTTACCAGGCCATCGCGCAAGGTGCCGACACGCCGGAAGAACACGCTCTGGTGGCGCAGCTGGCGCTGGAAACCGGACGGCGCGATCTGGCGGTCAACGTTGCCGAGGCTGCCGGTGCGGACGGGCTGAACCAGTTCGTGGCGCAGGGCTTTCCTACCGTTACGCCTCCAGCCGGGACCTATTGGACGATGGTCCATGCGATTTCGCGGCAGGAAAGCCAGTTTGCCGAGAACGCGATCAGCCATGCCGGTGCGCGCGGACTGATGCAGCTGATGCCGGGTACGGCGCGCGAACAGGCGGGCAAGCTGGGTATGAATTACATGCGCGCCGACCTGATCGAGGATCCGACCTATAATATCCGTCTGGGCAATGGCTATTTCACCCGGATGCTGAGCTATTACGATGGCGCTTATCCGCTGGCCATCGCCGCCTATAATGCCGGGCCGGGCAATGTGAACAAGTGGCTGCGGGCCAATGGCGATCCGCGCAACGGTTCGATCGATTACGTCACCTGGATCGAGCAAATTCCGATCTTCGAGACCAAGAATTACGTCCAGCGCGTGATCGAAAATGCTGCGGTTTACGAACAGCTATACCCGCAAAATGCGCGGCTGGGGCAGCCTCGCAAAGCCGGCGATTTCTTGCGGTGAGAATTACCCTCGCGGTGCTGGCAGCGGCGGCCGGGCTGAGTGCCGTGAGCGTTGCGGCGGTCCCGGCGCAGGCGCGTGACAATCTCGGTATCTTTTCCGATTGGGGCGCGTTTCGCGACGCCAACGTGCCGCGCTGCTATGCCATTGCAAAGCCTGCCGGAAGCCGCCTTCAGCGCGATTACGAACCGTTTGCCACGGTAGCCACTTGGCCGCGCCGAAATGTGCGCGGGCAAATCCATCTGCGCCTGTCGCGCAAGCTGGCCGACAATAGCGACATCACCCTGCGCATAGGCAGCCGCGATTTCACGCTGACCGGCGGCGGCGGCGATGCTTGGGCGCAGGACAGACAGATGGACGCAGCAATCGTTGCAGCAATGCGCTCCGCCAGCGAGATGACCGTCCGCGCGCGCGACAGCCGGGGGCGGCGTTTTTCAAATACTTACCGGCTGAACGGGGCAGCCACCGCTATCGACGCGGCAACGGTCGGATGCGCCTCGGCCCGGACGCGCTGATCCCCATACGAAAAGGGCGGAGCCGCAGCCCCGCCCTTCCCTTATTCTCAGTTTGGCTAACCGTTAGAAACGGATGCCCACACCGGCCACCACCTGGTGACGGTCCAAATCGACATCGAAGCGGTCGCTGTCCGGCAGCGTGCCGTCCTGGTCAACTTCGGCCCGCGAATAGTTGGAATAGCGATATTCCAGCTTGAAGAAGGTGTTCTGGTTGATGGCATATTCGCCGCCTGCACCAATCCGGTAACCGTCGAGATCGAAATCGTTTTCGAAATCGCGCGACCCGTCATTGGTCAGGATGTTCAGCTTGGCATTGGTGTAACCACCCTTGACGTAGGCCAGCACGTTGGGCGCTGCATTCACGCCGATACGCCCGCCAAGATACAGGTCACGCCCGGCCGACACATTGCCGAAGCCGAAGCCTTCGAAATCGCCATCGTCGAATTCGGTATCGGCGGTCGCATCGACGAATTCACCTTCTGCGCCGATAACAACCGATCCCAGATCGACGTCGTAGCCAAGGCCGATACCGTAGATCACGCCATCGACCGACTGATCGTTATTGTTGTTGCCGTCATCATCGCGCGAGCTGCCTGCGCGGATATTGTCATAACCCACGATCCCCTCGCCCCGAAGGCCGGTGAAGGGGGATTCATCTTCTACCTGCGCGAAGGCCGGTGTCGCGATGGCGGTGAGCGCCGTTGCGGTGAGAATTGCGACTGTCTTTTTCATTGTAAGCTCCGTTTATTTCCCACGGGTTCTATCCCGCATGGACCTCCCCAACGGAGCCGCTCGGCAAGAGTTTCATGAACGCAAGACAACGAAAACATTGATGTTTTTGAGCAACACTCGTGGCGACGAAATGGCGTGCAGCCGCGCCGAACCGTTCGTCGCAGGCCTATTTGCGGCGAACAGTTGCGCGCTATGTTTCATTCGTTGGAACAGGCCGGATTTACAGAACTGGCATAAATCGACCGCTGCGATTATATGCGCAGCTCCCATGGCCGATACAGCTCTCATGCCGATCCCCGGACAGGTGGATCCCGTTCCCGTTGCCCGCGACATTACGCCGCGCGCCGATGGCCGAGTCGACCTGCTCGGCCTGCCCAAGGCGCGCATCCGCGAGCTGTTTGCCGAGGCCGGGCTGGACGCGAAACAGGCCAAGCTGCGCGCCAAGCAGGTGTATCACTGGCTGTATCATCGCGGCGTGACCGAATTTTCCGCAATGACCGATATTTCCAAGACCATGCGCCCATGGTTGGAAGAACGCTTCGTGGTCGGGCGGCCCAAGGTGGTGGAGGCTCAGCACAGCTCCGACGGAACCCGCAAATGGCTGCTCCAGACCGAGGACGGCCATGATTACGAAATGGTCTTCATCCCGGATGAGACGCGCGGGACCTTGTGCGTTTCCAGCCAGGTCGGCTGCACGCTCAATTGCACATTCTGCCACACCGGCACGATGCGGCTGGTCCGCAATCTGACGCCCGGAGAAATCGTCGGCCAGGTAATGCTCGCCCGCGATGCGCTGGGCGAATGGCCGAAAGGCAAGATGGATTTCGCCGACGACGAGTCCGAAACAGAGTACCGCGCGGATGGCCGCCTGCTGACCAATATCGTGATGATGGGCATGGGCGAGCCGCTGTATAATTTCGACCATGTCCGCGATGCGCTGCGGCTGGTGATGGATGGCGAAGGGCTCGCTTTGTCCAAGCGCCGGATCACGCTGTCCACCAGCGGCGTGGTGCCGATGATGGCGCGCTGCGGCGAGGAAATCGGTGTGAACCTCGCGGTTTCCCTCCATGCCACCAACAAGCCGGTGCGCGACGAGATCGTGCCGATCAATCGCAAATACGGCATCGAGGAACTGCTGGAGGCATGCGCCGCCTATCCCGGCGCCTCCAACGCGCGGCGCATTACGTTCGAATATGTGATGCTGAAGGACAAGAACGACAGCGACGAAGATGCGCGCGAGCTCGTCCGCCTGCTGAAGAAATACGATTTGCCCGCCAAGGTGAACCTGATCCCGTTCAACCCGTGGGACGGTGCAGCCTATGAATGCAGCGACCCGGACCGCATTCGCGCCTTCTCCAACATCATCTTCGAAAACGGTATCAGCGCCCCCGTCCGTACCCCGCGCGGCCGCGATATTGAGGCGGCCTGCGGACAGCTGAAGACAGCCGCAGAAAAGAAAAGCCGCGCCCAGCTGGATCGCGAGGCTGCGGAGTCGCAACCTGCTGTATAAAAGCACTGCGGGGTCATCCGGCACTGACGATCCTCTGTCAGCCGCCAGCCTGTTGCGATATGATACTGTGTTCATCTGATGTCCGCTGACCCGGCCACCCTCGCTTATTATCAGCAGAACGCGCCGCGCTATACGCTGAGCTTCGGACAGGCGCCGAGCCGCCATCTCGATACGTTTCTTAATCGGCTGGAGCCGGGCGCGCGCATCCTCGAGCTTGGCTGCGGCGGTGGCCGCGATTCTGCGCGGATGATCGAGCGTGGCTTCGATCTGGATGCGACCGATGGCACGCCCGCAATGGTGCGTAAGGCCAATGAGCGCTTCAGGGTCGGCGCGCGGGCGATGCGGTTTGACGAGCTGGATGTGTCGGGCGCCTATGACGCGGTCTGGGCCCATGCCTGTCTGATCCACGTCGCCCGTGCCGAATTTCCGGCAATATTGGGCGCGGTCCATCGCTCGCTGAAGCCGGGCGGGTGGCATTTTGCCAATTACAAGCTGGGTAGCGGCGAAGGACGCGACCTGCTTGGCAGGTTGCACAATTTTCCCGATGAAACCTGGCTGGCCGAGCGATACGGAGATCGCGGGTTCATCGTCGAAGATAGCGAAAATTATGCCGGAAAAGGGGCGGATGGGACCATGCGCGACTGGTATGCGCTCACCCTGCGACGCGCGCTGGCGTAGACAGCGACGCGCTTTTCGCTTCCCATCGCACGGCCGCTTCGCAATAGTCGCAGAGTGAGCAAGCCAAGCGTCCTGATCACCGGCGGTGCCAAGCGCATCGGAAAGGCCATCGCGCAGCGTTTCGCCGAGGCCGGGTGGCACGTGGTCATTCATTACGGAAGCTCCGCTGCCGAGGCCGAGGAACTGGCCGCTTCCCTCCCCTCGGCCGAAGCGATCCATTGCGATCTGAATGACGCAGATGCCGCGGCGGCGATGGTGCGCGCGCTGGCCGGCAGGCTGGAAGATTGGCGCGCGCTGGTGAATTGCGCGTCGGTTTTCGCAGCCGACGATGTAACCGGGCTCGATGCGCGCACGAACCGGCAGGCAATGCAGATCAACGCCCGCACCCCCGCGCTGATGGCGCAGGCCTTCCTGGCAGATGCCCGCTCCGCAACTGGACGCCGCGTGATTCACGTGACGGACCAGAAGCTGGCCAATCCGAACCCGGATTTCTTCAGCTATACGATGAGCAAGCACGCGCTCGCCGCCACGATTCCGATGTTGAGCATGGGTGCGACGAAGGATGCGGACCGGGTATACGGCCTCGCCCCCGGAGCAATCTTGCCGAGCCACGACCAGAGGGCAGTGGAAACCGAAACCTCGCACCGGCTCAATCTGCTAGAACGAAAGACTGGTGCGGACGAGGTTGCAGAGGCGGCCCTGTTCCTGGCGGAAGGGCCCTTGGCCAGCGGGCAGACATTGTTCGTCGATAGCGGGCAGCATCTGCTCAGCCAGCCGCGCGACGTGATTTATCTGGCGCGGGAGATGGCGCAGTGAAGCAGGCGCGGCACAAACATGCCCTGTCCACCCGGCTGTGGCACTGGATCAACCTGCTTTTCCTGGGTATCTTGTTCATGTCCGGGCTGAATATCTCGAACGCCCATCGTTACCTCTATTGGGGTGATTGGGGGTTTGGCGGGGAGAATGCCTGGCTGGCCGTACCGCGCTTTCCCGGCTGGGCGACCATACCGGATTTCTACAGTTTGGCCGCTGCCCGCGATTGGCACATGCTGGCCGCTTGGCCGTTCGCGCTGATGCTGCTGTTCATATGGACCGCGATGCTGATCAATCGCCACTTCCAGCGCGATCTCGCGACCACAAGGCGCGAATGGCGCCCCGCTGCGATCTGGAAGGATGTGACCGAGCACGCCAAGCTGAATTTCGACCATGATGGCGGCAAGTACAACTTCCTGCAAAAGCTGGCTTATGGCGTGGTGCTGGGCATCTTGCTTCCGGGAATGATCTTCACCGGCATTGCGATCAGTCCGGGGTTGGAGCCGACTTTCGGCTGGATCGCAGATATAATGGGCGGGCGGCAAAGCGCGCGTTCGGTCCACTTCATCTTCAGCTGGGCTCTGTTCGCCTTTTTCGTGCTCCACGTGATGCTGGTGCTGCTCGCCGGACCGGTCGGGCAGATCCGCGACATGATTGCAGGAGGCCGCGAATGAGCCAGTCCGACCATGATAAAAGCTTCCGCCTGGGCAGGCGCGGCGTGCTCGCCGGGATGGCGGCGATGTTCACCGCGGGCTGCACCAAGATCGCGGAGAGCGATGCAGGCTCTTCCTTACTGGGCGCAGCGGAAAAATGGCACGAGGGCGCGCACCGCCTGCTGACCGGGCGCAACCAGCTTGTCCGCGAATATGACATAGAAGATATTTCGCCCTTCTTTCGCGGCAATGGCTCGGTCGATCCGACCAATGGCGATTATCAGCAACAGGCCGAAGAAAACTTCGCGAATTGGCGGGTCGCGGTGCGCGGGCTGGTCGATAACGAGCTGCTGCTGAGCCTCGACAACATTCGCGCCCTGCCCCAGCGCACCCAGATCACCCGGCACGACTGCGTGGAAGGATGGAGCGCCATCGGCCAATGGACCGGCCCGCAGCTATCCACCATTCTCGATGCGGCGAGGCTACAGGACGGCGCGCGCTATATCGTGTTCCGCTGCGCCGATAATCTCAACGGACAGGATTATTACGAGAGCGTGGATCTGATCGACGCATACCACCCGCAAACAATCCTGGCGCATCAGCTGAACGGCGAAAACCTGCCCATCCGCAACGGTGCGCCCTTGCGTATGCGGATCGAGCGGCAGCTGGGCTACAAGCACGCCAAATACGTCACCGCCATCGAAGCCGTCGCTTCGCTGGATGATATCGGTGAGGGCAAAGGCGGGTATTGGGAGGATCGATCCGGCTACCAGTGGTATGCCGGCCTTTAACTGACTGCCGGTCATAGGGGCGCGACCGGCCGGGGGACCGAGCATGAGCGCCAGATTATTCGACAGGCTGATCGGCGGGATCGTCCGCCGCGGACAGCTGAGCGTCCACCACGCGGATGGCCGCACGGCCCGCTTCGGCCGGCCGGAAGACGGTTTCCCCGATATCACCGTGCGAATGGCGGATAGCAAGGCGGCGCGCGACATACTGCTCGACCCGCGCATCGGTGCTGGCGAAACCTTTATGGATGGCCGGCTGGTGATCGAGCATGGCGACGTGATGCAGCTGCTTGGCTTGCTCCGCGCCAACGCGCCATGGGAACGCGGTGGCAGGATCAAAGCTCCCTCTCCCCTGCGCAAGGCCAAAAGCCGCATCACCGGGGCGCTGGAATCGATCAACCGCGCCCGTTCCGCCAGGCGCAATGTCGCCCATCACTATGATATCGGCAACAATCTCTATCGCCTGATGCTCGATGAAGACTACATGCAGTATAGCTGCGGCTATTGGCCTTCGCCGGATATGACGCTGGCCAAGGCGCAGGAGGCTAAGCTGGCACATATCGCGGCCAAGCTGGCGCTGGCGCCCGATGGACGCGGGGGCCAGCATGTCCTGGACATCGGCTGCGGCTGGGGCGGCATGGCGATCTATCTCGCTCGCCATTTCGATCGGCTGCGCGTCACCGGGATCACCCTGTCACGCGAACAGATCGCGCTCGCCCGAACCCGCGCAGCAAAGGCCGGCGTGGAAGATCGCGTAACTTTCGAACTGGTCGATTACCGCGACCTGGCCGCTCGCGGGAAAAGTTTCGACCGGATCGTGTCGGTCGGGATGTTCGAACATGTCGGGCGGCCGCAATTCGGGACATTCTTCCGCGCCTGCGCCAATTTGCTGGCAAGCGACGGGGTGATGCTGTTGCACACCATCGGACGCCTCGGCGGGCCGGGCAGCACCGATGCCTTCACCCGCAAATATATCTTCCCGGGCGGCTATATCCCCGCGCTCAGCGAGACGCTCGCCGCGAGCGAGAAGGCGCGGCTGATCCACACCGATATCGAGACGCTGCGCCTGCATTACGCGCTGACCCTGCGCGCATGGTACCAGCGCATCACCGCAAACCGCGCGCGAGTCATCGCCATGTTCGACGAGCGGTTCTACCGAATGTGGACCTTCTACCTTGCCGGAGCGACCGCCGCGTTCGAGCATGGCGGGATGGGCAATTACCAGATCCAGTTCGTGCGCGATCGCCGCGCCCTGCCCCTCACCCGCGACTACATTGCGGATGCGGAGATGGATTTACGCGCTCAATCTTCCGGGTAAAGCGCCTTCATCGCCTCCCAATCGGCGCGCACCATGTCTTCCAGCACGCCCAGGTCGATATCGGCCAACTTGTTGATATACAGACAGCTCTTGCCGGTCTTGTGCTTGCCCAGCCGCTCCAGCAGCGCATCTCGCCGCTCGCCGGTGACCGGATCGCAATAGCCGCCCATCAGATAGAGCGAGTGCTTCGCCTTGCGCGGGCTGAATCCGCTGCGCAGCCAGTGAACCTCGCGCCCGCTGGCATAGGTCGTTCGGTAGGAGCCATAGCCGATCATGCTGGGCCCCCACATCCGGGGTTCCTCCCCCGTCACCCGGCGGAACAGCGCATCCAGCACGGCTGCATCCTCGCGCTTCGCCGCCGGCTCGACCGCGGCGATGAAATCCGCCGGATCGACATCGGTTATCTGTGTTTTCGCCTCTGCCATAGTGCCAGACTACTGCGCCATTGACACGGCGCAAGGGGCACGGCCAAACCACCTGAATCTTGGGGGAGAATGATACGGATGTGGCTGCTCGACAAATTGCTGCGCAAGGTCATCACCCATGGCCAGATGCTCGTCACCGATCATGACGGGAAGGAATATGGCTATGGCGCGCATGTCGATGGGCTGGATCCGATCCATATCCGGCTGACCCATCCCAAGGCGGCAGGCCACATCGCTCGCTATCCGCAAATGGGCGCGGGCGAGGCCTATATGTGGGGCTGGCTGGTGGTGGAGGAACCCGCCGATATTCGCGACCTCGTGCTGTTCTTCACCCTCAACGCCAAGAAATTCGGCGACAAGGCGATCCAGTCGCAAGGCCCGGTCGGCAAGGCCGCGCAAAAGGTGCTGGCCAAGCTGGACGGCATCAACCTGCGCACCAGCGCCCGCGCCAATGCCGAACACACCTACAACCTCACCCGCGAGCTGTATGAACGCTTCCTCGACGAGGATCGCCAATACACCATGGCCTATTACCGCGAGGATCCCGACAACACCTCGCTCGAGCAAGCGCAAATAGACAAGAAGGCGCATATGGCCGCCAAGATGTATCTCAAGCGCGCCGAGGATCGCACGGGAGACAACGCCGGCAAGCCGATGCGCGTACTCGATATCGGCTGCGGCTGGGGCGGCTTCGCGCTGTATTTGCACGAGATGTACGGGTGCGAAGTGCTGGGCATCGCGCTCGCCCCGGACCAGATCGCCTTCGCCAATGAGCGCGCAGAGGCCGCGGGCGTCGCCGACAAGGTCAAGTTTGAGCTATGCGATTACCGCGATGTCGAGGCGCCGCCCGCCAGCGATGGCAGGCCCGCCGGGTTCGACCGCATTTCCAGCGTCGGCCTGCTGGAACATGTCGGCACAATCCACTACCCGCAATTTTACGAGCATACGGGTCGCCTGCTTGCCGATGATGGGGTGATGTTCAGCCATTGCTGCGGCCGCGCGGGCCCGCCGGGACATACCGACGCCTGGACCCGCAAATACATCTTCCCCGGCGGCTACATCCCCGCACTCAGCGAGCTGGTAGCGCCAGCCGAGAAGTTCGGCTGGCAAGTGATGGACGTGGAGGCCATGCGCTTCCACTACTCCCACACGCTGGAAGAATGGTACAACCGCACCGTAATGCACAAAGACGAGATCACCCGGATGTATGACGAGGTGTTCTATCGCATGTGGCAATTCTACCTCGCCGGAGCCGAACAAAGCTTCCGCAATGGCGGCATGGTCAACTGGCAACTGATCTACGTAAAAGACCGCGCCGCCATCCCGATGACGGGCGAGTTCGTTTATGAGGAGAGTGCGAAGTTGCGGGAGCATGGCGATGTGCCTGATTGGCGGTTTGGGGATGTTAGGGAAGCGGCGGAGTAGTAACTAATAGAAAGATGTTTTATTTATTTATAACTTACGCCATTGTGCCCCATGGCAAAATCGAACGCAGAGCATAAATTTGGTGGTGATTGGACAGAGGTTAAGCTGGCGGCAATCTCAGCCTACAGCGAATTTTTTACAGGAGCGATCGGAAGCCGGTTTACTTTATGGTATGTCGACCCATTCGCCGGTACCGGTTCCCGAACTGCGGAAGAACAGTCTGGAGGACTTTTTGAAGGCGAACCGATCACCGCTATAGAAAGAGAATATCCGGGAAGCGCTGCTCGCTCACTTATGGTGGAACCGCCATTCGATCACTTTCGATTTGGTGACACAAAGAAAAAACACGTGAAGGCGCTTACCAGTCTTGTCGAAAAATTCCCAGATAAGAATGCACGGGTGATCGACGGAGATGCAAATATATACGTTCAGAAAATGTTCGGTCATCAGTATTGGATGTCCGATGATAATGGAAAGTCGCCGCCCCGTGCTTTGGTGTTTCTTGATCCATACGGCCTAGAAGTGAAGTGGGATACGCTGAAAAGCCTTGCAAACTCCCGGAAAGCTGATGTTTGGTTTTTGGCCAACCTAAAAGCGGCCGTTCAGCAGCTATCACACGATCATTCAAAATTGGACGATGATAAACGCCGCGCTTTGAGCCAGTACTTTGGGACAGATACATGGGAGGACGAGTTTTACAGAAATTCCGATCAAAGCGGGTTGCTTGGAATGATGGATGATCGAAAGGAGCGCTCGGCAACAAAACCCGAGGTGGCAGCTTTTCATAAAAAATGCTTGAGCGGTTTATTCCAGTATGTCTCAGAGCCACTACCTTTGAAAGTAGGTGCGGTTGATGATTATTTCCTGTTGTATTGTATGAGCAACAATCCGAGCTACAAAGCGCGCGCGTTAATTGCCAAAGGCGCGGATTGGGTTATCCAGCATCATAAACAGGCATCGCATCGTAGGTCCGCCCATTAAGCTCTCGACCCGTTTTCTTCTTATTTACACCGCCCCATTGCTTGAAGAAAAATGCCGTCCCTTGCTGCAGGCAATCCTCCAAGATTTGATCGACCCATTCTTCCTTCATTGTACGCGCCCTAGGACCGCTTTCCCCTCCTACAATTGCCCATTGAATATTTTCTAGGTTCAGTCTCGGCAGCGCGCCGATTAATGGTTCAAACGATATGAACCGGATTGCCGCCGGAACTTCGCGAAGTCTATCAATTCGATCAATTACCTTTGGGCCTTCGACGCTCGTACCGAGCCATACATTTTTGAGGGGTTCTGATGCCAGTCGCTTAAGCAACAAGGCCATTCGTTCAGGTCGCTTTGTAAGTATCTGATAATGGTGCATCGGTGTACGTCTCATGACGCCCCAAATTTTCTCGACAAACTCATCGGGGACATCTGGATGAAACAGGTCTGACATCGAATTGACAAAAACTCGACGCGGTTTTTTCCATGTTAGCGGGACCTCCAAAGAGGGTTCGTGGCAACGAACCTTGTCAGTCCAGACAGCACCGCGCCTAGTTTTCGTAGTTAGTCCAGCGTACTTTTCGAGGCCCATCGACTCAAGCCGCGCTGCCATGCGCATGGCATAGCAATTAGTGCAGCCAGAACTAGCAATTGAGCACCCTACCACAGGGTTCCAAGTTAAGTCAGTCCACTCGATAGATGATTGTTGCGCCATACGAACCCTTCAGTCCTCGCACTAACAAACCGCATAGCCGTTGGAAACGGTTTGTTTGTAGGTCGTCGAAGCGACGCATTCATGCTCCGCCTCCCGGCGCAAGCGGTTTTGCCTCACGCGAAGAACCGCTTTCGGAAAAGCTCGGCAAACGCTTCAAGATCGGCATACTCCGGCCTGGTCGAGCCAGCCCGTTGGTCCAGTCCCGCTACCTCGGACGCGCCAAACGTAGTCCCTCGACCTTCTCAATCTCATCACCGCGCTCGCTGCGCACCACCGCAAGATCATACGCCTGCTGCAAGCTCAGTCACATCTACGGCGAGGCTCCCAGCAGCCGCCCCAGCTTGGGCGCCATCAGCAGCGTCACTGCCGACGACGTCGCAAACACGCCGCCCTCTTTACGTGCCAATACCCGTTCTTGATTGAACCCCCCGCCCCGCACTGTTACCCGCGCCGCAAATCAGCCTAGTGAGAACCCGCATGTCCGAAGCCCCGAAAAAAGTCGTCCTCGCCTATTCCGGCGGCCTCGACACCAGCGTTATCGCCAAGTGGCTGGAGGTGGAGCGCGGCTGCGAGGTCGTCACCTTCACCGCCGATCTGGGTCAGGGCGAGGAGCTGGAACCCGCCCGCGCCAAGGCTCGCGCGATGGGTATCCCGGACGAGCACATCTACATCGAAGATTTGCGCGAGGAATTCGTGCGCGATTACGTCTTCCCGATGATGCGCGCCAATGCGCGATATGAAGGCGACTACCTGCTCGGCACCAGCATCGCCCGCCCGCTGATCTCCAAGCGCCTGGTCGAGATCGCCCACGAAACCGGCGCCGACGCGATTGCGCATGGCGCGACCGGCAAGGGCAACGATCAGGTCCGTTTCGAGCTCAGCGCCTACGCGCTCGATCCGGATATCAAGGTGATCGCCCCGTGGCGCGAATGGGACCTCACCAGCCGCACTGCCCTAATCGCGTGGGCGGAGCAGCACAATATCGACGTGCCCAAGGACAAGCGCGGCGAAAGCCCCTTCTCCACCGACGCGAACCTGCTCCACACCTCGTCCGAGGGAAAGGTGCTCGAGGATCCATGGGAAGAAACCCCCGATTACGTCTATTCGCGCACCGTGAACCCGGAAGACGCTCCGGACACGCCCGAATATATCGTGATCGGCTTCGAAAAGGGCGACGGTGTTTCGCTGGGGGGCGAGGCGATGAGCCCGGCCACCCTGCTGACCGCGCTCAACGAATTGGGCCGCAAACACGGCATCGGGCGGCTCGATCTGGTCGAAAACCGCTTCGTCGGCATGAAAAGCCGCGGAATGTACGAAACGCCGGGCGGCGAAATCTACGCCCGCGCCCATCGCGGGATCGAGCAACTGACGCTGGATCGCGGCGCGGCCCACCTGAAGGACGAGCTCATGCCGCGCTATGCCGAAACGATCTATAACGGCTTCTGGTTCGCACCCGAGCGCGAGATGCTGCAGGCGGCGATCGACCAGAGCCAGGAAAAGGTAAGCGGCGAGGTGCGGTTGAAGTTGTACAAGGGCAATTGCGACGTGGTGGGCCGCCGCGCCGATGTCAGCTTCAACCTGTACTCGCAGGATGTCGTTACATTCGAAGACGATGCCGGCAGCTACAACCAGCGCGACGCCGAGGGCTTTATCGCGCTGAATGCGCTGCGCCTGCGCCTGCTGGGCCGCCGCAACCGCTGAACTTGCGACAGGCGGTTGAGTTTTCCACCGCTGTCCACCGCTGATTCGTTGAACAGTGGAAAACTCGGGCCGGAAAGGCTTGCGCGACTCGTTTGTCGGGAGCAGTCTTGACCTATCGAAACGAAGTAGAACGTATCGAGCTTGGCAGTCTAACGACTTGAGAGATCGAGAAAATCTAAGACGGTTCGACATTGCGGCTCTTGTCCGCCCGGGTCTGGAGACCTTCATGCAAACGACTTCGGTCGGGCGCAAGACAGGTCGGTGATGGAACCGGGAAAGCAGAACCGCGATGTGGCCGGATCGTCCGGTCGGATACCGATGATACTGCGCTGGGCTTTGCCGAGCGCAGGATCGCCCGAGGTAACCGGCCATTATGGACGGCACGGTCATCGGAACCGCCAAACCGGCGGCAGCGCGCAGGATGGGCTTCGGCCCGGAATGCAGCGAGCCGAAACGAGGGCGGATCCGGATGCCGGTGCGAGCATCGGTGACACGAGCATCATGTCGGTCTTGCACCGAAAGATGCGGACACGCCGAAGGCCAAGTATCTCTTTTTAAGAGGTCCACGCGCCGGTAAGAGTGGGGTCGGCAGCGATGCCGGCCCCATTTCTTTTGTGCGGCCCCCTGATCGCATGCCTTAGTATAGTGGGCGCCGGTCTGGTCGAATCGGACATGCCGCCGCAAGGCCTCGCGGCCCCTTAACGCTGCTGACGACGCGATTTTTGGGACGGACCGCCCCCTTGGCGGGACCGAAAGCGGGAACGCGACTCCGTTTTGCCCGCTGCCTGCGTTATACGCTCGCCCATGGATGGGTCTGTACTACCGACATTTGCAAAGCGCCTCGCCGCTGCCCCGCTAATCGCCATCGGTCTGTTCGCCGTGACGGCTCCGGCAGGATCCGCGCTCGCAGATGACCGCCTGATTCAGCCCAACCTCGCCGATCCCGATGTCGCGGAGCGGTTTGCTGCCCTGCCCGATCCGAAGCTCCGGCTGGAACCTGCGCTGGGCGCGGTAGACGTTACCGAAATCGACATCCCCATCGAGGAGGAGTCGGAAACCACAGCCCGCTCCATCGGTGCAGGTATGGCCTCCTATTACGGCCGCCGCTTCCATGGTCGCCGTACCGCCAATGGCGAGCGGTTCGACATGCATGCCATGACCGCTGCTCACAAGACGTTGCCCTTCGGCACTCTGGTGGAGGTAACCAACCCGAATAATGGGCGCTCCGTCACCGTGCGGATCAACGATCGCGGGCCGTTTATTCGCGGAAGGACGATCGACCTGTCGCGCGCCGCCGCGTCCGAGATCGGCATTATCCAGCGTGGCCACGGCAAGGTCGCGCTGGCGCTGGTCGAGTAGCTCGGCCGCTTCGCCAGTCCCCGCCAACGCGGCTCAATCCGTCAACTGCCCCCTTATCGCGCCATCGGGATGCCTGGCGCTGTGCACATTGACGTAGAAGCGCTCCGGCCTGCGCGCGATCTGGCCCAGCAATGCGCTGTCCACGTCGAGGCACACCTCGTCCATATCCGCGCCTTCCACGGTCAGCGTCACTACCGGCGGCCCGGTCCGGCCTGCCTGGCCTTCGTGGATATGTGCCGCGGTCACCTCGTCCAGCCCGGCGATTTCGAGGTAGTAGCAGACCTGTCCGCCATCGAGGTCGATTTCCCCGATGAAGTCTCCGCTCGCCTCCTCCCCGGCGCCGCCGCCGGGCACATCCTCGCCATAGAGGTTGGCCGATACCATTACGGGCATGTCCTGGCTCATCGCCAAGGCAGCCCCCGCCGGTAACCCCAGGGCCATTATCGCAGCCAGCGCCCCCGCGCCCGCTCCGGCCCCTCTACGCCAGCCCGCTTGTCTCTCAGTCCCTATGCTCATGGTTCCAACTCCATTGTCGGCCCGCAGAGCACTATACACCCTCAACCCGAGTCGCCGGAAACCGCAACCGCTCGCCATCCGCCGCGCGCATCGGGCTCGAACCGCACCCGATCCTCACCATAGCGCCACCAATCGGCGTCCTGCGCCTCGAATGCGTCCATCTGGCAGCGCTCCATCACATTGGGGCGGCCCAGCTCGGCCGGCTGCGGAACTTGCGCAGGCCGCTGCTCCTCAATCAGGGCGAGCAGGCGGCTGACCTTCGGACAATGCGGACAATCGCGGCAGTCGGGGCAGCTGATCGCATCGCAGATCTTGTCGAGCCGCCCCAGATGCGCCAGCAGCAACCGCTCGCCGAAACGCGTGCCCATTTAGCGTATTGGGGCCGACGAGATCGCCGTGGAACCACACCTCCTCCTGCACCCCGTTCAGCGCGCAATCGGCAAGCTTCGCCTCCGCCTGCTCGCGCGCGACGACCAGCGCCGCATCCCACGCCCGCCCGAACGCCGCACTGCCGCGCTGCGCGCGATAGTCGCTCTGGTGAGAAACCCGCGCCCGCAGCGCCGAGGCCCGCACACTGCCATTGGCCGCAAGCGTCTCAAGAAACGCAATCCGTAAATCGAGCGTAAACTGCGCCTGCGCCGCGCGCGTCTCGTCGCCGGGAAGCTCCTCGATCAATATGCCGAGATTGTTCTGCGGAGGCCCATCCCCCGAGCGCCCCACACCCCCGTCCCGGCGCCCCGCAAAGCCGGAAGCCTCCGCCGCAACCGGCAGCGCGCTTTCCTCATACGGATCGTAGCGCGTAAGCGGCGAGAGCGCGGGTGGCTCGGCGGGGTGCTGGTAGTTGGGATGATGGGCGTTGACCGAAGGCGTTGCATCGAATTGTCCGCTATCGCCACATCTACGTTCGCGTTTCCGCGCTTCGATCCGCGCTTGCGCCGCGAGTTGCGACGGTGAGGGTGCATAAGCCAAATGCACGATCTCCTGCGTAGGGATGAGGGGATCGGGGGAAATATGCGATTTGCGGGGGTGTAGGAAAATGGATTCTTTGCAACGAGCAGCGTCAGTTATTCGTGTTACACGCCGCACGGCAAGCGAGGGATCATTGCGGAACATGAGAAGATGCGCGAAAAACTTGGCATGTTGCTGAAGTGGGAAGATGATGCGGCCTTCACCGTGAAACCAGTAACAACGGTAGCTTTAAGGGTTATAACAGAAATCACACACAACCTGCCGGAATTGTGAGCTCGATGATTTACATTAGCATGATAATGGAGAAGAGATACGTAAAATTGGCAATTTGCGCTGAATGACAATAGAGGAGAGGTTATGGCGCTTGAAAAAACTGCCCTGAAGCGAGCGATCCTTCATTTGGTGTCCCTTGGCGACACTGATATTTTTCCGACACCGTTCGAATTTTCGTTCTATGCAAAATGCCAAGACGAAATAATTGACTGCCTTAATAAACTTCAAGCAAATGCCCATAATCCTACTAGCGCGTTCGAGTGTTTGAGCCCGAAAGGAAATTTATCTTTCCGGATCGCTCACCAGCTTTATCCTGTCGATACGCTTCTCTACACAGCTGCCACGATTCAGATAGCTCCGCTATTAGAAAGCCTCAAGCTACCTTCGGATACCGGACCCTTTGCCTACCGATTTGTTGACGAGGAAGATAATCCAAGGCTGTTTACTCGTTCGTCAAATTTCCATGATTGGCTCCTTCATCTTAAAGGGATTTTTCAAGATAGTGAAGCCTTTGAAGATGCAAAATACGTTTTGGAAACCGATATAAGCGATTTCTATGCACGTATATATTTTCATCGTCTTGAGCATGTTCTAGACGACTGCGAATGTCCAAACCCTGTTCGCAAGATTATCGAGAAAATAATCAAGGACACGCGCGCAAGGCAGTCATACGGCCTTCCCGTTGGCTCATCCGCATCGCGAATACTTGCAGAAGCACTACTGGTCGATACTGACCAAATGCTGGAGAACCGTTCGCACTACTATAGTCGCTATGTCGACGATTTTCGAATTGTCGTAGATCATCAGTCCGACGTTCATAGCGTCCTTTGCAACTTAGCTGAGCATCTGATGTTGACTGAGGGCCTTTCACTTAATGCCAATAAGACAAGAACATACACGAATCACCAGGGAGTTAAAAACATAGAATCCAAGCTCAGTGATGTGTTCACCGACGACGAAATGGAAAAGCTGAACATTTATATCGCTGCGGTGTATGATGACGAAGACATCTCTGTCGAAGATGTCGAAGATGTCGAACCCGAGAATCTGATCGCAAAATTAAAGGAAGCTCTGGCCCTACAGAAGGTAGACTACACCGCAATAAAGGTAATTTTGAAGGTTCTTCGCGCAGTAGAGATTCAGACTCCAATCGACTTCGTCGACAAGTTCATTGAACTGTTGTACCACACGCCTCGAGATTTTTGTTTACTAGTTGGTGGCCTTGCTCAAAGGAATGTTGACACCTCAGATGCTATTGCGACGCGACTAGTCACCGCCATTCAAGCCGCACCTTTCCGGGATATGGCGCTCTCTAGAATTTGGGTGGGTCATCTATTTGTAACTCAAGCCCTGCCAATTACAGAAGCGCGTAGATCAATACTAGACACAAAACACACTGAGATAGAACAGAGACAAGACCTCTTATTACGCGGCCTTCTGAAAGACAGAGTATTTTTTAGAGCTCAAAAAACCAAGTTTGATGCTGCTAATGAATGGAGCAAACCAGCACTCATTCTCGGGGCGGCATGCCTGTCTACTAGTGAATACAAAACATGGCTGGAGACGATAAAGGACCATTACTCTGACCCCACGTCTGATATTTATAGAAGATGGTTGAAAAATAATCAGGCTTCAGTGTGGGATATTCTTAAATACGACTATATAATCAAAACACGTGCGGAAAAAATAGCTGACATGTTTTCAGACCTCAAGAGAGGTTTCCTGCCGGACAAATAGTTCATTGTTTGTTCTGCTGATAGAGTTTATGTTTACTTCGAGCCTCCTATCCCCATCTTATCATCGACCCCAAATACTGGCGTAAATAACGCTCCGCCGCCTCCGAAGTTTACTTCGGCGTCCCTTTCGTTACAACGCTTTCCCCGTTCGCACCACTAGCGGAACCTTTCACCATCACTCCCCGCCCGCATCCTCGATAGCCTTCAGCAGCGCGCGCTTGGTGGGGGTGCGGTTGGCTCCGGCGTTGCGGGGCGGGTCGGGCAGGCCCAGCGCAGCCTTGCGCGCTTCTATGCGGCGGCCGAATTCGCCGACGCGAATGACCTGATCCTGCGGTTCAGCCGGTGATGGTGTCGATGCCATATCCGTTTGCGCTGGCGGGTTAGCGGCTCAATTGCCCCCTCACCGCCCCGGCAGGAAACGCCTCATTGTGCAGGTTCACATAAAACCCCTCCGGGTTCGCCAAAATTCTCCGCGCCAGTTGCGCCTCGATCTGGGTGCAGGCGTTGGCGCGCTGGCCGAGTTGGGGGGTGATGAGCGGGGTGGCGACGGGGCCAGCTACGCCTGCAGTCCCCTCATGAATATGGGCGGCGGTGATGAGGTCGGTGTCTTGCGCTTCCAGTTGGTAGCACATCCGCCCGCCGCTGCTCAGCGCGCCGAGGAAATCGCCGCTGCCATCTGCGTCGCCCGGCCCCGGCACCTCCGCCGCGCCGGTCAGATCGGCGCTAAGCCGCGTGCCGAAGTTCAGCGCGTCGTCCTCCGTCATCGTCATACAGCCGGACAGGGCGGTAATGGCGGCGGCCCCGGCGATCATTCCGGCGGTGAATTTGATACTACGCATGGTCTCTCTCCCTCGAAAGGCTGCGCCGGTGTAGAACGGTTTGGCGCGGGCGGGAAGGCCGAGGGCGCCTAAGCGGCTTTCGCCTTCCCCTTGGTATTCGCTTTCGCGCGCTCTTTCGCTTTGGCCAACATCGGCACCAGATACCCCCCGGTGTAGCTCCCCTCCACCTTCGCGACCTTCTCTGGCGTGCCTTCCGCCACCACCTCGCCCCCGCGCACGCCGCCGCCGGGGCCCAGGTCCAGCACCCAGTCCGCTGTCTTGATCACGTCCAGATTGTGCTCGATCACCACCACGGAATTGCCCTGGTCCACCAGCCGGTGGAGCACTTCGAGCAGCTTGCGGACATCCTCGAAATGCAGGCCGGTGGTCGGCTCGTCGAGTATGTACAAGGTTTGCCCGGTACTGCGTTTGCTGAGTTCCTTGGCGAGCTTCACCCGCTGTGCCTCCCCGCCCGAAAGCGTCGTCGCCTGCTGGCCCACCTTGATATAGCCGAGGCCGACTTCGTTCAGCATCGCCATCTTGTCGCGGATGGGGGGGACGGCTTTGAAGAAGCTTTCCGCATCCTCCACCGTCATATCCAGCACATCGGCGATGGAGTGGCCTTTGAACTTCACCTCCAGCGTTTCGCGGTTGTAGCGTTTGCCGCCGCATTCCTCGCAGGTGACATAGACATCGGGCAGGAAGTGCATTTCGATCTTGATCAGGCCGTCGCCCTGGCACGCCTCGCACCGGCCGCCCTTCACGTTGAAGCTGAAGCGGCCAGGCTTGTAGCCGCGCGCCTGGCTTTCGGGCAGGCCGGCGAACCAGTCGCGGATCTGGGTGAAGGCGCCGGTGTAGGTTGCGGGGTTGCTGCGGGGGGTGCGGCCGATGGGCGACTGGTCGATCTCGATCACCTTGTCGCAGTAATCCAGCCCCGTGACCTTGTCATGCGCGCCCGCGATTACCCGCGCGCCGTTTAGCGAGCGGGCGGCGGAGGCGTAGAGCGTGTCGATCGTGAAGCTGGACTTGCCGCTGCCCGATACGCCGGTGACGCAGGTGAAGGTGCCGAGCGGGATGGAGGCGGTGACGTTCTGGAGGTTGTTCGCCCGCGCGCCGTGGACGGTGAGCTTATGGCCGTTGCCCTTGCGGCGCTTCTTCGGAACGCTGATCTCGCGCCGCCCGGTCAGGTAATCGGCCGTGAGCGATTTCTTGCTCTTCAACACCTGTTTGAGCGTGCCTTGCGCGACGATCTCACCACCGCGCACGCCCGCGCCGGGGCCGATATCGACCACATGATCGGCCTGGCGGATGGCATCCTCGTCATGCTCCACCACGATGACGGTGTTGCCGAGATCGCGGAGGCGTTTGAGCGTTTCCAGCAGCCGGTCATTGTCGCGCTGGTGCAGGCCGATGCTGGGCTCGTCCAGCACATAGAGCACGCCCGAAAGCCCGCTGCCGATCTGGCTAGCGAGGCGGATGCGCTGGCTCTCGCCCCCGGACAGGGTGCCGCTGGTGCGGTCGAGATTGAGGTAGTCCAGCCCGACATTGTCGAGGAAGCCCAACCGCTCGTTGATTTCCTTCAGTATGGCCTTGGCGATCTGGCTTTGCTGATCGTTCAGCTTGTCATCCAGCGCGAGGAACCAGTCCTTCGCATCGGCCACGCTCATTCGGGTGGGTTCGCTGATATCCGTCATCGCGACTTTGACCGCGCGCGCCTTCTCGTTCAGCCGCGCCCCGCCGCAGGTCTCGCAAGGCTGCGCCGTCTGGAACTTGGACAGCTCCTCGCGCATCCAAGCGCTCTCGGTCTGCATCAGGCGGCGGTTGAGGTTGCCGACGACCCCCTCGAACGCCTTTTGCACCGTGTATTGCTTGCGCCCATCCTTGAAGGTGAGCGGCACGCGCTTGCCTTTGGTGCCGTGCAGGATGATGTCCTGATTGGCCTCGCCCAGCTCCTGCCATGGCGTCGTCAGGTCGAAGCCGAATTCCTTGGCGAGGCTGCCCAGCACTTGCATGTAATAGGGCGATGGCGGGTTGGACTTGGCCCAAGGCACCACCGCGCCTTTCTTCAAGCTGAGCGCCTCGTTCGGCACAACCAGCTGCGGATCGAACAGCTGCTTCTCGCCCAGACCATCGCATGTCGGGCAAGCCCCCTGCGGCGAGTTGAAGGAGAACAGCCGCGGTTCGATTTCCTCGATGGTAAAACCGCTGACCGGACAGGCAAACCGCTCCGAAAATACGATGCGGTTCGCGGGCAGGCCGGTCCCCTTCATCTTCTCACCAGCGTCAGCGTCTGCCTCGCGCCCTGGAACCACACCCTCTGCCAGGTCCACATAGGCCAACCCATCCGCCAGCTTCAGCGCCTGCTCCAGCGAGTCCGCCAGCCGCGTCTCCAGCCCTTCCTTGACCGCCAGCCGGTCGACCACCACTTCGATGTCATGCTTCAGCTTCTTGTCGAGCTTCGGGCTTTCCTCGATCGGATAAATCTCCCCATCCACCCTCACGCGCGTGAAGCCGGCCTTCTGCCATTCAAGCAGTTCCTTGCGATACTCGCCCTTGCGCGCCCGCACGACCGGCGCGAGCAAATACAGCCGTGTGCCTTCGGGCAGAGCCATCACCCGGTCCACCATCGTGGACACCACCTGCGCCTCGATCGGTTCACCGGTGGCAGGCGAATAGGGCACACCGACCCGCGCCCATAGCAGCCGCATATAATCGTAGATTTCGGTAACGGTCGCCACGGTAGAGCGCGGATTGCGGCTGGTGGTCTTCTGCTCGATGGAAATCGCGGGCGACAGCCCATCGATATGTTCCACATCGGGCTTCTGCATCATCTCGAGGAATTGCCGCGCATAGGCGCTCAGGCTCTCGACATACCGCCGCTGACCCTCGGCATAGATCGTATCGAAGGCGAGCGACGACTTGCCCGAGCCTGACAGCCCCGTAATCACGATCAACGCATCGCGCGGCAAGTCGATATCGATACCCTTGAGATTATGCTCGCGGGCACCGCGTACGGATATTTTCGTTAAGGCCATAAGAAGAGCGTGTTCCGGTTTCGTTCGCGTAAGTCAAGGGAGCGGAGAAGCACGCCCACACTTGCCCATCACAAGCCAAACGCGCGCGCTCCAACAAGATGGAGAGCGGGCGGGCAATTGCAACTTGGCAAGCCGCGAAGCCCGTCGCCCGACCCGGCGAATACCCACTACATTCTAGCCAGGGCCAGGAACTCGTCGCGCTAATCCTGGACCGCGCCGAAGCTACCGTCGATTTCGATGCTGTCTTCGGGTGTGTCCGCGCCTTGGTCGTTCTTTGCGCCGAAAGTGCCGCCGGCCTCATTGGCATCCGGGCCGAAGAAGGCTCCTTCGAAGAAGCGGCGCCACTCGCTCTGCAGCTCTTCCCCTCTGAAAGTCGAGCCACTGATTGCCCCGCCTACGGTGAACCCACCGAAAGTGCGGTTTGCCTGGCCGGTGGCAGCGTCGGTGGTAAAATACCGTTCGCCCTGCATGTCGGAGAATGTGCCGGTCAGTGCCTGCGCCGTGAAATCGACATCGAAGTTCACGGTGCCGTCCACGCGGTAGGTCTGGAAGCCGTCGGCCCCGACATTGTCCTGTACCCGTGCAGTGCCGGTCGTCAGGCCGCTATAGGTCGCGCCGCCGGTGCGCGGCGCATTGGCGGTGATCAGACCGGTGGCGTAGGGATGGTAATCGTCGCTGGTGTTGTTGCGCACCACCACCACGTTGCCGAAGCTCATATAGGTCAGGTCGATGTTCGCCGGCCCCCCGCCGTGGAGCGCTCTCCAGCCAAACCAGGTATTTGTCGAGCCGCCGGTTCCGTCAGCGACGGTGCCGGAAAAACCGATGGTTTCAGCTGTGTCGAGCGTGTTGTCCCTGCTCGCACTGCCGAGCACGATGTCACGTGCGGGCGCACCCGCCAGACTTTCGTCCTGGAAAGTGATGGTGTAAAATCCGTTGGAAGGATCGAGAGCGATGTTGACGATGTCGCCGTCGAAATGCTGGCTGAAAGCGCTGAAACGATCGGAAGAAATTTCGGCAAGGTCGGTCACGTCTGTCAGCGACGTGAGAGCTCCTGTTACCGGCGGCATGATAGTGTCGTCGCGATCACCGGCAAAACTGCCGAACAGGCGGTTGGTCGAGCCTGCCTCTGCCGCCTCGAACACACCGCCGATTTCGTCAACCTCGGGTCCGAAAAAGCCGCCTTGTGTCGTACCGCTATAGCTGCCGAGCCCGGTGAAGCTGACCGTACCCGCGAATTCGCTGGTACCGCTCGCCAGCATCGCGTCAATCGCGAAGTTGCCGATGCGTTCTTCGGCAAACAGATCGGACGCGACGGCCTGTTCGCGGTAATTGACCCCGCCTTCCGCCGTGATGGTGCCGGTACCGAAATCCACGAAGAGATTGCTGACTGCCGTAAGAATCATGGGATTGCGAAAGTCATTGTCAAAGGCCTTACCGACTATCTGTATCTCGTATGCAGCCTGGCCGGTAACCGGAATCTCATCGACCGGCGTGTCGATGCCGAATAGCTGGTTGGCAAGGAAGAAATCGTCACCGTTCTGGACGGTCAAAAAAAACAGTCGCAGGTACTCGAGATTTTGAAACGGCAGGTTCGGAAAGCGTTCGTATCTGGCGCTGGTCATGCCATCCAGATTGATGAATTGGCCGGTCGCGAAATCGAACGTACCGGAAAAGCCGGGGCTGACGATGATATAACGGTCGGTGGCGGCATCGTAGCGAACTTGGCCAGTATCGGCGCCCCCTGTGATATCGCCGAAATCGCCGGTTTCGGTGTTGAAGCCGAGCTGATTGTCGAAGGTGAAGGAAGCGTTGACCTCCTTCAGGGTGAAAGTCTGGCTGTTTTCGAGCTCGGTCTGTGATCCGGGCGGGTTGAATACGGTGTTTGGACTGTCTGGCGCGCCCTGTCGCCCCATCAGCGTGCCGCCAGCCACACGGCCATCGACCGCCTCCGCATTCCATGCCGCGCCGAATTCTTCGGCAGCGGGGCCGAACAGCTTGCCCACCAGATCGCCTTGGAAAAACTGGAAATCGTTGAACTCGAATGTGCCGGTAAAGGTGTTTGCGCTGCCCGAAAGAGTGGCCTGGCCATTGAATTCGATCGTGTCTGGCGGCGCGTCTGGATCTGTGAACTGCATCGTCCCAAGTATGATGATATTGCCGAAGCCGAAATCGACCGTTGCGGTGCCGGTTCCGGCAAGGCCGGTAATGCTGTCCGCATTCGTAATCGCGCCGATCAGGTCGAGATCGTAATTCGCGCTGCCGGTGCGCGGCACATCGGCATCGGGCGTTTCCACGCCATAGGCAAAGGCATCGATCGACCCGTCAACCGATGCCGTGCCTACCACTGTGCGTTGCCAAAAGGCGCTGCCGACATATTGATAGGTCAGCGCGCCGGACGTGCCTGCGCGTGTCAGGGTGAGCGAGTTGGTGACCGAACCGGTCTCTTTGACATACACCACCGCCCCTGCGCTGGATTGCGTATCGTCGATATCGGCCGGGCTGAAAGTGATGGAGCCGGACGGGCTGGTGAGCGTGTAGCTGTCATTGCTCGCATCGAACGAAATCGTGGCGGTTATCTGCGACACTGTCCCTTGCGTACCACCACCATTCAAATCGAAATCCGCATCCGCCCGGATGGCGACGTTCGTAAAGCTCTCGCTGGCAAGCGGTGCCAGCAAATCGTCATTGCTGGTAGGGGTGGGTGTGGGTGTGGGGGTCGGAGTGGGAGAAGGGGTCGGAGTTGGCGTAGGCGTCGGCGTAGGTGTGGGCGTAGGCGTAGGTGTGGGCGTAGGTGTCGGCGATGGCCCGCCAACCGGTGGCGGCGAAACTGTCATCCCGCCACCGCCGCCACAAGCAGCCAACGTAAAACCAAGCGCCACCAGCGATGCCGTCGCGAGACGAGCCTTGTTCGATTTCATGAGAAGCGACCCCCGTTTATTACCCTTCAAAACGCTGCGGTAATCCCAAATTCGGCCGCAACGCGTTGGTAATCGTAGATTTCTATCGTAGACTTCGCAAGCTCGTATCTGATGCCCACCACAGGCGCGAACCGGCCTACGCGCAAGGCCCGCAAAGTCACGTTGATACTGGCGTTGAAGCGGTCGTCGACGCGGCGTTCGGGGAACAGGAACAAACGTTCATCGGCTTCGAGCCGGTTGTATCCCGCGCGGGCCACTGCGGTCGTGCTGCCAATTTCGCGGTAGGCGAATGCGCTGACACCGGCCCCGACCTCTGAGTTACCCGGATCGCGGGCAAATTCGCGATAGGTCGATACTCTCAAACCACCACCCGCCTTTTGCGTAAAAGCGCGGTCCAGTTGCGCCGCCAGGCTCAGCCGTTCGGCATCGCGCAGGTCGTTTTGCCTATCATCCGTGTAGATCAGCGCGCCATCGACACTCAGTTGGGTCCGCTCTCCCATCGGATGCCGCCAATTGCCGCTCACCCCAAATCCAAAGCTGTAAGGATCGCCGCCGAACCAGCGGTGGCTGACCGATCCGGCAAAGCTGATCGTATCGCGGCCGGACGAATATTGCGGGCCGGCCAGGAAGGAAGCGATGACATCGTTGAACCGCCCCTTTTCATACAGCCGCGAAGAGATGTTGGCGCGGGCGACCAAGGTGGCGCGGCTGTCGATCTTCTGCCGGGCAAAGGCCTGCCCCTGTACCGACAATCCGATGCCGGACTGGGCGTTGGCATCCTCGTCCAGATCGAAATCGCCGATTATGGTTTCCAGCGAATCCGAAGTCGTCGCGCGGTTGATGTTGCTGTCCGGCGCGATCGCCACACGCAGCGAGGCTCCGACCGGGCGCCTCGCATTCAGCGCGGCCGCGTAGAACCGAACGAGCTGCTCCACTTCGGGGGGGAGGCCTCCTGCACTCGCCGCGCGCAATTCCCGGCGAGCCGCGCGCATATTGCCCATCTGCGCCTGCATCCGAGCAAGCTCAAGCCGCACGCGCTGGGCCTCGGGCTTCTCGTCAAGGATTTGGCGCAACAAGATTGCAGCTCCCGCAGCATCATCCCGGCTATCGGCCAGCAGCATGGCCAGCCGGAACCGTGCTTCGGTGCGAATTTCGACGTCCGGGTTCTTGGCCAGAGCGCGCAGCGCCCGCTCGGCAAAATCGAGGTTGCCTTTCTCTATCGCGGCACTCGCAATCTCGAACAGCTGCGCCGGACTAACCTGCGCCTCCTGCACCAATCCCGTTTCGGCAGTAACCGATGTCACCGGAGTAGCAGGCTCGGCAGCCGGGGCTATGGCGAGTGGCAGCGCCGCTATTGAGAGAAAGGACAAAGTCGGACCCAAACTGGAACGGGGCCTCCCGACTGCCTTTCCCGACGCCGCCTTGCAACCCCTTGTTTTCATAACTGCGGGCCAGTGTTAAATCTCGTGTGACCATTGTCACATCGGGCTTGCGGCGAATCGCCTAGAACAACTCTCGAAGACCGGATGTCCCGGTTTTCATGCGACCCGAAACTGGCCCGGAGTGCGGCGCGAAAGGCAACTTTCCACCCGCACGCCGGGCTTTTTTTGGCAAATTTGCCCTCGATTCCTTCCCGCCCCTCCCAGCCGTGCCCCTCGCAGGACGAAGTGTGGACACTGGCAGCCGCTCAACCGTTATATAGGTAAGCGCAAACAAGGCATTATTGCCTCACGGCGTAGGAGATCACACGAACACCACAGGGGAATAAGCCATCGTCCCATCGGACACAGTCAATTCGCAGAAACGCTCGCCGAGCGGTCAACCTCACACTCGCAGACCGGACCGAATCCGCGCTTTATTGCGCCGGATGAGAGAGCGCCGCGCGACGCGCGCTTTTCGGGAGAAACGACAACTCAAGCGCAAGACGGCCCTGGCGCTGTCGGTAGGCGCAATGACCTTGTCGACCGCCGCTATCGATCCCTCCAATCTGTTCCAGCCGGGCTGGAACGTATCGCAGATCAACCCGCATGAAGTTCGGCAGCCGGCAACGCTGCTGAATGTAAGCAGCTCGTTCAAGCAAGCGCTCGTCGAAGAAGAAGGCGTACGGGAGGTAGTTTACCGCGATGTGGCAGGCTATCCCACGGTAGGGGTCGGCCATCTCATCACCCCAGCTGATGGGCTCAAGGTCGGGCAACGCGTCGACTATGACCGGATCATGCGGTTCCTCGACCAGGACATTGCGATTGCGGAGGCCGGAGTGAGGCGGCTGGTGGGCGATCTGCCCTTGTTGCAGCACGAATTCGATGCGCTGGTCGATCTCGTATTCAATGTCGGCGAAGGCAATGTTTCGGAACATCGCAGCCCCAATCTAAACGCTGCCATCACAGGCAAGGATTATCAGGCTATCGCGGATGAACTGGCTTATCACAATGCCGGGGGAGCCGTGGCGAAGGGCTTGGTCTATCGCAGCGAGCGGCGCACGCAGATTTTCCTCGATGCCGAATATGAAGACCCCCGCGCAATGGCCGCCTGACGCAGTGCCATTCGGGGCATCTCCCCGCGTCGACGCAAAAAGCCATTTGTGGTTCATCGCGGACATTGTACCGCCTGCCGCAGCAAGACAGATTTACGCAAGAGGGTCACAATGAACAGCAAGTTTCTCACCGCATCCGCGCCGCTGGCGCTCGCCGCCGCTACTTTGGGCGGTTGCGCAACAATGGATAATGACATGGCGACAAATGCCGACACGGTTTCCGCAGACCCGCTGATGGCGGCGGGCGATCCCGATTATTCGAACGTTCCAGCCGCCACCGGCTATTTTGCGGCGCGAAGCGATCTGCCGCTGCACGCGCCCGATTTCACGGCGGTTTCGGATAGCGATTATGGCCCCGCCTTCGACCAGGCAATGGCGATCCACAAGGCGGAAATCGCTGCGATCGTGGACAACCCCGCCCCCGCAACTTTCAGCAATACGATCGTCGAACTGGAGAAATCCGGCCAGATGCTGGGCCGTGTCGCGACGATTTTCTTCGCGCTGACGGGTTCGAACACCAACGACACGCTGGATGGATTGCAGGCCGAATACGGGCCTAAATTGTCCGGCCACAGCGACGCGATCACGCTCAACCCGGAACTCTTCGCACGAGTGAAAGCGGTTTACGACAACCGCGCGAGCATGAGCATGACGGTCGAGGACGCCACGCTGCTGGAGGAAACCTACAAGCAGATGGTCCATGCCGGGGCCGAACTGTCGCCTTCGCAAAAGGAACAGGTGGTCGCGATCAACACGCAGCTGTCCGAGCTGACCACCGAGTTCTCGCAGCGCGTGCGCGAAGCGACGGTGGACAATGCGCTAATCGTGGACGATGCGGACGAGCTCGCCGGCCTGTCCGATGCCGATATCCAGTCCGCCGCCGATCTGGCTGCGGAAAAGGGTATGCCGGGCAAATATGCCATCGCGCTGCAGAACACCACGCAGCATCCGCTGCTGCCATCGCTGGACAATCGCGACACGCGCGAAAAGCTGTTCGAACTCAGCCTCAACCGCTCGGTGCGCGGCGATGAGAACGATACGCGCCTGCTGCTGGCAAAGATTGCCACATTGCGCGCGCAGAAGGCAGCTCTGTTCGGCGAACCCGACTGGGCGAGCTACACCATGTATGACCGCATGGCGAAAACGCCCAAAACCGCGCTCGATTTCATGGAGCAGATGGTCCCCGCCCTCGCCGCCACGCAGCGGCGCGAGGCTGGCTTGCTGAACGCGCAGATCGAGGCCGATGGCGGCGATTTCGAAGTCGAGCCGTGGGATTGGTATCGCTATGCCGAGCAGGTGCGCAAGGCGCGCTACGACCTCGACGAAGGCGAAGTGATGAATTACTTCCAGCTCGACAAGGTACTGGAAGACGGTGTGTTTTTCGCTGCCAACAAGCTGTACGGCCTGACGTTCGAAAAACGCAGCGACCTGCCGGTCTATCATCCCGACGTGACCACCTACACGGTGAACGACCGCGATGGCAGCGTGCTGGGCATCTTCTATTTCGATCCGTTCCAGCGCCCATCGAAGCGTGGTGGCGCTTGGATGAGCAATTTCGTCAATCAGAGCGATCTGTATGGCACCAAGCCGGTGATCTACAACGTGCTCAACATCCCGAAAGCCCCGGCGGGCGAAGTCCAGCTGGTCAGCTTCGACAATGTGAATACGCTGTTCCATGAATTCGGCCACGCGCTGCATGGCTTCTTCGCCGACCAACGCTATGCCAGCCTGTCCGGCACGGCGACCGCGCGCGATTTTGTGGAATATCCCAGCCAGGTCAACGAGATGTGGGCGACCGATCCCACGATCCTCGCCAATTACGCCGTCCATTACGAAACCGGCGAAACTATCCCGGCAGAGCTTATCGGGAAGATCGAGCGCGCGGCGAAGTTCAACCAGGGCTATGATTTCGGCGAAGTGGTCGAGGCTGCGCTGCTCGATATGAAGTGGCACGCGCTGTCACCCAGCGAAGCCGCGGCGATCGATACGGTGGCCGAGGTGGACGCATTCGAGCGCGATGCGCTGGAATCGCTGGGGCTTGAGGTCGATCTGGTTCCGCCGCGCTATCGCTCCAGCTATTTCAACCACATATTCAGCTCTCCTGCTGGATATTCGAGCGGCTATTATTCCTATCTGTGGACCGAGATGCTCGACCGCGACAGCCGCCAGTGGTTCCGCGACAATGGCGGATTGACGCGCGCCAATGGCGATCACTACCGCGCCACCGTGCTCAGCCGGGGCGGGACGATGGATTACTTTCGGATGTTCGAAAACTTCGCTGGTCGCCAGCCGAATGTTCAGCCGATGCTGGAAGCGCGCGGACTGGTGCCGGGCGGCGATGGCGAGGCCGAGGATACGTCCGACGGTGCGCTGCCGCCTGCCAGCGTCGGGGAATAATCAGCGCAGCTTGCCGCGCCATTTGAGCGAGCGGCGATTGAGTTCGGCGAGGTCTTCTCGCCCTTCGATCGCCGCTTCGCCCAGCGCGATGGCCCGGGCCAGCAATTCGGTGGATGCATTGCGATATGCAGGCGGGGCAATGGCATCGCGCCAATGCCCGCCAACCACATTATCGAGCAGGATGCGCTGGAAACAATGGTCGAAACGAACCGGCCAGCGGCGCTCTGCCGCCAATGCGGGCATGGTTTCGCGGGTCAGGGTGAACCAGTCGGCCTCGAGATCGCTGCGCTCCATGAGAATATTACGCCCTAAAGCGTGGCGAGTGCCCGCGCGCCGCATTCGCCCAGCCACTTGGCTCGCACACCCCAAACCTGTGCAATTTGGTCTGCAGACAGCGCATCTTGAGGTTTGCCTTGGGCGACAAGTGTGCCTCGATCGAGGACGATCACAGTGTCGGCATGGTTCATCGCCAACGCGAGATCGTGGACCACCAGAACAACCCCGGCGCCATCATCCGCGGCGCGTCGCAAATGGGTTAGCAACGCAAGCTGATGCGCCAGATCGAGCGCCGCGAGTGGCTCGTCGGCGAGAATCCAGTCCGGCTCGCCCGCAAACACGCGCGCGAGCAGTGTCCGCGCTCGCTCTCCGCCGGATAGCTGCGATACCGGACGGTCCGCCAGATCATCGAGACCAAGCGCTGCCATCGCGCGCGCTACCGGTTCGGCAGCGCGGTCGCCATGTGGCAAACGGCCCAAAGCGACCAGGTTGCGCACTGCCATGTCCCACGCAACCTGCCCGTCTTGCGGGAGATATCCGATCCGCCGCGCCCGCGTGCGATGCGGGAGCAATGCGAGCGGCGTTTCGTCAAGCGTGACCTGTCCCGTATCGGGCTGCAGCAAGCCAGCCAAGCTTTCCAGCAAAGTCGATTTGCCCGCGCCATTGGGTCCGCAGATCGCGGTGACCTGACCGGGCTGCAAAGATGCCGACACGTCGCTCAGACGCTTGTCGATGCTCAGTTCGGAAACCGAAAGGCTCACACCAGCCCCCCGCCATAGCCGCGCCGCATCCTCAGCAGCAAACCGAGAAAGAACGGCGCACCGATCAGGCTGAGCGCGATGCCGAGCCGCAGCTCCGTTACCAGCGGCAAAACGCGCACGGTGCTATCGGCAACCAGCACCAACAGCGCCCCGGCCAGCGCGCTCGGCACGATCAGCGCGCCGGGGCGGCGATCGGTGAAAGGCCGCACCAGATGCGGGACGATGAGACCGACGAAGCCGATAATGCCCGCCACGGCGACGCCGCTTCCCACGGTCAGGCCCACGCCTGCGATCAGCAGCACTTGCAGCCGCGCGGTATCGATGCCGAGCGAGCGGGCCGCGGCCTCTCCCAACGTCAGCGCGTCCAGCGCACGCGCCGTGCCCAGCAGGCACACGATCCCGGCCAGCGTGAGCGGGGCCGCAATCCACACCTCGCGCCAGCTGCGGTCGGTTAGCGCGCCCATCAACCAGCTGACGATCTCGCTCATGGCAAAGGCATTGGGCGCCAGGCTGATTGCCAAGCTCGTCAGCGCACCCGCAAGGCTGGCGATCATCATGCCCGCCAGCGTAAACAGTGCGATTCCGCCGGTCCGCCCGGCAATCAGCGCCAGCAGCGCCATCGCCCCGCCCGCGCCCACCAGCGCGAAGATGGGAAGCAGCCAAACGCTCGCATTGTACCCGAACCAGAAGCTCGCCACCGCCCCTAGCGCCGCGCCTGGTGCGATTCCGAACAGACCCGGATCGGCGAGAGGATTGCGCAGATAGCCCTGCATTGCTGCTCCAGCGGCGCCCAGACCTGCGCCGATCGTAACGGCGAGCAAGCTGCGAGGCAGGCGCAATTCCGCCAGTATGATCGCGGCATTCGGGGTGCTGGCGGGGTCCAGCCAAACGCGGCCTGCTAAAAGACTTAGCGCAAATGCCACGGCGATGAGCGCGAGGAGTGCGAGGTTCGTGCGGGTCATTGGGCCCGCACCTCTGCCAATCGCTCCGCCGCACCCACAATGCTCGGCCCGCCACACCACAGCAACGCAGGGTCGAATGCCTCGGTCTGCATATCGGGGACCGCACCCAGCGCCGGATGCTGCTGCCCCCGCTCGTTACCGGCAACCAGCAGCAGGTCGGGTGGATCGGCCAGCAGGCGCTCCAATGAAAGGTAATCCGCTTGCCGTAAACCGCGCGCCGCGCTGTGGCTGGCAAGGCCGGTATGCTCCATCAGCGCCGTGACCAAGGCGCCCTCCCCCGGCACGATACCGCCCGGTTGCCACAGAACGGCAGACATTCGCGCAGCACCGGTGGGCGCGGCGCTTTCTGACAGAGCGCGCTCGATGCGGGACACGAGCGCTTCGCCCTCTTGCTCGCGTCCGGCCGCTTTCGCCAATTGGCGAATTTGTGCGATGCTGTCGGCTGACGAGGATGCGATGCCGATCGTCTCGACTGCAATGCCCAGATCGCCGAGCGCGTTGCGCGTGGCAGGGGCCATGAAGCTGCTCGCCACGACGATATCGGGATCGAGCGCCAGCACTTCTTCCACCGTCCCGCCGGTCACGCCGAAATCAAGCGCGCGGGCCGTATCCATCGAGCTAGCCGCCGGATTGCGGCTGTAATGGCTGAGCGCGAGCAGTTGGTCCGGCGGTGCGATTTCGGCGAGGATCGCATCGCCGCACGGGTTGAGGCTGGCGATGGTCGGGTGTCTGTTAGCTGCGCGGCCGCCGTCATGCACCACATCCGGCCCGCAAGCCGCGAGCGCGAAAGTGGCGCAGACGAGCAGCGCGCGGATCACATTTCAGCCCGCAAGCCGACAAACACCCCGCGACCCGGAGACGCGAAACCGGCGGCGGTCTGGTAATCGACATCGCTTATGTTTTCGGCCCGTCCAAACAGGTCGAGCGTGCCCGCACCAAGCTGCGTCAGTTCAAGGTTCGCTCGCAGGTCCAGCAGCAGATAGCCATCCAGCGCCGTGCTGTTCGCTGCATTGTCGAAGGCGGTCGAAACGTAGCGCATATCCGCGCCGAGAGTCAGCCCCCCGTCCGTGTTCGGCGCGGTGTCCCAATCGGCCGAAAACGTCCCGGCATGGCGCGGTTGGCGCGCGAGGCGATTGCCATTGTTCGCATCACCCGAAGTGCGGTTTTCCGTATCGACAAAGGCATAGGCGAAGCGGGTCGTTACCCCTGCGCCCGCGCGGTAGCCCGCCTCCAGTTCGACCCCTTGCGCCCGTGCGCGGCCGACATTGTCGTAAGTGCCGAAAGGGCGGCCGGTGCAGATCGGGTCGGTGCTGCCGAAGCAGGAGACGAAATCAATCAGGTTCTCGCTATCGCGCCGGAACAGGGTTGCGCTGGCATAGCCCCGCCCGGGTGCTGCCCGATTGCCAAAACGCACACCCAGATCGAAGCTGGTCGATTGCTCGGGCAGCAGCGCTGTATTGCCGAAATCGGAAAGCTCCTGAAACAAGGTAGGTGCCTTGAAGCCTTCGCCGATACTGCCGCTTACGCGCCAGTCGTCGGCAATCCGATAGGTGACATCGGCCCCCAAGCTGGTTGCTCCGCCGAAGCGCGCATCGTCATCGTGGCGCGCGCCGGCATGGGCTGAAAGAGCGCCGAACTCGATGCCCAGCTGGGCATAGGCGGCGGTGTTGTCGGTCGTCTGGCACGCATCGAAATTGGTTTCGAAGGCGGTCCATTCTTGCTCCGCGCCGAAATTGACCAGCACTGGTCCGATAGCGCGCCACTCGCCGCGAAATTCCAGCCGGTCCGAATGGCCGTCGGCGGTGAAGCCGGGCGCGCTTCCGAAGGCCGGGTTGAAATTGGCCCGCTCCGTATCGGCAAAGCTGTACGTGCCGCGCAGCAGCAACGCCTCGCTTTGATAGAGCGCCCCGGCGCTGGCGGAATATTGGCGGGTTTCCTGGAACTCGTCCGTATCGGCCAGCGCGAAGGCCGGGGCGGGGAAGCCATCGACTTCCAGATCGCCCTCGGCATAGCGGGCGCGGGCGAACAGCTCCAATTCATAGGACAGATAGGCGCGCGCCTGCCCGTTGACCGCCCATTGCTCGAAGCCGTCCGGTTCGGTGCCGGAGGCTGCGGCGGAAAAGCCATCGGTGGTGAAATAGCTGCCGGACAGACCCACAAAACCTACCTGATCCCCGATGCCGGTTCCGGCGGCGGCCGTTGCCAGCAGCGTGTCGCGCGCGCCATATTCGACGCTGCCTTCCGCGCCTTCCTGCGTATCGGTGGTCACAGCCAGCACGCCGCCGATCGCGTCGCTGCCCCAGATGGTGGAGTTCGATCCGCGCAGCAGATCCAGCTTGGCGATGTTGCCGGCGAGCAGATTGCCGAAATCGAACCCGCCGCCGGGCGATGCGGGGTCGGAGACTTCCACCCCGTCGATCAGCACCAGCAATTGCTCGCCCGGTGCACCGCGCACGCGGGTGGTCGAGAACGCGCCGACACCGCCATTGCGAGTCAGCGTCACGCCGGGGGACCGGCGCAGGATGCGGGTGAGGTCCGCGCCCTGCACTTCCTCGATCTCGTCCTCGCCGATCACGGTGACGGCCTGGCCGGTATCTTCCACTTCGGAGCGGTTGCCGGTGACCGTGATCGTGAAGGATGTCTCCGCTGGGCGGAGCGTGTCGGCGAAGACGATGTAATCGTCGGTCGCCGATGAAGTCTCGCCGGAGGCCTGTGCCAAAGCGGGGGTCGCGGGCAAGCAGCATGATAACAAAAACAGATATTTACGCATAATTTCTCCATCACAAGCGAAAGCCGCTCATGACGAAGCGCGGGCAAGAATTCGCCCGACCTCACCCGCCGCCGGTACACCCCGCCCGCCAGCTCAAGCGACGCGCTATGGGCAGGTCTCCTGGCTCCCGGATCATCACCGCACTGCCGCCTTCCCGGTTTCCCAGTGACATATTGGCAGCGCGATTACCCGGTCACAGTTGCGGGGGCAGCGCGGGGTTTTCACCCGCTTCCCTCTTCGGCGCATCCTGTGATGCGCAACCCATGACGTCGCCGCCGCCATTAGCTGCGCCGTGACTGGCGGGCAAGTACGTATGCGGGCGGTAAGGTCTGCTTAACCCCGGCGCTTAACTTCACATTCCCAGCTGTCCCGCCATGAGACGCGGACGAATTCTCGCCCCCGGTGCTGCGCGGAAATGATAATTGCCGCAGGCGTCCTTCCCACCCCCGCACTGGAAACTGTTTGACCCCCGCCCTTCCCCTCGATGCAGCCGAAGCCCGCCCGGCAGACTTCCAGGCGAAGCTGGGCCGCAGTCCGCGCGGCATCGGCGCGCGGCGGCAGGTGAAGCATCGCGGAAGGCGGCTGGCCGCGCTGGCAGCGGCAATAGCGGTACCGGCGATGGCCGCACCGGGTGATTGGTCGGGTTTCGATCCCGTAAAACAATTGGGACAGCCAGCCGCGCTCGCCGCGCCCATGCCCTTCGAACAACCCGGACAAAGCTTTCCCGGATCGGCCTTCTACTGGATCGCCGAGGAAGCAGGGCCGACTTACGATTTTGCCTCGGGTACATCCGACATCGCGGAGCTGGGTGAGGCCGAAATCCGCGCCGAGCCCCCCACCGAGCTGGTCGCCGCCGGACCTGCCGCGCGCCCCTTTCGCCCGGGCGGCGGCGGGGTGGATCGGGCACGCGCGCTGCAATGCATGACAATGGCAGTCCACTATGAAGCGGCCAGCGAGAGTATCGCCGGACAGCGCGCAGTCGCGCAGGTGGTGCTCAACCGCGTGGCGCATCCCAGCTATCCCAACAGTATATGCGGCGTAGTATTCCAGGGATCGGAACGGCGCACCGGCTGCCAGTTCAGCTTTACCTGCGACGGCTCGTTGGCCCGCCGCCCCGGCGGCTCGAGCTGGCGGCGCGCGCAAGGCGTGGCGTTCCGCGCGCTGAGCGGCGAAGTATTCGGCGGCGTCGGCCTCGCCACGCACTATCACACTACCGCGATCTATCCCTATTGGGCTCCCAGCCTGCATCCTGTCGGCACGATCGGGGCGCACCGTTTCTATCGCTGGCGCGGTGCGGCGGGCACGCCCGGCGCGTTCCAGGCAAGCTATAGCGGGCGCGAACCGATGGCATCGCCCAAGCCGCGCAGCAGCGCCGGCGAGGTATCGCCCACCGCATACGATCCCGTAGCGCTGGCCCGCGCTTACGAGCAGGAATATCGCACCTCGCCTGCCGCGACTGCTGCCACCGCTCAATCCACGACAGCGCCCACGCGGCCCGCCGCAGCCCCCAGCCGCGCACCCGCCCCGGCCTATAGCGCGCAAATCCGCCAAAGCGGCGGCGATGCGCAGTTCACCGCGCAGAACCTGCCCAATTCCGGCGGCGTAAAGGATGAATATGCGGCCAGCGGACGCTGGCTGCGGGACCCCTCGCGCGGTCCAGCGGATTTGTCCACAGATCAGCGTTAACGCCGCGCAAACCTTGAGGGCACACCAAGCATTAGAGGCTTGACCGCTAGAGCGGCTCCTCAACCTGAATACAGCCCCATTGCAAGGACATGCCGCCATGACGGTCCACTTCGCCGCTGCACGTACGCCTGCCCGTTCTCCGCTCGCCCGCGCCTTGTTGCGCCGCGGACACGGCGTGGCAGCGAACGATAATGATGGCGGCGCACGGCTGACCGACGACCGGCTGTTATATGCCGCATTGCGTCATTTTGCCGAGCACGGGTTGAGCGCCGCCAGAATGGCGCGGGTACAGGCAGAGACGGCGTTCTTCGCGGGTGAGCGCGAATCCTACGACTGGTGGCTCGGCATCTGCAGCACGCTCGACAAGCGGCTCGCCAACAGCCTGGCTACGGCGGTATCTGGCGGCAAAGCCTCCTGACAGGCAAATTCCGCGAACCCTTACATGACCAATCGGGAGATATACCCGGCTTGGTAAGCGGCGCGTTAACCATTGTTACAGACCTGCCGCGTAGAGGCGGGTTCATGGGATTGTCGAAGCTACCCCGTTTGCTGCGCATCAAGATGACGCGCATGGCCACAAAGGATCCGCTCACAGAGCGGGTGCGGCGGCAATTGGTGGCCAATCTGTACACTCAGCCAAGCTCGCTTGCCGTCGGGGCGATCAACGGCGTTATCGCCAGCATGATCGCCGCCTATGTCGCCGAGAACCCCTTTTTCAATGTCGGCTGCGTTATCCTGATGATGATAGCGATTGCCCGGGTGGCCATCGCCTTCGGCCTGTCTCCGGACGATTCCGACACCAGCACGCAAAGGCTGGAAGTCTTCTACGAGCTTGGCGCGTTCAGCTATGCGGCAACATTGGGAATACTCGCTGGCGCGTCGATCGGGTTGGAAATCGGAACGGCCGCCGAAGTCCTGATGATGGCCAATGCGATGGGCTATGGCGTGGGCATTTGCGCCCGTAATGCCGGCCGCCCGTTCATCGCCATCGGCCAGCTGACCCTTTCGATCACCCCAATGCTGGTTGCGGCTCTTTGGGTCGGCAGTTTCGTGATGGTGGCGCTGGCGATCAACCTGTTCCTGCTGCTGCCTGCCATGGCATCGATCACTGGCAAGCTGTTCGAACAACTGCGCGAGGCCATCGCGGCTGCCGAAACCAGCGCCAAGCTGGCGGAAAAGATGCGCAAGCTGGCGCGTACAGATGTGGTGACCGGGCTCGCCAACCGAGCCGGGTTCAACCACGATCTGGTAGAGGCATTGATGCACCTGCCGACCGGCGCACGTCTGGCCATGCTGTGGCTCGACCTCGACCGGTTCAAGGAAGTGAACGATCTGCTTGGCCATCAGGTCGGCGATCAGGTGCTGGCCGAAGTAGCGCGGCGGATGAAAGAAATGGCGCCCGCAGATGCCACCGTCGCCCGTTTCGGCGGGGACGAATTCGTGGTGTTTTTCCAAACCGACAACCGCAGCGAATGCGAGCAGATCGCCACAAATTTGCGCGATCACGTCAGCCGTCCATTGCGAGTGAATGGCGAGTGGCTCGACATTGATGCCTCGATGGGTGTCGCTATCCTTCCCGAAGATGGCAGCGATGCCGATACTTTGCTGCAAAGCGCCGATCTTGCGCTGTACCATGCCAAGGTGAATGGCCGTTCGCAGACTTGCTTCTTCCACAAGAGCATGAGCCGCGATCTGGTGCGCCGCCGCGAGATCGAGGCGGAACTGCGCACCGCGTTGCAGCGTGACGAACTGTCCATATTCTTCCAGCCGATCGTCGATCTGGCGACCGGCAAGATCCGCACTTTCGAAGCCCTGGTCCGCTGGTTCCACCCGGAAAAGGGTGAGCTGCGCCCCGATGAATTCATCCCGGTCGCGGAAGAAACCGGTGTGATTGTCACGCTTGGCAACTGGATCACTGCGCAGGCGGCCAAGGCTGCGGCGCAATGGCCCGACGATGTCACTTTGGCCGTGAACCTGTCTCCGTTGCAGATCCGTGCCCCCGGCGCAGCGCTCGGCATCATGAACGCGCTGCGAGAAGCGCGGCTGGATCCGGCGCGGCTGGAACTGGAAGTGACCGAGAGCCTGTTCCTGGACGACAATGATTCGACCGCTGCCTTTATCGAGGAGCTATCCTCGCAGGGCGTGCGCTTCGCGCTCGACGATTTCGGTACCGGCTATTCCTCGCTCAGCCACATCCACAAGTTCCCGTTCAAGAAAATCAAGGTGGATCGCAGCTTCGTTTCCGGCCCGAATGTCGGCCGCAAGAGCGACGCGATCATCCGCGCCGTTGCCGAAATGGGTTCGACGCTGGAGATGGAAATCGTGGCCGAAGGGCTGGAAACGGTCGAGCAGGTCGGTGCGGTGCGCGAGGCTGGTTGTACGCTGGGCCAGGGGTATTATTTCAGCCGTGCCGTGCCCGATTATCTGGCCGCCATGCTGCTCTCGCAGGAACGTGCCGGCAATGAGACATGGCAGGCTGCGGGCTAGGCCTGCACCGATTTCAGCAGTCGCCGTTCCAGCGGTGCCAGCACGCCGGCCAGTTCCGCTCCGCGTTTGAGCACCTGGCCATGTTCACCGAACAACGTCCACATACCTTGCTTGCTGCGCAACGCCGGGCGTTTCTCCACCCGGACCTGCGGACGTTCCGCAGCACGGCGGAAGGCATCGAACATCGCGGCATCCTTGGTAAAATCCATCGCGTAATCGCGCCATTCGCCCGCTGCGACCATCCGGCCATACAGATCGAGGATGCGCTGCAATTCCTCCCGCGCAAAGCCGACTTGCAGTGGCTTCCGGCCGGGAAATTGAACGACCGAACCGCCCGGGCCGGACGCTCCGGCAAAACCGCCTGCCGCCATTAATCCTTGGACCCTGTGCGGCGCTGCGGCGCGCTTTCGGTGGCGGGCTGCATGGCGTCCAGCTGAGCCCTCATCTTGGCCAGTTCGCGCTCCAGCTGCTCGATCCGCTGATCGTCGGTCGGGCAAGGTTCGCAATCGCGATCCTGGCAGGGCGTGCCATAGGGCATAAATTCGCGGACCCATTCTTCCACCGGCATCAAGGTGGAGCGAGCCTTCATCCCGATCATCGTCGCGCCTTCGGGCACATCGTCGGTCACCACGGCATTGGCACCGATCCGCGCGCGTTCGCCCACCGTCACCGGCCCGATGACCTGCGCGCCGGACCCGATGATCACATTGTCGCAAATGGTCGGGTGCCGTTTGCCGCCCACGCCATTGGCCGGGTTGGTCCCGCCCAGCGTCACGTTTTGGTAGATGGTCACGTCGTTACCGATCTCTGCCGTCTCGCCAATGACGGTAAAGCCGTGATCGATGAAGAAGTTACGTCCGATCTTCGCGCCTGGGTGAATATCGATGGCCGTCACCATGCGCGACCAGTGGTTGACCAGCCGGGCAAGGAAATAAAGCTCCGCCCCGAACAGCCAATGGGCCAGACGGTGATACAGCACCGCCCAGACACCCGGGTAAAGCAGGATTTCCCAGCGAGAGCGCGGCGCGGGATCGCGCGCGCGGACCGAGTCCAGAAAGGAGAACATTCCATCGAACATCGCGAGGTCAGTCTCCCATTAAAACCGTTTCAACGCAAGCGGGCGGTTTTACCCTAGAACAGGCGCGATTGCTCCGGCCCCTGAACCGCTTCGAGCGCATCGCGCCAGACCGACATGGTGGGCGCGACCTTTCGTTCAAGGCTGAGCCGGTCGATAGTCGCCACGATCCGCTCGATTCCGGTAAAGCTGCGCTCCATCCGAGGAACCAGATAGGCGCGCGCCCCCTCGCCCAAAGCCAACCCGCGCCGCTTGGCGTGGCTTTCGAGCAGATCGGCGATCATCTCGTCATCGGGCACGCCGATTTCCAGTTGAAGCGCCGCACCGAGCCGGGATTTCAAATCCGGCAGGGCGATGGTCCAAGGCGATTTGTCGGCGATCAAGAGCAGTGGCATGGTATCCTCCTGCGCCCGGTTCCAGCGGTGGAACAAAGCGGTTTCGTCGATGGAATCGGCCCCATCGATCACTGCGCGCGGAAGGCTGTCGGTCTGCTGCGCCGCGAACCACTGGCCCAGCAGCGATTTGCCCGAAGCTGGCGGGCCGGTCAGTATGGCGGTGTGGAATGGCCAGCCGGAGGGATCGGCCAGGGCCTCCGCGACATGGGCGTTGGCGTTGCCCACTACAATGCTGGCAGCCTCTCCATTGCCCGGCGAATCCAGCGGAAGCGCGATTTGCGAGGGAAGCGCTGGCTCCATCACGAGCGTGCCTCAGCGGCTGATGGCGAGCGCGTTGCTGCCCTGCTGCACGGTAAATCCGCGCCCGCGCAACGCTGCCGCCAGCTCGTCCAGCGAACCGGCGAAACTCACGCTCATCACCGATGTGCCGCCGATTGCGGTGGAGCTGATGCCCGCACCGCGCACACCCGGCGCTGCGCGCACTGCGGACAAGGCGGCATCGAATGCGCGCGTGTCCGGTGTTGCGAATTGCACGACATAGCTGGCAACGGTGGCCGTTTGCGGAACGGGGGTGGAGGTGGCCTGTGGCTGCGGATCGCTGGCGCTTTCCGCAGCTGCCCGGGCGGCCGCCGCACGCGCCCGCTCATTCGCATCTGCCTGCCGGCCCATTTCGATCAGGCGGCGCACGGCGGGGTCGATCTCTGCCGGGCCGAGGTTCAACGTGGGATCGGGACGCAGCTTGCCATCGGCCAGCGCCTGCGCGAAAATATCGTCGAACCGGCCCACCGCATCGTTCAGCATCGCAGGAACCGCTTGCGGATTATCCGCGCGCAAGGCGAAGCTGCCGAGGAAACGATTATCCGGCCCATATCGTGCGGTGAATTCGCCTTCCACCGGCCCGCCGGGATATTGATAGCGCAAATTGGCAATCGGGATCAGCACATCGGCCGCTTCGAATTCGTCGAGGATGGTGCGCCACCACAACCGGCTGCGCCGCTGAGTCTGGCCATAGGTCAGCAGCAGCGAATCGCCGCCCGCACCCGATGGGCGGACATAGGCGATACGGCTCGCCCCGGCCTGATATTCGGCCCACGCCTGTTGCCAGGGGTTGCGCGTTTCGTACATGGTGGCCGTGCCGCCCGAAATCGTGACCGGCAACAGCAGCATCGGGGCCGAGCGCGCCCGCGCTCCGCCCTGGCCGAGCAGACCGCCCGCGCGTTGCCGGTTGAAGATCACGCCCAGCCGCGCGACATAGCCATTGGCGGAAATCCGCTCCTGCTCGATCACGATGGCGGAAACCAGCCCCTGAAGCTGCCCATCGGAAATGGCCGGGCCGCCCGCTTTCTCCCAAGCTTTGCGCTGCGCCTCGCGCCAGCCGTTCTCGCGCGCTTCCTCCGCGCTGTCTCCGGTCACGTCGATTTCGATGCCGCCGATCTCGATATCGCTGCTGGCGACCACCGCTGCGATGCCGCGATCGCCCTCGACCTGAGCGTTCACCGCCCACCACAGGCCAAGCGCCGCCAGCAGGGCGAAAGCGACTATAGCGGCGCGAAACAGGAGGGGGCGAGGCAACGTCATGGGGAAAATCGAGTGCCTTTTGCCTAAACCCCCGTGCGATTCCAAGCTCTATTGCCTATGGGGCGTGGATGGAAGGCAAGAACTCCCCCTATACATACGCCGAAGCGGGCGTCTCGATCGATGCCGGCAACGCGCTGGTCAAGGCTATCGGACCGCTCGTCAAAGCCACCGCGCGCCCCGGCGCAGACGCAGATATTGGCGGGTTTGGCGGCTTTTTCGACCCCAAGGCGGCAGGCTACGCCGATCCGCTGCTGGTGGCTGCGAATGACGGCGTCGGCACCAAGCTGAAGCTCGCCATCGAACATGACCGGCATGACAGCGTGGGCATCGATCTGGTCGCCATGTGCGTCAATGATTTGATCGTCCAGGGCGCGGAACCGCTTTTCTTCCTCGACTATTTCGCCACGGGCAAGCTGGAAACCGGCATTGCCGAACGGGTGGTTGCAGGCATTGCCGAAGGCTGCCGCGAGGCCGGCTGCGCGTTGATTGGCGGAGAAACCGCCGAAATGCCGGGCATGTATGGCGATGGCGATTACGACCTCGCCGGATTTTGCGTCGGCGCGGTGGAGCGCGGCGAGCAATTGACCGGCGACAAGGTCGCTGCGGGCCACGTCCTGCTGGGTCTGGCCAGTTCGGGCGTCCATTCCAACGGCTATTCGCTCGTCCGGCGGCTGGCGGCGGATAAGGGCTGGGCGATGGATGCCCCTGCCCCGTTCGACGAGACCCGCACGCTGGCCGACGCGCTGATCGAGCCGACGCGGATCTACGTGAAGAACCTGCTGCCCGCCATTCGCGGCGGGCGGATCGATGCGCTGGCCCATATCACCGGCGGGGGATTGCTGGAAAATATCCCGCGTGTGCTGCCAGAAGGCGCCCATGCGGTGGTCGATGCTACGGCATGGCAGCTTCCCGGCGTGATGGCTTTCCTCAAACAGGAAGGCGCGATCGAACCCGGTGAAATGGCGCGCACATTCAATTGCGGTATCGGCATGGTGCTGGCGGTCGCACCCGAAATTGCGGGCGCGCTCGAGGCGGAGCTGGCAGCCGAAGGCGAAACCGTGCTGCGCATCGGTAAGATCGTGGCGGGCGACAAGGGCTGCACCGTGCGCGGCGCCGATGAAAACGGCGCTTGGGAAGCGGTGCATGTCGGCTGAGCGCGCCGCATGACCAAGGCCCGCGTCGCGGTGCTGATTTCGGGCAGCGGGACCAACATGGCCGCGCTGCTCTACGCCTCGCGCCGCGACGATGCGCATTACGAAATCGTGCTGGTGGCGAGCAACGACCCCGAAGCGGGGGGCCTCAAACTGGCCGAAGCAGAGGGTATCCCCACCTTCGCGCTGCCGCATAAGGGGATGGACCGCGCAGCGCATGAAGACGCGATGGATGCCGCCATCCGCAAGACGGGCGCGGAATATGTCGCGCTGGCCGGCTATATGCGCATCCTTGGCGAGCAATTCGTCGCGCGGTGGGAGGGACGAATGCTCAATATCCACCCCTCGTTGCTGCCTAAATATCGCGGACTGGAAACGCATAGACGCGCTATTGAGGCGGGGGACCACGTTTCGGGCGCATCCGTTCACCTCGTCACGCCCGAGCTCGATGCGGGCGAGGTGTTGGGGCAGGCAGAGGTTGCCATCGCGCGCGGCGATACGCCGGATATTTTGGCGGAGCGGGTGAAGCTGGCCGAGCACCAACTCTACCCGCGCGTGCTGGACGAATATTGCGGCAGGCCCTTCGATGCCGCCTGGCTGCTTGGCCAGGTGCGCAATCTGGCGATGGCCTTGCCGGAAGCCGAGGAGCGCGAGAGCCACGGTTCCCCCGGCTGGCGCAGCGGCGGCAAGTCGGGCAAATATTTCGCCTATTTCTCGGATCGTCATCATGGCAGCGACGCTATCGCGGTGCTGGTGAAAACCAGCGGACAGGACGAACTGGCCGCATTGATCGAACGCGATCCGGCTGCCTTCTACAAGCCAGCCTATTACGGCGCGAGCGGCTGGGCCGGGATCATTCTCAACCGCCCCGATACCGATTGGCGCCAGGTCGAACATTGGCTGCAACGCAGCTGGCAGGCAGTCGCGCCCAAGCGGCTGACCCGCTTGCTGGATGCGAGCGCAGAGTTCTAGCAGTCCGGTGCCGCTGCCTCGCCCCCACCCTCTCGCCAGAGCGCAGCTTGTCGATCGGCTGAACGCGGCACTGGACAATAGCTGGCGGCGCGGTTGGCTGAGCGAACCGACGCTCGATCCCGGCGAGCTATGGGACAAGGCGGCGCGCGGCTTTGCGGAGGAGGACGAACTGGGCGGGCGCAGCGAAGAGGACGCGCTCGATTTCCGTCAGCGGCTCGATGCGCTGAGCGCCGCCCTGCGCGATGAGGCACAGCTAAATCCGCTGGGCCGGACCATGGCGCATGGACAGATGGTGCGCGCGATCCGCCAGCGGCTGGCACTTGGGCGGATGTGGCGCGACCGGCCCGAACTTCTCCGGACACCGCTTGCCCCGCCAATATTGGTGGTCGGACAGATGCGCGCGGGGACGACCCGCTTGCACCGCCTGCTTGCTGCCGATCCCGCCCATGCCGCGACGCGGTTTTGCGACAGCTGGCATCCCGTCCCCTCGCGCTTCGACACGCGCCCGATCTTGAGCGGCTTCGCGCTGTTCATGGCGCGGCGGATAGACCCCTGGATCGATACGCTCCACCCGTTTGGCGCAGCCCGGCATGATGAGGAGCTGGGCTGGCTGGCCAGCGCGCTGGACCATTCCACTTACGAGGCGCAATGGCGCATCCCATCCTACGTGGCGCTGGGCGAAAGCCGCGATCCGTCTCCCGTGTGGCGCGAATTTGCGCGGATCCTGCGCACCGATGCGGCGCATCGCCGCAATGGGCACCTGCCCCGCGTGATGAAAGTGCCGCAATTCTCCGAACAGCTGGACCCGCTGCTGGCGCAGTTCCCCGGCGCGCGGGTGGTTCTGGCCGAGCGAGCCGACGCAGCGGTCATCCGCAGCTCCGCTTCGCTGGTGGCGAACCAGATGACGATCCAGTCGGACGATTGCGATATGGGCTGGATCGAGGCGGAATGGACGCGCAAGATCGCGCTGCGTCACAGCCGGACCGAAGCCGCGCTTCGAAAATTTGCGGGTAAAGTGGCGACTGCCGATTTCGACCGACTATCGGCCGATTGGAGCGCGTCCATTACAGATATCTATCGCCAACTAGGTATGGACCATAGCGAGGCTGCACAAACGGCAATGACCCGGGAGATGCGCCTTGCGGCAAACTCACCGCATGTAGGCCACGCTGCGCAGCTGGATAGCTTTGCGAAGGATTTAGGCCGGGCCGCAGCAAAGCGCGCTTAATAACTGTTGGCTGCTCGGCTGCGCTCGGCATCGCCAGGACCGCTCGGCGCATCGTAGCTTTGGGCCGTATCAGGGGATAAGATACGGGCGAGCGCTGGTGCCTGGGAAGTACCGTAACTCTGCCAAAGCAACAGGCAACCATCTTCGGCCCGCGTGCGCCACAAAGTGTTGTGCGTCAGCCGCTCGTCCTCCGCCTCGCATCGTCCGGTAATGAGCACTTCGCCATTATGCGCAACGAGGCGCTTGGGTATGACCCGAAAGTTCGGTTCCATCGCAAAGAAACGATCCATCGCGACCATCGCATCCGCGCGGCCCTGAATCCAGCAACCTTTGCTGTCGATAAACCTGACACTCTTATGCAGGATCTTGCCGATCTCCGCCAGATTTCGACTATTAAGCGCCTCAATATAGCGCTTCACTGTTTTCTTTGGCTTTTCTGCGCCCCAACCGAACATTCAAATTCCTATCTGCAATCACCTTAGCAGATAGCAGGGCGATTGCAGATAGACATATGTTGTAATTTCAAGGTTTAATCTTGTGCAGCGGGGCTGTGCCGAAACCCGGCGCCGGATCAGCCGACGATTTCGTCTTCGTCGAAGAAGTAGGCGATTTCGGTGGCGGCGTTCTCATCGCTGTCGCTGCCATGGACCGAATTGGCTTCGATGCTCTCGGCATGTTCGGCGCGGATGGTGCCGGGGGCGGCGTCCTTCGGATTGGTCGCGCCCATGATGTCGCGGTTGCGCTGCATGGCGTTCTCGCCTTCGAGCACTTGCACCACGACCGGGCCGCTGATCATGAAATCGACCAGCTCGCCAAAGAACGGGCGTTCCTTGTGCACCGCGTAAAAGCCTTCGGCCTGCTCACGGGTCATCTGGATGCGCTTGGAAGCGACGACGCGCAGTCCGGCTTCTTCCAGCATCTTGGTGACGGCGCCGGTCAGGTTCCGGCGCGTGGCATCGGGCTTGATGATCGAAAAGGTGCGGGTAACCGCCATGGGGAATTCCTTGGATGCGTGAGGGTAATTATGTTGCGCGCGCGTTTAGCTGCGGTGCAGCATTTCTGCAAGGACGGTGTGTTGGGTGAAGGCTCTCGTCGTCGACACCCGGGCGGGAACTCCACGATTCGCAATTACACAGGGCTACGCAACCGTGTTTGCGGGATGATCGTCAGCAAGCGACATGGTGAAAGTGAACGTCGTTTCGCCATCGTCCGACGTCACATCCAGGCTTGCACCATGCGCCGTCGCGACCTGTGCGCAAATGTATAACCCCAAACCAAGCCCCTGAAGGCTCGACCTCACATCGCCACGTGAAAATGGCTGGAACAGCTTTCCCATCGCAACGGGCGGGATGGTTTCGCCCATGTTGGTGGTCTGAAACACGAGGGTTTCCGAATCTTTCCGAAGCGCGATTCTGATAGGCTGAGCGGGGTCGCCATGCATCAGGGCGTTGCCGATCAGGTTGGAAAAAACCTGTCCGAGCCGGGCGTGGTCGCCAAACACATTGATCTCGGCCGGCATGTCCTTGAGGATCATCCTGTTGGGATGGCTGGTTTCGAATTCGGAGATGACCTGATTGAGCGTATCGGCGATATTCGCCGGCGTCCGGGTGAGTGTGATGCCTCCACCCAGCCTGCCTCGCGCAAAATCCATGACATTATCGATCAGCCCCGCCATTCGCCCGACGCTGCCATTGATCAGGCCGATGATGGATCGGCCTCTATCGCTTAATTGCTCCTTGCCGAGCAGACGCATGCCGCTTTCGATACCGGCCAGTGGATTGCGCAGATCGTGACCCAGAACCGCGATGAACTGTTCGCGCAGCGCCGAGGTTTCCTGTTCGTTCAGCAAGGCGATAGTGCTTTGCTCGACCGATCGTCCGGCTTCGATATGGTGGGCGATCAGCCCGGCAAAGATATTGAACATGCCGACGATCTTCGGTTCGCTTACCTTCGCAGGTTTCGGAGATATCGCGCATAAGGTGCCGAAAAAGCTGTCATCCGAAAGAATGATCGGCACTGAGATGTAGCTTTTCAGGCCATAAGTCTTGGGGGTGTGATGGCGGCAATAAAGCGGATCATTGTCGACATCGTCGATAATGACGGCTTCCCTGTGATCGCGGATTTCATTGCAGATAGTGGAACCCACATCGAGCTCGCCGCCCGGCTCGAGCCCGAATGCGATCTCGTCCCGGACGCCGCATGCAACCCATCGGTCTTCGGTCACGCGCGCAATCGCGGCAAAGCCCATCCCGGTCGATTGGCAAACTACATCGAGAATGGAGGGCACGACATTGATGGCGCCAACCACGGCGATGTCTTCGGAGAATTCTGGGTCCACCACGCGTTGATAGAATAAGAAAAAACCGGAGTCACGCCCCCACCGATGGGTTCGTGAGCAACAAATTTTTTTCACTCGAAGACCAGCCAATGTGCAGGGGCGCAGATCCAAGAGACGAAACGATTTTGCCGGTCCAGCGTTGAGAGACGCGATGGATTTCTTCTCGCCCGAAACGATGAGCTGGCAGAATGCCGGGCTGCGCTTTGCCTTCGCCACCGTGCTTCCCTTTCTGATCGGGCTGGAGCGGTTTTTCAGGCGAAAGCCGATCGATTTTAGGCCTTTCGTAATAATCTCGGTCGGCTCGTGCGGGCTGGTCATTGCGTCGATCGAGATGCTCCAGACCATGAACGACGCGAACTCCAATATCGACCCGACCCGCGTTATCGAGGGAGTCATCACCGGGATCGGCTTCCTTGGCGCGGGCGCGATGTTCCGCGAAGGGAATTTCGTTCAAGGTGCGGGTTCTGCGGCAGCTATATGGGTTGCCGGAGCTATCGGGCTGACCTGCGGAATGGGCGAATTGTGGCTTGCGACAATGATTTCCACTATCGTTCTGGTGCTGCTTGTCGCCAGCGGTCCGTTTACCTCGCATTGGGACCCGGGAAATGGCGACGATGCCGAAAAACCGGATGCTAAACCTTAGCCACCCTCCTGCCAACGCCCATCCGGCGTTTGCTTGAATATCCGCCGTTCCACATCCTCTCGAGCATCGAAGCCGCGCCATAGGGTGCGGGCGTCTTGCGTTTGGGCTTCGCCGAACATCAGCAGGCAGCGATCGAGCGCGGCGGCTTCCTCGCGCCATTCGCCATCCGCAAGGATCGCGATCTTGGCATCGTTCTCCGGAGTCGCTTGGTCGGAGATGAGGATGGGTTGACGTTCGGCGCCGACCGCTCCTACCGGGCCATTTGCGAGAAACTCCTGCGGATAGGCGGTCCACAGCTCCTTCGAAATTGTCTTGCGCTGCGCCTCGTCGGACGACACCACCAGCAGCCTGCCATCATCGGCGCGCACCTTGCGCGCGATGCCCGCCACCACCTTCTCCACCGGGTCACGGCTGAGCTGGTAGAAATCCACCTTCATGTGATTGTGCGGCCAGCGGTAGCGGCTGCTACGACCGAGTTCTTGCTACGGCGGCAACGGTCGGAGCAGAACTTCACCTCGTCCCAGTCCTTCTCCCACTTCTTGCGCCAGGTGAATGGCAGGCCGCAAGTCGCGCAATCCTTGCTGGGCAGATCGCCTGTATTGCGCATCCTGCCGCCCTTGTTCTTACCCTTAGCCATTACCCGCCCGGATCGAACCTAATCTTCCAGCTGGTCGCGCACATATTGGTCGATCAGGCGCACGCCGAAACCGGTTGCGCCCTTGCCCCAGGTCGCGCCGGGCTTGTCCGCCCAGACCATCCCGGCAATGTCGACATGCGCCCAGGCGACATCGTCCTTGATGAACCGCTTGAGAAACTGCGCCGCCGTGATCGAGCCTGCGCCGCGCGGACCGACATTCTTCATGTCGGCAATGGGCGAATCGATCAGCTTGTCATAGGCAGGGCCAATCGGCAGCCGCCATGTGGCATCGCCGCTGGCCTTGGAGGCTTTGGCGAGGTCATCGGCAAGCTCATCGTCATTGGAGAAAACGCCCGCATGTTCGTGGCCGAGCGAGATAATGATCGCGCCGGTCAGCGTGGCGAAATCGACGATCCGCTTGGGCTTGAATTCCTCCTGCGCCCAATGGAGCGCGTCGCACAGCACCAGCCGCCCTTCGGCATCGGTGTTGATGACCTCGATCGTCTGACCGTTCATCGAAGTAACAACATCGCCGGGGCGCTGCGCATTGCCGTCGGGCATGTTCTCGACGAGGCCGACCACGCCGACCACATTGGCCTTCGCACCGCGTTTCGCCAATGCGAGCATTGCGCCTGCCACAGCGCCAGCGCCGCCCATGTCCCACTTCATGTCTTCCATGCCCGCACCGGGCTTGAGCGAGATGCCGCCGGTATCGAAAGTAACGCCCTTGCCGACGAACACCATCGGGGTTCCGCCCGCTGCGCCGCCACTCCACTTGATCGCAAGAATACGCGATTCGCGGACCGAGCCCTGCCCCACACCCAGCAGCGCGCCCATGCCAAGCTCGCCCATCTGCGCCTCGTCGAGCACGACCAGCTCTGCGCCGGTCCCCTCGAAGCGCGAACGGCAGCGTTCCACGAAGCTTTCCGGGTAGATCACATTGGCCGGTTCGGTGACCAGTTCGCGGGTAAATTCAACCCCGGCGGCCAGCGCATCGCGGTCGGTCCATGCATCCTGCGTACCGTCCGGCGCGCCGACGACCTGCACGGCCTCCAGCGTTCGCTTCTGTTCGTCCTTCTGCGTCGTGCGATATTGGTCGTAGCGCCAGTTGCGCAGTCGCAGACCCATCAGCACGGCGGCAGCATCGCTCGCCGACCACCCGGAACCGGACAGGTCCAACGCCAGCGTTTTCTCGCCCGACGCGGTGTATTTGGCGGCCAGAGCGGCCCCGGCCTTTTCCAGATTGGCGGCGCGGTCCTTCGCATCGGCCTTGCCCGCACCTGCCAGCGCGATCCGCACCACCTTGCCATCACGCTCGACAAAGGATTCGAACGTCTGCCCGGTGCCGCCCTTGAAGCGTGCTGCCTGCGCGCCTTCTTTCACGGCGTTTTCAAGATCACCGGGCAGCGCATCCTTGTTTACGATGTAAGCGGCCAGCCGGGTCTGGGCGGGAATGGAGTCGGTGAAGCTGATCTGCATGCAATTTTTCTCGCGGAGTTTCGGGCTGGCCGGATCGGTTCGGCGGCTTGTGGACCCGTGTTTTATCGGAGCGATTGCGATTACGCGCGGGCGGTGCGATAGGCAAGCCATGCTGCCCACCTTGCCGCACCTCCTGCCGCCAGATTCGAACACACTGCCGCCCGTCAGGTCGGCCCTGTGTGCCAGCCTGGCCGTGCTTGCAGCAATGGCTGCTCCGGCGGGGGCGCAGGAAGGTGCAGCATCGGGCATGGGCACGGCGCAGGAACCGATCGATCTGCCCGATGCCGCCGATCCGGTATTCACCGGGGAGCAGCGTGAGGGAATGCCGCAGGCGGTCACTCAGTTTCCTGTGGCCAGCCCTGCAGACAGCTCCGCCAATCAGACCGGCGAGCGCGAAATCGCCTTCGAGGCGGACGATGTCGCCTATAATAGCGAGGCTGACACATTTTCCGCCAGCGGCGACGTGATCCTGCGCAATGCGGGCCGGTCCGTGCGCGCCGACCGGGTGGAATGGGACCGCAATACCGGCCAGATCGTCGCCACCGGCAATGTCCGCTTCGTGGATGACGAGGGCAACCAGCTCTACACCCAACGCATCGAGCTGACCGAAGAATTCGAAGCGGGCGCGATGGAAGACCTGCTGCTGGCGCTGAACGAGGGTGGCCGGCTGGCGGCGCGCGGCGCGGACCGGGCCGAAGATGGCACCATAACCTTGCGCGATGCCGCCTATTCCGCCTGCGCCGTGGTCGATCCAGAGGGCTGCGACAAATCGCTGAGCTGGCGAATAACCGCCGACCGAGTGGTATACGATCCCGCCGATAATCGCCTGCGGTTTCGCGGCGCGTTCCTCGAACTGTTCGGCCAGCGGCTGATCCCGCTGCCGGGGCTGGCGGTGCGGACCGATGGCCGGGCGGTATCGGGCTTCCTCGTCCCCGATTTGCGGATCTCGGAATCCAACGGTGTGGAGGTCAATGGCAGCTATTATTTCGACCTGGCTCCAAACAAGGATCTGACGCTCGGCGCTTATCTTTATACCGAGGCGCCGCCGATGGTCAGCGCGCAATATCGGCACCTGACCGATCGCGGCGCATATCAAATCACGGGCTACGCCACGCATAGCCGCCGCATCTCCGATTTTACCGGCGTGCCGACCACTGAAAGCGATCCGCGCGGCTATATCTTCGCCAATGGGCGGTTCCAGCTGGACCCGGCATGGAGCGTGACCGGTTCGCTCAGGCTGGCGAGCGACCGGACCTTCCTGCGCCGTTACGATCTCAGCCGAGACGACCGGCTGCGCTCGACAATCAATCTGGAACGGATCGATGATGATTCGTATTTCTCCCTCGCCGGCTGGGCCACGCAGACGCTGCGCCTTGGGGCGGATCAGGGGCAGGTACCGGTCGCCCTGCCCGTACTCGATTACCGCCGGCGGTTTCGCGATCCCACCGGGCTGGGCGGTGTGCTGGAAGTGCAGGCAAACTCGCTCGCCATCACCCGCGACGAAGGGCAGGACACTCAGCGCGCCTTTGCCGGGGCGCGGTGGGATTTGCGGCGGATCACCGGGCTGGGCCAGATGGTCACGCTGACCGGGATGGTGCGCGGGGATGTGTATCATTCGGATGAGAATTTCCTGACCGCAACGCCGACCTATCGCGGGACCGCAGGCTGGCAGGCCCGCGCAATCGCGCTCGCGGCGGTTGATATGCAATGGCCGTTCGTGGGCGAAGCATTTGGCGGCACGCAGGTGATCACGCCGCGCGTGCAACTGGTCGCCAGCCCGCCGATCCGCAATCTGGCCGTGCCGAACGAAGATGCCCGCGCGATCGACCTGGAGGATTCCAACCTGTTCGCGCTCAACCGCTTCCCCGGCTACGACCGGATCGAGGACGGCGCGCGTGTTACCTACGGGTTCGATTACCGGCTGCAGCGGCCCGGCCTCGATATCAAGTCCAATATCGGCCAGTCCTACCGTCTTGATGCGGAGCGCGCGATCCTGCCCGATGGTACCGGCCTGTCCGAACGCGTTTCGGATTTCGTGGGGCGGACCGAGGTGCGCTATCGCAATTTCCTGCGGCTGACCCACCGCTACCGTCTCGACAAGGACAGTCTGCAGGTGCGCCGCAACGAATTCGATGCGGCGGTCGGCAGCGCGCAAACCTATGCCGAAATCGGTTATCTGCGCCTCAATCGCGACATTGCGGGGCTTGAGGATTTGCAGGACCGCGAAGAATTGCGCGCTGCGGCCCGTGTCGCCTTTGCAGATTACTGGTCGGTGTTCGGATCGGGCGTATTCAACCTGACCGATGCGGATGAAGACCCCACCTTGCAATCCGATGGGTTCGAGGCGATCCGCACCCGGCTGGGCGTCGCCTATCAGGACGATTGCCTCGAGATGGGCCTGACCTGGCGGCGCGATTACGTGACCGCCGGCGATGCCGAGCGCGGCGATACGTTCCAGCTCTATTTCTCCTTGCGCAATCTCGGTTTCCGGTAACTTGGCAGCGCGGGGCAAAGCGGCTATTCGCGCGCCGAAGGCTGCTGGCAGCGATCAGCAACGGTTAAGCCGGGTCTCGGCAAATGCATCCCACCTTGGCGCCTAAGGGCGCGGCAGACGGAATTTATATAAGTGATTGCGAAAAAACTGTTCAGCGTGTCCGCCAGCCTCGCCGCGATCGGCATGGTCGGCGCTCCGCTTCCCTTGATGGCGCAGGCCTCCCCCGCAATTGGCGGCGGGCTGGACCTGCCCGCCACGATCAACATGCTCGGCAGCGGCGATCCCAATGTCCGTACGGCCACTGCCGTGGTCAATGGTTCGGTCATTACCGGGACCGATGTCGATCACCGTCTGGCCCTCACCATCGATGCCGCGCAGAGCGAGGTTCCCGAAGCCGAAGTGCAGCGGCTGCGCGGACAGATTCTGCGCAATCTGATCGATGAAACGCTGAAGATTCAGGCCGCTGCAACGGAGGAAATGGCCGTGACCGCACCCGAAGTGGAACAGCGTTACGCCGAACTGGCGCGCGAACGGTTCCAGCAGGATCAAAGCGGCCTGGACCAGTTCCTGCTGTCGATCGGCTCGTCCCCCGCCTCGCTCAAGCGGCAGATCCAGGGCGAGATTGCCTGGTCGCGGCTGCTGCGCCGCAATATCTCGCCCTTCGTGAACGTCTCCGAGGAAGAAGTGCGCGAGATGATGGCGCGGCTGGAGGCCTCTCGCGGAACGGAAGAATATCGTCTGGGTGAGATTTACCTCTCATCCACGCCCGAAACCGAAGAAGCGGTGCTGGAAAACATCGCCCGCATCATGGAACAATTGCGCGGAGGGGGCAGCTTCGTTGCCTATGCTCGCCAGTTTTCCGAGGCATCGACCGCAGTGGTCGGCGGCGATCTGGGTTTCGTCCGCCTGTCCACCCTGCCCAGCGAAATCGCCACGGTTGCGCGCGAAATGCAACCCGGCCAGCTGGTTGGCCCGGTGGCCATTCCCGGCGGCTATTCGATCCTTTACCTGATCGACAAGAAACAGGTGCTGACGGCCGATCCGCGCGATGCGGTGCTCAGCCTGAAGCAAATCTCGATTTCCTTCCCCTCCGATGTGAGCGAACCGGAAGCCGCGCGCATGGTGGAGGAGTTCAACCTTGCCATGCAGTCCATTCGCGGCTGCGGCGATGCATCGCGCGCGGCCGGTCAGGTCGGTGCCACCATCGTGGACAATAACGAAATCCAGGCGCGGCAATTGCCCGAACAGTTGCAGGCGACGATCCTGGGCCTGCAAGTCGGCCAGACCACCCCGCCCTTCGGTTCGATTGCCGACGGTGTGCGCGTGCTCCAGCTATGCGGACGCGACGATCCGCAGGGCGATACGGGACCGGGCTTCGAGGAATTGCTGAACCAGCTGGAAAGCGAACGCATCAACAAGCGCGCCCAGCGTTACCTGCGCGACCTGCGCAACGACGCCTATATCGAGTATAATTGACCGGTCCGGCGATCTCCCGGGCTCGCCTCCCAATCGCGCTTTCGCTGGGCGATCCGGCGGGGATCGGGCCGGAACTCGCCTGCCTCGCCTGGGCGGCGCGGGCGCGTGAGGGGCTAGAGCCCTTCTTGGTCTGCGAAGGCCAGCAGGTCTTGATCGCGGCTGCGCGGCAGTTGGGCTTGGATGTGCCGGTAAAGTCGGTAGACAGCATGGCGGAAGCCTTGGCGGTGTTCGATGACGCGCTGCCGGTTCTGGGCGCGGGCGACGGCGAATATCGGCCGGGGCAGCCCGGTCCGGCAAGCGCCCGGCTGGCACTGAACTCGCTGACAATGGCGACAAGGCTTGCGGTGCAACAGGTGGTTGCGGCGCTTGTTACCGGCCCCATCGCCAAGGGCCGTTTGGCCGAAGTCGGCTTCGCCCATCCCGGCCAGACCGAATATCTTGCCGACGCCTGCGGTGTTTCTGAAAGCCAGGCGGTAATGATGCTGGCCGGGCCCAGCCTGCGCACAGTTCCGCTGACCGTCCATTGTGCGCTGGCCGAGGTATCGCAGCGGCTGACCGAAGATCTGATCCGCGCGCGCGCTCATATCGTCGCCACGGCGCTGCGCGATGATTTCGGCATCGCTGCACCGCGCATCGCAGTCGCCGGGCTCAACCCTCATGCGGGCGAGGATGGCAAGTTCGGCCATGAGGAAGCCCGGATCATCGCTCCGGCCATCGCCGCCTTGCGCCGCGATGGGATCGACGCGACCGGCCCGCATCCCGGCGATGCGCTGTTCACCCCCCGCGCCCGTACCGGATACGATGCAGCCCTGTGCATGTATCACGATCAGGCGCTGATCCCGCTCAAGGCGCTGGAATTCGATGCCGGGGTGAACGTCACGCTGGGCCTGCCCATCGTGCGCACCAGCGCCGATCATGGTACCGCCTTCGACATTGCCGGCCAGCGCAAGGCCGATCCCGGAGCAACCATCGCCGCGCTTCGCCTCGCGGGCGAAATAGCTGCGCGGCGGGCTGGCAGCTAAACTCAGGTGACTACCGGCGACCTCCCACCTCTACGCGAAGTTATCGCCCGCCACGGATTGAGCGCGTCCAAGGCGCTCGGGCAGAATTTCCTGTTCGACGAGCAATTGCTTGACCGGATCGCGGCGATCCCCGGCGATCTTTCCGGCCGCGCGGTGCTGGAAGTCGGCCCCGGCCCCGGCGGCCTGACCCGGGCCTTGCTGCGCGCGGGTGCCAAGGTCACCGCGATCGAGATGGATACGCGCTGCCTGCCCGCATTGGAGGAGCTGGGAGAAGCGTTCCCCGGCCAGCTGCGCGTGCTGCAAGGCGATGCGATGAAGCTGGATCATGATGCGCTAATGGACGGGGAGCCATACGCCGTTCTGTCCAACCTGCCCTATAATGTCGGTACGGCATTGTTCGTCAAATGGCTGGGCGGGGAGGATTGGCCGCCCAACTGGACCTCGCTGACGCTGATGTTCCAGCAGGAGGTGGCGCAGCGCATCGCCTCGCGGCCCGGAACATCCGCCTATGGCCGGCTGGCCGTGTTGGCGCAGTGGCGCAGCAGCGCCAGACTGGCGATGAAAGTGCACCGCAGCGCCTTCACACCGCCTCCAAAGGTTATGAGCGCTATCGTCCACGTCGAGCCGGGCGATATGCCGCAGGGTGTCTCGGCGAAGTTGCTGGAAACCCTCACCGCTGCCGCTTTCGGCCAACGCCGCAAGATGCTGCGCCAAAGCCTGAAAAGCGTGCCCGGGGCGGTTGATGCCCTGGCGAAGGTGGGGATCGAGGAAACGCGGCGAGCGGAGACGCTGGAGGTCGGCGAATTCGTGGCACTGGCCAGGCATTTGTCGGACAGCTGATTTTTAACCCCGCTGCGCTAGGCCCCCACCGTTGTTTCACGGGGGGAATGTGTCATGTTCGGATTATTCAAGCCAAAGCTGGCACCGCAGGGACCGGTCGAGTTCCAGTGCGATATCGAGATCGCGGCTCCGGCCAGCGAGGTCTACGCGCTGATCAACTGGGCCGATCCGCGCAATGCGAAGCGTGCGCTGGGCAACGAGGTGACGGCGGTGGACGGCGATGAAGAGCGCTACGAACTCGTGCTCCACAACGTGCCGGGCCACACTTTCCACATCGAAGTGATCCACGCCGTCCCGAACCGCGAATATGTATTCGATTGCATGGTCGATCCGGTCATCGGGGCAATGCAATCGACCCGCGAAACATACCGGATCGAGCCGGTGGACGAGCAATCATGCGTGCTGACGCTGATTAACGAAACCCAATTCGCCGAAGGCTTGCGGATGCGCGAATTCCAATGCCATGTTGGCCAGATGGCAGCATCCAGCCAAAGCGCGCTGGAGAAGCTGCGCATCCAGGCCGAATTCGGGCTCGATGCGCTGAAATCGGTCGAGGATCGCCTCGTAATCTAGGGGCCGGCGTTTTGCACCAGCCGCGATCGATGCAAAAACGCCCCCCACCCCGCCATCCGGGCCAATTAGACCAACCGTTCGGGCCGAACCGGGCTTGAAGCTGCCTTACATGCCCGGAAGGGCAGGTTGTGGGGCAGCCCTCTGCAAGTGCATATCTCCGGTCCAAGGAGAGAGAACCATGAAGCCCGTATTTGATTATCCCGTGAGAGCCTTTCGGTCGGTCATGGATCCCAGCGTCAACCCACTAAGGCATTTGCACGTCGCGCAAAGGTTCCAGGTCATGTGCGTCCTGGGCTTGATGTGGACGACGATATTTTGCCTGGGTGCCGGTGCATGGCTCTATTATGGCGAGTTGGTTGTGTTTCACGTCCTGGTTGCCTTCGGCGCTCTGGTAACCGGCTTCACCTTCAGCACCGCATCGCCGCGTACCAGGACTTACCGCGACTATCCGCGTAAGGACGGGACCGCTCGGTATGACGATGTCTGGGGCGCGAGCTAGGCCCGCGGGTGCACGATGAACAAGACGACGGTCTGGTTCGATGAGAGCTGCCCGCTCTGCCGGCGCGAGATTTCATTGATGCGACGGTTGGATCGCAGGGGTCGGATCAGCTTTGTCGACGCCAGCGATCCAGCGTCGCATTGCCCGATAGGCCGCGCCCATATGCTCGCACGGTTGCATGCATCGGAGGACGGTACGCTCCTGTCCGGTGCGGCAGCCTTCGGCGCGATGTGGCGAGCGATCCCGCTGCTACGACCTTTCGGTCTGGCAATGCGGGCGCCGCTGATCGAGCGAATATTCGAGCGGCTCTATCTGCGTTTTCTGCAAATAAGACCGAGATTGCAGCGTTTGGTGAGCTAATCGGCGACGACCCGACGCAGGGCTTTCGGTGGATCCTTTGCCTCTCGATGGGCGGCCCTAAAACCCCGCCTCGATCGCAATCCGGATCGCGTCCGCATTGGTTTGCACCTCCAATGCGCGCAGCAAAGCTGACCGATGTAATTTCACTGTTCGCTCGTGGAGTCCCAAATCGAAGGCAATCTGTTTGTTCAGCTTGCCCGCCGCGATCTGGACCAAGACCTGTTTTTGACGGGGCGATAATTCATCGATCTGGGCAAGCGCCTTCTCTCGCCGCAGCTGTGACGCCGCCGTGACGTTTTCGATAACCTCCACCTGCGAACCCAGGAAATATTCAAGCTCCCCCGAAGAGCCGAAGATGGGCGCAATCATCAAGGCGTTGCGGAACGGTGTTCCATCTTTCTTGTAATTCAGGATTTCCACCATGACCGGCTGGCCCGCCTTAATTCCGGTGCGCAAAGCCTCGGTCAGCTCGGGTTCGGTATCTTCCCCGCGCAGGAAGCGGCAATTGTGGCCGATAATCTCATTTCGGTCGTAACCGCTCAGTTTTATAAAGGCATCATTACAGGCGATGATTGGATTATCGGGCAAGCGCGGGTTGCTGAGCACTGCCGGAATTGGGCTCTCTTCAATCATTGCCGATGGGTCCATTGCGCTGCGATAGCGCGACTTGGACACCATGATCAATGCACCTTTGGGCTGGTTGAGCGTTGCCTGGCCGCCACCCATATCCATCGCATGATATGGTTCATCGCAACGCTCGTCCTTGGTCTCGCCCTAGCAGCCGCCACCGCGCTCATCCGCGGTCTCGTTGCATTTCACGATGATGGGGTGCGCCTCAAGAACGCTGGACCGGAACCGGACTTGCTGCGTGGTAAGCAGCAGAACCGAATGATGTTCCAACGCGTTCTTTTTCAAGGGCTGGCCATAATCATGGTGGTCTTGCTCGGCTCGCTCGCCGCTCAAGGTTGAGCCGCTCGAGCGGGACGCGCAATGGTGCTGAACTGCTGTGCCGGAACCGAGGCTAGCTCGCCTTCTTCTCCAGCCGCCAACGATGCAGCAGCGGTTCGGTATAACCGCTCGGCTGCTCGGCGCCCTTGAACACCAGGTCGCAGGCGGCCTTGAAGGCGTAGCTGGAGTCCCAATTGCCGGCCATCGGCTCGTAGGCCGGGTCGCCCGCATTCTGCTCGTCCACCTTGGCGGCCATGCGTTTGAGCGAGTCCATCACCTGATCCTCGCTGACCACGCCGTGCAGCAGCCAGTTGGCCATGTGCTGCGATGAGATGCGCAAGGTTGCACGGTCTTCCATCAGGCCGACATCGTTGATGTCCGGCACCTTGGAGCACCCCACCCCGGCATCGATCCAGCGCACCACATAGCCGAGCAGGCCTTGCGCGTTGTTGTCGAGCTCTTCGCGCAGCTCTTCCTCGGACCAGTTCACACCATCGGCCAGTGGGATTGTCAGCAGCGGCTCCAGCCCCGGAACATCGCCCAGCCCTTGCTGGATATCGAACACATCCTCGCGGTGGTAATGCAGCGCGTGCAACGTCGCCGCGGTGGGTGACGGCACCCAGGCGGTGTTCGCCCCGCTGCGCAGATGACCGATCTTCTCGATCATCATCTTACCCATCAGATCGGGCGCGGGCCACATGCCCTTGCCGATCTGCGCGCGGCCCGAAAGGCCGTGGCGCAGGCCGATGCCGACATTGCGTTTTTCATAGGCATCCAGCCACGCGCTGTCCTTCATCTCCGCCTTGCGAACCATCGGCCCGGCCTGCATCGAAGTATGGATTTCGTCCCCCGTCCGGTCGAGGAAGCCGGTGTTTATAAACACGATCCGGTCCTTCACCGCATGGATGCAGGCACCCAGATTGGCCGAAGTGCGCCGTTCCTCGTCCATCACGCCGACCTTGATCGTGTGCCGTTCCAGCCCCAGCAGATCTTCCACCGCATCGAACAGATCGTTGGTAAAGGCGCATTCCTGCGGCCCGTGCATCTTTGGTTTGACGATGTAGATCGAGCCTTCGCGGCTATTGCCGAACTTGCCCTTGCCCGCCACATCGAGCGCACCGATGGCGCTGGTGAACACTGCGTCCATAATGCCTTCGGGAATCTCGCTGCCATCTTGCAGCAGGATTGCCGGATTGGTCATCAGATGGCCGACATTGCGCACGAATAGCAGGCTGCGCCCCGGCAGATGCATTTCCGCACCCTCGGTAGTGAAGACGCGCTTGTCGTTCGCCAATTCACGCGTGACGGTGTTGCCTCCCTTGGCGAAACTTTCCACCAGATCGCCGCGCATCAGGCCGAGCCAGTTGGTGTAGGCGAGCAACTTGTCCTCACCGTCCACGGCCGCGACCGAATCCTCGCAATCGCAAATGGTGGTCAGCGCGCTTTCCAGCACGATATCGGCTAGGTCGATCGGATCGGTGCTGCCAATGGGATGGCCGGGATCGAACACCAGTTCGATATGCAACCCGTTATTCTTGAACACCCGGCCCTTGGCGGTCTGGCCGACATATTGGCTGTTATCCGCAATCGCGATGCCGCAACCTTCTTCGGACAGATCGCGCAAATCGGCCCAGCTGCCGGATTTGAGCGGGATCGTCTCGTCGAGGAACTTGCGCCCCGCCGCGATTACCGCCGCACCGCGCTGCTCGTCATATCCGCCCGGCCGCGCGGGCGGTGCGTCCAGCGTATCGGTGCCGTAAAACGCATCGTACAGGCTGCCCCAGCGCGCATTGGCTGCGTTCAGCAGGAAACGCGCATTCAGGATCGGGACCACCAATTGCGGCCCGGCCATGAGCGCAATCTCTGCATCGACATTCTGCGTGCCAATAGTGAAATCGCCCGGTTCGGGGACGAGATAGCCGATGTCCTCCAGGAAAGCGCGGTAGGCGTCGGCATCGTGCGGTTTCCCGCGGCGCTCGCAATGCCAATCGTCGATCTGCGTTTGCAGGCTTTCCCGTTCGCCAAGCAATTCGGCATTGCGCGGCGCGAAGCGGCCGAGCAGCACGGCAAAGCCTTCCCAGAAAACCTTGTCGTCATAACCCAGCGGCGCGAGCACCTTCTGCTCCAGGAAACGCGCGAGGTTGCTATCGACCGTCAGGCCGGCACGGGTGGTGGTATCTGGCATGGGGGCTCCCGAATGGAATTGTCTGCGATTTGGGTCCGGGGAGGAGCGATCCGGCTATGTGAAAGCCGCAAGGATTTTGCAAGCCCTTCGATGGGTAGAAACAAACCGCCCGCCCCGCTAGGGCAGTAACCGATGAAACAATCTCCCGACGCCCTGCTCCGCTCCATCGATGCCCCGGCCATGCTGGCGCAGGTGGAAGCGTGGAGCGCGATCAACACCGGTACCGGCAATCTGGACGGACTGGCCGAATATGCCGCAATGCTGGCGGACGAATTCGCCGCGCTTCCCGGCGAGGTCGAGCTGGTGGAGCCGGCCCCCGTCACTGCCATCGCCGCCGATGGCCGCGAGTTCGAGAAGCCGCACGGCCGGCACCTTGTCCTGCGCGTTCGCCCGGGTGCAAACCGGCGGGTACTGCTGACCGGCCACATGGATACGGTCTTCCCTAAAGACCACTCGTTCCAGGGCCAAAAATGGCTCGACGATACTACGCTGAACGGTCCCGGCGTCGCCGACATGAAGGGCGGTATCGCGGTGATGCTGCACGCGCTCAAGGCGCTGGAGGCCAGCGAAGAAGCTTCGGGGCTGGGCTATGACGTCATGCTCAATTCGGATGAGGAAACCGGTTCGCTCGCCTCCTCCGATCTGATCGCGCAGCTTGCCGGCGGCAAGGTTGCCGCGCTGACTTACGAGCCGGCCGCGCTGCCCGATGGCACGCTGGCACATGAGCGCGGCGGCACGGGGAACTATTCGATCACCATAACCGGCAAATCCGCCCATGCCGGGCGCAACCCCCAAGACGGGCGCAATGCCATCGTCGCGGCGAGCGATCTGGCGGTGCGCCTGGCCGCGATGGCCCATACGGACATGAGCGTGAACCCTGCCAAGATCGAAGGCGGCGCGGCGAACAATGTGGTGCCCGATCACGCAGTGCTGCGCTTCAACATTCGCCCCAAATCGGCTCAGGCAATGGAGAGCTTCGACAGCGATTTGAACGGCGTGCTGGCGGATATCGAGCGCGCTCACGGCGTTTCGGTCCACCGCCATGGCGGCGTCACCCGCCCGCCCAAAAAGGTCGATGAACCGGCGCAGCGCCTGTTCGATCTGGTCAAGGAATGCGGCGCGCAGCTTGGTCAGACCATCGGCTGGCAATCGACCGGCGGGGTATGCGACGGCAACAATATCGCCGCCTGCGGAGTGCCGGTGGTCGATACGATGGGCGTGCGCGGCGGGGCGATCCATTCGCCCGACGAATATCTGATCGTGCCGAGCCTGGCCGAACGGGCGGCCTTGTCCGCGCTGGTCCTCCAGCGCCTCGCAGCAGGAGACACGCTTTGAGCTACCGCATGCGCGCCGCCCGGATGGACGATCTGGAGCCGCTATACGAAATGGCCAAGCTGACTGGCGGCGGCTTCACCAACCTGCCGCCCGACCGCGATGCGCTGACCGCCAAGCTGGAGCGCTCCACCGCCGCTTTCGCCCGCGCCGACGAGAGTCTGGGCGACGATCAGTTCGTGCTGGTGCTGGAAAATGTCGAAACCGAGGCTGTGCGTGGCACTTGCCAGCTGTTCAGCCAGGTCGGGCAGCATTGGCCGTTCTACTCCTACCGCCTCAACACGCTCACCCAGCATAGCGAGGCGCTGGACCGCACCGTGCGCGCCGAATTGCTCAGCCTGACCACCGATCTGGAAGGATCGGCCGAGGTGGGCGGATTGTTCCTGCACCCTAACGAGCGCGCGGGCGGCCTCGGCCTGCTGCTGGCGCGCAGCCGCTATCTGTTCATCGCGATGCACCGCAAACGCTTCGCCGACAGGATTCTGGCAGAGCTACGCGGGATCATCGACGAACGCGGCGGATCGCCTTTCTGGGACGGGGTGGCGGGCCGGTTTTTCGGCATGACTTTCCAGGAAGCGGATTATTTCAACGCGATCAACGGTAACCAGTTCATCGCCGACTTGATGCCCAAACACCCTGTCTATGTCGCCATGCTGTCGGAAGAGGCAAAGCGCGTGATCGGCCTGCCCCACCCCACCGGCCGCGCCGCGATGCGGATGCTGGAAGGCGAGAATTTCCGTTATGAAGGCTATGTCGATATTTTCGATGGCGGCCCTTCGATGCTGGCCCGCACCGACGATGTGAAAAGCATCGCCGGATCGCACGAGGCGCAGCTGGCTGGCATCGAGCTGGAGGAAGGCGAGCGGGCGCTTGTCGCGACCGGGCAGCTGACCGAATTTCGCTGCTGCTACGGCGCGCGCAGCGAGGTCGGCGATGGCCAATTGGCGATCGATGCACGCGCGGCAGATTTGCTCGACGTATCGGTGGGCGATGTAGTGTGGAGTGTCGGGCGGTGACCCTTACGGAGATCAATTTCGACGGGCTTATCGGCCCTTCGCACAATTACGCAGGGCTCAGTCTCGGCAACCTTGCCGCGACGCGTCACGCGGGGCAAACCTCGCATCCGCGCGCGGCGGCGCTGCAGGGGCTGGACAAGATGCGCGCCAATATGGAGCGCGGGCTGGCGCAGGGTTTCCTGTTGCCCCTGCCCCGCCCGAACGAGGCGTTTCTGGATGCGATGGCAGTGGACGAGACTGCCGATGGCGCGCTGACCGCTGCGGCGTGGTCGGCCAGTTCGATGTGGACCGCCAACGCGGCCACCGTCTCGCCCGCCAGCGATACGCGCGACGGCAGGTGTCACGTCACCCCCGCCAATCTCGTAACCATGCCGCACCGCGCGCAGGAATGGCCGGACACGCTGGCCCAGCTGGCGATCTGTTTCGGCGATACAAACCACTTCGCGCTCCACCAGCCTGTGCCGCCCGCATTCGGCGATGAGGGCGCGGCCAACCATATGCGCTTTTGCGAAGGCCATGGCGCGCCCGGCGTCGAAGTGTTCGTTTACGGCAGGAAGGGCGGCAAGTTCCCCGCTCGCCAGCACGAACAGGCCAGCCGCGCCATTGCCCGCAAGCACGGTCTCGACCCGGAACGAACCGTGTTTGCCGAGCAGAACCCCATTGCGATCGAGGCGGGCGCATTTCACAACGATGTGGTCGCGGTCGCCAATGAACGGGTGCTGTTCACCCACGCACAGGCCTTTGCCGACCAGCAAGGCACCTACGCTGCCATCCGCGCAGCCTTCCCGGCGCTGGAAGTGGTCGAGGTGCCTGGCGATGCGGTGTCGCTGGAAGAGGCGATCGCCACCTACCTCTTCAACGCGCAATTGCTGACCCTGCCCGATGGCGCGATGGCGCTGGTCGTGCCGCTGGAATGCCAGGAAAGCGCGCCGGTATGGAGCTGGCTGGAAGGTATGCTGGCCGGGAACGGGCCGATCCGCCATGTCTTCCCGGTGGATGTGCGCCAATCCATGTCCAATGGCGGCGGGCCTGCCTGCCTGCGACTGCGGGTAGTGGCCGACCCGCAGACGGTCGATCCGCGCTTCCTGCTGGATGCGGCCAAGGCCGATGCGATGGCGCAGATCATTGCGCAGCATTGGTCCGAAAGCATCGCGCCCGAACAGATCGGCGATCCGCGCCTTGCCGCCGGAGTTCGCGATGCGCGGGCGCGGCTGTTGGAGGTGTTGGAACTGGGCGAACTGGCATAGCGTCCGGCACCAAATCTCCCTTCGCTCGTTGAGCGGGCAAAAGGGAAAACTGCCAATGTCCGATAAATCCGAAAAGTTTCAATGGCTGGTGCGCGTCGGCTATTTCTCGCGCGCGATCCTGTACACCGTTCTCGGCCTGATCGCGCTCACCAGCATGGGCGATATGTCCGACGGTACGGACGGCATTTTCCGCGCTGTCGAGAACCTTCCTGCTGGCACTTTGCTGCTGTGGATCATGGTGATCGGGCTGCTGGCCTATGCCGCGTTTCGCCTGTGCTCGCCGCTATTCGATATCGAGAACCAGGGCAGCGACACCACCGGCTGGGGCCACCGCATCGGCCATGCCGGCAGCGCCATCGGGCACCTCGTACTGGCATGGACCGCCTATCAGTTTGCGAGCGGTAGCGGCGGCGGATCGGGAGGCGGCGCAGAGGAAGCCGCTTCGGGTGTGCTGGGCTGGCCGCTCGGCGGAACCGTGCTCGGCATATTGGGCATAGCCTTTTTCCTTGCTGCAATCGCGCAGGCAAAGAAGGGCCTCACCGGCAGCTTCATGAACCGCATCAGCGCCGCTGCACCCGACGCCACCCGCTGGCTCGGCGGGGCGGGGTTCCTCGCAAGGGCCGTGGTGTTCGGCGTAATCGGCTGGTCGCTGGTGCAAAGCGGGTTCCTGTCCAGCGGCAGCGACAATGTGAAGACCCTGGGCGAAGCGGTCGCCGCACTCAGCGGGATGGGTTTCATCTTCACGCTGGTGGGCATCGGCCTGTTGATGTTCGGACTGTTCAGCTTCGTGCTGGCGCGTTACCGGATCATTCCCGATCTGGGGGCTGAGGGCAAAGTGCCCAGCTTCCGCGCCTGACAGGAGCATCGCTTGACCGACGACCGGCTATATTACGAAGACATCGAAATCGGCGCGCGCCACAGTTTCGGGCGCTACGAAGTATCGCGCGAAGAGGTGCTGGATTTCGCCCGGAAGTACGATCCCCAGCCATTCCATCTTGATGAGGAGGCGGCTGCGAGGACTCACTTCGGGCGAGTTTCGGCAAGCGGATGGCATAGCTGCGCCATGACGATGCGGATGCTGGTCGAAAACATGACGGAAAACCGGCAGGCGGGGCTCGGCTCACCCGGAGTGGACCAGATCCGCTGGAAAAAACCGGTCTATCCCGGCGACGTGCTGCGCTGCGAGACTGAAGCTCTGGAAAAGCGGCGCAGCCAGTCGAAGCCCGACATGGGTATTTTCAAATCGGCCTGCACCGTGTTCAATCAGGATGACGAGGTGGTGCTGACCCTCATCTCCAACGGCATGATCGAAACCCGCGATCCCGCCGGCACCGATTAGGAATCACACGCCGCATTCCGCCATGCCCGCACTTTCATAGGCGACATCGCCGTTGAAATCGCGAATGGTCAACTGCGCGGGATAGACGGTGACTTCGGGTGCCATCGGCTGTCCCTCTTCCTCGAGCGCCAGTGTAAAACTGATCGCCTGTCCATCGTAATTGCGCCAGCTGCCCGCCACGGTTTCGCCGCTGCCGGGATCGGGCGCCAGCCGAACCATCTCGCCGCCCGTTTTTACCAGCCCCATCTCGCGTGAAGCCAGCGCCAGGACGACATCCGGTTTCTGCCGCGCAGCAAAAGTGCACGAAAAGCCCAACGCACCCGCCAGCTCGATATCGCCAAAGCCGATCGGATCGAGCACCAGTTCCTGCGCAGGCACTTTCTGCGAGGCCTCGACCGCTTCCAGCGCCTCGGCATCGCTCATCCCTTCGGCATCGCTGCCATCCCCGCACGCCGCCAGCACCAGCGCCAAACCAACCACAATCGTACCTCTGCGCATCAACGCCTCCCGAACAGCTTCTCGACATCGTGAATCGACAGATTGACCATCGTCGATACAAAAAAAGTGGCGAAAAACCACACATTCTCTGATATTTGCCACGGCTCTCGCTAAAATGAGGTGTTAGATTAGTCTACAAAAATAACCCTTGCCAATTTTCTCCGTCGGGTTTGAGAGAATGCTCTGTGTCCGCTTGATGACCGAAATCAGGGTGGAAAGCGGACATCCGCAATATCTGCTACTTGAGCCGAATGATTAGATTTACGGGCATCCTCTTTGGTTTGATTTCAGTTGGCTGCAACGAGTCAAAAGCTAGTTATGAGGCTGAGCTTGATCTGGACGACTATGTCCAATCCGACCTGGAGATAGCGAGTTTTCGTTCGGCCGAGGTGGACCTTAATGGAAGCGGTGGAACGGAGATTGTCATATATGCTACCGACCAGAAATGGTGCGGAAGTGGTGGATGCACCCTGTTTATTTTGGAAAGAACATCCGAGGGCTATCGAAGTGTTGGTCGGACAACAATTACTAACCTGCCAATCGAAGTTATGGATAATTCGCATCACGGATGGCGAGATCTTGCAGTCACCGTTAGAGGGGGTGGAGCTATGCCACCTTATGTTGCAGTGCTACCATTTGACGGCAAAACTTATGCAGCCAACCCCTCTATGCCTCCCGCGATAAGATCAGAGGCTGTGAACGGGACAGTTCTAATCAGCGATTAGTTAGCTGATGTCCGCAATTGGGTCGCTAGCAGACAGTCCGCTTTAATCCCTGAACTGCGCATAAAAGACATTCCCGATTGCGCTCAATGCCTCCCAAACAGCTTCTCAACATCGTCCATTGACAGTTTGACCCAAGTCGGGCGGCCATGGTTGCATTGCCCTGAGCGGGGCGTGGCCTCCATTTCGCGCAGCAGCGCGTTCATTTCCGCGACCGATAGCACGCGGCCTGCGCGGACCGAGTGGTGGCAGGCCATCGTGCCGAGCACCAGGTCGAGCTTCTCGCCCAGCAGCAGCGGCGCATCGTTTTTCGCAAGGTCGTCGGCAATATCGATCAGCAGCTTTTCCGGGTTCGCCTTGGCCAAAGCGTGGGGCAGCGCGCGCACCAGCATCGCGCCGGGGCCGAAGCGTTCGATGGCCAGGCCGAGCTCGGCCAGCTGCGGGGCGGCATCCTCCAGCCGGTCGCATTGCGGCTCGTCCAGTTCGACGACTTCGGGAATCAGCATCGCCTGGCTGCGCTTGACCGCGTCGCCCGCGCCAGCCGCTTTGAGCCGTTCGAGCACCAGCCGTTCATGTGCCGCATGTTGATCGACCAGCACCAGCCCGTCCGAGGCCTCCGCCACGATATATGTTTCGGCGACCTGCCCGCGCGCGATGCCGAGCGGATATTGCGCCGCATCCTGCGGCAGCGGCTGGGCCGTCTCCGCTAGGCCCGCCGGGGCATCGGCAGCCGGGCCATTCCACCCCTGCCCCGCATCGCGGACATATGCCGATCCAGCAGAGGACCCTGCCGACCAGTCGCGTCCCTGAAAGATGGAAGCGAGCGCAGCTTCCGGTTCGCTGCGCCCCGGCTGCGCCTGCCCTTCCCTTTGCCACCTGCCCATCGCGCCCGCATCGGGGGCCTGCGCGCTGCGACGGTCGCCGGTGGCCAGCGCCTGCCGCAATCCGCTGACGATAAATCCCCGCACCGCCTGCGAATCGCGGAAACGTACCTCGGTCTTGGCCGGATGGACGTTCACATCGACATCTTCGGGCGGCAGGTCGAGGAACAGCGCCAGTACCGCATGGCGATCGCGCGCGAGCATATCCGAATAGGCGCCCCGCACCGCGCCGGTCAGCAGCCGGTCCTTTACCGGCCGGCCATTGACGAACAGATACTGATGATCCGCCACGCCGCGATTATAGGTTGGCAGTCCGGCGAGCCCGGTGAGCCGGATAGTTCCGTTCTCGCCCGGTCGTTCGAGTTCGATCTCGACACCGTTCGTTTCCAGTTCGCGCGCCACGATCTGCGCGATACGGGTGGTCGCGCTCTCGCCCGGCTGCACCGCAAGCACCCGGCGTTCGCTGCCCTTGGCGATGTGATCGAGCGTGAAGCCGACCTCCGGCCGCGCCATTGCGAGGCGCCGCACCACGTCGAGGCAGGCGGCATATTCGCTGCGCGCGGTGCGCAGGAACTTGCGCCGGGCGGGTATCCTGGCGAACAGCTGCTCCACCCGCACGCGGGTGCCCGGCGGCAGCGCGGCGGGGCCATCCTCCACCAGATCGCCGTGATCGACGATCTTGCGCCAGCCCTGCTGCGCGCCGCGCGGGCGGCTTTCCAGCGTAAAGCGCGCCACGCTGGCGATGCTCGGCAAGGCCTCCCCGCGAAAGCCCAGCGTGGCGACCTGCTCGATATCCTCATGCGGCAGTTTGGAGGTGGCGTGGCGTTCCAGCGCCAGCGCCATCTCCTGCGGCTCCATCGCGCAGCCATCGTCGGTAACCTCGAACGCGGTCAGCCCGCCATCGGTGAGCTTGACGGCAATTCGCAGCGCGCCCGCATCGACCGCATTTTCGACGATTTCCTTCAGCGCGGAGGCGGGCCGTTCCACCACTTCACCGGCGGCAATACGGTTGATCAGCGCCTCCGGCAGGCGGCGAATGGCCGGGGCGTTGGGGGCGGCGGTTTCGGTCATCCGGCATGGCCTAGCGGCGAACCGGCCAAGATTCGAGCCAGGCGGTGGAAAAGCCCCCCGATTTGCCCATAAATTTTTAGCTTTTCGCCGCTCTTTTCGGTAGGGAACCGCATCCCTGTCATGTCCGGGTCGCTAACGCCGTTATATCCAGCGGCGCAAACCTGGAAAATAATGGAAATTCTGAGCACATGAGCTTCTGGACCAACCTCTTCAATTTCGGCTCCAAGAACATGGCCATCGATCTCGGCACGGCCAATACGCTGGTCTATGTGCAGGATCAGGGCATTATCCTGAACGAACCCAGCGTCGTCGCGATCGAGACGATCAACGGGATCAAGCGGGTCAAGGCCGTAGGTGACGATGCCAAGATGATGATGGGCAAGACGCCCGATTCTATCGAAGCCATCCGCCCGCTGCGCGACGGCGTGATCGCCGACATCGAAATCGCGGAGGAGATGATCAAGCATTTTATCCGCAAGGTGCATGGCAAGCGCAGCCTGCTGCGCTATCCCGAAATCGTGATCTGCGTGCCCAGCGGCTCGACCAGCGTAGAGCGCCGCGCAATCCGCGATGCGGCCAGCAATGCCGGCGCATCGGAAGTGTATTTGATCCTGGAACCCATGGCCGCCGCGATCGGCGCGGATATGCCGGTGACCGAACCCGTCGGATCGATGGTGGTCGATATTGGCGGCGGCACCACCGAAGTCGCCGTGCTGTCGCTGCGCGGCCTGGCCTACACCACTTCGGTCCGCACCGGGGGTGACAAGATGGACGAAGCCATCGTCTCCTATGTTCGCCGACACCACAATCTGCTGATCGGCGAAGCCACCGCGGAACGGATCAAGAAGGATTTCGGCGTCGCCGTTGCTCCCGAAGACGGTGTGGGCGAAACGCTGACGCTGAAGGGCCGCGATCTGGTCAATGGCGTGCCCAAGGAAATCACGATCAATCAAGGCCATATTGCCGAGGCGCTGGCCGAACCGATCGGTGCGATCGTGGAAGGCGTGCGCATTGCGCTGGAAAACACCGCGCCGGAACTGGCGGCCGATATCGTGGATCAGGGCATCGTGCTGACCGGCGGCGGGGCATTGATCCGCGGGCTGGACGAGCATCTGCGCGAGGAAACCGGCCTGCCGGTCAGCATCGCGGAAGATCCGCTGTCCTGCGTCGCCATTGGAACGGGGCGGGCGATGGAAGATGAAATCTATCGCGGCGTCCTGATGACAGCATAAAGGCGGGCGAGCGGTGGCCTCCGCTTCCTCCCGCAATCCGGGCTATTCGCGCAAGGCGCAATACACCGTATTCACGGGTTATCTGATCGCCGGCATCGGCGCGCTGATCGGCGCGGCGCTGCTGGCGGTTTCGCTGTGGAAGCCCGGCACCTTCTCCGGCCTGCGCGGTGCGGCAAGCGATGTGGCCGCCCCGGCGGCAGAGGGCGCTGCGGGCGCGCGCGCGGAAGGCCAGGGCCTGATCGAGACGATCACCGGCTATGTCCGCGCCGGCAGCGAGAATGCCAAGCTCAAGAACGAGCTGGAACTGGCCCGCATCCGCCTGCGCGAGGCCGAGGCGGTTGCCGAGGAAAACCGGCGGCTGAGGGGCTTGCTGGACCTGCGGACGGAAGAAATGAAGCCGGTCGCGGTCGCGCGGCTGATCGGATCGACCGCAGTCAGCACGCGTCGCTTCGCCTATCTTGGCGCGGGGTCGGATGATGGAGTCCGGCCGGGAATGCCGGTGCGCACAGCGCGCGGCGTGGTCGGCCGGGTGCTGGAAACGGGCGGCAAATCATCGCGCGTATTGCTGCTGACCGACAGCGAGAGCGTGCTGCCCGTGCGCCGCTCCACTGCCGATGGGCGGCGCGACGTGATCGCCTTTGCCGAAGGTCGCGGCGACGGTATCATTCGCATTCGCTTGATAAACCTTGGCATCAATCCCCTGAAAGAAGGCGATGTGTTTGTAACCAGCGGCGCTGGCGGGTTTTTCAGCCCCGGCGTGGCGGTGGCCGTGGTCAGCGAAGTGCTCCCAGACGGCGCGCTCGCCCGGATGATCAGCGATCCGGCAGCGGCGGATTATGTTTCGGTCGAGCCGATCTGGCAGCCCGAAGCGGTTGCCGGTGCCGCCACGCCGATCGAAAGCGCGCTGGGCGAAGATGAAAACCCGGCGGAATGACCGATCGGCTCAACCCGCGATCGCGCCGCGATCCCTATGGCAGCCGCATCAACCGCGAACATTCGCCAGTGCTGGCCTATGCCGTGCCGTGGATATCAATCCTGATCGTATCGGTTCTGCCGATCGTCGTTATGACCAGTGCGGTGCCGCTGGTTCCTCCGCTGGCGTTCCTGTTCCTGATCGCCTGGAGATTGGTGCGCCCTGGCCTGATGCCGGTTTGGGCAGGCTTTCCGCTGGGGGTATTCAACGATCTGTATAGCGGGCAGCCGATGGGCAGCTCCGCGCTGCTCTGGTCGCTGGCGATGATCGCGATAGACGTGATCGAGACGCGCTTTCCCTGGCGCGGTTTCGTGCAGGATTGGGCGCTGGCAAGCGGTCTGCTGATTGCCTATCTGCTGGCCGCAGCTCTGCTGTCCGGCGCGGTGCCCAGCCTGACCACCGTGACGCTGATCTGGCTTCAGGTCTTGCTGTCTGTGCTGGTCTACCCCATTGTTGCACGCATGGTTGCAAGACTGGATCGCTTCCGGCTGATGCGCTGGCGGGTGATCGGCTGATGGCGCGTCATCGCAGGCCGCAGCAGGTCAGTTCCACCACGCTCAAGAACAGCTTCGACCGCCGCAGCTTCGTTGTCGGAGCGGTTGGCGGCGGGGTCGGCATGCTGCTGGCTGCGCGCATGGCGTATATTTCCATCGCGGAGAGCGAGAAATACACGCTGGAATCCGAAAGCAACCGCGTCAATCTAACGTTGATCCCCCCGCGCCGTGGCTGGATCCTGGATCGCAACGGAGCGCCGCTGGCCAGCAATCGCGCCGATTTCCGCGTCGATATCATTCCCGAGCGCATTAGCGAGGATCAGCGCGAGTTGGATCTGCTCGCCCAGCTGCTCAATCTCGACGAAGCGCAGCGCGCCGATCTCGAAACGCGCATCGAAGAGGCGCGGGGTTTCCAGGCGGTAGAGGTGGCCAGCGGGCTCGATTACGACCAGTTTGCCGCCGTCAGCGTGCGTCTGCCCGAATTGACCGGGGTGGTGCCGCAGCGCGGTTTCTCCCGCTATTACCCCACCGGCCCGGCGGTCGGCCATCTGCTCGGCTATGTCGGTGCGCCCAGCCGCGAGGAGTATGAGGCGGAAGAGGAAAACCCCATCCTGCTCGCTCCCGGTTTCAAGATCGGCAAGGACGGGGTGGAAAAGCAGTTCGAGCTGAATTTGCGCGGCGTGCCCGGTGCGCGCCGGGTCGAGGTCACCGCATCGGGCCGGATCATCAAGGATCTGGAGACTCGCGAGGATATCCAGGGCAACCCGCTGAAGCTGACTATCGACGGACCGCTGCAGGATTATGCCGCGCGCCGCATCGGGCTGGAAAGCGGATCGGTGGTGGTGATGGATTGCCTGACCGGCGATCTGCTGTGCATGGCCTCCATGCCCAGCTTCGATCCCAACAGTTTTTCTGGCGGGATCGGCCGCATCGAATATTCGATGCTGCGCGAAGATGAGCGCGTGCCGCTGCGCAACAAGGTGCTGCAAGGGCTCTACCCGCCCGGCTCCACGGTCAAGCCGATGCATTCGATGGCGTTCCTGCAAGCGGGGGTGGATCCGGAAGAGCGGATCATGTGCGGCGGCGGACGGCGTATCGGCAACCGGTTCTTCAATTGCTGGAGCAATCACGGCTCGGTCGATATGGCCAAGAGCGTCTATCAAAGCTGCGACAGCTATTATTACCATTTCGCCCAGCAGGTCGGGTTTGAAAACGTTGCCAGCTTCGCCAAGGGATTGGGCCTCGGCCAGCAATATGAGCTGCCGGTTTCCAGCCAATTTTACGGCACCGTGCCCAGCCCCGAATGGAAACAGGAGAAATTCGGCGATCCCTGGCGCGCCTATGACACTGTGAATGCCAGCATCGGACAGGGCTATTACCTGACCAGCCCGCTGCAGCTCGCGGTGATGTCCGCCCGGCTGGCGACGGGCCGCAAGCTCACCCCGCGCCTGATCATGGACCAGGCGAACCCCACCTTCGACAGCTACAATTTCGCGTCCGATCATATCAGCTATGTCCGCGATGCGATGAGCGACGTGGTCAACGGCCCCGGCACCGCCGGGCGGGCGCGCCTGCCGCTGGACGATGTGAAGATGGCGGGCAAGACGGGCACCGCTCAGGTGGTCTCGCTCAGCATTTCGGATGGCCGCAGCGGTCCCTGGAAATATCGCGATCACGGCTTGTTCGTGTTCTTCGCCCCGTTCGACAATCCGCGCTATGCCGGCGCGGTCGTGATCGAACATGGCGGCGGTTCCGGCGCGGCCTACCCCATCGCGCGCGACGTGATGACCTTCCTGTTCGATCCGGAGAAGGGGCTGGCCGCACTCGACGCGCTGGAAAAACAATGGGGCGGTACCGCCCAGGAACGGCTCGACCGAAAATATGCGACCTATGCCGCAGAGCGCGGCGAAACCGCCGAGCCCCCGCCGCGCCGCGACGAGGATATTTTTGCGCAGGTAGAGGCCGAGGCGCGCCGCGCCGCGCAGGTGCCCACGGCCCTGGCGACCGGAGCGGTCGAGCCGCGGTCCGAGGAAGTTTCGGTCTCGGTCGAAGGCAATACCGGTCCGGTGCCGCGATGAGCATTATTCCCGCTCCGGTTGCGCGCCAGCCCTGGGGGATGCTGTTTCCGCTGCTGACGCTGGTCGCATTCGGTGCAGCGGTACTGTTTTCGGCCGCCGGGGGAAGCTGGGATCCGTTCGCGTCCTCCCACGTCATCCGCTTTGGCGTTTTCCTGGGTATGGCGATCGTTATGACGATGTTCCCTCGCGAGCTGGTCCAGTTCGCCGCCTACCCGCTTTACGGCGTGGTGCTGCTGCTGTTGATTGCGGTGGAGGCGATCGGGGCGATGGGCGGCGGCAGCCAGCGGTGGCTGGAACTGGGCTTCATGCGCTTGCAACCTTCGGAAATCATGAAGCCGGTAGTCGTGCTGGCGCTGGCGAAATTCTACGCCACCCTGCCCCCCGGCATGATCGGCGGCTGGCGGTCGCTGGTCCCGGCCGCCGTGATGGTTGCCATACCCATGGCGCTGGTGTTGATGCAGCCCGATCTTGGCACTGCGCTGGCGATCGCGTTCGGCGGTACGGTGGTGGTGTTCCTGGCGGGTGTGCCGATGCGCTGGTTTGCCATCGGCGCGGTTGGTGCCGCCATTGCCGCGCCGCTCGCATTCTTCTTCGGTCTGAAAGAGTATCAGCAGCGCCGCGTGACCACTTTCCTCGATCCGGAAAACGATCCGCTGGGTTCGGGCTATCACATCACCCAGTCCAAGATTGCCATCGGTTCTGGCGGTATTTCGGGGAAGGGCTTCAACAATGGCTCGCAAAGCCATCTCAACTATCTGCCCGAACCGCATACCGATTTCGTGTTCGCCACCATGGCGGAGGAATGGGGACTGATCGGCGGGTTCGTGGTGATCGGTATTTTCCTGCTGATCCTGCGCTGGGGTGTTGGCGTGGCGCGCAAGTCGCAGGACCGGTTTGCCCGCTTGATGGCGATGGGCATGGTGGCGACGATCTTCTTCTATATCGCGATCAATCTGGCGATGGTGATGGGCATGGCGCCGGTGGTGGGCATACCCCTGCCCTTCATGAGCCATGGCGGATCGTCCATGCTGACCAATATGATCTGCATCGGCACGCTGATGATGATCAATCGCTGGAACCGCGAGGCACCGCGCAGCGGCCTGTCCCGCTAAAGCCGGATCAGCCCCATCTGCAGCCCCTTCACCGTGGCGCCGACCCGGTCGGTCACGTCCAGCTTGTCGAATATCCGCCGCGTATAGGTGCGCACCGTATCGTGAGAGATACCCAGTATCGCCGCGATGTCGGTCCCGGACTTGCCCTTGCCGATCCATTCCAGAACCTGCTGTTCACGCCGCGATAGCGTCACTTCAGGCGGCTGCTCGTCGAGCAACCGGCAGATCTGCATATGTGCCGCCTGCATCAGCGAATGCAGCAGCGACAGCTTGCCTTCGGACATTCCGGCAGGATCCTCATCGAAGCCGAAGCTGGCATAGGCGGTGCGGTTGCGCGGTCCGAACAGCGCCATGCCGATCCCGTATTGCAGGCCGTGAGCGTATCGGGCGCTGATATACCGGGCCACTCGCTCGCTATCGTCCGCGCGCGACATCGCCTGTTCCCAGGTCAGGAAACGGCCATCTTCCAGCGTGAGTTCGGGGATCGGATCGTCGCTGAGGAAATTCTCGCTATCGTAGAGGGCGATCCATTCCATCGGAAAGCCCTCTGCGGCGATGACCGTATTGTGCGATGTGGGTGCCTCGAACACCGGGGTAAAGTGATAGCTCTGCCGCACCACCCCGAATTGCCCGGCAATATCGCGCACGAAAGCGAGGATCTCACCGAAATCCCTCATCCGTTCCAGCTTTGCCAAATTGCGCCGCATAGCGGTGCTCCTGCAAGCGCCAGTCTGCCCCGCGTTCTGCTGTCCCCCAACGGTGCGACTTTCGCCACCAAGTCGCTCAGCGTAGAACGCCAAGCATACCGATCAAGGGCTTCCATGCGAAGCCTGACGGCGCTGCATGCGCCGATCAGGGCCTTTCTCGGGTCGCACGGCCCGGATGTGTTCGCGCATCCGGGCCAAAAACCTTAAAGCTTACAAGCACACGCAAGGAAAACCGCGATGCGGTCCTTCGCCAGAAAATTCGCCCTGCTGAAGCGGCTGCGCCTGAGCCAATTATTTTTGCGGGAGGCTCCCCCGCCTTCCGCAATGCAGGCGGATATCGAGCAAACGCCGGCAGGCTCGATCCTCGACTCGCTTGCCGCTGCCCGGGCCGAGCACCGCGTCGTGGCCTTGCGCGACATCCACAAGCTCGCCGGGCTATCCCAGCCGGACGCGCTGCGCATCATAGAAGAATTGCGCCTGGCCGGCCTGGTCGAGATCGAACGCGAGGAAGTCGACGCATTCGGGGCGCTGGTCCGTTTGAAATCAGCCGATGCGTCCCCGGCCTAGCGGGCTGAAACGCAGCTGCGGCCACAAGCCCCTTCCATTCCTGCGCACCGGCACTATATGCAGCGCCTCCCCGCCGGATCGCGATTCGGGGCGGCAGCCGTAACCGGCAGGATGGACGCATAGCTCAGTTGGTAGAGCAGCTGACTCTTAATCAGCGGGTCCTAGGTTCGAACCCTAGTGCGTCCACCATTACTTTTCAAAAACTTAGCGTAAAAACTTAAAGCGTTGAAGAAATAATATTGCGTTTTTGGCGCAATAAATGAAGTTATCTTTCATGCTTGTTGACACAGTAAGGTGTCACATCCAAGCTAAATGCCGCTTAATATGTTGATTTACAAATTGAATTTTTTTCTAGTAATCAGGGTGTCCAATCAGCAATTCTAGACTGGCACTTCTCTACTGTGGCTGCGTGTAGTCCATTGACTGGCACCGCGATGGTTGAATCCCTCACTTAAATGCGTTGAAGGCTTTCAGTAACTTCATGGTTGCTTGCATGTCCAAGCCCTCGCCACTGTATCGACACTCGTAGAGACCTTGCAGATTTGAAGGAAGCTGGACACCCTCCTCAACTAGCAGGATGAAGTTCCGCCCATATAGCGCCATCCCAGCGCCAATCTCGATCAAAACATTGCTATTAATTTGCGGCACCTCAATTCCTTCGTGGTTCAACAGCTTTGTGTCCACAGCGACGTGAATGACGGCAGCCTGGCAGCTACGCATTTCATCCATCACTTTATCTGGAACCGGCTTTGCCGCGGTTTCTCGCTCTTGGGCCACGACCGGCTCGAATTTGCCGAACGCGACAATCTCCTTCACCTGCTCAAGTATTTTTTTGTCCCTCCCATGCGTGATGAAGACCCGATTTCCCTTCACTGGACCGAGGTTCGGTTTGTGCATGACATCTGGAACGCTGCCCTCGGCCTTTTCGTCCGATGCCGAAGCGGCATCTGCCTCAACAGGCGTCTGGCCTTCAGCACTATCGAATTGCCGAACATCACCATTTGCCAAGCTAACAGCATTTTGGCGGTCAAACTCGAACCTCGTGGGCTGCCCCTTTCTCCCGATGACCAAGTTTCCAAGGTCTGCGCCTTCGGCAACTTGAAAGAAGCAAACCGCTTGATCGTTCAGTATCTTGTCGTTTTCGGAGGCATCTTGCTTGAAGTGTTCGTGCCACTGGGCGGCGACTTCGACGGCCGACAAGGTCAACTCATCGCGATGGACGGCCCTCTCCACGACCGCACGATAAGCGGGGATCGTAGCAACGACCCCTCCCAACACCTCCGCTCGGCGAGCACCACCGTCCTTTGCAACTAATCGCCCAGCCTCGGTGACACGCATTTTCCCCGAACTGTCATCAATGAGTCCCCAAGCCTTGAGAGCGTTCAGCTTCCTCCCATCCAGCACCTTACTGTTGAGAACGGCTTTCGCTTCGGAAACCGTCGCGCCGGTAGGCTTTGTGACGAGGTAGCCGCAAAGCGAATCTATGTCGGCGAGTGTGGTTCGGATGGGAAGGGTCATTCTGTGCCTCGCGCCGTTATCAATGCCTCTTATCTATAAGCGCGCGGCTAAGGCTACAAGAGCGCTCATGGCCCGAACAGTGGAAAAGTCTATCGCCTTGGGATCGCGGCAGGTTTGCAGAGCATAGCTCTGCCGAACTCGACGAATAAACGGATTGCATGTTGAATGCTGCGATATGCCCCCACTATCATCTTTTTCGCCGACGCTCGTCGTCCATTCTCCTGCCGGCCTGGATGAGGCTTCCTCCACTGCGAGATGGATTCAACTTTGCCGCCTAATGCTTGCCGCGACGCTTAGGTCGGACTGAACGAGGATCTGGGCTACCATCGGCGGGGGGCTGACGCTGTCGCTCCAACCATGCGTCGAAGTCCTTCCTCGCGACCCTGATATGTTTCATGACACCGATCGTCGGCATTTGTCGGATTAGCCTACTTGCATGCCTCGGCGAGATTTTTAGCATCTTTGCGATTTCAGAGCGCGTCAGATATTCTTGTGGTTCCCCGCTTTGCGTTGAGAGATTTTTCATGATGAGTGTGACACCACCTTAACTGTAGCATCAGATGTGACACCTGTTTGTGTCACCCCATCATGTTGAAACGGGACTGTGACACCTTTATGTGTCAACCTTTCCGACTGTTTTTGACAGTTTTTGTCACCTTCGCAAGCACCTCTAGCCCCCTGATTTTTCTTTATGGTGTTGTTAAACAAAGACGTTCTCCTGATGAAGAGACAAAGCTCTTAATCAGCGGGTCCTAGGTTCGAACCTTAGTGCGTCCACCATTTTTCAATGACTTAGATGTGAATTGCGAGCAACGCCTTCCCGCGGGGCACCAATGGGGCACGAGAGTTGATTGCGCCGAAAATACGTGAAACAGCACATTGTATGCGGCCCTACAAGGTACCGCCAAGCCTCATCGGTGGCCAACCTGCTTGAGCTGGATTCAATGCTTAGAGGTTTCAACGCTGGCTTCGATGCCGTTGAGCCTTAGGATCAATGCCACTCTTCGCGCCCAGGCGACTGAGCGGTCATATGATTGGCTCGGGACAGGACTCGACGCAATCACCCCGCTGTAGCCATCCTTGTGACCGAAACCTGAGAGTTTCAACCATCGCGCCATTCCGCGTCTTGCGTCGGCTACCCTGACAGCGGCGCTGCCGATTTCACCTTCCGCAATGGGTTCATACCCCACGATATACATCGGCGTCGGAACAGCCCTCTCGGCTTCTAGAACGCCGGCTTCGGTGGCCCACATCCAGAGTTTCGACCAGTCTGTATTTGTGCGTTCCCCCGGCGGAAGGATCGGCACCTCGCCTGCTTCGACAGCGCCAGCATCGTGCTTGCCCGGAAATGCAGTCGACAAAGACGGTAGTGCCCCTGGATTCATATTCCAGCCGGTGACGAGAACACCCCTCTTACCGCTGCGTCCTCGCACTTGCATTGTGACATCGAACCTTGCGCCGTAGCCGTCCGTCCACTCGTTCAGTTTGACGGATTCTGGCTGCGCCGAAGCAAGCCCAAAGTAGAATTGTGCGGCAAGGTAGCGCCAATCCTCTGGATCGATGCCTATATCGTTGATGATGAAATTCGCCTTCGAGCCGCCATCCTTGTGATCACGATTGAATAGATACTTGGTGAACTTACCTTCGGGCATAATCGCTTCGAGGATATCCTCGGGACCACCGGTCACCTTGAATCCATATGTCTTCTTCGGTGAGTTTAGGAAAAGCACCTCGCTCAATGCCTCAATCACGCGCTGTTCAATATTCGGTGCGAGCTTTCGCGCGAGTGTGGAAGTGGTAGCTGCGCCGCGCTCAGAAAGGTCGGTTTTGGGCAAGCCCTCCGGCCCTTGCGACCTTAACCACCCATAATCTTGCCATAGGAAACCGCTGGGACGAAACCGGTCGGCGCCCTCGAGCGCCCAGTCTTCATCGCCCTCAATGGTGCGTTCTTGGACAACCGACCCATCGACAATCGCAGCCCCGTATATCAGCAGTTCGAAGAAACCGCCGCGATGCAGCGGGTTTCCGGGATCGATTTCAAACCCGCCGACATAGCCGGGCACTTCCCAAAGTTCGGCATCGACCCGATCACGAACATCATCACTCAAGGCCGAAAGCGAGACGCACTCATAGGTGTGGCGGCGAAAAATTCGTTCGCCCCATTCACGATCAACTGTGCTCCACCCCGCACCGAGCGATTCCAGCCAATGCAAAATCACAAGCTTGTATGTGTCGAGGTCCCGTGAAACTGTCTGGCCGCTGCTTTTCTCGTTACCATGTACCGCTGTCGTCCGCTCAGCAAAGCCGAGCAACGAAGGCAGTCCGAGCCGAAGTTGAGTGCGGATCGTGCCACGCGGGTCGGCTACAGATACGGCGTCGAAAACGGCTGCTGTAAAGAATGGTAACTGCGGCTCGGGCAAACCATCGGCGCTGCCGTCGAACAAGAAAGCACAGCTAGACGTCACTGCTCGAGCGTCCACCAGCAATTGCCGAGTTTAACACCGCCCCGCTGCCTGTCAGAAGAAATCAAAGTTTGAATGCCCATGATTCATGCGCAAGCGGCAAGCTGTTCAGCTCCGCGCGGATTGATCGCCAATTTGGCATTAGACGGCTAATCGCTTCGACGAATGCCTCTCCATGCGTTCTATGCTGGAAATGCAGCAGCTCGTGGAGGACGATATAGTCGATGCAATGCGGCGGCTTTTTCGCCAATTCAAGATTGAGCCAGATGCGTTGGCCAGCCGGGTTACAGGTGCCCCATTTCGTTCGCATCCGCTTGATGCCGACCGCAGGGCAATCGATGCTAATCCTGTCCGCCCATTTCTTTGTCGAAGCCTCGGCGCGCTCACGCAGCTGCTTCCGATACCAACGGCCTAGGGCGCGCTCACATGAAGCCTGATCGGCATCTGCTGGTGCTTTGAGTTCCAGACGATTGCCGCCGGTCAACTTGATCCGAAAGCTTTTGGTGTTTCTCTCCAAAACCAGACGATAGCCGCGCCCAAGGAAATAGTGCGTCTCGCCAGAGACAAATGCCCGCTCCGTTTGCCGCGCCTGCGCGAGAAACTTGCGCTTTTGGCGATTGATCCACGCCACCCGCGTCGCAACCGCAAGCCGCACTGCATCCTCAGAGACATGCCAAGGTGCGGCAATGCGAACGCGGCCATCGGGTGGATAGACCGCGAGATGAAGGTTTTTGATCGACTTGCGAACCAAGTCGACCGACATCCCGCCTACCGATAGGGTTTGAGTTTCAGTAGCCATGCTGACCCTTCACGAGGTCAAAGACATCCTCAACCTTGGCGTCATCAACATGTTGCCGAATGGCGCGCTTGATTTCGCGCTCCTTCATCAGATTGCCCCGCCAGTCATCCTTTTTGACTGCCCTGATGGCGGCATCAATGGCAACGGCACGGGAAGCGTCATCATCGAGATAGTCGAACAGCGCGATCTTCTCCGGGCTATCAATTTCGGGCGGTCGCGTCTTCCCACCTTGCGGTGTCGCCACTTTGTTGGCGAGTTCCAGAATCTTCGCCAGATACCTCTCGTAGTTGATCGCCTGCGTCCGACGCTCCTCAATCAGGTCATCAAGCAGCTGTGACATCTGCTCGTAATACCGTGGGTTGACCGGCGTTTCATCGATGATGAGCTTGCGGACGTTGTTCTCAATCGTCTCAGCCACCGCCTCCTGGTTGCCCTTGATGCCTTCGGGCAGCGCCTCAATTGCCCCCTCGCCGCGTTCGACGATGAGCTGGATCAGCGTCTTATCATCGAACTCGGAAATCGCTTCGCTCTCTTCGGCACGAATATACGCATCGATCAGATGCCGCATGGCCGGTTCGTAAAGTTTTAGGTCGACGAAATCGCCACTGGCGAGCTTCACCTCATTGCGGACCTTTTCGTAGAAGGCGACTTCATCCAGCACGGCTTTCGCCGCGGCGGCATCATAACCGGCTTCATCCATCTCGTTAGCAATGTTGGCATAGGCCCGGATCAGCTTGGCGGTGCATTGGTAGAGCGCCAGCCGCTTTGGCTCGGTGGCTTTAAGGCCGTCCTTGTCCGCCGCATCGCCCCCACAGAAGAAGCGTATGAAGGCGGGCGTATCGCGCGGGGTCTCTACCGGCTCGCACAGCGCCCTGATCGTTTCCAGCGCATCTTCTAACCGCTGTCCGGCCTTGTCTAGGCGGTTGGTCAGCAGCCCCTCAACGTCCTCCTTAGCGTAAGCGTCGAAAGCTTCCGACGTGTAGTCGGTCATCGATCGCTCAAGGCTTTTGAAGAGATCCTTGTAGTCGATGATGTAGCCATATTCCTTGTCATCGCCATCGAGGCGATTGACGCGGCAGATCGCCTGAAACAGCCCGTGATCGTGCAACTGCTTGTCGAGATAGAGATAGGTTGCTGAGGGAGCGTCAAAGCCTGTCAGCAGCTTCGCGACCACGATCAGCAGCCGCATTCGCCCCGGCTCTTCCACAAACTGTTTCTTGGCCGCCTTCTCGAATTCCTCGGTGGTCTTGTCGCCCAGCATGTCAGTGTAAATCTGATGCTGGCGAAGCTTCTCGGTCAGCCCGTCCCCACTATCCTCAGCCTTGATATCGGCCGGTGTGGGGACATAGCTGGTGACGATCGCGCACTGCCCTTTTAGCGGCGTCTGCTGGAACAGTTCGTAGTATCGACAAGCGTTATAGATGCTGTCCGACACTAGGATCGCATTGCCGCGACCACTCATCAGACGATCGCGGGTGCCGAAGTCCATCACGATATCTTGCACGATCTTTTCCAGCCGGGATTTGCTGGACATGACCTTGCGCATCGTGCCCCATTTTTCTTTCACCTGCGCCTTGGCGAGATCGGAGAGGCCAGCGGTCTTGGCCTCAAACCATTTGTCGATCTTCTCGGGCGCGGTCATGTCCTGATCGATATCGCGCGCTTCATAGAGCAGATCCAGCACCACGCCGTCCCGCACCCCTTCATCATAGCGGTAGGTGTGGATGAATGGGCCGAAAACCTCCATGCTGGTCTGCTTGTCCTTCTTCAGCAATGGTGTGCCGGTGAAGCCAAGGAACAGCGCATCGGGCAGGATTGCCTTCATCGCGGAGTGGAGCTTGCCGGATTGGGTGCGATGGCACTCATCGACAAAAATGTAGAGGTCACCCTTAGGTGCAAAGCCGGACGGGATCGACTTTTTCAAATCCGCGATAAAGTCGTCGGTTGCGGCCTCATCATCTTCCTTGCCGCCAAACTTGTGAACTAGCGAGCAGAGCAACGGCGGGATCGTATCGTTGAGCTTCCCGATCAGGTCTGCCCCGCTTTTAGTTCGATAGATGGGTTCCCCGACCCCCTGAAAAACGCCCTCGATCTGTTCGTCCAGCTCGGTGCGGTCAGTGATGATCAGCACGCGGCTACCGGCTATGTTCTCATGTATCCATTTCGCCAGCCACACCATGGTGAGGCTCTTGCCCGACCCCTGCGTGTGCCAGATAATCCCGCCTTCGCGCTGGCGCACCGCCCGTTGCGCCGCTTTCACGCCAAAATACTGGTTATGGCGGCAGGTCTTTTTAGTGCCGCTGTCGAACAGGATGAAATCGTGCATCACCTCAATCAGGCGATCCTTATTACACAATTGGGCTAGCGCCTGATCGAGTGGGCTTTGCGCAGGATCGGGGGCAACGTCTTCCTCCTGCCAGCGCAGCCAGAATTTTTGCGGAGTCTGCGTGGTGGCGTAGTGCAGGCCTTCGGTATCATTGCCCGCCATCACCAATTGCATCGCGGCAAAGAAGGGGCGGATGAACAGCGGGTTTTGCAGCGAAATGGCTTGCCGGATGCCCTCTCCAATCGAGACGGTGGAGCGCTTGAGTTCGATCAGGCCAACCGCCAAGCCGTTGACGTAAAGCACGAGATCGGGACGGCGGTTGTGCTGCCCGGCAACCGTCACCTCCTCGGCAATGGCGAAGTGGTTGCGCGCCGGGTTCTGCCAGTCGATCAGTTCGACTGTGCGCTTGTGCTCGCCCGCGCCGGTGGAGACGTTCACGCCATAGCGCAGCAAGGCATAGACCTCGCGGTTGACGTCGAAGAGCGATTGCGACTGGTTGCCTGCCGCCTGCTCAAGCTGGAACAGCGCGCGCTTGATAAGGTCCGCGTCGTAGCCCTGCACCTCGGAGAGGAAGCGCGTCAGCATCTCGCGCTCCACCGCGCGATTGTCCGCGCGCTCGTGCCAGTCGCCCAAATAGGTGTAGCCCAGCCGATCCCGGAACAACCCCACCACGCGCTTCTGCACCGCACGCTCTTTCTGGCCGACCGGGATGGGTTTGGGATCGGTCACGTCAGCTAGTCCATAGATCGACGGCGGCGACAATATTTGCGATTTTCACTGACGCTCTCCTTCGATCATCGGCAACGGCCGTAATAGGAGGACCCAATGCCGGTGAAATGCCTTCAGCCTCGTCGCTTTCTGCCAGTTCAACATCCATCCATTGGGCGTTATCGGAAACAGCAAGAATTCGCTTAATCACGACGGTACGACCATCAATGGTCAACAACCCGAACAACCAGTGCTCGTCCACCATCCGCCGGGTATACCAAGCAGGCAGCACATCGGCGATCGCACTGCTATCAGTCAGCATCGCCATCTTGCGATTGATCTTCCGCCATTGCTTCCACGCGAAAAACGCAGCGCCGCCAGAGATCAGAACCCCAACCCACGCGGCGGCGGCAGACCACATCGCGATAGTATCTGCGGCACTCGCAGCGACAACGGCGGGGTCGGTCATATCAGCCTGATCTTTCCGGTGAGCAATTGCTGCATCATTCCTGACTTGAGGTGGCGGAGTTTGACAAGCTTGGTCTCTGTCATCGCAATCTCCTGATCCATATCAGACAAGGTTTCGGCAATGGCAGTTTGTTCGGAGACAGTCGGAGGGATCGGCACTGCAAATGCTCGTACCTGCTTGAAGTTCAGTCCCTCTCTATTTCCACCTGCCTGAAAACTATCGATCTGACTCTGACCCGCTGCCGAGAGCAGAAAAGAACACAAAAATCCCGGATTCAACTCGTTCGCCTTGGGACGAATTATGCAAACGTGCTGGTTGACGTTGCCTGCTGCAACGCGCCGATCCGCAAGCGCGCTCCTGCCTATTGATGCACCTGTAATGTTTAGAAGAACATCTCCCGGTTCCAACTCGGTCGCTGGAAACTCTGCATGTGTAGCCTCATCGATAAAGATGAGGTCGTCGAGGACAAGGCTCCCCCAGCCAACATTTTGGCTTCGCACGAACGCTCGTCCGCTCGATTTGTACCGAACATTGCCGCCGGTCGGTGTCTTACCACTACCGACTTTTAAGGCGTGTCGACCCAAATCTGTGCAGTCCCAATCCTCGGGAATCGCGCCGACCTCGGTTTGTTTAAATCGGCCCGAGCGCGTTGGGGCTCCAAACCCCGGCAGGCGGCGGGTGCCGGAGAGGAGGGCTTGCATCGTCGCGGTTTTGAGGGCGCGCTTTTTGGCGATCACCGCCTCTTGCGCCGCGATGGCTTCATCCACATCCGACAAGGCTTCGGCAATGGCGGCTTGTTCCGTCTCGGTTGGCGGAACGGGGACCGGCACATCGCCGATTGCGCCCATGTTGATTTTCTTCGGAACCGCACTCATCAGAGAGCGATTTTCGACAGACTGCTTGAAAGGGTGCGATCTCGAATAGGCATATAAATAGAGGGGATCGATTTCGTCGCCGACCTTAAGGAGCGCAAGGCTGACGTAGATGCTTGCCCTCACATCCCAGTCGATTAGTCTCGTATCTGCCAGCGACCCTATTCGGGTCATTAGGATGTCGCCCTTCTCAGGGTTGCATCTCCTGTTCTGAAATTCGTGATCTCGCTCCGATATATACTTGACGTTCTTAAAATCGTTCGCGGTCACGTTTTCAACACTATAGAAAGGCACGCCGTCCTGTGTGTAGGTGGGTGTGAAGTGGGTCCCATCGACGATTTGACGGCACACTCCGGCAAGCGTTTTGACCTCCCAATCCTCAGGGATCACGCCGACCTCGGTCGCCTTATATCCAGCGGGCACACTCACAGGGCAAAACCCATCTTCGCCAGATGCGCCGCGACGCGCGCTTGAGCGCCATCAGCCCGTTTCATCAGGTCGGGCAGGTTGCGGTCATACCGTTCGCTCAGTTCAGCGGCCCGCGCCGAAATCTGTTGCGCCACCCGGTCAAGTTCACCGTCCACTGCCACCGCAATCGTCGCCAGCCACTTGTCATCGATCACGAGCGCCTTGGCTTCTTCCGGCGACGGCTTGGGATAGTGCTTCACCACTGCCTCATCGAGCGTAACCCGCGCCGCCTTCGCCGCCGCCTTGACACCCTTGATCGCGTCGGCCAGCTTCAACGCCGCATCGATCTGGAAGAATTCAACGAAGTCGGGCAGTTCTTCCATGAACTCCTCACGCCAACCATCGGGCGCGACTTTCCCTTGTTTCTCAGCTTTCTCGTACCGCTTGAAAATGCCCTTATCAAAACCGGCCACCAGCTCGCTGCGCCGCTTCTTCGCGGCTTTCAGGTCCAGCGCGCCATTGTCGTCCACTGCCTCGGCCAGATCGCCCTCTTCGCCGCCATGCTCTTCGACCAGCGCCTCAAGTTCGGATTCCAGCCGCTCGACTTCGCCCTCAAGCCGCTCAACCTCTGCGGCCTCCTGGGCGAAGTATCGCGCGACGATCAGCGCGGGCGGGATCAGTTCGGCCTTGAGGTGGATGGCGCTCTTGCCGGTGCCCAATTTGATGTCCGGCTCTTCGGGGAATTTGCCTTCGTCATTCTTTTCGAGTTTGCGGATCACCTTCGCTGAATCCCAACCATCAATCGCAAGAATTCCCGCATCGTCCTGCATCACATCAGCCCAATAGGACATCAGGTGCTGATAGACGTCATAGGCGTCGATCAAGGGGACGGCGATGAAGCGGGCGAGCAAATCTTCCGAAAGAGCGTCGATCAATGTTGAAGGGCTATGCCCCTTGCCGAATGCCGCAAGTGCTGGGTGGTGCGTTTCCCGCCACCCTTCGAAAGCGATATGGACAGCCTGGGCATAGGCCGCAAAGTCATCCCCATCTCGCACGACTGCCTTCATCTCAGTCGGCTCAACCAAGGGTGAAACCGTGCCGGGGCGCGGTCCTTCCCCAAACAGGCGTGATCGCGTCGATGGCAGCACCTCCCAGAAGGGTTGCAGCGCGTCGATATCCGCCGCTGGTATGCCGCCTTTCAGATGGGCCTGAATGTCGTGAAGGTCTTCAGCGCTGCTGCCATCGATGTAGCGCGGGATGTTGAGATTATAGCCTTCGGCCTCAACGCGCTTGAACGGCACCATCTCGGCATAACCGGGCACATGAAGCTGACGGGTGAAGCAATCGACGATCTTGTGGACGTCCTGATCGCGCAGGCGGTTTTTCGGGCCATCCCTCGTGAACCCCTTCGAGGCGTCGACCATGTAGATACCGGTGCGGTTGGCCGCGCTCTCCTTATCCAGTACGATTAGGCAGGCCGGAATGCCCGTGCCGAAAAACAGGTTGGCGGGCAGGCCGATGATGCCTTTGATGTATTGTCGCTCAATCAGCTTCTTACGGATGGCCGCTTCGGTGTTGCCACGAAACAGCACGCCATGCGGCATGACGATGCAGCCCTTTCCAATGGATTTCATCGAGGCGACGACATGGAGCAAATAGGCGTAGTCACCATTCTTCTTGGGCGGGATGCCGAAATGCTCGAACCGTTCGAACTCGTCCTTGTCGGGCACGAGGCCTGTCATCCACGCTTTGTCTGAAAAGGGCGGATTGGCGACCACGAAGTCGAACCTTTCGAGCGCGCCATTCTTCTGGAATTGCGGCTCGGTTAAAGTGTTGCCGGGTTTGATGTCTGCGGTCGGAACATTGTGCAGGAACATGTTCATCACGGCCAAGCCGCGCGTGGCAACGTCCTTCTCCTGCCCGTAAATGGTCAGGTCAACGGGGGCTTCATGGTGCGCCCTGAGCAGCAGCGAACCAGAGCCACAGGTAGGGTCGTAAATCGTCTGGCTGGCGCTCTTCGCTTCCTTCACACCGATGACGCGCGCCATGATCCGCGAGACTTCGGCGGGGGTATAGAACTGGCCCTTGCTCTTCCCGCTCTCCGTCGCAAAGTGCCGCATGAGATATTCGTAGGCATCGCCCAGAATATCATCGCCGCCCGCCTGATTGGCTTTGAAGCTGAGATCGGGCCGCTTGAAGATGTTGATCAGGTTGGAGAGGCGTTTGACCTTCTCATCGCCCTTACCGAGCTTGTCGCTGTCATCGAAGTCAGCGTTGTCGATAATGCCGCGCAAGCCGTTCTCTTCGGCCAACGTGGCAATGATCGTGTTGATCCCTTCGCCGATGTTCTTGTTGCCGACCAGCTTGACCATGTCGGCAAAGCTGCCGCCTTCGGGCACGACAACCGGCGCGTAGGGGTCATTCCCGTATTTGTCGGAGACATATTTTACGAACAGCAGGACAAGGATGTAGTCTTTGTAGATCGACGCATCCATGCCGCCGCGCAGGGCGTTACAGCTGGCCCAGAGTGAACTGTAAATTTGAGATTTCTTGACGGCCAATGTGAATTCGCTCCCTGAATCGCGTTCTGGACAGCCATCTAGCGGCATTGGTGCGAACCGGTCGAGAAGCTTTCAGTTGTTTTCGGATTTAGGTGGGCTCGCCACTAGTTTCACGATAGCGTGATCGAAAATGGTGAACATGGACTGTTCGTTAGGCTAGGGAGCTTCTCGCCCAAGCTCGCACTTTTGAACGTACCAAACCGAATTTGCGCCTGATCGATGGACCGACGCTGATCGAACTGATCTATTCGCGTTACCATCAATTCGAGCCGCGCTATCAGATGCTTTTGCCGCTAAAGCGCACCTACATTCCGGGGCCTGCAATCGGCGACCGCGACTAGAGAGGCGATCCGGAATCGCATCCTATTCATTTTGGCCGCTGCCGTTTCCTCCATTGGTTGAACCATCGGGTCCAACTCTGGTTTGGCGGCCAATCCTCACCGTCGCGCTTGAGCCTCACGACCTCCAGCCGGTTGAAACCGGTTCGGACCCCTTCGACTGTCACAGGACAATCAAGGTATTGCGTGAGGCGTCGCGCCGGTTCAAGTTCCCATTCCCCGCCCTCACGAACGGCTAGGAAGAACCTATATCCCGGTCGCCGGTCTATTGTGCCACGCACGGTGTGAAGTGTGCCTAGCGGCATGGGTCTGTCTGGCTATGCATTGCCACCTCTTTCTGTAGTCGAGAAGTGACATCGATAAGAAAGTAGCGGCGGTCTAGCAAAGCAAATTGTCACTAATCGTCTGTAGACTGATTGGCGACAGTGCGGTCCATATCAAAGGCATGGATATTCGGGAGCGTCTTGCGAAAAATCTGCGGCTATTGCGGCAGGAAAAGGGATGGTCGCAGGAAGCATTCGCCGACGAGGCGGGTTTGCACCGAACTTACATCAGCGACATTGAGCGAGGCGCGCGCAACCCGACGATCTCAGTTGTAGACAAGCTCGCCACGGCTTTGGGAGTCACACCGGGGCGGCTACTCGACTGAGCTGTATAGCCGGGCTGTACAGCCGGGGTTACGCCTGATCTTCGCCAGACTATTTCGTATAATCGCCCAGTATCAACGGCACAGAGAGGCCATCATGGGCGGTATCAATTCCGGGCGAAGGCGCAGCGTCCATCGCGGCGGGAGCAGTTTCCCGTCATCGATTTGCGCCTGCTGAAGCACGCTGGGCTGCTAAAGCCCGGTGAATGCACATATGACACGTTGTGCTGGCGAAATCAGGACCTAGAGACGCTCGAAGTGCGAATTTTCGTCGATTTGAGCGACGAGGATGATGCATCGATACGTGTTGCTGGTGATGTCCCTACGCAGACGTCATCGGGCGGCCTCCGGCCATGCGGCGAAGTGATTGTGAGCTTCCGCACACATATCTTCCAAATCAGTGCAAGTTTCTTCAGATTCCAACCATGCTCGCGCTGCCTCAAAGTCATGCCCGAACTCGAATTCAAACGTGTTTGAGCGCTGATCGCAGATTGTTGTTGTCCGGGTGTGAACCTCCTTGATTGTTATTCGAAACTCGACTTCTACTTCGGTCGTCGGATTGACCATCGGAGCCTTGCGATTGCGTAGCTTCTTGCTCATCGTCCAGCCTCCGAAGCAAGGCGGGCAAGATGGGCGCGCACAGATGCCGCGTCCCAGAAGACGCAGCCGCCTACGCGGTAACGCCGGGGGAACTCCCCAGCCTTCTCCCAGCGCAAAATTGTGCTGTTTGCATTGCGAACGCCAAGAGCCCGCAAGCCTGCCCGGTCAAGGGCCATTGGATTTTGTTGCATGTGAACCGTCCTTTCTGTTTGGAACGGTTCGAGCAAACATGCGCAGAATCGAAACGGTTGCAGGGCTGAAAAGAGGGCGTCGATTAGCTGCTTTTTCGCCCTATGCTTCTGCATGCCTTCTGCATGACGTCGCGCCTCGGTTCTCTCCATTCACCGAAGGGGCTTTCCGCTGCCTTATAGGCGTCACGAAATGCAGTAGACGCAGCTGCCACCAACCGGTGGTATGGCCCAGCCTGCTCCTTGGTAACACCCGGCGTCCTTCCTGTCACATCGGAGTAGATGTGAGCCATGCGGCGGGCAAAGGCGAACTGTGCGCCTGTTCCGGGGTTCTCTAGCCGGTGGCTTGGGAAGCCCGCGAGAAATGGGCTGGTTGCTTTACCCTTCCCCATCGGCGGCACACTCAGGATCGATGCGACGATAGTCTCAAGCTGCGCGATGGGTTTTAGCATTGACGCATAGTCATGTTCGAAGGGTGACCATTCTGGGCCTGTTGCCCCGAAGAACTTTGCCTCATAATGCTCCTCTCGTAGCCAAGGCATGTTTTCCTCGACTGCCAACCGCAGGGCCGCAGCTTTCGCGTGAAGCGACATTAACGCTTTGCGCCGTTCCGACCTGTTGGGTTTGGGTCGATCGCCCATGATGTCGCGGACATGCTGCACAAAGGCATCTGCTAGGCGGTAACGAAGATCGACAAGGCTACGTGGTTCAACACCACCCATGGCATTGCTGACAGCTTGAAGTTCCCTCGATCGCAAGAACTCAAACGCGTTGGGCAGATACGGATAGTCGCGAACGCGGCTGCGCAGGCCCGCGCGCTCAGCAACGGTCAATCTCCGCTTGTAAGCCTTCAAGGAACTCCCCCCACTTGTCCAAAGCCCCCCGCCGTTCGGCGCCGTAGCCCCATCTCAGATATATCGCAGTCACAGGATTAATGGCAGACGTGTGGTTGAGCACCTTTCCGACTACGTGCGGCGGGACGGCAAGGCGGGCCATTCCGGATGCACCTGTTCGGCGCAGGTCATGGAACCTAAAGCCAGATGTCTCGGACTGCTCGTGGACATGGCGCAACTCCTTTCTGAACCCGCTGATCGGTGAGCGGCGTGTCGTAGTAAAGACCCAGTCACACCCTTCTCAGCGCGGGACTGCCGCCAGCATCCGCAACGCAAAGTCATTGAGCGGGACAACGTGCGGCTTGCCGTTCTTCGCCAACTCTGCCGGCATCACCCATTGCTTCGCATCAAGATCGACCTGGCTCCATTTCATCTGCGACACTTCCCCGCGTCGTTGGGCCGTCGCCAGCAGTAAGGGCACGAATTGCCCAAACGGATAGGGTTCATTGGCGCAGACTTTCAGCACGGCGCGGATTTCATCGTCAGTCAACACTCGGTCGCTCGGTTGTTCGCGAGTGGGCGGCTTGGTCCCGGCAACGGGCGATGTTTCGATGATGCCGCGTTCCATGCACCAGTTGAAGAGCTTGCGCAGGTGGGCGTGGATGCGGTTGGCCTGATAGGATGCCCCGCGCTCAATGGCTCCGTCCATCAATTCGATGATGTCATGCCGCTTGATCTCGCGAATATCGCGTTGGCCAAAGACAGATACGAACTTACGATCCATGATGCGCTCGGCCTCTCGCCAACTGCGATTGCGCGGGCGGGCATATTGACGGATGAAATCAGCACAGACCGATTGGACAGTCATGCTGAGCTGACGGCGGCGCGCGGCGGGATCGATACCCTCATCAACCAACCGCAAAGCTTCAATTGCCTTGTTTCGGGCTTCGGCAAGGGAGATGCGGGGATGAACGCCAAGCGGCAAACGGCGCTGGATTAGCCCGTAGCGGAATTTGACCGTGAAGACCTTCCTGACGGTCGGGAACGCGCGAAGGCTGAAACCCCGGCACAAGAGGTCATGGACCTTATACCGTTTCACCTTCGGCTTGAATGCCTCGATTGCCTTTACACTGAGTGCCTTGCGCATGTGCCGTTCCTTTCAACGGCACCTCATTAATCACAGGTTTTTCTTAATCTCAACAGTCCATACCGATCGCGGACGGGAAGCGTCAGAAAACTACGAACTGCAACATGTCTCGCGACGACCGGGGGGTGCTTAGAACCAAACTCCGGGCATCGGACGCGCACCAAGTGCCGCGCAACAGGTTGGCGATTTTTCGGTCTCAATAAAACGATTTAGAATGGGCATGTGCAGAACGTGAACCTTCACTAGGTCCTCCACCGTCATGTCTGCGTCCTTGCGCCATATTGCTCAATTATGAGATTCTTCGTCATCTTCCGCATTATGTCGCACATTCGAGGAAGAATGTCAGGACTAACCAGCGCGGCCTCTTGCGTAACATGACATTGTCCGCCGCACGCCCCCTCAATCTCGCACCCTCTGCAATAATCCATGTTGTTTGGGAGACGTTCAGCCAATAAGTTGTGGTAGCGCGATCCCTTCGATAATGCGGACTTTGCATCAAAGTTCTCAGCCACCACAGTATTTGTGTGGCCGCATGTCTTAATCTTGCCATCAACTCCAAATTCGAGTGTCGACCCATCCATCGCCGGACAGTAAGCATATGCATTTTTTGCCCAAGACTCAGCGATTAACATTTTAAATGGTGTCTCCCAATTGCCAAAAAGGGAAACTCCACTATTCCGAGCATACTGCCGCAATCCAAATACTAGCGCGACACACTCATCAACCCTATAAGTGGTGCTGTTGACGAGATCAAAATCCATAGCGATCTCTTTGATGCCAAGTTCTACCGCAAGGTCAACAAGCCTGTGATCTGTCTCGAAAAAGTTTTTATCCGTTATTGTCGCTGTGAACCCATCAACGGGATGACCAGCGTCTCGCAACAAACGCATCCCCTGCAAAGTTCGATCATAGCTACCTTTACCAGCCTTACTTACTCTCTGCCGGTCATTAACGTCTTTGATGCCGTCGAGTGATGTAGATATGCGGAAGCGATATCTCGCCATGAACTGCGCAATCTCCTCGGACATTAATGTAAGGTTCGAGTTTATTGCATACTTAAATTTATAATCACTCTTGCTCTCGCAATAGCCAACCGCAAATTCAATGGCCTTCCAATTGATCAGTGGCTCCCCATTTCCAAAATGGACATGGATAACTTCATCAAAACTTTCTGGGAGGGCGGCGATAAAGTTCTCAATCGCCAAGGTGATTGCGGTGTGACTTATATTGACAACTTTGCCGCTACTGGCCGCACCATTGTTGAAGTGCATACAGTGCGGGCACCGCAGGTTGCAGGCGTCGCTGATAGCAATCTCGAGCTTCCTTAACCGGGTCCCGGCTACTGCTTCGTCGATGAAGGAATCCTGCCGTCGGCGAATTTCGCGCCGCTCGTCCGAGCCATACGGAACAATAAGGTTTGAGCTGATCATTTCAGCCAGAACTTCATCAACCTCACCAGAATAGCGTGATCGACAATCCTCGATAGAACTCGCACTTTCAAAAAACTTTAACAATTCCAAGGCAGCCGCATCTACAATGCGCGGACTATTCAAGAGTGAATTATAGACAAACCACTCACCGCCCCCCAATTCTACCTCTTGGTAGAATGGGGATCGCGAAAAAAGCCCATCCGCCTCAGTGTCAGTTACCGCCGTTGACATGCAGTGCGCTCAATAACGCCTTTGTCCCTTGCTACATCGCGTATTGACAATTTTCGCAGGGTCACCTTTCTCTCGCCAGAAATCAGTAGCTCGGCAGGTTGCGTCAAGACCAGCGTATCGCTCTCATGTTCCGGATAGGCCATTTCAAATCTCCTTCGCACCGCGCATGGTGACATCAGCGTTGCCATCTGGCAAGCTCTATGGCGGTTGCCTTTCCTTTGATTTGTGGGTCATCAACGGGGCAACGGAAGCTCGCAATTGGCCGCTACGGATCGCGAGAGCCTGCAACGCGCTGCAAACGCTCAGGCCGCGCAATTCCGTCTCCCGAGCAACGAGATGCAACGATTTACTGCGTAATACCAAGAACTTAAGGCTAACTCTTATTCAGCGGGTCCTAGGTTCGAACCCTAGTGCGTCCACCATTTTTCTCTAGCAATTACAGTAATACAATCAAACTCCCGGAAAGTCTGGCGACTGCGACAGAAACGCTTTTCAGCGTATTTTCAGCCACACGGTTGGGCTTGCCCTAATGAATCGAAGGTCCCGTTAAGAGGGCTGAAAGGGAGAAGTATGGCCACAAAGTCCAAGAATGGGGACGTGGTAGAATTGAAATCAACCGGCGTTCAGATGCGGGGTCTCAAAGCGGAGATTTACGTAGCGAAAAACATCGATCATTGCGCCTCTCCGACAATCCGGCATTCTTGAAGCTTAAAGATGTCCGCCATGCCGATCTCAACGATCGCTCTTGCCAGAGCATCTGACATGAACACTCTTCTGTGAACTGTCTCCTCAACCCAAAGGTCAGCTCCCTCTAGTGCAGCAGACGAGAGTACGACTTCGCTGTCAGGGTAGAACTTATTGATGTGCCAAACTTGCTGGCCGGTGTCTTTACGGACCAAGAACTTCTGCGCATCTCCATATATCTCCGGCTGCAGCGTGTTTTTACGACATCCAATATTTAGAAAGAAGAACTCGCCGGGGTAGGGCGTTTCCAAATCAGCCTTATAGATCGGGAAGGGAACCAGCCCTCCATCACCCAGATCGAAGCGCGAGAGGACTTCAGCCAGCCTGCCACGAACGACTAGGAAGCCACCGGCGTAAAAGATATCGCTTAAAAGCCCGAAGCGCTTTTCATTTCAGGCCGCCGCAGCTTCAGGAAGCTCTGCACGCTTAAGCGCAAAACCCTGCCCGGCTCGCCGCATGTTCGCATGTGTTTCATCCGGCATAACCGGAATCTCAAACTCGGCGGGCTCCCAATCATCACCATAAAATTTTGTTCGAGCGCCTGGCTTGTCGCCGAGAGCATAGTTGCTTTTTACGCTACTCATCCGGACTTTGCCGCTCATGCCGCCATCTCCGTATTGAATGTCACTTCGCGGCATGCGTGGCTATTGACATTTATAGTCGCTGAGCGCGCTACCGCGCGCTCTCTGCCCGCCACGCGCCCGTCTCCCAGACAGCGGGTTTTGCCGCGATTGCCCTCGAAGATCAGTTCGCCCAGCGCCCCGGTGCTGCCGTCCTCGTGGGCGTAAAAGCTCTCCGCGCGGGCCGTCGTGCCGTTGCGGTGGTGATGCCGGCCTCGCACCCTGGTATAGCCATTTTAATCGCTTCCAACGCATCAAGATCCATGCCGATCGGGATGTTGTGTTGCCCTTGTGCTATGCCCATGATTCAGACCTCCAACATCTTTGCATGTTTGGGCATGTCGAGCCCAGCTGCTGAAATTTCTTCATAAAGCTCATCGGACACGCAGACCAGATTACTCTGCAGCAACCTTTCATACCAGAGATGATGCCCTTCATGCTTAGAGCGCTCGAACTTAAAGGAGCGAATTTGTGGCTTGTACATGACATAACTGCCGGAGATTTCTCCCAGCCAATCATTCTTCGTTGACTCAAGCCGCTCTTCTGTCGGAATGAACGAGCTCAAGAAGGTTCCGATGACAACTAGAAAGTAAGTTTCCTCATAGGTCTTGTTTCGCGGCATATTTATCGGCATTTTATAGAACTGGTGCACATGCGGTTCCAACCGCTCGATCATCTCCTTGACCTGAGCGGTCACTGAAAAATAACCGCCCAGGCTCACGATGCTACCCAGATTGGAGTATCCCTTCTCCGTCACAAAGCATCGTGGAACCTCATGCGGCTCGATTGGTGTGAGCGGCGGACTATAGGGATTTAATCTGAGGCCGGGCTCTCGTTTGAACTTGGCTTTTGAAAAAGCTTCGTAGCTTGTAGACCACGTATACCAATCGCCGCCTTCGTATTCGAATGGCGCGCGCTCTTCCGGCGTCATCTTCTCCAGAAAGTGCGCCTTTAGCCGACCACCCCAATCATCAGCCTCGAAAATACTCTTCGCTTCGAAAGCGCCCGCCGGGCGATACTTTCCGAAGGTGTAGAAGTTCATGTTAATTCATCGGCCATTATCAATCATCCCCAATTTCGTAAGGCGAAAATTGCGGGTATTTTCCTGCCCGAGCCTTCAGAAATTCCTTTATGTTTTCTTTGTCCATTATATCGATATCCCAATCTTGGAATTCCCAGGAAGGTCTCTCTATGGGCTCCTTACGAATAACTCTACGAGCTATTCGGATGAAATCTCCTGCAAGACTTTGGTATTTACGCCTTTTTTTCATGTCCCCTTTAGTGCTTTCAATGATTTGATAGTGCTTTGGCCATCCGTTTTGCGAGAGAATTCTCCATCCGGCTCCCGCGAAAGTCCTGTAGGATTCATAGGCGAGATCAGAACACATGGAGCTGTCAAGAAGATTGCCCCGATCCGCCATATCTTCCTGATCGTACGTAAAAAGCGCTTCACGAGCTTTTTGATCAGTCACGTACTCTTTGAGCATCTCGTAAAACTCATCGAAAGCAAACTTAGGTGGCATATCAAAGTTCTGCTCAGTCATCAGCCAAACTCCCGCATGTTTGCACAATCATCATTGTCACCTGTCAAATCTGCGACCTCCACCATCTTTGCATGTTTGGGAATGTCGAGCCCAGCAGCTGAAATTTCTTCATAAAGCTCATCGGACACGCAGACCAGATTACTCTGCAGCAACCTTTCACGCCAGAGATGATGCCCTTCATGCTTTGAGCGTTCCAGTTTGAAGGAGCGGATTTGAGGCTTGTACATAATATAACTACCTGAGATTTCTCCCAGCCAATCATTCTTTGTTGACTCATGCTGCTCTTGTGTCGGAATGAACGAGTTCAAGAAGGTGCCGATCACAACCAGAAAGTAATTTTCCTTATAGGTTTTACCGCGCGGGATATTTATCGGTAATTCGTAGAACTGGTGAACATGCGGTTCCAGCCGCTCGATCATCTCCTTGACCTGAGCAGTCACTGAAAAATAACCGCCCAGGCTCACGATTCTACCCAGATTGGAGTATCCCTTCTCCGTTACAAAGCATCGTGGAACCTCATGCGGTTCGATTGGTGTGAGGGGCGGAGTATAGGGATTTAATTTGAGGCCGGGCTCTCGTTTGAACTTGGCTTCCGCGAAGTTTTTATACCTGATAGACCAATTGTACCAATCGCCACCCTTTTTTTCGAATGGCGCGCGTTCTTCTGGCGTCATCTTCTCCAGAAAGTGCGCTTTTAGCCGATCACCCCATTCATCGGCTTCGAAAATGCTCTTCGCTTCGAAAGCGCCCGCCGGGCGATACTTTCCGAAGGTGTCGAAGTTCATGCTAATTCCCCAGACCATCATCCTGCCTCCCGTAACGCAGCGTGCCTGTTATCATTCGCCGCGCACCTTGGAATAAATACCCCCGATACGCCCTTGGGTGCGAAGTCCACCACCCGGTCATCGCCCAGATACTGCACCGCCCCGCGATCAGTCTCGAAGACTGCCCGTCGACGAAATCAGATTGCCAGAAAAGCTGCCGTTTAGCTGAGCCATTACATAGGCCCGGCGTGCCTGCTCCACATCAGAGAAAAGATCGACGTTGAGAATGCCTGCATTGTTCAGCGCATCGAGTTCTTCCCCATTGATCGTCGTAATCGATCCATTGTCGTCAACTGCAGGGACTTCAATCCGGCCAAAAACAGAATCCAGCCCGGTTAGCGGTGTGAGAGTGAGTAGCGGGCCATTGGTGTGTTCGACAAAGAAGGCCGAGAGGGGATCCCAAAAGCGTTCAACACGATCAATGTTATCCCCGGGCGTGAGCGTGGTGAGCAGAGGCCGCACGGTAGTGCTTGCATTAGACAACAGAAAGTCAAACAGGATGCCCGCTGAGGTCTCGCCTATAAAACGAACCTTCCCACCTGATCGCTCAAACAGATCTTCTGCTGTTAGCTGCGTGATGGCCTTTCCATCAGCAGCTGTTGGTCCGGCTCCAAAGTTGAAGCTCCACAGCGCCGATACTGTGCTTCCCGGTTCTGAGACTGTGTTCGGATTATTGTAGGTCAACCGGTTGGCAAAATCCTCAATATCTTCGGCGGTCGCGCGCGAATAAGAAATATCGCCTGTCAAAACGTCAATTTCGACCCGTTCCAGAGCAAAGCGGAAGAGCAGATAGTACTCACTGCTGGCAAGTTCGCCATCAAGAAAATCAAAAAATGAAATCGACCGCAGATGCGCTGATCCCAAACGTTTCATCTGCTAACTGAACCGTCCGTTCATGGAAAAATTTACCGATAAGGTCAGCAAGATTCATAGCGGGTCCTCCTCACTGATCGGCGCATCGACAATCATAAAGGCGTTCTCTCTATCCCGCCAATCCGGTCCAGAAGAGATAAACTCAGCTAGGCGTTCGATGGTCGCTCGCTCCCCAGCGGCCTCAACCGCAGGCGTTACGTTCTTCGCTTCTTCAATGCTCCAAACTCGGATTGGAAATACCTTCCAACGGCCTTTGTATGAACCACCACCATATTGTGTCATAAACACGCGGACGAGCTCATCGTTCTGTGTCGAATAAGCGAACTACATTATGTTCCGCTCACGATCAGCATCTTGCATGCGGACCTTGTCGCCGGTTTTGCTATCGACGAAGACACCGCCACCGCGTATACCTTTAGGTTGCAACACAATGTTTGGATCGGGCTTTGGCTGCATGTAGATCGTCGCGCCCGGCGTTTTGCTGACGTATTCTTTCATGTCCTCCACCTGACCTTCACCCGCTTCTTGCGCTTCGACTTCATCATTACTTGGGCTGCAACCCGCCAACGCAATCGCTGACAGCAAAAGTGGCACGCCACCAAAATCACTCAGATTCATAGCGGGTCCTCCTCGCTGATCAGCGCATCGATAATTATAAAGGCGTATTGTTACCCCTCCCAATCAGGCCATGAGGAAATAAATTGAGCTAGCCGCTCTAGAGTCGCGCGTTTTCCTGCTTCTTTAATTGAATCTGTAGAATGCTCGAACTCACTTCCGTTCCAGACCCGGATTGGGAACTTCTCCCAACGCACCCCATGCCGATCCTCACCCAACTGGGTCGTAAAGACACGTACCGGCTTCCCCTCCCTGGTCACGTAAGCCAAGTAGATTAGCCTCTGCTCACGATCCACCACTTGGGCCAGGATCGTATCGCCCGTCAGCTTATCGACCAGGGCAATCTTACTGTCGATGTCCGTCCAAATTATGCTTGGGTCCCTTGGAGTTTGATCAAATATCTGCGCTTCGGGCGTCTTGCTGACATATTCTCTCACTTCAGACAGCTGCTGCTCCTCTTTTTCCTTCAGTGCATTCTCGCCACATGCACCCACGGCAAGAGCCGCCAATGCAGCCCACCGAATACCGAAATGAATTACGCCGCCATCTCCAAATTGAATGTCGCTTCGCGCCATGTGTCGCTATTGTCATTTGTAAGCGCTGAGCGCCCTACCGCGCGTTTATTGTAGCCGAGGTGGCTGCCGCCAGGTGTCTGACTATCGTGCTGGCTACGTCCGAAGCCGGCCGCTTCTAGTGTAGTCCAAATTTCGGGCGGCGCATCATTGAAAGCATTGATCGCCTCGATGCTTGTGAGCAGCGGCAGTGTGTTTCCAAAGGCCTCGAGAATGAAATCAATTTGGATCAATAGTTCTCAAGCAGCTCGCCCTTCGAATGATTTCGCGTTCCGAATCTCGCGCGGAAAGATGTGCTGGATTTCATATGTAAAGAACCGATCGCTCATGCTAGCTCTCCCACAATCCGACATTGTTTCAGGTCCAGATCGACGTTGATCTTCGCCGCGACGAGCGCATCGACAACTTGTCCGTTTAAAAACAGCATGGGTTTGAAAGCTTTTTCAACCCATAAATCTGGCCCCACCAGTGCTTTTCGAGAAAGTGCTACATCTCCATCTTCAAGATACGGCGCTAATTGATACATTTTCTTTGCGGTATCTGGAATCTCGAACCAAAAGTCGACTTTCTTGCTCTCCTCTGGAACAAGGGTGTCTTTCGGCCCGCCATAATTGATGTAATAGTGCTTTTCCGGCCAAGGCGTCTCCAGATCGGCCTTGAACAAAGGTACAGGCACCAATCCGCCTGACCCAAGATCAAACTGACTGATAACATCAGCAATCCTTTGATTAACGGTTAGAAACGGACCAGCCCACCAAATATCCTTGACGCGTTTGGCGAACGCATCCTCATTCCAAACCGCAATGCTTTCGGGAAACTGATTTGGGCGGATTGTACGCCCTTTGGCATTCATATCGCTTGCGTCCAACCCGTGGGGGGGGGGCAGCTGAACTCTGTATTGAGCGGGTGCCCAATCCTCACCGATATACTTCTCCCGAATTCCCTGCTTTTGACCGAGCTCAGCATTCTGAAAAATTTGGCTGATATAAACTTCGCCACACATCAAATCACTCCCACCCAACTCATCGCCGTCGGTTCTTCTGCCCAATTGTCATTCGCCGCCACCCGGTTATCGCCTTGATACTGCGTCGCCCCGCGATCGGTTTCGAAGATCAATTCGCCCAGCGCCCCGGTTGAGCCGTCCTCGCGGGCGTAGAAGCCCTCCGCGCGGACGGTCGTGCCGTTGGCGGGGTGATGCCGGCCGGCTGCGCATTCAGGCTGAAGGCGTTGATGCCGAACGCGGCCAGCGCGTTAAATGCGTTCACATTATTGCCGAAATGCTTCGCAACGCCAAGCAGCAAGCCACCGCTATCGCCTTCTAGTAGCAATACGCCATTAAGCGCATCATCGGCACCATTGGAGCCCAGCAAGCTAGCGAACCAGCCCATTTCCCGACTGAGAAACGCCCGCCCTATCATATGCGCGCGTTGAAAGCCGGAGGTATTGCTAATGTTACGCGGACGCAAAACCTTGCGCAGCGCGCTCTCGGGTTGTTGTGTCCCAGCCTGCAAAGCCTGCTTCGTTCGAAAGACCAGCCAACGTATCGATAATAAAGCGATCATAATTTGGATGAGCGTCCGGCGTCGAGGGCCCGCCAAGAGACCCAACAGCGCTGTTCTGTATATTCCAGTTAAACCCAGCATCAACAAAGGCCTGTTGGACCTACGGGGGTGTGTTGCGCAATGCATCTCGCATATCAGGGCTGGCCAGAAGAGCCATCTTGTTACCGCTCGATTCAAGATTGAATCCAACGTCAGCCAGAAACTGATTAGCAATTACCGCATTTGGATCTGAAACACTTGTCCTTACCTGGGTAGGAAAAAGGTGCTGAATCTCGAACCGAAGCTGGATGTAACGAACAATATCGATCATTGCGCATCTTCCGCAATCCGGCACTCTTCGAGCTGAAAGACGTCGCTCAACCCGATGTCATCAATTGCCTGTGCGAGCATGTCTGATAGGAATATCTTGTTATACAAGACCGCTTCGACCCAAATATCAGGGCCTTTCAGCGAATCTGCACTCATCGTAACAAAGTCATCCACCCAATCATCGACCTTCCAATATTGTTTTCCGGTTTCCTTTTCCACTACGAATTTCGATAATTTTGGGCTTCTTTCCGGGAGTATTGTGTCTTTTTGACTTCCGAAGTTTAATAAATAAAACTTTCCAGGATAACGTGTTTTAAGGTCAGCTTTGTAGATAGGAAACGGGATAAGTTCTCCACCTCCAAGATCAACGTTGGCGAGGACATCATAAAGTGAACCCTTTACACAATAGACCCCCCCCACGGAAAAAATATCATAGGCCCGCGCAAAACACTTTTCATCCCAGACTGCTGCAGCCCTAGGCATCTCGTTTCTGGAAAGACGCTCTCCGCGAGTATACCGCGTTATGGATTTGACAACCGTTTGCCCAACTGGAGGAGGCGCGTGCCCTTCGGGGTCCCAGCCAGACCCAAACGACTGCCTGCGAAGGCCCAGCTTGTTGCCCACGTTGCTGTTACTAAACAGGCTGCTCATCCAAACCTTGCCGCTCACGCCGCTTCTCCCGTCATCATTTTATCGTTCTCCAAAACGCTACATTGGTGAAGAAGACCAGTAAGTCCGAAGTTTGGAAGGCGATTGCCAATAAGGTCGGCAATTGTCGCATTTGGTTTAGGCGGCATAGCCTGGCCTCCCCTCAGGCCTGCCATAGTGCTTAAAACGAATTCCGGTTACACCGGCATCGTCCAGTCGGATACGAACGTGGTATGCGCAAAAACTCGAACCACTTATGTGCTTATCATGCCAGAATTTTGCATTTTTAATCTGGCAGTTATCGAAGACATGTTTTGATGGACTATTACTTGTGGCCAAAGGAGGCGCCATCCACCCTAATCCCTTGTAGAGGACGTGTTCTGTCTTCTCATGGTGCACCGTGTCCAGGCGATTGCAGATTTGCCAGAACCAACACTTCTCAAGATGAGAACCATCCTCAACGATAAACTCCACGGATACGAATTGATGTGTATCAGGCTCAATCTCTTCGATCACTTCTCCGCCTTTGCCCGCATCTTTTGCAGAACGTCGGGATCGACACTTCGAGCTACGATCGGATGAATGGAGACGGCCTTGTCGCCGGCAATCTGCTTGAAGTTGGCGAGCACTGCGGTTGCCAGCTGGCGGTTGGGGGCGATCAGGTCGAGTAGCCATATTTTTTCGCCACTCGTCCGGTCATCCTGGGCGAGACGGGTGGGAAAAACGCCGCCGGTGATCTGCTCGCGAATTTTAGTTGATTTCCGCCACCCAGACATTCGCAAAGATAAAACTACTCCCAAACCCTCAGCCGTCGAAAATCAACCACGCCCCGGGTGGCTCAGCAATCGAGCGCTTTTTCGACAAGTGATCCGATCTGCTGTTCAAACAGCCGATGGTGGACTGGCTCCAGATCTTCAACTCCGAATTGGCGAGCGAGGCCGGCGCGGGCGTTGCGCATGACGGTCGGCATTCCGAAAAGCAGCGCCGCCAGGGTAATGCGCTCGTCCTCGCGAAGTTCGGGGCGGCATATGGCGATACAATGCCCGAGCGTTTTGAAAACTGGGTCGATCGTGTGCTTGCCTATGAGACTTAAAGCATCGGTCGGGTTTTGCTGCTCGCGAACTATGAATAGCGACCATGCCTCGCTTTCCGGGGATGTCATGATCCTGCACATTGCATCCACTATCGACTTGCACAGGGCAATCGCCTCGGCCTTGTCCTTTGGCTCGCCCCGCTCATAATCCACTTGCGAAAGCGCCGTCGCCAATCGTTCGGCGATATGTTCGGCGCAGGCGAGGTAAAGTCCGTGTTTGGAGCCGAAATGATAGGCGATCGCCGACAACGCCGCGCCGGCTTGTTCAGCAATGGCCCGCGTGCCCACAGCCTCGAACCCGTGCTTGCCAAATTCCGGGATCGCAACGGCGATCAGTTCTTGCTTGGTTGAGTTCATACTGCCATAGGTTCGTTCGACCGACCTAATCTCTCGCATATAGGCGCCTTCCATGTCAATCATGCCGCATGGCTGGAATTCGATTTTCACGACACACGATCGCATAAAAGCGGTGGTGCTGGGCCTGAGCAGTGCTGTCCTGCTGGCTGGCTGCTCGACCATGGCGCCGGATAGCGCGGCACCTGCAATAGTTGCGCAGCAGCCTGAAACCTTCGGCGCAAATGCGGCGGTAGGCGAGTATCGCCCCGCAGCATGGTGGCAATCCTACGAAGACCCTGTGCTGAACGCGCTGGTGGAAGAAGCTCTGCGCGAAAACCTCGATCTGGTGGAGGCTGCGGCGCGCCTGGCCCGCGCAAACGCGCAGGCGCGTATCGCACGATCGGCGCTGCTGCCTTCGCTTAATGGGACGGTTTCGGGCAGCTATTCCGACAGCCCGCTCGCCGGATCGGGTTTCGGCAGTCTCGGCAGTGCCGCAGTGCCGGGCGATGATCCGGCTGCGGAGCCGGTCGATACCGGCCCGGACAGGCTAACGGTCGAGAATTACGGAGTGAGCCTCGGCGCATCCTACGAACTCGACCTGTTCGGTCGCAATCGCAGCGAATTGGCTGCCGCGCGGGCCGATGCAGCAGCGGCGGCGCAGGATTACCGGACCTTGCAACTGGCCGCGGCGAGCGAGGCGATCAGCAGCTATTTCGAGATTGTGGACGCGCGCCGACAAGTCCAACTGACGCTATCCACGGCAGACGTGCTGCGTGACCGGGTCGAGCGAACCGAGGACCGTTTCCAGCGCGGTTTGGCGGAAAGCTTCGAAGTCTACCAGCTGCGACAGGATCTGCGCAGCACGCAATCGGCGTTGCCAACGCGCGAGATCGCGCTTGAGAACGCCGCCAACCGCCTTGCCCTGGTGCTGGCGGATTATCCTGCCGAAACGCGCGGAAAAATAGACCGCTCCCTGCGGCCACGGCTGGACTTCTCGCCCGTTCCAACCGGCCTGCCGATCGAATTGCTGGCCCAGCGCCCCGATATCGCGGCGGCTTGGAACCGGCTGGAAGCGGCGCGGCTGCGGATCGGGGCGCGGCGGGCGGAGCGGTTTCCTATCCTCAGCCTCAACGGATCGCTCGGTACCCAGGCAGGCGATCCGGCGGGAGCTTTCGACTTCGTCAACAATTGGCTGACATCGCTCGCCGCCAGCGCTGTCGCGCCGCTTTTCGATGGGGGCCGGACCTCCGCCAATATCCGCGCTGCCCGTGCAACCTATGACGAACAGGCCGCTGCTTACGGTCGTACTGTCCTGTCCGCCCATGGTGAGGTCGTGACCGCGCTGGAAGAATATGAAGAGCAGCGCCAGCGCTACCGCATTCTTGCCGCGCAGGAACGTGAAGCGCAATCCGCCCTTTCGCTGCAGGCCGCGCGATTTCGGCGGGGTGTCGGAACCTACACCGCTTTCCTGGATGCGCAGCGTGCTCTCTATCAGGTCGAGTCCGCGATTTCCGGTGCAGCCCGCGATGTCGCGCTGGCGCGTCTCGGCGTGCACCGCGCACTCGGCGGGGACTGGACGACGGAAGACATCGCGCCCGACATTATCGACGGAGAAATACCTTGAGCCGCCAGGTTAAGATCGCTCTCGCCATTCTGGTCGGGGCAGTTGTCGTCGCGGCGATCATGCTGCTGTTTCGCCCGCAAGCCGAACAGGAGGAACGGCTAGCACAAGCCCCCTTGGTCGAGACCGTTCCGCTTGTTGCATCGTCGGGCGCGCTGGAAATCCTCGCAACGGGCGTGGTCGAGCCACGCGAACAAACCACCATCGCGGCGGAGATCAGCGGGCGCGTGGTCTATGTAAATCCGGCCTTCGTGGAGGGCAGTTCGGTTAGTGCAGGCGCGCCGCTTATCCGGCTGGAAGCGGCGGATTACCGCAACAGCGTGCGCAGCGCCCGCGCCGATGTGGAAGCGCAGCGTGTGGCCGTTCTGCAGGCGCAGGAAGAAGTGCGGATCGCTGAAAACGAAATCGCCCGCTTCGACAATCGCCAGTCAGGCGGAGCGAACGATGCCTTTGCGCAGGCGATCGACGATAGCGACTATGCATCTCGCATATTGCCGCCGCGCGGCATGGAACCATCGCCTGCCAATACGGCAGCGCGGGCCGAGCAGACTGGCGCGCTGGCCACGCGTGAGCCGCAATTACGCTCCGCCCAAGCCGCGCGCGAACGGGCGGCCGCCAACCTCGCCGATGCCCAGCTTGCCCTGGGGCGCACGACGATCCGCGCACCATTTGCAGGAGCGGTAGCATCGGAAAGCGTCGCGCGAGGGGCCATCGTTCAACCCGGACAAGCGCTCGGGACATTGGTTGCAAACGATTCCTATGAAGTGCGCGTGTCGCTGAACGAGGCGGATGCGGCGCTCATTCCCGGCCTCCTTTTAGGCGGCTCGCGCATACCCGCTACGGTCTATGCCGATTTTGCCGGGGTTCGCTACGCCTGGGACGCGCTGGTCGTGCGCGCCGATCCTTCGCGCAATGCGGAAACGCGGTTAATAGAAGCCTTCGTCCGCGTCCCATCGCCAGGCCGCGCAGGTCGTCCGGTAACCGCCGAGGGCGAGACTATCGAAGATGCAGCGGCCGGCCCGCCCTTGCTGCTCGGATCGTTCGTTCAAGTCGGTATCGCGGGTGCGCCGGTGGAGCGTTATGTTTCGATCGAGGTCGACCATTTGCGGCCCGGCAACGTCATCTACCTCGCGCGCGATGGCAAGCTCACCATCGTGCCCGTCCGCGTGTTGCAGCGCACCGATGATCGCGCGATCGTGACCGGCTCGTTCCTCCAGCAGGGCGGACGGCTGATCACGGGCAATGTCCGCGCGCCCGTCGACGGTATGGCGGTCCGCACGGCGAGCGGCCAGTGACCGACATGCCCAGCCCCGGCGGTCCAGCGCCCGAAAGCTTGCCCGAACGCGAACCTGCGCGCGACCGGCGCGGAGTGATCGCCTATATGGCGCGCAATGGCGTCGCCGCGAATTTGTTGATGGCCGCGATGCTGATCGCCGGCATCTTCTCCTATCGCACCATCGTGCAGGAGGTTTTCGCCGAAAGCAGCCTCGATACAATCTCCGTCAGCGTCGCCTATCCCGGCGCCACGCCCGAGGAAATCGAGGAGTCGATCGTTCGGCGAATCGAGGAAGCGGTCGAGGCCGTGGAAGGGGTGAAGGACATCACCTCCACCGCATCCGAAGGCATCGGCAATGTCAGCGTAGAGCTGGAACTGGGCACATCGATGGCGCGCGCGCTGGACGATGTGAAGGCGGAGATCGACCAGATCCAGACCTTCCCCGACGATGCCGAAGAACCCGATGTTCGCGAGCTGACCACCCGGCAATCGGTGCTGCGCGTGGCGATCTATGGCGACGCGCCGGAGCGCACGCTGAAGGAAATCGCCTATCGCCTGGAAGACGACCTGGCCGCCCTTTCCGAAGTCAGCTTTGTCGAGACAAGCGCGGTTCGCGATTACGAGGTGTTCGTGGAGGTTCCGCAAGGCCAGCTGGAATCGCTCGGCCTGTCGCTCAGCGATATCTCCCGCATCGTCGGCGCGAACAGCCTCGATACGCCTGCCGGTACGATCGAAACCGAAAGCGAAGAAGTGCGCGTTCGCACGATCGGGCAAAATTACGTTCAGCAGGAATTCGAGGATATCGTCGTCCTCGCCCGGCCCGATGGCGGCACGGTACGCCTGCGCGATATCGCCACAGTCCGCGACGGGTTCGAGGATGCCGATCTCGTCGCTCGCTTCAACGGTCAACCGGTCGCCTTCGTCGATGTCTACCGCACCAGCGACGAGCGTGTGCTGGACATTGCCGAGGCGGTGAAGCTGCATCTGGACCAGGAATTCGGCCCCAGCCTTCCGGGCGAAATCTCATACGCCGTGTGGGATGACGATTCGGAACTACTGAACGACCGGCTCGGGCTGCTGATCAAGAATGCAGTCATCGGGCTGATCCTGGTGCTGGTCGCGCTGACGCTATTCCTCGACATAAGGCTGGCTGCGTGGACGGCGGTGGGGATCGGCGTGACCTTTGTCGGCGCCATCGCGATCCTCGAGCTGTTCGGATCGAGCATCAACATGTTCTCCCTGTTCGGCTTCATCCTCGCCCTGGGGCTGGTGGTGGACGATGCCGTGGTGGTGGGCGAGAATATCTATGCCGAGCGTGAAAGCGGTCGTTCCGGGCTTGGCGCCTCCATCGCCGGCACGCAGCGCGTGGTCGTTCCGGTGATTTTCGCCGTCGCCACTACCGTCGCGGCATTCTCTCCCCTTTTCGCGGTCGGCGGCGCAATCGGCAACCTGCTATCGGATATTCCGGTGGTGGTGGTTGCGGTGCTGATCCTGTCGTTGGTCGAGGCGATGCTGATCCTGCCGCACCATCTCAGCCATTTGCCCGCCCATGGCGAAATCGCAAAGAACCGCATCACGCGCTATTTCAACCGGGTGCAAGGCGCGGTGGATGAACGCTTTCGCGCTTTCGTGGACGGGCCGCTGGACAAGGCTCTACGCTTCGCCGTGTCGATGCCGCTGGTGGTCGTGGCCGGCGGGGTCGCGCTGCTGATACTGTTCGCCGCCGCAGTCCCCGCAGGCTTGCTGAAGGTTGCGTTCTTCCCTGACATCGAAGGCGATTCCGTGGTTGCATCGCTGGAATTGCCCGCAGGCACGCCGATTTCAGAAACCGAGGCGATAACCTTGCGGATCGAGCAAGCTGCGACGCGCGCACTGGAGCGGCTGATAGACGAAAATGGCGGCGTCGACCCGCTGGAGGCAAGCTACACGACCATTGGCCTGGGTCCGCAGGCAGGCGGACCGGGAGGCGGCTCGGCAACCCTCCAGCCAAACCTGGCCGCCGTGCAATACAACCTCGTCTCCAGCGACGAACGCGAAGTATCCGCGCTGCGCATGGAGGAAATCTGGCGCGAGGAAATGGGGCCGGTTCCCGAAGCGAACTCTTTCTCCATCAATTCCAGCCTGGTCGGTTTCGGCGCTCCCGTCGCCGTGCGCCTGTCGCATCCCGACGAGACGGTGCTGGACGAGGCGAGCGACCGGGTCATGGGCGAGATCGAGCGCATCTCCGGCGTATTCGATCTGGAGAGCGACCAGGATGCCGGCATGCAGGAAATCGAGCTGCGCCTGAAGCCCGCTGCCCGCACCCTCGGCATCGACTTGCAGAACCTGGCCTTGCAAGTGCGCGCCGCATTCTTCGGATCCGAGGCCTTGCGTGTCCAGCGCGGGCGGGAGGATGTTCGGGTCTATGTGACCCTGCCCGAAGAACAACGCAACTCCATCGCCGATATCGAGAATTTCCGCGTCACAGTACCGGGCGGACAAGTGCCGGTCGCGCAGCTTGCCGATGTGTCTTTCGGCGAAGCGCCTTCGGTTATCCGGCGTGATAATGGCCGCCGCGTCACCAATCTGACCGCCGATGTCGACACACAAGTGATCACGGGGCAGGAGGTCGCCGCGCTGTTGGAGCAGGACGTTTTCCCGCAGATCCGTGCGGATTATCCCGGCCTGATCGTGGAATTCGGCGGTGAGCAGGAGGAGCAGCAGGAAAGTTTCGGTGATCTCGGCGCGGCGTTCGGCCTCGCCCTGATAGCCATCTACGCTCTGCTGGCGATCCCGTTCAAATCCTACATCCAGCCGTTTATCATCATGGCCGCGATCCCCTTCGGCATTATCGGCGCGCTCATAGGTCACATGCTGCTGGGTATTCCGCTGGGCATTCTGTCGATGTTCGGGATTATCGCCCTGTCTGGTGTGATCATCAACGGATCGCTGGTGATGATCGACTTCATGAACGAAAATCTCGCAAAGGGCATGGCGCCCGACCGCGCGATAGTCGATGCGGCAAAATCGCGCTTCCGGCCGATCATGCTCACCGGGATCACGACATTCCTAGGTGTGGCTCCGATCACCTTCGAGACGAGCCTGCAGGCACAGTTCCTCATTCCCATGTCCGCCAGCCTCGGCTTCGGCGTGCTGTTCGGCACGATCATCCTGCAACTGATGATCCCCGCGCTCGCGGTTCTCCAGATGCGCGCGCTGGCGCGGATCAGGAAATGGCGTAGCGACAGGGAGGACGAAGCCTCCGATGAGCGCGCTGCCGAGGATATTTCCGAAATGCCCGCCTGACGCGCAGGCGTTTTTGCAGGTTCAACACCAGAACCGAAGGATAGCGCGGTAACAAATGGCGGGGGACTGTCCCGCTTCGGGTCTGTAGCGGCCCCACAGCAAGGCTGCCCCTTGCGCGGAAGGGGAAAGATGCGGATTGCGGGTCATCCCTCCAGCCTGCCGCAACAAGGTCTCTTGCTCCAGTGTTACCGCCATCCGATCCAGTACGAATGCTATTCGAGCAATTGCGGCAGGACGGCGTGCGTATCGGCGTCTACAAGAATACCGCGCAGATCGAGGCGGGATTGCGCGGAGAGACCGATCTCGACCTGCTGGCCGCGCGCGATGATGCGGATGCGATGCGCCGGACCCTGCGGCAATGCGGCGGCGTCCCAGCCCAGCCGGGGCGCTTCCATGATAATACAGGCGCGAACCGGGAGGACTGGTTTGTGCCCTTGGGCGATTGCCGCTTCCTCCATCTCGATATCGCCATCGGGATCACGATCGGACCGAAATATCGCAAGCGCTACAGGGTCTTTGACTTTGAAGACGTGCGGGATTGGCAAACTTTGCAGGCGGCAGACGGGGTTCGACTGTCCTGCGTATCCCCGCAGGACGAGCTGAGGATTGCGCTGTTACGCTCTGTGTTCCAGCCAAGTCCCGTCAACCAGATCGAGCAAGCTGGCGAGGACGATGCTGCCTTGCAACCTTTGCTTTACCGCATTGGCGTGGAACAGTTTTCCTGCAAGCCAGTCGCCACTCCCTCCGGCCCTTCCCTCACTGAAAGCTGCCGGCGCAAAATGCGCAAAGCGGTGCGGCGGCAGGCGAGTAGCCTGAGCGGCAACAATGCAATTGCCGACTGGTCGGTCCACACTTGGCGGCGGGCTCTCAATGCGCTTAGCGCCAGAATGACGGCCATACGCACGGGTAGCAGCCGGACCCGCCGATCGCTGCAGCCGCAGGGGATGATCGCGGCGTTGATCGGTCCCGACGGGGTGGGCAAATCCACGCAGGCTGCCCGGCTGCAGGCGATATTCGGGCGCAAGTTTCGCTGCGTCTCGGTTTATCTCGGCTCGAACGACGGCAGCTGGACGCAGCTGCGCAGGCGTATCGGCGGCAAGGTTGCGCGCAAGAAAAGCAGCATTATCGAGGGGCCTTCGAAGCAAGGACCGAGCGGCAAGTCCTCCAACGGACGGAGCTGGGCTCATGCGACCGGATCGGCGGTCTGGCGGCTGCTGGTCGCCATCCAGCGGCTGACCAATTTGCACCGCGCGCGGCGGCTGGCTGCCTACGGAGCGTTGGTCATTTGCGACCGGTGGCCGCAAACCATCGCGCCGGGAATGCTGGATGGACCCGCCCTGCCGCCGCCCGCCAACCGGCGGCTGGCTCGCCTGATCTCCCGGGCGGAGCATGCGCTCTATCGCCGGATGGAGCGTTATTCCCCCGACCTGTCCATCCATCTGGATTGCGACTTCGCGACCTCCTATGCGCGCAAGCCCGGAGACATAGAGGAAGCGGATTTCGAAAAGCGGCTCGATCTGATGCAGCAGATGAGACAGCGTGCTGCCGGGGACGATGCGGCGGGAGCGTCCATAATCGCGGTGGTCGATGCGCGGCAGGAACTGGATGAAGTCAGCGCAGATTTGTGCCGTCATATCTGGGCCGCCCTGTCGCGCAATGCCGCTGGGGAGGAACCCTCGTGAACCGGCCGGAAACGGACGAGGCGCTGGTCAGAGCAGCGAAGCGCACCAATCGCTCCACTGCCCGCGATGACGTTCCACCAGTGGTCGTCGAGTTGTTCGGCCTGCCCGGCGCGGGCAAATCCACCATTTGCGCCGGTATCGATCCTGCATTGGTCGATATCACGCGCAGCCAGATCACCGGCGCCTGGAACAACCGCTCACTCGCCGGGCGGGCGCTGGTTGGCCTGCAATCGCTTGGCGATATTGCGTGGCTGCGATCGGTCCTGCGCTTCGTGCGCGAGAAGCCTCTATCCGAGCGAGAAAGCTGGCGGCGTCTCGCTCGTTTGATCGGGATGAAGCACCGCCTGCGCACGCATGGCGGGGTGGTGCTGCTGGATCAAGGCGTGCTGCAGGCGCTTTGGTCGATCTTTTATACCGAGGACGAGTTCGACACCGATCTGCAGCATCTCTCGGGCGTCTTGCGCTCCTTTTACGACGGGATCGACGCGCATATCGTCGCCGTGCAGGTACCGCCGGACATTGCCGCGAGCCGTGTCGATAGCCGCAGCACCGGCACCAGCCGCCTGGACCGATTGAGCGAAGACCGGGTTCTGGCAGAGTTGGAGCAAGTGGGCGAACTGTCGCAGTCGATCCTGCGCGCCGCGCGGGCGGCCGGGCTGCGCCTCACGCTGCTGGATGGAACGCAGGGGGTCGCCGAGCTGGTTGCCCAGCTGGAGGCTATTCTAGCAGAAACGCGGAGCGAAGCTCGACCCGCCGCTCGCCCGGTCGGCGGACAGCGTATCTCTGTGGTGGGGAGCACCGGCAGCGGCAAGACCTATCTGGCGCGCCAGCTTTCCGAGATTCTCGGCTTGCCGCATCAGGAACTCGACTGTTTGCGGCAGGGAATCCGGGACGACGAAAGCACCGATCGTGATTTTGCCAGCCGCGTCGAGACGCTGGCCGCGCAAGATCGCTGGGTGATCGATGGACATTATCGCGGAGTGCGCCATCATGTCTGGCAACGCGCCGATCTCGTGGTCCATCTCGATTATTCACCGCTCATCATCGCCAGCCGGTTGCTGCGGCGCTTCAAGGCCAAGCGGCGTACGCAAAGCGAAAAATCCGGGCCCGGCGGCAAGGTTGCGACGGCCAGCTGGTCACGCCGGTTTGCGCGGTTTTCCAAGACGATCAGCGAACGACGCGAATATACGCGGATATTGAACGGGCCGGATTACCGCGATCTGCAAGTGCTCAAGCTGAAAAACCCCGCCGAGGCGCGGCAATGGTGCGAAGAGCTTGCCCGGATGCGAGGCGAAGCCGGAACCTGACCGCGCTTATCATCCGACCGCCCTATTTGCCTGCTCGTTGCAGAGAGACATTCCGCGCTACGCACCGCCATGTCGGTAAAACGATTAGGCAAACGAAACGCGCGCAGACCGCTCCAAATTCGGACAGCGAGGCATCGGACGCTGTAACTATTCTGTAATGAACCCTATAGGCCGCTTCCTCACATCCCCCCCGGGGCCTTCGCCAATTCTTCAAGTCGGCGAAGGCGCCAGAAACGTCCCTCCCCGCTGGGACGCAACACGAAGACGGCTAAACAAATATGCTTAACGCCGATGGATATGATGACGACGCTTTCGTGCTGAAAGAATCCGAACAAATCCATGATCCTGCGGACGAATATGTCATAATTCGCGCTGCGGAGGACTATGAGCGGGAAACGACTGCGTTCCTGTGTGAATATGCGCAAAGCGAACCCGCGCAGATTTCCCTGCCCGAACGGCGGGCGATACGCGGCAATGGCAATTCCCGTTACATCCGCCTGCTGGGCAAGGACGAGATCCCCGAGCTCATTACCAACCAGAAGCACTGGCGCATGAAGGAGCCAACGGCGCTGACGGGCTTTATCAAGCGAGCAATGGATATCGCAGGCGCTGCCGCGGGGCTGATCCTGTCTGCACCTTTGTTCCTGATCATCGGCCTGTGCCTGGCTTTCCAGCGTGGTCCGATCCTGTTTGCGCAGACCCGTATCGGCAAGAATGGCAAGCAATTCCAGTGCTATAAATTCCGCACCATGCATGTCGGCGCGCAGTCCCGGCTGGGAGCCGTGCTGGCAACCGACGCGGCGATGCGGGCGGAATGGGTTAGGCATCGCAAGCTTGCCATCGATCCGCGCATTACCGGTATCGGCCGCCTGCTCCGCAAGACCAGCCTGGATGAATTACCGCAGCTTTTCAACGTTTTGAAAGGCGATATGAGCCTGGTCGGCCCGCGCCCGATCCTGCCCAACGAGATGCACAAATATCGCGGATATATCGGTTATTATCTTTCGGTTAAGCCCGCGCTAACCGGTTTGTGGCAGATCAATGGCCGCAACAACACGACCTATAACCGCCGGATAGCGCTCGATATGACTTATGTGAGAAAAAACTCGGTCCTTCTCGATATCGCTATTCTTGTGCGAACGGTGCCGGTCCTGCTGCGCACCGATGGGGCGTATTGAAGCCGAACTGTAATCAGGAAAGTGCAGCCCGCTCCGCAACCACACGGCAAAGGCGGCGCAGATGGGCAGCAAGGAAGCAACCATGTGGAAGATGAAAATTCTACCCGCGATCTGCATCGCCGGTTGCCTCGCCCTAGCCGGTTGCAACGTGCCCAGCGACCTGCCGCAAGGCGGTATGGCCTATGGCGTGATCCCGCCCGAAGAAGCGGTTGCAGGTCAGGCGCAGTACCGTCTGGGGCCGCAAGACACGCTTAGCATCAACGTTTTTCGTGAACCGGAAGTCAGCGTGGAGGCGGTACAGATCGATCCTGCCGGGAATATCGATTTGCCGCTGATCGGCCCGATCCGCGCCGAAGGCTATTCGCCCGCACAGCTTTCGGGCGTGATCGAACAGGCGCTGACTCGCTATGTGCGCAATCCGCAGGTGGCAGTCTCGCTCACCCAGATCGGTCAGACCATCGCGGTCGAAGGGCTGGTCGGTCAGCCGGGTCTGTATCCGGTTCCGGGTCGCCTGTCGCTGATCGAGGCGCTGGCGCTGGCGGGCAGCCCGACCGAATTTGCCGATACCGACCGTATTTTCGTGTTCCGCGAGATCGATGGACGCCGTGCGGGTGCGCGCTTCGATATCCGCCGGATCCGTGCCGGGCTGGACCCGGACCCGCTGATCCTGCCGGGAGACCGGATCGCGGTTGGCGAAAATACGCTGGGCCGGGCTTGGCAGAATTACCTGTCCGCGCCGATCTTCAACGTGTTCCGGGCATTCTGATCATGCTGCGCAACCGGCAATCCAGCCGCCGCGCGAGAGCGGAACGCGCACGATGAGCGGCGACGTTATCGCAGCCCCTCCTCCTACCGATCTTCGGGAGGACGCTGGCAGGCCGCGCAGCGCGCGCGCAACCCCGCTCCAGCAATTATGGGCGGTGCTGTACCGTCAGCGCTGGGTGATCGCCCTATCGCTGCTCGGCGCATTGCTGCTCGGCTTTGCGATCACCGCCTATCTGCCCGAGAAATTCGTCGCCACATCTTCGGTGCAACTGGAGCAGCAGACCCCGCAGGTAATCGATGCACCGGGCCTCGATCCGGAGCCGGAGGATGCCAATCGGTTCCTCCAGACCCAGCTCGACCGGGTGCGTAGCCGCCAGATCGCGATGCAGGTGGCACGCTCCGCGCGGGTGGAGCAGAGCCCCGCCATCCTGGCGGCGATCGGTATCGATACCGATGGGCCGGTCCGGCTGGATGAAACCATCATTCCCGCATTGCAGGAACGGGTATCCGCCGATCTCGGGCTGAACACGCGGCTGGCACAGATATCGTTCATCAGCCGCGATGCGGAAGTTTCGGCGCTGCTGGCCAATGCCTATGCCGAGGCGCTGATCGCTTCCAATCTTGCCGGCAAGATCGATACATCGCAGCGGGCGCAGGAATATCTGACCGAGCAGTTGGCCGAAGCCAAGCAGAAGCTGGAGGATTCGGAACGCAATGCACTGGCCTATGCCCGCAATGCCGGCCTGACCGGAGCGGCAGCTCCCGGCGCGGAAAATGCCATCTCCGAACCTGCGCAGCAGTTGGGGCAACTCACCAACTCGCTGGCAGCGGCCACCGCGCGCCGGATCGATGCACAGCAGCAATGGCAGCAGATGCAAAGCGTGTCGCCGATGGTCATTCCCGATGTCCAGCAGAACCGTGCTATCCAGGAATTGATGGCGCAAAAGGCTCAGTTCCAGGCTGCGCTGGCGGAGGATCTGGAGCGCCACACCGAAGAATATCCTACGGTCGCCGCAACCCGTTCGCAAATTGCTGGGCTGGACCGGGAAATCCGCCAGACCGCCGCGAATATCAAGGAATCCTTCCGCCAGAGTTATCAGAGCGCGCTGCGCCAGGAACGCCAGCTGGAATCGACCATTGCGGGCCTGCGCAACCGCGCGTTGAACGAGAGCGAGCGCGGGATCGAATACAACACGCTGGAACGCGACGTGGAAATCAACCGGGTGTCCTATGACGGCCTGTTGCAGCGGCTGCGCGAGATATCGGCCGCATCGGGGGCTCCATCGACAAACGTAACGCTGGTCGACCGGGCCGAGCCGCCGGTCAATCCGGTATCGCCCAGCCTGCTGTGGAACCTGGCGCTGGCGAGCCTGTGCGGCTTGACCATCGGTATGGGTATCGCCCTGCTGCGCGAGACGATGTTCAACACGGTCCGGACTGCCGCCGATATCGAAAACGCCACCGGCCTGCCGCTCTTGGGGGCGGTCCCGGCCGCTACCGGTGGTTCGGTGGGCAAGGCGCTGGCCGATCGCCGGTCTGCCCAATCGGAGGCATATCATTCGATTGCCGCGAGCCTGCAAAAGGCCGGAGCCGAAGGCCTGCCCAAGACGCTGTTGCTGACGAGCAGCCAGGCCAATGAAGGCAAGTCCACATCGACCTTGGGATTGGCGCGCGGCCTTGTAACGCTCGGCCACCGGGTGCTCGTCATCAATGGCGATCTGCGCAATCCTTCGCCCGGACCCGGCTTTGCCGAAGCGCTGGCGGGCAAGGTCCATCCCTTCAAGGCCATCCGCAAGCGCGGCGAAAAGGGGTTCTGGATGATGGATTCGGGCGATGCGGGCGGCGATCCGGTCGGCCTGCTTGCCAGGAACCGGGTTGCCAAAGTGCTCGATGCCGTATCGCCGAAGGTCGACGTGGTGCTGATCGACGGGCCGCCTATACTGGGCCTCGCCGACGCGCCGCTGCTGGCCGATAATGTCGAGGCGGTGGCGATAGTCATCCAGTCGGGCCGCAACGATGCCGCGAAGATCGATGCCGCGCTGGCGCGATTGCCCGCAGCGCGGGTGATCGGGGCGCTGTTGACGCAGGTCGATGCTCGCAGCGCAGCCAGCGAATATGGCAACCGTGATTTATACGATTACGGAAGCGACCACCGGATCCGCGCATGACCTCGCAGGGTGCAATGCGCCCAACCCACCGGCGAGCGGCTCGTGCGCGCCGGACGTCTGATACCGAACATGAAGGCGGGGCGCGCTGGCTGGCGGCGGGAACGATCGCCTTCCTGATGCTGTTCAACATCGCGCTGATCTCGCTGGAGATCGCCTCGATCCCCATCCGCAGCGTGCTGACCGTCGGATCGCTCGGCCTGTTCGCGATGCTGTGGCCCGAAATTGCCGGCCGCGCGCTGAAGCGCCACGCCCTCGTGCTTGTGCTCGCCGGACTGCTGGCGGCACTCGGCACATTCGTCAGCCTTGTCGCAGGAACCTCGCCCGGCGTGATCGGGCGAGCCATCCTGGAAGTACATGTGCAGGCTGTGGTCACATTGATCTTCGCCACCATCGCCGCTGAAATCGCCGGACCGCGCCTGGCGGTGTTCGCGATTGTCGGCGCGGTCGCGGTGACCGGGATGGTCGCGGCGCTGCAAGTTACCGGGCTCGATCCGGCATGGGATTTGCGCGCGGCGCTTGGTTCCTTGCAGGGGCACAAGCTGCATGAGGACAGCTCGTTCCTCAATCGCCGCCCGATGGGCATATCCTATTCGCCGATCCACTTAGCCACGCAGGCCTGCCTCGCCTTCGCAGCCTATGGCGGATTGCGGCATTGGCAGGAGAACCGGGCCGGCGGACCGACCGGTATCGCGCCCGATGGCAAGCTGGCTATCGCGCTGCTGGCAATGGTGGCAGTCGCGACGGCCAGCGCGACACGCTCGCCGATCATGGGGGCGGCGGTGTTTGCAGGGCTGTATCTGCTGATGCGCGGCAATGTGTGGCTGGCGGCCTTTGCCTTGGCAGGGGGCGCGCTGATGCTGTTCGCCCTTCCTGCCATTCTGGAAGCGCTGGAGGGAACCCAGTACCGCGTGTTGCGGGTGGACGATAATTCCGCATCGGGGCGCTTGCCGCTATTTGCGTTCGGCGGCCTGCTGCTGCTCGACAATCCACTCGGCTACGGCTTCGGGTTTGAATCGACCCATTATTGGAGCCGCTACTGGCCAGAGCTTTACCAGATGCCCAGCGCAGGCGTGATCCGCGAGGCGGAGCTTCATAATTACGTGCTGAACATGGCGACGACATACGGTCTGGGGCTGGTCGTGGCCGCTCCGTTGATCGTGGCGCTGATCTTGAAGGGGCGTGGCTATCTGCTGTTTTTCGTCCCCTATGCGGTGCACATATTGTTCCATAATTCGGGGCCGTTCTGGAACGATACGCTGTTCTGGTTCGTGGTCGGCGCGCTGTCTTCAGCGCGGTTGCAGAAGGCTGCGCCCCGCCCCCGGCCGGTCAATCGGTCACGGATGGGCGCGAACGTCTGAACAGTCTGGCCAGCCGCGCTGCTGCCATATCGTGCAGCCACGCACCCTCTTCCCCGAATATCCGTCGCCATCCCAGCCACAGTGCAGCCAAGGTCGCCAAACCTGTCGCCGCCGCGATCGCCAGCACCGCCAGCGAGCCGAGCTGTGCCGCTCGCGCCAACTCCACCGCCAGCCACAGCGGAGCGATCAACAGCACCGCCCCCGGCACTTGCCGCAACTGCACCCAGGCGACCGAGCTTAGCGAAATCCCGGTGACCTGCCGCGCCAGATCCATCATCAACACATGGTTGAGCACCACCGCGGCGCCAACGCCCGCCGCTACCCCGGCCAGGCCGTAATCCAGCCCGAGATACGCCCCAGCGGCGACCGCAGCGGCATATATCCAGTGGCGCAGCGCGCGGGCATACATCGATCCGGTCGCCAGCGTCACCGCATCGCTGATCTTGTAGCCGGTGCGAAACAGCAGCGTTACCACCAGGATCTGGAACGGCACGATCATCCCTGCCCACTGCTCGCCCAGCAGGAACAGCACCAGTTCCGGCGCGATCACCGCCAGCACTCCGCCGACCGGCAGCGTCAGCAGTGCGATCACCCCCATCGTGCGCAGATAGGCCCGCGCAACACGCTCGGGCTGGTCCTGTATCGAGGCAAGCGTGGGGAACAGCACGGTCGATGTGACGGTGCCGAAAACCTGCGCGGGCAGCAGCAGGAATTGGTAGGCGCGGTTGTAGAAACCCAGCGCCTCGGCCCCGAGATACCGCCCCGCGATCACATAATCGACCTGCGTGGCGACGAAATTGCCGATCTGCCCGGCGGAAAATCCGATGCCGGTGCGCAGCAATTCGCGCGCTTCCGCCATTCTCGGCCACAGGGCGATGGCGGGCGGGTGCAGGATGAATACCGCAACCGTGCGCGACACCGCCTGCGTCATGAACCCTGCCGCCAGCGCCCATGCGCCGAACCCGGCGAAAGCCATCGGCAAGGCGACGACCCCGAAGCCGAGCAGATAGCTGCCGAATTCGGCCAGCCCCAGGTCGCGAAACCGCCGCTCGCGCTGCAGCATCGATGCAGAAACCGCCGCGATTCCCGTAAACAGCAGAGTCAGCGACAGGAACCGGATGAATATACCCACACCATCCATTCGGAAAAACGAGGTAAACCACGGCGCTGCAATAAAAATCCCGCTGAACGCGATTATTCCGGTGATGAGCGAGATCGCAAAGGCGCTGCGGATATGGGCGGGCGTCAGGGTCAACCGCTGCACCAATGCGCGGTGAACGCCGAACTGGCTGAAATCGGTGGCCAGACTGGTGATCACTGTTGCCGCAGCGATCAGTCCGAACTCGGCAGGCGGAATGTTGCGCGCCAGCACGATCAGGATGGCCGCTTTCAGGATCAGCCGCGATCCGAGCAGCATGGCCTGCCACGAGACATTGGTGACCGCCTCGTCGGTGAGCGATTCCATGCTCATCGCCGCGCTAGCCGATCTGCAAGCAGCGCGCGCCAGATTTCGGCATAGCGTTTCATCGAGGCATCGGCGGAAAAATGCTCGCTGATATGGGCGCGGATGCGCTCGCGGCGCTCCATCAGGCCTGCGTTATCCATTTGCAGCACCTCCTGGACCGCTGAAGCAACCGCAGCTTCGTCGTCGGGATCGACGATAATTCCGATACCCCGCTGCGGAAGCAATTCCGCAATGCCCGGCGTATCCGATGCCATGACCATGCAACCTGCCCACAATGCTTCCTTGACCACATTAGGGAGCCGCTCGGATGCCTTTTTGGAGAACAGCAGAAATACCCCGGCACGGCTCATCGCGGCAAAGATTTCCTGCCGGTCCACATGTCCTGCGAAGTGGACGGCATCGCTGCAGCCCAGTTGCCCGGCAAGATTTTCCAGCGCCGCGCGATTCGGGCCATCGCCGAAGACCTGCAATTTCAGCGCAGGCCGCAAATCGCGCGCGCGGGCGAACGCGTGCAGCACGCCCTTCACATTCTTTGCCGCGACCAGCGCCGAAACCGTGATCCAAAGATCGGGATCGCGCTCGCTTTCCGGCGCCGGACCGGGCAGCGGAATGCCGCGATGGACGATATGGGTGGCGCAGTTCTCGTGTGCTTTGCGCTCCAGAAACGGGCGGTTCACTTCGGCGTGGGAGAACACCACTTCGGCAGAGGCGAATGTCAGCTCGACCAGAAAGTCGTCGGCTACCAGGTCGTAAGCGCCCACAAACGCGCTCCGCAAGGCCGGCGATCCGCGCGCTTTCAGCAAGGCCAGCACCAATGCCGCGTGCCGGGCCCAGAACAGGTGGACGACATCGCTGCGGCCGCGTTCGATGGCGTCGGCGATTTCCATTGCCCGCGGCAGGCTGGCCAGCGCGCTTGCCGCAATGAGCGGGGCGCGAGCCGCATTGGCCAGGACCGTGGCGGCAACTTGCGCGCCCGCAGACCGCATTCGCCAGCACAGGCCCGGCCAGCGCAGCGCCCCGCGCAGGCTGGGCCGTTCGACTTTGCGCGCGGAGTTATCTTCGCGGCCAGGCTTGACCGTGTGGACCACAACTTTGTGTCCAGCCTCCTCCAACGCGGCGATATCCGACTGGGCGAAGGTCTGCGTCGGCACCGGGAATTGCGGCAGCAGATAGCTGACGCGCAGCTTCCTGCCCGCCGGGCCATCCGGGCCGCCGACATCGCTCATCGCGAGGCTGCTGGTGCCCAGGTCACGAACGTTTCCCCGCGCATCGCGCGCATCACCCCGATCTGGGTGCCGAACACCGCGACCAATATCTCTCCGATACGGGCCAACCTGCCCGAGCTGCTTCTAAGCAGCAAAGCCACGCTAGCCGCGAGCAATAGCGCCGCGGCAAGCGCGGCCGGGACCGACAGCACCGCCAGAGCCGCCAGCCCGAACAGCGCCGCCAACATCAGAAACACGCCGCCGAACCAGCGCAGCATCTTGCGCGAGATATATTTGAACCGATCGAGCCGCGACATGGCTTGCAGCTTGGGCCGCAGGAACGTGTGGGTGTGCCACGCCCGCGCGCCGATCCTGATCTTGCGCCGAAATTCCTCGCCGCGCTGCGCCACGGAGTTCTCGAAGGCGATCACATCGGGCGCCTTGACCAGCCGCTTGCCGCCGAAAATCGCGTGCATCGAGACGGTGAAATCATCGAGCACCGTATCGGGAAAATCGGGATAGAGCGCGCGGCGGATGCTGAAAATCGATCCATCGGCGCCGATGACATTGCCGCTGGCCGATTCAAGGCTGCGCAGCTTCTCGTCGAGGTCCCAATATTCCGCGCCGACTTCCGCTGTGACACTGTCGCCTTCGCCATACCGAAGCGTGCCGCATACACCGCCGATTGCCTCGTCCGCATAATAAGGTTCCAGCCGGTCGAGCGCATCCGGCGCCAGCAGGACATTGGCATCGGTAAAGACGAGAATTTCGCCCCGCGCGCGGGCGGCCAGCTGTTTCATTCCGGCAGCCTTGCCGCTGCGCCCCCCGCCCTGGACCAGGGTCAGCAGGTCGGTTTCCGCAGCCAGCATCTGCGCGCTGCCATCTGTCGACCCATCGTCGAAAGCGAGTATCTCCAGATCGGGATGGCGCGCTTTCAGCATCCGCAAATTATCAAGCTTGCCGGGCAGCGAGCGGCTTTCGTTAAAGGCGCAAAACAACAGCGAAATGGACCGCTCCTCGGGCCGGCGGCTCAGCGGTTTCCCGGGCAGCATAGCAAGCAGGCGGGGGTAGACCAGATAAGGCCAGACGAACAGCAACAGGCTCACCGCTGCCAAACCGGCCAAAGCCAGCGCCGCAATCATAGCTTGGTCCGTCACGTTGCCCATACAACCTCGCCTATTGCAGAGGTTCAGCCCCCTGACCAACGCGCAATCGCTACTGTACCGCATTGGCGCGGCTGAGGGCGCTCTTCCGAAGCCAGTTGCCGCGTTCAAGTATACCTTAACGCTTCCCCCCTGCGCCGCCCTGCCCTATCGCGCGGCCAAATTTGCTGGTGGAGTTTGCAATGGCGCGTTTTCTGATTGTCGAGGCCCGGTTTTACGAAAGCTATAACGATATGCTGATTGCCGGAGCGCGCGCGGTGCTGGAGGCTGCCGGGCATCAGGCCGAGGTGCTGACCGTTCCAGGTGCGCTGGAGATACCCGGCGCAATTGCGACCGTGGTAGAACATGGCGGCTATGGCGGGTTCGTGGCGGTGGGCGTGGTGATCCGGGGCGAAACCTATCACTTCGAGATCGTGGCCGGAGAAAGCGCGCGCGGGATCATGGCGCTGACGATGGACGGGATCGCGATTGGCAACGGTATCCTGACGACCGAGAACGAAGAACAGACCCTCGTACGCGCCGACCCTGCGCAGAAAAACAAGGGCGGAGAGGCGGCGCAGGCCGCGCTGGCCCTGTGGAAGCTCCAGCAACGCGGTTGATTTCGGCCACGGCGCGGAACGCTTTGCCGCCCGGCGCGCTCCTGCTGGCATGGAAAGTATTCTGGAATGGAGCGCCGCCATCGGCGCGATGGTGGCCGCAGGCGCGATTGCGGCCGATCTTGGGCGCAGGGCGACCGGCTGGGCGTTCGTTCTGTTCAGCGTGGTTTCGCTGGTCTGGATCGCGGCCGGGTTTGTGTCGGACACAATGGCGCTCGTGGCGCAAAACGCGGTCCTGCTGCTGATCAACCTGTGGGGCGTGTGGCAGTATCTGATCCGCAAGAAATCCCCCGACGCCTAACCCGCCCGCCAGCTTACCCGCTAGACAGGCATTTTACCCGAAGCAATTGGCCCCGGCATAGGCCGCGCTGCCGCCCAACTCTTCCTCGATCCGGATAAGCTGGTTGTATTTGGCGAGCCTGTCCGAACGGGCGAGCGAGCCGGTCTTGATCTGTCCGCAATTGGTAGCAACGGCGAGGTCGGCGATGGTCGCGTCCTCGGTTTCCCCGCTGCGGTGGGACATCACGCAGGTGTAGCCTGCCCGGTGCGCGATATCGACCGCCTCCAGCGTCTCGGTCAGCGTGCCGATCTGGTTGACCTTTACCAGCAGCGAATTGGCCAGGCCCTGCTCGATCCCCATCCGCAGCCGTTGGGGGTTGGTCACGAACAGATCGTCGCCGACCAGTTGGACCCGGTCGCCGATCATGTCGGTCAGCGCGCGCCAACCTTCGAAATCATCCTCGTGCATGCCGTCCTCGATCGAACGGATGGGATAATCGTCGCACAGCTTGGCCAGATAGGCGGCCATTTCGTCACCGGAGAGCGACTTGCCCTCGCCGGAAATCTCGTATTTGCCGTCGCGGTAAAACTCGGTCGCCGCGCAATCCAGCGCCAGCACCACGTCATCGCCCGGAGTGAAACCGGCCTTTTCGATGCTGCTCATGATGAAGTCGAGCGCATCGCGCGAACTGGCCAGATCGGGCGCGAAACCGCCTTCATCGCCCACGGCGGTGGCAAGGCCCTTCTCGCTCAGCCCCTTTTTCAGCGTGTGGAAAATTTCCGCGCCCCAGCGCACGGCCTCTGTGATAGAATCCGCACCCACCGGCATCACCATGAATTCCTGAATATCGATCGGGTTGTCGGCATGTTCGCCGCCATTGATGATGTTCATCATGGGCACGGGCAGCATGTGCGCCGACACGCCGCCGACATAGGCCCACAACGGCATCCCGCGCGCCTGCGCCGCAGCCTTGGCCAGCGCCATGCTCGCACCCAGTATGGCATTCGCGCCCAGCCGGCCTTTATTGTCGGTGCCGTCGAGGTGGATCATCGCCATGTCGAGATCGCGCTGGTCTTCGGCATCCAGTCCGGTCAGCAATTCGGCCAGCTCGCCATTCACCCCATCAACCGCCTTAGTCACGCCCTTGCCGAGATAGCGATCCTTGTCGCCATCGCGCAGTTCGACCGCCTCATGCGCGCCGGTCGAAGCGCCGCTGGGCACTGCCGCGCGGCCGAAACTGCCATCTTCCAGCAGCACATCGACTTCCACGGTCGGATTGCCCCGGCTGTCGAGGATTTCGCGGGCATGGATGTCGAGAATGGCGGTCATTGTCTGGGCACTCCGTCGGGCATGGTGTTGTATCGCAATAACACACCACTATATCGAGCAGGCAGGGCGTGTTTGCGCGCGCTGTATGCGTCGGAACCTTGGCGTGCAAGCGACGTTGGTTCATTGATTGCGCGGCGATGCCGCCGCGACGTGTGCATTGTTTTAAGACGAAGGATGACGACCATGGCCGAAACCAAACCCAAGACCGCTACGAAACCGAAAACCACCAAGCCCAAAGCCGCGAAGACAACCGCCGCTCCTGCCGACAACACCGCCGAAGCGAAAACGCGTTTCAACGCCGCGCTGGAAGAAGCCAAGGCTGGCGCCGCCGCGCTGAAGGCCGAAGGTGTCTCGCGCGCTGGCGAATATCGTACGCAGGCCAAGGATCGCACCGGCACCGCCGTTGCCGATGCCAAGGGTAAGGCCAGCGAACTGGCGGTCGAAGGCAAAGGCAAGGCGAGCGACGCGCTGGCAAGCCTGGGCAAGATGGTTGCCGACAATGCCGAAATGCTCGACGAGAAATTCGGCGCGCAATATGGCGATTACGCCCGCAGCGCATCGCGTTCGCTGCATGAAAACGCCGCCAAGCTCGACAATAAGAGCGTCGACGAACTGGGCGAAGATGCCCGCGAATTCGTGCGCAAGAGCCCCGGCCTGGCCGTTGGTATCGCCGCGGTCGGCGGTTACATGATCGCCCGCCTGCTCCGCCGCTGATCCGCGGGGGAACAGACGCCATGAACGACCAGCCCCTGCCAGGCAGGCAGGACGGCATGACCGCGCCTGAGGCGGCTCCGCCACAACCGGAGCCGCCCGAGCCGCGTTCGCTGACCGAAGATCTGGAAGCGCTCTACGAGGACGGCAAGACCTACGTCGAAGCCGAACTCGCGTTCCAGAAGACTCGCGCGCGTTATGCTGGCCGCAAGATCCGCAACGGGTTTGCTTTTGCGCTGGCCGCATTGGCCTTCCTGCATCTTGCGCTGCTGGGCCTGACGGTCGGGCTGGTCATCGCGCTCGCCCCGCTCGTCGGTCCATGGCTTGCCACCGCGATCGTGACGCTTTCGATGCTTCTGATCGGAACCGTTCTGGGGCTCGCGGCACGCAAGCGCTTTTCCCATCTGTCCGGCCATTTCGGGAGCAGCGACGATGAGTAAGCGGATGGAAATGAAGCTGATCGAAGACCGGGCGCTGCGCGATGCGGCTCTCGCTCTGGTCAAGGCGGACATTCATCATCTGCGCGCCGATTTCGCTGCGAAGAGCATGGGTGAGCGGGTCATCGACCGTGCCAGCGAAGGTGCGGCCGATATCTTCGAGGAAGCCAAGGATCTGGCGGATGATCACAAGGGCGTGCTGGCCACGCTGATCGCCGCGATTTTCATTTGGTTCGCCCGCCACCCGATCGCTTCGCTTTTCTCCGACGGAGACGAGGACGATGCGTCCGACGATGGCTGGGATGACGATTGGGATGATGACGAAGCGGACGAATATTACGGTTGAACCGCGCCGCGCTCGGAACGAGCGCCCGGCACGCCCGTTCGATTAGTAAGCAAATTTTATGGAGAACCACATGAGCACCCCCAACAACGACAACGCCAATAAAGAAGATGCTCGCCGCGACGAATTGCGCGAGAAGATAGAGGCCGCCGAAGCCCGCAACGAAGAACGTTCTTTGGCCGATTATGCGCGCGAGGCGCAGGAAACCGCCACCGGTTTCGTGAAAGATCACCCGCTGACGACAATCTTCGGCGTGGCTGCCCTGGGGCTGATTATCGGCGCGCTGACGCCTCCGGGCCGCCGCATGGTCAGCCGCGCAGGCCACCGTGCATCGGGCCTTGCCGCAATGGCGGCGGAACTGGGTATCGCCTATGGCACCGGAATGCTGGATGCGGCGGGCGATGCCGCGCGCACCGGTCAGGACCACCTGGAAGATCTGGGCGACGATATCGGCCGCAAGGCACGCGGTTTTCGCCGGGGCGCCGGGCTGACTGCCGCCAATACGGGCGACGATATTCGCACGCTGACCCGCCGCGCCAGCCGCAAGACCGGCCGCACTATCCGCGATCTGAAGGCGCGCGCGCGTTAAGTAGCTTTCGCAGCATCCGAAACAGCCGATAGCGGCGCCGCGGCCTTGCCTGCGGCGCCGCTTCGTTTATGGGCGCGGTATCCGAACCCTCCCCGGCCCGCCTGCGGGATTGCAGAAAGACGCACCATGAAAGAAGTCGAACCGAAACAGATGCTCCACCTCGTGATGGGTGGCCGCGTGAGCGATCCGCGCAACATGGAATTTGCCGATCCGGAATCGATCCACGTGGTCGGCGTGTTCCGCGACTATGAGTCGGCCGAAAACGCCTGGCGCGCACAGGCGCAGCGCACCGTGGACGATGCCGAGATGAAATATGTGGTGGTCCACCTGCACAAGTTGCTCACGCCCAAGGGGTGAGTGCCTTCGCGGAGTTCCTCGAGACGCCCGGCTGACGGCCTAGCTCGTCAGGACGCTCAGGACGAACGGCACAAGTAAATTCGCAACAGATATTCGGTCCGTCCGGATGGTCTCGGACGAAGTATGATGCGTCTGGAAAGCCCCAGCCGGGCAACCGCCAGCTTCAGATATATTCGATCTTTTCGACAAGGTAGAACTTGTCGCCGGACGGCACGGTCACTTCGACCTCGTCGCCCTTGCTCTTGCCGATCAGTGCGCGCGCCAGGGGGCTGCTGTAGGAAATGCGGCCCCTGCTCGCCTCGGCCTCGGTCTGGCCGACGATCTGATACTTTACCGGCTTGTCGTTCTCGTCCAGCAAGGTGACGGTGGCACCGAACACGATGCGGTCGCCCGAAAGCGTAGTCGGGTCGATGATCTGCGCGCGGGTCACCTTTCCTTCGATATCGGAGATGTGCGCCTCGATCTGGCCCTGGCGTTCCTTTGCCGCGTGATATTCCGCATTTTCGGACAGATCGCCATGCGCCCGCGCCTCTTCGATCGCATCGACCACCTTGGGCCGTTCCGCGCGCAGAGCCTTCAAATCCGCAGTCAGCTTTTCATAGCCTTCGGCGAGCATCGGGATCTTGTCCATCGGGTATCCTGTCCATCAATATGTTGCTGCGCCCGCCCGGTGGCAATTCGCTGCCGTCCGCTTGCCTGAAGCGGTTCGAACCGGCCCGAAATGTTTGGGGGAAGACGCGGGTGTTTCAGCTATAATAGTCTTGCAACGGCTTAACTTCAAGCTGGCTGGGTTCGACCTGCGAAATCGCCTGCGCGGCGGCCAGGCTGGCAGCCGCGGTGGTATAATAGGGAACCTTCTCCGTCAGCGCGCTGGCACGGATCGACTGGCTGTCCATCAGGCTCTGCCAGCCCTCGGTCGTGTTGAAGATCAGATCCACCCCGCCATCGATGATCGTATCGACGATATGCGGCTGACCTTCGGCCACCTTGCGCACGCGTTCCACCGGCAGGCCGTGCTGCGCCAGATAGGTCTGCGTGCCGCCGGTCGCAATGATGGAAAAGCCCTTGTCTACCAGCAGCTTGACCGCCTCCAATATCACCGGCTTGTCGGTATCCTTGACGGATACGAAACAGCAGCCCGATTGCGGCAGGACCAGCCCTGCGCCCAGCTGGGATTTCAGGAAGGCGGTGGGGAAATTGTCGTCGATCCCCATCACTTCGCCGGTCGATTTCATTTCCGGGGTCAATACCGGATCGCTGCCGGGGAAGCGGGCGAAGGGGAACACCGCCTCCTTAACCGCCATATATCCTTCGGGCACGCGGAAGGGCGGGAAACTGGCGAGCATCTCGCCCGCCATCACCCGCGCGGCGATCTTGGCGACGGGCTGGCCGATGGCCTTGGCGACGAACGGCACCGTGCGGCTGGCGCGCGGATTGACCTCGATCAGATAGACTTCCGGTCGGGTTTCGCCATCGTCCCCGATCTCGTCCTTGATGGCGAACTGGATATTCATCAGCCCGCGCACTTCCAGTGCAAAAGCCAGCGCCTCTGCTTGCCGCTCCATTTCCGCGATTACTTCGGCGGGCAGCGAGTATGGCGGCAGGGTGCAGGCGCTGTCGCCCGAATGGACGCCGGCTTCCTCGATATGCTGCATCACCCCGGCGATGCGCACTTCCTCGCCATCGCACAGCGCATCGACATCGCATTCCACCGCATCGCGCAGATATTGGTCGATCAGGACGGGAGAATCGCCGCTGACATTGACCGCGGTGGCGATGTAATTGTCCAGCTGCGCCTCGCTATCGACGATCTCCATCGCGCGCCCGCCCAGCACATATGACGGGCGCAGCAGCACCGGATAGCCGATCCGCGCCGCCACCGCCGCCGCCTCGTCGCGGCTGCGGGCGATGCCGTTGGCGGGCTGTTTCAGTTTCAACTTGTTGACCAGCTTGGCAAACCGTTCGCGGTCTTCGGCCAGGTCGATGGCATCGGGGCTGGTGCCCAGGATCGGAATGCCCTCATCCTCCAGCGCCTGCGCCAGTTTCAGCGGGGTCTGCCCGCCGAACTGCACGATCACGCCGACCAGATCGCCCGATTGCTGCTCCACGCGCAGGATTTCCAGCACATCCTCGGCGGTGAGCGGTTCGAAATAGAGGCGATCGGAGGTGTCGTAATCGGTGCTGACCGTCTCCGGGTTGCAATTGACCATGATGGTTTCGAACCCGGCCTCTTCCAGTGCGAAGCAGGCGTGGACGCAGCAATAGTCGAATTCGATACCCTGCCCGATCCGATTGGGTCCACCGCCCAGGATCACCACCTTGCGGCGGTCGGACGGGGCAGCCTCGTCTTCCGGCTCGCCGAAGCTGGGCGCTTCGTAGGTCGAGTACATATAGGGCGTGATCGCTTCGAATTCGGCGGCGCAGCTATCGATCCGCTTGAACACGGGGCGCACGTCCAGCTTGTCTCGCAGCGCGCGGACTTCCTGTTCGGAGGTGGCACCGGCCATCGCCCGCAAAGTATCGTGCAGCAGGCCGGAACGTTTGGCCTGCGTCTCGCCCAGCCCGCCCGCGACACCGACAGAGCGGACCGCCAGCGTGGCCAGCCGCTTGTCGGAAAATCCCATCGCCTTGAGCCGCCGCAACTCGGCCGCATCGCCCGGCAGGCCGTTATGCGCGATCATGTTCTCTTCATAGATGATCGCCTCGATCTGGCGCAGGAACCACTTGTCGTAAAATGTGATCGCGTGGATATCGTCCACCGACAGCCCTTCGCGGAAGGCTTGCGCCACGTTCAACAATCGGTCGGGCGTACGCTTGGCGAGCGCGGCATTGATGACATCGCGGCTGACGCCTTCCAGCGCGGTGACGCGGTTGAACCCGTCGAGCCCCGTTTCGAGGCCGCGCAGCGCCTTTTGCATCGATTCTGCCAAGCTGCGGCCGATCGCCATCACCTCGCCAACCGATTTCATCGCGGTGGAAAGGCCATTATCCGCGCCCTTGAACTTTTCGAAGGCGAAGCGCGGGATCTTGGTGACGACGTAATCGATGGTCGGCTCGAAACTGGCCGGGGTTGCGCCGGTGATCTCGTTCTCGATCTCGTCCAGCGTATATCCCACCGCCAGCTTCGCCGCGACGCGCGCGATGGGGAAGCCGGTGGCCTTGGAGGCAAGCGCGGAGGAGCGCGAGACGCGCGGATTCATCTCGATCACGATCAGGCGGCCATCCTTGGGATTGACCGCGAATTGCACGTTCGATCCGCCGGTTTCCACGCCGATTTCGCGCAGGCAGGCGATGCTCGCGCTGCGCATGATCTGGTATTCCTTGTCCGTCAGCGTCAGCGCCGGGGCCACGGTGATGGAATCGCCGGTATGCACGCCCATCGGATCGACGTTTTCGATGGAGCAGATAATGATGGCATTGTCGGCCCGGTCGCGGACCACCTCCATCTCGTATTCCTTCCAGCCGAGCAGCGATTCCTCGATCAGCACTTCGGTGGTGGGGCTGGCATCCAGCCCGCCGCGCACGATCGCCTCGAACTCCGCCTTGTTATAGGCGATGCCGCCGCCGGTGCCGCCCATGGTGAAGCTGGGGCGGATGATGGAGGGCAGGCCGGTGCGCTCCAGCACCGCAAACGCCTCGTCCACCGTGTGTGCGGTGCCGCTGCGCGCGCTTTCGAGGCCGATCTTGCTCATCGCATCGCGGAAACGCAGGCGGTTTTCCGCCTTGTCGATCACATCGGCCTTGGCCCCGATCATCTCGACTCCGAATTTCTCCAACGTGCCGTCCGCGTCGAGGGCAAGCGCACAATTCAGCGCCGTCTGCCCGCCCATGGTGGGCAGCACCGCATCGGGCCGCTCCTTCTCGATAATCTTGGCGACGATTTCGGGCGTGATCGGCTCGATATAGGTCGCGTCAGAGAACTCCGGATCGGTCATGATCGTGGCGGGGTTGGAATTGACGAGGATGACGCGATAGCCCTCCTCCTTCAACGCCTTGATCGCCTGCGTGCCGGAATAATCGAACTCGCACGCTTGCCCGATGATGATCGGACCAGCGCCAATGACGAGGACGGAGGAAATGTCAGTGCGTTTGGGCATTACTGGTCTCTGTCCATTTCAGCGTTCTGCATAGAATAATGTTCGACTGAAATTTCAGGCGTGATCTTACCGCACCCCAATTCTGCAACTTGCTGCGCTGGAGCAGGTCCAAATCCGATCTTCACAAAACCAATCCCTTCCGCGAGCAAAGCAGTCGGAGAAGCTTCTGCAGGAGAATTTTTGAATTCGTCTATGACTGCCTGCTGGCCTCCGCCTTGAAGTAAAGTCATTCGCGGACCAGCCGTGTCCGGCGTTTTGCCAAGCTCTACCGCTGCTTCAAGGGAGTCAATATTATAAACAAACGAGCCAGTCACTAATGGGTCGCCAAGGACTCGAACCGGTTCGCGAAGGCGCTCCATACAATCGTCAATTGATGTGAGTGGCGTGCCGCCAGCACCAGCTCCTTCGCATGCTGATAGTGATAGCACTGCGCCAATGACGAAGATGGAGGAGTTGTTAGTGCGTTTGGGCATTTTGGAAAACCAATCCGTCGGAAACGTTGATTTGGTATTTTGTCGCTTGCCCTGCCCTGATGCGAAGTGGCGCAGGCTCTTCTGAAGAGTCATCCACCCAAAATTGTTTAGCAGTACCCGAGTGCGCCAGAATCCAATGGTCGTGAGCGTCCATGTGGAGCATGGCCGCTTCAGTTTCTTCCAACCGATCAATAAGTTGGAAAGGGTCAGAGATATTTTCTTTCTTTGAGAAGGACGCCAAAGACCACACGCGAACTCCGATGTCCTCCTCATCCGCTAGCTTGTTGAAAGCTTTCTGAAGTTGTCCTTCGCGGAAACCGGTGCATATTCGGTGAACCGTTAGCTTCCCTTGTTTGTCTAGAAGCATAAGAAGCCTTCGAAAGAGGGCAGAACTTTTGTCTCCTGTGGGTGATACCCCAAGGCGCCGACAGAAGAAATTGAGGCCGGAATAAAGCCCGCAAAACCCATCTAGGTCGCCTTGCTGAGCTGGTTCGAAGCAGGTTCGTCCAAAGCTCACCCCAACCCCCCGACAAACTTCTCGAACAGATAAAAGCTATCCTGCGGCCCCGGTGAGGCTTCCGGATGATACTGCACCCCGAACGCCCGCTTGCCCTTCACGGCAATCCCGCAATTCGAGCCGTCGAACAGGCTGCGGTGGGTTTCCTCGACCGTGTCCGGCAGGGTCTCGCCATCGACGGCGAAGCCGTGGTTCATGCTGGTAATTTCGACGAGGCCTTCGCTCTCGCCCCAATCGCTGCCGACACGCTGGACAGGGTGGTTGGCGCCGCGGTGGCCCTGGTGCATCTTGGCGGTCTTTGCGCCCGCTGCAATGCCGAGCATCTGGTGGCCGAGGCAGATGCCGAATAGCGGTACGTCGCGCTCCAGCAGGCCCTTGATCACCGGCACCGCATATTCGCCCGTCGCCGCCGGATCGCCGGGGCCGTTGGACAGGAACACCCCATCGGGTTGCCGCGTCAGTATTTCCTCCAGCGAAGTCTGCGCAGGAACCACCGTTACCTTCGCCCCGGCGCGCACCAGCTGGCGGAAGATGTTGTCCTTCGCCCCGAAATCCATCGCGACGACATGCGGCTTGGTCGCCCCGCTTTCACCATAACCGAAGCCCAGCTGCCAATGTCCGCCGCGCCATTCCTCCTGCCCCGAACGGGTTACGCCGGGCGCGAGGTCCAGCCCTTCCAGCCCGTGCCATTCCTGCGCCTTGGCCAGCAGCGCCGGTATATCGAATTCGCCGCGCGGGCTGTGCGCAACCACCGCATTGGGCGCGCCGTTCATCCGCACGCGGCGGGTCAGCGCGCGGGTGTCCACACCGCTCAGCCCGATCTTGCCATGCTCGTTCAGCCATTCGGCAAATTCATGCTGCGCGCGGAAGTTGCTTTGCGGGGTAACCTCCTGCCGCACGATGCAGCCGACAGCGCCCAGGCCGCGGCTTTCGTGATCTTCCTCATTCGCGCCGACATTGCCGATATGGGGGAAAGTGAAGGTGACGATCTGCGCATCGTAGCTGGGATCGGTCATCACCTCCTGATAACCGGTCATCGCGGTGTTGAAGCAAACCTCGCCCACCGCTTCGCCAACCGCGCCGAAGCCCTTGCCCCAGATGACCGTTCCATCGGCCAGAACGAGGACTCCCGTCGCGCCGTCAGGCTGCGCAGGCGTAGAGGCGTCAGGGGCCATAGGGCGCTCCGAGTTACAAGGGTTTCCGGCGATGTCGCTAAGTCCCAGCCGCTATATACCGCTGCGGCCCTCGTCAACCTATCGCGGCACAGCGTTACGCGCTATTCGCGCAGGTCTATCATTCAATCCACAGGAAACAGCCATGCTGCGCGACGAAATCAAGAAGGAAACCATCCTTGCCATGAAGGGCGGCGAGAAGGAACGGCTCGCCACGCTGCGCCTGATCAGCGCCAAGGTGAAGGACCGCGATATCGAGGCGCGGACCGGCAAAGCCCCTGAAAAGGATGACGATCTGGTAACCGAAGTGCTCCAGAAAATGGCCAAGCAGCGCCGCGAATCGATCACCATGTACGATGATGGCGGGCGCAAGGAACTGGCCGACAAGGAACGCGCCGAGCTGATGGTGATCGAGGAATTCCTGCCCACCATGATGGACGAGGCCGCCACCCGCTCCGCGATCGAGGCGGTCAAGGCCGATATTGGTGCAAGCAGCATTAAGGATATGGGTAAGGTAATGGGTGAACTGAAGAAGCGTCATGGTGCCGAGCTCGACATGGGCCGCACCGGCGGCCTGGTGAAGGAGAGTTTCGCATGAACCGTTTCGCAATCGCCCTGCCCCTGATCGCCGCGCTTGGCATCGCCGCCTGTTCGGATGGCGTCGATCCGCAGGATTCGACCGAGCTGGAAGGCCCGACCACCGATGGCGAGGCTGCTGCGCTGGCCAACGCTATCGATCCGGGCGATTTCATGGATCTGCAGCTCGGCGCCAAGATCGTCGGCCCGCAAGGCCCCACCCCCAGCGGCGCGATGACCAATGCCGAAGGCGCGTTTGCCGATATCACCAGCTATGTCGCCTGCCCCGCCGGGATGGACCCGTGCGACCCCAAAACCGCGCCCGCCGGCACCGTCTATACCTATGTCCACACCATATATCCGGGCGAGGATAACGATCCCTCGACCGGCAGCGGTTCGGGCAATGATTCGTCCGACGTGGAGCGCGCCGAATATTTTCGCCTGACCGCACCCGCCCACGGTTTTACCGGCACGGCGGGTTACTCCAAGCTGGAGGCGCAGGCAGCCGCCGGTCTCAGCGTGGACGTGGTGATCACCTGCGACATGGTCGATGGCGGTGGCGCGCTGGTCTGGACGGTGAACGCCGGCGATGGCGGCGATCAGTGGGCGCAGGCCGAACCGCTCACCTTCTACTGGCAAAGCACCCTGCCACCCGCCGGTCCGGCCGCCAATTACGCCATCCGCGCAAACGCAGCCGTGGCAACCGGCCCCGGCCCCTATCCGGCGGCCAAGGAAGGCGTGCGCAACGCCTGCGACGCAGCTTGAAAATCGGCGTCATCGCTCGCATTGTCGGGCGATGACGCTCTCACCCCAATGGCTGGACGAATTGCGCGCGCGAATCACGCTGTCCAGCGTGGTGATGCGCACGACCAAGCTGCAGCGCGCGGGGCGTGAGTGGAAGGCGTGCTGCCCGTTCCATGACGAGAATACGCCCAGCTTCTACGTCAACGATCAGAAGGGTTTCTATCATTGCTTCGGCTGCCAGCAGCATGGCGATGTGATCCGCTGGATGACCGACCAGCGCGGGCTGGGTTTCATGGATGCGGTGAAGGAACTGGCGGCGGAGGCCGGGCTGGATATGCCCGCGCCCGACCCCCGCGCAGCTGAGCGGGCGGAGCAGCGCGCGGGTCTTGCCGATGTTACCGGCGCGGCGCAGGACTGGTTCGTACGCAATCTGCATTCCGGCGAAGGGGCACAGGCGCGCGCCTATCTGGAGCGGCGCGGGTTTGACGCTGCCACCATCGAACGCTTCGGCTTCGGCTATGCCCCCGCCGATCGCCAGGCGCTGAAAGGCGCGCTGGGCCAGTTCGACGAGGCTTTGCTGGTCGAGGCCGGAATGCGCGTCACGACCGATGAGCCTAGCCGCGAGAATTACGACCGCTTCCGCAGCCGCATCATGCTGCCGATCCAGGACGCGCGCGGGCGGGTTATCGGCTTCGGCGGACGCATTCTCGACGCCGAAGCCAACCCTAAAGCGCCGAAATACCTCAACTCCCCCGATACCCCTTTGTTCGACAAGGGCCGCAATCTCTACAACCTCCACCGCGCCTCCCCCGCCAGCCGCAAGAGCGGCCGGATGATCGCGGTCGAGGGCTATATGGACGTGATCGCGCTGGCCGCCGCCGGGATAGAGGATGCGGTCGCCCCGATGGGCACCGCGCTGACCGAGGGGCAGATCGAGCTGTTGTGGCGGCACGTCGAAACGCCGATTCTGTGTTTCGACGGTGATGCAGCCGGCCAGCGCGCTGCGGTCAAGGCAGCCGGACGCGTGCTGCCGATGCTGCGGCCCGCCCATTCGCTGGGTATTGTTCACTTGCCCTCCGGGCTCGATCCCGATGATCTGGTCCGCACTCGCGGCAAGGCGGCGATGGACAAGTTGCTGGCAGAGCCTGCAGGCCTGCTCGACACGCTTTGGCTGCACGAACGCGAGGCCCAGCCGCTCGATACGCCCGAGGCCAAGGCCGGGCTGAAGGCGCGGCTGCTCAGCCATATCGACGATATCGAAGATGGCGATATCCGCGCGCTGTACAAGCGCGAGTTGCTGGAGCGGTTCTCCGCTTTCGCTTTCCCTCCGCGCGAGCGCAAGGCTTGGAGCCCCGGCGGTGGGCCGCGCGGCAATATTTACGGGGGTGGCCCGCCCCCCCGCCTCTCGCCTGCCTCCAAAACGCGCCTCACCCGTGCCAGCGGCGGCGGTTCGCGCGATGCGCTGTCGGGAGCGGTGATGGCCGGATTGCAGCGCTTTCCCGACCAGATCGCGCGCCATGCCGAAGACCTCTCGCGCCTGGCCGCACAGGACAGCACGCTCGGCCCGGCGATAGAATCACTGCTCGATATCGCGGAAACACTTGATCATCAGGGCAATCCGCCCATATCGGCAGACATCGGCACCGCCGCGCCCACGGATAAACACCGTTTCGCCTTCCTTCAGGAAGGGACTGATCCGCACGAGGCGCGCGAGGATTTGGCCGAAGCCGTATCGTTGCTGGTCGAAAGACCCGCGCTGGAGGCTGCGCTTGCCGCGGCCACTGCGCGGTTCGAAGCCGACCCGGAAGGCGCTTTCGCCGAACAGCAGAGGCTGTTGAAGCGAAAGCTGGATTTCACGCGGCGATTGGGGCAAATGGCGAGCAAACGGGCATCGCGCGATATGGCGCGCGATAAACCCGCAACGATACATAACGGCGCGGTGGCCGAAGACACCCGCAGCGCCGCAGAAACGGATTGAAACGAAACCTATGGCTTCCAAGGCAAAGACGAAACAAGCGCCCGGTCCCGTGGACGATGCGCCTCTGATCGATCTCAATGAAAGCGGCATCAAGAAGCTGCTCGCCAAGGCAAAGCGCCGTGGCTACATCACGCTTGACGAACTGAACGAGGCTCTCCCGCAGGACCAGATGAATTCCGAACAGATCGAGGATGTGATGTCCGCGATCAGCGAAATGGGCGTCAAGGTCGTCGAAAGCGACGAAGAGGCCGAGCAGGACGCCGAGGTCGAGGAAATCTCGGTCGACAAGAAAGACGATGCGCGCAAGCAAGCCGCCGCCGACGCTGCCGCCGCCAAGAAGAAAACCTCCACCGGTGACCGTACGGACGATCCGGTGCGCATGTACTTGCGCGAAATGGGCGCGGTGGAACTGCTCAGCCGCGAAGGCGAAATCGCCATTGCCAAGCGGATCGAATCCGGCCGCGATACCATGATCATCGGCCTGTGCCAGAGCCCGATTACCTTCCACGCGATCATCGAATGGTCGCGCGCGCTGAATGCAGAGGAAATGCAGCTTCGCGAAATCCTCGACCTCGATGCCATGCTGTCCAAGGCTCCGCCGCCCGACAAGATGGAGGAAGAGAACGAGGAAGCCGAAAACGGCGAGATTACCGAGGATTCGGCCGGCCCGACCATCGTCGACGATGACGAGGACGACAGCGACGACGATTCCGACAGCGAGGATGGCGAGGACGGCGAAGGCGGGTCCAAGAAGAAGGATGAGGAGGAAGAGGAGGACAACACCCTCTCCCTCGCCCAGATGGAAGCCACGCTGAAACCAGACGCGATCGACCGGTTCGAGCGGATTACCAAGCTGTTCAAGAAGTTCGAGAAGCTGCAGAGCGAGCGCGTCGATACCCTGGCGCGGGGCGAACAATTCCCCGCTGCCAAGGAAAAGAAATACGAAAAGATGGGCGAGGAATTGACCGCCGAGGTCGAGTCCATGCAGTTCCACGCGACCAAGATCGAATTCCTGGTCGACAACCTCTACGCCTTCAACCGCCGCCTGACCGCGCTGGGCGGCCAGATGCTGCGCCTTGCCGAACGCCACAAGGTCAAGCGCAAGGACTTCCTCGAAGCCTATCTCGGCAACGAGATGGACGATGGCTGGCTGGGCGACCGGGTCAAGAAAGACAAGAAATGGGCCGCCTTCGCGACGAAGGAAGCCGACGCGATCGACCGGATCCGCACCGAAATTTCCGACATTGCCAGCAATACCGGCATGAGCCTGCCGGAATTCCGTCGCATCGTGAACATGGTGCAAAAGGGCGAGCGCGAAGCTCGTATTGCCAAGAAGGAAATGGTCGAGGCAAACCTGCGTCTGGTGATTTCCATTGCCAAGAAATACACCAATCGCGGCCTGCAATTCCTCGACCTGATCCAGGAAGGCAATATCGGTCTGATGAAGGCGGTCGATAAATTCGAATATCGCCGCGGTTACAAGTTCAGCACCTACGCAACCTGGTGGATCCGCCAGGCGATCACGCGCAGCATCGCGGACCAGGCGCGGACCATCCGTATCCCGGTCCACATGATCGAGACGATCAACAAGCTGGTCCGCACCAGCCGCCAGTTCCTGCACGAGCAAGGCCGCGAGCCGACTCCGGAAGAAATGGCCGAGCGTCTGTCCATGCCGCTGGAAAAAGTCCGCAAGGTGATGAAAATCGCCAAGGAACCGATCAGCCTGGAAACCCCGATCGGCGACGAGGAAGACAGCCATCTGGGCGATTTCATCGAGGACAAGAACGCGATCATCCCCGTGGATGCCGCGATTCAGGCGAACCTGAAGGAAACCGTCACCCGCGTCCTCGCCAGCCTGACCCCGCGCGAAGAACGCGTGCTGCGCATGCGCTTCGGCATCGGCATGAACACCGATCACACGCTTGAGGAAGTGGGGCAGCAGTTCAGCGTGACGCGCGAACGTATCCGGCAGATCGAGGCGAAGGCGCTGCGGAAACTCAAGCATCCCTCGCGTTCGCGGAAGATGCGGTCGTTCCTGGATCAGTAGGGATCTAAGAATCGGATATCACTATAGTAGTTTGCGCCAAGAGCGACCCAAGCTCGACGCCGCTTGCTGCCAAATTTAAAAAGTCGTTCTCTCTCTCCGGAACCTTCGAGATCAATTTCTCTGAAGTCTTTCGCCGTGCGTACTGCGTCAAAACGTGATCGATTTATGCCCTGGCGAATTTCAACAGCTCGAAAATACTCACTATCAACCTTTAGTGGATTTGGCAGTAGGATCCGACGCGTTTGGCCGACATATTTCTCATGGTTAGCTTGAAAAACCCTACCCGAAATACTGGTTACCTCGTCATGACCGAGCGAGTCTCGGGTTTCTGACTGCTCCTTGGTTTCGACGTATTGATCTTTGTCAAAAATATTCTTGCGCTGGCCTGGGAACGCAATAGCTGCGGCGGCGGATGGGAACCCGGAACTTCGCAACTCTTTTGCAAGCATGCCCCTTCCGACTGCATTTCTGGCCTCCACTGCTTGTGAATTTTTTATGCGTAGTGGATCTTCTGGTTCGGGATCAACGACTCGTATTTGGCTTTTATCGCCATCTGGACCAGCTATAAAAGTGCCAATGGCGAGCGATTGGCCACGAAGTTGAGATGGCAATTCAATTGTTTGTTTCTGTAGAATACCGGAATCGCGTAGCTGCTTATTCCTGTAGTTTCGTGAGGATTGCGTGCCTTTGCACTCGATGACATGAAATTTTTGCTGACTATCAATCGCCACAAAATCTGGACTCTTTCCGGGTCCGCGTTTTGCTACTCCGCCATGATAATTTCCGCCGATTTGAGTTAGGAAATTCTCTATGAAGTACCGACCGTCGCAAGCTGCAACCAATCTCAGCCGATTTGCCAACCAATACATCCCTAAGCCCATTCCGAAATCATCACTGAGTATAGTTTTTTGATGGGGGTCGAGGTCAAGGTAATCGGCAGTTAAGCGAAGCTCGTTGTCACCGGAGGTAGCGTACAAGTATCTGATAAATGCCCACATTTCGCTTAGTGAAGCACCACCTGAATTCGGGGGCGTCGTCAAAACTCCAATTAGGACAAGAATCGCTGCAAAATCGAAATCAAATTCCTCACCGGATATTGGAAAACTTGTAGGAACTTCACTTCTACTCCGCCAAGTTGCAGCGTCAATTTCAATTTCTATTTTTTTATGAATTAACATTTTCGAACCTGTACCCCCAATAAAATAACGTTATTAAACTATTTCCTCACGAAGCCAGTTGTGTCAATTTTTCGGTCGATTGAACGCCTGCGGACTGGAGAGAATCGCTTCGAGCCCCTATGTCCCACCCCATGAAAATCGCCATCGCCTCCGACCACGCCGCGCTCGATCTCAAGGCCGAGCTGCGCGAATGGCTGATCGAGCAGGGGCACGAGGTCGCGGATCTCGGCCCCGATGCGCCCGATAGCGTCGATTATCCCGATTTCGGTTACAAGCTCGCCAGCGTCGTCGCCGATGGCACTGTCGAGCGCGGGGTGGCGCTGTGCGGGTCTGGCATCGGGATTTCCATGTCGGTCAATCGCAATTCGGCGGTCCGCTGTGCACTGGTTTCCGAGCCGCTTTCCGCCACGCTGGCCCGCGAACATAATGATGCCAATTGCCTTGCGATGGGTGCGCGCCTGACGGGCAGCGATATGGCCAAGGCTTGCCTGACCGCATTTCTCGAAACCGAATTTGCCGATTCTCTCCCCGACGGGACCGGTCGCCACCAGCGCCGGGTCGATAAGCTATCCAATCCAGAGGTTTGATCCCATGAGCACAGCACCCGACCAATCATCCGATATCATGTACCGCTTCTGGCATGACGACCTTGCCGCTGCCGATCCCGAAATTGCAGCGGCAATCGACAACGAGCTTGCCCGCCAACAGGACAAGATCGAGCTGATCGCAAGCGAAAACATCGCCTCCACCGCCGTGCTGGAGGCCACCGGGTCGGTCTTCACCAACAAATATGCCGAGGGCTATCCGGGCAAGCGGTATTATGGCGGCTGCGATTATGCGGATGTGGTGGAAACGCTCGCCATCGACCGCGCGAAGGAGCTGTTCGGCTGCAATTTCGCCAATGTGCAGCCCAATTCGGGCAGCCAGATGAACCAGGCCGTGTTCCTCGCTTTGCTGGAGCCGGGCGATACTTTCATGGGGCTCGACCTGAACTCCGGCGGGCACCTGACGCATGGCAGCCCCGTCAATATGAGCGGCAAGTGGTTCAATCCGGTCGCTTATGGAGTGACCGAGGATGATGAGCTGATCGATATGGACGTGGTCGCCGCCACTGCACGCGAACACAAGCCCAAGCTGATCATCTGCGGCGGCACCGCCTATTCGCGGGTGTGGGACTTCGAGGCTTTTCGCGCCATCGCGGACGAGGTTGGCGCCTATCTGCTATGCGATATGAGCCACATTTCCGGACTGGTCGCGGGCGGTGCGCACCCCTCGCCGTTCCCGCATTGCGACATTGTCACCAGCACCACGCATAAGAGCCTGCGCGGCCCGCGTTCGGGCATTATCCTGTGGAATGACGAGCAGCTGACCAAGCCGCTCAACATGGCAGTCTTCCCCGGCCTGCAAGGCGGCCCGCTGATGCATGTGATCGCCGCCAAGGCGGTCGCTTTCCGCGAAGCGCTGCGGCCTGAATTCAAGAGCTACGCCCATGCCATCGTCGAAAATGCGCGCGCGCTGGCCGCCAGCCTGGAAGAAAACGGGTTGCGGATCGTTTCCGGCGGTACGGACAACCACTCCATGCTGGTCGATCTGACGGCCAAGGACGTCACCGGCAAGGCGGCCGAGAAAGGTCTCGACCGGGCCTGGCTGACTTGCAACAAGAACGGCATCCCGTTCGATACGCGCAGCCCCTTCGTCACCAGCGGCATCCGCCTGGGCACCCCGGCGGGCACCACCCGCGGCTTCGGCCCGGCGGAGTTTCGCAAGATCGGCGCGTTGATCGCCGAAGTGGTCGATGGGCTGGCGAAAAACGGGCCGGAGGGCGATGCCGAGGTGGAACAATCGGTGCGGGCGCGCGTCGAAGAGCTGTGTACAGCTTTTCCCGTATATCCCGGAAGGTAATATAAATGACCAACAAGACCGATCTCCCCCCGATGACCGCCACCGAAGACAAGGTGCTGCCGACCAAGCGCGCCTATGACGAGGATCTGGTGACCGATGCCCAGCGCGAAGCCAAGGCGATGGCGCGCGAAGGGATGAAGCACCCCTCCACCAAGCCGGTGCTCAAGGGCGCCGCCATCGGCGCGGTGGCAGGCATCGTCCTGCCGTTGGTCGGACCGATCATCGGCGCGGCAGCTGGCGGTTCCTACATGTTTTACAAGCGATTGCGCCCGTAACCGATGCGCTGCCCGTTTTGTGCGCATGATGACAGCCAGGTAAAGGATTCGCGCCCCACCGAGGATAATGGCGCGATCCGCCGCCGCCGGCAATGCGCACAATGCGGGGCGCGCTTCACCACTTTCGAACGGGTACAATTGCGCGAGGTTTCCATCGTCAAGAGCGGCGACCGGCGCGAGAATTTCGACCGATCCAAGCTGGAAAACTCGGTCGCGCTGGCATGTCGCAAGCGTGATGTGGAACAGGAACGGATCGATCAGCTGATTTCCGGCATCCAGCGACAGGTGGAAACGGCGGGAGAGGCAGAGATCCCCTCAAGCCGGATCGGCGAAATGGTGATGGACGGCCTGCGCCAGATCGACAGCGTCGCCTATATCCGCTTCGCCAGCGTCTATCGCGACTTCAGCGAAGCCCGGGATTTCCAGGAGTTTGCGAGCACGGTGCGCGATGTAGGCGAAGGTTGATGGCGTTCTGGGCCTATATGATCCGGTGCGGCGATGGGACCTACTACATTGGGCATACCGACGACCTGGAGCGCCGATGGGGTGCGCATCGCGCTGGCGAGATAAAGGGCTATACGAGTAAGCGTCAGCCACTCGAACTGGTTTGGAATTCCGAATTTGGCACAAGAGTTGAAGCCTTGGAGGCCGAACGAAAGATCAAAGGCTGGTCACGGGCAAAAAAGGAAGCTCTGATTCGCGGCGATTGGGCAGCAATTCAGCGGCTTGCGAAGCGCGGCAAATCCTTCGAGACGGGTCAGCCTGTGGCTTCCCCTCCTCAGGACGAACGACCTAGCAGGCTCCCAGCTTCCATCCTCGTTCGTCCTGAGGAGCGAGGACGAAGTCCGAGTATCTCGAAGGATCGCGCGAAACCAGGCATAACCCGCGCACGGAACCCCATCATCGTCCTCGTCCGCCCGCAACTGGGCGAGAATATCGGCAAGGCTGCGCGGGCGATGCTCAATTTTGGGGTGACCGAGATGCGGCTTGTCGCACCGCGCGATGGGTGGCCCAATCCGGCCGCCGGTCCCGCAGCGGCCGGCGCGGACCGAGTGCTTGCCGAAGCCAGGGTGTTCGATACGACCGCCGAAGCGGTGGCCGATTGCAGCCACGTCTATGCGACGACCGTGCGCAAGCGCGAGGATACCAAGCCCGTTGTCACGCCCGAACAGGCTGTCGGCGAAATTGCCGAGGCTCCGGGGCGCAGCGCGCTGCTGTTCGGGCCGGAACGCTCGGGTCTCGATATACAGGATGTCGCGTTGGCTCGGGCGATTCTGACCGTACCGATCAATCCGCAATTCGGTTCGCTCAACCTGGCCCAGGCCGTGCTGGTCTGCGCCTATGAATGGTCGAAGCGCCATGAACTGGCCGTTCCCACCCGCGAGGATGCCCTGCCCCCGGCTCCGCAGAGCGAACTTGAGGGGTTGATCGGCCACTTCGAAAAGCTGCTCGAACCGAAGGGGTATTTCTTCCCGGAGAACCGGCGCGAAGCGACTACGCGAACCTTGCGCAACGTGCTTACCAAGCCAGGCTGGAATCATCTGGAAGTGCGCACCTTGCGCGGGGTGCTGACTCATCTTGCCCGGCCAGATAGGCCGTTGGTCGATCAACCCCTCGACACGCCCGGGCGGGACGAATAGCGGCCCACGCTTCGATTGTCCTAACCACCAGTTATCTGGAAGTTTTCATGTCTATTACTGCACCATTGTGGCTCAGCGCGCTGGCGCTCGCATCTACATCGCCCGAGCCATCGCAGCCCGCCGATAATCAGGCCGAAGCCCCCAAACAGGCCAAGGAAGACCGCAAGATCTGCCGCAGGGTGACCGATGGCATGGGCAGCCGCCGGAAGGTACGCCTTTGCATGACCAAGGAAGAATGGCGCGATTTCAACCGCGGCGAATAGGACCGTGATCGCATATTGCACCCATTCAGGTTCACCAACCATTCACTTGGCAAATCGAATGATCGTGGCAGTTTTGGAGAACGATCATGTCCCTTATGCTAGCCGCCGCTATCTCGCTTGTCCCAGTGTCTGCGGATGATCCGCTTTTGGACCTGAAAGAGACCTTTGTATCGGACGTTGCCAAAGCGGCCGCAGCAAACGACGGGGAGAGCCCGATCTTTTGCCTCAATCTCGATAGACCGAGGCGTGGTATTGCGAATGTCTGCCTCACCCAGACAGAGTGGCAGCGCGTCGACGAAGCGGCGAAGAAGAATGCCACGCTTGAATGGAGCCAACGCGTTGCCCGCGATAGCGAATTTCGTGCCGGGCGGTCATATAATGGAAGCCCGGTCGGCCTGTCATCTTTGAGAAGGTAATCGAATTGATACGCGGCGTTATTTGCGTAATCGGTCCCACTCGACCATTTCGTAGGCGATAGAGGCTTCCACCAACCTGTCCCAGATATCCGCGATTTCGGCGCGCGGCAGACCGGCGGCAGCGGCCTTGTCGGCTGCGTGGCGGATCACTGCGGCTTTGCGCGCTTCGTCGCGCACCACGTCACGGCTCGGCTTGATACGGGCGGCGGCGCGCATATATCCGAAACGACGAGCCAGCAGCGCGATCAGTTCGCGGTCGGTCTGGTCCACGCCTTCGCGCACTTCGGTCATATCGGTGCAATCGCCGGGTTGCTTGATCGAATTCATGCGCGCGCATTGGCGGGTGGAGCGGCGTTTGTCGAGCGGGTTGATCAGGTCGGTCGAACGGGCGCGGGACGAACTGCGTTGACGGGCGGCGCAATCCTGCTAAGGCGCGCGCTCGCTGAATGATTGGCTCCGCACCCCGGTGAAGCGGTGGCCACGTCATGGATAATTGCCATGACGGTGCGATGCCGGGTTCGATGGCTGCCATTGGGGCGGCCCAGCAAATACAGGAACGACCTATGACGAAGCGTACAAGCTCGAAGCACAAACTCGACCGGCGGATGGGCGAAAACATCTGGGGTCGCCCCAATTCCCCCGTCAACAAGCGTTCTTACGGCCCCGGCCAGCACGGCCAGCGCCGCAAGTCCAAAGTATCCGATTTCGGTCTGCAGCTGCGCGCCAAGCAGAAGCTCAAGGGCTATTATGGCGACGTGACCGAGAAGCAGTTCAAGTCCACCTACAAGGATGCGAGCCGCATGAAGGGCGATACCGGCCAGAACCTGATCGGCCTGCTGGAACGCCGGCTGGACATGATCGTATACCGCGCCAAGTTCGCACCGACGATCTTCGCCGCTCGCCAGCTGGTCAGCCACGGCCACATTCAGGTCAATGGCGTGAAGTGCAACATTGCCAGCCGCCGCTGCGATGTGGGCGACGTGATCAGCCTGGGCAAGAAGGCACAGGACATGGCGCTGGTAATCGAAGCGCAGAGCCTGCCCGAGCGTGAAATTCCCGATTATGTCGTGCCCGATGGCACCGAAAAGGTAAGCTTCACCCGCGTTCCTGCGCTGGACGAAGTGCCCTACCCGGTAACGATGGAACCGAACCTGGTGGTCGAGTTCTACTCGCGCTAATCCGCGCCGATACTCGGTACCAATAAGGGCGGCCTCGCGGGGCCGCCCTTTTCGTATGTGCTATGGCTGCAGGGCGTAGCGAAAGGCGCGCCACAGCATGATTGCGGTGAGCGCCGTGATCGCCGCACCCCAGAACCAGTATGGCAGCAGCAGCACATCGGCGATGGCCTGCGTGTCGGACCTTTGCGGTACCCCGCCGATCCGTCCGCCCTGGCTGAACAGATAGCCGAGATGCTGATACATGCTCACCGCCGCCTGCACGCCGAGCACTTGCAGGACAAGACGCTGCGTTTCTGCACCTGCTCGCACAGCTATCCCCAGGATCACCAGACCCGCCGGAACCAGCACCAGCCAGCCGGTAAGCGAGCGTACCCAGATCAGCGTTGAAAGGAGCAATGCGGCGCCCAGAATACCCAGCGCCCAGTGCGTACCGCGCTCGCGCCGCGACGCCATGATCAGCCCCGCCCCCGCAAGCGCCGGCCCGACCGGTCCAGCCACCGCCACCAATGCAGCGGCAAGCCGCGACCCCTCCAGCGGCACCAGCGACAACGCAACGCCGGACCCGTCCGGATAAATCTCCAGCCGCTGGAAATCATACCCCACAGCCATCGCCGCAAGCCCGTGACCCATTTCATGAAACCACGTCGCCAGAATGGTGAATGGGTACAGCATCAGGCTGCCCCAGGCGGTCTGCCACATCATTACCGAAGCGAAGGCGATGATGCCGAGCAAGGCTATTCGCTTGCGCTGTTCTTCATGCGCCAGCGTGCGGTAGGTCATGCGGTGAGGTAATCCGAGCGGAAGCGGGCGGCGAAGGCGGCAAATCCACCATCGGTAATGGCGCTGCGCATCGCGGCCATCAACTGCGCGTAGAAAGACAGATTATGTTCGGTCACCAGCATCGCGCCCAATATCTCACCGGATTTCTGCAAATGGTGAAGATAGGCGCAGCTATATTCCGCGCAAGTCGGGCAAATGCAACGCTCGTCCAGCGGCCCGGTATCCTCGGCAAACCGCGCATTGCGCAAATTGAGCGGGCCGTTCCAGGTGAAAGCCTGTCCGTTACGCCCCGAACGGGTGGGCAGGACGCAATCGAACATGTCGATCCCGCGTTCCACCGCGCCCACCAGATCGTCCGGCTTGCCCACTCCCATCAGATATCGCGGCGCATCTTCGGGCAGCTGGGCGGGCGCGAAATCGAGCGTGGCGAACATCGCCTCCTGCCCCTCGCCCACGGCAAGCCCGCCAACCGCATAGCCATCGAAACCGATCGCGCGCAGCGCTTCGGCAGAGCGGCCACGCAGCCCTTCGTCCAAGGCGCCTTGCTGGATGCCGAACAAAGCCGCCCCCGCCGCATGCTCGCCGCCCGCATCGAAGGCATCGCGGCTGCGCTGCGCCCAGCGCATGGACAGCTCCATCGACGCCTCGATCTCCGTCAGCGGCTGGTCGGCGCGGGGACATTCATCGAAGGCCATCACGATATCGCTGCCCAACAGCCGCTGGATTTCCATGCTGCGTTCGGGGGTGAGCATGTGTTTGCTGCCGTCGATATGGCTGCGGAATTCCACCCCCCGTTCGGTCAGCTTGCGCAAGTCGGACAGGCTCATCACCTGATAGCCGCCGCTATCGGTCAGGATCGGGCGATCCCAGTTCATGAAGCGGTGCAACCCGCCCAGCTTTGCCACCCGCTCCGCACCGGGGCGCAGCATCAGATGATAGGTGTTGCCCAGAATGATGTCCGCCCCGGTCGCTCGCACCGCCTCCGGTTTCATCGCCTTGACCGTGGCGGCGGTGCCCACCGGCATGAAGGCGGGCGTGCGAATCTCGCCGCGCCGCATGGCGATGCGCCCGGTACGCGCCTTGCCGTCGGTGGCGGAGACTTCGAAGGAAAAACGGGGGGTGGTCATATGCGCAGCCCCTTACCCTTTCAGCCCAAGCGAAGTCGAGCCACTGCAGCGAGTTTGCCTTGGAAGAAGGGGGATGGCTCCGCTCCGAACGAGGCACGCGAAGGGCCGGTTCAGAAGCCGTAGATCAGCGTAAAGCGGCTCAGCGTATCGGTCGAGACGGCCCCTGCCGGCGGGTCGCTGTCATATTCCACGCCGTAGGACAGCCGCGCGCGCAAGCCTGCGCCCAGCCCTGCCTCCAGTCCGGTGAGCGAGGTCAGCGTGACATTTCCGCTGTCCAGAAAGGCGTCGGCCTCCTGCTTCAGTGCGATGCGCTCGGCGATTTGCCAGCCTGCGTCGAGCCCGGCGAAGGCGGAAATGGAGCCGTCGCTGGTGCCGTCCACAAATTCGGTCCGGCGATAGGCGGGTCCCGCCTCCACGGTCAGTTCGATGGTTTCGGTGTCGATTACCCGGTAACCGGCCCCGACCGAGCCGGAATAGCGCGCCGAAAATCCCTGGAACCGGTCGCGTTCATATTGCGCAAGACCGTAGGCGAAGAATACGGGCGAGAGGTTATAGCGCGGCTGGTAGGCGGCGAGATATTGCTCTTTCGTGGTCACGCCATTGCTGCGTTGATAATCGGCCCGAGCGCGGATGCGGTGTTCCCAATCGATGCCTTCGCGCGCCAGTTTCAATCCGGCGGTGAGCCCGGTGTTGGAGCTGTTGCCGGAGGAACGCGCCGCGCCGATTTCGCCCTCGCCCGACCAGTTTTCGAAGAAACTGGCCCCGCGAATCGCCTCCTGCTTGGCGGCGGTTTCCCGCGCGGCGAGCTGGCGTTGCTCGGTCTCGAAAGCCTGTTCCAGCGTGTCGATTTCGGCAGTGTCGTCCGGATTGGTCGCACGGGCGATTTCGGCCACCGTGGCGACTTTTTGCGCGTCGCCGGTGGCAATCGCAGCCTCCAGCATATCGCGCACCGGCTGCGGCAATTGGGCATGGGCGGGAACGGCGGCGGCGAGCAGCAGCGCGGGCAGCGCGCGGCTGGCGATAGAACTGAAACAAGGCATGGGCGCGCGCCTAGCGGCAGATCGCCCGCGCCGCCACCCCGCGTGTCAGCTGGCCATCATCCGTGCATCAACTGCGCAGCCGCCAGCCGGTCCTGAAGATCCACCAGATGATGCCGACGCAAACTGCGAGGAAAGCCACCGTAAGCCCGAACGACACCCCGATGCTGACATCCGAAGTGCCGTAAAACGTCCAGCGCAATCCGTTCACCAGAAACACGATCGGGTTCACCAGCGCCACATCGCGCCAGATACCGGGCAACATGTCGATCGAATAGAATGTCCCGCCTAGAAATGTAAGCGGCATCAGGATCAGCGTTGGAATGATGCCCAGCTTCTCGAAACTGTCCGCCCACACGCCCAGGATAAAACCGAGCAGCGAGAAGCTGGCCGAAATCAGGATGATAAAGCCGATCGCCAGCAAGGGATGCCGGATCTCGTAATCCACGAACAGCGTGGCGGTGGCGAGGATGATCGCCGCCAGGATCAGCGACTTGGTCGCCGCCGCGCCGACAAACCCGGCCAGCGTTTCGGCCACGCCCACCGGAGCCGACAGCAATTCGTAGATCGTGCCGGTGAAGCGCGGCATGTAGATGCCGAAACTGGCGTTGGAGGTGCTCTCACCCAGCAGCGTCAGCAGCAGCAGGCCGGGCACGATGAAGGCGGCATAATCCACCCCGCCCATTTCGGGCATCCGCTCGCCAATCGCCGATCCGAACACGATGAAATACAGCGCGGTGGTGAGCACCGGGGCCAGGATCGATTGCAACGCGGTGCGCAGCGCGCGCATAACCTCGCGCTTGTAGATCGACCAGGCGGAGCGGAAGTTGAAGCCGATCATCGCCCACCTCCCGCCTGTGCGCCGTTTTCGACCAAATCGACGAAAATATCTTCCAGCGAGGAATCGGTGATCTCGATACCGATATAGTCGATATCGGCGCGGGTCAGCGCCTTGGTCAGCTCGGCCACTTCGGCCTTGCCCTTGCCCGTCCCGTCACCGCCGCGATAGCAAAGCGAGCGGCCGCCTCCTTCGATCTGTACCGGAAAGGCGGCGATGCTGGGCGGCAAAGCGGCAATCGGTTCGCTCAGCTCGATATGAGCCTCGGTCCGGCCGAGCCGCGCCATCATCGCGGCCTTGTCATCCACCATCAGGATGCGCCCCTTCGAGATGATCCCCACGCGGTCGGCCATCTCTTCGGCCTCCTCGATATAATGGGTGGTCAGGATCACCGTGACCCCGCGCGCGCGCATCGCATCGATCTGTGTCCACATTGCGCGGCGCAGTTCCACATCGACGCCAGCGGTCGGCTCGTCCAGAAACAGCAGATCGGGCTCGTGCGCCATCGCTTTGGCAATCAGCACGCGACGTTTCATTCCGCCCGAGAGCGCGCGGATCTGCTCGTCCTTCTTGTCCCACAGGCTGAGCGCGCGAAGGATTTCCTCGATCCGCGCCTTGTCGGGCGGCAATCCGAACAGCCCGCGCGAATAGCTGACCGCGCGCTCGACCTGCTCGAACATATCGGTGCTGAGTTCCTGCGGCACCAGACCGATCCGCCGCCGTGCATCGCGCCAATTATGCGAAAGGTCGCTGCCGAACGCCTCGATCCTGCCGGAGGTCGGCCGCACCAGCCCGCACACCGCCCCGATCAGCGTGGTCTTGCCCGCCCCATTGGGGCCGAGCAGCGCAAAAATCTCGCCCGGCAGGATATCCAGATCGACATTGTCGAGGGCGGTCAGGCCGCCGGGATAGGTCTTCGTCAGGCCGCGCAGGGAAAGGATGGGATCCATGCGCGCGAGTTGTGGCACGGCGCGGGGGGATTGCAAGCGGTGGGGAGAAGATGTGGAGTTTGTTGCCCCTCATCCAAGCTACGGTAGCCGCTTCGCGGACGACCTTCGTTATCCCTTACGGTATCAGCAGCGACGAATCGCCATAGCTGTAAAAGCGATACCCCCCGGCAATCGCATGTTCGTAAGCCGCGACCATCCGCTCACGGCCCATCAGCGCGCTAACCAGCATGAACAAAGTGCTTTTCGGCAAATGGAAATTCGTCATCAAACCATCCACCGCGCGGAATTCGTAACCCGGCGTGATGAAGATCGCCGTGTCGCCTTCGAAGGGCTGGATCGTGCCGTCCGCATCGGCAGCGCTTTCCAGCAGGCGCAGGCTGGTGGTGCCGACAGCGATTACCCGATTGCCCGCAGCGCGCGCAGTGTTGAGCCGGGCGGCGGTGGCGGCATCTATCGTGCCCCATTCGGCGTGCATCCGGTGCTCGTTCGTATCATCCACCTTGACGGGCTGGAACGTGCCCGCGCCGACATGCAAGGTAAGCGTCTCGCGCTCCACCCCCGCCTTGTCCAGCGCGGCGAGCAATTTGGGCGTAAAATGGAGCGCAGCGGTGGGCGCGGCCACCGCACCGTCCTTTTCGGCAAAAATCGTCTGGTAATCGGCCTTGTCGCGCTCGTCAGTCGGGCGCTTGCCTGCGATATAGGGGGGCAAGGGCATGGTTCCGGCGCGTTCCAGCAGCGTTTCGACGGGTTCCTCGCCGGGAAAGAACAAGGTCCAGCTGCCATCGTCCAACCGGGCCTCCGCGACGGCGGTCACCTCGTTGGGGAAAGCGATCCGCTCGCCCTCGCGCAGCCGCCTGGCGTTTTTCACGAAGGCCTGCCAGCGGCGCAGATCGATCCGCTTGTGCAATGTCGCGCCAATCTGTGCGGTATTGCCTTCGCGGGTGCGGACACCCTCCAGCCGGGCGGGAATGACGCGGGTATCGTTAAACACCAGTACGTCACCCGCGCGCAATTCGCCCGGCAAATCGCGCACTGTGGCATCGCGGAACGGCGTGTCGCCCTTTGCCACCAGCATCCGCGCGTCATGGCGCGGCGATACCGGGCGCAAGGCGATCAGCTCTTGCGGGAGGTCGAAATCGAACAGGTCAACGCGCATGGGGAGGCTCTAGCCGACTCTGGCGGCCGGGGAATTGTTGTTTCGGAAATTCCGGTTTGTTGAGCGCCGTCGCGCGCCCCGCGTCCTTGGGCCGTGCCAGACCTCGCCCCGACAAACGAAACCTATTCCGCGATGGGCGCGCTCAGCTGGTCCGGAGTGATGCTTGTGCCGTTCAGATTCGGTGCGGGCTGAGCCGGGGCTGGCGGCGGAGCGAGGACTTGCGGCTTGCCATCGGCGGCAATGCTGGCTTGCAGGATGCGCGTGGGATCGGAGGGCGGTTCGCCGCGATTGATCGCATCGACGGCGGGCATGTTGGAAATGACCCGGCCGAAATTGGTGTAACGCTTGTCCAGGCTGAAGCGCGGGTAGAACACGATGAAGAACTGGCTGTTCGCGCTGTCTTCCTCTGCTGCGCGGGCCATCGCCACGGTGCCCCTGATATGCGGCATCGGGTTGAATTCCGCTGCCAGGTCGGGAAGCTCGCTGCCGCCCTGGCCGGTGCCGGTGGGATCGCCGGTCTGCGCCATGAAACCATCGATCACGCGGTGGAAGATCACCCCGTCATAGAAGCCCTGCCGGGTCAGCGTCTTGATGCGGTCGATGTGGCTGGGCGCCCAGCTTGGCATCAGGCGGATCGCCACACGTTCGCCATTGGACAGGTCGAGCAGGAGGATATTTTCCGGATCCTGCTGCATATCGTAACTGATCTGGTTGTAGACCTTGCGCGCGGGCGCCTCCCCATCCTGGGCCATGGCAGGCGCGGCGGAAAGGGTCAGGGCCAGAGCGGCGGAGGTTAGAAAGCGTGCGATCATGGGATATCCGTGATGTTTCATATGGCCGCGCCTCTAGCGGGCGGGCGCTGTCCGTTCAATGAATGGTTCGTTCCGCCTGTGCGCAGGTGCGACTTAGTAATCCCCGCGCCGACCCAGTTTCTCGACCCGCGCGATCACTTCTTCGCAAACGGCGTTGCTAACGAAAGGCTCGATATCGCCGCCGAACATGGCGATTTCCTTGACGAGGCGGCTGGCGATGGGTTGCAGCGAGACATCCGCCATCAGGAACACCGTTTCCACATCGTCGTCCAGCTGCTGGTTCATCCCCGCCATCTGGTACTCATATTCGAAATCGGCGACGGCGCGCAGGCCGCGAATTATCACATTGGCGTTCTGCTTGCGGGCGAATTTCACCAGCAGCGCGTTGAACCCCACTACCTCGACATTATTAAGCCCCATCGCGGCAACCTCACGCTCGACCATGGCGAGGCGTTCTTCGGTGGAAAACATCGGGTTCTTGGAAGGGTTGGTGGTCACGCCCAGCACCAGCCGATCGACCAGCTTGCTGCCCCGCCGGATAATATCTGCATGGCCCAGCGTGATCGGGTCGAATGTGCCGGGATAAATCCCGATGCGTTCTTTTGGCTGTGCCGACATCCTACCTGTCCCTCTCAACGATAAACCGCGCTAATGCGCGCAGCAGGTCGGCTTCCTCGCCGTGGCTGGCGAGGTGACCGACGGCCTGGTCGACCAGTGCGCTGGCCTGATCGCGCGCGCCGTCCTCGCCCATCAGCGTCACGAAGGTCTGCTTGCCCTGCTTCTCATCCTTGCGCAGCGCCTTGCCGGCCTTGGCTTCGTCTCCGGTCACGTCGAGCAGATCGTCCGCGATCTGAAAGGCGAGGCCGATGTCGCGGGCATAGGCGCGCAGATGGCTGCGGCCTTCCGGCGCGACCTTGCCCAGGACCGCGCCCATTTCAACGCTGGCGGCCAGCAATGCGCCGGTCTTGAGCTGTTGCAGCCGGGTGACCGAATGCAGATCGTAATCCGTTTGTTCGGCCAGCATATCCATCATCTGGCCGCCCGCCATGCCGCCCTTTCCGCTCGCCCCGGCCAAGGTCGCGACCAGTTCGGCGCGGGTGAAGGGATCGGCAAATGTGGTAGGGTCGGACAGGATTTCGAAGGCCAGCGCGTGCAGGCTGTCGCCCGCCAGCACGGCCGTCGCCTCGTCGAACGCCTTGTGCAAGGTGGCCTTGCCGTGGCGCAGATCGTCATCGTCCATGCAGGGTAGATCGTCATGGATCAGCGAATAGACATGGATCGATTCCACTGCCGATCCTGCCCGCACCGCCATGTCGCGGTCGACACCGTACATCTGCGCCGTTGCGCCCAGCAGCAATGGCCGCACGCGCTTGCCGCCGCCGATCGCGGCATAGCGCATCGCCTCCACCAACCGGTCGCTTGTATCGCCGGGCACGGGCAGCAATACATCGAAATCGGCATCGATCTCACGCTGTATATCGTCCAACGCCTGCGCCAGCAGGCCGGTGCCCTGCGCAGCGATGCTATCAGCCATTATCATCGAAGCTCTGCGTGCCGGCCGCCTTGCCATCCGGCCCGGTGACGATCTTCTCGATCCGCATTTGCGCTGCGTCGAGCCGTTTCTGGCAATGTTTGCGCAGCTTTTCCCCGCGTTCGTAAAGGTCGATCGATTCGTCCAGCGGCACGTCGCCGCTCTCCAGCCGCCGCACCAGCTCCTCCAGCGCCTTCAGCGCATCTTCGAAGGTCAATTGCGAAATGTCTTTTTCGGTGGTTTCCATTGCGGCCATGCATTGACGCTGGCGGCGCGCCCGGTCAAGTTAGGCCTTGAACAGGGGACGTTCGAATGATGAAATGGATAATCGCGTATATCAGTGCCGCCATTGCCTTTGGCGTGCTGGATTTTCTGTGGCTGCGCTGGGCCGGGCCGAATTTCTACCGCCCCGCAATCGGCGAAGTGATGGCGGATAGTTTTCGCGGCGGGCCGGCGATTGTGTTCTATCTCGCTTATATTGCCGGGATGCTGTGGTTCGCGGTGAGGCCGGGCCTCGATGCGGGCAGCGTGGCGACCACTGCGCTGAACGCCGCTTTGCTCGGGGCGCTATGCTACGCCACGTATGATCTGACGAGCCAGGCGGTACTGAAAGTGTGGCCGACCTATATCTCGATTGCCGACATCCTCTGGGGCGCATTTGCGACCTGCGTGGCGGCCAGCGTCGCCACTTTCGTCACTCTCCGCCTTACCTGACGCAGGACGGGGGGACGAGCATGTTTATCGGACATTGGGCACCGGCACTGGCGGCGGCCGCGGTATCGCGCCGCGCGCCCAAGCTGGGCATGGCATTCCTCGCCGCGCAGCTGGTCGATTGGGGGTTCTTCACCCTTGCCCTGTTCAATGTCGAACAGATGCGGATGGAACCGGGGATCACCGCGATGAACCCGATGGATCTCTATCACATGCCCTATACGCACAGCCTGGCGGGCAGCGCGGTATGGGCGGCGGCTTTCGCGCTGCTTATCTGGTTCGGACGCCGCCAATGGGTCACCGCCGCATGGGCCTTCATGATCGTGATGTCGCATTGGCTGCTCGACCTGATCGTCCACCGGCCCGACCTGACGCTGGCCGGCGGGGAGGAGAAATACGGGCTTGGCCTGTGGAATTACCCCTGGGTCGCCATCCCGCTGGAGCTGGCGCTGATCCTGGGCGCATTTTTCCTGTATGTGCGCAAGACGCGCGGGCCGGTTGCGCCGCCGCTGATATTGCTAGGCCTGTTGCTGCTGATGCAGGGTATGAACTGGTTCGGGCCGCAGCCACCCGTTGCCGGGCCGGGCATGTATCTCAGCTCGTTGGCGGCATTTGCGCTGGTTACGCTCACCGCGATGTGGGTCGGCGGCACGCGGCGGCACAAGCTACATCTGGGGATGTCGGCCTAGAAGGCTCTGGCGGCGGAGGGGCACCCGGTTTAAGGCCCCGCGCATGAGCACTATTACTCCCGAAGTGGTCGCGCAGCACGGCCTGAGCGAAGAAGAATACGACCGCGTCCTGCACGCGCTGGGCCGCGAGCCCAATATGGTCGAACTCGGCATCTTCTCGGTGATGTGGAGCGAACATTGCTCCTACAAATCCAGCCGGCTGCATCTGAAGAAGCTGCCGACCGAGGCACCGTGGGTGATCTGCGGCCCGGGCGAGAATGCCGGGGTGATCGATATCGGTGACGGGCAGGCGGCGATCTTCAAGATGGAGAGCCACAACCACCCCTCCTATATCGAGCCCTACCAGGGCGCGGCGACTGGCGTGGGCGGCATCTTGCGCGACGTGTTCACGATGGGCGCGCGGCCTATCGCCAATGCCAATGCGCTGCGTTTCGGCAGCCCCGACCATCCGAAGATGAAGCATCTTGTCCAAGGCGTGGTCGCTGGCATCGGCGGTTATGGCAATTGCGTCGGCGTGCCGACCGTGGCGGGGGAAACGAACTTCCACCCCGCCTATGACGGCAATATCCTGGTCAACGCGATGACCGTGGGTGTCGCCGATCAGGACAAGATTTTCTACTCTGCCGCCACCGGCGTGGGCAATCCGATCGTCTATGTCGGCAGCAAGACCGGGCGCGACGGAATCCACGGCGCGACGATGGCCAGCGCGGATTTCGAGGAAGACGCCGAGGCCAAGCGCCCCACCGTGCAGGTCGGCGATCCGTTCACCGAGAAGCTGTTGATCGAGGCGTGTCTGGAACTGATGGCGACCGATGCGATCGTCGCGATCCAGGATATGGGCGCGGCCGGGCTGACCTCTTCCAGCGTGGAAATGGCGACCAATGGCAAAGCGGGCATCCGGCTCGACATGAACGAGGTGCCTTGCCGCGAAGCGGGCATGACGCCTTACGAGATGATGCTGAGCGAGAGCCAGGAGCGGATGCTGATGGTGCTCAAGCCGGGGCGTGAGGCCGAAGCGGCGGCGATCTTCGAAAAGTGGGAGCTGGATTTCGCGGTGATCGGCGAAGTGACCGATACGCAGCACATGGTGCTGGAATGGGATGGCGAGGTGGTGTGCGACATCCCCCTCGGCCCGCTGGCCGCAGATGCGCCCGAATATGACCGGCCCTATCTTAGCCGCGAGGAATACAAAGCCTGGGCGCAGGTCAAGCCGCTCGATGAAGTTCCCGAAAGCACGGATATCGGCGCGGATTTGCTCAAGCTGATGGCCAGCCCCAACCTCGCCAGCAAAGGCTGGATTTCCGAGCAGTACGATTCTCAAGTCGGCGCGGACACGCTGCAAACCGGCGGCGATGCGGCGGTGGTGCGCGTGCACGGCACGAACAAGGCGCTCGCGATCACCACCGATTGCACCCCGCGCTACGTCTATGCCGACCCGTATGAAGGCGGAAAGCAGGCGGTCGCCGAGGCCTATCGCAACCTGTGCGCAGTTGGCGCGCGTCCGCTGGCGATCACCAACTGCCTAAACTTCGCCAACCCCCAGCGCCCTGAAATCATGGCGCAGCTGGTCCACGCTCTGGACGGCATGGGCGACGCCTGCCGCGCGCTCGATTTCCCCATCGTGAGCGGGAACGTGTCGCTGTATAACGAAAGCAAGGCGACCGGCGGCGGCAGCGCGATTTTGCCCACACCTGCGATTGGCGGGGTCGGGATCATCGAGGATTATTCCAAGATGATGACGATGGGGTTTAAGGCGGAGGGTGAGGCACTATTCGTCATTGGCAACCGCGATCCCCACTTGGGACAGTCGCTTTGGCTACGAACAATTGCAAGACTGGAGGCTGGCGAGCCGCCTGCTACGGATGTAGATGAAGAGCGTAACACGGGTGAGTTCATTCGCAGCCTGATCGGAAGCGCCGAGGTTAGCGCCGTTCACGATGTGTCGAATGGAGGGTTACTCGTCGCCGCAGCGGAAATGGTTATGGCTGGCAACGCAGGAGCATTGTTCACGTCCCATGCTTCCGGTGCGAGCTGGAAGGATTGGTATTTTGGCGAAGCTCAGGGTCGCTACCTTGTGTCATCCTCCAATCCGGATGGAATAATGGGCTTGGCTGAAGCTGCAGGGATACCTTGGACACGGATCGGCGAAACCAAAGGCGAACGAGCCTTGGGCATCGACCAAGTCTTCGCAATCAGTGAAGCCGACCTCCGCGAAGCCCACGAAAGCTTTTTCCGCGATTGGATGGAAGGGTGACGCCCTACCAATATTCGTCATTGCGAGCGTAGCGAAGCAATCCTTGGACTTGGGCCTTGGATTGCCGCGTCGCCTTCGGCTCCTCGCAATGACGAGAGAGAGGGGTAAGTGACTGCGCTACAACCTCTCATCCACTATGGCGGCCACTTCCTCGTCCCGTTCGCGCTCGGCTGGCTGATCTGGCGGGACATGTGGCGGCTCGCCGGGCTGGTGATCCTCTCCACCATGCTCATCGACCTCGATCACCTGCTCGCCGCCCCGATCTTCGACCCCGACCGCTGCAGCATCGGCTTCCACCCGCTCCACACCATCTGGGCCGCAGCCGCCTATGGCGCGATGCTGCTGGTGCCAAGATGGTGGGTGCGCGCTATAGGGCTTGGCTGCCTGCTCCATTTGGCGGTGGACAGCCTGGATTGCGCGATGATGGGATGAAGCCGAGACTATGAGCGACGAACCCCAGCATCCCTACCCCGCCATGCCCGACTTGTCCGACGAACAGCGCATCGCCCGCGCGCGTACCGCTTACGAGCAGCTCGCCACGCGCCGATCCTGCCGCGATTTCACCGATACGCCGGTGCCAAAAGAGGTCATCGAGCATGCCATCGCCGCCGCCGGAACCGCGCCCAATGGGGCGAACCACCAGCCGTGGCATTTCGCGGCAATCTCCTCACCCGACATAAAGCGCGCGATCCGCGAAGCGGCGGAAGCGGAGGAGCGGCGGTTCTACGGAGCCGATGGGGACAAGCCCAAGGCGAGCGAGGAATGGCTCGGCGCGCTCGATCCGCTGGGGACCGACGAGAGCAAACCGTTCCTCGAAATCGCCCCTTGGTTGATCGTCTGCTTCGCCCAACGCAAGGGCGGGATTGCCGAGGATGGCGAGACGCAGAATTACTACGTCAATGAAAGCGTCGGCATCGCCTGCGGAATGCTGATCTCGACTTTGCACGAGGCCGGGCTGGCCACGCTCACCCACACTCCCTCCCCGATGGGTTTCCTGCGCGAAATTTGCGGGCGGCCCGAATGGGAAAAGCCGCTGATGATCGTTGTGGCCGGACATCCCGCGCCGGGCGCGAGCGTGCCGGACCATGCGCTGAAGAAAAAGGGTTTGGGGATGATTTCGAGCTGGTTTTGACGGTGGCATTCTTCGAGATGCTCGGACTTCGTCCTCGCTCCCCAGGACGAACGGTTTGAAATATCACCCAGAACTATCCGGTCGTCCGGAGGAACGAAGGCTTGGCCCGAATGCCTCGAAGGACCGCTAAGCGGCAGCCGCGCCCTCGGCCAGAAGATCGTACGGATCGCGACCGGCATCCTGCCATACGCGGTGACATTCCTTGTACCGGCGCGGATCGACGATGCCGAGCTTTTCGCGCGCTTCGCCGAGCGGCATGGCGAGTACTTCGGTCACCGCCCGGTCGGTCAGGCGCGGACGTCCCCGGCCCTTTACCTGAGCCTCACGCAAGGCGCGCAGGACGGGGGCCTTGCTCTTCACGGTGCGCTTGAGTTCCAGCGCGCCCAGATAGGCGATGAACAGGTTTGCCGGCCCGCCATTCTGGCCGTGGGTGAAGGCCAGCACGCATTGTTCGCCCAGCGCATCGCGGCCATAGCCGGTCAGGATGTGCAGCAGATCATGCGTGTCGCGGCGGCGGTTGCCGTACCATGCGACCAGATCGTCATATTGCGCACGATGCGCCCAGGTCTTCTCGCTTTCGGCGACCAGCCCGGCGGCGGACAGCCCTTCGGCCTCCATGAAATCGCAATAGGCATGGGCCACCGATCCGGCGGGCATTTTGCGCAACGTCGCATGATCGTCGAGGATCGGGACCAGCGCGGGTTCCATCTGGCGGACCCGCTCGCCTTCTTCGGACAGCGCGAAATTGTCCATCTGCGTGACGAATGCGCTCGACGGAAGCGCATCGAAAATATGGAAAACCTGCTCGGTATCTTCCTTATCCGCCATCAGGTTGCGAAAATGGCGATAGGCCTTGAGCGGACGTTTCTTCAGCTTGGGGCGTGCGGGATCGTATAGCAGCGTGCCATCGCGCGCGGCGGCGATGGACAGTCCGGTGGCGGGATCGAGAATGGGTGCGGTCATGGAACGGCTCTTACTGACATGAGTGTTAATATACACCGAAAGCCGAAAGGTTCCAGCCCCTACTCCGCCCATTCGGCCCGCGGGATCTCAAGCAAGTCGAGAATCGCGGTCAGATCGCCGCGATCGAGCCAGCCATTGGCCGCCGCGCGCGCTTTGGGCTTGGCACGGTAGGCGATTCCGTAAGTCGCCGCCTGCAACATCGGGATGTCGTTCGCCCCGTCGCCTGTGGCGAGCGAAATCGCCCGGTCGCCCATAGCGGCGAGCTCTTCTTGCAGCACTGCGCGCTTTACTCCGCTATCGGTGATGGCGCCCGTCAGCCCGCCGGTCAGCTTGCCTTCCGCCACCGCCAGCCGGTTTCCGACCACCCGGTCGAAGCCCAGCTGCTCGGCCACCCGATCCGCAAAATGGTGAAAACCGCCGGTGACCAGCACCGTCCTGCAGCCGCGCGATTTCAGCGTCTGGACCAGCGTGCGCGCGCCCGCCACGGGGACGATCCGCTCTGCCAGACAGCGATCGATGGCGGTCTCCTCCAGCCCTTCAAGGAGCCCGACCCGCTCGCGCAGCGCGTCCTCGAAATCCAGCTCGCCCTGCATCGCGCGCTCGGTAATCGCCGCGATCTGCGGCTTGAGCCCGGCGAAATCGGCCAGTTCGTCGATACATTCCTGCTCGATCATGGTCGAATCCATGTCGCTGACAAACAGGTGCGGCATGGCGACCGGTTGTTGCGAGATCACGCAATCTGTCGGAGCGAGATGCTCGTCGATCACCCGGCGCAGCACCTGCGCATCGCCATCGGGCAGGCTCAGCTGTAACACGGCGCCGCAGAAATCCAGCATATGCGCCATGGCGACCGGCATACCCGCCGCCTCCAGCGCGGCGGTGGCGGTATCGAGCTTGCTTTGCAGCGTGGCAGGGTCTGCTATCAGGCGAGCGATGAGCACAGGGGAAACTCCGGAACATACAATAGAGGCTGAAGACGGCAGGCCGCCGCTCGCGCTCATTGCAGGGCCGACGGCCAGCGGCAAGAGCGGCCTTGCGGTGCGGCTGGCGCAGCAGCTTGGCGCGCAAGGCCGGCGCGGCGTGGTGGTGAATGCCGATAGCGCGCAGGTCTATGCCGATCTGCAAGTGCTCAGCGCGCGACCGGTTGCCGCGGAAATGGACGGGATCGAGCATCGCCTGTTCGGCAGCTGGGACGGGGCCACGGCCTGTTCCGCCGCCGATTGGGCACAGGCCGCCCGGCGCGAGATCGCCCGGCTGCATAGCGATGGCGCGGTGCCGATCCTGTGCGGCGGGACGGGCTTGTATATCCGCGCTCTACTGGACGGCCTGGCACCGGTGCCGGCAATCGATCCAGCGGTGCGTGAGCAAATCCGTGCCCTCCCCCCGGACGAATTACGCGCCTTTCTGGAGCAGGACGATCCCGCCGCCGCCAGCCGCCTCGCCCCGGCAGATAGCGCCCGCACTGCCCGCGCGCTGGAAGTGGTGCGATCTACCGGACGTACATTGACCGATTGGCAGAGCGAGAAAACGGGCGGCATCGGCGCTGCCATCACGCTCCACCCGCTGATCCTGCTGCCCGACCGCGCCACGCTGTACGAACGCTGCGATGCGCGGTTTGCGGCCATGCTGGAACAAGGCGCAGTGGAAGAAGTCGAGCGGCTGCTGGCGCGCGGCCTCGATCCTGCACTGCCCGTCATGCGCGCAATCGGGGTGCGCGAGATCGCCGGTTGGCTGCGCGGGGAGTTGTCACGCGACGAAATGGTCGCCGCCGGGAGCCAGGCCACGCGCAACTACGCCAAGCGGCAATATACGTGGTTTCGCCGCCAGCCGCCCGCCGATTGGCCACGCGACGAGTCCGATAGTTCCGATTTATGGGCTAGTTTTGTTCCTTTATTACACAAACTGCCCTTGACATAATCGTAAATTGCCAATAGCAGGGAGTCGGATGGCTTGCATTGACCCCCGCAGCTATCCCCTAAAATTTGGCCCGGCACGCCTCCCCCGACGTGCCGGGCCTGCTTTATCCGGGGAAAATCGAACAAGGCTGCCCGTTCGGCGGTCCAGCAAGGAAGAAGATTATGTCGGCGGAGCGCGCCACTCACCGTAACGGCGCATCCATTCTGGTCGAAAGCCTGGTGCAGCAGGGCGTCGAATTCATCTTCGGCTATCCCGGCGGCGCCGTGCTGCCAATCTATGACGAGCTGTTTGCCGAGGGTAACGATAGCGGGCGCCTGCGCCATATACTGGTGCGCCACGAAGCGGGCGCGGCCCATGCGGCGGAAGGCTATGCCCGCGCCACCGGCAAGCCCGGCGTCGTGCTGGTCACCAGTGGCCCCGGCGCGACCAACGCGGTCACCGGCATTGCCGATGCCTTCATGGATTCCATCCCGATGGTGTGCATCACCGGGCAAGTCCCCACCGGACTGATCGGCACCGACGCGTTTCAGGAGGCCGATACGGTCGGCATTACGCGCCACTGTACGAAGCATAATTACCTCGTCAAAGATGTTGCCGACCTGCAGGCCACGATCGAGGAAGCCTTCCGCATCGCCACCACCGGGCGGCCCGGTCCGGTCGTCATCGATATCCCCAAGGACGTGCAGATCGCTTCAACGCAAATGGCAGATCAGGCCCAGGCGGGGGACATGGCTTCCTCGCGTTACCAGCCGCGCATGGCGGCCAGCGACAGCGAGATTTCCGCCGCGCTGGACATGATCGCGGGGGCTGAGCGGCCGGTGCTTTACACGGGCGGCGGCGTGATCAATTCCGGCCCGCGCGCCAGCGAGTTGCTGCGGCAATTGCAGGACCTGACCGGCGCACCCGTGACCTCCACGCTGATGGGTCTGGGCGCCTTCCCCGCCGACCACCCGGACTGGCTGGGTATGCTCGGCATGCACGGCACTTACGAAGCCAACATGACCATGAATCGCTGCGACGTGATGATCTGCATCGGCGCGCGTTTCGATGACCGGGTGACCGGGAGGCTGGATGCGTTCAGTCCGGATTCGAAGAAGATTCATATCGATATCGACCGGGCCAGCATCGACAAGATCGTGCCTGTAGAGCTAGGCATCGTGGGCGATTGCGCCACCGTGCTCCAGCAGATGATCGACGCCTGGGGGTCCCGCAAGGCGCAGGATCTGGGCGAGTGGCAGGCGCGCATCACCGGCTGGCGTGCGCGTGAAAGCCTGGCCTATCCCGATGGTCCGGGTAGCCAGGGGCTGATGATGCCGCAACTCGCGGTGGAACGATTATTTGCCGCCACCCATACGCGCCAACCGATCATCACCACCGAAGTCGGCCAGCACCAGATGTGGGCCGCGCAATATTTCGGCTTCCACCAGCCGAACAAATGGCTGACCAGTGGGGGGCTTGGCACGATGGGCTACGGCCTGCCCGCAGCGATCGGCGCGCAGCTCGGCAATCCTGACGATCTGGTAATCGACATCGCCGGCGAAGCCAGCATCCAGATGAACATTCAGGAACTCGCCACCGCCAGCCAGTACCGCTTGCCGGTCAAGGTGTTCGTGCTCAATAACGAGTTCATGGGGATGGTCCGCCAATGGCAGGAGCTGACTTATGAGAGCCGCTATTCCAACAGCTATTCCGACAGCCTGCCCGATTTCGTGAAGCTGGCCGAGGCTTACGGCTGGAAGGGTATCCGGATCGAGGACGAGGCCGGTCTCGACGATGGCATCGCCGCCATGCTGGCGCATGATGGGCCGGTGATGGTCGATTGTCTCGTCTCGAAAGAGGCCAATTGTTACCCCATGATCCCCAGCGGCAATGCGCATACCGATATGCTGATGTATGGCGACGGACAGACCGGCAAGATCATGGCGGACGAAGCCAAGGCGCTGGTGTGATGGAATTGTTGGCTGTCCATCCTTCGGATTGGGGAGCGCGGATGCGCGCCCGCACCAAGAAAGAGCTCTCATGACCGAACCGCTCACCAAATCCGAACGCCACGTCCTCACCGTCACGGTGGACAACGAACCCGGCATTCTCGCCAAGATCACCGGACTGTTCACGGCGCGCGGCTATAATATCGACAGCCTGACCGTGGCCGATATCGCGGTGGATCATGCCGTCAGCCGGATCACCATGGTCACCACCGGCCCGCCGCCGGTGATCGACCAGATCCGCGCCCAGCTGGAGCGGTTGGTGCCGGTCCACAAGGTGACCGACCTGACCGAGGAAGGCCCGCATGTGGAGCGCGAGCTTGCGCTGGTGAAAGTCAGCGGAACGGGCGAGACGCGTGTCGAGGCGCTGCGCATTGCCGATATCTTCCGCGCCAAATCGGTCGATATCACCACCAGCACCTTCATTTTCGAGCTGACCGGCGCGCCGGACAAGATCGACAGTTTCGTGGGCCTGATGCGCGAGCTGGGGCTGGTCGAAGTCGGCCGCAGCGGCATTGTCGGCATGATGCGCGGCAATGACGCAGCCTGAGAACATCCAACCAATTCAACGATAACGAGGACGATTCCGTGAAAGTCTATTACGATGCCGATACCGATCGCAGCCTGATCGAAAGCCGCAACATCGCCATTGTCGGCTATGGCAGCCAGGGCCACGCCCATGCGCAAAACCTGCGCGACAGCGGAGCGGGCGAAGTGCGCGTGGCGCTGCGCGAAGGTTCTGCCACCGCGAAAAAGGCCGAAGAAGCCGGCTTTACCGTGATGTCGAACGAAGATGCGGCGGCTTGGGCGGATATCGTGATGATCCTCGCGCCCGACGAAACGCAGGCTGAAATCTGGAACGGCGCGCTGCGCGACAATATGAAGCAAGGCGCCGCGCTCGCCTTCGCCCACGGCCTCAACGTACATTTCGGGCTGATCGAGCCGCGCGCCGATCTCGACGTGATCATGATCGCGCCCAAGGGGCCGGGCCATACGGTGCGCAACGAATATGAGCAGGGCCGCGGCGTTCCGGCACTGATCGCGGTGCATCAGGAAGGCTCCGGCCCGGAACAGGAGGCGCGCGGAAACGGCTTCGCCCAGCAGCTCGCACTCGCCTATGCCGGCGCGATGGGCGCGGGCCGCTCGGCCATTATCGAGACCACTTTCAAGGATGAATGCGAAACCGATCTGTTCGGCGAACAGGCCGTCCTATGTGGCGGCATCAGCCACCTCGTCCTGGCCGGGTTCGAAACGCTGGTCGAGGCCGGATATCCGGAAGAAATGGCCTATTTCGAATGTCTCCACGAGACCAAGCTGATCGTCGACCTGATGTATGAAGGCGGCATCGCCAACATGCGCTATTCGATCAGCAATACGGCCGAATATGGTGATTATCACACTGGCCCGCGCGTCATCACCGATGAGACCAAGGCAGAGATGAAGCGCGTGCTCGACGATATCCAGCGCGGCAAATTCGTCCAGCGTTTCATCACCGATAACCGCGCCGGAAACCCGGAAATGAAGGCTGCCCGCAACATGCAGGAAGCCCACCCGATCGAGCGCGTGGGTGCCAAGCTGCGCGCGATGATGCCGTGGATCGGCGCGAACAAGCTGGTGGACAAGTCCAAGAACTGAGGAATTGCGGAGCGGGCGCAAACTTGCGAAAAGCTGCGGCAGACGATCCGTTCTGCCTGCCGAAAGACCACTCGATGCGCCCGCTCCCGCTCCTTGCCTCGCTCGCCCCGCTCGCCCTGATCGCCTGCGGGGAGCAATCATCGCAATCGAGCGAAAGCGCGGACGATTTCGCCGACCGGGTTGCCGGCAATGCGCCCGTGCGGCAGCAGGGTTCCATGCAGCCACCCGCAATACCGGGGGAGGTCGCGCAGAACGATGCCGAACCTTGGGCGGGCACACCGCCCGGCCCGCTGGAGCAGGGCACAGCCACCGATCCCAACGCCTCTTCCTGCGGTGCAATCGCCGCCTCGGTATTCCTGGGCCGCTATGCCGATGACACCACCCGCGCGCAGTTGCGCGACACGGCGGATGCGCCTGGCGGAACGCGCTTTCTGGAGCCGGGCAGCACCGTAAAGCCAGACCCGGCATCCACCCGGCTAAGCGTTATGCTGGACGGGGACGGGATGATCCGCGACCTGCGCTGCGGGTAATGTGCAGCTTCTCTCACTTGCCAAATGCGCAATTTTCAGCGAGACATGGGCGCATGATACGCAACGGAACGCTGCTGCTACGACTAATCCGCCCTTGGGCGTGAAATTCCGCGTGCCCTGAGGCCGCGTGACGCTCAAGGGAACTTCGCCAGCAAATACTTTCTCCGTTACGGAACATCCGATGCCTTCGCACAGAAACATGTTGACCGATCCCGGCGCGAAATATCGCCCATTTCCGCAGATCGACCTGCCTGACCGGCAATGGCCCAGCCGCACCATCACCGCCCCGCCCCGCTGGCTCAGCACCGATCTTCGCGATGGTAACCAGGCCATCGTCGATCCGATGGATGCGCTGAAAAAGAACCGCTTTTTCGACATGCTGCTGGAAATCGGCGTGAAGGAAATCGAGGTCGGCTTTCCCAGCGCAGGGGCGACGGAATTCGATTTCATCCAGGGCCTGGTTCGGTCCGGCAAGGTGCCGGGCGATGTCATGGTGCAGGTGCTCACGCAAAGCCGCGAGGATTTGATCAAGACCAGCTTCGACAGTCTGGAAGGGGCCCATGCGGCCATCGTCCATGTGTATAATGCCGTCAGCCCGGCCTGGCGCGATATCGTGTTCCGGATGAACCGCGAGGAGGTCAAGCAGATCGCCATCGACGGCGCGAAATGCCTGCGCGACGAAGCGGCCGCGCGGCCCGGTACGCAGTGGCATTTCCAATATTCGCCCGAAACCTTCTCCACCGCCGAACTCGATTTCAGCCTGGAGGTTTGCGAGGCGGTGATGGAGGTGCTCGCCCCCACGCCAGAGCGGCCGATCATCCTCAACCTGCCCGCCACGGTGGAGGCTGCGACCCCCAATATCTACGCCGACCAGATCGAATATTTCTGCCGCAATCTTCCCAACCGCGATGCGGCGGTGATCAGCCTGCACACGCATAATGACCGCGGCACCGGCGTTGCTGCGGCGGAGCTTGGCCTGATGGCCGGGGCAGACCGGGTGGAGGGCTGCCTGTTCGGCAATGGGGAGCGTACGGGGAATTGCTGCCTGGTGACAGTGGCTCTCAACATGTACACTCAAGGCATTGATCCAAAGCTTGATTTTTCGGATATCGACCGGGTGATCGAGACAGTGGAATATTGCAACGAGCTGCCCGTGCACCAGCGCCACCCCTATGGCGGGGAACTGGTGTTCACTGCCTTTTCCGGCAGCCACCAGGATGCGATCAAGAAGGGGTTCGAAGCGAATTCGCAGCAGAACGACGCGCTGTGGGGGGTCCCCTATCTGCCCATCGATCCCGCCGATCTCGGCCGCGATTACGAGGCGGTCATCCGCGTCAATTCGCAAAGCGGCAAAGGCGGCTTCGCCTGGGTGCTGGAACAGGACCAGGGCCTCAAACTGCCCAAGAAGATGCAGGCCGATTTCAGCAGGCACGTCCAACAAATGGCCGACGATCTGGGCCGCGAACTGGACGCTGCCGATATCTGGCAAGCCTTCCGCAGCGCCTATCACGTGCAGACGGATACCAAGCATTTCCAACTGATCGATTACGAGGAAAGCCGCGCTGCCGACGGCACCCGGATTTTCACCGGCACCATCGCCGTGGGGGGCGAGGAACAGCGCGTATCGGGCCGCGGCAATGGCCTGATATCGTCGGTTGTGACCACCATCGAAGAAGCCTTCGGGCTCGACCTGAAAGTACTGGATTACACCGAGCACGCGCTGGGAACCGGCCGGGATGCGCGCGCCGCTGCCTATCTCGAATGCAGCGCCGACGATGGCTCGACAATCTGGGGCTGCGGCATAGACGAGGATATCGCCACCGCCAGCGTGCGCGCCGTGCTGAGCGCGGCGAATTCGGCGGTGGGGTGAGATACCACTTCAACACCGTCTGTGGCGTTTTCACCTAATGAAAGTTTGCTGCCTCACTGCGGCTTTCGAAATTGTAATCCCCAACGGTTGGCCCGTTAAATCGAAATGCACCGTAACTTGCTTGTGTTCGCGCGGCGGCAGGTTCCCTCCGTGAAGCAGCAGGAATTGCATATTCGGTTTTCTGGCGGATGAAAGGCGCCAGCGTGTCGCACCGCTCGCGGATAGTTGTGCCATCTGATATTCCTGGACCGGAACAAGACCGCCGAGTGTCGGATCGGCACCAGACACTACGGCTCTGGCGAAATCTTTGGTGATGGTAGCTGTATCGCCAACATCCGCGGATTTTAATTTCTTGTCTGCATTTGCTTCGCGATCGAACACAGGGTTCAGCTCAAGCGCGAACATTTCACCCTTGTCAGTAAAGCGCATAGTTGTTGCGAGTTGGTCGGCATCGTTCCCACAAATCCAGACAATCCGAACAAAATTGCGCGAGGTGCCGTCGCCCATCTCGGCATTGCAACCCGCAGCCGCGGCTAACGCGGTGCGCTCTTCATCCAGCAACTCCGGCAATAATTCCGTCACGTCCGCAACCGCACCTGCCTGGATCGCATTAGCGACCTTGGATGCGGTGATAGCATAGCGCGGCATACCTTCGTCGGCGCAAACGGGTGCCGCAATTACCAACGAGCAGACTATTGCGATCAAACGTAATTGCATATGCTGGAACCTAGCGAAATGAATCGGGCGAAGCAAATTCGCCGCCCGCATATCACGTCCGACGTTCGCTCATTTGCCATGGAAGCCATGCGCACGATGTTTGCAAAATAGCTTCCTTTTCAATGGAACCCCCGGCCCCTCCCCTCCGTTCAACTACAAACACCTCCAGCAAACGGACAAACCAATGACCATCGCCGCAGAACAAGCCGAATATCGCAGCAGCAAGCCTTCCAGACTGGGACGCGGGATCGAACGATTGACGCATCCTTTCGGCAAGGCAATCGCCAGCGTGATCCCCTCCAAGCTGGTCGAATCCGCGATCAAGCAGATCGACAAAGCGGCAGCGCGCCCCGCTCTGGTCGATTTCAGCCACGACACCGCCGATATCGATGCGGCGCGCAAAGCGGCTGAGCGGATCGAACGCACCGCCCGCACCATCAACGCCTCGACCGGTGCGGCGGCAGGGCTTGGCGGGGCGTGGACGATGGGGGCCGATATTCCGGCCACCATCGGTATCGCCATGCGCAATATCCGCGATACGGGCCGCGCCTACGGGATCGAGGGCGACGGGCCCGAAGAGCAGGTTTTCCGCCTGAGAATCCTGGAACTCGCAGCCACCAACGAAACCGAAGAGCGCACTCAATTAATAGGCGCACTGGAAGACAGCATCGGTGCCGATGGCAACCTCGTACCGGCCGAAGAGGGCACCATCACCCCGCTGGTGGATCAGGCGGTCGAGCGGGTCAGCCGGGCGCTGGCCTTCGCTTCGGTCCGCAAGCGGCTGGGCATGTTGGTGCCGCTCGCCGGTTCGGTGGTCGGCAGTATGGTCAATGCGGCGTTTCAGAAGGACGTGTCGCAGGCCGCCCGCTTCGCTTTCCAGGAACGGCGATTGAAGCGCGCGGGCTGAGCCGGTTCGGCGCATAGCTTCCCTAAGGTCACATGATGCGATAGGCGGGCTCGATGCGGCTACGACACTCCTTTTCCCGTCCAGGAATTTGTCCGCTTTTTCACAAATTTCCCGCCCTCCGTGACCGTGTAACAAGCGGTCCATGTCTCGGCCTGGCTAGCGCCGATGGAGGGCGCGCAACATGACCGAAACCATTCTCGAGCCCGACCTGCCGATTATCGATCCGCATCATCATCTCTGGGATCTGCGGGCAATGGTGCCGATGTTTCCGCAGCCGCAGCACCCGTTCATCGCAGCGATTGCCGGGGCGGCGCATTACACTTTCGACCAGCTTTATGCCGATATGCGCGCGCATCCGGCCGGCAATCACAACATTGTCGGCACCGTGTTCATGGAATGCGGTGCGTTCTACAATCCTGCGCTGGGCGAGACCAACAAGGTGGTCGGCGAGGTCGAGTTTGCAGGCGGCGTCGCGGCGCAAGGGGCAAGCGGACTGTATGGCGATTTCCGCCCCTGCGCCGGGATCGTGGGCCACGCCGATCTGACGCTGGGCGGCGCGGTGGAGCCGGTGCTGGAGGCGCTGGAAGCCGCCGCCCCCACTCGCTTTCGCGGCATACGCCACCAGGGCGCGTGGGATGCCGATCCCGAAGTGCTCGGCCCGCCGTTCCATGCGCCCGAAGGCCTCTATCGCAGCGATGATTTTCGCACCGGTTTCGCCGCGCTTGGCAAACGGGGCATGACCTTCGATGCCTGGGTGCTGGAGCCGCAACTAGGCGATGTGATCTCGCTCGCCCGGGCGTTTCCCGATCAGCCGATCTGCCTCGATCATTGCGGCACGCCGCTGGGCACCGCCAGCTATCGCGGCACGCTGGACGAAAATTTCGAACGTTGGCGCGAGGCGATCCGCGACCTGGCGGCTTGCGAAAACGTAATGGTCAAGCTGGGCGGGCTGGCGATGGCATTTTGCGGGATGCCCGAAGATGGCCCTGCCGCAGGATATGACAGCGAGAAGCTGGCCGCGATGTGGCGGCCCTATATCGAGACATGCATCGAGGCGTTCGGCCCGCAGCGCGCAATGTTCGAAAGCAATTATCCAGTCGACCGCTGGGGTGCCAGCTATCCCGTACTGTGGAACGCTTTCAAGCGTATCGCCGCCGAGGCGTCGGATGAAGAGAAGCGAGCGCTGTTCGCCGGCAATGCGGCGCAGTTCTACCGGCTGGACGGCGTCCCGGGATTGATTTGATCAGACCGGTTCCAGTGCCTCACGCTGTTCGGGCAAATGTTCGACATCGATGGAATCGCCCACCGTGCAACTTCCGCCTTCGATCACAATCGCCATAACGCCGGCTTTGCGAACCAGCGCACCATCTTTCGCCCTGTCCAGCACCGCCTCCATCAATCCTTCCGCAATTGCCTCCAACTGTTTGCAAGGATTACGCAGGCCGGTGATTTCCAGCAAAGCCTTCTCGCCAACCCGCAGGCGGGCGCCGCGCGGCAGACCAAGCAAGTCGATCCCGCGTGTAGTTATGTTTTCACCCAATTCGGCGGGTTTGACTGAGAAGCCCATCTCCGCCAGATCGTCCAACAGCTCTGCGTGGATCAAATGAACCTGCCGCAAATTGAACGCATCGGGCATCTGCGCCTTGCGCGAACGATGTTGAACGGTTGCACCGAAATGCGCATCGTCCGCGACACCTCGACCGGCAATCAACGCGATCTCTACCCGCTCGATCTTTCGAACCCCATGCTCCTTCTTGCGCGCGACCGCCAACACTTTGCCCGCCATTATAGTTCCCTTCGCGCCTACTATCGACAAGCCAAACCTGCTTGCCTAGAGCCCAATAAGTTTCAACTCGCAACGAAAGCGTTACTCGCATGACCAAGCACGGCCTGCCCGCCCCGTTCGACAAGATGCGCCTGCCGATCATCGGTGCGCCTTTGTTCATCGTCTCCGGGCCGGAACTGGTCATCGCCCAGTGCAAGGCCGGCATCGTGGGAAGCTTTCCGGCGCTGAACGCGCGGCCATCGGGAATGCTCGACAAATGGCTGCACCAGATCACCGAGGAACTGGCGCAGCATAATCGCGACAATCCAGATCGCCCCGCCGCGCCCTATGCGGTCAACCAGATTGTCCACCGGTCGAACGACCGCCTGATGGAAGACATGGAAGTTTGCGCGAAATGGCAGGTGCCGATGGTAATCACTTCGCTCGGCGCGCGGGAGGAGATCTTCCAGGCGGTAAGTGCATGGGGCGGGATCACGCTGCACGATGTGATCAACGACAAATTCGCGCGCAAGGCGATCGAAAAAGGCGCCGACGGGCTGATTCCGGTCGGTGCGGGCGCCGGCGGTCATGCCGGTACGCAAAGCCATTTCGCGCTTATGCAGGAAATCCGGAGCTGGTTCGATGGGCTGGTGGCGCTGTCGGGCTCGATCTCGCATGGGCGCAGCGTGCTGGCGGCGCAGGCGATGGGTGCCGATTTCGCCTATATCGGCTCGCCCTGGATCGCGACCGAGGAAGCCAACGCCGACGATGGCTACAAGCAAGGCATCGTCGAAGGGCGCGCGGCCGATATCGTCTACACCAACCTGTTCACCGGAGTGCACGGCAACTATCTGCGCGGCTCTATCGAGAGCGCCGGCCTGGACCCGGACAATCTGCCCACCAGCGACCCGAGCAAGATGAATTTCGGCAGCGGCGGCAATTCCAAGGCCAAGGCCTGGAAGGATATCTGGGGATCAGGCCAAGGCATCGGTATGGTGGACGAGGTCGAACCAGTGAAGACTCGGGTTGCCCGGCTCGAAACCGAATATCACGCCGCCAAGGATGCGCTTCTGGCCAAGTTGGGAACCTTGGCTGCAGGCTGACTAGCGGACCATAGCTGGTCGGCCATCTTGTCCAGCTCTGCAAAATCCATCTGCCGCCCAATCTCCGTATCGCGCGGTAGGGCCAGCTGCGGGGGGCTGTGCGACAGCAATTCCCTGCGAAGCGCTCGCTGCAATAGCGACAGGCTCAGCCGCGCTTCGATTCCCGAAAGCTTGGGCTTGTTACGCCGACGCTCGGACCAGCGGCGCGCGATTTCCCCGATACGCTGCGCAACCATATCGTCATACGACCGGTGCGGTCCGCGATGCAGCGGCAGACCGGTGCGCGGCGAGCCGTTCTTCGCAAGGCAGCAACAGGCCGTTGCAGCGAAAATCCTCGAATTCAATCTTGCGCGGATCGATTGCTGTGAAGAACCGGTTCAGTCCCGGCGAGCCCAGCAGGCCGCGCGGGATCAGATGATGGCGCTGCATATCCGGTCGATAACACGCGCTATCCCTGCGGTTTACCGAACGAAATGGCAACGCGCTGCGGCCTGGATTGCCGCCCGCCGTGACTATATTCAATTTTATGGTTAACCCTTCCACACCCTGAGAAACCGTTCATTGGCAGACGGTTCCATCAACAGTCTTTCTTTGTCGGGACCAATGAAGGGAATTCGTTCTTTTATTGGAGCCGCAGCGACCAGCTCGTTTACCAGGCGGACCGCCAGCCGCGTAGCCGCCGCCCGGTCGACCCCAAGTTCGCCTTCGATGCGCAGTTCCTGCCCAGTAAAGTATGACAGGCCCACGCTGTTTATGACGCCGTCCAGCGCCGGCCTGAACGTGACCAGTCCCAGCGCCGGAAACGGTCCGCCATCGGCCCAATTCGTTACAATCTGCGAGAAGTAATCCGCGCCCATCAATGCGGAGGCAGGTCGCCATCCGATCGCAGCGATATTGCCCAGCCCGTCAATCAGATCATCCGCTGATTGCAGCAGCGCGCGCACCACCGGCAGGGTGTTTTCTGCCCCGGCGAGGTGCGGCCCGGGCCATAGGGTCAGAGCCGAATAGGACAATGATGATGTACCAGGCTCGATGCCTATATTTTGGCCGAACTCGACCGAGGGCATTGCCGGTCCCGGCTGTAGTCCCGCCAGATCGAAGGTCAGCCCGTCGCGCAGCAATTCGGCCCAGTGGACCCGATTCTCGCTGAAGGCATCATTTGCCGAACCAGTCCCTGCCCGGCCCGCAGTTTCGGCATTCGCCAGCCCGTCTACCCCGTCTACCCCGAGATGACCTTCGGGCAGGCCAATGTCAGAATGGGACAATGATACGGCATTATGATCGGCGATAGACGAGTGCAATTCATCGAGATCGGGACGCTGCCCACGCTCGAACAACAGGTAAAGGCCCGGATTGCGACCCCCGCCGCTCCTTTCCCCTTGATGGTCGATCCGAACTGCCCCTTTGAATTGCGTTTCCCGCGAGGTTTCTGGCGGTAAAGCCACCCTCCGTCGAGTCCTGCTAGGCAACATTGCTCCAAAGCGGATATATCTTTTTAAAACAGTCCCATTTCAATACCCTCCGCCAAGGCCTCCCCAAGCGCTCTAGCATCGCTCAATACACCGTATTCCAGCGTCTTGGCCGACAAAATCGCTTCGGGGGTCTGCGCATGGGTGCACACGATCATCGGTTCGGCCACCCGTTTCAGCCGCCAGCCCTGCGCGATGCGGTCGATCTGGCGCTGGGCCCCTTCGCCATCCGACCCTGCCACGATCGCCGTGGCGAACGGCCTGCCTTCCAGCTGGCCCAGCACCGCGTAGTAGCAGCGGTCGAACATCTCCTTCATCATACCGCTCATCGTGGCGAGGTTTTCCGGGCAGACGAATAGATAACCCTGCGCGGCCAGCAAATGCTCCGGCTCGATGTCCTCGGCCCGCATCATGGCGGCTCGGCCCCCCGCGCCCTCTTCCGCCGCGCGGGCCAGCGCCTCGCTCGCCCCGGTGCGGCTGTGCCATGCGATCAACAAAGGCGGAGCGTCCGTCATGGCCGCCAGTGAAGGCGGCAGGCTGTCGATTGTCAACGCAGCAGCGCTTTGCGCGCCGCGAACTATCGGATAGGATCGGGCGATGACCTCCCCCACTTCCCAATCGCTCAATACCAATGCGGTGTGCGGCGTATCACACTCGCTGTCGGGCAAAGCCTGGCGCTGGCGGGGCGGCAATATGGATATGGGCGAGGCGGGCTTCGAAGCGTCCGGCAGGCTGGACGACATCGTGACCCAGCTGCTGCTGTCGCGCGGCGTTTCACGGGACGATCTGGAACGCCATCGCAGTCCGACCCTGCGCGGCTTTCTGCCCGATCCGTCCGAGTTTCAGGATATGGACGTCGCCGCCGAACGCATCGCACAGGCGGTGATCGGCGAAGAGACGGTGACGATCTTCGGCGATTACGACGTGGACGGGGCAACCAGCGCGGCGCTGATGATCCGGCTGCTGCGGATGCTCGGCCACGATGCGCAGGCCTATATTCCCGACCGCCTGCTGGAAGGGTACGGGCCGAGCGGCGAGGCGCTGGTGAAACTGGCCGAGCAGGGCTCCAGCCTGATCGTGACGGTCGATTGCGGAGCGATGGCACATGAGGCGCTGCAAATGGCGCATGATGCCGGGGTGGATGTGATCGTGGTCGATCACCACAAATGCTCGCACGACCTTCCCCGCGCCGCTGCCCTGGTCAATCCGAACAGGCTGGACGAAAGCGACCTGGCCGCAGCGCATGGCCATCTGGCGGCGGTAGGTGTCGCTTTCCTGCTGGCAATCGCGACGGTGCGGACTTTGCGCCAGCGCGGCTTCTTCGAAAACCGGGCCGAACCCGATCTGCGCGGATTGCTCGATCTCGTAGCGCTGGGCACGGTGGCGGATGTAGCTGCGCTGCACGGGCTGAACCGCGCGCTGGTGGCGCAAGGCCTGAAGATCATGGCGCATCGCCACAATGTCGGGATGAGCGCGCTGATCGATGCCAGCCGGCTAAAGCGCGCGCCGTTCTGCAGCGATCTGGGTTTCGCGCTGGGCCCGCGAATCAATGCGGGCGGCCGCGTTGGCGAGGCATCGCTCGGGGTTCGATTGCTGACCACCGAAGACCCGGACGAAGCGGCAGCGATCGCCCTTCAGCTATCTTCGCTCAACGAGGAACGCCGCGCCATCGAAGCCGAGGTGCAGGAAGCGGCCGAGGCCCAACTGACCGGCCAGCATAACCGCGCGGTCGTGGTGCTTGCAGGGACCGGCTGGCATCCCGGCGTGATCGGTATCGTGGCCGGGCGGATCAAGGAAAAGACCGGCAAGCCGACGCTGGTGATCGCGCTCGATAATGAGAGCGGTCAAGGCAAGGGCTCCGGCCGCTCGATCTCCGGTGTGGACCTTGGCGCGGCGATCATCGCGGCGCGCGAGGAAGGTCTGCTGGTCGGCGGAGGGGGACACGCGATGGCCGCGGGGCTGACGGTGGAGAGCGCTTCCGTCCAGACGCTCGCCGATTGGCTCGATGCCCGGCTCGGCAAGGCGGTGGAAAAGGCGCAGGCCGCTCAGAACATGCAACTCGACCTGTCGCTGGCGGCGGGGGGAATGACCCCGGAACTGGTCACCACGCTGGAGGCTGCCGGACCATACGGTGTCGGCTGGCCCGGCCCGCGCGTGGCGGTTGGCCCGGTCCATCTCGTCAAGGCGGATATCGTGGGAACCGATCATGTGCGCCTGATCGCAGCGGGCGGCGATGGCCGATCGTTCAAGGCTATCGCCTTCAGGGCGGCAGAAACCGATATGGGCCAGGCGCTGCTGCACGCGGCGCGCGGGCGCAAATTATGGCTGGCGGGCCGCGCGAAAATCGATGATTGGGGCAGCCGCCCTGCCGCAGAGCTGCATCTGGAAGACGCCGCTTTTGCAGACTAATTCGGGCTGCGCCATTTGCGGGGCTTGACCGCCTTCGCCCTGCCCCCTAAATGCGCCGCCACACCACCAACCCGCATGCGGGTTTGGCCCCTTCGTCTAGCGGTTAGGACGCGGCCCTTTCACGGCTGAAACACGGGTTCGATTCCCGTAGGGGTCACCAGGGTGGGGTGATTTTCCACACATCGCTGGCCTGGCTTGGCAACGCGAAAAGGCGCGCCCTTTCGGACGCGCCTTCCCTCGGTGAACTTGGCTCTGGATCAGTAGCTTACTGGCGGACCGGCACGCTCCCGTCCCCCACGATCGCAAACGCCGACCAGTAGAACGGGTGCGAGGTATTCGCATCGGCCATCAGCTCCAATTGCGAAGCGCGCAGCGCCTGGGCGGTTGGCGTTCCAGGCGCGGCCTCGAACAGGCCCGAGATCAGGCGCTGCGTGGCATCGTAATCGTCCGGCACCGGCCAATGGCTGGCAACGACCGAGCGGCCCCCTGCCCCCACAAAGGCGCGAACCAGCCCGTCCAGCGCAAAATCGCCGCCCGATGTCAGCCCGGCCTCGCGCGTCAGGCCTACCGTGGCGGTGCCCGCCGTGTCGCAGGCCGACAGGATCACCAGATCCGCATCGATTTTCAGATCGTAAATCTCCGAAAAAGTCAGCAGCCCGTCCGAATCGCCTTCACCGAAACTGGTGAGCAGCGCCGGGCGCGGCGGACATTGCGGGCGCGGAGCGGTAACCAGGCCGTGCGTGGCGAAATGCAGGATGCGGTATTCATCCAGGTTTTCGCGCTCGCGCAAAGCCGTGTCGGTGAACTGTGCGCCGGTGACCACATCGGTCTGCGCACCGGCAAGCTGGAACAGCTGGCTGGCGCTGTGCAGTTCGTCCGCCGCGATGGGGTCGTTCCACGTTGCCGGGGCCCATGCGCAATCCGCGCCCATCAATACCGCAGCGCGGGTGCCGGACGAATTGGCAGTGATCTCGCCAATCGGCTGGTTCTCGCCGAAGCCGATATATTCCGCCGACGCATTGGATCGCGGGGCCGCCCGCACATCGCGGAACGCGCTGGGCGAGACGGTGGTGGAAACCTGCATGGCCTTGCCCAGCCAAGCCGTGCCGCGATAATCATACGGATCGGCCTGTGGGTCGCTTTCCATCCGGGCGGTGTAGCGCTGCACGCTTTCGTCATCCATTACGAGCAGATTGGCGGGCAGCCGCAGCATAGCGCCATCGGGTTCGAAGACCAGATGCTGCACGCCGGCCAGCCGGTCGGCCACGGGTGCGAACAGATCGACATAGAGTGCGCGCGCGCGTTCGATGTCGAACGGATAGGTCACCGTCTGGCCGTCCTCGATCACCACGATCGATTCGCGCAATCCGTCGACGGCGCTTTCCAGCTCTGCCGGACTCGCCCCCAAACGATAACCAGCCGCACCGCCGGGCATCACGAACACAGCGTAGGCCGTGTCCTCCAGCTCGGCGAGTTTCACATAGGCTTCACCTTCGCGCAGGCTGGCCTGCAAGGTATCGAGCGTCATGCGGTCCTCGCTCACCACGCGGTAGCGCGGATAGGCGGCGAGCTGTTCCTGGATTTCCAGTTGGCGCGACTGCAGCGCTTCGAGCTCCGCCTGTTTCGTGGCCAGCGTGCCGGCAAGCTGAGGTTCGCTCTCTACCCGGCCCTCCAGCCGGGCGACCTGGGTGCGCACCTTTTCCACTGCCCGCGTGAGGTTGGTCGCCTTGCGGAAAAGCTGCGAAGCCTCGTCGCTGCCGCCCGATAATTCGCGCGCCAACAAGGCCTGCGTCTGGGCCAGGCCGGGGCGCAGCAGCAATTGGCTTGCAGCGAACATGTCGCGCGCCGCCTGTTCGGTATCCTGTTGCTCTGCCAGCAGCGCGAAATAGGGCGCCAACAATCGGCGAAGCGACGAGGCCGGCTTGCTGTCCGCCTGATCGACCAGGTCGCGGTACACCGCGATCGCCTCGCCATCGCGTCCGGCGCGCGCATACAGCCCCGCCAACTGCGCGCGGGCGCTGAGCAGCGCGGGCGTGCCGGGATAGTTCGTTTCGAGCAAACCGATCGCTTGGCTGTGCAGCGCCTCCGCTTCTGCCGGGGCGCCGCGCAATTCGGCCAGTTCCGCGAGTTCGGCCAGCACTTGGGCGCGCAGCCACAGGATCGAGGCAACCCGGCCGCCGCGCACGCCGGCAAACTCGCCATCGGCGCTAACCAGTGCGGATGCAGCGGCAGAACGATCGTTCAATTGACGGTGCGCAATCGCGGCGATGGCATCGGCCTGTCCGTCGAGCAATTGCGCACGTTCGGCGCGCGTCAGGCTGGTGCCCGCATTGTTGAGGAAGCTGCCTTGTTCGGCGGTCAGTCGCTGCGCCATCGCCGAATCCAGCTCCAGCCGCGTCAGCATGGCCTCGCTGGCCCCGGCATCGGGCAGCGGGGTCGTCAAGATATCCAGCGCCTGCCGGGGTACATTACGGTTGAGCGCATCGAGTGCCTCGAAATTGCGCGCCAGGCGGGTTAGTACCGCATCACCTCGGGTCACCGACTGGGCCTGCGCGAACAGCGTAGCTGCCTCCAGGTAATTGCCCAGATTGGACTGTTGAAGCGCCGCATTCAGCTGCGCTTCCGCGGCACCTGCGCCCGACAATGCATTGGCAGAAGCGGTAAAAAACGCTGCCGCCTCGGCAAAATTGCCCGAATTGTTGCGTCGATACGCCTCGGCCAGGGCAGCATCGGCGGAGATCGCCTCGGCCTGTTGGCGAGCAAAGGCGGCTGCATCGGTCGATTGGGTAAGCGGGATCGAAACTTCGCCTGCAACCACCTTGTCATTGGCCAGCGAGGCCAGCCCCAGCTTGAGCGCATCCTGATAGGCGGAAACTCCGCTGGCGGCATAGGTCCGCCCGCCGGACTGCATCAGCAGAACGCGCTGCTGCGGGCCGCCGGCTGCCGAGAGGCACTGGAGCGTGCGGGCATCGCCCATCGCACCGGGGATCGCGGATCGCTCGGCTTCCTGGCACTGGCTGTTGGAGACGAATTGCTCCGGCCCGGCGGCCTCCCCGCTGTCTCGCACGACCCATAGCGTCCCGACCGGGGCAGAGGCGTCGCGGCAGACGATCGTGTACCGGCGGTCGAAAATTCCCGCCCCCGGCTGCGGAGCCAGTATCTGCGCTTCGCACAGTCCGTCCGAACCGATCGGGAAAGTATCGCGCAGGCTGAGCGATTGGGCCGAGGCAGGAGCGGGCAGAGCGATTGCTGCGGCCATCATGCAGCCACCCAACAGCGCGAATGTAGTGCGAATTGCCATCTTATTGCTCCCCGCCCCGACCGTTTTCCTCATCGTCATCGTCTTCGTCGTCATCGTCATCTTCATCGTCCTCTTCATCGACGGCGTAGAGCGCGATATCGCCGCCGGAGGTAACCGGTTCGTTGACTGTTTCTTCTTCCACCATCAGCGCGGAATCGATCAGTCCGGGGAAATCGATGCCAAAGCTGTCATCGCTTTCGCTATCCTCGGTTTCCGGGGCGACCGGATCGCCGGATGACGAGTCCACCGGATCGACCGTGGTCGATGGGTTGGTGATCATCTCCACTTCGGGCGGAGGTGGCGGCGGCGCCGGGGGTGGCGGGGGTGGTGGAGGCTCTACCGGCGGCGATTCGCAGCCATTTATAATATTGCAAGAGTTGAACTCGGAGCCCTCCGTAAATCGACTGGCAAGGGTGCTATCATCTCCAAAGTCGACTTCAGCGAAAAACTCGTTCCCTGTAACGATTGTTTGACCATCTTCGCGTCGACCGAAGGCGAAGACGTTAATCGGACCGGTTTCACCGGAACCACCGCCCCCGCCGACCTGAATCGCGTTATTGGCCCCCAAGATGTCGAACGCAAAATTAGGAGTGCGGTCTTGCAGGCTTCCGCCACCCTGAAACCCATCGGACAGGTTTGGACCGTTGGCGAAATTGGAGAATGCCGAGACGCCGACCGTATAGGTTCCAGGATCCAGCGTGGTTTGAAACAGGGTATCAAAGGCAGCTCCAGTCGCTGGGTCAATCGGCACACCCTCGCCGTCATCGTTTTGGCCGATCAACGCACCATTGATGCCGAACAGGGCGAGAATGGGATCGAATCCGCCGGCCGGAATGACCTCACCCGCGGCGTTGGTGCCGCCAGCATAGCTGTATGTGCGCAAGGTAATATCGGAGGTGTCGGTAATCGTGAATTCGAACAGCAACACGTCATCGCCATCGATCAGGACCCCGGTGAACGAAATACCGTTTCCGCCGGAAGCTTGCTGATTCTGGCTGATCTGACCGATTATCAGACCACCATTGCCGACCGTGATCCCTCCGGGTTGAGCGGCGCTGCCGGTATTCTGCACATATATGTTCTGGCCTGCCAACACGGCCACCGCGCCGGCACGGATATAGCCTTCGGGGGCCAAATTACCGTCATTCGAAGCCAAGGCATCCGCTAGGCCCGCGAATTGCGGATCATCCGCGACCTGGCTCACGATATCGGAGACAGCTGCAACGATTGTCTGTGCGGACATGGTTAGCGAACCGGACAGATTGCCGTCCTGATCCGTAATGGCAATACCGCCATCGGGGGTCACGATTTCCAGCCGCTCGGCTGCTGTAAGGACCAATGCATCGTCTGCGGCTGCAGCCATAAATTCGATGCGCCCCGCCACCCGGGTGACACCTTCGGAACTTAGCTTAAGCCGGCTGACCCCATTATCCTGGCTACCAAACACCGTGAGGTCGCGAATGATCAGGCTGCTATCGTCGCCTGACGTGCTCGATGACGAAAGACGCTCGGGCGCGAACAGGCTGACCGTTTCAGCCTCTTCGATCCGTGCGCCTTCGGCCTGGGTGATCGTGTACCCTTCCTCGTCAATATCGCCGCCGATTACGACTGCGTTTTGAGAGGCCAGCGGGCGGAAGATCAGGTCGATCGCCCCGATCCGGATACCCTCCTGAATATCGATATCGGCCGAGGTGAGGTCGACCAATGCTCCGCCAAAGGTGATTGCCTCGCCATTGTTGGCGCCGCTCAGCGTAATCAGCCCACCGGAGTTGACTATGAAATTCGCGGTGGGCTCACTGGCGGTCGGCCCCCCTACGATATTACCGTTTTCGGTATTGATTGCGAGATCGCCGATCAAATTGATATTGGCATTCCCGGCTATCAACAACGGACCGCCGACTGCGTTGATGAACGAAGGTCCGGTCGCCAGATCGCCTGTGGCACTGGCTATCAAATTGTCGGTTTCGATCCTGCCGCCCAGCAACTCGATTGCGAAAGCGCCTGCAGTGTCAGCTTCTTCGCCCGATGCGTTGGCGGACAGATTCACCAGTGCGGTATCGATGATTGCGGACGATTCTGCGGTGATATTGATCTGCGCTTGCCCGCCGAATGCATCGCCACCTGGCGAGCTATCGGCATTGGCGGAAATTTCCACCAGGTCCTGCACATTGATCATGGTATTGCCGCTTGCGCGCAATTCAGCGGTTCCGCCGCGAACCAGATCGCCGGACACACCCGCTGTTTCGGCCACACCATCGGCATCTGCCGATATGGTCCAGCTGCCAACCCCGGAAATCGTGCTGCTATTCACTATGGATAGAGCCTGCCCTGAAATGGCCGAGCCCATTATGTCGGTACCCTGACCGCCCAAGGCGTTGGAGGCGATATCGACTTCCGCCTCGCTGCCGGTTGGTACGCCTAGCGTTGAATCTTGCAGGGTGACCGTCGCCATGCCGCTTTGCGCATCGCCGCCAGCAGTACCGGCGCCGCCGGTCGCCACGGATTCCACCAACAGGCGCTCGCTTATCGAAATGGCCGAGTCCGTTGCGGTCAGCGACGCATCGCCGCTCGTCGCAGCCCCTCCAGAGGCTCCGCCGTTCCCACCCTGGCCGGAAGCGTCGATCGTCAAGCCCGCACTGGTCAGTGTGCCACCGTCCAGCTCCACCGCCGCGTCACCGCCCGTACCGGTCCCGCCGATTGCGGAAAACGTGTTGCCAGAGCCGGTGCCGATTGCGCTGACGACCGTGTCGCTCAGCGACAGCGTGCCGTCGGCGATGATGAGTTGGGCCGTGCCGCCGGTCCCGTCGCCGCCATCGCCGCCATCGATTTCTTCATCCGTATCGGGATCGACCTGGAAGCCGCCCCCCATGCCCGATGCGTCGATGTTGAGCGTACCGATGCTGCTGGGACCTGCACCGGCACCCATCGTAAAGGTGGCGGTGCCGCCGGTGCCGTTGCCCGCACCCACTCCGCCCGCCTGACCACCACGCCCGACCGCGCTGATAGTAACCAGCGGGGCATTTATGACGCCGCCGCTCTCGACCAGCACGCTGGCCGTTCCGCCGATCCCGTCGCCGCCCTGAAGCGACTCCGACTCAAATCCGAAATCACCGCCTTTGCCGTCGGCATTAAGAATCAGTTCGGACGCGCCCTCGCTATCGGCAATAGCGTTCAAGGCACCGCTATTGGTGACGCGCACCGCGACCGAGCCGCCGAGACCGGTGCCCCCCACCGCTCCGCCGCCGCCGCCATTGGCGTTTGCAATGATAATATTGCGTCCGGTGAGGTTAGCCGTACCCCCGTCAATATCCAGTGTGATCGACCCGGCGCTACCGTCACCGCCGGTTCCGTTGCCGATAGCGTCTCCTAAAAATGTCGAAGATATCAGTTCGAGCGTACCGTTGAACGTCGCCCCGTTCGCAATGCGGAACAACTGCGTCCCGCCGCTCATGTCGCCGCCTGATATATTGGTCGTATTCTCTCCACCAGGATCCGTGCTGAACCCAGCCGCGGGCGAAGTTCGCGTGAGCAGACCAGGAGCGTTGAATATCGATCCATTATCTACAAGAATATTGATCGTACCGCCGATACCGCTGCCGGTTGTGCCGCCATCTACATTCGAGTTTCCTGCCCGCCCCCGGGTTAAAAACCCAACGAGATTGTTTCCGAAAGCTGGCGAATTGGGGAAAGTCAGCGTCGCGCCATTGTCCACCGTCAGGTTGATCGTTCCGCCGGCCGCATCGCCTCCGAGCCCGTCACCCCCGGTGGTTGCTCCGCCGAAACCGCTGGACACCAAAATGCCGCTACCATCGAAGGGGCTCAGACCAAATCCCGGTGGGCGGGGAAAAACAGAAGCATTTCCGCGTGCGAGCGTCACATCGGTTTCGGCACCGTCGATCAGCAATTCGGCTATACCGCCCGTGCCTTCGCCGCCCTCTGCCTGCGGTCCCGTACCACCAGTACCGATGGCTACGATCTGCAACTCACCCAACTCTAAAGTCGCCGCGTTGCCAGCAAGGATGCGCGCTTCTCCGCCGAAACCGTCGCCCGCCGACGCATTCAAGCCGTCTGTGTTGCCGGCCTCGCCATTGGCTGCAACGATGGTGGATCCGCCTACGGTCATGCTGGACGCATCGGCGATAATTTCGGCTATACCGCCAGTCGCGGTGCCGCTGGCTCCACCTACGCTGTCGCCCGAGAAGGCAGAGGCGTCGACCCGCACGGTTCCGGTATTGTCCATTACCGCGCCCATGTTGAGCGTCAGGCGCGCGGTCCCTCCCGTAGCGGAGCCGCCGTTACCGTCCAGCGCAGCGCCCCCGAAGGCCATCGCAGATGCCTCGATACCCGTATCGAGCAGCAAATCGGCATTTGCCACAGACACCGTCGTGGTTCCGCCGATGGCCGCGCCGCCATCTTCTTCCAGACCTTCGCCGCCATTGGCTTGTGTCGCTATCTCGACAAACGACCCGTCCAGCAAGGTGCCTTCACCCAGCGTCAGCATCGCGATCCCGCCTGTCGCAGAACCACCGATAGAACCGGTACCTCCGATGATATCTTCGAAGACGGAAATATCGCCGAATGCCGTGATCGAGCCTGCCGGGATCTGCAGGATTGCCGCGCCGCCTATGGCATCGCCGCCATCACCCAGGCGGGTTTCTCCCGTGCCTCCCGAACCGCCGATCGTCTGCCCGGATATCGAGGTGAGCATACCGAAACCCAGCGAGCCATTCCCGATTGTAGCTCCCCCGGGGGGATCGAACGTTCCCACGAGAATTGTGCCACCGGTAGCGTTCCCGCCATCGCCGCCGACGCCGCCTTCGAGGTCGTTCCCGCCTTGACCGCCGGTAACGTTCTGGGAAGCATCGACGATGCCGGAAAAATTCAACGTGCCGCCATCGGCGTTGGCGACCACCAGCAGACCCCCGCGACCTTCGATTGGATCGAACAGCCCGCCAAACGCATCTCCGCCCTGTCCGGCCGCTATCGTTTCGCCATCGCCGTCACCGCCGACACCGCCCACCACGTTCATTGTAAGAGACGTATCGCCCTCAACCGTGATGCTCGCTGGTGCACCGTCGCTTGCTTCGGCCGAGGTGCCGACGGTGCCGCCAAATGCGTCACCTCCGCGCCCGCCGAAGCCGATTGTTGCGTCGCCGCCAGTCGCTCCGGCCACCGCCGTAACCGAACCAACGGTAATGCTGCCCGATGTAGAGAGCACACCGGCCTCCCCTGCGGTCGCAGCGCCACCATTGAACCCGTTGCCTCCGGTAGCCACCGCGCTTGCGTTCAATGCCGCGGCAGAGAGGACTCCGCCGCGCTCTGTGGTTATGGAGCTTTCCCCGGCGGTCGCCTCTCCGCCCGTGCTGTCGAACCCGAAGGAATCGCCGCCAAACGCGTCGGCATTGGTGATCACGGTGCCCGTCGACATGGTCACGCCATCGGTTCCGGTGGCTTCGGCGAAGCCGCCAAACGCCGCGCCGCCGGTGTTGCCCAGCCCTCCGAAACCGCGCGCAATCAACGAAACGGTCCCGGTATCGACCGTGCCGAGCCGTCCGGTCAGGAATGCCCCGCCCGCGCTCCCGTCACCGCCATCGCCGGTTACGGATTCGGTTTCAGGATTGAAGCCGCCATCGCCGCCGATCCCGTCGGAAACCGCGCTGACCGAGTCGAAAGACACTTCGCCCTGTGCCACCGAACCGTCACCATTTCCGAAGAAAGATCCAGCCTGCGCCAGGCCGCCAAGGCCATCGCCGCCCCTGCCGCCCGGCCCGAAGATCGCGTCGCCGCCATCGCCGCCCTGCCCAGTCGCGTCGAGGGTGATGTTCCCCAGGTTAAGGGTACCACGGTCTCCGAACGCTAATATGTACACTCCGTTTGGGAATGCCGGATCGGCGGCATTTGGCCGAGTTGATGATCCCCCGAACCCGTCGCCCCCGCGACCAGCGTTACTCTCGCTTCCGCCCTCTGCACCGCCTTTGCCGCCCGTTCCTCGGGAGCTTACCGCCGCAGTCCCATTGATTGTGATCGATGCGGCCTGCGTGGTGTTCCCTTCAGCTTGGATGAAGGCATTTCCGCCCGACCCATCGCCGCCGCGGCCACCGGAGCCGAAAGAGGCCGCTCCGCCCAGTCCATCGGCGTTAATTGTAGCCGACCCGTCGAGCGAAATGTCGCCCAAACCGGCAAACATTCCGGCGATGCCGCCTACCCCGTTGCCGCCGGAAACACCGCTTCCCGCCGTGCCGCTGGCGAAAGCGCTGAACTGACCACCAAACGTCAGGGTGCCGCCCAGAGAGGCAACGCTCGCCCGACCCGCAGTCGCATCGCCCCCTGCGCCGCTTTCGTTGCGTTCGGCATCTGCGTTGGCAGACAACGTGGTGGGCCCGCCAATCGTTACAGACCCCGTCGCGCCCGTGAATATCTCGGCCCTACCGCCGAATGCATTCACTTTTCGCTGTGAAATTCCGTTAGAGTCCAAGACGGATGCGCTTGCGATAAGGGAAGCATTACCCCCGATGGTGATATTGCCTCCACTCTCGAGCACACCAATAATCGCAATGCCCCCCTTGGCGTCGCCAATCGGACCGCCGGCTCCATTGTCTGCCAATGCTTGCGCAAGAGCGCTGGCGGACAGGCTAGCGTCACCGCCAATTGACAAGCTTCCATCATTGCTAGCTAAGATCTGGGACGTGCCAGCTTGATATTCAGTGCTGTTGTTAAGTGTATCGATGAATATTCCGATACCTGACGAGAGGAAGGCGTCGCCAGCGATAGCTATCGAGCCGCCATCAGCTACGATTTCCGCGGTCCCGCCGCGAGCCGCCAACTGCGTTGACGTTGCGGGATCGAAGCCGGCAGTAGCCGAAGCTATTACGGTCAGATCGCCTGCAACCGAGATTGTTCCCGGCCCGTTCGTCCGCACGGAGGCGATGCCACCCTGAGCCTCCATCAAACCGCTAGGGCCGCTCGGCGAATGCCGTGACCGCGCGCTCAACAAAACGTCCCCACCGAACGTCAGACTATTTTCATTGTTGGTGGAGATGACGGCGGAACCTCTGCCTGCCAAGAGGACATCCTTGGCAAACGAAGACGGCCCGTTCGCTCCATCGATTATTGCATTGTCTGACGTGATAACCGCTAGGCGGCTATCGACTGTAAGATTTTGCAGAACGATATTCGCTTCGCCCGGGATCATAGGGTCAAAAAATAAAAAATTGGTTTCCGCACTTCGTGGAAAATCGCCTGGGCTTGCCGAAGCCACGACATCGTAATTGCCGGAGATGATAATTTCCCCGTTGTCGATCTCGGCACTCGCTGCAGGCCGAAATCCCAGATTGCCGCTGAAAAGCATCTGGATCGGGTCGGCCTGCGCCTTGCCCACACCATAAATCACATGCTCGTCACCAACGCCGCTGCTCGCCGGACCGGTGGTGGTGCCGAAGTGATCGATGGCGGTCCCCACGGTCGTCCCCACCGGAATGGCGATATCGAACAATCCGCCGGCATAGCTGACATTGACCTCGGTCGCCGCGATATAGGCGGTGGAGCCGTTGATATCGACTGTTCCGCCCTGGATGATCTGCGGCGCTGCGGCGAGCAGGAAGCTGTTTTCGGGGCTGCCGGTGATCTGCGCGCCGGGATCGATCTGGATGCGCGCGGTGCTGGTCGATGGGGCGAGTAAATTCAACGTGTTGCCGGTGGTGAAACCGGCAAATTGCTGCAGATTGGGCTCCAACGTGGTAAGGATCAGCTGCCCCACATCGAACACGGCGTTCGAACCGATCAGGATGCCGGAGGGGGAATAGAACGCCACCGTGCCGCCGGGCACGAAACTCTCGCTCGAATTCTGGAAAACGCGCGACAGAACCGTGCCGTTGAATACCGTGATGTCCCCATTTTGGGAGGGGAGGATCCGGTTCAGCACTGCAAAGTCGGAATTGAACGTCCGGAATGTGCCCGTGGCACCGGCGGGCAGAAAAGTTTCCGCCGTTCCGTTGGAATCCTGGAATGGAACCCAGTCGATGACAGCAGTTGCGGAACTTACCGTCACCGTATCCTGATTGGGCTGCCGATCGATCGTGGCCGAACCCTGCACAACGGTGGGTTCGGCGTTGAACGCTACGCCCGGATTGTTAATTAACTGTGCGGCTGCCTTTTCCGGAGCGAGCGCCAGTGCGACCGACATTGCGAGCCCGGCGCTGGACAGCATCAGGCTGTTCTTGCGGGCGTTCGGTTTGATTATGGTAGCGGTCATCTCAAAATCTCCAGGGGAGCAGTCGGGCAGTTACGGAAAGGAGCACACGGACATCGCCGCGCGTGGCGGCAAGGTCGGGGCGTTCGAGCGGTACGGCTACCGTCAAATTGCCTTGCAGCGCGCCGCCATAGGCGAAGCGCACGCCCCCGCCCGCCGACCACAAACGGTCGGGATTGAGCGGTCTTCGGCTGGGATCCTCGTTCCAGGTCCAGGCGGCATCGGTGAAGACGTAAGGCTGCCAGGCGAAGCTTTCGGCGCTGTCCAGCGCGAGCGAGCCGTAGCGCAACTCCGCGCTCAGCCCGACGCCGCTATCGCCCAATACTGCACCCGGGTCATAGCCGCGCCCGATCGAATAAGTGCCTGCCGAAAATTCCTCGAAAGCAGGCAATGGATCGCCGGACACCTGTCCATCGGCGCGCAATGCGAAGGTTATGTCGGGTATCGGGCGATACTCGCCCTCCAACCCTGCGCGCAGCACCAGCGGTGTGGGATCGGCCTCGATCCGGCTGGGGGTCGCCGCGCCGCCGGCTGCACAAGCGAGCAGATCGGGACGGCAATCGGGGCTGGCATCGAAAATGTCGAAACCCTGGCGCAGCTCGATATTGCCGGAGAGCCGTTTCTTCGGCTCGAACGGAGTGTATCCGCCGATCCTGGCGATACTATCGGCATCGGTGGTAACGAAATCCACCCGCGCATAGCCCATGCGCACCCGGTCGCGGGTCAATGCGAAATCGTTGAGCTCGACATCCTGATCGACATAATCGAACCCGCCCGAGACGAATACCGATTCCGTCCGGCGGCGCACCACGGGATAGCGGGCGTAGATGCTGGCAAAATAGGTATCCGATTCGACATCGAAACCGGGCAGGCGGATGTCTGGATTGGTGTGCGAATAGGTAAATTGTCCGCCGAAGGTCAGCCCTTCGGGCCCGACGCGAAAATCATGCGTCAGCTGGATCGTCTGCTGCTCCGAAAATTCGGCGGTAGTAAAGAAGGACAGCGAGGTTCGGTCGCCCAGCCCGGTCAGGTCGTATATCTCGCCGCGCAGCAACCCGCCGAACCGGCCCAACGCCTTCGAACCGTAATTCTGTACGTTGAGATCGATCGCGCCGCGCCGCCTCAGCACCGCCACCTCGCCCAGCAGATCGCCCGGTTCGCCGCCCGCAGCCGGGCGCAGCGACAGCCGCACGTCCACACCCGGAATATCGTCGGCCAGCAGCAAATACCGCTCCGCATCGCGGGTGTTGAACACGTCGTTGCCGGTGAGCTGCTCCAGATAGCCAGCCACCAGACGTTCGGACGGTCCGGCATCGCCGCGCACGCGCACTGCGGTCAACCGGCCGAACACCACGCGAAATTCGGCGCTGCCATCGGCCAGCCGCTGTTCGGGAATTTCTACCGTCGCGAGATAACCTGCCTCGGTCAGGATCTGCCGCGCATTGGCACGCACGTCGCACAGGACGGACAGCGGCAGATCGCGGCCGAGATAGCCTTCATAAGCGGGCCTGAGGGAAATTTCCGGAGCGCGTTCGGCCCCGGCGAAAGTCACATCGCTCAGGGTCAGGCGAATATCGGCATAGCGCGGATCGTCCAGCGCGCAGGGCAGACGCTCCATTCCGCCATCGATGGTCAGCGTCACATCGCGGCGCGGCTCTTCGCGCGCTTGCGGCGGGGCCAGCTCGTCCCGCGTAGGCGGCGACACCTGGCCCGGTACGGATTGTGCGATGGCAGTCTGCGATACGCTGGCGGCGAGCACCGCTGCTATCGCCATACCGAAACGGCGCCGTATGGATCTGCTGGCAAGCGGACCGCACGACCTTGAACCGAGAATCCTCGAATTGCCGAAATAAGTATCCAAAGTGTTTCCCCCACTCGATCGACGTATTGCTTACAGCGTTCGAACATACCGCACCCGGGGGCACGGCATGAAAGCAACGCAGCATTTGCGCATCGATCGGCAGGGTACGATCACCCAGACAGACGAAGCGCAGTAACTGCGCAGGCGACTCGTCTTGTTTTTTTTGGCGACCTCAAATTGCATCATGGCTGCATTCCGGTTCGCTTTCAATGTCTTTAAGGAATGACTGGAAGATCGCATGTGCGCTTGATCACACCGGCGATCACGTCTTTTCGCTGCGGCCAGCATGGTTCGAGACCGCCCGATGATCCACCGGTAAAAACACTGGCAGAGGCGGGCCGCGGCGGTTAGGGGCCGGGCAATGCCCAACCGCCCCGCACTGCCATGGCCCGGCCTTATCATTGCCTTTATCTCGGCAATCGCATTATTCCTGCTTGGCCTCGGCTTCTGGCTGGCAGTGGGAGTTTTCGCCATCTGGGCCGGAACGCTGTGGCTGGTGGCCAGCGAACATGACGGCGAAGCCCGCACCCCTGCCGAAGCGCCGCTCGATACCAACCGCATGGCCGACCTGATCGAATTTGCCGGCAATCCGCTGATCCTGACCGATCGCAACCGTATCGCGATTGCCAATCGCGCCGCCCGCAAGACGCTGGGCTCTCATATCATCGGGCAGGACGTGCGCGTGGCGTTGCGGCATCCCGATGCGCTGAAGCTGGTGGATAAGGGGCGCAGCGGCAGCACGCTTGCGCGCGGCATGTCCCGCCGCCGCGACGTGTGGCGCATCAGCCGGCAGGGACTGGATGGCGACCTGGCCGTGATCGAGCTGATCAATCGCACGGCGGAAGAAGATATCGGCCGGGCCCATACCGATTTCGTGGCCAATGCCAGCCACGAATTGCGCACGCCGCTCGCCTCCATCATCGGCTATGTCGAGACGCTGGAGGAAGGCGGTACCAATCTCGACGAGGAAAAGCGCACCAAGTTCCGTCAGACGATCCTGCGCGAGGCGCGCCGATTGCAGCAGCTGGTCAGCGACCTGATGTCGCTATCGCGCATCGAAGCGGAAAAGCACGAAGTGCCCGGCGAGCATATTGCGCTGGGGCCACTGGTCGAACGCGCCGCCCGCGATGCCGCCGGGAGCGAGCGTACGGCAAGGCTCGACCTGACGCTGGATACGGCGCCGATCATCGAAGGTGACACGCAGCAGATCGAACAATTGGTGCGCAACCTGGTCGACAATGCGCTCAAATACGGCAGTGCGGATGGCCGGGTGTCGGTCTCGCTCAGCCATCAGCAGCAGGATAATCGTGCGGTTCTGGAAGTAACCGACCAGGGCGAAGGGATCGCGCAGGAACATATCCCCCATCTTACCCGCCGCTTCTATCGTACCGATCCGGGCCGCAGCCGCGCGTCGGGCGGAACCGGGCTGGGACTGGCAATCGTCAAGCATATTGTGGAACGCCACCGCGCAAGGCTCGACATAAAGAGCAAGCTGGGCGAAGGGACGAGCTTCATCGTACGGTTTCCCGTGCTGGAAATCGCACCTTCGGAAGGCGGGGATGCGCTGTCATAAACCTGTCATAAAAACATCCCATGCGCTGCTATCGCTCCGCGATGGGAATGCATCGGACATGCCGGGAGGCAAAGCGGAACAAGTATGAACCAAGCAAACCTGCCTGATTCGCTGCCGCCCCCGACGCCATTGCTATCCCCGCCTCGAACTGCCGCCCGCTGACCTTTCCGTTCTGGACCGCCACTGAATGTCTCCGCTCATGCTCCTTCTTGCCGCCATCGGCCTGGCAGTCGCCGGGTGGGTAGCTGCGCGTTCGAAGGCGATGGCGTTTCAAGGCGCCAGCAGCAGCGGCCGGATAGTGGCTCGTCCGAACTATCACGGGTGGTATGTCGCGCTGTGGGTATTCATCCCGACGGCGATTTTCGTGGCGATCTGGGCGGCAATTTCGCCCGGTCTGATTACCGGCACGGTGCTCGCAAGCCCTGCCGCAGCCGATCTTCCGGCGTTCGGTTTCCAGCGCGATACGCTGCTGAGCGAAGCGCGCTCGGTCGCGAGCGGGCAAGCGATGGCGGTGTTCAATCCCGATGCGCGCGCTTTGGTGGAGCCGTACCGAGAAGCGATTGCGCGCTATAACTGGATCGGCCTGGCTGCCGCACTGGTTATCGCATTCGCCGGCGGGGCGTACTCGTTCCTCCGGCTCAACCCCGATTTCACCGCGCGCACGCGGGTTGAGCGGATCGTGATGGCAATCCTACTGATCGCCTCGCTGGTGGCCATACTGACCACGCTCGGCATCCTTGCCAGCCTGGTGTTCGAGACGATCCGGTTCTTCGGCATGGTGAACCCGGTCGATTTCCTGTTCGGCACCGCATGGGGGCCGGACGTTACCGCCAGCACCGCCGATCCCAGCCGTTACGGCGCGGTGCCGCTGTTCTGGGGCACCATTTTCATCGGTGCGATCATCGCGATGATCGTGGCCATCCCGCTCGGCCTGATGAGCGCGATCTGGCTGACCCAATATGCCGCACCGGGGCTGCGCAAGGTGCTGAAACCGGCGCTGGAGATTCTGGCCGGCGTGCCGACGGTGGTCTATGGCTATTTTGCCGCGCTCACCATCGCGCCCGGTATTCGCGACATTGCCGTATCGTTGGGCGCTACCAATGCCAGCAGCGAAAGCGCGCTGGCGGCGGGCCTCGTGATGGGGGTGATGATTATTCCGTTCGTCAGCTCGATGGCCGACGATTCCATCGCAGCCGTACCCAGCGCCATGCGCGATGGCAGCCTGGCGATGGGTGCAACCCAGTCCGAAACGATCAAGCGTGTCCTTGTGCCTGCGGCCCTGCCCGGCATCGTGGCGGGCATCATGCTGGCCGTCAGCCGCGCTATCGGTGAAACCATGATCGTGGTGATGGCCGCCAGCACTGCTGCCAATCTGACCGGCAACCCGCTGGAGGCGATGACCACCGTCACCGTCCAGATCGTGGCCCTGCTGACCGGGGAGAACAGCTTCGATTCGCCCGCCACACTCAGCGCCTTTGCATTGGGCTTCGTGCTGTTCGTGGTGACATTGGCGCTCAACTTTATCGCCCTGCGCGTCGTCAAGAGGTTCCGCGAAGCCTATGAGTGACACGGCCCCCACCCCGCCCCCGGCGCCCGTGATGGATTCCGGACGGGCTTCTACGCGCTCCCCCGCCTTCGAAGCGCGGCTGAAGAAGCGTTATGCCAAGGAAAAGCGTTTCCGACTGATGGGGATGAGCGCGGTGATCTTCTCGGTCGCCGTGCTGGTGTTCCTGCTTGCCACCATGACGATCAACGGCATTGGCGGTTTCCAGCGGGCCGAGTTGAAAATCCCGGTCGATTTCGCCTCCGCCCAGCTACCCGTTGGCCAGCCCGCGCTGGAGCAAACCGGCGCGCTGCAATCCCTGCAAGCCGCGGGCCTGCCCGAACTGATCGCGATGAGCGCGCAGGATGCCTTGGGCGAGGATGCGGCGGGCGAGCTCAACACGGATGCATGGCGTGTCGCCGCCGACAAGATCATCGCCGATCCCGGCTTGCTGCAATCGGATGCCGAATTGTGGCTACCTGCCAGCAGCGGCCTCGCCGCCGGGCTGGAGGGCGAGGGATCGCCGGAAGACGTGGCGATGGCCGGGCAGCTTTATGACAGCGGCCAGTTGGCCAATCGGTTCGATGGCGGATTTCTCAGCCGGTCCGATGCCACCGACCCGCAGCTGGTCGGCATCTGGGCGGCGCTCAAGGGCAGTTTCCTGACGATGATCGTCACGCTGTTGCTGGCCTTTCCGATCGGTGTGCTGGCGGCCCTGTACCTTGAGGAATACGCGCCGAAAAACCGCTGGACCGATGTGATCGAGGTGTCGATCAACAATCTGGCGGCGGTGCCCTCGATCATTTTCGGTCTGCTCGGGCTGGCGGTGTTCCTCACCATATTTCCCAACCTTCGCTCCGCCCCGTTGATCGGCGGCATGACGCTGGCGTTGATGACGATGCCGGTGATCGTGATTTCGGGGCGCAACGCGATCAAGGCCGTGCCGCCCAGTATTCGCGACGGCGCGCTGGCCGTCGGCGCATCGCCGGTGCAGGTCGTGTTCCACCACGTCCTGCCGCTTGCCCTGCCCGGCATCCTGACCGGCACGATCATCGGCATGGCCCGCGCGCTGGGTGAAACCGCCCCGCTGCTGCTGATCGGGATGCGCGCATTTGTGGCGACGCCGCCCGATGGCTTCACCTCTGCCGCCACAGTCCTGCCGATGCAGATATTCCTGTGGTCGGACGAAATCGATCGCGGTTTCGTGGAGCGGACATCCGCCGCCATTATCGTGCTATTGGGCTTCCTCCTGCTGATGAATGGCTTGGCCATCTATCTGCGCAACAAATTCGAGAAGAGCTGGTGACCGTAATTCATCCCAATCTGGACGAGACCGAAGCGAAGATGCGCGCGCGGGATGTCTCGGTATTCTATTCGGACAAGATGGCGATCGACAACGTCTCGATCGATATCCCGACCGAATATGTCACTGCCTTCATCGGTCCGTCGGGCTGCGGCAAATCGACCTTCCTGCGCACGCTCAACCGCATGAACGACACCATTCCCACCGCGCGGGTGGAAGGCGAGATCATGCTGGACGGGCAGGATATCTACCGCTCGCAAATGGATGTGGTGCAGCTGCGCGCGCGGGTCGGGATGGTGTTCCAGAAACCCAACCCGTTCCCCAAATCGATCTACGACAACATCGCCTATGGCCCCAAGATCCACGGGCTGGCGGAAACCAAGGACGAGCTCGACGCGATTGTCGAAACTTCGCTGCAACGCGCCGGCCTGTGGAACGAGGTGAAGGACCGCCTGGCCGATAGCGGCACCGCATTGTCCGGCGGACAGCAGCAACGGCTGTGCATTGCCCGTGCCATCGCGGTCGATCCCGAAGTTATCCTGATGGACGAACCGTGCAGCGCGCTCGACCCCATCGCCACCGCCAAGATCGAGGAACTGATCGACGACCTCAATGGCCGCTACGCCATCGTGATCGTCACCCACTCCATGCAGCAGGCCGCCCGCGTCTCACAGCGAACGGCCTTTTTTCACCTTGGAAAGATGGTAGAATACGGCCGCACAACGGACATATTCACCAATCCGCTCGAAGAACGGACCAAGGATTACATCACCGGCCGTTACGGTTAGCAACGGCGCCAGGAGCAAGCATTTGACCGAACATACCGTCAAGGCATTCGATGAAGACATTACCCGGCTGCGCGGCCTGATCGCGGAGATGGGCGGGCTTGCCGAAGTGTCGATCCAGGAAGCTCTTGAAGCGATGACCAAGGGCGACGAGGAACTCGCCAAGCGGGTGATCAAGCGCGACAAGAAAATCGATGCGCTGGAGATGGAAGTGGACCGGCTGGCGGTTCGAATCATCGCCCTGCGCGCACCAATGGCGGACGATCTGCGCGAAGTGATCGCCGCGCTGAAGATCGCCGGGGTGGTAGAGCGGATCGGCGATTATTCGAAAAACATCGCCAAACGCGTCGGCATGATCGAGGCGCGCAAGAAATTCGAACCGCTCGCCCTGCTGCCCGCAATGGGCGAAATCGCTGCCGAGATGGTCCACGATGTGCTGACCGCCTACGCTGCGCGCGATCCAGTGCTGGCGCGCGAGGTGATCGCCACCGATGCCAAGGTCGATGCCTTTTACAATTCGATATTCCGCAATGTCGTCAGCTATATGATGGAGAACCCTGCCACCATTTCGAGTGCCGCGCAGATCCTGTTTGTCGCGCGCAATATCGAGCGGGTCGGCGACCATGCGACCAATGTTGCGGAAATGGTCCATTACGCGGCAACCGGCGATTACCCACCCGACCATGACGACTGACCAGCTTGCAAACGCGATGTAGCGCCCGAAATATGAGCCGACACATGGCTGTCACTATGGTGTAACATCCGGGGCGGAGAAGGATGCCATGTCACAAGCGAAACTCCTGCTCGTCGAGGATGATCCGGCTCTGGCCGAATTGCTGGAATTCCGATTCCAGAGCGAGGGATACGCTGTCCGCACCACCGCCGACGGGGACGAAGCGCTGGAACTGGCGCGCGAGGACGTGCCCGATCTCGTCATCCTCGACTGGATGATCGAGGGTACCAGCGGCATCGAAGTGTGCCGCCGCCTTCGGCGCGAGGAAAGCACCGCGCATGTGCCGATCATCATGCTGACTGCGCGAGAGGCGGAGGACGACCGGATTCGCGGGCTTGATACCGGCGCGGACGATTACCTCACCAAACCCTTCAGCCCTCGCGAGCTGATCGCGCGCGTGGGCGCGGTAATGCGGCGCATCCGTCCGGTATTGGCGGGTGAGACGATTACCGTTGGCGACCTGGCGCTGGACCCGGTGGCGCACAGGGTCGAACGCAGCGGCCAGTCGCTGCACCTCGGACCGACCGAGTATCGCCTGCTCAAGGTGTTCATGGAAAGCCCCGGACGGGTGTTCAGCCGCGGACAATTGCTGGACGGTGCGTGGGGCACGGAAAGCGATATCGAACTGCGCACGGTCGATGTCCATATTCGCCGCCTGCGCAAGGCCATCGCGGTCGATGGAGCGAAGGATCCAATCCGCACGGTGCGCAGCGCCGGCTATTCGCTGGAAGCGCTTTAAAGCCTCAGCGGCAGACCCCGCCAAACCCGCGCGCCGCCTGGTCGAAGTGGAAATGATCGGCATGGGCGGCGTTGTAGTCCGGCGATAGAACGGTGCCGAAAATGTCGCAGGCACCGCCGCGAACCGCGCGCAGAAAGGCTGCGCTCTCATCCTCGCCCTGCCAGTCGTCTTGAACGGAAATGCGCCGTCCGTCTTCCAGTGTGAAAGAGGCGATATCGATCGCATTGCCCGTGGCATGCTCGCTCCAGCGGCCGGTCTGCCCGCCATAGATCCGGCGGCAGGAGAACGCGCCGTAATGCTGGATTTCGTTGACAGGAGAGCCGAGAATTTCGCGTGCGGCCGGCTGAACCTCGCGCGTTAGCCACAGGGTCAACCCTGCGGCGACGGGGCAAGTGGTCGGCGGCGATGCCGGGCTGAACGGATACTCGCCCAGCACGGTGCGATCCGGGCGGTGGCAGGCGCCCTCTCCCGCTTCGTCCAACGCCGTAAAGCTGACCGCACTACGTTCCAGCACCGCCCGGCATTCCTGCGGATCGCCGCGCAAACTGGCCAGCTTCTGCGCAGTCGCCCAGCCCGGCGGATCGCGCAGATCGAGCGGTGCCCAGGGATTGTGCTGCGGATGGTCTGCCAGCCAGGCGCGCGCGGCAATCGCAATGCCCGCCACGATCAGCCACAGCAGCACACGCCGATCCCAGACCGCACGCGGCGGCGAAGGCCATCGAATTTTCAAGCGGTTTGCAGCATCACGGTATCAGTTCCTGCAAGCGTTCTTGCACGGCGGCTAGGTCCGCGTCGAACAGCTTTTCCTGTTTCAAGCGCGCGTCGCCATCCAGCCTGAGCAGATAGGACGGGTGGGCGGTGATCCACAATTCGCTACCATCGTCGAGCGGGATCGGCTCCCCCCGTGCCTTCGTGATGCTCACCGTCTTGCCGAGCATCGCGCGCGCCGCACTGGCCCCCAGCGCCAGCACCAGCTTCGGCTTCACGATGGCGCGTTCGCTTTCCATCCACCAGCGACAGGTATCGATTTCCTTGGCTGTGGGCGATTGGTGGATACGCCGCTTGCCGCGCTGGGCGAATTTGAAATGCTTGACCGCATTGGTGACATAGGCGGTGCTGCGCGCAATGCCGGCAAGCTCCATATGCCGGTCGAGCAATTGGCCGGCAGGCCCGACAAAGGGTCTGCCCAGCCGATCCTCCTGATCGCCCGGTTGCTCGCCGACGATCATCAGCGCGGCATCCTGCGGCCCTTCACCCATCACCGCTTCATTCGCCATTTCACCGATCGGACAATTGCGGCAGCTATGGATCGCCTTGTCGATTGCGGCGAGCGTATCGGGACGTTCTGCAAAGTTCTGTCCTCCAGCATCGACCATCTGCGCTTCCCGCGTCTGCGCACCTGCCACCAATTCGGGGATCAGCGATGCTTCGGGCAGGTTCTTCCAGTATTTCTTCGGCATTTCGGACAGCATCGCCCCGACTTTCAAACGTGCCGGATTGAAAATGGATGCATAATATTTGCGCCAGAGGTCTTCGACCGGATCGCCCTCGGGCGCATCGCCGCGCTGGGCAGGCGGGCCTTCGCGCATGGTTTCACCGTCCCAGTGCAGCGAGCCGCGCGGTGTCAGGATCGACCATTTCATATTGGCGAAACGCCGCATAAAGAAACCCGCATTGGCGCGAACGATATGGTGATCGGGTTCGAACCACGCGACGTAATGCGCCTCACCCGCTGCATCTTCGACCTCGCGAAAACGCACGAAAGCGTGCATCTTGTGGCTGTCGCGCCGGACCGATTTGTCGAGTTCCGTCAGCCGGCGAACATCGTCGTCCGCTTTGTCCTCCATCATCCGCGGGTTCTGCTGCAACCGCCAGAGCAGCCGGTAGAGCAGCGCGAACCGCCGAGGGTCGGAATGAAGTGCCGCATTCTTCGCCAGCGAGAGGAACCGCTTGTTTACGCGCGGAGTTGGCGCATTGGCGGGAGGCTGAGGGAGAGCGCGGGCCCCTTCAGCGAACAGATCGTCCGATCCGCCCGGTTCGGTCCAGCTCACCCGGTCGGGCGCGATACCGGCTTGCACCAGCACCCGCGCCGCATCGCGCCACGCCGCAAAATCATCCGGCGCGTCCAGCTTTACCGCGTAATGCGTTTGGTCCGCAGGTTGGGCGCTGGCCATCACGCTGCGAACAGTTCCAGTTGCTCCTGCCTGGGCGCGAGAAGCGCGCGAAGATCGGCCCGGTCGGTCAGAGTAAGCGGCCGCCAATCGGCGGTGCAGATGAAAGGCCGAACCTTGGCGATCGACACGGTCAGCTTCGCCACGTCGTCCAGCCGCAAAGTACGATGTCGCCGCGATGCGAGGATTTGCCCGACCGCTTTCACGCCCAAACCGGGAACGCGCAGCAATTCCTCTTTCGACGCACGATTCACGTCGAGCGGAAACTGTCCGCGAAACTTGAGCGCCCAGGCAAGCTTGGGATCGATATCGAGCGGAAGATTCCCGTCATCGTCGGTCGCCTGCATCACTTCGGACGCGCGGTAGCCGTAGAACCGCATCAACCAATCGGACTGGTACAACCGGTGCTCGCGGATCAGCGGGGGCCGCTTGAGCGGCAGCACCGCGCTCGCATCGGGGATCGGGGAGAAAGCGGAATAATACACCCGGCGAAGGCCGAACCCGTCATACAGCCGGCTCGCCTTGCCCACGATATCGGCATCGCTCGCCTTGTCCGCACCGACAATCATCTGCGTCGATTGCCCCGCAGGGGCGAAGCGAGGGGCGTGCTTGAACCGCTTTTTCTCATCCTTCGCCTGCCGAATGGAGGCCTTGACCCCCTTCATCGCGCCCTCGATTTGTTTCGCATCCTTGTCCGGAGCGAGCCTCGTCAGCCCGGCATCGGTCGGCAGCTCGACATTGATCGAAACGCGGTCGGCATACAGGCCCGCCAGATGAACCAGCTGAGGATCGGCTTCGGGAATGGTCTTGAGGTGGATGTAGCCGCGAAACTCATGCTCCTCGCGCAGGATACGCGCGGTTTCCACCAATTGCTCCATCGTGTGGTTGGAGCTCTTGATGATGCCCGAGGACAGGAACAGACCCTCGATGTAATTACGGCGATAGAAACTCAGCGTCAGATCGGCGACTTCCTGCGGGGTGAAGCGCGCGCGGCGGACATTGCTGCTCTTTCGGTTGATACAATAATGGCAATCGAAAATGCAGTGATTGGTCAGCAGTACCTTGAGCAGCGAAATGCAGCGCCCATCGGGAGCATAGGCGTGACAGATACCCATTCCCTCGGTCGAACCGATGCCGCCGCCCTTGCCCAACGAGCTGCGTTTCGACGTGCCCGACGATGCGCAGGAAGCATCATATTTCGCCGCATCCGCAAGGATTTCCAGCTTCTCGATTGTGGTTTGCGCGCCCATAAGTTCTTTATATGTTCTCCATTCGGAATTGCGAGTCAATATTTGTTGGGTTCTGCGCGGGGAACTCCGACAAATGTGAAACGTATAAAGGCTGCGTACCGGGCCCCTCTGGCGAACGATCATGTTCGTGATGTCGGACGTAGCGACCGGGCCCGCATGCACATTATCAGCATCTCGTCCCGGCCGTAAAAACAGACCGCCTCGCATGGTCGAGGCACCGGAACCGGAGAAACGAAATGATCAAGACCATTCCCGCCCTGCTAGCCAGCGCTGCACTCGCGCTAACTCCCATTGTAGCTTCTGCACAAAGCGAACTGGACTGGACCTATGCCGATGGTTCCAGCGCCGAACGCTGGGCCGATGCCAACACTGACTACGCCCCGTGCGGCAAAGGCGCGATGCAATCGCCGATCGACCTGTCCGATGCCAACGCATTCGGCGATATCGAGATTGCGGCGAGCTACGGCATGGGTGAAGGCACGCTCAAACTGGGCACGCACAAGGTTCAGGTCGACGCACCCGCAGGCATGGGCATGATCTCCGGCGATATGCTGTTCAACTTCATCCAGGTACATTTCCACACGCCCAGCGAGCACGAGGTGAACGGGCAACGCTATCCGCTCGCTGCACATTTCGTTCATGCGACGGGTGACGGCGTGTTGGGCGTGCTCGGCATGAAATTCCAGGAGGGTGAGCCGAACCCGGCCCTGCAGGCAATCATCGACGCGATGGCGAGCGGTAGCGGCAGTAAGCTGACGCTGGATTTCAGCGACATGGTGCCCGACGACCTTGAGGTTTATCGCTACCAGGGCTCGCTGACGACGCCGCCTTGCAGTGAAAATGTGAACTGGCATGTGGTGGACGAGGTTCTGGAAGCCAGCTCCGACCAGATTGCGGCCTTCGAACAGGCGCTCGGTTTCTCCGCCCGTTCGCTGCAGCCGCGCAATAACCGCCTGGTCGTCGCACCGGGCGACTGATCCCTCGCCCAAATCCCGGCATCGGCAAGGCCCGGTTCGCCCCAGCGCGAGCCGGGCCTTTTGCCAACCTGCCAGCACCGGTTTCGGAACAAAACGCGCCAATGCCCCGTTGAGCGAACAAACCCGGACAATGGAGAATGCGATGAATTACAAAGAAGGCAAAGCGGACGAGCTGAAGGAAAAGTTCTGGCGCGCACTGGCAGATTCGCCGTTCCTGTTCCTGGCCCGCGACGACAATCCGCAAGAGGCCGTGGTGATGACTGCGCAGCTGGACAAGGACGCCGATAGCGAAATCTGGTTCTTCACCACCAAGGATCATCATCTGGCCAAGATGGGCGCAGCGACCGCGACATTCGCGGGCGACGACCATGAAATCTTCGCCCGGTTCCAGGGAAATCTGACCGAAGAAACCAGCCGCGAGCGGCTGGAGAAGCAGTGGAGCAACATCGTCGAGGCATGGTTCCCCGGCGGCAAGGACGATCCCAATCTGCTGATGCTGCGCATGGACCTCGGCAGCGCGGAGATCTGGAACAGCGATCTGGGCATGATGACGACTGCCAAGATGTTCCTGGGCAAGGATGTCCGTGACGAGGCGAAGGACGAGCACGTCGAAACGGCGCTCTAACCCCGAACCAACCGAACAACAAAAAAGGGCCGCTCTCGTAAGAGGGCGGCCCTTTTTGCTTATGGCTTGAGCCGGGTCATACCGCGGAACTGCCCTGTGCCGCACTTTCCAGCAGGCCGGGGAACAGGCCGAACAGCAGGATCAGGAACACCGCGATCGGCGCGACCCATGCCACCAGGAAGCGCCACAGCGCGAACATCCCGCTGGACAGGCCCGTTTCGCGCATCACCAGATTGCGGTCCGCTTTCCAGCCCACGAAAATGGCGAGCAGCAGCCCGGCCAGCGGCAGCATGATCTTGCCGGTCACACCGTCCAGCGTATCGAGAATGTCGGTATCCTCGAAGATGCTCCAGAACCACAGCGGGCGCACATCGGACAGCACGTTGTAGCCCAATGCGCAGATCACACCGATCAGGAAGGCGATGAAGCCGATCGTGATGGCGGCTTTCGGACGGGTAAGTCCAAAGCGGTCCATCGCCCAGGCAGTCGGCCCTTCGAGCAAGGAGATCGAGCTGGTCAGCGCCGCGAAGAAGATCAGGATGAAGAACAGGAACCCGATCAGCGATCCGGCCGGCATGGTCTGGAAAGCAACCGGCAGCGACTGGAAGATAAGCGCCGGACCGGCGGAGGGATCGAGGCCCACCGCGAACACGATCGGGAAGATCATCAGGCCCGCCAACAGCGCCACGCCCGTATCGGTCAGGCTGATCGTCGCCGCAGTCGGGGCCAGGTTCACATCGCGCCCGACATAGGCACCATAGGTGATCAGTCCGCCCGCGCTCAGTGAAAGCGAGAAGAATGCCTGGCCCAGCGCCTCGTTGACGACGGGGAAGCTCAGCTTGGAGAAGTCCGGGGTGAACAGGAATGCCAGCGCTTCGGCAAAATCGCCGGTGAATGCGCCGTAGATCGTGATCCCGACCAGCAGAATGAAGAATGCCGGCATGAGCCACGTCGCGGCCTTCTCGATCCCGTTATGCACCCCGTTGGCCACGATCGCGATGGTCGCGAGCATAAACAATGCGTGGATGAAGATCAGCAATCCGGGGCTGGCAAACAGCCCGCCCATCATCCCCGAAACATCCGCCTGCGCCATGCCCGGAAAGGCCGAGCCGAACGCGTTGCCGTCGAGCAGGTTCGCCAGGAAATCGCCGCCCGAGACCCACACATAATAGAGCACCCAGCCCGCCACGACCGAATAGAAGGACAGGATCAGGAAGCCCGCGAGGATTTCGAGCCCGCCGAACAGGCTCCATTTGCGGCTGATACCGGATTGTTCGGCGACATTGATTACCGAGCCCACCGCGTCGGATTTGCCCGCGCGGCCGACCACGAATTCGCTCAGCATCAACGGCAGGCCGATCAGCAGGACGCAGCCGAGATAGACGATCACGAAGGCACCGCCGCCATTCTCGCCCGCCAGCGTCGGAAAGCGCCAGATATTGCCCAGCCCTACCGCCGCGCCAACCGCGGCCAGGATGAAAGCCGTGCGGCTCGACCAGCCTTGCTCGCCAGTCTGCTGAGGTACTGCAACCATCTGTAAATCCCCGTCCTTGGCCCGCAGGGGGCCTGTCATTCTTATTGCGCGCATGTCTTTGCAATGAAATGTCGTTCGCGTCGAGGGGCGGATTTGCTAGAGGCGTGATCATGTCCACCACTTTTCAGCTCGATACGAGCACCAGCCGCGCCAATCCCACCCCGCAACCGATGAAGCGGCTGACCGTCCCGCGCATCCGCGCGCGCAAGGTCGATGGCACGACCGAAGAACCGCTGGTGATGCTGACTGCCTATACTGCACGCCAAGCCCAGCTGCTCGATGCGCATTGCGACCTGCTATTGGTGGGGGATTCGCTCGGGCAGGTGATTTACGGCCTGCCCTCCACCATCCCCGTCACGCTGGACATGATGGCCAACCACGCCGCTGCGGTGGTGCGCGGATCGTATCATCCGGTGGTGGTGGTCGATATGCCTTTCGGTTCCTACGAAGCATCGCCGCAGCAGGCTTTCGAAAGCGCGGCCATGCTGCTCAAGGCCAGCGGCGCGGCGGCGGTCAAGCTGGAGGGCGGCGAAGCGATGGCCGAAACCGCTGCGTTCCTGAGCCAGCGCGGCATTCCGGTGATGGGCCATGTCGGGCTGACCCCCCAAGCGGTGAATGTGCTGGGCGGATATATGGCGCGCGGGCGCAGCGATGCCGAGGCGGACAAGATCGTCTCCGATGCCAGGGCTCTGGACGAAGCTGGCGCATTTGCGGTCGTGGTGGAAGGGGTGGTCGAACCCATCGCCATCTCCGTCACGGAAGCGATTTCCTGCCCCACCATTGGCATCGGCGCATCGGCGCAGTGCGACGGGCAAGTACTGGTGACCGACGATATGCTCGGAATGTTCGAACGCGTGCCGCGTTTCGTGAAGAAATATGACGACATCGCCCAGCAAATCGAGGGCAGTGTAAAACGCTATGCCGAGGAAGTGCGTGCGCGCACCTTTCCGGGCCAAGAGCAGACCTACCAGCCGAAGGGCTGACGCAGTCTAGCGCGTGGCCGGATCTTTCGCCGCTTGCTGCTGCGCCAATACCAAGGCCAGCGTGTCATTGGCCGCGCGGTTCAGCGGTTGGAGCGAGCGTGCGCGGCGCGCGAAAGTCTCGGCCCCAGTGTTAGAGCCAGTCTCAGAGCCAGTCTCACCGCCGCGCAGGGCGACCTGCGCACGCAGCGCCAGCAGATAGGGATCGCGGCCGCCGCCGATTTCTATCGCATGATCTGCCAATATGGCCGCGCGCGCGAACCGGCCGGCATCGAACTCCGCCCGTGCCAGCAGGTTCGCCGCTTCAGCGTTGAACGGATCGCCGGCCAGATGCCGTTCCAGCAAATTGCGCGCATCGGATGGCCGCTGTGCGGAGTTCAGTGCGTAGATCATTTTCCTGGCGAGCGGCCAGGGCAGCCTGATATCCGCCGATTTGCGATAGTGCGCCAGCGCCGCGTCGATCCGGTAATTCGCCAGCAGCGCATCGCCTGCAAGCGCCATCGCATCGGCGGATCCCGGATGATCGCGCAGGAAGGCGTCGGCCCGCCGCGCCGCCTCAGCGCGTTCGCCCGATACGATCAAATCGCGCACCAGCGCCAGCGTCTCCCCGGGGGCCAGCTCACCGCGGTTCCGCAGCACGCCGAGCGCCATATTGCCGCGCAGCGCGACCAGATTGCCCGAGCGTGCTTGCGCCGCGCGGTCGAGGAACTGCGCGGCCTCCTCACGCTGACCCTGCGCTTCGTAAGCGCGGCCAACCAGCGTCAACAAATAGGGCGAGGCGTTCGGCAATTCGGCATCGGGGCGAAAGCGGGCAAGCAGCTCCGCATGATTGCCTGCCTGGTCCAGCGAACGGGCGAGCAACAGCCGCACCCGGCGGTTTTCCGGCTGCATCGCTTCCAGCCTGCCGAAAGCCTGCGCGGCGGATGCAGCATTGCCGTTTTCGAGGTCGACAATGCCCGACAGCAGCAATGCCGCTGGGATGCCGCGTTCCACATGCCCGCTTCTGGTGAGCAGCGTTTGAGCGAGCGACCAATCGCCTGCGCGCGCGGCCAGCACGGCTTGCAAATAGAGCATTTGGCGATTGGCCGGGTCGATCACCGCGATACGGCGGACGATCTCCAGCATCTCGCGGGCGCGGCCCAACTCGCCCAGCGTGGCGGCGTAATCGGCGAGCAGTTCCGGATCGTCCGGAGTGGCAGCGACAGCGCGCTCGAACCACTCCAGCGCTTCGCGCAGCCCGCGCGAATCGCGCACCAGCTGGGCGCGGAATTGCAATGCGCGCGGATGCTGCGGGCCTAATTCGGCGGCGCGGATACTGGCCTCGATCGCCTCCGTCTGTGCACCGCCGCGATAACGCAGCCGCCCGATATCCACCCACAGGCCGGGATCGTCGGGGATGAACTCGTACGCTCGGTCAAAGGCCAGCCCGGCCGCGGGCAAATTACCATCGGCCATTTCCACCCGGCCCAGCGTGTGGAAGCCCAGGCCCCGCGTCGCCTCGCTGAAGTCGCCGGATTGCAACCATTGGCGTGCCTCGGGCAAATTGCCCTGCTGCAGTTCAGCCTTGCCCAGATAGGCTGCCAGCTCGGCCGGCGGCGTGCCTGTATCCAGCATCTCGCGCAGGCGCACTTCTGCAGAATATCCATCGCCCCGCTGCAATGCGGCATGCGCCTGTTCCAGCGGCGGCAGCTCATCCACCTCGGCGCTACATGCCGCCAGGATTAGCGTCAGCGGGGCGGTAAGGCTAAGCCTGCAAATCATACTGCTTGAGCAGGTCGTAAAGCGTCGGGCGGCTGATCCCGAGCATCCGCGCGGTTCCCGAAATATTGCCTTCGCTGCGCGCCAGCGCATGGCGGATCAGCTTGCGATCGGATTCCTCGCGTGCCGATTTCAGGTTGAGCGCGCTGGCATCCTCGTCCTCGCCATTTTGCAGGTCGAGGTCTTCGGCACTGATCAGGCGGGCGTCCGCCATGATCACGGCGCGCTTGACCCGGTTCTCCAGCTCGCGAACATTGCCCGGCCATTCATGCATATCGATCGCGGCCAGCGCGTCGGGGGCGAAGCCCTTGACCTGCGGGTTCATCTCGCGCGCAAAGCGGCCGAGGAAATATTTTGCCAGCAAGGCAGGATCGCCCGCCCGCTCTGCCAGAGTGGGTATCTTGATGACGATTTCGGCCAGGCGGTAGAACAGATCCTCGCGGAACGTACCCTCGCCCGCCATTGCCTCGACATCCTGATGAGTGGCGCAGACGATCCGCGTATCGACCGCGATGGGCTTGCGCCCGCCGATCCGCTCGATCGTGCGTTCCTGCAGGAACCGCAGCAACTTGACCTGCAAGGGCAGCGGGATGTCGCCCACCTCGTCCAGGAACAGAGTGCCGCCTTGCGCGAGCTCGATCTTGCCCTCGGTGGTCTTCACCGCGCCGGTGAAAGCACCCTTTTCATGGCCGAACAGCTCGCTTTCCAGCAGGTTTTCCGGAATCGCCGCGCAGTTGATCGCGACGAACGCGCCGTCCTTGCGCTCGCTGGCATCGTGCAGGCCGCGGGCGAGCAATTCCTTGCCCGTGCCGCTCGCGCCCAGCAACATGACCGAGGCATTGGTGCGCGCCACCCGCTCGATCGTGCGCGCGACCTTGACCATTTCGGGGGCGTTGGTGATCAGCTTGCCCAACACCTTGCGATCGTCGCCTGCCTGTGCGGCCAATCGGCGGTTTTCCGCCTCGATCCGGTGAAGGCCGAAGGCGCGGTGGACGATCAGCCCCAGCGCCTCGATATCGATCGGCTTGCGGTAGAAATCATACGCCCCGCGCTCGATCGCGGTCAGCGCGCTTTCGCGGGCCTCGTGCCCTGTCGCAACGATCACCTTGGTGTCCGGTTTCAACTCCATGATCGCATCGAGCACGGCGAAACCCTCGCTCACCCCGTCGGGGTCGGGCGGCAGGCCAAGGTCCAGCGTGACCACTGCGGGCTCCTCGCTGCGCAAAGCAGTCAGCGCGCTTTCGCGGTCACCGGCGATGATCACCTCGAAATCTTCGTAAGCCCATTTAAGCTGCGCCTTAAGACCGGGATCGTCTTCCACGATCAGCAGCTTGGGCAAGGCTTCGGGTTTCGATTGCGACACTATGCGACCTCTTGTTTGTCTGGGTTTTGCGATGCGGCGATCAGCTGCGCGGCATCGACCATCGGCAGGGTAACTGTGAACCGCGTGCCCAGTCCGGGGCGCGAATCCACATCGAGCTGTCCGCCCATCGCCCGGATCAATTCGCGCGCTTCGAATGCGCCCACGCCGAAGCCGCCATTGCGAGTCGATACGAATGGCCGAAACAAATCTTCGCGAATAAATTGCGCGCTCATCCCGGACCCGGAATCGACCACCTGGACCATCCCTCGCAAACCGTCGCTGGAGATTTCCAGCGCGATGGGGGAGGATTCGTCGCTCGCATCGACCGCGTTCTGGACCAGATGGACCAGCGATTGTTCCAGCGCTTCGGGGTCGGCCAAAACCTCGCATCTGTCGAAACGGATCAGATCGATCCGGTGTGCGCCCTGGAACCGGGCGATTACGCGCTGTCCGATGTCGCGCAGATCGGTGGCCTCGCGCCGCTCTGCCGGATTGGCGTTGTACCGCGCCAGCCGGGACAGCAGCGCGTTCAGCTTGTCGGCGCTGTTGCGCAGGGTAACAAGCATATCGGCGCGAAACTCGGGCTTCTCTGCATGACGTTCCGCATTGCCGGCCAGCAGCGAAAGCTGGCTGGCGAGATTCTTTATATCATGGATGACGAAGGCGATTCGGCGGTTGAATTCATCGAACCGCGCCGCTTCCATCAACGCCTGTTCGCCCGCCTGCTCCGCCAGATAGCTGGCCAGCTGTTGGCCGACGATACGTAGCAGGTCGAAATCTTCCCAGTCGAGCGCCCGCGCTACCGGCGGGCGCGCCACCACGACGATGCCCATCAAACGTTCGAAATGAAGCAGCGGGACGATCACCCAAGCCCTTTCATTGGCAATCAGCCAGTCCGGCACCAGCCGTCCCTCGCCATGCTGATCGCTCCCCGTGCGAACGTCGTCCAGATCGACAATAAACTTATGCTGTTCCAGCAGCCGGGAAAGCTCAGGCGGGATAGCAGGTTGACCTACGGGCAGCGTGCCATCCCAATTCCAGCGCGCAGCCGGCTCGCCGCCGGTATTATCGCCCGGCAGCAGCAAGAAGCCGGACGCACTTTCGGTAATGTCGGCAACCACTTTGACAACCCTTTGATGCAACGTCTGCGTGTCTTCGCCGGTTTCGCCGATGGTGTGGGTAAAGCGCATCCATTCTGCGCGGTAATCGTAGCGATGCTGGAACAGGTGCTTGGCCAGCGTCACCCGCGCCCAGCCGCGCAATTTTGTCGATGGTAGCCACAGCAAAGCGGCGACGATGGCCGCCAGGATAAAGCCGGTTTGCGCCAGCCGGGCGAAATCGCCGCCCAGCATGGTGAAAGCTTGCGCGATGCCCACCATCGCGATCAGGTAAGACCCGATGATGAACAGCGACAACGTGCGAAAGGCGACCACGCGCGAAGGGCGCAGCCGCAATTTCGCCTGCGCTGTATTCGCGCCAATCGCCAGCGCCACCGCCATCAACATAGATACCAGCCCGCGCATCGCGGCCAGTTCCTGCGGCATTTCGCCCGAGAGATAACCGATGGTATAGAGGTTTAGGTCGAACGCCCACAGCCCGGCCAACGCGGCACCGCTCCATAGCAGTACCTGCCGCGTGCTGGCGCCCGCGCCCAGCCACAGATTATGCAGCAGCATCAGTGCGCCGACCGCTACCAGGATGCGGAACAGGGTGTAGGTCTGGAATATCGCTGCGTTCAATTCGGGCGAAGCGGGCAGGCGCAAATCGGCCAGCAGCAGCGCCGCGTGGAGCATCTCCACCAAAGCCAGCGCACCGATAACGGGGCGGATCGGGCCAAGACTGCGATCGCGTCCGTCCATCGCGAACAGGCGATAGATTACCGCGATCCAGCCCAGATTGCGGGCCATTTCCGCCACCACCGCCTCGTGGCTGGCGGGGCCGTATGCTACGACCACCGCACCCCACAATGCGGTCAGGCCCAGAGCGATCATGCTGGCGCGGAAATCGGGGCGTGTCCGGTCGGCCCGCTGCCACAGCCAGACGAGCGCTAGCAGGCAGGCCACCGCACCCACCATGTGCAGCGCAGCACCCGTGACGGTCCAGAAGGCGCTTGGCCATCCCATGATCAGCGCGCGCCTTCCGGCCACAGGATTACGCGCAGCGTTTGAAGCAGGATCAGCAGGTCGAGGAACGGGGTGTAATTCTTAGCGTAATAGAGATCGTATTCCAGCTTATGCCGCGAATCCTCGATGCTTGCGCCATAGGGATAGTTGATCTGTGCCCAACCGGTGATGCCCGGTTTCACCATGTGCCGTTCCGCATAATATTTTAGCTTGTCATCCAGATCGTCGACGAATTGCGGCACTTCGGGGCGCGGGCCGACGAAGCTCATCTGGCCTTTCAGTACGGTCCACAGCTGCGGCAGTTCGTCGAGCCGAACCTTGCGGATGAATCGGCCCAGCCGCGTCACGCGCGGATCGTTTTCGGATGCCCATTTGGCCCCGTCCTTTTCCGCATCGGTGCGCATGGAACGCAGCTTGATCAGCTGAAAATCCTGGCCGAACAGTCCCACGCGGGTCTGCCGGAAGAATGCCGGTCCCTTGCTGTCCAGCTTCACCAGCATGGCAAACAGCAGAATGATCGGTGCTGTCAGCAGCAGCAGCAGCAGGCTGGCGGTGATATCGAATATCCGCTTCACCACGCTGGAAACCATCCGCCCGCTGGAAAACCCGTCGGAGAAAATCAGCCAGCTGGGATCCACGCTGTCGAGATCGACGCGCCCGGTCTCGCGCTCCATGAAGCTGGAGAAATCGTTGATGTGCACGCCCATGGTCTTCATGCGCAGTAGATCTTTCAGTGGCAGCGCATTGCGGCGTTCTTCCAGCGCCAGCACCACTTCGCTGACACCCAAATTATCGACGAAGCGCCCCAGATCGTGGATTGCCCCGCGCGGGATCGCTTCCAGCACGACCTGCTCGCCTTCGTTCATGCCGATGAAGCTGACGATGGCGAAACCGGATTCGGGCCGCTCGCCCAACTTCTGCAGCCGCTGCGCACGATTGCCCGCGCCCAGCACCATCACTCGCCGACGGAAAGCGGACGTACCCAGGAGCGATCCGATCAACAGCCGGTTCGCGATCAGGAACAGGATCGACAAGGCCATCGCGTAAATCAGGGTGGAGCGCCAGAACGTCTCGCCCGGCGCGAAAAACTCGATCACCGACAAGGCGATTATCCCGAGGCTGATTGCGACCAGCAGCCGCGCCCCGGCAAATTGCATCGATCGCAGCGCCTGCGCCCCGTATACCCCCACGGAAAGCATCGCGATCCACACGACTAAGGCAAACCCGGCCATAGGAAAGGTGCGCTGCGACAGCGGGCCGGGATCGATCCCGATCTGATTTGCGCGCAACTGCCACCCGATCTCGCCAGCTGCAAACAGCAAAGTGAGATCGAGCAGGCACAGCAGCATCACTGCGTGGGGAATATAATGTTTGAACAGGCGGAACATCGCGTCGTGGCTCGGTGGCTCCCTCTTGGCCTCCCGGATTAACCGCGATGTATGAAATGTCGGTAAACTTTACAGGCAGCGCCTAAACCCGGCCCACCGCCGGGTGTAGCGGTTAATTTCGCCTTATTCGTCGCCGGTCAGCTCGCCTGCGGCATCCTGCGCCGCATCGCCGACCTGGCCTGCCGCTTCGCCGACTTCACCGGCTGCATCGGCAACCGCATTGTCCTTGGCGACTTCCGCGCCGCTCATTTGCGAGAAGATCAGGACGGCAGCAATCGCGACGACTGCGAGCAAAGCTAGCATCACCCAGCCCTTGCCGCCGCCGCCGGACCGTTCATTGTCGCGCACGATGGTGGTAGTGGTATGGGCGTTGCCATCGGGCGTTTCGGTTCTCGTTATACGTTCTTCGGTCATGAGAAATCCTTTATAATGACGGCCAAACTATCATCGCGGCAACGCGGTTCCGCGCGGCTTGCTTTTGTTGGTTAACAGCCGTTCATCTCACTCCTTGCCGAATGCGAATGGCGTGACCCCGCGGCTGATCGCATCGAAAGCGAGCACCGCGCCGCGTGGGGGAAGCGAGCGTTGGCGGCAATCCGCGCGATGGCAGCGTGCGCAACCAAGTCCGATAGGCTGCGCTGCATTGCCCGACAGGTCCAGCCCGCGCGCCTGCGCCAAATCGGCGGAGAGCCGGGTCTCGATGCCGAGCACGACAGCAAAGCGCGCCTCGCCAGCCCCGCCTTCCACGGCAGAACTGATGGTCAGCCAGTCCGCAGGGGCGGCCCCGGCATCCTCCAGCCGAACCTGCTGGACGATCAACTCGTCCGGCCGCTCGAAGGCGCGGTGGATGTCCCATAGCGGGCAACTTGTATCGCTTTCCAGCAGGGTCGCGCCGCTCGCCCCCGCGAACCGCTTGGAAAACTGCCCGGCGCGGTCGATCCGGGCCATGAAAAACGGCAACCCGCGCTGGCCGACGCGTTGCAGCGTCGTCAGCCGGTGCGCCAGCTGCTCGAAGCCGACATTGAACCGCCGCATCAGCACGGGCAAATCGTAACCGGTCGCCTCGCAAGCCCGCATGAAGCGCGAGTAAGGCATCAGCAGAGCCGCCGCGAAATAGCCCGCCAGATGCCGCTCGAACAGGCTGCGCGCGGCCTCCTCGGTAAATTGCGCCCCGGCCGCCAGATTGGCGATAGCCTCGCGCTGTTCGATCTGGGCAATCTGCAAGGCGACGTGAAAATTGCGCGAGGCCGGGCCGAGCATTTCTGACAATTGCAACTGGCGGGCGTGCAGATCGAGGCGGCGCAGCGTACCGGGCATCACATCCTGCGGGAGGATGCGCAGCGCCAGCTGGTGCCTCTCTCGCAGCCGTTCGGTCAGGGCGGCACCGATATCGTTGCGCGACAGGCGCAGCTCGTCGGCTAGTTCCTCCGCCGCGTGGTCCAGATCGGCGAAGTGATTGCGCCAGCGCTCTATCTCGCGGCGCGATTCCTCCAGCGGGCCGGCGCGGGCATCGCCCTGCCCGGCACCGCTATCGAACATCCGGGCGAAGGCGGCGGCAGCCTGCGGAGCCGCGCCGAGGAATTCGGCAATTTCGTCGCGGTCGATGCCGAGATCGGAAAACCGCTCATCCGCCAGCCGCCGGGCCAGCCCGTCCACCCCGCCAATCGATTCGTCTTCGCGCAGCGAACGCGGATCGAAATCGAATTGCTCGATCACTTG